>NZ_JAPZDS010000001.1 GCF_029813115.1 Aureimonas sp. SK2
CAGATGGCAACCGCCACGGGCCGTGCCCTAACCGGCGCCGCTAACCTCCTCAGCGGCGCGGTTCGCGACCTGGACCCACCGAGCGGCCGCCTGGGCGAGGTGCGTCGGCATCAATTCGTGGGCAGGCCCGCGGGCTTGAGGCGGGCCTGCGTGGCCAAACGGATCGGCGCGTTGGGCGCGCCGAGGCCCCGGTAGCCGCGCCGCTCGACGATTTCGATGAAGAAGCCGCCCTCCAACGCGCCGAGATAGATCTGCAAATATTCGCCCGCCTCGTCGCGGTCATAGAGGATGCCGCTTCGGCGCATGGCGTCGAGGACGCCCGGCTCGAGGTCGAACTTGGCGTCGAGGTCGTCGTAGTAGTTCTGTGGGATGGGCAGGAAGGAGACGCCGTTCGCGCCGAGACGCTCGACGGTGGCGAAGATGTCCGCCGTGCGGAAGGCGACGTGCTGGACGCCGGGCCCGACGAACTGCGACACGAAGCGCGAGGACTGGGTGCGGTTCGACTGCGAGCCGTTGAGGACGATGCGGAGGCTGGCGTCCTCGTTCTCCAGAACTTGGCTCAGCACCAGCCCGCCGGGGTCCGGCACCTCGAGCGGCGCCAAGGGTTTCAGGTCGAAGATCGACCGGTAGAACAGGGTCCAGGACAGGATGTCCTCGAAGCGCGCGGTTTGGGCGATGTGGTCGATCGCCTCCAGACCCGCGCCCGCATGGGCGTTCCAGCAGGGCTCAAGGTCGAAATCCACCTCCCACTGCCGGCCGAGCGCGTCGTCCTGCGGCACGAGATAGAGAAGGCTGCCGCCGAGGCCCCGCAGCGCGGGGAGCTCCAGCTCGCCCGGACCGACCGGCTGGCGGAAGGTCGTCGCGATCAAGCCCTCCGCGCGCTTCAGGGCGGCGTCGGCGTCCTGCATGCGCAGGCCGAGCGCGGCGACGTTGGTGCCGTGAACGATATAGGAGGAATGGGCGAACCCCTCCGCGTCGGTGTTGACGACGACGCGCAGGTCCCCTTGCGCGAAGAGCCGGACATCCTTCGAGCGATGCCGGCCAACGGCGCGAAAGCCGATGGCGGTCAGAAGCTGCGCGAGCGCGACGGCCGAGGCGTTGTCGGTCGCGAACTCCAGGAAGGAGAGGCCGGCGGTCCTGGCCGGCGGCGGCAGCGGGTTCGGCTCGGACGGTCCCTTGACCGCGCGCCCCTCGGCCTTCAGCCGATCCATCATGTAAATCAGCGAGCGGCGGCCGTCGACGGCGGTCTGGCGCGCCGAACCCGCGCGGAACTGGTCGTTGAAAATCTCGAGCGAATAGTAGCCGTCGTAGCCCGTCGCCTCGATCGCGGCCATGAAGTCGGCGACGGGGAGTTCGCCCTGGCCGGGCATGTTGCGGTAGTGCCGGCTCCATGAGAGGAGGTCGAGGTCGAGCCTCGGCGCATCGGCCATCTGGACGATGAAGATCTTGTCCTTGGGGATCGAGCGGATCGATCCGCTGTCAATCCCGCGCGACAGCGAGTGGAAGCTGTCGAGGATCAGGCCCACGTGGGTGTGGTCGGCCCGGCGCACGATCTCCCAGGCGTCGCGGTGGTCGTTGACGAAGCGGCCCCAGGCCAGCGCTTCGTAGCCGATGCGCACCCCGTGCTCGCGCGCGACGTCGCCGAGGGCGCCCAGATCTTCCGCCGCCCGGTCGATGCCACCGAGCGCCAGCGGCGAGACGTTGGAGCAGATCAGGATCAGGTCGGTGCCGAGCTCGTTCATCGTCTCGAACTTGCGCCGCGCCCTCTCGAAGGCGCGTGTGCGCTGGGGCTCGGGCAGGCCCTCGAAGTCGCGGAAGGGCTGAAACAGCGAGATTTCGAGCCCCGCGTCGCGCACCATCTGCCCAACGTCCCGCGGCCCCTGGTCGAAGGCGAGGAAGTCGTTCTCGAAGATCTCGACCGCGCCGAAGCCCGCTTGTGTGATGGCGGCGAGCTTCTCCGACAGGTCGCCAGAGAGGGAGACGGTGGCGATCGAGGTCTTCATGGCGAAGGGCTCCGTAAGAAGAGGGGTGCGAAGACGCCGCGTCAGTAGCGGATCGCCGCACCCTGTCGGAGTTCATCAACCTCCACGCGCGGATAGCCGAAGAACTCGAGATAGGCCGGGATCTGCTCGAACAGCATGTCGGTGCCGACCTGATAGCGGCAGCCGCGCTCCGCGACGGCGGCAAGGAACGGCGTGATCTCGGCCTTCATCACCACTTCGCCCACAAAGGTGGACGGATCGATCCGCGAGACGTCCATCGGCAGGGGATCGCCGTCCTTCATCCCAAGCGGCGAAGCGTTGACGACGAGATCGAAGCCGGCGGGATCGTTGCCGGCCGTCTCGACGGCGAGCGTCTCGTAGGCTGCGCGCAAACGCTCGGCCAGCGCGCGCGCGGACGCCTCGTTCACGTCGTACAGAGCGAGGCGCGCCACGCCGCTCTTGGCCAGCGAGGCCGCGATCGCGGAGCCGACCCCGCCCGAGCCGACGACCAGCGCCGAGCGACCCTGAAGCTCCACGCCCTTCGCCCGGACGCCGCGCACGAAGCCCTCGCCGTCGAACATGTCGGCCTCGATGGCGCCGTCCTCCCTGAGCCGCAGGGCGTTCGCGGAACCCGCGATCCGCGCCGTCACGGACACGCGGTCGGCGATGCCGAGGGTCGTGATCTTGTGCGGCATGGTGACGAGCGCGCCATGGATGTTCGAAAGCCGGAAAAGCGACCGGACGAAGGTCGGGTAGTCCTCCGCCTTGCACCCCATCGGTACCACCACGGCATCGATGCCGCGCTTCTCGAACCACGGGTTGTAGATCATCGGCGCCTTGAAGGTCGCCGTCGGGTAGCCGAGATGGGCGATCAGTCGCGTATGACCAGTGATCATGATCGCATGCCTCAATGCAGGATTTCGCCGAGGAAGGCTCTCGCCCGCTCGTGGCGTGGGGCCTGGAAGAAGGCTTCCGGCGTGTTCTCCTCGATGATCTCGCCGTCCGCCATGAAGATCACGCGATCGGCGACCTGACGGGCGAAGCCCATCTCGTGCGTCACGCAGATCATGGTCATGCCGTCGCGGGCGAGGCCGACCATCGTGTCGAGCACTTCCTTCACCATTTCGGGGTCGAGCGCGGAGGTCGGCTCGTCGAAGAGCATGGCGATCGGCTCCATGCAGAGCGCGCGGGCGATGGCCACGCGCTGCTGCTGGCCGCCGGAAAGCTGCGCGGGATACTTGTCGGCCTGGTTGCCGATGCGAACGCGCTCCAGGAAGCGGCGCGCGGTCGCCTCGGCCTCCTCGCGCTTGGCCCCGCGCACGCGCATCGGCGCCAGCATGCAGTTTTCCAGCACCGTCATGTGCGGGAAGAGGTTGAACTGCTGGAACACCATGCCGACCTCGCGGCGCACGATGTCGATCGACTTCTGCCCGTCGCTGAGCTCGGTGCCGTCCACCACGATCCGGCCCGACTTGATCGGCTCCAGATGGTTGATGCAGCGGATGAGCGTCGACTTGCCCGAGCCCGACGGCCCGCACAGGACGATCTTCTCGCCGCGCCGGACCGAGAGGTTCACGTTCTTCAGGGCGTGGAAGGAGCCGTAATACTTCTCCACGCTCTCCATGCGGATCAGGATGTCGTCGCTGGTGGCGGTCATCGGGTCCTCCCGGGCTCGTGCGAACACCCGCAAAGGGCGTTCGCACGAAGGATTTGGTTACTGGCTGACGGTGAAGCTGACGCCGTCGATCGTCGCCGGCAGGTCGGTCACCGGCACCTGGAGCCACTCGGCATGGGAGGCGTTGTAGCCGTCGCTGCCGACGTAGCTCTTCAGGAACTCGTTGAGCGCCGTGTTCCAGTCGCTTTCGCCGAGGCGCGTCGCCACGCCCTGGTAGAGCTGGCCGATCGGGAACTTGTTCTCGTAGGTGCCGGGCGACGCCTTCTCCAGCCGCTGGATGTAGAACTGGTTGGAGCCGAGCGCCTTCACCTGGCCCGAGAGCAGGGCCTGGATGTTGGCGGCGTCGTCGTCAAAGCGGTGGATGTCGGCAGAGGGCGCTTCCTTGGTGAGGATCGTGTCCATCGGCGCCGAGCGCGGTACGCCGACGCTCACGCCCGAAAGCGCGGCGAGATCGGGCAGGGCGGTCGTCTTGGCGGCGGTCACGTAGAGCGTGTTGGCGGCATAGGGGTGGCTGAACTGCACGGATTTCGCGCGCTCGGCCGTGATGCCGACCGAGGCGATCAGCATGTCCACGCGGCTGGCGGTCAGCGCCGGGATGCGGTTGGCGACGGCGAGCGGCACGAACTCGGCCTCGAGGCCGAGGCTTTTGGCGAAGGCGCGCCCGACCGTCGCGTCGAACCCTTGCGCCTCGCCCGTCGTCGAGAGGCAGCCCCAGGGGCAGTTGTCGGCCTGGATGCCGATGCGCACCTTGCCGGCGGCCTTGGCCTCGTCCAGCGTCATGGCGCCGGCGGGCAGGGCGGCCGCGACCAGGGCAAGGGCGGCGATGCCGAGGCCGAGCGTGCGGGTGAGCGTCTTCGTCATTCTATGTCCTCCTCTTTGACATTTTCGACTTCTGGCGAAGGGCAGGCCCTTCAGCGGGCCGCCTGCGCGAGGCGGCGTTCCATCCGGCTGCCCCAGAGCGACAGGGGCCAGCACATCAGGAAGTACAGGATGCCGACGATCCCGAAGACGAGAAGCGGCTGGAAGGTCTGGTTGGAGACGATCTGCCCGGCGCGGGACAACTCGATGAAGCCGACGATGGCGGCGAGCGAAGTGCCCTTCAGGAGCTGAACCAGGAAGCCGATGGTCGCGGGCAGCGACAGGCGGAAGGCCTGCGGCATGATGATGTCGCGCATCAGGCTCGGATATTTGAGGCCGAGCGCGTGCGCCGCCTCGCTCTGGCCGAGCGGCACCGCCTCGATGGCCCCGCGCCAGATTTCGCCGAGAAACGCCGAGGCATGGGCGGTGAGGGCGACGGCCACCGCCAGCCACGGGTCGACGTTGAGGCCGAAGAGCGGCAGGCCGAAGAAGAACACGAAAAGCTGCATCAGGAGCGGCGTTCCCTGGAACACCACGATCCAGGCCTTGGCGGGCCAGCGCAGGAGCCGGTTCTTCGAGACGCGCGCCAGCGCCACCACGAGGCCGAACAGGATGCCGCCAACGAAGCCGAAGCCGGTCAGGATCAGCGTCCAGCCGAGGCCGCGCAGGAGAAACAGCATTTCCGGAAGGCCGACGGTACTCGTTCCCATGATCCCGGCCTCACTTCGTCGGATAGTTGAAGGACAGGCGCGCGATGGCGGCCAGCGCCGTCATCAGGAGCCAGGACAGGGCAAGGTAGATGCCCGTAATGGTGAAGTAGACCTCGAAGGAGCGGAACGTGTCGCCGTCGATGCGCTGGGCGACGCTGGTCAGCTCGAATGCCGAGATCGAGGTCGCGATCGAGGTCATCAGCGTCAGGAGCACGAACTGGCTGGCGAGCGAGGGGAAGATCGCGCGCAGCGCCGGCTTCAGGATGATGAGGCGGAAGATGTCGGCGCGCGACAGGCCAAGCGCGAAGCCGGCTTCGCTCTGGCCCTTGGGGATGCTCTCGACGCCGCCGCGAATGATTTCGATCGCATAGGCGCCGCCGTTGAGGCCGAGCGCCAGAATCGCGGTCGTCGTCGGGTCGAGCCTCACGCCGGCGAGCGGCAGCGCGAAGAAGATGAAGAAGATCTGGACGAGGAACGGCGTGTTGCGCACCAGTTCCACGAAGGCGATCACCAGCCCCGCGCCAATCCGCGAATGGGACCGGCGCACGGCGACGCCCGCCACGCCGATGATCATGGCGAGGACCATGCCGCAGAGCGCCAGCCAGAGGGTGCCGAGCGTGCCCCACGCAAGCTCCGGCCAACGCGCCAGGATGACGCCGAAGTCGAGTTGGACGTTCAAGCCGATCCTCCCATCAAGCCTTCCCCCAAGGTCTCCCGGAAGGCTCTTTCCCTAGCCATCGCAAGCACCCGGCAACAGGTCAAATACCGATTTCGCGACTTGCGGAACATGATGTTAATCTCGGCCCTGCCGAAGACGGGAGAGCTGATGTGACCAAGGCCCTGACGCTGCGCCAGATCGAGGTGATCCGCGCGGTCATGGTCGCGGGCTCCATCCAGGGCGCGGCCAAGCTGATGGGCGTTTCGGCGCCCGGCGTCAGCCGCCTCCTGAAATACACGGAGGACACGGTCGGCATCCGCCTCTTCGAGCGAAAGGGGGGGGTGTTCCTGCCGGCGTCCGAGGCGCGGATGATCTTCTCCGTCGTGGAGCAGGTGCACCGGGAGATCGGCAACCTCAACGAGGCCGTGGCGCTGCTGCGCCGGGGCGATAGCTCGGTCCTCAGCTTCGCCTCCGCGCCGTCCATCGCGCAGTTCATCGCCGCACGCGTGATCCGGTCGCTGCGGCAGAGCTTCCCGCATCTTGGTATCGACCTGAACGTGTTGAAGATCGAGGAGACGGCCGACTACCTGCTTCTGGAGCGGGGCGAGTTCGTCGTCATGAGCTCGCCCAGCACCAATCCGGCGCTCGTCTCGCGCCCGCTCGCTCAAGGGCGCCTCGTCGTGATCGTCCCGGAAGGTCATGAGCTCGCGGAGAGAGACGCGATCTCCATCCACGAACTGGCACGCGAGGCGGTGATCGGAGTCGATCCCCAGGATCCCTACGGCGCGGTCCTCGCGCGGCCCTTCATCGACGCGGGACTGACCCCGCACTATTCGATGCGCGGCCGCTTCGCCCAGACCGTCGTGTCTTTGGTGCGCCACGGCCTCGGCGTCGCATTGATCGACGAGTTCTCCGTGGCGGAGGTCTACATGCCGGGCCTCGTGCAACGTCCGCTCGTTGAGCCGAGCAGCGTCGTCCCCTACGTCCTGATGAAGCGGGGGCGCGTCCTGTCGAGCTTCGCCGAGGATGCGATCGAACGCTTCCAGGCCGAACTCGTGCGCGCTTCGGGCGCTGGAGCGGGCGCGGCCTGAAGACATCACGCGGCGGCGGGTGCGCCGGGTGCGCCGAACCAGGATTCGAGAGCGGCCTGCGCGTGTGGCTTCCCGAGGGTAAGGGCGAGCGCCTGGGGAATGCGCAGGAAGTCGTCCGCCATGAGGCGCACCTCCGGATTCTCCAGCGTCAAGTGCTGCAGGGTCGAGCGGATGCCGGCCACGGCGTCGCAGCCGCCCGTCAGCACGGCGGCGCGCGCGTCCTTCGGGTTGTCGAAGGCGACGAGTTCGGCGTGGGCGAAGCTCTGTTCGAGATGGGCGGTGTAGGCGGCGCCCCGCACCACCGCGATCCGTAGGCCTTGCGCGTCCGCGTCCCGGCAAGTCGAGAGGGGCGAGCGCCCAAGCGTTGCGAGCGTTGCGTCGACGGTGGTGAAGGCGGGCAGGAAATGCAGGCGGTCGCGGCGCGACGGCTCTACGGCCAGGACCGCCGCGTCCCATGCGGCTATGTCCTTAAGGATCGCCCCGCCCGATGCGAAGGGAACGATTTCGACGGGAATGCCCCAGTCGGCGGCGAGCCGCCGCGACAGGTCGATCGCCTTGCCCTCGAAGACGCCGGGGCTCGTCTCCGTCGCCATTTCGGCATTGGCGACGTTCACCGCCAGCCGGAGCCTGCCCGTCGGCACCAGCTCGCGCCGGGCCGCCTCGGAGAGGGGGCCTGCGCTCACGCCGCGAACTCGCGCGCGAGAGCCTCGGTCTGGCGGGCGAGGATGCCGATATCGACGCCCACCGCCGTGAAAGTCGTGCCGAGTTCGATGCAGCGCCTGGCGAAGGCCTTGTCGGGGGTGAGGATGCCGGCCGGCTTGCCCGCAGCCCGGATGCGCGCGATCGCGTCCTCCACGGCGGCGACCACCTCTGGATGGCCCGCCTGCCCGACATGGCCGAGGCTGGCGGCCAGATCCGCCGGGCCGACGAAGACGCCGTCGACGCCCTCGACGGCGGCGATCTCCTCCAGCCGCTCCAAGGCCTCTCGCGTCTCGACCTGAACGAGGAGGCAGAGCTCGCCCTCGACGTCTCGCGCATAGTCCGCCACGCGCCCGAAGCGGGTGGCACGCGTCAGCGCCGAGACGCCCCGGATGCCGCGCGGCGGATAGCGCATCGCCTCCACCGCCGCCCGCGCCTCGCCCGCCGTATGGACATAGGGGATCAGAAGCGTCTGCGCCCCGATGTCGAGGAAGCGCTTGATCAGAACGGGATCGTTCACCGCCGGCCGCACCACGGGCGACACGGCGTAGGCGCTGAGCGCCTGAAGCTGCGGCAGGACGGTGAGGACGTCGCCTGGCGAGTGCTCGGTGTCGAGCAGGATCCAGTCGAAGCCGGAGCCCGCCAGCGCCTCCGTGACGAAGGCGTCGGGGATGGCCGACCAGAGGCCGATCTGCGACCGGCCCGCCTTCAGCCCGGCCTTGAAACCGTTGCGGGGCAGGGGGAAGGCCGTCATGTGAAGGACACGCCGATCGCGCCGCAGGGGCCGTAGTCGGCATGGATCACGTCGCCGGGCGCGATGTCCACCGGCCGCGTGAACGAGCCGCCGAGGACGATCTGGCCCTTCTTCAGGCCCGCGCCGACGGCCGCCAGCTTGTTGACGAGCCAGGCGATGCCCGCCGCCGGATGGCCCATGATGGCGGCCGAGACGCCCGATTCCTCGATGATCCCGTTCTTCGACAGGGTCGCGCCGATCCAGCGCACGTCCACGTCGAAGGGGCGGAACACGCGGCCGCCGACCACGATCGCGCCAAAGGCGGCGTTGTCGGCGATCGTGTCGGTGATGGCGCGCGGCACTTCCGTGCGATAATCGATGATCTCCAGCGCCGGCACGACATATTCCGTTGCGCGCATCACGTCGTGGATGCGCGTGCCGGGGCCTTGAAGCTCCTCGCCCATGACGAAGGCGAGCTCGACCTCGAGACGCGGCTTGATGAAGCGGGTTGCCGGGATCTGCGCGCCGTCGTTGAAGAGCGCGTCGTCGAGAATGCGCCCGTAGTCGGGCTCGGTCATCTTGGAGGCCATCTGCATGGCGCGGGAGGTCAGGCCGATCTTGTGGCCGGCCAGCCGCGCGCCGCGCGCGATGCGCTCGTCGGCCCAGAGGTCCTGGATGCGATAGGCGTCCTCGATCTCCATGTCCGGATAGGTGCGGCTCAGCTGCACCACGGGGACGCGGGTCTCCTCGGCACGCAGGATGGAGGCGGCGGCCTCGCGGCGTTGGTCGTCGGTCAGCATCGTCCAGGGCTCCTTACTTGATCGGCGGGCGCGGCAGCACGGCCTCGCCGGGCTCCATGACGTAGGTGTAGTCGAGCTGCACCCAGGGTCCCGCGATGTCGGGGCGGTCCGGGTGGGGCTCGGTGTGTTCCACGAAATCGCCGGTCAGCGCCTTGGTCACACCGAACTGCACGTCCGAGTCGATCCACGGGCAGGACGGGTCGAAGACCTGGCTGATCAGCACCTTGTAGCCCGGCTTGAAGATCAGGGCGTGGAGATGGGCGGGCCGGTAGGGGTGGCGGCCCTGCGCCGCGAGGAGCCGTCCGACCACGCCGTCCGTCGGGATCGGGTAGCCGACCATGCGCACCGACCAGAAGGAAAAGCGGCCGTCGGCGTCGGTGGTGAACTTGCCGCGCAGGTTCATCTCGGCCTGCTCGGGGTCCTGGTTCTCGTAGAGACCGACCGGCGAGGCGTGCCAGACGTCGACCTCGGCGCCCGCGATCGGGCGGCCTGTCGCATCCTCGACGCGCGCGGTGACGAAGAGCGGCGTGCCCGGCGTGTCCGAGCGGATGATCGAGCCGCCGTTCGGCACGCGCGGCGAGTTGAGGCGCCAGAACGGCCCGAGCAGCGACTGGGAGGTCTCCGTCTGCCCGCCCTCGCCGTTGTTGAGGAGGCAGACCAGCGTGGAGACGCCGAGCGAGCCCGACATCAGTACGAACTCGTTGTGCGAGTCGCTGGCCAGCGCCCCGATCTCGTTGAGGATCGCGGTGGCCTCGCGGAACTCGGCCTCCGTCAGCTTCACGTCGCGCACGAAGGCATGGAGATGGGTGATAAGGGATGTCAGGATCTCGCGCAGCCGGGGATCGCGCGTCTGTGCCATGACGTCGAGAACCGCGGGCGTGACGTCCCCTTGGGTGCGAATGAGCATGATCGGACCTCCCTTCCTGAGCCGGAGGACTGCACGATCATCGATTATCCGTTAAGTCCCGTTTCGCCGCCGCCGCATGGCATCCTTTGCGACCGATCGGCGGACTACCCATCTGCACGCTCGAAACCGGTGAAATCTGAGGAAATCCAGCGCACGATCCGCCCTGCGGGTTCCAGACGGGTACGGGCGCCATCGTGCGAACCGTCCGCGGCTTGACAGCAATAATCGTTTTTCGTAGCCATCGTCGATGACAACCTGCGAGCATGGGACAGGGCGTTGGCGGCTTCGTTGATCGAGCGGGAAGAGGGCGGGAAGGCAGGGGCGGCAAGCGCCGCCGCCGTTCGCCCGCTCATGGACGACGGCAAGAACACGATCGCCAGCCAGCTCGTGCACCGCCTGCGCGAGGCCATCGTCTCCGGCCAGCTGGAGGCGGGCGCCAAGATCAATCTCGACCGCGCGCGCCAGAACTTCAACGTCAGCCTCAGCCCGCTTCGCGAGGCCCTGGCGCGTCTCATCGCCGACGGCCTCGTCGAGTTCGAGGACAATCGCGGCTATCGCGTCACCCCGCTCTCGCTCGCCAATCTGGAGGAGATCACCAGCCTGCGCGTCGAGATGGAAAGCTTCGCGCTGCGCGAGGCCATGCGCGTCGGCGACGTGGAATGGGAGGGCAACGTCATGCGCGCGCTGCACCGCCTCAACCGCGCCGAGCGCGATCCCGCGCGGCCCGAGACGCTGGAAACCTGGGAGGCCGCCCATCGCGACTTCCACCTCACGCTCATTTCGGGTTGCCGGCACCCGCTGCTCCTCAACTTCTGCGGCATTCTCCTCAACCTCAACGACCGCTACCGCCGCACCTTCCTGACCCGCACCTCGGGCGACCGGAACGTGGCGGCCGAGCACAGCGAGATCGGGCAGGGGGCGGTGGCGCGCGACGTCGACTATGCCTGCGCCAAGCTCGCCGACCATATCCGGCGCACGGGCGCCAACCTCGTGCGGCATCTCGCCGAAAAGGGCATCGCATGACCGGTCAGGCCGCTCCCTTGGGCGTCGCCCATTTCTCGGCGATCGATCTGCCGCCGCTCGACTTCGTGCGCGCCGCAGCCGCCGCCGGCTTTTCGCGCGTTGGGTTCCGCCTCCACCCGGCCTTTCCCGGCGCGCCCTTCTACGAGTTGCCGGCGGGGAGCCCCGAGGCGCGCGACGTGCGCTCGGCGCTCGACGATCACGGCGTCTCGCTCCACGACATCGAGTTCGTCGTCCTGTCCCCCGACTTCCGGCCCGAAACGCTGGCGCCCATGCTCGAAGGCGCTTCGGCGCTCGGCGCCAAGCGGCTCAGCGTCTGCGGCGACGATCTGGACGAGAGCCGCCTCGTAGAGGCGTTCGGCGCCGTGTGCGATCTGTGCGCGGGCTTCGGCATGAGCGTCGATCTGGAGAACATGGGCTGGCGGCCTGTCGCGACCTTCGACGCGGCCTTGCGCGTCGTGGAAGCGTCCGGCCGCGCCAATGCCGGCGTGCTGGTGGACGCGATCCATCTGTTCCGCAACGGCGGACGGGTCGAGGACGTGGCCGCCGCGCCGGCCGGGCGCATCGGGGCGCTGCAGCTCTGCGACGTCCGGGGCGACGCCCCGTCGAGCGCCGAGGCGATGGTGGCGGAGGCCCGCTCGGGGCGCTTCGCGCCCGGGGAGGGGATGCTTCCGCTCGCCGAGCTTCTCGCCGCCGTGCCGAGGGAGGCGGCGGTCGCGGTCGAGGTTCCGATCGCGCAAGGGCGCGCGCCCGCCGATCACCTCGCGCATCTCGCGCGGTGCGCCAGACAGATTCAGGGCAGGCACAACCTGTCCTGACCCGAAACCCGCGAGGCCGGCCGGGAGAGCCGGGCTCGCGGCAATCGCTCGGCCGCGCGCGGCCGGCTCATCGTCACCCCTGGGAGGATTGTCATGCTTTCGATTTTCACCAACGGCCGCACCCTGGCCCGCCGGGCCGCCTTGGCGACCGTCGCCCTCGCGGCCCTGTTCGGATCGGTCTCGGCCGATGCCGCCTCGCTCGAAGAGGCCAAGGCCCGTGGTCGCATCATCGTCGGCATCCAGGGCGACAACCAGCCCTGGGGCTTTGTGAATTCCAGCGGTCAGCAGGACGGGTTCGACGCCGACATCGCCCGGCTCTTCGCCGAGGACCTCGGCGTCGAGGTCGAGTTCACCCCGCTCGCCGTCTCCAACCGCATCCCGGCCCTGACGACCGGCAAGGTTGACGTCCTCTTCGCCACCATGGCGATGACGGAGGAGCGCGCCAAGGCGATCCAGTATTCCAAGCCCTATGCCGGCAACGTCATCTCGCTCTACGGACCGAAGGACAAGACGATCACGACGCCCGAGGAGGCGGCGGGCCTGTCCATCGGCGTGCCGCGTTCGAGCACGCAGGACACCGCCGCCACCAAGCTCCTAGAATCCACCGCCACCATCCGCCGCTTCGACGACGACGCCGCCTCGATCCAAGCGCTCCTCTCGGGCCAGGTCGATGCCGTCGGCGGCAACCAGTTCTACCTGCAGCGGCTCGATAACGCGGCGCCCGGCAAGTACGAGCGCAAGATCGACTTCGTGACGGTCTTCAACGGCGCCGGCACCCGCCAGGGCGAGAAGGACTGGAACGAGGCGATCAACGCCTTCATCGACAAGATCAAGGCGAACGGCGAGCATGCCGCCGTCTACGCCAAGTGGATGAAGGTTCCGGTTCCGCAGTTCCCGGAATCCATTCCGAACATTCCCTTCACGGTGCAGTAACGCGCTCCGGCGAGGCGGGGCCCCTCGCTCCGCTTCGCCGCGGCCCGCAAGACGCATGGCGTTCCGCCGCCTCGCCGGGCAACGTTCTTTCCGCGCTTTCAGGACGCCAGCATGACCATCGAGGGTGACGCCCTGCCGGCCGTCCGGGTCGGTCTGATCAGCTCCGACATCCAGTTTTCCAAGTCCCATAGCCTCCACGAGACGGAAAGGCGCGCTCGGGCCGGACGATCGCCATACGCTCTTCGACACGCTGTACTCGTCCTTCGACGCGATGGTTCTGCCCGACCTTCTCGTGTGCGCGGAGAGCCTGAGGCCTTGCCGGCGTCAACGTCACCCATCCTTTCAAGCAGGCCGTCCTGCCGCATCCGACCGGCCGTCCGACGACGCTGCGATGCTGGGCGCGGGTCAAACGGTCATCGTGCGCGACCACGCCCGCACTCGCTGCCACACCGCCTGGCGGGGCTGCTTCGTAGGCTTCAGGGCAGGTCTTCCGAACACCGCGTTCGGCTCGGCGGTGCCGCTCGTCTTCGGCCGGGACGCGGCGCACGCCGCGAGGCGGCCCGCATGACCCGCCACTTCACGGGCCTTCGCGCCTTCTAGGGTGCGCCGCCTTCCTCAACCGGACCTTTCGAAAGCCGCCCCATGAGCCTGATCTTCGTCCTCAACGGACCCAACCTCAATCTTCTGGGCAAGCGCCAGCCCCACATCTACGGCACGGAGACCCTTGCCGACGTGGAGCGCGACTGCCGGGCTCTGGCAGGCGAGCTCGGCCACGAAATCCGGTTCCACCAGTCCAATCGCGAATACGAGATCATCGACTGGATCCACGAGGCGCGCGAGACGGCCGTCGGCATCGTCATCAACCCGGCCGCCTTCACCCACACCTCGGTCGCGATCCTCGACGCGCTCAATACGTTCGAGCCGCCGGTGATCGAGATCCACATTTCCAACGTCCACAAGCGCGAGAGCTTCCGCCACCATTCCTACGTCTCGCTGCGGGCGGACGGCGTGATCGCGGGGCTGGGAACGCAGGGCTATCTCCTGGCGATCCGCCGCGTCGCGGCGCTCTGCGCAGCGGCCGCCCAGGCATGAGCGGGCCGGACGCCTACCCCGCCCGCATCGCGGTGATGGGCGCGGGCCTGATCGGCCGGCGCCATATCCAGCATGTTCGAGCCGAACCGGAGACCGAGCTTGCCGCCGTCGTCGATCCGACGGAGGCCGGCCGCCAGGTCGCAGCCGACAACGGCGTGCCCTGGTATGCGAGCTTCCGCGAGATGCTGGCGGCGGGCCGGCCGGACGGTGTCGTCATCGCGACGCCGAACCAGGTCCATGTCGAGAACGGCCTCGAAGCGGTCGCCGCCGGCGTGCCGATCCTCGTGGAAAAGCCAATCGCCGACGATCTCGAGGAAGGCGAACGGCTCGTCGCGGCAGCCGAGGGCGCGGGCGTCCCGCTTCTCGTCGGCCACCACCGCCGTCACAACCCGATCATGCGGGCCGCGCGCGAGATCGTGGCGAGCGGCCGGCTCGGCCGGATCGTCACGGTCAACGCCCTGTTCTGGCTCTACAAGCCCGACGACTATTTCGACGTCGCCTGGCGGCGCGAGCCGGGGGCGGGGCCAGTCTTCCTCAATCTCATCCACGACATCGACAACCTGCGCGCCCTTCTCGGCGAGGTGGTCGCCATTCAGGCGGCCGAGTCCAACACCGTCCGGGGGCATGGGGTCGAGGAGACGTCGGCGATCATCCTCGAATTCGCCTCCGGCGCGCTCGGCACCGTGTCGGTCTGCGATACGGTCGTGGCGCCCTGGAGCTGGGAGATGACGACGGGCGAGAACCCCGCCTATCCCCTCGCCGACGAGGCCTGCTACGTCATCGCCGGCACCGCGGGTTCCCTGTCGCTGCCCAAGCTCGAGGTCTGGACGAACGACGGCAAGCCCGGATGGTGGGAGCCGCTGCAACGGACGCGGGTGGGCGTGGCCGCCAAAGATCCTTTGGCCTTGCAGATACGCCATTTCGCCGCCGTGATCCGGGGCGACGAACCTCCGCTCGTCAGTGGGCGCGAGGGCCTGCGGACGCTTGAGGTCGTCACCGCCATCAAGCAGGCGGCTCGCACCGGACTACGCACGACTCTGCCGGTCGCCTGAGGCCCCGAGCGGGGTTCCGTCCGGCGGTCATGTCGGGCGCGAGCCCTCGGCTCCGTTGCCGATGCCCTGACGAACGGACCTCTGGCCGGAACAGACCCCTGCCGCTTCAGGTGCCGTTTCGGGGACGTCTGCGCGCCTGCACGAAATGAGGCGTCGGCATGCCGTACCGCGGGAAGCCTCCCGGTCGAAAGGGCCAGGCCTCGGGGGATCAGCCGGTCGGCGCGAAGACGCTCGAAGAGGTCGAAGAAGGCTTCGTCTGTGGCCTGGTAGTCGACGAAGCCGAGCCTCCGGCTCTTACCCATGTCGGTCACCACCTCGATAGGCCATCCGAGGTCGGCGTCCGTGTGCGATGCGCGACCCTATGCGGACCGAGCTGCCGCTCGCCGCGCTGATGATGGCAGCCCAACGCCAACGATCAGCGCCCAGCCTCATCTGCCATTCGGATCGCGGGTGGCAATACGCGGCCGGTGTATAGGGCGATTACCTGACTGTAATCGGCGCGGTGCCCTCGATGAGTCGCACCGTCAATTGCTACGACAATGCCTCGACGGAGAGCCTCTTCCACACCCTCGAGGTCGAACTCGTGCATCGGTGCCGGTGGGCGACGCAAGCCAAAGCGCGCCAGGCGCTGTTCGGATACATCGAGGCCTACTACAACCGACACCGTATGCATTCGGCCATCGGGTATCTCAACCCCCGAACAAGCCGAGCAGCGCATGATCGGCGAACCCAGCGTGTCCGCAAAACCGGGGGAAGATCACTTCGCGTGCTCCTCCGAAGCCAAGGGGCAGGAACCACTCCCCTCTCGCCCTCTTTCCTTATTCTATTCCCGCTCTCCCGCGCCGCGTCTAACCTTCCTCCCATCGCCGCCCCACTGAATGGGCGCGAATGATCACCGGGATCGTTCGGAGGGGTGGCGAGCGGTGTCCGCGATGCGTCTCCTGCCGGAGGAGGCGTGGCCCGGACGGTTCCTATCGGCACATGGGGGTTGGCTGCCCAAAACGAGGCGGCTCTTCGACAACTCGGCGTTGGAGACAGCCCAGGTCCACCGGTGAGAGCAGCTGGACAGATCGGGCCGAGACGCCCTGCGTAATCCCCGAACAAAAGGCCAGGGCCGGCTTCGCATCCCGGTCCGGAACCGCAACCACCGCGCGGGTCGCCGGAGGCGGACCACATACACTTGACTACCCACGGAGGTTCGCCTCCGGCGGCCCGTCGCCCGTTCCAAGGAACGGCGGCACAAGACGGAAACACCCCATCACCCCGGCCGCAATCAGCGGTGCGGGTGCTTTGGCTTGTTCCCGGTTCCGCCCCTTGGCGGCACGGCCCCGGCCTCCCATGTCCCGCCTTCGTTGCCCAAGACCGGAAGGACGGACATGAAAAGCGCGCTTCACGAGACGTTCGGCGATCCCGCCGAGGTTCTGCATCTCGCAGACAGCCCGGCGCCCGAGCCGGGCCCCGGCGAGGTGCGCGTGCGCACCATCCTCTCGCCGATCCACAACCACGACCTTTGGACCGTGCGCGGCTCCTACGGCTACAAGCCGGAGCTTCCCGCGATCGGCGGCTCGGAAGCCGTCGGCACGATCGAGGCGGTGGGCGAGGGCGTCGATGCGTCGATGGTCGGCCGACGCGTCGCCGTCGCCGGAGTCCATGGCACCTGGGCCGAGAGCTTCCATGCCAAGGCCGGCGGCGTCATGCCGGTGCCGGACGAGATGGAAGACGAGGCCGCCGCGCAGCTCATCGCCATGCCCTTCAGCGCCATCACGCTTCTGGAGATGCTGAATGTGACGCAGGGCGAGTGGGTCGTCCAGAACGCGGCCAACGGCGCGGTCGGCCGCACGCTCGCGGCGCTGGCCGAGGCGCGGGGCGTCCATGTCGTCAATCTCGTGCGCCGGGACGAGGGCGTCGCCGAGATGGAGGCGGCCGGCATCGCGAACACCGTCTCCACCGCCGCCGACGGCTGGAAGGACAAGGTCCGCGCCATCGCCGGCGGCGCGCCGATCAAGGCCGGCGTTGATTCGATCGGCGGTCAGGCCAGCGCCGACCTCGCCGACCTCCTGGCCGAGAACGGGCTCTTCGTCTGCTTCGGCTCGATGACCGGCGAGCCGATGATCATTCCGTCCGGCGCCGTGATCTTCAAGCAGTTGACGGTCAAGGGCTTCTGGGGCGCGAAGGTCATGCCCGCCACGTCGCCCGAGGACCGCAGGCGCCTCATGGGCGAACTCGTCTCGCGAGTCCTCAAGGGCGACTTGACGCTCCGGGCCGACGAGATCGTGCCCCTCTCCGAGATCGGCCGCGCCGTGAAGGCCTCGCTGGCCCCCGGCAAGGTCGGCAAGGTGCTGCTCAAGCCCTGATGCGAAGAGGGCGGGCCGTGTCGGCCCGCCCCTTTGGTTCAGTTCAGCGCGGCGAGGAACGGCGCCGTCGGCCAGCCGTCCGGGGCAAAGCCCCGCTTGCTCTGCTCGGCGGCCACCGCCGCGCGGGTGTTGGCGCCCAGGATCCCGTCCACCTTGCCGACATCGTAGCCGAGCGTCACCAGCTTGTTCTGGAGGACCTTCATCTGCTCGCCGTCGAGGCCGGGCTGCGGGTTGCCCATGTCCACCACCGGCTCTCCCGCCAGCCGCGTGCCGAAATAGGCGGCCGTCAGCGAGTAGGTGAGCGAGTTGTTCCACTGAAGGTAGATGTCGAAGTTCGGGAAGGCGAGGAAGGCCGGCCCGCCCTTGCCCTGCGGCAGGATGATGGAGGCCGGCACGTCGTCCGTCTCCAGCGGCGACCCGTCCGCCTTGGTGACGCTGAGCGCGGCGAAGGCGCGGCGCGGCTCCTTGTTGACGAGCGCCGCACGGTCGAAGGGGAAGTCGGCCGGCACGCGGATGGCCTCCAGCCAGGGCTGGCCGCGCTGCCAGCCCATGGACTGAATGAACTTGCCGGTCGTCATCAGAACGTCCGGCACGTCGGTCAGGAGGTTGATCTGGCCGTTGCCGTCCTGGTCCGTGCCGAAGGCGATGTAGTCCTCGGGCAGCATCTGGGTCTGGCCGAGTTCGCCCGCCCAGGCGCCGCGCATCTGGTCGGGGCGCAGATACCCCTTGTCCACCAGCTCGATCGCCGAGATCAGGTGCGGGCGGAAGATCTCGGGGCGGCGGCAGTCGTGCGCGAGGGTGGCGAGCGCCGAGAGCGTGTCGAAGTCGCCGAGCACGGCGCCGAAGTCGGTCTCCAGGCCCCAGAAGCTCGCGATCACCGGGCCGGGCACGCCGGTCGCCGCTTCCACCTCACGGAAGGTCGCGGCGTGCTTCTTGAGCTGTGCCTGGCCGCGCGCCAGCCGGTCCTTATTGACCATGCGGCCCTGGAAGCGGCTCCATTCCTGCTGGAACACGGCCTGGCCGCGATCGCGCGCCAGAACCTTGTCGTCCTGCCGCACGTTGGCGAGCGCCCGGTCGATGCCGGCGGCCGAGAGACCCTTGGCCTCGGCCTCGGCCTTCACGCCGGCCATGAACTGGTTCCAGTCGCCGCCGCACTGGGCGCCCTGCGCAGCAGCGCCGGCCGTCCCCGCGGCCAGAAGGGTCGAGGCGAGGGCCAGCGATTTGAAGGAAAGGGCCATGGCGGCGGGTCGCTCCGTTGCGGTTGAGGATGCGCCGCCTTTGACGGAGCAAATGGGGCGGATTGAGGAAGATGGTCAGGACGAGGGCCGGTGCGAACGCAGCCAGGTGACCCAGTCGGTCTTGGTGCCGAAGAAGGCGTTGCGGTCCACCGGCCCGGCGACCCCGGGAACGGTGCCCGTCGCCGTCCACTGCCAGAAGTGCCAGTCCCGATCGGGATAGTTCTTAGCGGGGTGATCCTTTACCCCACGCAACCAGAACGAATGGTTCGGGAAGGTGCCGACCAGGCGGTCGCGGTGGATGTCGATCGGCGCGTAGACGATCGGGCGCACGCCGTAGTGTTTTTCGAGCGCGTCCATGAAGGCGCTCATCTCGCGCACCATCTCGTCGCGCGGCGGCCGGCGCGTGCAGGTGGGGGAATCGGGCGTCCATTCGACGTCGAGCACCGGGGGCAGGGCGGCCGGGTCGCGCGGCACGTTCTCTATGAACCAGCGCGCCTGCTCGATGCCCGGCCGGCACCAGTAGAAGAAGTGGTAGGCGCCGCGCGGCACGCCGGCCGCCCCCGCCGCGTCCCAGTTGCGCCGGAAGGCCGAGTCCAGCCGGTCCCCGCCCTCGGTGGACTTGATGAAGGCGAAGGCGACCCCGCCGGCGCGAACGGCTTCCCAGTCGATCTTGCCTTGGTACTTCGACACGTCGATGCCGTGGACGGGATAATGGTGCGGCTGCGAGCCCGACACGCCGGTGAGGCCGAGATCGGTCGGATCGAGCGAGGCGGAGCGGCAGCCGGCGACGACGAGCGCCGCGCCGACGAGGATGAGGAGCCGGGAGCCGAAGGCGGCCCGCGACAGAAGGCTATGGATCGCGCGCATGCATCTTCCCGTTGGCGGCCGCCGGGACATTCCGGTCTGGGACTTGTCCGAGGCTTTTGCCCATCCCTGCCTCACAAGAGGATGATCGGGTCCGAAACATGACGACTCAAGCCGTGATCCCGCGCGGTTGAACCTGTGGCCCTGCCGATCGTTGGGGCGGGGAGTATCATCAACGGAGACGATCCATGCGTTCCCTGACCATCGCCCTCGGCGCCCTTTCCATGCTTGCGCTCGGCGCCTGCTCGGACAACAGCAGCTCCAGCTCCACCCCGGCGGCGACGACCACCACTCCCGCGACCGGTACCGCCACCACGCCGGCACCCGCCACCGACACCGCGACGACCCCGGCGCCGGCCACGGGCACGACCACCGCGCCTGCCACCGGCACGGGCACGACGGGCACCACGACCACCCAGTAAGCGAACGGCACGAAGCCGCCGAAACAGGCCCGCGCGACCGGCGCGGGCCTTTTCGTATGGCTTGCAGGTCGGGATCGTTAGCGGCAAGGCTTTGAGCCCCCGCGCCGCATCGGCTAGAACGGCACGGATTCGCCCATCGAGGCGGCAGGACCCGGCTTCCATGTCCATCTTCTCGACGCTCGCCCAACTCTTTCGCGATCTCGCCGCTTCCGGTGCGGAAGCCATCGAGGCCATTGTCGAGCGCGTGCGCACCGCCTATTCGGGCGACCGCGACACCCGCCGGCGCGTCGCTTTCTCCGTCGCCATGATCGCCCTCTCGGCCAAGATGGCCAAGGCCGACGGCGTCGTGAGCCAGAAGGAAATCAGGGCCTTTCAGGACATCTTCAAGATTCCGCCCGAGGAGGTCGGCAACGTCTTCCGCCTCTACGACCTCGCCCGCCGCGACACGGCGGGCTTCGAGATCTATGCCGCCAAGATGCGCGGCCTGTGCGACGGCGGTCCGGGCAACTGCGCCCTTCTCGGCGACGTGCTGGACGGCCTGTTCCACATCGCGGGCGCGGACGACTACATCCACGAGCGCGAGCTGCAGTTCCTGGCGCGCGTCGCCGAGATCTTCGGGCTGACGCCGGAGGAGTTCGAGGGCGTCAAGGCACGCCATGTCCAGAGCGGCCCGGACGGGGCCTTCGCGGTGCTCGGCGTCCGCCCGACCGATCCGCCGGAGGTCATCCGTAAGCGCTATCTCGAGCTCGTCAAGGAGAACCACCCGGATCGCCTGGCCGCGCGCGGCGTGCCGGAGGAGTTCATGGCCATCGCCACCGAGCGCATGAAGGCGATCAACGCCGCCTGGTCGTTGGTCGGCCGCGTGGCGATGACATGACGCCCGACAGCTCGGTCGTGGGTGAGATCGTCGCCTCTCCGTTCCACGACGAGCGGCGCGACGGTGCGCTGCCCGACATCCTTCTTCTCCACTACACAGGCATGACGACCGGGGAGGCCGCCCTTTCGCGTCTGACGGGCGAGGGGAGCGAGGTCTCCGCGCACTATCTCGTGGAGGAGGACGGGCGTGTCATCCAGCTCGTGCCCGAGACGCGGCGGGCCTGGCATGCAGGCGTCTCCTGCTGGCGCGGGCGGAGCGACCTGAACTCGCGGTCCATCGGCATCGAGATCGTCAATCCCGGTCATGCACACGGCTATCGTGCGTTCCCGCCGATCCAGATTGCCGCCGTAATCGAATTGTGTCGCGACTGTGTCGCGCGCTGGACCATTCCCGCGCAAAACGTCTTGGCCCATTCTGACGTGGCGCCCGATCGCAAGGAAGATCCGGGCGAACTGTTTCCTTGGGATCAACTTTTCCGTGCCGGGGTTGGCCATTGGACGGAGCCCGCTAGGGCGATCGGAGGCCGGTATCTCACGCTGGGGGATCGGGGACAGCCGGTGGAGGCCTATCAGGGGCTCCTTGCGGCCTATGGCTATTGTCAGAAAATCGACGGAACCTTCGATGAGGCAACGCGTTTCAACACGTTTGCCTTTCAACGTCACTTCCGTCAGGGCCGTGTCGACGGGGTCGCCGACATGGGGACCATCACGACGCTCCATCGGCTTCTGACGAGCCTCCCCAGGCTGGACTGAGGCTGGAGGCGTCTCCGGATCGCGTCTCGAAATATTTCACGCGTTAATGTTCCGTGATCGTGGCGACACATTCACGGTCGATTCCGACGGCAAAACCCCCTCGTCATCGCCGCCGCGTATCGGGCGGCTCATGAGGGGGCCGGCCGCTTGTCCGTTCGACGGGCGCGCCGACAATCCACGGAACAAAAATGAACCGACTGCCTGCCGCGGCCTGTGCCGCGACGCTTCTGCTTGCCCAGATTTCTGCCGCTCAAGCCGATACCGCTTCATCCACGTCCCTGGCACCCGTCGCGGAGCCTTCCATCTCCGAGCAGAAGCCGGCCGACAAGGCCGAGGAAGCCGCATCCGAGCTCGACACCCGCCCCTTCGCCGACATCATCGAGCGGGAAGCGAAGGCCAATGACATCTCGGTCGAGCTCGCTCATGCGATCGTGTCGGTCGAGAGCAACTACCGCGTCGAGGTGACGGGGCGCGCCGGCGAGATCGGTCTCATGCAGATCAAACCCGCCACCGCGCGGGACATGGGGTTCACGGGGGATGCCCGGGAGCTGTACAACCCGGCGGTCAACATCAAGTACGGCATGAAATATCTGGCCGGCGCCGAGCGCCGCGGCGGGGGCACGCTCTGCGGCACGATCCTGAAATATAATGCCGGGCACTATTCCAAGCGGATGAATCCGACCTCGGCGCGTTACTGCGAGAAGGTCAAGGTCGTTCTCGCCTCTCTCTGACCGGGGCTGGCGGCCGGCCCCGCTGCGCTTGACAGCGGCCGGTGCTTGAGCGACATCCCGCCCTGCCAGCCGGCCGGGCGGCCGCTCCCGCAATCGCCGAAAGGCGGCGGGGGAGGAAAGTCCGGGCTCCGAGGAGAAACGGTGCCGGGTAACGCCCGGCGGGGGTGACCCCAGGGACAGTGCCACAGAGAGCAGACCGCCTCGCAGCCGTCAGGTCGCGGGGTAAGGGTGAAAGGGTGGGGTAAGAGCCCACCGCGCGGCCGGCAACGGTCGCGGCATGGTAAACCCCACCGGGAGCAAGACCGAATAGGGACGACGCGGCGGGCAACCGCCGGCCCGCTCCGGGCCAGTCGTCCGGGTAGGTTGCTTGAGGCGCCGCGCGAGCGGCGTCCCAGAGGAATGGTCGCCGCACGGCTTTAGGCCGTCGCACAGAACCCGGCTTACAGGCCGGCTGGCCCTCGACCTCCGTTCATGGGATCGATCCCCACCGCAACCGGTGGATGCTGCATCATCGCTCGAGCCCACCAGGCCAAGCCGTTGATTGGCTGGCTAATAGTGCCATGGGCGATCGTGGCAACCATCTGATTGCGAAACATTTTCTGCGCGGCATTGCTGCAACGCGGCGGCTTGCGGCGCGGGCGTACGCAATCCCGCAAGTGACTGTTTCGGCACGCGTTTCAGAATTGCGGCAAAGGTCGTGCGCGCCCGGCAAGGGGCCTTGTGGGCGGTCTGTCCCATTGACCCCCATATGCGCCCATGATATCCCAAAACCCATATTCGAAGGCCCGTTCAGGGCCGATTCCATGCATTGGCGTCTCCCTCTCCGGTCGAATTCGATCGGAACGATCTGCAATCTATGGTTGCTGGATTGGGGTGGGCTGTGCCGGTTTCGGACTGTTTCGGGTTGTGACGACAGGGAGTGCGAGAGCGGGGCTGGGGTTCGCGGGTGGTGGAGCGGTTTCTTTCCAACGCGATCAACAACGTGGACGCGAAGGGTCGCGTCTCGGTGCCGGCCCACTTCCGCCAGGTCCTGGCCGGGCGGGGGGTTCGTGAGCTCTACGCCCTGCAGGCGATCGGACACCCGGCGATCGACGTCGGCGGCGTCGATCTCCTGGAGCGGTACGAGGCGCGCATGGCCGCCGAGGACCCGTTCAGCGAGGACTATGCCGACATGTCCCTCTTCGCCTACGGCGACGGGGCGTTTTTGAAGTTCGACGGGGAAGGGCGGATCATGGTCTCTGATTTCATCCGCTCGCACACCGGCATCACCGACCGCGTCGTCTTCGTCGGGCGCAACCACTTCTTCCAGCTCTGGGAACCATCCCAGTTCGAGGCCTATCGGTCCGAGGCGAGGGCGCGGCTGACCGCGCGCCGCCAGAGCCGAGGCGCGTTCGAGAGTACACCGGAATGATGGCGGACCACGGCTCGGCATTCGTGCCGGCCGGTGGCGGACCGGTCCGCCACGTTCCGGTGCTTCTCGACCCCGTTCTTCAAGCGCTCGCCCCCCAGCCCGGCGAACGCTTCGTCGACGGCACGTTCGGGGCGGGCGGCTACTCCGCGGCCCTGCTCGATCGCGGCGCGTCGGTGCTCGGCATCGACCGCGACCCGACGGCGATCGCGGGAGCCCGGCCGCTTCTCGATCGCTATCCCGCCCTGACGCTGCATTCCGGCCGCTTCGGCGATCTTCTTGCGATC
Organism: Aureimonas sp. SK2; assembly: GCF_029813115.1. Lineage (GTDB taxonomy): Bacteria > Pseudomonadota > Alphaproteobacteria > Rhizobiales > Rhizobiaceae > Aureimonas. Next base: position 23,962 of record NZ_JAPZDS010000001.1, read on the forward strand.
GCGCAGGAGCGCGGCGAGGCGCCGTTCGACGGCGTCGTGCTCGACATCGGCGTCTCGTCCATGCAGATCGACGACGCCGATCGCGGCTTCTCCTTCCAGAAGGACGGCCCGCTCGACATGCGCATGAGCCGGTCCGGCCCGAGCGCCGCCGATGTCGTGAATCGCTTGAAGGTCGGGGACTTGGCGCGCATCCTGAACTTTCTGGGCGAGGAGCGGCAGGCGGGTCGCATCGCCCGCGCGATCGAGGCGCGCCGGGCCGAAAGGCCGTTCGAGCGGACCCTGGATCTGGCGCAACTCGTCGGCAAGGTGGTCGGACGCTCGCACAAGGACCGGATCGACCCGGCCACGCGCACCTTCCAGGCGCTGCGCATCTTCGTCAACGACGAGCTGGGCGAGCTGGTGCGCGCGCTGGTCGCGGCCGAGCGCGTGCTGAAGCCCGGAGGTCGGCTGGTCGTCGTCACCTTCCATTCGCTGGAGGACCGCATCGTGAAGCGGTTCATTCGCGATCGCTCGGAGGTGGCGTCAGGTTCGCGCCATTTACCGGATGTTCAGCATAGGGACGTCACATTCGAGGCTCGCAACAAAGCCGTAACGGGCGACGAGCGGGAGATCGCTCTCAACCCTCGCGCCCGATCGGCCAAGTTGCGCGCCGCCGTCCGAACCGCGCTGCCGCCCCGGGGGCAAGCGGAGGCCACGGACTTCGTCGACCTGCCATCCCTTGCGGACCTGCCGCCGTCCGGAGCTGCCTGACCCATGCTGAAGACGCTCGACGTCCTCCTCGTTGCCGTTCTCCTGGTCGTCGCGACCTGGACCTTCGGCCAGAAGTACCAGGCCGGGGACCTGGAGCACGAGGTCATGCTGCTCGACCGCAAGATTGCGCAGGAGCGCGAGACCATGCAGCTCCTGGAGGCCGACTGGAGCCTCCTGAACCAGCCGTTCCGGCTGGAGGCGCTGGCGCGCAACTTCGACGCCGTGCTGAACCTCAAGCCGGTCGAGCCGCAGCAGATCGTCGAATCCAACCAGCTCCCCGCCGTTCCCGCCCCGCCCGCGCCGGAAGAGGCGGCGCACGAGGCCAAGATCGCATCCGCCAGCCAGGGCCGCATTCGATGAAGGTGCTCCGCCAGCTTCTGTCCGGACTTGCTAAGGCGCCGGCGGCGACGCCCGCCCCGCCGGCCACCGGCCTGCGCCGCCGCCGCGTCGAGGCGCCGCGCAACAAGCCGCGCTTCATCATCGCGACGGGCCTGTTCTGCGCCATCTATGTCGTGATCGGCGGGCGGCTCGTCTATCTCGGCACGCAGTCCGATCCGAACGCCACCTACCGGTCGGCGTCGGGACAGGGTCCGATCACGCGCCCCGACCTTCTCGACCGCAACGGCGAGGTGCTGGCGACCGACATCAAGACGGCCTCGCTCTTCGCCGAGCCGCGCCGCATCGTGGACGCGGACGAGGCGACGGAGTCGCTCCTCACCGTCCTGCCCGATCTCAACCCCAAGATTCTCCATGCGCGCCTTTCGTCCAAGGCGGGCTTCGCCTGGCTGAAACGCGAGCTGACGCCGCGCCAGCAGCAGGAGATCATGGCGCTCGGCATTCCCGGCATCGGCTTCCGCACGGAGAAGAAGCGCTTCTACCCCGGCGGCCCGACCGCGGCCCACATCGTCGGCGTGACCAACGTCGACAACCAGGGCATCGCCGGCATGGAGAAATATGTCGACGACGCGGGCTTCCGCGACCTCAGCTCGCTCGGCTTTGCCGGCAACGACAAGCTGGAGCCGGTCAAGCTGTCGATCGACCTGCGCGTCCAGCACATCGTGCGCGACGAGCTCGTAGCCGCCATGGCCAAGTACAAGGCGATCGCGGCCGGCGGCCTGGTGATGGACATCCAGACCGGCGAGATCATCGCCATGGCCTCGCTGCCCGACTACGACCCGAACTTCCCGGCGGACGCGCTGAAGAAGGAGAACTTGAACCGCATCTCGGCCGGCACGTTCGAGATGGGCTCGACCTTCAAGATCTTCACGACCGCGATGGCGCTCGATTCCGGCCTCGTGAAGTACAACGACGTGTTCTCGACGACGCCGTTCCGCGTCGCCGGCTTCACCATCAAGGAATTCCACGGCAAGGGCCGGCCGCTCTCCGTGCCGGAAATCTTCGAATATTCGTCCAACGTCGGCTCGGCCCGCGAGGCGGACATCGTCGGCATCGAGGGGCACAAGGAGTTCCTGACGCGCATGGGTCTCCTGTCGCGCATCAAGACCGAATTGCCAGAGACGGCGATGCCCTCGCAGCCCAGGCAGTGGAAGAAGATCAACTCCATGACCATCGCCTTCGGCCACGGCGTCTCCACGACGCCGCTGCAGACGGCGGCCGCAGCGGCGGCCATCGTGAACGACGGCTGGTACGTGCCGCCCACCTTCCTGCCGCGCACCAAGGAAGAGGCGGACAAGGTCAAGGTGAAGGTCCTCAAGGACCAGACCTCGGCCGAGATGCGCGAGATCTTCAAGATCAACGGCGTCTCCGGCTCGGGCAAGAGCGCCAACCCGCCGGGCTACCATGTCGGCGGCAAGACGGGCACGGCCGAGAAGGTCGTGAACGGGCGCTATTCCAAGGACATGCGCTTCAACGCCTATGTCGGGGCCTTCCCGATCGAGAAGCCGCGCTATCTCGTGCTTTCGATCATCGACGAGCCGAAGAAGGAAGAGGGCAAGTACGCGGCGACGGCCGGCTACAACGCCGCGCCCATGGTCGGCAACATCGTGCGCCGGGCGGCGACCTTCCTGGACGTGAAGCCGGACTTCGGGGACACGGGCAAGTCGCTTCTCGTGTCCTACTGACGTCAAAATGCTTCAACAGGTTCGCCCCGTGCTCTACAGGACGAGCCACTGAGCGAAACCGGACGAGCCGGCGGCATGACCGCCGGCTTTTCCGTGACATGCGGAAGATGGTGAATGAAGCTTTGCGATCTGGCCGAGGACCTCGCCACCGGGGCGGGTGATGAAGCGGTCGACATCACCGGCCTGACGTCGGACTCGCGCGACGTTCGACCCGGCATGCTCTTCGCGGCGCTCGCCGGCTCCAAAGGCGACGGCGCGGCCTATGTCGGCGATGCCGTCTCGCGCGGCGCGGCGGCGATCCTTCTGCCGGCCGGCGTCGAGGCCAGCGCCCCTGTTCCGATCCTGCGCACCGGCGACGCGCGCCGCGCGCTCGCCCGCATGGCCGCCCGCTTCTACGGTCGCCAGCCCGAGCATGTCGTCGCCGTCACCGGCACCAGCGGCAAGACCTCCATTGCCGCCTTCACCCGCCAGATCTGGGCCTTGGGCGGCCTTAAGGCCGCCTCCATCGGCACCACCGGCGTCGTGTCGCCGACGCGCGACGAGTACGGCTCGCTGACGACGCCCGAACCCGTGGCGCTCGCCAGGCTGATGGCGGAACTTGCCGACGAGGGCGTGACCCATGCCTCGATGGAGGCCTCCAGCCACGGGCTCGACCAGCGCCGGCTGGACGGCGTGAACCTGCGTGCCGCCGGTTTCAGCAATCTCGGCCGCGACCACATGGACTACCATCCGACGGTGGACGACTATTTCCGCGCCAAGATGCGCCTCTTCGACACGCTGCTCCCGAAGGGCGCGCCGGCGGTCATTTATGCCGACGACCGCTGGTCGGCGGCTGCGACGGAAGCCGCCAAGCTCGCCGGCGCGACGGTCATGACCGTCGGCAGGGAGGGCGGCTTCCTGAAGCTGAAGCGCCTGGAGCACGAGCGCAACCGGCAGATCGCCGAAGTGGAGGCAGCGGGCCGGCTCTACCGGATCGTGCTGCCGCTGGCGGGCGAGTTCCAGATGGCCAACGCGCTCGTCGCGGCCGGACTTGCCATCGCGACGGGCCGCAACGTCGATGACGTGCTCCCGGCGCTGGAGCACCTCAAGGGTGCGCCCGGTCGGCTCGACCTCGCCGGCACCACAGGGGAGGGCGTGCCGGTCTTCGTGGACTACGCCCACAAGCCCGAGGCGTTGGAGAACGTCCTGTCCTCCGTGCGCCCCTTCACGACCGGACGTGTGATCGTGGTCTTCGGCTGCGGCGGCGACCGCGACCGCGGCAAGCGCCCGATCATGGGCGAGATCGCAGGGCGTCTCGCCGACATCGTGATCGTCACCGACGACAACCCACGATCCGAGGTGCCCTCCGAGATCCGCGCCGAGATCATGGCCGCCGTGCCGGCCGCCGAGGAGATCGGCGACCGCCGCACCGCCATTCGCCACGCGGTCGAGCTTTCGCGCTCGGGCGATACGGTGGTGATCGCCGGCAAGGGCCATGAGAACGGTCAGACGGCGGGCGGGGCGACCCTGCCGTTCAGCGACCACGAAGAGGTGCGCGCCGCGATCGCAGGGGCCGCCCGATGAGCCCGCCGCTCTGGACGGGGCAGGACCTCGCCGCGGCGACCGGCGGACGCCCCATCGGCACGCTGCCCGGCGCGGTGACGGGCGTGTCGATCGACACGCGCACGCTTCAGCCCGGCGAGGCCTTCTTCGCCATCAAGGGCGACGCCTTCGACGGGCACGCCTTTCTGCGCCAGGCGGCCGCCGCCGGCGCCTCCATGCTGGTCGTCTCGGAGCAGAAGCTGCCGGCGCTCGGCGCGATCGGCCTGCCGATCGTGGTCGTGCCGGATGTCCTCAAAGCGCTCGAGCGGCTGGGCTCGGCGGCGCGCGAGCGCTCGGCGGCGCGCATCGTCGCGGTCACGGGCAGCGTCGGCAAGACGACCACCAAGGACGCGCTGCGCCATGTGCTGGGCGAGCAGGGCACGGTTCATGCCTCGGCCGCCTCGTTCAACAACCATTGGGGCGTGCCCCTGACGCTGGCCCGCCTGCCGGCCGACGCGCGCTTTGCCGTGTTCGAGATCGGCATGAACCACCCGAACGAGATCCGGCCGCTGGTGAAGCTGGTGCGCCCCCACGTGGCGGTCATCACGCTGATCGCCGCCGCCCATCTCGGCTTCTTCAGGAGCCTGGAGCATATCGCCGAGGCCAAGGCGGAGATTTTCGAGGGCGTCGTACCCGGCGGCACGGCCGTACTCAACGCCGACGACCCGATGACTGCCTTCCTGATGCAGGCGGCGCACGCGGCGGGCGTTACGCGCATCACGACCTTCGGCGAGGAGGAGACGGCCGACTACCGGCTCGCCGGCTTCCGCCCATCGTCGTCCGGCTCGCGCATCCTGGCCCGGATCGACGGCACGCAGGTGGAGGTCCAGCTCGGCTCGGGCGGCCGGCACCTCGTGCAGAACGCGCTGGCGGTGCTCGGCGCCGCCGATCTCCTCGGCGCCGACGTCGAAAAGGCAGCGCAGTCCTTGAGCACCTGGCGGGCGGGCAAGGGCCGTGGCGAGCGCCATGTGCTGCCGCTCGCCGACGGCAGCGGCGAGTGGACGCTGATCGACGAGAGCTACAACGCCAACCCCGCCTCGATGCGCGCCGCGCTCGCGCTCCTGGCACAGGCCGGACCCGGCCCGAGCGGCCGGCGCATCGCCGTCCTCGGCGACATGCTGGAACTCGGCGATTTCTCCACCGACTTGCACGCCGATCTGGCGGGGCCGATCCTCGACGCCCATCCCGACCTCGTGCTCCTGTCGGGACCCGAGATGAAAGGCCTCGACGCCGCGCTGGAGCGGCTCGTGCGCCACGAGTGGCACGCCAGCCCGGACGAGCTTCGCGAAAGCCTCGTCCGGCATCTTCGCCCCGGCGACGTCGTCATGGCGAAGGCCTCGAAAAGCATCGGTTTTTCCAAGATCGTGGACGATCTGATCCGCATTCATGCCCCGCCGGCCTCGGCGGCACCAGGCGCCTCCGCCCCCTCCGATCGCGGCCAGGGAGCCTGATCCATGCTGTCCTATCTCGCCACGCTCGCCGACAACGCCCAGCTCTTCAACGTCTTCCGCTACATCACCTTCCGCACCGGCGGGGCGATGATCACGTCGTTCATCGTGGTGTTCCTGTTCGGCCCGGCGATCATCGCGAACCTGCGCGTGCGTCAGGGGCGGGGCCAGCCGATCCGCGCCGACGGGCCGCAGACCCACTTCAAGAAGGCGGGCACGCCCACCATGGGCGGGCTGATGATCCTGTCCGGCTTTCTGGTCGCGACCCTGCTCTGGGCCGAGCTGTCGAACATCTATGTCTGGATGGTGCTGCTCGTGACCGTCGGCTTCGGCTCGATCGGCTTCTACGACGACTATCTCAAGGTGACCAAGCAGAGCCACAAGGGCTTTTCCGGCAAGTCCCGCCTCGGGCTGGAGTTCCTGATCGCCCTCGTCGCCGGCGTCCTCGTGATCCTGGCGCAGTCGGGCAGCTTCGCGAGCTCGCTCTCGATTCCCTTCTTCAAGGCGCTCCTGATCGACCTCGGCTGGTTCTACGCCGCCTTCGCCGCCTTCGTGATCGTGGGCGCGGGCAACGCGGTGAACCTCACGGACGGGCTCGACGGGCTCGCCATCATGCCGATCATGATCGCCGCCGCCGCCTTCGGCCTGATCGCCTATCTCGCCGGTAACACCAACTTCGCCAACTATCTCCAGATCCACTACGTCGCCGGCACGGGCGAACTCGCCGTGGTCTGCGGGGCGGTGATCGGGGCGGGGCTCGGCTTCCTCTGGTTCAACGCGCCGCCGGCCGCCATCTTCATGGGTGACACGGGCTCGCTCGCGCTGGGCGGCCTGGTCGGCGCCATCGCGGTCGCCACCAAGCACGAGCTGGTGCTGGTCGTGATCGGCGGTCTCTTCGTGATGGAGGCCCTGTCGGTCATCATCCAGGTCGCCTCGTTCAAGCTCACCGGCAAGCGCGTCTTCCTGATGGCGCCGATCCACCACCATTTCGAGAAGCTCGGCTGGACCGAGAGCCAGGTCGTGGTGCGCTTCTGGATCATCGCGCTGCTTCTGGCCTTCGTCGGCCTGTCCACCCTCAAGCTGCGCTGAGGTTCGGGATGATCGCCGCCCACACGTTCAAGGATCGCACCGTCGCCCTGTTCGGCCTCGGCGGCTCGGGTCTGGCGACCGCCCGCTCGCTGCAGGCTGGCGGCGCGCGCCTCGTCGCCTTCGACGACAATCCAAAGAGCGTCGAGGCGGCGGCGGCCGAGGGCATCCCCACAGGCGACCTGCACGAACTCGACTGGGCCGGCGTCGAGGCGCTGGTGCTCTCGCCCGGCGTGCCGCTGACCCACCCGAAGCCTCATTGGGCCGCTGATCTCGCCAATGCCGCCGGCGTTCCGGTGATCGGAGACATCGAGATCTTCGTGCGCGAGCGCGAGACCTCCACCCCGCGCGCGCCCTTCGTCGCCATCACCGGCACCAACGGCAAGTCGACCACCACGGCCCTGATCGCCCACTGTCTCCGGCATTCGGGCCGCGACACCCAGCTCGGCGGCAATATCGGCGTCGCGGTCCTGACGCTCGATCCGCCGCAGCCCGACCGCTTTTACGTCGTCGAGTGCTCGTCCTACCAGATCGACCTCGCGCCTTCGATCCGCCCGACGGTCGGCATTCTCCTGAACCTCACGCCCGACCATCTCGACCGCCACGGCACGATGGAGAACTACGCCGCCATCAAGGCGCGCCTGCTCCAGGAAGCCGGCACGGCCGTGATCGGCGTGGACGACGACTACTGCTCGGGGATTGCCGACTGGCACGAGAGCGAGGGCAACGTCGTCGTGCGCATCTCCAAGGAGCGCGCGCTGGACAATGGCGTCTACTTTGCCGACGGCGAGGTGAGGGTGGCCGAGGGCGGCGCGGTGACGCATCGCTTCCCGCTGGCGGGCATCGGCTCCCTGCGCGGCCGCCACAACGGCCAGAACGCCGCCGCGGCCGTCGCGACGCTCCTCGCGCTCGGCCTCGCCGACGACGAGATCGTGGCCGGCCTGCGGTCGTTTCCCGGTCTCGCCCACCGCATGGAGGAGGTCGGGCGGCGCGCCCAGGTTCTCTTCGTCAACGATTCCAAGGCGACCAACGCCGATGCCGCCGCGCCCGCGCTGGGCAGCTTCGAGCGCATCCACTGGATCGCCGGCGGTCTGCCCAAGGAGGGCGGCATCGCCTCCCTGGAGCCGCTCTTCCCCCGGATCGCCAAGGCCTATCTGATCGGGGAGGCGGCACCCGCCTTCGCCGCCACTCTTGGTGAACGAATTCCTTACGAAATCTCGGGTACATTGGAGGTCGCGGTCGAGGATGCGGCGCGCGACGCGGCCCGCACGGGCGAGGAGGAGGTCGTCCTCCTGTCGCCGGCCTGCGCCAGCTTCGACCAGTTCCGGAATTTCGAGGTGCGTGGCGACACGTTCCGCCAGCTTGTGGCCGCGCTGCCCGCGACCGAACCGTCTTCGAAGGGTTGAGCCATGTCGAGCCGCGCCAAGAAGGGCCTCATCACGGACTGGTGGTGGTCCATCGACCGCTGGTTTCTGGCCGCCTTCCTGATCCTGATGATCGGCGGCATGGTCCTGTCCTTCGCGGCGAGTCCGCCGGTGGCCGAGAAGATCGGTCTCGAGCCCTTCCATTTCGTGAAGCGCCACGCCTTCTTCCTGTTTCCCTCGATCGCGGTGATGCTGGCGACCTCGCTGCTGACCCCGCGCGGCGTGCGCCGCATGTCGATCATCATGCTGGCCGGCGCGCTGGTCGTGATGGTGATGGCGCTGTTCTTCGGCACGGAAGTGAAGGGCGCGCGGCGCTGGATGGATTTCGGCGGCCTGAGCGTCCAGCCGTCCGAGTTCATGAAGCCGGCCTTCGTCGTGGTCTGCGCCTGGCTCTTCGCCGAGCGCTCGCGCCGGCCGGACGTGCCGGGCAACCTCTTCTCGATCATGCTGCTCCTCGTCGTGACCGCGCTCCTCGTCGCGCAGCCCGACCTCGGCCAGACGATCCTGACGGCCGCCACCTGGAGCTGCATGTTCTTCATGGCAGGCCTGTCCTGGGTGTGGATCACCCTCCTTGGCGGCGTCGGCATGGTCGGCTTCCTCGGCGCCTATCTCGTGTTCCCGCACGTCGCCTCGCGTATCGATCGCTTCATGACCGGCGAGGGCGACACCTACCAGACCGACACGGCGCGCGAGGCGATCCTGTCGGGCGGCTGGCTCGGCCAGGGGCCGGGCGAGGGCACGATCAAGCGCATGCTGCCCGACAGCCACACGGACTTCGCCTATTCCGTGATCGCCGAGGAGTTCGGCATCGTCTCCTGCATGGCGCTGTCGGCGGTGTTCTGCTTCGTCGTGCTGCGCGGGCTGACCATCGCCTTCAACCAGCGCGACACGTTCAACCGCCTGGCCATTTCGGGCCTCGTGATGCTGTTCGGCCTCCAGTCGATCATCAACATGGCGGTCAATCTCCACCTGATGCCCGCCAAGGGCATGACCCTGCCCTTCATCTCCTATGGCGGCTCGTCGATGATGGCCGTCGCGATCTCGGCCGGCTTCGTGCTGGCGCTGACCCGCAAGCGCGCCGAGAACGTCTCGCAGACCGATCGGCTGGTGGAGCGCACGCTCGCCTTCCAGGCGCCATATCCCGCGCGCTAGGTGCTGGCCATGAACGCACCGATTCTCTTGTGCGCCGGCGGAACCGGCGGTCACCTCTTTCCGGCGGAAGCCCTGGCGCACGAGTTGCGCGCGCGCGGACACGCGGTCCATCTCGTCACCGACGAGCGGGCCGGGCGCTATGCCGGCAGCTTTCCGGCGGACGAGACGCATGTCGTGCCCTCGGCCACCTTCGGCTCCAAGAATCCGGTCGCGGTGCTCAAATCCGGCCTGAAGCTCTGGACCGGCTATCGCGGCGCCATTGCGCTGATGAAGCGGCTGCGGCCGGCGGCGGTGATCGGTTTCGGCGGCTATCCCACCATTCCGCCGATGATGGCGGCGGTGCAACTCGGACTGCCGACGGCGATCCACGAGCAGAACGCGGTGATGGGCCGGGCCAACAAGTTCCTGAGCGGTCGCGTGCGCCGGATCGCGGCGGGCATCCCGCAGTCGGGAGCGGACGGCGCGGTGGCGGCCAAGATCACGGTCACCGGCAATCCCGTGCGCCCGGCGGTGCTGGAGGCGGCCGCCGTGCCCTACCGTGCGAGCGGCGAGGGCGAGCCGTTCGAGCTCGTCGTCTTCGGTGGCAGCCAGGGCGCGAGCTACTTTGCCGACGCCGTGCCCGCCGCGGTGAAGCTGATGCCGGCGGGCCTTCGCGCCCGGTTGCGCGTGACCCAGCAGGCTCGCGCCGAGGATGAGGCGAAGGTCGTCGCCGCCTTCCGCGAGATCGGCGTTCCTGCCGCCGTCTCGCCCTTCTTCAAGGACATGGCGGCCCGCATCGCGAAGGCGCATCTCGTCGTCAGTCGGGCGGGCGCCTCCACGGTCTCCGAACTGTCGGTGATCGGGCGTCCCTCGATCCTGGTGCCATACCCCTATGCACTCGACCACGACCAGGCGGCCAACGCCGCGCGGCTCAGCCAAGCTGGCGGGACGATCGTCTCCAAGCAGTCGGACCTGACGCCCGAGCGGCTGGCGGGCCTTGCGACCATGCTCGCCAACGACGCCGATAAGGCCGAGACGATGGCCTTCGCCGCGAAGGCGCAAGGGATACCCGAAGCGGCGCGGTTGCTTGCCGATCTGGTCGAGTCTATGCCGGGCGCCGCAACACGCTGACAAATCAACGAAAAGACCTTAAGGAGCCGGCCATGAAGATGCCGCCCAATATCGGCCCGGTGCATTTCATCGGCATCGGCGGCATCGGCATGAGCGGCATCGCCGAGGTGCTGGTCAACCTCGGCTATACCGTGCAGGGTTCCGACGCCTCGGAGAACGCCAACGTCCAGCGCCTGCGCGACAAGGGCGTCACCGTCCATATCGGGCACGCCGCGGAAAATCTCGGCCTTGCCGAGGTCGTGGTCGTCTCGACGGCCATCAAGCGGTCCAACCCCGAGCTGTCGGCCGCGCGCGAGCGCCTTCTGCCGATCGTGCGCCGCGCCGAGATGCTGGCCGAGCTGATGCGCTTCCGCCAGGCCATCGCCATCGGCGGCACGCACGGCAAGACGACGACGACCTCCATGGTCGCGACGCTGCTCGACGCCGGCGGCATGGACCCGACCGTCGTCAACGGCGGCATCATCAACGCCTACGGCACCAACGCCCGGATGGGCGAGGGCGAGTGGATGGTGGTGGAGGCCGACGAGAGCGACGGCACCTTCCTGAAGCTGCCGGCGGACGTGGCGGTCGTCACCAATATCGACCCCGAGCACCTCGACCACTACGGCACCTTCGACAAGGTGCGCGCCGCCTTCCGCGCCTTTGTCGAGAACGTGCCCTTCTACGGCTTCGCGGTCATGTGCCTCGACCATCCGGAGGTGCAGACGCTGGTCTCCGAGATCGAGGACCGCCGCATCATCACCTATGGCGAGAATCTTCAGGCCGACGCGCGCTTCCAGAACGTGCGCGCCGAGGGGCCGCGTTCGACCTTCGACGTGACCATCCGCGACCGCATTACCGGTGCGACCACGGCCATGAAGGACCTCGTGCTGCCGATGCCCGGCCGGCACAACGTGTCGAACGCGACAGCCGCCGTCGCAGTGGCTCACCGGATCGGCATCGGCGAGGAGGCGATCCGCAAGGGGCTCGGCTCCTTCGGCGGCGTCAAGCGGCGTTTCACCCACACGGGCAACGCGCTCGGTATCGACGTCTACGACGACTACGGCCACCATCCGGTCGAGATCCGCGCCGTGCTGTCGGCCGCGCGCTCTGCCGCCACGGGCCGCGTCGTCGCCGTGGTGCAGCCGCACCGCTACACGCGTCTCCAGAGCCTGTTCGCGGATTTCGCGGCGTGCTTCAACGACGCCGACACCGTCATCCTCGCGCCGGTCTATTCGGCCGGCGAGGAGCCGATCGACGGGGTGGATTCGGTGATGCTGGCCGAGCGCCTGCGTCTCGGCGGCCATCGCGACGCGCGGCTGATCGACGGGCCGGCGGAACTCGCGCCGCTGATCCACCGCGTGGCCGAGGCCGGCGACATGGTCGTGTGCCTGGGCGCCGGCAACATCACGGCTTGGGCCTATGCCCTGCCTAAGGAGCTCGAGGCGCTGGGGCGGCAGGCTTGAGCGAGCTTTTCGCGGCGCTGTCCGACCCGGCTCTCGGCCTGCGCGGCAAGCTGCAGGCCGGGGCGGATCTGTCCAAGATCACATGGTTCCGCACGGGCGGACCGGCTGACCTCATGTTCCAGCCGGCCGACGAGGCGGACCTCGCCGCCTTTCTCGCCGCGCTACCGGCCGACGTGCCGCTGACCACGGTCGGCATCGGCTCCAACCTCCTGATCCGGGACGGCGGCGTCGGTGGCGTCGTGCTGCGCCTGCCGGCCAAAGGCTTCGGCGAGGTCGAGGCGATCGGCGACGGGCGCCTCCGCGCGGGCGCGGCGGCGAGCGACAAGCGCGTGGCGGCGGTGGCTCTCGAAGCGGGGCTCGGCGGTTTTCACTTCCTGCACGGCATTCCCGGGTCCGTCGGCGGCGCGATCCGGATGAACGGCGGGGCCAACGGGGTCGAGACGGCCGACCGGTTGGTCGAGGCGAGGGCGCTGGACCGGCAGGGGCGCGTCCACACGCTGCCCAAGGCCGAGATGGGCTTCTCCTATCGCCATGCCGACGCGCCGGACGACCTGATCTTCGTCTCGGCCGTCTTCGAAGGGCCGAAGAGCCCCCGGGACGAAATCCGCCGCGCGATGGACGAGGTGCAGCACCATCGCGAGACCGTGCAGCCGGTGCGCGAGAAGACGGGCGGCTCGACCTTCAAGAACCCGCCGGGCACCTCGGCCTGGAAGGAGGTCGACCGGGCCGGATGCCGGGGCCTGCGCATCGGCGGGGCCGAGATGTCGGCCCTCCACTGCAATTTCATGCTGAACGTTGGCGACGCCTCGGGGCACGACCTCGAACTTCTCGGCGAGACCGTGCGGCGCCGGGTGTTCGAGACGAGCGGCATTCTTCTGAAATGGGAGATCAAGCGGCTCGGGCGCTTTTCCGAAGGCGCAGCGGTGGAGCCTTTCGTTCCCTGACGGACTCGCCGAGCGGCAGTCCCGGCACTATGAACCCGGCTAAGGATACGTGCGAGCCGGGTTCATGAAGACTGATACGAGAGAACAATCCGCTCTCAAGCGTTCCATCGCCGCGACGGTCTTCGTCGGCGGAGCGGGCGTCGTCTTCGGCATCCTGTCGGGGTCGCTGTCGATCGCCTTCGACGGCATGTTCTCCGTGGTCGACGCCTCCATGACGGGCATGGCGCTTCTCGTTTCGCGGCTCATCGAACGGCAGACCAGCGGTCGCTTCCAGCTCGGCTTCTGGCATCTCGAGCCGATCGTCCTCCTGTTCAACGGGGCGCTTCTCTCGCTGCTCTCGGCCTACGCCTTCACCAACGCCGTGGGCACGCTCCTGTCGGGCGGGCGCGACCTCGAGTTCGGCTGGGCGATCGCCTATGCCGTGATCATCGTCGCCATCTGTCTTGCGATGTTCCTGATCGGCCGCCGTCAGAACCGTGAGATCCAGTCAGCGCTGCTGGCGCTCGACGTGAAGGGCTGGGCGATGTCCGGCCTGATCACCGCCGCGCTGCTGGTCGCCTTCCTGATCGCGGCGCTGCTTCAGGACACGGCCTTCGAGGGGTGGACCCCCTATGTGGATCCGGCGGTTCTCGCCATTCTCACGCTGTGCCTCATCCCGGTTCCCTTGCGGACCGTCTTCGAGGCGCTCAAGGACATCTTCCTCGTCGCGCCGGCGGCGTTGGATGCACAGGTGCGCTCCGTCGCGTCCGGCATCGTCCAGCGCAACGGCTACAGGGACGTGCGGACCTATGTCGCAAAGGTCGGCCGCTCCCGCACGATGGAGTTTCACTTCATCGTTCCGGAGGATCATCCGAACCAGACCCTCGCCGACTTCGACCGGGTGCGCGAGGAGATTGCCGGTGCGGTCGGCGGCGAGCCGCGCGACCGCTGGCTGACGGTCACCTTCACCGCCGACCCCAAATGGGCCGACTGACGTGAGGAGGCGTCAGTTCGGCATCAGCCCGCGCAGGTGTACCTTCAGCGCCTCCAGGCGATCCGGGGTCCAGCCGCCGGGCTCGGTGACCGCGACCCACGCGTCGATATAGTGCTCGGGCGCGTAGATATGGCCGTGGCCCATCGGCGTCGTGGTGGCGAGCGCCATGTCGAGACCGAGCTGGAAGAAGGTGATGATCGGATACCAGCGCAGCTCGGGCGACACGTCGGGGCCGCGCGGTTCGTTCATCCAGTCGGGCGCGCGCCAGGCCGAGCCGGGCTCGAAGAAAGTGATGGGGTCGCTCGCATATTGCAGGAAGACGATGCGCAGGGGTCCCCAGGGCGCGTCCGCCTGATCCAGCATGTTCTCCGCGCCTGTGAAGCGGATCACCGACCCGTCGCGAAAGCGCGGCGCCCAGGCCGGCGTTCCGGGACGACGCTCGGCGGTCGCCTGCGACCAGGTCCGGCTCGGGAAGGGCGGCCCGCTCCATAGCGCGCCCTGGAACGGGTCGCCGATCACGTCGAAGAGGTCCACCGACAGGTCGGAGTTGAGCGCGCCGAGGCTGATGCCGTGGAGATAGAGGCGCGGGCGCGTGTCTCTCGGCAGGGTGCGCCAATGGTCGTAGACCCGGTGGAAGAGCTGCCTCGCCGTATCGGCGCCGTAGGTCGGCTCGACCATCAGCGCGAGCCAGCTCGCGAGATAGGAATATTGCACGGCCACCGTCGCAACGTCCCCGCGATGCAGATATTCGAGCGGCATCTGGCCTGCCTGGTCCATCCAGCCCGTGCCGGTCGGCATCGTCACCACGAGGACCGAGCGCTCGAAGGCGCCGACGCGCAGCATTTCCTGGAAGGCCAGGTCGATCCGCTCCTCGATCGTGTCGGCCGAGTTCAGTCCGACATAGACGCGCAGCGGCTCCATCGCCGGCTCCCCGGTGAAGCGCTCGATGTCGGCGGCCGTCGGACCGGCGGCGACCGCGCGGCGCCCCATGCGGCCGAGATCGTCCCACTGGAGAAGCGACGCCGTGCTCCCCGTCTTCATCGGGTCGGAGGGGCGGCTGAGCGTGTCGTCCACGAGGTCGTCGAGCCGGGCATAGCTCGAGTCCAGCGCGCGGATGCCCGCCTCCAGGATGACGCCGCTGCCGAGACCCCAGAACAGAAGCGCCGTGACGACGATCCCGGCGAGAACCGAGAAGCGCCGCGGGGCGATACGGTCGATGAGGTCGGCGGCGAGGCGCGACACGGCGCGGAAGAGGCGTGCCAGCGCCAGGCAGGCGAGGGCCACCGCGGCCGCCACGGCGCCGACCAGCGCCGGACGCGCGCTTTCCACCGGTTCGAGGCCCATCGGCAGGCGCACGGAGTTCTGCCACTCGGACGCCTCCCACAGGAACAGGACGGCGATGCCGATGCAACTCGCCGCCGCCATGCCCTTCATCCAGCGGCCGCGCGTTCCCTCGTCGAAGTTCGGCAGGCCGAGGAAGCGCCAGAGCGCGCGCAGGAGGGCTCCCAGCCCGTAGCCGACGGCGAAGACGAGGCCGGACAGGGCGCCTTGGAGGAGCGCGTCGCGCGGAACGAGGCTCGGCGTCAGCGAGCCGGCGAAGAACAGCGTCCCGAGCCAGAGCCCGGTGCCGCACAGCGAAGCGACGAAGCGGCGGGCAAGGTTGCGGATGGCGGGCGGCACCGGCATCGGATGGTCGGACCCTCGCGTCAGCCGATCGCCGGTGCCCGGCGCTGCGCGGTCTCGCGCAGCGTGCGGTCGGCATAGGTGCCCCGCATCGCCTCGCGTCCGCCATGGGCGTAGAGGTCGAGGAGAAGGGCGCTGTGGATGAAGGCGAGGTGGCTGAAGGCCTGCGGGAAGTTGCCGAGGAAATGGCCTTCCTCCGCGATCTCCTCGGCGAACAGGCCGACGTCGTTCTGGAGCGCTCGCAGCGCCTCGAACCTTGTGCGCGCCTCCTCCTCGCGGCCGAGCCAGAGGAGGGCGTCCACCAGCCAGAAGGCGCAGATCAGGAAGGTGCCCTCGTGGCCCGGCAGTCCGTCGTCGTTGAGGTAGCGGTAGACGAGGTGCCCCCGGCCGAGTTCGGCGATGATGCGGTCGACCGTGCGCTCGAACACGGCCTCGTCCACCGGGAAGCCGACGATCGGCGCGATCAGGAGCGCGGCGTCGACGTCGTCGGAGCCGATATACTGCGGGTAGAAGCCGTCCGCGTGGACGGCCTCGCCGTTGACGCGCTCGACGATCCGGTCCCGTTCGCGGCACCAGTCCTCGCGCTCTCCGAACATGCGGATCGCCCGGTCGAGCGCCACCCAGTTCATGATCGCGGCGTGGAGATAGTGCTCCTCCGGCTTGCGCGGCTCCCAAAGGCCGGCATCCGTCTCGTGCCAGTGGGCGGCCGAGAAGTCGGCGAGCGCGATGGCCTGATCCCGCGCCTTGTCGTCCAGCGTCCCGCCGAGACGCTCGTAGAGGTAGAGAAGGTCGAGCACCTGGCCGTAGGCGTCGCTCTGATGCTGCTCGGCGGCCTCGTTGCCGTGGCGCACGGGACGGCTGGCGCGCCAGCCCTCGAAATGCGCGATCTCGCGCTCGGTGAGGTCGTCTTCGCCTTCGATGGCGTAGAGCGGCTTCAGGCCGCCGCCCTCGCGCTCGGCGAGCGACATCATGAAGCCGAAGAAGGCCTCGGCCTCGTCCACCATGCCGAACTTCTTGAGGACGTAGAAGGACAGGCAGGCGTCGCGGATCCAGCAGAAGCGATAGTCCCAGTTGCGGATGCCGCCGATCTCCTCGGGGAGCGAGGTGGTGGCGGCCGCCACGATCGCACCGCTCGGCGCGTAGGTCAGCGCCTTGAGCGTGAGGGCCGAGCGCAGGAGTTCGTCGCGCATCGGGCCGTGATAGGCGGCATCCGTGCTCCAGTTCGTCCAGGCCTCGCGCGCCATGTCCATCAGCGCGCGGGGCGGGCAGGGCCAGGCGATCTCCGAGCCTTCGGGAAACAGGGCGAAGGCGACCTCTTCGCCGGCCTTCAGCGAGAAGCGACAGACCGCCCGGCCGTCCTCCGGCGCGAAGCCGCGCGGCAGGTCCCTGGCGATGCAGACGAGCCCTTCGCCCTCGATCCGGTCGGGCGACAGGCGAAGCTCGCCGAACCTCTCGGCGAAGCCGGCGAGCGGGCGATAGGAGACCTCCACCGGCACCTCGCCGGCCGTCGCGGCAACGATGCGCACCAGCGAGGGCATCGCCTTGCCCTCGCGCGGGGCGAGCATGAAGTCGTGGATGGTGAGCACCCCTGTTGCCGCCGTGAAGGTCGTCTGCAGGATATTGGTGTGGGCGAGGTAGAGGCGCTCGGTCTCGAAGTCGCCTTCGGGCCGGATGGAGAACCAGCCGCCGCGCTGCCTGTCCAGGAGGCGCGAGAACGCGGGCGCAGCATCGAAGCGCTTGAGGCAGGCCCAGTCGATCGAACCGTCTCGCGCCACCAGCGCGCAGCCGTGGCAATTGGAAAGGAGGGCGTAGTCCTCGATCGCCTGATAGGGCCGCTCGCCTGCCTGTGTCATCCCAGCTCCTTCGCCGCGCCCCTCGGTCGGGGGGGGCGCCATCCGTTAGCCGGGACCTAGTGTCGGCCCGCTGCGGGGCTAGACGATTTTCGGTGATCAGGCCGGACGTTAGCAAATACGATCGCACGAAAGCGGATCGGCACCGTTCCCTGCAGCTTGAAGCGGTCGCCGGCTGCGGGCGCGGATCCCGCCCGACACGGCCACTTCGATCAGCTCACCGCGCCGCTTTGAACAAGTTGCAAAACAATCATACAAGTGTTCAAAATCGGTTGGGTGCGAGCGAAACGACCGGGGAGTCGGCCGTGCCCTAACGCCGATGGGAGGCAACATGGACGGGGTACTGGCAGGACTGAAGGGGGTCGTCGATGCGCTGGGCGCGACGGTGCTCCTTCCGATCATCATATTCATCATCGCGCTGGTGCTGGGCGCCCGGCCGGGGCGTGCGTTCCGGGCCGGATTGACCGTCGGCATCGCCTTCATCGGCATCAATCTGGTCCTCGGCCTCATGCTCACCACCTTGGGCGAGGTCGCGCAGGCGATCGTCACCAACACGGGCATGCAGCGCGACATCGTCGATGTCGGCTGGCCGTCGGCCGCCGCGATCGCCTTCGGCTCGTCGGTCGGGCTCTGGGTCATTCCCATCGGAATCGCCGTCAACGTCGCCCTGCTGTTCGCCGGTCTGACGCGCACCTTGAACGTCGACGTCTGGAACTTCTGGCACTTCGCCTTCGTCGGCTCGCTGGTGGTCGCAGCAACCGGCAGCCTCGGCTACGGCCTGCTCGCTGCAGGCCTGATGGCAGCGCTTGCGCTCGTTCTCGCGGATTGGACGGCCAAGGGCGTGCAGCGCTTCTACGGCGTCCCCGGCGTTTCCGTTCCCCATCTGGCCTCGGCGCAGATCGTGCCGCTGGCCATCGCGCTCAATTGGCTGATGGACAGAATTCCGGGCATCAATGGGATCCGCGTGGACACGGAGACCGTGCAGCGCCGGCTCGGCGTGTTCGGCGAGCCGATCGTGATGGGTCTGGTCATCGGTCTCGTTCTGGGCTTCGTGGCCTACGCGGGGTCGACCGATGCGGGCACGCTGATCACCAAGTGCCTTCAAACCGGCATGAGTCTGGCCGCGGTCATGCTGCTGCTCCCGCGCATGGTGAAGATCCTGATGGAAGGGCTGATACCCGTCTCGGAAGCTGCGCGCGACTTCGTCCAGAAGCGGGCGGGCGACCGGGAGATCCATGTGGGCCTCGATTCCGCGATCCTCATCGGCCATCCGGCCGCCATCGCGTCGTCCCTGATCCTGGTGCCGGTGGCGATCGTTCTGTCTCTGATCCTTCCCGGCAATCGCATCATCCTCTTCGCGGATCTGGCCGTCATTCCCTTCGTGGTGGCCATGGCGGCGCCGATCGTGAACGGCAACGTCTTCCGCATGGTCGTCATCGGTACCGTGACGCTCGCGGTCGGCTTCTATGTCGGCATGGCGTTGTCGCCTCTGATGACGGCGACTGCCGCCAATTCGGGTTTCGCCATTCCTGCCAACGCCACCGGCATCACCAGCGTGGTCGACGGTTTCCTGTACATTCCCTGGATCGTCATCCGGCTTACCGAGGCGCTCGGGCTTGTCGGTCTGATGCTGGTTCTGGCGGGTGTCGGAGCGCTGCTCTTGGCATGGCGCGCTGCACCGGCCCGTATGGAGCGTCTTGCAGGCGCGGAGGAACCGGTGCCTGCGTCGGATTCCATCGTGACGTCCGGCAGGGAGACCCGTGCGTGAGCGATCTCCTGCATCGGTATCTCGACCCCCGCGCCATTCTGACCGGCGTTTCGGTTTCCGACAGTGCCGGGGCGATCGACCTCCTGGCTGGACGTCTGGAGGAGATCGGGCGGGTGCATTCGTCGTGGGGCGCGGCGGCGCAGGCGCGCGAAGCGGTGATGCCCACGGGCCTTCCGCTTGGCGAACTCAACGCGGCCATTCCCCACACCGACCCGGACCATGTCGCGGAAGCGGCGATCGGGCTGGCCATCCTGCCCGAACCGGTCTCCTTTCGTTCGATGGACGATCCGGAGGAGGAACTCGACGTGCGCATCGTCTTCGCCCTCGCGATCCGCGACAAGACGGAGCAGATCCCGCTGCTTCAAGCGGTGATCGGCACGCTTTCGGACGGCGACCGCCTCGCGCGGCTTGTCTCGGCCGGGAATGCCGAAGATGTTCTGGCAGCCCTACGCAGTTGAAAAGGATACGACCATGCCACGCAAGACAGTGCTGATCGCATGCGGCACGGCCGTCGCCACGTCCACCGTCGTCGCGGTCGCCATCGAAGAGGCGATGGCGCAGCGCGGAATTCCCGTCGAGGTCCGGCAGTGCAAGGCGACGGAAGTTCGGGGGCTTGCCGCCGATGCCGACGTCATCGTCGCGACGACGCCGGTGCCTGACGACCTCGGACGCCCGACCTTCAAGGGCCTCCCGTTCCTCACGGGTATCGGGCGGGACAAGGTCCTGGACGAGATCGAGGCCGCTCTGCGCGGCTGACGCGTCCGCTACTTCCAACCCACCAATCGAGGACCGCCGACGGCCGAATGCCGTCGGCGGTCCTTTTCGCATGCGACGATGGCGCGGCGGGCGCGGGCGGTCGATTCCGAACCGTTAACGCCCTCTCTCCAAACGGCCTTACGATTTTCTTGATCCTGCCACGGTCGGTTAACCCCCGCTTAACCATCTCCGGGCGATGAATGGTCGCTGACCCGCAATGGATGGAATCCCGGTCTATGACCTCGCATGTCGCAGTGCTGTTCGGTGGCTTCTCGTCGGAAAGACCGGTGAGTCTTTCGTCGGGCAAGGCCTGCGCCGACGCGCTGGAGGCCGAGGGCTTCCGCGTTTCGCGCGTGGATGTCGGCCGAGACGTCGCGGCGGTGCTGCGGGACCTCGCGCCCGACGTCGCCTTCAACGCGCTGCACGGCCCGTTCGGCGAGGACGGCACCATCCAGGGCATCCTCGAATTCCTGCAGATCCCCTACACGCATTCGGGCGTCCTTGCCTCGGCCCTCGCCATGAACAAGGTGAAGGCCAAGACGATCGCCAAGGCGGCCGGCGTTCCGGTGGCCGAGCACAAGATCCTCGACCGCCGTGCGGTCGCCAAGTCCCATGTCATGGCGCCGCCCTATGTGGTGAAGCCGATCGCGGAGGGCTCGTCCTTCGGCGTCCTGATCGTGCGCGCCGACCAGGAGCACCCGCCCCAGCAGTTGCACGGGGCCGAGTGGACCTTCGGCGAGGAGGTGATGGTCGAGCGCTTCGTGCCGGGGCGCGAGCTGACCTGCGCGGTGATGGGCGACGTGGCACTGCCGGTCTGCGAGATCACGACCGAGGGCCACGCCTTCTACGACTACGATTCCAAGTACCTGCCGGGCGGCTCGCAGCACGTGATCCCGGCGCAGATTCCCGCCGCGATCGCCAAGCGCGTGCAGGAGGCGGCACTCGCCGCCCACCGCGCGATCGGCTGCCGGGGCGTGTCGCGCTCAGACTTCCGCTACGACGACCGCTTCGGCGACAAGGGCGAACTGGTCTGGCTGGAGGTCAACACCCAGCCCGGCATGACGCCGACCTCGCTCGTGCCCGACATCGCGAAGGTCGCCGGCCACTCGTTCGGCGAGCTCCTGTCCTGGATGGTGAGAGACGCCTCATGCGGTCGCTGAACGAGGCTTCGATGTTCGGGCGCGTGAGCCCCATCGTGATGCGGGTCCAGCGCCTCGGCCGGAAGGTCGTGGTGTGGATCAAGAACGCGCGCGAGATGCCGCTGCCGCGCTTCCGCACGATCGCGGCCGGGCTGCTCGGCTCGACCGCGATCTACGGCATGGTTCTGGGCAGCCACACGACGGCCGTGATCGATGCCGTCGCCGAGCCGCTGGGCCTCTCTATCGAGACGGTGGACGTCACCGGCTATTCGGAAACCAGCGAGATCGACGTTCTCCAGACGCTCTGGATGACGGGCGCGCAGACGCTGCCGGCGCTCGACCTCAAGGCGGCGCGCGAGGCGATCGAGGCGATGCCCTGGATCGAGAGCGCGACGATCGAGAAGGAATATCCGAACCGCGTGAAGATCGCGCTGGTGGAGAAGAAGCCCTTCGCGCTCTGGCAGCGGGACAAGGACCTCTGGATCGTCGACCACGAGGGCCGCGAGATCGTGCCCTATGCCACGACCCGCTTCACCGACCTGCCCTTCGTGGTGGGACCCGGCGCGGCGCACGAGGCGGCCGACATACTCGACAAGATGGCGCTCGTTCCCGAGCTCGATCAGCGCATCAAGGCCTATGTGCGCGTCGGCGACCGGCGCTGGGACCTGCGCCTCGACAACGGCGTCGTCATCCGCCTGCCGGAGCTCGATCCGATCGAGGCGGCCGCCACCGTGATGCGCATCGACCGCAACGAGGGCCTGCTCGCCCGCGACATCGTCTCGGTCGACATGCGCCTGTCCGACCGCATGGTGGTCAAGCTGACCCCCGCCGCCAAGACACGCTGGGACAAGGTTCTGAAGGAGCGCGACAAGCTCTGGAAGCAGGCCCAGAAGGAAAAGCCGGTATGAGCTTCTTCTCCAAGTCCACCGACGAACTGCCTCGGATCAAGAAGCCTTCGGACCGCCGCGTGCGCACCATCTCGGTGCTCGACGTCGGCTCCTCCAAGGTCACCTGCCTGATCGCCAAGCTGAAGCCGCGCCCCGAGAGCGAGGTCCTGCCGGGCCGCACGCACGTGGTCGAGGTCATCGGCATCGGCCACCAGCGCTCGCGCGGCGTGAAGTCGGGCGTCGTGGTCGATCTGGAAGCGGCGGAGAAGTCGATCCGCTACTGCGTCGATGCCGCCGAGCGCATGGCCGGACTGACGATCGAGTCGCTGATCGTCTCCGTCTGCGCCGGGCGTCTGAAGAGCCTGCGCGGCTCGGCCCAGACGACGGTGGAAGGCGGCGAGGTCGGCGAGCTGGACCTGAAGCGCGTCCTCAACCAGGCCGCCCGCCTGCCGCTGCGCGAGGGCCGTGTCGCGCTGCACCGCGTGCCGTTCGACCTGTCGCTCGACGGGGAGGGGAACCTCGAGAACCCCGTCGGCATGACGGGCTCCGAGCTCGGCGCGGAGCTCCATATCCTGTCGGCGGAGGAAACCCCGCTGCGCAATCTCGAAGCCGCGATCAACCGCGCGCATCTCGTGGTCGAGGCCTTCGTCGCGACCCCCTACGCCAGCGGTCTCTCGACGCTCGTGGACGACGAGGCGCTGATGGGCTCGGCCTGCATCGACATGGGCGCCGGGTCCACCACGATCTCGATCTTTCAGAACGGCCACTTCGCCTATGCCGACGCGGTGGCGCTCGGCGGGCACCACATCACCATGGACCTCGCGCGAGGCCTGTCGATCCGGCCCGAGCAGGCAGAGCGGCTGAAGGTCATGCACGGCAACGCGCTGCCGAGCCTGATGGCGGACGGCGAGACGGTGGCGGTCGCCCCGCTCGGCGACGAGGGCCACGAGCAGCCGGTGCAGGTGTCGCGCTCGCTGATCGCGCGCATCATCCGCCCGCGGGTGGAAGAGACGCTGGAGCTGATCCGCGACCGCCTGGCCGCCTCCAACCTCGGCCATGTCATCGGCAAGCGCGTGGTGCTGACCGGCGGCGCCAGCCAGCTCGCCGGCCTTTCGGACGCCGCCCGCGTGCTCCTGAACCGAAACGTGCGCCTCGGCCGCCCGGTCGGCGTCGCCGGCCTCTCCGCCTCCAACAAGAGCCCGGCCTTCGCCTCGGCGGTCGGTCTCCTGATCTACCCGCAGGTCGCGTCCATGGAACACGTTCCCGAGCAGTCGATGATCGACTTCGCGCTCGACCCGCGCACGCGCGTCGGCCGCTTCGGATCGTGGCTCCGGCAGAGCTTCTGACAAGCTTCGCGTGCGAAGCTCACTCACCCGAACCAAATCGGTGCGCGCCGCGCACTGGCTCCATGACCCCAAGGCCGCGCGGCGAACCGGCCCAGCTACATAAGGAAACCACGATGAGCATCACCCTGCAGAAGCCGGACATCACCGAGCTGAAGCCGCGGATCACCGTGTTCGGTGTGGGCGGCGGCGGCTGCAACGCCGTCAACAACATGATCAATGCCGGGCTCGAGGGCGTCGAGTTCGTGATCGCCAACACGGACGCGCAGGCTCTTCGTTCCTCGCGCGCCGAGCGCGTCATCCAGATGGGCGTCGCCGTCACCGAAGGCCTCGGCGCCGGTTCGCAGCCCGAGGTCGGCCGCGCGGCCGCCGAAGAGTCGCTGGACGAGATCTGCGACCACCTCCTCGGCTCGCACATGTGCTTCGTCACCGCCGGCATGGGCGGCGGCACGGGCACGGGCGCCGCGCCGGTCGTGGCGCGCGCCGCCCGCGAGAAGGGCATCCTGACGGTGGGCGTCGTCACCAAGCCGTTCCACTTCGAGGGCCAGCGCCGCCTGCGCATCGCCGAGCAGGGCATCGAGGAACTGCAGAAGAACGTCGATACGCTGATCGTCATTCCCAATCAGAACCTCTTCCGCATCGCCAACGACAAGACGACCTTCGCCGACGCCTTCGGCATGGCCGACCAGGTGCTCTATTCGGGCGTCGCCTGCATCACCGACCTGATGGTTAAGGAAGGCCTGATCAACCTCGACTTCGCCGACGTCCGTTCGGTGATGCGCGAGATGGGCAAGGCCATGATGGGCACGGGCGAGGCGTCCGGCGAGGGCCGCGCCATGGCCGCCGCCGAGGCCGCCATCGCCAACCCGCTGCTCGACGAGACCTCGATGAAGGGCGCCAAGGGCCTCCTCATCTCCATCACCGGCGGGCGTGACCTCACGCTCTTCGAGGTGGACGAGGCCGCGACCCGCATCCGCGAGGAAGTGGACCAGGACGCCAACATCATCCTCGGCGCGACCTTCGACGAGAGCCTGGAAGGCGTGATCCGCGTGTCCGTGGTCGCCACCGGCATCGACAAGGCCGCCATGGAAGTCTACGGCCACGCCGCCGAGACGCGCGCCGCCGCCGCGGTCGCCGCCCGCCCGGCCTTCCAGCCGGCTCCGGCTCCGGCGCCCGTCCAGGTGGCTGCGCCGGCTCCGGTCGCCGCGGCGCCCGCGCCCGCTCCGGCGGCTGCGGCTCCCGCGCCGACCTTCGCCCAGCCGGCCTATCAGCCGGCCCCAGCGATGGCCGACATGGAGGACGACTTCACCGCCGCCCTTGAGGCCGAGATCGCGCAGGTCACCCCGCGCGCCCCGGCGCCGCGCCAGCCTCTGCAGCAGCCCGTCCAGACCCGCATGCCGCGCGTGGAGGACTTTCCGCCCGTGGTCCAGGCCGAGATCGAACGCCGCAGCGCCGGTGCCGAGATGGCTGCCGACGACCGCGGTCCGATGAGCCTGATCCGCAAGCTGACCTCGGGCCTGTCGCGCCGCGAGGAGGACGAGGCGGTGCTGGCCGACCCCGTCCGTCCGGCCGCTTCGCGCCGTCCGGCCGACGCCAGCCCCTACGCGCCGCGCCGTCAGGCCGCCGACTCCGCGGCCCGTCCGCAGAGCCAGGTCCGTCAGCCGAGCGAGGAAGATCAGCTCGAAATCCCGGCCTTCCTGCGCCGCCAGTCGAACTGACGGTCACAAACTCACCGCCGTTTGGAACGGCCCGCCCTCGCAAGAGGGCGGGCCGTCTTCGTTAACAGGCTGATTTCGCTATGATAAATGAAGGGTTAAGGCGCTTTCCGGTAACACTGGGTAAGAAAGCGTGATTTGGCCTCAATTGGCCCGAGACCTAAATTTTGTGACAGGTTCAAGGACTTCGCGTGCGCCCTCGGGTTCCGCTGTCGGATCTTCGGAAGCCGGGAAGAGTTCTCCTGCCGCTTGAGCGACTGCGGTCGCCCGCGGCGGGTCGGTATAAGGATGAGTAGCACGTGGTCAACCAGCACACGATCGGAGCGCGCATCGGTTTCGAGGGCGTGGGGGTTCACAGCGGCACGCTGGTCGAACTGTCCCTCCACCCGGCCGAGCCCGACACCGGCATCGTGTTCCACGTCTTCGAGGCCTCGGGCCTCGTTCACGAGATCGCCGCCGTTTCCGGCAACGTGACCTCGACGGACCTGTCCACCATCGTCGGCGACCGCCGTGGCGCGCATGTCGCCACGATCGAACACATCATGGCGGCGCTCTATGCGATGGACGTCGACAATGTCGTGGTCCAGATCGACGGCAACGAAATCCCGATCATGGACGGCGGTTCGGACGTCTTCGTGCGCGCCATCGAGGCGGCCGGCCTCGTCGCCCAGCGCGCCGCGCGCCGGTTCATCAAGGTCCTGAAGCCCGTCCGGGTCGAACTGAACGGCGGCTTCGCCGAGTATCGCCCCTACGAGGGCACGCGCTTCGAGGTGGAGATCGACTTCGCCACCACGGCCATCGGCCGTCAGCGCTTCAGCGCCGACCTGACGCCCGCCCTGTTCCGCGACGAGCTTGCCCGCGCGCGCACCTTCGGCTTCATGAAGGACGTCGAGCGTCTCTGGGCCTCGGGCCATGCGCTCGGTTCCTCGCTCGAGAACTCGGTGGTGATCGGCGACGACGACCGCGTCATCAACCCGGCCGGCCTGCGCTACCCCGACGAGTTCGTGCGTCACAAGGTGCTCGACGCCGTGGGCGACCAGGCCCTGGCCGGCGCGCGCGTACTCGGCTGCTACCGCTCCTACAAGGGCGGGCACCGGCTGAACGCCATGGCGCTCCAGGCTCTGCTGGCCGATCCCAGCGCCCATGCGCTGGTCGAAGTATCCGGGCGCCGGGCCGAGCCGGCCCGTCAGGCTGGCATGGCCGCGATGGCGGTTCCCGCCCTCGGCCCCCAGGTCCTCTGACCCAGCCCCACCTCGAAAAGTCTTAAAAAAGGCGCCTTGGCCTGTCGTGAAGCGTTGTCGCGATGCGGGACCTTGGCTAGGAAGGTGTCCCGCACGGGCCGCTGACGCACGCACGGGTAAGCCAGGGGGAACGAGTTCGATGGGAATCAAGATGCCGCTGACCGGCCGCCTTTCGGTCGTGCCGATGGCACTGGCCGTCGCCACGTCCAGCCTTCTCCTCTCCGGCTGCATGTCCTCCAAGGACAACGACATCGACGCCCTGGCGCTGGCGTCGCAGACCGAGCCGGCCGACGTCCTTTATAACCAGGGCCTCGCCAACCTGGAGAACGGCCGGCTCAAGGAGGCCGCCGCCAAGTTCGAGGCGATCGACCGCCAGCATCCCTATTCCGAATTTGCCCGCAAGGCGCTGGTGATGCGCGCCTTCGCGAGCTACCGCACCGGCGACTACGACGAGGCCGTCGCCTCGGCCCGCCGTTACCTGTCGCTTTATCCGGGCTCGGACGACGCGGCCTACGCGCAGTACATCATCGGCCTGTCCTACTTCCGCCAGATGCCGGACGTGACGCGCGACCAGACCGACACCGGCCGCGCCGTCCAGGCGATGCAGGAGGTCGTGGACCGCTATCCCGATTCGGAATACGCCGAGGACGCGCGCACCAAGCTGCGCATCGCCAAGGACCAGCTCGGCGGCAAGGAGATGCAGGTCGGCCGCTACTATCAGGAGCGCCGCGAGTACATCGCCGCGATCAACCGCTTCAAAAACGTGGTCGACACCTATCCCGACACGCGGCATGTCGAGGAGGCGCTGGCGCGCCTGACCGAGAGCTACTACGCGATGGGCCTGACCCAGGAAGCGCAGGCCTCGGCTTCGGTGCTCGGGCAGAACTTCCCCGAGTCGCAGTGGTACAAGGACTCCTACGCCCTTCTCCAGTCGAACGGCCTTCAGCCGCGCCAGGGCGGCCCGACCTCCTGGTTCTCGAACGCCACGCGCGCCATCACCGGCGCCGACCGCACGCCGGCCGGCGACCGCGCCCAGGCCGAACGCACGGTGCTCAACCCGCCCGCGCGGGGCTGATCACGACAATGAGTGGGAAAAGGCCGGCCTCGCCCGGCCTTTTTTCGTGTCGGGGATAGGCTGGCGACGTCCGCCCTTCTCAAGGGGCAGAGGCGTCCATATCTTCGCGATTGCCATTCTGCCCGAGCCGGTCTAGCCCTCTTCCCGCATGCTTGTTCACCTTTCGATCCGCGACATCGTCCTCATCGACCGGCTCGACCTCGCGTTGAACGACGGCCTGTCGGTGCTCACCGGCGAGACCGGCGCCGGCAAGTCGATCCTGCTCGACGCCCTGTCGCTCGCGCTCGGCGGGCGGGGGGACGGCGGTCTCGTGCGCCATGGGTCGAAGCAGGGCGAGGTCTCGGCCGTGTTCGACCTGCCGGCCGCGCACCCGGCCCGGCGGCTCCTGACCGACAACGGCTTCGACGACGACGGCGACCTGATCCTCCGCCGCGTGCAGAGCGCGGACGGGCGCACGCGCGTCTTCATCAACGACCGGCCCTCGAGCGTCGGCCTGATGAAGGAGGTCGGCGCCACTCTGGTCGAGATCCACGGCCAGCACGACGACCGCGCGCTGGTGGACCCCGAGGCGCACCGGCTGCTTCTGGACGAATATGGCGGGCTGACGCTGGAGGCGATGGCCGTCGCGCGTGCGCACGACGACTGGCGCCGCGCCGAGAACGAGCTGGCGCGCCACCGGGCCCGCGTCGAGGCCGCCGCGCGCGAGGCCGACTTCCTGCGCGCATCGGTGGAGGAACTGTCCGAACTCTCGCCGATCGCCGGCGAGGAGGAGGAACTCGCCGAAGAGCGCCAGCGGATGATGCGCTCGGAGAAGATCGCGACCGACGTCAACGATGCCAACGAGGAGCTTTCGGGTCCGGCCTCGCCAATCCCGGGCCTCGCCAGCCTCCTGCGACGGCTGGATCGCAAGAAGGACGAACTGCCCGGCCTCCTTGACGAGGCGATCGAGCGGCTGGAGGCAGGTCTCGACGCGCTGTCTGACGCGCAGATGAGCCTGCAGGGCGCGCTGCGCACGCTGGAGTTCGACCCCCGCGCGCTGGAGAAGTGCGAGGAGCGCCTCTTCGCGCTGCGCGCCGCAGGGCGCAAGTACAACGTGCCGGTGGACGACCTCGCCGACCTCACGGCCAAGATGGTGGGCGATCTCGCCGAGCTCGACGCCGGCGAGGAGCGCCTCGGCCATCTCGAAGCCGAGGTCGTCGCAAGGCGCGAGACCTTCGACAGGCTGGCCGCCGATCTCTCCGCCAAGCGGCACGAGACCAAGCAGGATCTCGAAGCCGCCGTGATGGGCGAGCTGCCCGACATGAAGCTGGAGCGCGCCGCCTTCATCGTGGAGATCGCGACCGATCCGTCTTCGCGAACGAGCGCCGGCATCGACACGGCCGAGTTCTGGGTTCGCACCAATCCGGGCACGCGCGCCGGACCGATGATGAAGGTCGCGTCCGGCGGCGAGCTGTCGCGCTTCCTTTTGGCGCTAAAGGTGGTGCTGGCCGACAAGGGGTCGGCGCCGACGCTGGTCTTCGACGAGATCGACACGGGCGTCGGTGGCGCGGTGGCCGATGCGATCGGGCGCCGGCTCGCGCGGCTGGCCTCGCGGGTTCAGGTCCTCTCGGTGACCCATGCGCCGCAAGTGGCCGCGCGCGCGACGACGCATCTCCTGATCTCCAAGGCGGAAGTCGTGCCGGGCGACGAGCGCCTCTCCACGCGCGTTGCGACCATCGACGTCTCGGCGCGGCGCGAGGAGATCGCCCGCATGCTGGCCGGCGACATCGTGACCGACGAGGCGCGCGCAGCCGCCGCGCGGCTGATCGGTCATCCAGGCTGACAGTCGCGACCGGGTGCGGGATTTTTCGGCCGGCTGCGCCAGAATCGGTGTACCCGCGTCCCTGTTCCCGTTTCAGCCGAGCCATCCCATGTCCGACCCTTCCGACCTCGACGCGATGACCCCCGACCAGGCGGCGGCCGAGCTGGAGCGGCTGGCAGCGGAGATGGCCGAGCACGACCGGCGCTACTACGAGGACGACGCGCCCACGGTCACCGACGCCGAGTACGATGCGCTGAGGAAGCGCAACGCGGCGATCGAGGCGCGCTTTCCCGACCTCGTCCGCGCGGACTCTCCGGCGAAGAAGGTTGGCGCCGCGCCGTCGGCCAAGTTCGCCAAGATCCGGCACGCCGTGCCGATGCTCTCGCTCGACAACGCCTTTTCCGACGAGGACGTGGCCGACTTCGCGCGGCGCGTTCGCCGGTTCCTCGGCCTGTCCGAAGAGGCCGGCCTCGCGATCACGGCCGAGCCGAAGATCGACGGCCTGTCGCTCTCGCTGCGCTACGAGAAGGGCCGGCTGATGTCGGCCGCGACGCGCGGCGACGGGCAGGTGGGCGAGGACGTGACCGCCAACGCGCGCACCTTGGACGATATCCCGGATCGACTGAAGGGGTTCGCACCGGACGTCTTCGAGGTGCGAGGCGAGGTCTACATGACCCATGCCGACTTCGCCGCCCTCAACGCGCGGCTCCTGGCCGAGGCCGGCGAAGGCGAGGGGGCGAAGGCGGCACGCCAGTTCGCCAACCCGCGCAACGCCGCCGCCGGGTCGCTGCGCCAGAAGGACGCCAAGGTCACGGCGCAGCGCCCTTTGCGCTTCTTCGCCTATGCCTGGGGCGAGACGAGCGAGCTGCCGGGCCAGACCCAGACCGAGGTCGTCGCGGCGCTCCAGGCCATGGGCTTCCAGACCAACACCGTGCCGCAGTTCGGCAAGCCGGAGCCGCTGATGAAGCGGTTGGAGACCGTGGACGGCCTGATCGAGCACTACCGCCGCATTGAGGCCGAGCGCGCGGGGCTCGGCTACGACATCGACGGCGTCGTCTACAAGGTGGACGACCTCGACAGCCAAGCCGAGCTCGGCTTCGTGTCGCGCGCGCCGCGCTGGGCGATCGCGCACAAGTTCTCGGCCGAGCAGGCGACGACGACCGTGGAGGAGATCGTCATCAATGTCGGGCGCACCGGCAAGCTCGCGCCGCTCGCCAAGCTCAAGCCGGTGACGGTCGGCGGCGTCGTGGTCTCCAACGTGACGCTGCACAACGAGGACTACGTCGCCGGGCGCGACGCCGACGGCCAGCCGATCCGCGGCGGGCGGGACGTGCGGATCGGCGACACGGTGGTGATCCAGCGCGCGGGCGACGTGATCCCGCAGGTGGTGGACGTCGTGATCGAGAAGCGTCCGGCGGGTGCCGTGCCCTTCCGCTATCCCGATCATTGCCCGATCTGCGGCTCCAAGGCCGAGCGCGAGATCAACCCGCGCACCGGGCGGCTGGATTCGGTGCGTCGCTGCACGGCGGCCATGACCTGCCCGGCGCAGGCCAAGGAAGGGCTGAAGCATTTCGTCTCCCGCAACGCCTTCGATATCGAGGGGCTGGGGGAGACCTTCGTCGAGGAGCTGTTCGACGCCGGGCTCCTGCGCCAGCCGGCCGACATCTTCCGCCTCGAGTTCGATCGCCTGCGCGAGGCGATCGAGGCGCGGCGTCGCGCGCTCGCGGAAGCTCGGCGGCAGGCGGAGGGCAAGACCGAGCCGGTGAAGCCCGCCAAGAAGGCGGAGACGACCAAGGCGATCGACAACCTTCTTGCCGCCATCGAGGCGCGCAAGACCGTCGCGCTCGACCGCTTCATCTTCGCGCTCGGCATCCCCGAGATCGGCGAAAGCTCGGCCAAGGCGCTGGCCCGTCATTTCGAGGACGTGCCGGCCTTTGTCGCAGGCATTCTCGCCGCGCGGGACGGCCAGCCCGGCGAGGACTGGGCCGAACTCAGCGCGCTGCGCACGGTTGGCGGCACGACCTTCGAGCGGCTGATGGCGGTGGACGAGGCGAAGCTCGCCGATCCCGACTGGAAGCCGCTCCGCGATCCCGATCTCGGCCTCAAGGCCAACCAGCGGGTCGTCCTGCGCGAGCGCTACGGCGAGGAAGGTGAGGGCTTCGCCGAGGCGTTGCGCCGCGCCAAGGCGGGGGCGCCAGGCGACGCCTTCCTGAAACTCACGCGCGACAGCGACATCGGCACGGTCGCCACCCTATCGCTGATCCATTTCTTCGACGAGAAGCACAACCGCGAGGCAGTCGAGGCGCTGATCGAGGCCGGCGTCTCCACGACCAACGAGCGCGCCGCGCCGCCGCCGGCCTCGTCGCCCGTCAACGGCAAGACGGTGGTCTTCACCGGGACGCTGGAGCGGATGACGCGCGT
Organism: Aureimonas sp. SK2; assembly: GCF_029813115.1. Lineage (GTDB taxonomy): Bacteria > Pseudomonadota > Alphaproteobacteria > Rhizobiales > Rhizobiaceae > Aureimonas. Next base: position 55,635 of record NZ_JAPZDS010000001.1, read on the forward strand.
GGAGGCCAAGGAGACGGCCGAGCGGCTGGGTGCCAAGGTATCCGGCTCGGTGTCGAAGAAGACGGATCTCGTGGTGGCCGGACCCGGCGCGGGCTCCAAGCTCGCCGACGCCCAGAAGCACGGCGTGAAGGTGATCTCCGAGGACGAATGGCTTGCCTTGATCGGGCAAGCCTGATTCAACCGGGGACAACAGAGTGCCTGACAGGACCTTGCGGGGTCGGTCTGCCGGGTCTTTGCCGCCTTGGCGTCGTCGCCGATGCTTTCCGATGCGCCGCATCGGCTGCGCTCGGCTTCCAGCCCCGACGACAAACTCCTCGTCACCCCTCCGCCCGCAAGATTCTTTCAGGCACTCCCATCCCCGGAATGCCATGACCGTCGTCGCCCTCGATTTCGAGACCGCCAACCAGAGCCCCGACAGCGCCTGCGCGATCGGCCTCGCCTTCGTGGAGGGCGACAGGGTCACGCGGCGCTTCCACACGCTGATCCGCCCGCCCGAGCTGCGCTTCGACTGGGGCAATATCCGCGTTCACGGCATCCGGCCGGAGGACGTGCTCGACGCGCCAAGCTTCGCCGATGTCTGGGAAGAGCTCGGCGACGTGTTCGACGGGGCGCTGGTACTGGCGCACAACGCCTCGTTCGACATGAACGTCCTGAAGCGCACAGCCGCCCATTACGGCCTCGCGCTGCCGGCGTTCCGCTCGTTCTGCACCGTCTCCATGGCGCGGCGGCTCTGGCCGGAGGCGCCGAGCAAGAGGTTGTCCGCGCTGGCCGAGCGCTTCGCCATCGACTTCCGCCATCATCATGCCGGAGAGGACGCCTTCGTCTGCGCGACGATCGCGCTGGAGGGCGTGCGCCACGCCGGCGCGCGGAACGTCGTGGACCTCGCCGAGACGACCGGGCTCGCCAAGCCCGTTGCCGCCAGCGCGCCACCGCGGGCTGGCGGGATCGCCGCCCGGGCGCTGGCGGCGCGCGGCGTTGCGGGGGCGAGCAGCCTGCGCTTTCGCATCGCCGGCAGCCGGGGCACGCCCTACGAGATCGAGGCGGTGCGCGGCGCGCGGGGCGACATGCGTCTCGCCTGCACCTGCCCGGCGTCGCGCTTTCGGGCCGATTGCAAGCACCGTGCGGCGCTGCGGCTCGGCGATCTCAGCGCCGTGGTCGGGCTGACGCCGGACATCGAGGAAGTCCTCGGACGGCTCTTCCGCGCTCCGGTTCGCGGCGCGGCCTGAACAAACGAAAAGGCCCGCCGATCCTCTGGGATCGACGGGCCGATGGTGTGCCGTTCGGGGGAAGGCGATCAGGCTTCCTGGATCGCCGAGAGCTTCCATTCGTCCTTGAAGTCGCGCAGGAAGGTCCAGACCTCGGTGGATTCCACCGGCGCCGTGCCGCCTTCCTTGATCTCGCCGGTCTCGCGATCGCGGACGGTCTCGACCATCGAGTAGCGCATGGCGACGGTCGCATATTCGCGCGAGCCTTCCTTCCAGCTCTCGGCGACGTCGCCCTGAAGCAAGGTCACATCGCGCGCCTCGACGCGGATGCCCTTGGAAGCGTTGGTCGCCAGTTCCTCGGACAGGTAGGAGGCGACTTCCGGCGTCGTGATCTCGCGGAGCTTGGCGTAGTCCTCGCGGCTGAACGCGTCCTGCAGCGTCTGGAGGCGGTTCTCGAAGATGTCGAGGTCGGCCGCCGTGATGCGAAGCTGGTCGACGCCGGCCGCCGTCGGGGCGGCCGCGGCCTGCGGGCCGGTGTAGCCGCGCGCGCTGGCCGCCTGGCCGGCCTGCGGGCCGCGTTGGCCGAGGCCCTCGTACATCGTCCGGTTGCCGCCCTCGTTCGGACGCCCGCCGGCCATGGCCGTCTGCCCTTCCGAGCGGCGACGGAACATGCGGATCACGAACCACACCAGGAGACCGATCAACAGGCCCTGGACGAGGAGGCCGAGCATGCCCGCTAGTCCACCGAAGCCCGTGCCCATGAGGAGGCCGAAGAGGCCGCCGATCAGGAGACCGCGCATCAGTGCGCCGCCGAAGCCGCCGCCGAAGAGGCCGGAGCGTGCGCCGGGGCGCGCGGCGGCCGCGGCGCCGGCCGCCGGTGCGGCCGTGCTCGGCGAGGTCATGGAACGCTGCACGGGCGCCGCTGCGGGGGCCGTGTTCGTCGGCGGCGCGGACTGGTAGGTGCGCGCGCCGCGGCTTCCGAAGCTGCCACCGCGGCGCGCCTCGGCGTAGTCCACCGCTGCCAGCGAGAAGGTCAGCGCCAGCACGCTCATTAGAGCGAGGCCGCGCGTCTTGGCGGAGGTGCCCATGGGTTCGATCCTTCCGGAATGCCGCTTTTCGTCGGACCTCATATAGGAGGGCGCCGGTACGGCATGGAAGGATTCGACCCCGATCCGGACGGGCAGGGCGATCACAAGTTCGACAGGCTATCGTGCGGCGAGGCGCTCTCAGACGGGCGGGCAGGCCAGGGGGCCGGGACCCGCGCCCGCGATGCGGACCTCCGGCTTGCCGAAGAAGCGGGCGAGGTAGCGCGCATTGGGCGGCATGTCGGGACCGAGGACATAGGTGCCGTCCACCATGATGTGCTGCCAGCAGACGAAGCGCCCCGTCATCGGCACGAAGACCATGGAGGAACCGGGCGCCAGGCCCGCGTCCCAATTGGCCTCGGTCTGCGCGAGGCGCGCGCCGTAGGTCCTGTAGTCTTCCGCCAAGGCGTCGAAGGTCTTGGCGCCGTTGAGGCCGGCAGCCGAGGCGAGAGCCACGGGGGCGGCGAGCGTCCAGCGGCTTGCGCGCCGGCCGGTCGGCTCGTGGCGCCGCCAGCCCGCGGCGATCCAGGCGAGGCAGACCACGGCGAGCGCGACCATCGGATAGCGCGTCGCCGCATGGCGGCTGCAGCAATCTGCACCGAACTGGTAGAAGCCGGCAAAGAGCGACAGGAAGGCCGCGCCGACCAGCGCGACGGCGATGGCCGCGACGCGCACCGGCATCTCCGGGGCACGCGAGCGCCCGATCGCGCGGAAGATGCCGAAGGCGCCAAGCGCCAGCAGCGGCAGGATCAAGGCTCCATAGTCCAGGGCGTCGGACAGGTGGATCCCCTTGGCCGCCGAAAGCACCTCGTGCGGAAAGGCTTCCAGCGATGCCTGGAGGCCGATCGACGGACGATGGGCCACGGCCTTGTCACCGAAGGTCTCGAGCGTGGTGCCCAGTCGCTTCGAGGCGAGCATCAGGATGACGCCGAGACCGGCCGCGAGCGGAAAGGCGAACTCGGCATCGCGGCGCCGCAGGAGAGGATCGCCCCGACGGGCGGGCCAAAGCAGCATCGCAGCGAGCGTCGCGCCGGCATAGGCGGCCGCGAAGGTGGCGCCGACCTCCGACGAAAGGGCCGCCACGACCCCGGCGGCGGCGTTGCCCCAGCGGAGGCGGGACAGGTCGTCTGCGGTCGTGAATAGGTTGGACAGGACGAGATAGGCGATGGCGGCGATCGTCGGTACGTAGGCGACGGCGCCCTGCGTCCAGTAGAAGACTTCGTCCACCCGGCGCCCGCCGAGAAAGAGGGCGAGAAGCGTGGATACCAGCGCCGAGGCGAGAAGGAGTTCCCTCCCGCCGAAGCGGCGCTGCGGAAACACCGCCGCCGCCATCGCGATGCCAAGACCCAGCCAGAGAAGGGCGAGGAACGGCGCGATCAACTGCCGCTCCGTCAGGAAGCCGGCCTGCGCGTAGAGGTAGAGGAGCACTTCCGAGAGGGGGCGGAAGCTCCAGTTGATCGTGCGATGCCGGAGATAGCCGAGCCCGTGCTCCCGGAAGAAGGCGAACGTGTCCCATTCGTCGGCCCGCCATTCGCCGAGCGGGATCAGCGCGGCATAGGCGGCGATCCACGCGAGGGCGAAGGCGATGCAGGCGATCGGCAGCAGGAGGGCGGCGGGGCGGCTTGCGGGGCTAGGAATGTAGCGTGGATCCCGGGCGGTTCGTTCGAAGAGCGATGGCAAGAGACGGCCCTCAGGTCTTGGGACGCCCGGCCCCTTCGTCGAAGGACCAGCGCGCGTTGAGCACGAATGTGGCGAAGAGGCAGACGAGGGTGGCCGCGACCTGCGCCGCCAGCGGATGCCAGCCGGCCCACTGGTGAAGGATTGCGACGATCAGGAGGTTGAGCGCGAGGCCGAGCGCAGCCACGCCGAAGAAGCGGGGCGCGGCCTCGCAGTGCGGGCGCTGCGAGGCGAAGGTGACGGCATAGTTCAGCGCATAGTTGACGAGGGCGCCGAGCACGTATCCCGCCAGGGACGCAAGAAGGACGGCGGCGTCGAGCGCCAGCAGCGCGACGAACAGGAGATAGTGCGCCAGCGTCCCGGAGGCGCCGACCAAGGCATAGAGAATGAAGCGGGTCGGGAACCAGGCGGGAAGGGTCATCGCGGTTCCGGCGGCTGGTCGCCGCCGTAGCGGGCGCGCACGAAGTAGAGGGGGCGGCGCTTCGATTCCATGTAGATCCGGCCGACATACTCGCCGATCATGCCCATGCCCATCATCTGGAGTCCGCCGAAAAGCAGGATCAGCACGGCGAGCGAGGCGTAGCCGGGCACGTCGACGCCGAGGATCAGGGTGCGGACGGCGATCGCGGCGGCATAGAGGAGGGCTCCGGCTGCGACCAGGAACCCGGCATAGGTCCAGATGCGGAGCGGCAGCGTGGAGAAGCTGGTGATGCCCTCAAGCGCGAAGTTCCAGAGCTTCCAGCCCGAGAACTTCGACCTTCCCGCCGCGCGCGGCCGCCTCGTATAGTCGACGCTCGTGGTGCGGAAGCCCGCCCAGGCGAAGAGCCCCTTCATGAAGCGGCAGCTTTCGGGCATGGCGTTCAGCGCATCCACCACGCGCCGGTCCATCAGCCGGAAGTCGCCTGCGTTCTCAGGCAGGTCGATGTCGGTCAGCCGGCCGTGAAGGCGATAGAAGGCGTTGGCGGTCTCGCGCTTGAGAAAGCCGTCGCTGGAGCGGTCGACGCGCCGCGCGATCACCACCTCGAAGCCCTCGCGCCACCGCTCCGTCAGGAGGGGAATGAGGTCGGGCGGATCCTGGAGATCGGCGTCGAAGGGGATCACGGCGTCGCCGCGCGCTTCCGCGAGACCCGCGGATAGCGCGGCCTCCTTGCCGAAGTTGCGCGACAGGTCGATCACGCGCACTGCCGGATCAAGGCGCGCTTCGGCCGCGAGAAGGGGCAGGGTGCCGTCCGTGCTGCCGTCGTTGACGAAGACGAACTCGAAGCGGATGCCGGGAACGCTGCCGAGGATCGGACGCAGCTCCGCGAGGAACAGGGGCAGCACCTCTTCCTCGTTGAAGCAGGGCACGACGAGCGACACGAGCGGGGTCCGCGCGACGTCCGTCCCACCATGCCGAAGGCTGCCCGTCTCGCTCACGTCGTTTCCATCTCCTTGAAATCCGAGGGTCGAACGTCCTTGTCATTTTGCAATGCAACACGGCAAACGAAAAGTGGTAGGCGGGTTCAGCCCGCTTCGGTTTCCCAGCGGGCGAGGAAGTGCTCGGGCGAGAGCGCCTGCATGTCGGGGATGGCGTCGAAGAGCTTGGGCTTCGGCCAGTCCCACCAGGCGAGCGCGAGGAACCGGTCGGCCAGGGCCGGTGCGAAGCGGTCGCGCAGTTTTCGGGCCGGGACGCCGACGACGACCGTGTAGGGGGCGACGTCGCGCGTGACCACCGCGCCGGCCCCGATCACCGCGCCGGAGCCGACGCTCACGCCCGGAAGAAGGATGGCGCCATGGCCGATCCAGACGTCGTGGCCGACGGTGACGGCGCGGGCGAGGCGCCGCTCGCGGAAGGCGTCGTCCACGCCGTGCCAGCGGAAATACTCGTTAGGCCGATAGCTGATCTTGTGGGTCGTCACCCGTTCGATCGGATGTTCCAGCGCGTTGATGCGCACCTGGGCGGCGATCGAGCAGAACTTCCCGATCGTCGCGTGCGTCGCCTCGCCGCCGCGCTCGAAATAGGAATAGTCGCCGACCGAAACGTCTCGCAGCACGACGCGCGGGCCGATGTCGCAATGACGGCCGAGGCGGCTTCCCTTCAGCTCGGCGCTCGGGTGGATGCGCGGCTCGTCCGGCCGGAACCGCAGGTCGTCGCTCTCCGCCTCGCCGTCCGTCATGTCCTGGCCCCTCGTCTGCCGCCTCGCGCCGGCCTTGGAGCGGGCGGAGCATTGCTGTATCCGAGACCGCGACACCGGAGCAACGACATGACCGATCCGACCCCGCCCGAGAAAGCTCGCCGCCGACTGCCGGTGCTGCGCTACGCCCTCTGGTTCCTGGTGGCCGCCGTGCTCGCGCTCCTGGTTCTCGTCTGGACCTTCGGCCGCGCCGAGATGGAGGAGGTGTCGCAGGCGAGCGAGCCCTACGGCACCGCCTTCTCGCTGGTGGACCAGAACGGTGCGCCGGTGACGGAAGCGGCCTTGCGCAGCCGGCCGACCGCCCTGTTCTTCGGCTTCACCCATTGCCCGGACGTCTGCCCGACGACGCTCTACGAGCTGTCGGGTTACCAGAAGGCGCTGAAGGCGGAGGGCAAGGACCTCGGCATCGTCTTCGTGACGGTGGATCCGGAGCGCGACACGCCCGACATGCTGAAGACCTATGTCGGCGCGCTGTCGCCCGACATCACGGCGGTGACGGGCAAGCCGGACGACGTGGCCGCCATGCTGAAGGGCTACGGCGCCTATGCCCGCAAGGTGCAGCAGGGCGACGACTACACGATGGACCACACGGCCTCGGTGATCCTCCTCGACCGGAGCGGGCGCTTCGTCGGCACGATCGCCTATGGCGAGAATCCCGAAACGGCCAAGGGCAAGCTGGAGCGGCTCGTCACGCTGTGACCGGGCCGGGCGGTGCGCAAGCCGCCGCCATATAGAGAAGAGAACGAGGAACGATCTTGGGTCAGGTTCGATTTTTCGCGCAAGCCGACCGCGCGCGCGCGCTGGCGCTCTACGACCGGCTCGACGCCTGGTTCGGCGAGGGCGGATCGCCCGTCGCCCTGACGGAGATCGACGAGAAGGCCGACATCCACGAGGCCTCAGTCTATTTCGAGAACGCCGACGCGGTGGACGAGGCGGCGGTGCGCGAAGCCTTCGGCGACGCGGCGCCCGAGCGCGAGGACCTGCCCGACATCGACTGGATGGCCGAGGTGCTGGCGGGCCTCAAGCCCGTGCGCGCCGGCCGCTTCCTGGTGCACGGGGCGCACGACCGCGACAAGGTTCTGCCCAACGACCTGTCGATCGAGATCGAGGCCGGCCAGGCCTTCGGCACCGGGCACCACGGAACCACGGCCGGCTGCCTCACCATGATCGAGAGCGTGGTGCGGCGCCGCCGGCCGCGCAACGCGCTGGACCTCGGCACGGGCAGCGCGGTTCTGGCCATCGCCTTCGCCAAGCTGGCCCGCCGGCCCGTGCTCGCCACCGACATCGACCCGGTGGCGGTGGCGGTGGCGCGCGAGAACGTCCGAGCCAACGGCGTGTCGCGCCATGTGGCGCTCGCGACGGCCACCGGTTTCGCTTCGCCGGCCTTCCGGCGCTCGGCGCCCTTCGATCTCGTGATCGCCAACATACTGGCGGGGCCGCTGATGCAGCTCGCCCCGCAGGTGGCGCGGCATCTTTCCGACGACGGCGACGTGATCCTCTCCGGCATCCTGGGGCGGCAAAGGGACGCGGTCCTCTCGGCCTATCGCATCCAGGGCCTGTTCCACCGCCGCACCTTGCTGCGCGGCGAATGGGTCACCCTGCATCTCTGCCGCAACCGGGCCGGCGCCGTCTGAACGCGCCATCGTGGAAGGTGCAGATGAAAAAGGCCCGGCCATCGGCCGAGCCTTTCGATCGGGGGAATGGAAGCCGTGCCCGCCTCGCGGGCGGGGCCTCAGGGGCGCTGCGGCGCGCAGGCCTCGAACATCGAGCCGCGATGCGACAGCATGTGCGTCATGGGCTCGGTTTCGAGATACATCGGACGGGCCGTGCCATGCGCGTAGCGGCTGGACGGGCGGGACCGGTCGGCACCCGGACGACGGGCGTTGGCGCCGATTTGGGTCGGGAAGGACCCTGAACGTTCGGTGCGGACGTTGAGCATGCTGACCTCTTGGGACTTCTTTCCGTGGCTCCCGTCCTTCATATGCTGCATCGCGAAAGGTCCAGCTACCCCGCCGCGTGCATAGGTTCCCTGACGCCTATGCACGGCAAATGATCGAGTTTCTTCATCCTTCGTTCATAAATCGGCCGGCGACCCGACGGCCGACGTCTCAATCGGTCGGGCCGCCGTCCGACAGGCGCTTGCGAACGACGTCGAGGGCGACGTCCATCGCCTGGATCGACTCGTCGATCTCGCGGCGCTGGTCCTGAAGGATGACGCGCTGGTCCTTCATGCGTTCGAAAGCGACCTCGAGCTGGCGGCGCGCGCCGCCCGGCCCGTTGTAGATGTCGATGATCTGCTTGGCTTCCGTCAGGGAAAAGCCGAGGAGCTTGGCCAGGAGCACGAGGCGCAGACGCATGCGGTCGCGGCGCGAGTAGAGACGCGTCGTTCCCTGGCGCTCGGGTTGGAGAAGGCCGCGATCCTCGTAGAAGCGCAGGGTGCGGAGCGACACGCCGAACTCACGCGCAAGGTCGCAGATCCGGAAGGTGCGCTCGCCGGGCGAGGTGTCCCCCGCGCCGCAGTCGAGAAGGGCCGCGATGCCGATCCTGGCTTCCGGGTCCTCGGCGGGGTCGTTCGATGCAGGATGCTTCATGATGACTCACTCACCACCCGCGCTAACACACGGGCATAACTAGTGGCGACGTGATTTTCGTAAGCCTGCCGCACGAAAAAAGTTTAGCGGCCACCTTGTTCCCGGCACAAGGTTGAACGGCCGTGAATCCAGCCTCGCTCCCGCTTAGGTTTTTAAATCCTTAACCACGAGGCCCGCGCTTAACCTTCTGTTAGGGCGCCGGGTTGTGAACTGGGCAGAGCGGTCGCGCCCGCAGGCAGGCGGCGGCGGGGCGGAAGGAGCGAGGACATGTCGCACAAGGAAGCGAAAGTCAGGCAGCGGCTGGAGGACAGCGCACCGGCGTCCGACTCGTCCTTCTCCTCCTTGAGCAAGACGCTCGAGGACCTGGAGCAGCGCCTGAGCCGCCTGTCCTCGACCAAGACCGCCGCCAACGCGCCCCAGCCCCAGCCTCTGCCGGAGGCGGAAACGTCGCGCGCCCAGACCACGGAAGAGAAGATGCGCGCCGCCGTCGAGGCGCGTCGCGCATGGCGTCCCTCGCTGACGGCCGCCGTCTCCAACGTCGCCGTCGAGCGCGTCCTGGCGACGGAGGAGGACGAGCCGCGCCGCCGGGCCGCCGCGGGCCGCCGGATCGGCACGATCGCCGCCGAGGTCGAGCAGCTCCAGATGCAGAACGCCTCCATCGCGCTGATCAAGGATCTCGCCGCCGAGCTGACCCTCCTGCGCGGCGACATCCAGAACCGTGTCGGTCTCGACACGGACGCCCGCATCAAGGAACTGCAGGGCTCGTTCGCCGATCTCAAGCAGATGATCGCCGAGCGCGAGACGCCCGACCGGATCGGCGCCGAGATCTTCGAGATCATGGAGTCGCTTACCGAGCTGACGGCCGGCACGGCCGACCAGGCCTCGCTGGAGGCTCTGCGCCAGGAGCTCGACTCGGTCGGCGCCATGGTCGGCCAGATGGCGCGCGAGGAATCGCTCGAAGCCGTCCAGCGCCGCTGGGACACGTTCGAGGTCCAGATCGCCGACCACATGGCGCTGGACGCCGAAGCCAAGCGCAACCTCAAGGTCGAGCTGGAGCGCCTGCGCAGCTCGCTGCGTTCGCTCGCCACCGAGGACCAGGTTCTCGCCGTCCAGCAGCGCTGGGAGGAGTTCGAGGCGCGCTATATCGACACCGCCCGCGTTCAGGCCGAGGAGTCCGTCGCCAAGGTGCTGCGCGCGGAGCTCGGCGGCCTCCGCCAGAAGCTCGACGCGCTCGTCGCCGAGAGCGGTCCCGAGGCGATGGACGCCCGCTTCGACGCCCTGGCCAAGCGCCTCGGCTCCGACGTCCTGGCCAAGGGCATCGAGCGGCTCGCCGAGCGCATGAAGGAGGTCGAAGGCGCGCTGCTGCGCATGCCGGAGCTCCTGCAGATCGAGCAGCTCGAGGCGCGCGTCGCATCGCTCGCCGAAGGCATCGAGACGCTGACCGCCGAGGTCCGCGAGCCCGACCTGTCGCATTTCGCCCTCATCGAGGAGCGCCTCGACGAGATTTCGTCGGCGCTTGCCAACGCCCCGTCGGCCAAGGTCGGCGAGATCGACATGGCGCCGGTCGAGCGCATCGAGGCGCGCGTCGCCGACCTGACCGGCCGGATCGACAAGCTGGCCGACGGCAAGGACGTCGCCGCGCTCTCCACCCAGATCGCGGCCCTGGCCGAGCGCGTCGAGGACATCGGCGCGACCGCGCCCGGCGGCGACATCGGCCGCCGCATCGACACGCTGGCCGACCGGGTCGAGACCCTGTTCCGGCGCGCCGGCACGGCCGACACGGCCGCCTTCGAGCAGCGCCTCACCGCGATCGCCCAGCGCCTGGAGGACTCGGCCTCGACGCGCGGCGTCGATCCAGAGATCATCTCCGCGCTGGAAGCGCAGATCACCCGCATGACGCAGATCCTGTCCGGCGTGGCGGGCGCCTCCGTCGAGGATGCCGGCGCCGTGACGCAGCGTCTCGACGCGATCGAGCGCCAGCTCGACGAGAACCGCGACAACGTCGTCGCGGCCGCCCGTGCCGCGGCCGAGGAAGCCGTGCGCCGCATGCGGGTCGAGGACGCGCATCGCGAGACCGGCTTCGTCCAGGAACTCGCGCAGGACATGCGCAACCTCGAGGCCCTGTGCCGCGAGAGCGACGAGCGCACCTTCGGCGTCTTCGACGCGGTCCATGCGACGCTCCTCAAGATCGTCGAGCGCCTGACGCTGATCGAGACGGAAATGCGCGCTTACGGCACCGCGCCGGTGCCGGCCGCCGCGCCGAGCCTGCCGGCCGTCGCGCTCGTGCCGTCGGCCATCGAGGTCCCTGTCGCTCCGGTCCACGCCGAGCCCCCGGCGGCCCGCATCGAGCCGGCCGTCGAGGTTCCCGTGTTCGCCGACAGCGCCATGCTGCCTGGCCAGGTGTCGATGGAAGAGCCCAAGGGCCTGCGCGCCGCGCTGCACCGGCACATGGGCCGCCGCGGCACCCGCAAGGGCGAGACCACATCCGCCCAGGCGCTGGCCGAGCGGATCCGCCCGACCCCGATGATGGACGAGCCCGCGACGGGTGAGGCCAAGGTCGAGCCGGCTGCCTCCGCCCGCCTGGAAGCGCCCGAGCTCGACCCGGCCGACAGCCTGGTCTCGCGCGAGGCCAACCGTCCGCTGGAGCCCGGTTCCGGCGCCCCGGACATCGCGGCCCTCATCGAGCGCGTGCGCCAGCAGCAGCGCGGCGAGGACCCGGTTCCCGAGCCAATGGCCAAGGCCGACTTCATCGCCGCCGCCCGCAAGGCCGCGATGGCCGCCGCCGCCGAGGCGGAGGCCCTGCGCGACCGCGAGGAGCGGGGCGAGGACCTCAGCGCCAAGCCGGCCTCCAACCGCCGCAAGCCGATCCTGATGGGCGTCGGTGCCGTGCTCCTGGCCCTCATGGCCGTGCCGTTCGGCATCGACCACTTCCGCGGCGGCGAGCAGCAGGCCGCCGTCACCGACGACACGGCCGTTGGCACGGTGTCCACCGTCGCCTCCGTCCTGCCGACGGCCACGCCGGTCGATGTGAACGCGCTTGCCCGCCAGCCGATGCCGGCCGCGATGCCGAGCGTCGCGTCCGAACCGGCGATCGAGATGGCCGCCGCAGCCCAGCCGTCCGTCGCCGCTTCCGAGCCCGTGGTCGCGCAGCCCGAAGCCGCCGCCATGCCGGAACCGGTCGCCGAGGCGCCGGAGGCCGTCGCCGAAGCGCCGACCGCTCCGGTCGAGCCGGCCGCTCCGACCTTCGCCACCGCGCCGAGCAAGGTGGAGATGACCAGCGCCGAGCCCGCCGCCGCGCCGACTGATGCCGTCGTTGCCGCGCCGGCCTCGGAAGCGATGGACGCCGCCGCGCTCCTGACGGCCGCGCGCTCGCAGTTGCCGCAAGCCGCGCAGGGTACGGTTCCGGCCCTGCCGCAGGGCATGGCGTCCGAGCCTCTCGCCAAGGCCGTGTCGGCCGAGAACCCGATGGCGCTGTTCGAGATCGGCCTGCGCCTGATGGAAGGCCGCAGCGGTCCGAGCGATCCGGTGGCCGCCATGAACTGGTTCGCCCAGTCGGCCGTCCGGGGCTTCGCACCGGCGCAGTACAGCCTCGGCACGCTGTACGAGAAGGGCAACGGGGTGGAGCGCAACGCCGCCCAGGCCCGCGACTGGTATCTCCTGGCCGCCCAGCAGGGCAACGTGCGCGCCATGCACAACCTGGCCGTGCTCTACGCCACCGGGATCGACGGCAAGTCGGAGCCGGAGGAAGCGGCCCGGTGGTTCATCCAGGCCGCCGACCACGGCATGCGCGACAGCCAGTACAATCTCGGCATCCTCTATGCTCGCGGTGCCGGCGTCGCGCAGGACATGGCGTCGTCCTATCGCTGGTTCGGCATCGTCGCCGGAGCCGGGGACAAGGACGCCGCGTCCAAGATGCAGGAGGTCGGCAAGACGCTGACCGCCGAGCAGCGCACGACGCTCGACGCCGCGATCGCCTCGTGGAAGGCGCAGCCGCGCGTCGAGGCCGCCAACACGGTGGAGATCCCGTCCGACTGGTCCGAGGCCGCCGGCCGCACGGCCTCGGTCGACATGACCCGGGCGATCCGCAACGTGCAGGCGATCCTGATCAAGCTCGGCTACGACCCCGGCAAGCCGGACGGCGTGGTCGGCGCCCGGACCGAGGCGGCCATCCGCGAGTTCCAGGGCAAGGCGGGCCTCGATGCCACCGGCAAGGTCGACGAGCCGCTGATCCGCGCCCTTCTGGAGCGCAAGGACGCCTGATCGGACCGTCCGTCGGTTTGACTTGGGGGAGGGGTTCGGGCCAAGAGGTCCGGACCCCTTTTCCGATCCGGCGGATCGGCTCTGCGGAACCCGGCCCGTGACCCTTTACCTTCCGATCGCCGAGATCACCGTCAATGTCTTCGTCATCATCGGGATGGGGGCGGCGGTGGGGTTCCTGTCGGGCATGTTCGGCGTGGGCGGCGGCTTCCTGATCACCCCGCTCCTGATCTTCTACAACATCCCCCCGGCGGTAGCCGTGGCGACCGGCGCCAACCAGGTGATCGCCGCCTCATTCTCCGGCGCGCTCGCCCATTACAAGCGCGGCACGGTGGATCTCAAGCTCGGCGGCATGCTGATCGGGGGCGGCGTCGTCGGCTCGGTGGTCGGCGTCGGGCTCTACACGCTCCTGCGCCGGGTCGGCCAGCTCGATCTCGCCGTCTCCATGCTCTACGTCGTGATGCTCGGCACGGTTGGCGTCCTGATGATGAACGAAAGCCTGCGCGCCATGCGCCGGGTGCGCAGCGGCGGCTCGGGCGAACTGCCGCGCCGCGCCGGCCACCAGGGCTGGATCCACCGCCTGCCGTTCAAGACCCGCTTCAAGCGCTCCAAGCTCTACGTGTCGCTGGTGCCGGTGCTCGGTCTCGGCTTCATCATCGGCCTTCTCGGCTCGGTGATGGGCGTGGGCGGCGGCTTCATCATGGTGCCGGCGATGATCTATCTCCTCCGCGTGCCCACCAGCGTGGTGATCGGGACGTCGCTGGTCCAGATCATGGTGACGGCGGCGGCCACCACCGTCCTGCAGGCGGCCACCAACGAGACCGTCGACGTCGTCCTGGCCTTTCTCTTGATGATCGGGGGCGTGATCGGCGCGCAGTTCGGGGCGGAGGCGGGGCGCAAGCTGCGCGGCGAGCAGCTCCGCGCGCTTCTCGCGCTTCTGGTTCTCGCCGTCGCCGGCCGGCTTCTGGTCGAGCTGGTCGCGGTCCCGAGCGAACTCTATTCCATCACGCTGCCGAGCGGAGAAAGCGGGTGAGGGGGCTGCGAGCGCCCTTCCTCGCCGGCCTCCTGGCGCTGGCGCCCCTGCCGGCCCCGGCGCAGGAGAACCCCGCGCCGATCGCCGAGACCTTCGAGATTGGCCTGTCGACGGAGACGATTTCCGTCGGGACCAATTTCGGCGGTTCGCGGCTCGTCGTGTTCGGGGCGCTCGACAACGCCGATCAGCGGCTTCTGCGCCAGGGTCGCTACGACATTGTCGTCATCCTCGAAGGGCCACGTCGCGACGTCGTGGTGCGCGAGAAGGAGCGCACGCTCGGGCTATGGATCAACCGGGCGGCCGAGCGCTTCAACGCCGTGCCGAGCTCCTACGCTTTGGTCGCGACCCGGCCGCTGCGCGACATCGCGCCCGCCGTCACCCTGCGCCAGCTCGACATCGGCATCGAGAACCTTGAGTTCGAGGCGCCGAGCCTTCGCACCGTGCGACCCGAACGCAAGGCGGAGTTCTCCGACGCCTTGAAGCGCCTGGGAGAGCGCGGTGGTCTCTTCACGCAGGTGACCGGCGACATCGAGTTCGTCAGTGCGACCCTGTTCCGCGCCAATCTCCAACTTCCGCCCGATCTTCCCGTGGGGCGCCACGTGGCCCGCGCGATCCTCTTCCGCGAGGGTGTGTTCGTGCGCGAGAGATCGGAGGATCTATGGGTGGTCAAGACGGGGATCGAGAGCCAGATATCTCGCTTCGCGGCAACCAGCGGCCTCCTCTACGGGCTGCTGGCCGTCGCCGTGGCAGTGTTCACGGGCTGGTTCGGCCGGCTCGTCTTCAAACGGGACTGATCTGACATGCATGACGACGTTTCCGCCGCCCCGCCGCGCAGCCGGGCCGAGCAGATGGTCCGCGCGGCCTGGATCCTCGGGCTCGCCGGCCTCGTGCCTTTCGTGGTCGGGGCGTGGATGATCGTCACGGGGTCGGAGGTGATCCCGCTGCCGGACGTTCCCTTCGCGGTGCTGACCTACGGTGCGCTCATCCTGTCGTTTCTCGGCGGCATCCGCTGGGGCGCCGCGTTGAACGAGCCGGGCCGACAGAGCCCGACGACGCTGGCCCAATCGGTCATTCCAGCGCTTGCTGCCTGGGTCTGCGCGCTGCTGCCGTCGCCCTGGTCCTTCGTCGGACTGGCGGCGGCCTTCGCCGTCCAGGGCGTCTGGGACGTTGCGGCCATCCGCGCCGGGCGCATCACGACGCCCTGGTTCGCCCCGCTGCGCCTCGCGCTCACCGTGGGTGCCGTCCTGTCGCTCGCGGTGATCGCCTATGCCTCGGCCCAGCCCGTGGCCTACTGACCGACGTTGCTCCCGACCGGAAGGTGCGCGGCCAAGCCGCGCCGCGATCCCACAGCAAGGTCCTGTGAAGGTTAGATGGCTAAACTTGCAGCGAATCACCTCCTGCTCGGATCGCTGTCGATGATGAATCTGTTTTCCAAGGACAAGGAAAAGCTCCAGAAGGTGGAGGCCGATCTGGACGATCTGTGCCAGCGCTGGGCACTGCTGGATCGGGAGTGCGGCATCGGTCTGTGGGAATGCGTGCTCGACAACGGCGACACGGCGTCGAAGGCGAGCCGCTGGACCTGGTCCGCGGAACTCGCGCGCATTCTCGGTTTCACGCCGGCGGAATTTCCCAATGTCCTCGAATCCTGGTCGGAGAAGGTCCATCCCGACGACGCGACACGTGTCTTCGCCACTTTCGGCGAATTCCTGGCCGATCGCACCGGCCGGCTGAAGTACAGTATCGAATACCGCATCCGAACCAAGGACGGCTCCTATCGCTGGGTGAACGCGACGGGCGGCGCGACCCGGGACGCCAGCGGCACGGCGATCCGCACCGTCGGCTCGATCAGCGACATCCACGAGCGCAAGATGGCGGAGGAGCGCGACCGGTTGCGCAACCAGGGGATCGACGTCTTCGTGGCGTCGATGGGCCGGGCGCTCGGCCAGCTGTCGCAGGGCGACCTGACCGTGCAGATCAACGACACCCTGCCGCCCGAGTTCGAGACCATTCGCGGCCATTTCAACGAAAGCGTCACCGCGCTCGGCACCACGATCGGTGCCGTGGTCAGCGCCGTCGGCTCCATGCGCGTCGGGCTCGGCGAGATCGCCACGGCGGCGGGCGACCTGTCGCACCGCACCGAGCAGCAGGCCGCGAGCCTCGAGCAGACCGTGGCGGCGCTCGGCGAACTGGTGCGGGGCGTCGATCGGACGGCGAAGACGGCGGACGAGGCCCGCACCGCGGCGACCACGGCGCGCAACGAGGCCGAGCGCGGTGGCGCGGTGGTCTCGCAGGCGGTGACGGCGATGTCCGAGATCGAACAGTCCTCGACCAGGATCGGCAACATCATCGGCGTCATCGACGAGATCGCCTTCCAGACGAATCTCCTGGCGCTGAACGCAGGCGTGGAAGCCGCGCGGGCCGGGGAAGCCGGCCGGGGCTTTGCGGTCGTGGCGCAGGAAGTGCGGGGTCTTGCCCAGCGCTCGGCCGAGGCGGCCAAGGAGATCAAGGACCTGATCTCGACCTCCTCCACGCAGGTCGAGCGCGGCGTCGAGCTCGTCTCAGCCTCGGGTCGTTCGCTGGAGCAGATCGTCGCCCAGGTCGGCGGCGTCGCCGACGTCATTTCCCAGATGGCTGCGACGGCGCGCGAGCAGGCGATCTCGCTGAAGGAGGTCTCGGTCGCCGCCGACCAGATGGACAAGTCCACCCAGCAGAACTCGGCGATGGTCGAGGAAACGACCGCCGCCGCCTCCTCGCTGTCGCAGGAAACGGAACAGCTCGCCGAAATGGTCGGCATTTTCCGCACGGCCGGCGGGCACGGCGCTCCGGCCGCCGCGCACTCGCGGAAGGCCGCTCCGACACCGGCTTCGCGCCCGGTGGCGCAGATGCGCACGCGCGGCTCGGGCGGTGCGGCGCTCAAGGCAGCGCCGGCTCCGTCGAGCGACAGCTGGGAAGAGTTCTGATCGCGACGATCGGTCGACAACCCAAGGCCGGCCTGCCTTCGCTCTAGCCCCGGCTCAGCGCGCCGAAGGCTATCGGATAGATCCGCGCCGTGCCGATCACGTAGGCTCGGGCCGTCTCCGGCCGGAACAGGCCGGCAAACGGCGGGCTCAGGACATTGAGCCCGCCGGTGGTGACGCCGAAGGACGGCATGACCATCCGCGAGCCGTCGCTGGCGAAGCATGGCCCCCGCACGCTCCGCCCGTTGCCGCTGACCCGAGCGCACGGGTGGAGGTGGCCGGCGACCTCGCCGTTCCGCCCGCCCGGCGACGGCTCGTGGCGGAAGTGCCAGAGGCCGATCGAGACCTCCTCGGCGCAGGTCCCGCCGAGGCCGGCCGGAGGCTCCGGGTCGTGGTTGCCCTCGATCCAGATCCAGTCCCGGCCTGCCATGGCCGCCTTCAGGCGCTCGCGCGGGGCATCGGGCATCAAGCCGGCGCCGTGCCGATCGTGGAAGCTGTCGCCGAGCGCCACGACGACATGCGGCTGGTAGCGGTCGAGCGCCGCCTCCAGAAGCATCAGCGTCGCCTCCGTGTCGTAGGGCGGCAGGAACATGCCGCGCCGCGCGAAGGCGGCGCCTTTTTCGAGATGGAGGTCCGAGACCACCATCAGCCGCTCGTCCGGCGCGAACAGGACGCCCGAGGGGTCGCAAACCACGGCCCCGCCGTTCAGCGCCGTTTCCAGCCCCGGCGCCTCGCCCTGCCGCATCCGCCGATGGATCATGTTCATGTGGTCGCGGTCCGGGTCTTCCATGTTCCTGAAGCGTTCTTCGAATCCAAAATGGCGGCGAAGGCAAGGCGGTGCGACGATCGGCACTTGATTCCCGAGCGCAATCAAGACATGAACCAGATGCACAATGGACCCGGCGCGCCGGGTGGCTATGCCGGGCGCCTATCCCTCGGCCAATCCAGACGACGTCAGACTTCCAACGACAGCGCCCTGCGATGAGGGCCGCCGACGTCGTCCAGATCCTCGTTGTTTCCATCCATGTTCTCGACCGAAAACCTCCGGGCCGAATGGCTCGGCAATGTCCGTGGCGACCTGCTCTCGGGCCTCGTTGTGGCGCTTGCACTGATCCCCGAGGCGATCGCCTTCTCCATCATCGCGGGCGTCGACCCGCAGGTGGGCCTCTACGCGTCCTTTTCCATCGCGGTTCTCACCGCCATCTTCGGCGGGCGGCCCGGCATGATCTCGGCCGCCACCGCCGCCACCGCGGTGCTCATGATCACGCTCGTGCGCGACCACGGCCTCCAATACCTCTTCGCCGCGACGGTGCTGGCAGGCGTGGTGCAGATGGCGGCCGGCTTCCTCCGGCTTGGCGACCTCATGCGCTTCGTCTCGCGCTCGGTGATGACGGGCTTTGTCAACGCGCTCGCGATCCTGATCTTTCTCGCGCAATTGCCCGAGCTGATCGGCGTGCCGAACATGACCTATGTCCTGGTCGCGGCCGCGCTGGCGATCATCTACCTGCTTCCGTACGTGACCAAGGCCGTGCCGTCGCCGCTGGTCGCCATCGTCGCGATTACCGCCGCCGCACTCCTCTTCGGCATCGACGTGCGCACCGTCGGCGATATGGGGCAGCTTCCCTCGAGCCTGCCTGTCTTCCTCCTGCCGGACGTGCCGTTCGACCTTGAGACGCTGCGCATCATCCTGCCCTATTCGGTCGCCATCGCGCTCGTCGGCCTTCTGGAATCGCTCATGACGGCACAGGTCGTGGACGACCTCACCGACACGGGTTCCGACAAGAACCGCGAGTGCTTCGGCCAGGGGGTGGCGAACTTCGTCACCGGCTTCTTCGGCGGCATGGCGGGTTGCGCGATGATCGGCCAGTCGGGCATCAACATCCGCTCCGGCGGGCGCGGGCGTCTGTCCTGCTTCTTCGCCGGCGTCGCGCTCCTGGTGCTCATCGTGGGCCTCGGCGACTGGGTCGCCGTGATCCCGATGCCGGCGCTCGTCGCGATCATGATCATGGTCTCGATCGGCACCTTCGACTGGGGATCGCTGAGGAGCCTCGTCACGCACCCGCGCCGTTCCTCGATCGTGATGCTGACGGTGGTGGTAATCGTGGTCTGGACCCACAACCTCGCGCTCGGCGTCTTTGCGGGTGTCCTCCTATCGGGCCTTTTCTTCGCCTCGAAGATCGCCCAGATATTCGCCGTCACGAGTACCGCCTCGGATGACGGCAGGGCGCGGACCTACGTGGTCGAGGGCCAGGTGTTCTTCGCCTCCGCCGGCCGCTTCCTCGAAAGCTTCGACTTCCGCGAGCCTCTCAGCCACGTGACGATCGACGTTTCCCGCGCCCATATCTGGGACCTCACGGGCGTCGGCGCGCTGGACAAGGCGGTGCTGAAGTTCCGGAAGGCGGGTGTGGCGGTCGAGGTCGCCGGATTGAATGCGGCCTCGCAGACGATCGTCGACAAGCTGACGATCCAGAACCGGGCGGACGCGCTGGGACTGCCGGCGGGGCACTGACGGCAGGCGCCGATCTTTGGATCGGATCGGCGCGATCCGCATTGTCGGGGCGCCGGACGTTACGCCGGGACGGCGGTCGTCTCGGCAGCCCCGTTCGCTCCTTGATGCCGGAGGCTGCGTGAACATTGAGACCTTCGTCGCGCAGTATGGGCTGCCCGCCATCTTTCTCGGTGCGGGCCTCGAAGGCGAAACGGTCGCGATTCTTGCCGGCATCGTCGCCCACGCGGGAACGCTGGGTTTCTGGCCGGTCGTCGTCACGGTCGGCCTCGGTTCCTTCGCCGCCGACCAGATCTTCTTCATCTGCGGGCGCTTCTTCCGCAATGCGCGCTTCGTCCGGCGTGTCAGAACCAGACCGTTCTTCGCGAAGGCCTTGGCCTCGTTCGAGAGGCGGCCGCTCCTGTTCACCTTCGGCTTCCGCTTCGTCTACGGATTTCGGACCGTCAGCCCGATCGCGATCGGAACGACGCGTCTGTCGACCATCCGCTATGTTCTGATCAATGCGGTCGCCGCGGCGACCTGGGCCATCATCTTCGTTTCGGCCGGGTTCTGGTTCGGAAACGGCATCGAGGCGGCCTTCGGCCATCTGCGCGCGCACCACCGTCTCATCGTCGCCATCGCGGGTGCGTTGCTGTTCGTCGGCGCTCTCGGGGTCTGGACGCGCCGCAGACTGATGCGAAGCCCGACGTGATGTCGCCTCGCATCTTCGTTCCTTCCGAGCGGCACAGGTGGTTATGCGCCAAAGCACGACGGGCGCATCGCGGTGCGGCCTAGCGGCACGTGCAGCTTGAAGCGAGCGCCGTCCCCGTCATCTAGCCGATCCTGTAGCCGTCACCACGCGTTCCGGGAGTCGCCGCGATGAAGCCTACCGTGCGGTTCGTCCTCGGCGATCAGCTTTCACGCGACCTCTCCAGTCTTTCCGACATCCAGCCCTGCGACGTGGTGCTGATGGCGGAGGTGGACGAGGAGGCGACCTATGTGCGCCATCACCAGCGCAAGATCGCCTTCCTGTTTTCCGCCATGCGCCATTTCGCGATCGAACTGGAGGCCGATGGAATCGCGGTGGACTACCTCCGGCTCGACGGCCGGCGGCGTGCGACGAGCTTCACCCAGGCGCTGACGCAGGCGGTCGAGCGGCACAAGGCCGCCCGGGTCGTCGTCACCGAGCCGGGCGAATGGCGCGTCCTGGAAATGATGCGGGGCTGGGAGGCCGCGCTCGGTGTGCCCGTCGAGATCCGGCCCGACGACCGGTTCCTGTGCGGGCGCGACGAATTCGCGATGCTTGCCGGCACGGGCGAGACGCTGCTGATGGAGACCTTCTACCGGCGCATGCGCGAGCGCACCGGCCTCCTGATGACGGACGAGGGCAAGCCGGAGGGCGGGCGGTGGAACTTCGACGCGGAGAACCGCAAGCCGCTGCCGAAACGGATAGACGTGCCGCCGCGGCCGGACTACGCGCCGGACGAGACGACGCGGCAGGTGCTCGACCTCGTCGCCCGGCGCTTCGGCAACCATTTCGGCTCGCTGGAGGATTTCGACTATCCCGTCACGCGCCGGGACGCCCTGCAATATCTCGAATGGTTCGTGACGACCGCCTTGCCGGACTTCGGCACCTATGAGGACGCGATGCGCCAGGGCGAGCCCTTGCTGTTCCATTCGCACCTTTCGGCGCTGATCAATTGCGGACTGCTCGGCCCCCGCGAATGCTGCGAGGCGGTGGAGAAGACCTATAGGAACGGCCGGACGCCGCTCAACGCGGCGGAGGGGTTTATCCGGCAGATCATCGGCTGGCGCGAGTTCGTACGGGGCGTCTACTGGCGGGAGATGCCGGGCTACGGGACCCGCAATGCGCTCGGTGCCGACCGTCCGCTCCCCGATTTCTTCTGGACGGGCGAGACGGAGATGAACTGCCTCGCCCAGGCGATCGGCGAGACCGCGGCTTCCGCCTATGCTCACCATATCCAGCGCCTGATGGTGATCGGCAACTTCTGTCTCCTGGCCGGCCTGGATCCGGTGGAGGTGCAGGAATGGTATCTCGTGGTGTACCACGACGCCTATGAGTGGGTGGAGATGCCCAACGTCGTGGGCATGATCCTCTATGCGGACGGCGGCGTCTTTGCGACCAAGCCCTACGCGGCGTCGGGCAACTACATCAACAAGATGTCGAACTACTGCGGCCAATGCCGGTTCGACGTGAAGCAGCGGACGGGCGAGGACGCCTGTCCGTTCAACTACCTCTACTGGGACTTCGTCGCCCGCCACGCCGAGCGGTTCGCGGACAACCGCCGCATGGACCGGACGCTCTTCACGCTCGGACGCATGGACGAGGAAAAGGTCGCCGCCATGCGGCGGGACGCGGCCTACTTCCTGGACGGGCTGACGCCGGCCGGAACCTACTGAGCCGTCGGGCTCTGCCGAGACGGCTTCAACCGGCGAAAGAGCGATGAGGCAGGCTGCCGCCCTTCCGCTTACGACCCTTAAACGCCGCTCAAATGCTCAATTCAACACTTACTAAAGCGGACGGTCGTGTGAGCCTAAAACTCACCAACGATGGTTGAGAGTGACAGATACCTTGACGTAGCTCGACCTATTTGCAGCCTTTCTCAGTGACGATACGAGATAGGCGGTTCTGGATTGGAAACATATTCTCGAACCCTCGGTAGTGGCCGACAACCACAGTCTCATAGCGGCACCCAACCTGAAGCTTGTCAAAAATCTGCTCTCGGCCGTCGTCCCATATCGCCCAGGTATTCGACTCTGGTAACTTGAAGGTGCCGTATTCGGTTTCGATATGTCCGCAATACAGTCCGGTCCCGATGGCCTGTGTCGGCGCTGAGCTGCGGTGAGGCGAAGCGGAGAAAATTCCAAATATTCCCCTTGACCGTCGACTTACACAAGTCCTCGGAGCATCAATGACCTTTACAGTCATCACCTCAATTCGCCGAGTGCTGAACTCTCTATATAAATTGCTTGATAACGCCCACAAGCCGCCAACGGATATAATCAAACAAGCGAGAAGCTTCAGCTCTCGACCGGCAATTGGTTTTTTGTTCGTCGCGTGGACCATTCTCAATGGATAGCGGCTGATTGCTACCGAAGATTAAATTCAAATGCTTGATTGAGTGATCCCAAGGTTTATAATGAAACAGGAGCACAGGAAACAGTCGCTGGCGACTGGTTCTGACAACCATAAATTCAAAAGCCGACATTCTGCTTTCCACCCACTTCACGTGCCCATCACCGCAGGTAGTTCGACCGGAAGTCCGTCATCTCGCCCAGCGCCTTGATGATGAGGTCCTGCTCCATGGCCTCGGCCAGGAGATCGTCGCGCGCCTCGCCCTCGACGCGCTCACGGCCGGCCTCGAGCATGATGGGAACGGCCAAGGGCGAGATTTCGTCCAGGTTCTTGTGCAGGATGTGGCGCTTGATGCGGGCGAGAAGGTCGGAGACGCGCTTCACGTCGAGAAGGCCCGTCGCCGCGTCCGCCCAGGTCGCGCGCAGAAGGATGTGGTCGGGCTCGTGCGCGCGCAGGACGTCGTAGACGAGGTCGGACGAGACGGTCATCTGCCGCCCGGTCTTCTCGCGCCCCGGCTGGCGCTTCATCACGAGCCCGGCGATAACCGCGCATTGGCGGAAGGTGCGCTTGAGGAGCCAGGAATCGGCCATCCAGGTTTCCAGGTCGTCGCCCAGCATGTCCTCGTCGAAGAGATCCTCAAGCGACAGCTTGCCCGATCCGATCATCTCGCCCATGTCGGCGCGGCCCCAGATCGAGAGCGCATAGTCGGTGGCGACGAACCCCAGAGGCTTGGCGCGGGCGCGCTCCAGCCGGCGGGTCAGGAGCATGCCGAGCGTCTGGTGGGCAAGGCGCCCCTCGAACGGATAGGCCACCATGAAGAAGCGGTTGCCGTTCGGAAAGGTCTCGATCAGGAGATCGTTCGGGCCAGGAATCGCGGATTTCCGCTTCTGGATCGCCAGCCACTCGCCGACCTGGGAGGGCAGGGCGCCCCATTGCGTTGGGTCGGCCAGCATCTCGCGCACCTTGGCGGCGAGGAAGGTGGTGAGCGGGAATTTCTGGCCGCCGTAGTAAGGCACCTTCGCCTCGTCGTCCCGCGTCTTGGTGACGAGGCACTCCATCTCGTGGATGCCCTCGAACTTCAGCACCTGGCCCGAGAAGAGGAACGTGTCGCCGATGGCGAGGGTCTCGAGGAAGTTCTCCTCGATCTTGCCGAGCACCGGGCCGCCCCGCGCCATGCCGCTC
Organism: Aureimonas sp. SK2; assembly: GCF_029813115.1. Classification (GTDB taxonomy): domain Bacteria; phylum Pseudomonadota; class Alphaproteobacteria; order Rhizobiales; family Rhizobiaceae; genus Aureimonas. Next base: position 79,378 of record NZ_JAPZDS010000001.1, read on the forward strand.
TTCGTCTTGGCGCGGATCAGGCGCACGAGGAGAGCTTCGGACTCGATGATCGTGCCGGCGTTCATCCGGTAGCCTTGGACGACGGACGGGTGCGTCACCCGCCACGTGCCGTCCTCCGTCAGGCGGATCTTGGCATAGCGGTCGTAGACGCGGAGCGAGTAGCCGCCGGTCGCGACGAAATCCACCACTTGATCGAACGTGTCGCGGTCGAGGTCGCGGTAGGGCGAGGCCGTGACGACCTCGGCATAAAGGTCGTCGGAGCGGAAGGGCGCGGCGCAGGCCATGCCGAGGACGTGCTGGGCGAGCACGTCGAGGCAGCCCTCGCGCATGGGCGGGGAATCCTGCGCGCCGAGATAGTTCGCGTCGAGCGCCGCCTGGCACTCCATGACCTCGAACCGGTTGGCCGGCACGAGGATGGCGCGGGACGGCTCGTCCATCCGGTGGTTGGCGCGGCCGATGCGCTGGGCGAGGCGCGAGGCGCCCTTCGGCGCGCCGACATGCACCACGAGATCGACGTCGCCCCAGTCGATGCCGAGGTCGAGGGTGGAGGTCGCGACCACGGCGCGCAACTCGTTGGCCGCCATCGCGGCCTCCACGCGGCGGCGCTGCGACACGTCGAGCGAGCCGTGGTGAAGGGCGATCGGCAGCGTCTCCTCGTTGATGCGCCAGAGTTCCTGAAACAGCAGCTCGGCCTGGGAGCGCGTGTTGACGAAGAGGAGGGTCGTCCTGTGCGCCTTGATCGCCTCGTAGATCTCCGGCATCGCATAGCGCGCCATGTGGCCTTGCCAGGGCACGCGCTCGCGCGACTTCAGGATGGTGATTTCGGGCTTCGCGCCGCCGTCCACCACGATCAGGTCGGCCATCGGGGAGGCGTCCGGTCCCTGCGCCACCAGCCATTCGCGCAATTCGTCCGGGTCGGTCACCGTGGCGGAAAGGCCGATCGTCTGGATCGCCGGGCGCAACATGCGCAGGCGCGCGAGGCCGAGCGCCAGGAGATGGCCGCGCTTGGAGGCGACGAGCGAGTGCAGCTCGTCGAAGATCACGTAGCGAAGGTCGGAGAAGAAGCTTTCGGCATCGGGCGCCGAGATCAGGAGCGCCAGTTGCTCCGGCGTCGTCAGCATGATGTCCGGGGGCTTCAGCTTCTGGCGCTGGCGCTTGGACTGCGATGTGTCGCCGGTTCGCGATTCCAGCGTGATCGGCAGGCCGATCTCCTCTACCGGCTTTTCCAGGTTCCGGCGGATATCGGTCGCGAGCGCCTTCAAGGGCGAGATGTAGAGCGTGTGGATGCCGGGCGGGCGCGTGCCCGGGCGGCGCTTGCCGCGACGTGAGAGATCGACCAGCGAGGGCAGGAAGCCCGCCAGCGTCTTGCCGGCGCCGGTCGGCGCGATCAGGAGGACGGAGGCGCCGTTCTCCGCGCGTTGGAGAAGGTCGAGCTGGTGCGGGCGCGGCGACCAGCCCTTCTGCGCGAACCAGCGCAGGAAGGGTTCCGGCAGGTCGAAGCCGGGCAGAGCAAGGGGCGGGACGGAGAGCTGTGCTGTCACCTTCGGGAGGTAAGGCCGCGCTGCCCCTTCGCCAAGGGATCAGACGGCGAGATAGCGGTCGGTGCGGTGGTTGATGGCCAGGAAGAGGTTGAGCACCAGCGCGCCGAGCACGGAATAGGCGACCGCCATCGGTGGAACGGCGGCAAAGGCCGTGACCAGCACCAGAAGGTCGACGCCGAGCTGCGTCAGCCCGGCGCGCCAGCCGAACCGGTCCTGGAGATAGACGGCGAGGATGCCGACGCCGCCCGCCGAGGACCGGTGGCGGAACAGGGCGAGAAGGCCGAAGCCGAGCATCAGCCCGCCGAGGCAGGCGCCGAGCAGCGGATCGACATAGGAAAAGCGGAGGACGTCGCCGCTGAAGGCCGTCATCAGCGACAGGAGCGCCACGGCGAAAGCCGTCTTGATCGTGAAGGCGCGGCCCATGCGCCTGACCGCCAGCGCATAGAAGGGAAGGTTCGCGACGAAGAAGACGAGGCCGAAGTTCCAGCCGGTGAGGTAGTGGACCACGAAGGCGAGGCCCGCCATGCCGCCCGTGAGGAAGCCGAGCGAGCCAAGGATGGAGATGCCGACGGCCGTCAGCGTCACCCCCGCGATGACGCCGAGCGCGTCTTCCCAGGGGCTGTGGCGCGTCGCGGTCGAGGCCCAAGAGCCGAAGCGATGGGCGCGGCGCGTGGTCTCGCGCTCCTGCCGGTCGGCCGAGAGTTCGGTGGCGCTCATGGACGGGCTCCGCTCGCGTCGAAGCCGGGAGAATATCCGGCCGGAGCGCCCCGACCAGCGCGGCTTTCGCATGGGTGCCATGCCGTCAGGCGCGCCGTGCGACGATCAGGGTGCCGGCGATCGCCTCGCCCCGGTCTCGCCGCAGCGTCTCGGCCGCCTCGAGCACGACGGCATATCCAGACTCCGCCAGCGCGGCGCGGAGATAAGCCGGCGCGTGCGCATAGCGCAGCGACGGACGGAGCACGAAATCCTCCGCCTCGTCCGCGAATTCGGTCGAGAAGGCGAGCATGCCGCCGCTTTCTTGCAGCGTCGCCGCATGGGCGAAGACCGGGCGGAGGTCGCCGAGATAGGTGAGCACGTCCGCGGCGGTGACGAGGTCGTAGTCGCCGTTCTCCGGTCGGGGCGCGGCGAGGATGTCGCCCTCCATCAGCGTGTCGTAGAGGCGCTTGCGGCGGGCCTTGTCCAGCATGCCGGCGGAAAGGTCGATGCCGTCGAGCCGGTCGCACAGCGGCTTCAGCCGCTCGCCCATCAGCCCCGTGCCGCAGCCGAGGTCGAGCGCCGCGCGGAAGCGGGCGCCGGGCGCGGCCTCGCCGAGGAGGCCGAGCAGGAGGTCGGGTACGCGGTAGTCGAGCCGGCGCACCAGCGCATCCTCGAAGCCGTCGGCGTACTGGTCGAAGAGGCCGGCGACGAAGGAAGGCGAGGGCGCGTCGGGTACGGGCTCGGCGCCGAGCCGCGCGAGCTTCAGCCGGGCGCCGTAAGGGTCCGCCTCGTCCTGCTCCAGCGCCTCGCGGAAGACGGCGCCCGCCGCCTCCGCCTCGCCCGCCTCCGCCAGGAATTCGCCCCAGCGCACGCGCCCGAGCAGCCAGCCCGGCGCCCGCTCCATCGCCTGCGACATGAGGTCGGCCGCCGCCGCGAGATCGCCCGCCTTGGCATAGGCCTCGGCATATTCGGCGCGGCGGTCGGCGAGGTCGTCGCCGGATCGATGGAGGCTGTGGCGCAAGGGCGGCGTTCCGAGAAGGGGCTCGCGCATATGCGGGCGCGAGGCCCGCGCGCGCAAGGGCTTTCGAGCCTCTCGCGGAGCCCTATCTCACGGCGTGATGGCGCGCTTCGAAGACCTCCTCCGTCCGACCCCCAAGGGCCTCTACTGCCCGCCCGGCGACTTCTACATCGACCCCGTGCGTCCGGTTGAGCGCGCACTTGTCACCCACGGCCACGCCGACCACGCGCGGCCCGGAAACGACAAGGTCCTGGCGACGCGCCGCACGCTCGCCATCATGGCGCTGCGCTACGGCGAGGACTTCTCCACCAGCCGGCAGGTCGCCGACTGGGGCAAGCCGCTCGACATCAACGGCGTGACCGTCTCCTTCCATCCGGCGGGGCATGTGCTCGGTTCGGCGCAAATCCTGGTGGAATGGGGCGGCATGCGGATCGTCGCGAGCGGCGACTACAAGCGGCGAGAGGACCCGACGGCCGAGCCTTTCGAACCCGTGCCCTGCGATGTCTTCATCACGGAGGCGACCTTCGCGCTGCCCGTGTTTCGCCATCCCGATTCGCGCGGGGAGGTGCGCAAGCTGATCGCCTCGACGCGGCAGTTTCCCGAGCGCGCCCATCTGGTCGGCGCCTATGCGCTCGGCAAGGCGCAGCGGGTCATCCGCATGCTGCGCGAGGAAGGATACGACGAGCCGATCTTCATCCACGGCGCCTTGAAGCGGCTCTGCGAGTTCTACCAAGAGGAGGGGATCGACCTCGGCGAGTTGCGCCCCGCCACGGTCGCGCGCGGCAAGGATGCCGAAGGAGCGGCCAAGGCGGAGTTCGTCGGCGCCGTCATCGTCGGCCCGCCGTCCGCCTTCGCCGACAAGTGGGCGCGGCGCTTCCCCGACCCGGTCTCCTGCTTCGCCTCCGGCTGGATGCGGGTGCGGCAGCGGGCACGCCAGCGCGGCGTCGAGCTGCCGCTGATCCTGTCGGACCATTGCGACTGGGACGAGCTGGTCGAGACCATCGCCGAGATCGCGCCGCAGGAGGTCTGGGTCACGCACGGGCGCGAGGAAGCCCTCGTGCGTTGGTGCGCGCTGAAGGGCGTGCGCGCCCGCCCGCTCCACCTCGTCGGCTACGAGGACGAGGGCGACTGACCGGCCCACGCCGCCTCCAGGGCGGCGATGTCGAGCTTCACCATCCGCGTCATCGCCTCGAAGGCGCGCTGGCGCGGTTCGAGATCGCGGCTCTTGAGCATCTCTAGCAGGCGCTGGGGCACGATCTGCCAGGACAGGCCGTAGCGGTCGCGCACCCAGCCGCAGGCGACCGCCTCGCCGCCGTCGGACGACAGGGTGTCCCAGAGGCGATCGACCTCGGCCTGCTTTTCGCAAGGCACGATGATGGAGACGGCCGGCGTGAAGGCGTATTGCGGGCCGCCGTTCAGCGCCGAGTAGGGCTGCTCCTTCAGCGTGAAGTCGATCATCAGGGCCTCACCCTCCGCGCGGCCGGGCGTGCCTTTCGGGGCCAGCACGATCGTGTCGATCGCCGAGCCGGGCAGCAGCGAGACATAGAAGCGGACGGCCTCCTCGGCCTGCCCATCGAACCACAGGCAGGGTCGCAGCGCACTCATGGCCTTACCCCGCATCCTTCAGCATGACTTCGAACCCGCCGAAGATCATCCGCTGGCCGGAGAAGGGCATCTCCGTCTCGTCCATCTTCATGCGAGGATCGGTGAAGACCTTCTGCACCGCCTCGTCGCGCACGGCCTTGGACGGATAGACGATCCAGGAGAACACGACGTTCTCGCCGGGCTCGGCCTTCACCGCCATCTTGAAGTCGGTCACCTTGCCGTCCGGAATGTCCGAGCCCCAGCATTCCACGACTTCCAGCGCGCCGAACTCGCGAAACAGCGGCGCGGCGCGGGCGGCGAGTTCGAGATAGGCCTCCCGGTTGGCTTCGGGCACCGGAATGAGAAACCCTTCGACATAGGCCATGTTCGGTCTCCTCTCGCTTCAGGCCGCTTGCGTCTCGGCTCCGGCGGTCATGCCGGCCGGGTCCATCCACATGACTTCCCAGATGTGGCCGTCCGGATCCTCGTAGGACCGCCCGTACATGAAGCCCCATTCCTGCGTCGGCGTCGGATCGGCGACGCCGCCGGCAGCGACCGCCTTGCCGACCTGCGCGTCCACCGCCTCGCGGCTGAGGGCGGAAAGGCACAGCAGCACCTGCGCTCCCGCCCTGGCGTCGGCGATCGGGCGCGGTGAGAACTGCATGAACTTCTCATGCGTCAGCAGCATCACGTGGATCGTCTCCGAAAGGACGATGCAGGCGGCGTTGTCGTCGCAGAACTGCGGATTTCTCGCGAATCCCAGTGCCTCGTAGAAGGCAATGGAGGCGGCGAGATCCCGGACGGGGAGATTGACGAAGATCAGCGTCGGCATGGTGTCCTCCCGAAGGCGTCGCGGCGTGCGGCGCGGTTTCGATTGACCCAGGCTGACCGACTAAGTTATGAATTGCAACCATGAAGTCAGAAAAAATAACTGAAGGTGCGCAATCGACGATCGCCGAGCGGCGCTGGCCCTATCGGGACGCCTGCGCCGCCGCCCATGCGCTGGAGCTTCTGGGCGAGCGCTGGACGCTGCTCGTCATACGCGAGCTGATGACCGGGCCGCGCCGCTTCGGTGACCTGCGCGCCGGCCTGCCGGGGATCAGCGCCAATGTCCTGACGCAGCGGCTGGAATGGCTGGAGGAGGCCGGCGTCCTTGTCCGTCGTGAATTGCCGCCGCCCTCGGGCGCCAAGGTCTACGAGCTGACCGAATGGGGCTACGAGGCGGAGCCTATCTTTCGCGTCGTCGGTCGATGGGGCGCACGCTCGCCCTTCCACGACCCGACGGCCGCCTTCTCGGTCGCCTCGCTGATGCTGTCGCTGCGGACCATGTTCGACGGCCGGCGGGCGGCCGGCTTCTCGGCGCGCATCGGCTTCCGCCTCGGCCGGGAGACGCTGCTGGTCGAGGTCGCGGACGGTGGGATCGACGTCAGGGCCGGGCCGATCGAAGGCGCCGGCGCCGTGCTGACGGGCGAGCCGCGCACGGTCGCCGCCGCGATCTACGGCGGGCAGAGCTTCGAGGCGCTGGAGGCGGCCGGGGCGCTTGCGGTGGAGGGCGACCGCGAGGCCGCCCGGCGCTTCACGACGTTCTTCCCATTGCCGGACAAGGCGCCCTTGCCGGGGCCGCCGAGTTCGGAACTCCATGTTCCTTCCCCCGCACCACGCCGTCATCCTCGGCCTTGAGCCGAGGATCTACGACGGTTCGGCTGCTTCGACGTGGCAGACCCTTGGGTCAAGCCCAAGGGTGACGCTGGTGGGTGGGTTTGGCGTCTCGCGAGACGACGTGGCCCGCTATTTTGCTGCCGCCCGCTATTCGGCCGCTTCCAGAAACGCCGTCGGCTCCAGCGGCTCGGGCAGGCGGCGCGGCGACGAGACGCCTGCGTCCCGCGCGAGGCCGGCGAAGATGCCGCCCTGGGCGACCAGCTCGTCGAACGTGCCGCTTTCCGCAATCGCGCCTCGGTCGAGCACAATGATCCGGTCGGCCGAGCGGATGGTCGAGAGGCGGTGGGCGATGACGAAGGTCGTACGACCTTTGCGCAGGCGTTCCAAAGCGCTTTGAAGGCGGGTTTCGGTGGCCGTGTCGAGCGCTGAGGTGGCCTCGTCGAGGATCAGGATCGGCGCGTCCTTCAGGAGCGCGCGGGCGATGGCCAGGCGCTGGCGCTCGCCGCCCGAGAGGCCGAGGCCGCGCTCGCCTACCATCGCCTCGAAGCCTTCAGCCTTGCGCGCGATGAAGTCCGCCGCGCCCGCGAGCTCCGCCGCCGCCTCGATCTCGGCCATCGTCGCCTCCGGCCGGCCGATCGCGATATTCTCGCGGATGGTACGGCTGAAGAGGCCGGCCTCCTGAAACACGACGCCGATCGCGCCGCGGAGCGACGTCAGGGTCACGTCGCGGATGTCCTGCCCGTCGATCGTGATGCGCCCGCATTCCGGGTCGTAGGCGCGCTGGAGGAGCGATAGGGCGGTGGACTTGCCCGAGCCCGTCGGCCCGACGATCGCGATCGTCTCGCCCGGCCGCGCCTCGAAGTCGAGGCCGCGCACGGCGCCCGAGCCTTGCGGATAGCGGAAGGTGACGTTCTCGAAGCGCACGCGCCCTTCGGCGATGACCAGCGGCTTGGCGTCGGCACGCTCCACCACGTCCGTGCGCTCGCTCAAGATCGCGAAGAACTGCACCAGCATCGGCGCGCGCGAGAACAGGCCCATCAGGAAGCCGGTGAGCTGGTCGAGCCGGCCGATCAGGAGCGTCGCGAAGCCGACGAAGGAGACGATCTCGCCGACGCTGGTCTGCCCGCGCGAGGCGAGGAAGGCGCCGTAGGCGAAGATCGACACGATGGAGATGGACGAGGCGCCGCGCGTCAGCACCGCCATCACCGCCCACCAGTTCAGGACCGGATACTGCGCGGCGAGAATGCGGTCGAGCGCCGAGCGCACCGAGCCGATCTCGCGCGGCACGGCGAGAAAGCTCTGGAGCATCGGCACGTTGCCGAAGAGTTCGCCGACCGTGCCCGACACGCGGGTGAAGTGGCCCTCGACCTGCGCCTGTCCGCCGGAGGTGCGGCGGACGACCGCGAGGTTCACCAGCGTGTAGACGACGATCAGGACACCGAGCAGCGAGGCCAGGCGCCAGTTCATCCAGAAGGCGACCGGCAGCAGCACGGCGAGCGCCACGACGTTGCCGATCTGCTCGCGGAACAGCGGCAGCCAGAACGAGAAGAGCGTGTCGACGCCCGACACCATGACCCGCATCAGCCCGCCCGACTGGGAGCGCGCGTGGAACGAGGCGGGCAGGGCCAGGACGTGTTCGAGAAAGGTCGCCATGGCGGCGAGGCGACGGCGGTGCATGAGTCGGTCTGCGAGAAGCGAGATCGTCATCGCCGACAGGAACGAAACGAAGCTCGCCGCGCCCCAGAGGAGCACGAGCCGGAGCGCGTCGCCGCCCGATAGGAGCGCATTGACGGCATGGCCGAAGAGCACCGGCTCGGCCACCTGGATGCCCGCGACGGCCATGCCGGCGAGGACGATGCCGGCGACGCGCCCGGCCTCGGGGCGCAGGAGCGCGATCGCCCGCGCATAAGCTTGGAGAGACTGGGAGGCGGCGGGCATGGGCGGGGCATCCAGGAGCGCGGTCCGGCCGGCGGAGCGCATGCGATGAAATCGGCGCGCGGGCCTTTCCTCCGCTTTTCCGTCCGAATTGGGGCAGATGCCCCTTGAAACGTTGGATGACCGCGCCAGTCCACGATGTCACGCGAGGCTTGTGGCGAAATGGACGCGCGCGAGAGGATCGCCTGGTGTGGATGCCTCAGCTTCGAACCGTACGATCCCCGAGGAGATACGGCGCGAGGTGGCCGGCCGTGTAGGCGGCGCCGTCGGCTGAGGCGTGGAAGCCGTCGCGCGAGAAGCCGGCGGGTTCGACGCGCGGCAGGGTGGTGGCGGGCACGACGCCGCGCTCCAGGCACAGGCGGGCGCCGAGGCGGGCGAGGACTCGCTCGCGCAGGGAGAGGACCTTCGCGAGGCCGCGCGGCAGGGCGGGGACGCGGAGCATGTCGACCGGCGGCGACCAGACGATGCGCGCGTCCGGCCAGCGGGCGCGCAGCGCGTAGAGCAGCCCCCCGAAGCCGCGCTTGAAGCGCCGCGCGGTGTGGAAGTTCTTCACGTCGTTGGTGCCGATCGACAGGAGGATGTGCGTGAAGCCTTCCGGCGCGACGTTCGGCACGATGAAGTCGCGCACGTCCGCCGAGACGGCGGAGTTGGAGCCGATCGCGCGCCAGCGCACGGCTTCGCCGGTCAGCGCGTGCAGCCGCTCGGCGAGGCGGGCGGCGAGCCCGTCCTCGGCGCGGTCGACCCCGACGCCGGCCGCCGAGCTGTCGCCGAGCACGAGGAGCCGGATCGGCGCCTCCTCGCCTCGCGCGCCCGCCGTCCCGTGGAACGGCCCGGCGGGCGGCAACATGCGCTCGATCGAGCGACGGATGCCGACGCCCTGCCAGATATAGACCGGCAGCATGAGCCAGGAGAGGAAGGCGGTTCGCATGGGCTCGTCGTCCGGTCGTTCAGGCCGTCAGCGCATCGACGCCCGGCAGCGGCTTGCCTTCCATCCATTCCAGGAAGGCGCCGCCGGCGGTCGAGACGTAGGAGAAGCGCTCGGAGACGCCCGCCTGGTTGAGCGCGGCCACCGTGTCGCCGCCGCCGGCGACGGAGACGAGCTTGCCCTCGTCGGTGCGGCCTGCGGCATGGCGCGCGGCGGCCATGGTCGCCGTGTCAAAGGGCTCGATCTCGAAGGCGCCGAGCGGGCCGTTCCAGACCAGCGTCTTGGACTTGTCGATCCATTCGGCGATGGCGCCGACCGAGGCGGGGCCGACATCGAGGATCATCGCGTCGGAGGGCACGCGGTCGACAGGCACCGTCTCGTTGGCGGCGTTGGCCTTGAACTCGCGCGCGACCACGGCGTCCACCGGCAAGAGGATGGTGCAGCCGCTCTTGGCAGCGGCCTCGAGGATCGCCTTGGCGGTGTCGGCGAGGTCGTGCTCGCAGAGCGACTTGCCGACGTCCTTGCCTTGGGCGGCCAGGAACGTGTTGGCCATGCCGCCGCCGATCACGAGACAGTCCACCTTGGTCACGAGGTTCTGCAGGAGGTCGATCTTGGTCGAGACCTTGGCGCCGCCGACGATGGCGATCACCGGCTTCTCCGGCTTGCCGAGGCCCTTTTCCAGCGCCTCCAGCTCGGCCTGCATGGTGCGGCCGGCATAGGAGGGCAGGTGATGGGCGAGCCCTTCCGTCGAAGCGTGCGCGCGGTGCGCGGCCGAGAAGGCGTCGTTGACATAGACGTCGCCGAGCGAGGCGAGTGCCGAGACGAAGGTCTCGTCATTCTTCTCTTCGCCCGCGTGGAAGCGGGTGTTCTCGAGGAGAAGGACGTCGCCGTCCTTCATGTTGGCGACGATCCCGTCGGCGACCGGACCGACGCAGTCCTCGGCAAAGCCGACCGGTTGGCCGAGCTTCTCCGCCAGGATCGGCGCGATGGGCGCGAGGGACTGCGAAGGGTCGGCCTTACCCTTCGGCCGGCCGAAATGCGCGAGCAGGATCGCGCGGCCGCCCTTCTCGGCGATCTCGCGGATGGTCGGCAGGATGCGCTCGATGCGCGTCGTGTCGGTCACGACGCCGTCCTTCATGGGAACGTTGAGGTCCACGCGCACCAGGACGCGCTTGCCCTGGAGGGCGGCGTCGTCGAGCGTCTTGAACAGGGTCATCGCGTGGCTCCGTCGTTGAAAAGGGGCGCGGTCGAAGATCAGGCGCGCCAGAAAAGCGTGGGATAGTCGATCACGAGCCCGTCCTCGTCCACCGGCAGCTCCGCCGAGAAGCTGCCGTCCGCCGCCTCGTAGCGGAACAGGCGCGGCGAAAGCGCGGTGTAGCGCTGCTCGTCCACGAAGGGCGCCAGCGTGTCGAAGGGCACATAGACCATGCGCAAGGCGGCCGCGCCATCGAGACGGCCGTCGAGGCGCCGGATGGGCAGCGTGTTGGTGAAGGGCGTGGCCGACAGGTCGATGTCGATGCAGCCGTCGAGGTCGGCGCGGTGCGTGCCGTCGGCACCCGTCCAGCGGCCCGCCCCGCTGCGCGCGAGCGCGAGCCGCTTGCCGTCCACCGTCTCGACCTCAACGTCCCGGACATGCCAGGCGGCGTCGAGGCGGATGGCGTAAGTCGCGCCGAAGGCCCGCCCGTCGCGTTCGCCGATCACGACGGAGCGGGCGAGAATGTCGCCCGTCTCCGTCGTCAGGTGCAGATGCTCCAACCCCGCGCCGGCCACGGGCGTCCATCGGACGTCGCGCGGGGCGAGGGGCTGGAAGCGCATGGGGCTCAGCCGGCGTTGTGCATGGCGATCGCGGTGTCCGACATGCGGTTGGAGAAGCCCCACTCGTTGTCGTACCAGGACAGGATGCGCACGAAGGTGCCGCCGAGGACCTTCACCTGATCCATCGCGAAGATGGAGGAGTGCGGGTCGTGGTTGAAGTCCACCGAGACGTTGGGGTCGAGCGTGTAGCCGAGGACGCCCTTGAGCGGGCCTTCGGCGGCCGCGCGGATGGCGTTCTGGACTTCCTCGACCGAGGTCGCACGCTTGGCGGTGAACTTGAGGTCCACGACCGAGACGTTCGGGGTCGGCACGCGGATGGACGAGCCGTCGAGCTTGCCCTTGAGCTGCGGCAGCACGAGGCCAAGCGCCTTGGCGGCGCCGGTCGAGGTCGGAATCATCGACAGGGCCGCGGCGCGCGCCCGGTAGAGGTCCTTGTGCATCGTGTCCAGCGTCGGCTGGTCGCCGGTGTAGGAGTGGATCGTGGTCATGAAGCCGGTCTCGATGCCGATGGCTTCGTCCAGCACCTTGGCGACGGGCGCCAGGCAGTTGGTGGTGCAGGAGGCGTTCGACACGATCCGGTCGCTCGCCTTCAGCGTGTCGTGGTTGACGCCGAACACCACGGTCTTCTCGTCGGCCGCGTTGGTCAGCGGGCCGGAGATCAGCACCTTCTTGGCGCCGGCTTCCAGATGCGCCGAGGCCTTGGCCGGATCGGTGAAGATGCCGGTGCACTCGAAGGCGATGTCGACATTCAGCTCCTTCCAGGGAAGGTTCTTCGGGTCGCGCTCGGCGGTCACGCGCATCGGGCCGCGGCCGACGTCGATCGTGTTGCCGTCGACCTTCACGGTGCCGGGGAAGCGGCCATGGACCGAATCGTAGCGGATCAGGTGGGCGTTGGTCTCGACCGGGCCGAGGTCGTTGATGCCCACCACCTCGATGTCGGTGCGGCCGGACTCGACGATGGCGCGCAGGACGTTGCGACCGATGCGACCGAAACCGTTGATGGCGACGCGGACTGCCATGATCTTTCTTCTCCTCAAGGGGCAAGGCCGGAATGGCCACGCCCAGTGCCGCCCGCAAGGCGGTGGCGGCGGATGCGGCTCGTCCGGCCCGAGATAGGGCCGGGGCGAGAAAATGTCAGCCGAGGCGGGAGCGGGGTGCGATCGCGGACTGGCGCTCCAGGGGCCGATCGCGCGCGGAGCGCGTCGGGCGTCGGTGCGTGCCGGCGGTGCATCGGGTCCGCTTTTCTCCAGGACTCGGACGGCGGGAAAGAGGCTACATCGTTCGCCACGGCACACATCATAGGTGGCTCGCGCCTGTCAATCGCACGGCGCCCGCGTGCATCGCGCCGCCTCCCGCTTTCCAAACCCCGCGATCGCGCGATAAAGCAGGGCGGAGGCGCGTTGCGGGCGATCGCTTCGTCGCGAACCTTCGCAGGAGGCAGGATGATGGATGCGGCAAGTCCGCTCGGCGATGCGACCCTTCGACTGCAGAGGGCCCTGGAGCGGCTCGAGACCGCGGTAGACGCGCGGCTCTCGCGCGACGAGGTGGTTCTCTCGGTCGAGGAGGAGGTGCAGCGCATGACGGCCGACCGCTCCCGGCTGGCGAGCGAGCTGGATACCGCGATGTCCCGCGCCCAGCGCCTGGAGGCGGCCAACCGCGAGGTGTCGCGGCGGCTGGTCAACGCCATGGAATCGATTCGCGACGTCCTGGCCGAACGCCGCGCCTGACCCGACGAGGATTGGAAGCCGACCCATGCCCCAGATTGCGGTCACCATCGACGGCAAGACCTACCGCATGGCCTGCGCCGACGGCGAGGAGGAGCATCTCCTCGGCCTTGGCGCCGGGCTCGACGCGCGCGTCTCGCAGCTCCGCGGCAGCTTCGGCGAAATCGGGGATCTGCGCCTGATGGTGATGGCCGCCCTCATGGTCGCCGACGAGCTGGACGAGGCGCGGGCGCGCCTCGCGGCGGCCGAGGACGAGATCGCCGAGCTGTCCCGGCGCGAGGCCCAGGCCGCGACCGGCGTGCGCGCGGGCGACGCGCGGCTCACCGAGCACCTTCTCGGCGTCTCCGAGATCGTGGAGCGCATCGCCGCCAAGCTGGAAACCGGCCGGCCCTGATCCTTGGCGGTCTCGCGGCCATGGAAACACCGAGAGGGGAGTGCTATATTCCCTGTCGGCGGGCTGCGCGGTTCGACAGGGATAACTTATTCCCCGGGGCCTTACGCATCCCTAAGGGAGCTGTTCCTGCCTCGGCCCGTGGGCTGGGGCATACGGCGCCCACCTACTCTGTAGGTTCCCGGGATCGATCTTCTCATCGGCCGAGGTGGCTCGCCACTCCTCTCCCAATCCGGTATGGCCGAGCCCGCTTCGAGCGAAGGGGGAAGCCATGTCCGATATCGTCGCCCGCAAGGCCGAGCTTCGCCGCATTGCCCGCGCCCGGCGCGAGGCGATCCCACAGGCCCAGCGGATCGAGGCGGCCTTCGCGCTTGCCGAGCATGTCGCCGACGATCTGTCCTTCGACGCGGTGGACGTCGTCGGCGCCTATCTTCCCATCGGTTCCGAGATCGACCCGCGCCCGGTCATGACGGCGCTCTCCGACCGCAGGCTTCGGCTGGCGGCGCCCGCCATTGTGGACGGAGAGCTGGAATTCCGCGAACTGCTGCGCGACGGCGAACTCGTGGCCCAGGGGCTCGGCACCGTGGCGCCGGGGGCGGGTGCCCGCATCCTCCAGCCGGACGTGCTCCTCGTGCCGCTTCTCGCCTTCGACCGGCGCTGCGCGCGCATCGGCTACGGACGCGGCTTTTACGACCGCGCCATCGCCCGGCTTCTCGTGCCCAAGCCGAGGCTCCTGACCATCGGCCTCGCCTTCGATGCCCAGGAGGTGGACGAGGTGCCGAGCGAGCCGCACGACCGGTTCCTCGACCGCATCCTTACGGAAAGCGGAGTGCGGGTCCCCAGCGCATCGGCCTGCCCGCCGTAGGCTGCGCCGCGTACTTCGACGGCGAGGCCAGGATCTGCGCCCAGTAGGGGCGGGGGTTGCCGGGCGTTCGCGCGCCGGCGAAGCCGATCTGCGTCACGTCCGGGTTGAGGAGGTTCTTGCGGTGGCTCGGCGAGTTGATCCAGCCCACCATGGCCTCGTCGTAGTCCTTGTAGCCGCGCGCGATGTTCTCGGCCGTGGTGCCCCAGCGGTAGCCGGCGCTCTCGACGCGGCCGGGCAGGGCGCCTGCCACCATGTGGTCCATCTTGTCGCGCCTCGCCATCGCCTCGCTCTGGGCTGCGGCGGCCTGCATAAGGCGGTCGTCGACGGTGAGCGGCTTCAACCCGTGCTCCGAACGGAAGGCGTTGACGAGCGCCAGCCCGTGGCCCCGGTCGATCGAGATGTCCGCCGTCCTGGCAGCCGGCACCTGCGTCGCGCAGGCTCCCAGCAGCCATGTCGCCAGGAGAGCGGCGGTCCCTTGCAGTCTCGTCTTCATTCGTCGGGTCGTCCTGCCTGTCGTCTGCCCTCGCAACGCGAGCCTGCCCGCGCTACGTCGTTCCAACCTTGTCCATCGGGAATCAGCGCAATGATCGAGCTCTATACCTGGACCACGCCGAACGGCGAGAAGCCGGTGATCATGCTGGAGGAGCTCGGGCTCGACTACGCGCTGCGCCTGATCGACATCTCGACGGGCAAACAGAAGGAATCGGACTTTCTTGCGATCAACCCGAACGGCCGCATCCCGGCGCTGACCGACGACGGTGTGCGGGTCTTCGAGTCAGGCGCGATCCTCCTGCATCTCGCCGAGAAGACCGGGCGGCTGATCGCCCAGAGCGGCGTGGCGCGGGCCGAAGCCCTCGGATGGGTCTTCTTCCAGGCCGGCGGCACGGGGCCGATGATCGGGCAGGTCCACTATTTCCGCAACGCGAGCGAGCGCAGCGACTTCGCCATCCGCCGGTTCGAGAAGGAGGCGGAGCGGCTCCTCGGCGTGCTCGACGCCCGCCTGACGGAAGCCGAGTACCTTGCCGGCGACTATTCGGTCGCCGACGTGATGAACGTCTCCTGGGCTCGCGCCGGGCTGAAGGCGCTGGATGCCCATGAGCGCTTTCCCGCGCTGGCCGCCTGGGTGCGCCGCGTGGACGCGCGCCCGGCGGTGGTGCGCGCGCTCGAAAAGCTCAAGGCCGCCAAGGACGCGCTCGCGTCATGAGGTTCCTGTTTCTCGGCGACATGGTCGGGCGCACGGGTCGTGTCGCGGTACGGGAGCGGCTTCCCGGCCTCGTGTCCGACTGGCGGCTCGATTTCGTCGTGGTCAACGGCGAGAACGCGGCCGGCGGCTTCGGGATCACGGAGGATATCTTCGAGGAGACGCTGGCGGCCGGCGCCGACGTCGTGACGACCGGCAACCACGTCTTCGACCAGCGCGAGGCGCTGACCTTCGCGCCGCGCCACGACCGCTTCCTGCGCCCCGCCAACTACCCGAAGGGCACGCCCGGGCGCGGCTCTTGCCTCGTCGAGGCGCGGAACGGCGCGCGGGTGCTGGTGGCCAATGTCATGGGCCGGGTCTTCATGCATCCCGAACTCGACGACCCGTTCCGCGCTGCCGAGGATATCCTCGCCGCCTGTCCGCTCGGCGAGCAGGCGGATGCCGTGATCTTCGACTTCCACGCCGAGGCGACCAGCGAGAAGCAGTGCTTCGGCCATTTCCTCGACGGACGCGCCTCCGTCGTCGTCGGCACCCACACGCATGTGCCGACCGCCGACCACCAGATCCTGGCCGGTGGCACGGCCTATCAGTCGGACGCCGGCATGTGCGGCGACTACGATTCCTCCCTCGGCATGGACAAGGAGGAACCGATCAACCGCTTCGTCACAAAGGTGCCGCGCGGCCGCTTCGAAGCGGCGGCCGGCCCGGCGACGATCTGCGGTCTGGCGGTCGAGATTTCCGACCGGACGGGACTGGCGGAAAAGGTCGGTGCCGTGCGCATCGGCCCGCGGCTGGAGGGATCGGTCCCGAACTTCTGGTGAGGCCGGATAACCGCCGCAATCGCACGGTGGTCTTCCGGCTCCAGACCGTGCGGCAGGGGGCCTCCAGCATTTGCGGACGATCCGTCTTCATCTCGTCGGCATTCTGCTGGCGCTGGTCGGCCTCGCCACGTCGATGCCGCAGCCACCGCTGCGCCATCACGCGCACGCCCTTCGCAGCCCCGCGCAGATCCAGCTCGACGACGACGACCAGCGCGACGACACGGTGGCGATCCTGGAAGATGAGGACAGCGAGGACGAGCGGGACGACGGGCGCCCCGCCTGACGATCACACTCCGTCGAGAAGCACAACCGTCGGCTGGCGCGGCAGACTGCGCACCGAGAGCGTGATCGAGGACTCGTTGCGCCGCTCCACCGCGAAGTCGGGGATCTGCTCGAGAAACCGTTCGATCGGGGTGCGGAAGCGGTGCATCGGCAGGACCACCGAGGAATGGAGACGCTGGGCGATCTCGCCCATGCCGCTCTGGCTCATGGTCCAGGACCCGTCCACCGGCACCATCAGGACGTCGAGCCGCCCGATGGCGGCATAGTCGTCCTCCGTCAGCTTGTGATGGAGGTGGCCGAGATGGCCGATGCACAGGCCCGAGGCCTCGACGATAAAGATCGAGTTGCCGTCCGGCTCGAACGTGCCGAAGCGGTTGATGTCCGTCGGCACGTTGCGGATCAGGACGTCGCCCACCGTCACCGCATGTTTGGCCGGACCGCCCTCCGGGTTCCAGCCGCGCAGCACGGTGCCGATGCCGGGATCGGGGTGGTCGGTGTAGTGGGTCGAGTGGGCCTTGTTCATTGTCACGACGTCCGGCGCTTCGCCGCCGCCGTGAGAGCCGGAATAGTCCGTGGCGATCCGAACTCCGTCCGCGCTCTCGATCATGTAGGTCGCGTGGTGGACGAAGGTGATCGTCACCTCGTCCCGCCCGTTCTGCGCGAGCCTCACGGGTGGGGCGGCGCCGTCGAGCGAGGCGTAGCGCGCGCCGGACAGCCCGTTTGCGATGGCAAGGCAGGTGCTGACGGGCGCACCTTCCGCCTGCGCAAGGGAGACGCCGAAGAGCGCCAGGAACAGGGCAGGGAACAGCCGTCGCATTGCTTGGGCCCTCGTCCGGTTTCGCCGATGGGGGAAGCCTGCGCCCCTTTCGCCGCCGCCCCAAGTCACACTCGCGTCATCCGCGCCCCGGTGCTTCGTCTGGACGCAGGGCGCGGCGGAATTTATACGGACGGCCAAAGCGATCCCGATCAGACAAGAGAACAGGTGCCGCGATGGCCGGTCATTCCCAATTCAAGAACATCATGCACCGCAAGGGCCGGCAGGACGCCGTGCGCTCCAAGATGTTCTCCAAGCTCGCGCGCGAGATCACGGTGGCGGCCAAGAGCGGCACGCCCGACCCCGACATGAACCCGCGCCTGCGCCTGGCGATCAACAACGCCAAGGCGCAGTCCATGCCCAAGGACAATATCCAGCGAGCCATCTCGAAGGGCTCGGGCGCCGACACCGAGAACTACGACGAGGTGCGCTACGAGGGTTACGGGCCGGGCGGCGTCGCCGTCATCGTCGAGGCGCTGACCGACAACCGCAACCGCACGGCCTCCAACGTGCGCTCCTACTTCACCAAGTCCGGCGGCGCGCTCGGCGAAACCAACTCGGTCTCGTTCCTCTGGGACCGCGTCGGCGAGATCGTCTATCCCGCCAAGGCGGGCGACGCCGACAAGGTCATGGAAGCGGCCATCGAGGCGGGTGCCGACGACGTCCAGAGCGACGAGGACGGCCACCGCATCATCACCGCCTTCGCCGACATGAACGACGTGGCCGCAGCCCTGGAGAAGAGCCTCGGCGAGGCCGAGAGCGTCAAGATCATCTGGCGCCCGCAGACCACGACCCCCGTGGACGAGGAAAAGGCGCAGAGCGTCCTGCGCCTCATCGCCAACCTCGAAGACGACGACGACGTGCAGAACGTCTACGCCAATTTCGAGGTGGACGAGGAGACCATGGCCAAGCTCTCGGCGGCTTGAGCCGGACAGTGGAGTCAACGTCAAAGGGCCGCGCGGAGATGATCCGCGCGGCCCTTCTGCGTTTGGGGTCGTTAGCCTAGCGCGATGATCACGTCGTCCGGCTCGGTCTTGTGATTGGTCCAGATGCGCACGCGCGTGTGAACGGAGGGCACGGCCATCGTCAGCATGTCCGGCGTAATGGCATCGGAGATCACGACCCGATACTCCGGCGTATCCAGCATGCGGTCGAACCTGGGTAGCGTCTTCTGCGGTGGAAGCTCGTCGAATGGCCCAAGCGTGATCGTCGTATCTCCGTCATTCCAATAGAGGCAGCCGACATTGATGCACTGGTCGGTTGCGACGATGCCGACCCTGTCGTGATCCAGGGGGACGGTAATCTTGTGGACACCCGCGATATAGAAGCTGAGATACTCGGGAGCTACGGAAACGGTCTTGATCGTCATTCCGATGGCTCCTTCAGATATGGCCTCATGAGGCCCCCTTGGCTTGAACTGCATGTGGCGCAGTGAGGGTAAATCCTCGTTGGTGTTCCCATAGATTTTGGTACTTGGTGGTCGCCGATGAAAGAGCCGCGTCGCGTGCCGGACTCTTGCTTGCCGCAACGGCGACACCCGTTTTCCCGGCCGATCCGATCGATCTCCCGCTGCTCGGCGCGGTTCAGGCGGCGGTTGGTCGGCGGTGCCGGTATCCATTCGCTGGCATAGGGCCCAGGCCCGACGTGCGTCCCCGATAGCTCGTAGATCCGAAACCGAGCCGCATGTTCCACTGCTCGATTGGCCGAGATCAAGCCTTCCACGGTCTCGTAGGCCTGTGGCGGTGCCTTCCATTTCGGATCGACGCGCCGCACGGCCCGGATCGCCTGATCCCTGGCGGCGGCTGACTGCGCCAGCAACACCTCCTGCGCCGGCGATACCGGCCGCCAGCGGCCGTTGATCCTGACCTGACCGCCCCCGCTTCTGCGCCGCGAAACGCGGTGGACCTGCGCGCCGCGAGGCCCGCGCACCCATTGTCCGCCATCCGACTGACCCCGCGGGGCTCGCGGTTGGTCCGGCCGGTAGCCCGCTCTCAGGGTCAGCGCTAGACTGCCGGCCGCCGCCTGAAAGCGTGCCACCGCCAGCCGCCATTTCAGGGCGGACAGTCTGTTGTCGAATGGTTCCACCTGCCGCGAACTCCCTCGTCTCGATGCGACGAGTGTCCGGCGGTGCGGAGAGTGGGGAGAAATGGGGGATAGCTGGACCGTCAGTGCAGCGACGGCCCAATCACCCCGGGATACGTCCGAGACGGCTCGCTCCAGGCAGCAGAGGGTGGACGATCAGCTCTTGCCTTCGGTCGCCCGCCGCGCCTCGGCCGCTGGCACGATCGTCTCCGACACCAGCCGGTGCAGGTCCTGCACGTAGCCGGAGCGGGCGGAGGGCTGGTCCTCCGCCGAGGTGATGGCGACGGTGAGGGCGAGGTCGGGGATGACGTAGATCATCTGACCGCCGTAGCCCCAGCCGTAGCGGCCCTCATGGCCCGCGAACGTGTCGATGAACCAGCCGTAACCGTAGCGCCCGTCGTGGAAGCGGGAGGTGGTGCGTGGGGTCCAGGACTGACGGATCCAGTCTTCGGAGAGGATGCGCGTGCCGTCGGCCGCCGTTCCGCCGCGACGGTAGAGTTCGCCGAAGGCGAGGAGCGAGCGCGGCGTCATCGCCATTTGGTTGCCGCCGAGATAGACCCCTTGCGGATCGCGCTCCCAGTCGGTGACGCGCACGCCGGCCGGTCCCAGCCACTCGCGGGCGAGTGCGAGCGTCGACTGGCCGCTCGCCTTCGTCAGGATGGCCGACAGAAGATGCGTAGAGCCGGTGGAATAGAGCATCGGCCCGCCGGGGTCGGTCACGAAAGGCCGGGCAAGCGCGTCGCGCACCCAGTTGCGCGAGGAGATCCAGGCGCCGTAGTTGCCGCCGGATGTGCGCTCCAGGCCGGCCTGCATCGACAGGAGGTTGCCAACCGTCACTTGCTCCAGACGTGGGTCGGCGTCGGCGGGGAAGTCGGCGCGCAGGAAGTCGGCGATCGGCTGGTCCGGCCCCTCAATCATACCCTTGTCGATCGCGATGCCGACCAGCGCCGAGACCACGGACTTGGAAGCCGATTTGATGTTGGTGGCGCGATCCGTCCGGTTGCCGCGCAAGCCTTCGTCCACCACCGTCTCGCCGCCTTGCGCGATCTGCAGCGTTTCCAGCGGCTGGAACTCGCGGGCGCGCTCGACCGCGGCGTCGAAGCTCGCCGGAGCCGCCGTCGCGGCGGGTGCGCGCGCGTCGGGGGGCACGGGTGCGGCAGCGTCCTGCGCGAAGGCGGGCAGCGGTGCCGCGAGAAGGGCGACGAGGGCGGCGAGGATCGGGCGGCGGTTCATGCCATTGGAAATGGGAGCGGGCGCCACGTAGCTCCAGCGCCATCACGGCGAGTTGCGCGGAGGCCGTTCGACCGACGTTCGCCTGCGTTTCCGATCCGTTCACTCTTTGTCTTTAGGGCGAGGCTCGGATAGGCTAAACGAAGGCTGAACGAGCATGCTTCAGGAGCGCACCATTCGCATCATCGGCATCGATCCGGGTCTCCGGCGCACCGGTTGGGGCGTGGTGGAAACGGTCGGCAACTCGCTGCGCTTCGTGGCGAGCGGCACCGTCACCTCCGACAACAAGCTCGACCTCGCCACGCGTCTGCGCCAGCTCCACGACGGGCTGACGGACGTGATCCATCGGCTTCAGCCGGACGAAGCGGCGGTCGAGCAGACTTTCGTCAACAAGGACGCCGTCGCGACGCTCAAGCTCGGCCAGGCGCGCGGTATTGCCATGCTGGTGCCCTCGCTCGCCGGACTGCCGGTGGCGGAATACGCGCCGAACGCGGTGAAGAAGGCCGTCATCGGCGTCGGGCACGGCGAGAAGGCGCAGATCCACATGATGGTGAAGGTGCTGATGCCCAAGGCGACCTTCGACACGGACGACGCCGCCGATGCGCTCGCCATCGCCATCTGCCACACCCATCACCGCCAGTCTGCACAGGCGATGGCCGCCTATGCCCGGCTCTGATGTTCTTGACTTGTTCCCATTCTGCGAATAGGTAATACCCATCCGGTATTACTTGCGGAGGCTGCCATGCGCGTGACCGAGAAGGGGCAGGTGACGATCCCCAAGCCGATCCGCGACAAGCTCGGGATCGGGCCAGGGAGCGAGGTGGATTTCGTGGAGCGCGGTGATCGCGTCGAACTCGTCCGCGAGGATCTGCCCAGCGATCCGAAGCTCCGACGCGAGGAGATCCGGCGTCGTCTGGACGCCTTGCGCGGAACGATCGACACCAATGGCATGGACGGCAAGGAGTTCGTCGACTGGCTGAGAGGACCGCGTGACGACCTCGACCCTCGTTGATTCGAATATCTTCATCGACGTCTTCGGAACGGGACCGTTGCGCGACAGCGCGCTGGATGCGCTGACGGATGTCGCCGATGAAGGCGTCATCGTGCTCTCGCCGATCGTCTGGGCGGAACTCGCCTTCTCCCCGATGGCGGAGCCGCTTCTCTACCGATCGATTTCCTGGCTGTCCCTGAAGCGCGAGCCGCTCCCCTTCGAGGCCGCCTATCCCGCCGGGCAGGCCCATCGGCTCTACCGCCAGCGCGGCGGGCGCCGTGATCGCACGCTGCCCGACTTCCTGATCGGCGCCCATGCCACCGTCGCGGGCCACCGCCTCCTGACCCGCGACGCCTCGCGATACCGCGAGTACTTTCCCGACCTCCATATCATCTGCCCGGAGACGCATCCTTGATCGGCAAGCTGAAGGGCACCGTGGACACGGTCGAGGAGGACTGCGTCACGCTCGACGTCCACGGCGTCGGCTATGTCGCCTATTGCGGCGCGCGCACCCTGGCGAACCTGCCGGCGGCGGGGGAGGCGGCCTCGCTCTTCATCGAGACCTATGTGCGCGAGGATATGATCCGGCTCTACGGCTTCGCATCGGCCGCCGAGCGCGACTGGTTCCGCCTGCTCCAGAGCGTGCAGGGCGTCGGCGCCAAGGTGGCGCTGGCCGTCGTCGGCACCCTGTCGGCCGGCGATCTCGCCAACGCCATCGCGCTCCAGGACCGGACGATGGTGGCGCGCGCGCCGGGCGTCGGGCCGAAGGTCGCCGCGCGCATCGTCGCCGAGCTCAAGGACAAGGCGCCGGCCTTCTCGGGCGCGGCGGCGGTCGAGAGCTTCGGGCTGAAGCGCGACATCGGCGAGGGCGTGGCAAGCGCGCCGATCGCCGACGCGGTGTCGGCCCTCGTCAATCTCGGCTATTCGCGCGAGCAGGCGGCGGGCGCCGTCGCCGTCGCGGTGAAGGAGGCGGGCGAGGACGCACCGTCCACGACCCTGATCCGCCTCGGCCTCAAGGCGCTCAGCCGGTAAGGCGATAGATCATGAGCAACACACGCCTCATCACCCCCGAGAAGCGCGGCGAGGATGTCGACGCCTCGCTCCGCCCGCAGCGGCTCGACGACTTCGTCGGCCAGGCGGCGGCGCGCGCCAATCTCAAGATTTTCATCGAAGCGGCCAAGACGCGCGGCGAGGCGCTGGATCACGTGCTCTTCGTCGGCCCGCCGGGCCTCGGCAAGACGACGCTGGCGCAGATCATGGCCAAGGAACTCGGCGTCAACTTCCGCTCGACCTCGGGTCCCGTGATCGCCAAAGCCGGCGACCTCGCGGCGCTGCTGACCAATCTCGAAGAGCGGGACGTTCTCTTCATCGACGAGATCCATCGCCTGTCGCCGGCGGTGGAGGAGATCCTCTATCCCGCGATGGAGGACTTCCAGCTCGACCTCATCATCGGCGAGGGGCCGGCGGCGCGCTCGGTGAAGATCGACCTGTCGAAGTTCACGCTGGTGGCGGCGACCACCCGCATCGGCCTCCTGACGACGCCGCTGCGCGACCGGTTCGGCATTCCGGTGCGCCTCAACTTCTACACGATCGCCGAGCTGGAACACATCGTGAAGCGCGGGGCGCGGCTGATGAGCCTGCCCATGGGCGACGACGGCGCGCGCGAGATCGCCCGCCGCGCGCGGGGCACGCCCCGTATCGCCGGGCGCCTTCTGCGCCGCGTCCGCGACTTCGCGACCATGGCGGGATCGGAAGTGGTGGACCGGCGCATCGCCGACGAGGCGCTGACGCGGCTCGACGTCGACAGCCTCGGCCTCGACCAGCTCGACCGGCGCTATCTCGACCTGATCGCCCTCAACTTCGGCGGCGGCCCGGTCGGCATCGAAACCATCGCCGCCGCGCTCTCGGAGCCGCGCGACGCGATCGAGGACATCGTGGAGCCGTATCTTCTCCAGCAGGGCTTCATCCAGCGCACGCCGCGCGGCCGGCTCCTGACCCAGCATGCGTTCAAGCACCTCGGCCTCGCCGTGCCCTCGACCTACCAGGGCATTCAATCCAGCCTGTTCGAGGGCGATGACGACGAGTGAGGCAAGGCGTGGAGGATGCTCGCGGCTCCGCTCGTCGTCCCGCCCCCTCTTGGTAATCAACGCTGGGATGCGAAACTTCTTCCCGCGCCGTCATCCTCGGGCTTGACCCGAGGATCTGCGACTTAGCAGCGCTTCGACGTGAGTAGATCCTCGGGTCAAGCCCGAGGATGACGGCGGAAAGAAATGCGTCGTCTGGAAGGAGGGGCAAAATCCGAAGGGTCCGCCCCTTCGTTCATCGTAGAGTGAGCGTCAGTTGCCGAGCGCCGCCGACTGCTCGTCCAGCTTGCCGATTTCGAAGCACAGCGTCTCGCCCGACGAATCGTCCACGCCGTCATTGTCGGTGACGACGAAGGCGGTGCCGTCCTTGTCGATGGCGAGGCCTTCGACTTTGTCCACGACATAGCCGGCCGTCTGTGCCTTCAGGTCGGGCAGGAGGTCGCGCACCACGGTCTTGGTCACGGTCGGCAGCTCGCCGCCGAGGGGGGCGGGCTTGAGCTGGTCGAGCGACACGCGGGTGATCTGCTTCAGCCTGGCGGCGTCGCCGATCAGGTTGTCGCGCTCGATCAGGTAGGCGCTGTCGCCGGAGACGGTGATCTCGGACAGGCCGACCCAGGCGCCCTCGGCCGACGGCGCCTCCAGCGGATAGCGGACGGCGCCCCACGTCTTGGCGTCGAGGTCATAAGCGAGGAGCTTGGTCGTGTTCTTCGGGTCGTCCTTCCATGGGCGCTGGACCGCGATCCAGAGCGTGTTGTCCACCTTGGCGATGCCTTCCGCGCCGAAGCGCGTCTGGTGCTCCAGGAGCGCCGCGGGGAAGGCGACCTTTTCGATCACCGCGCCCTCGGCATCGATGCGCACGAGCTGGTGCGGCACGTCCTTCTCGGGATTGCCTTCGCTGGCCAGCCAGAAGCCGCCTGCACCGTCGAGCGTGATGCCCTCGATGTCGAGCTTCTCGGCCGGTGCGCCGTTCTCCGTCACCACCATCGCGTCGGTGATGCGGGCGGGCTTTTGCGTGGCGTCGATGGTGAAGATCGTCGGCGCCTTGCCGTAGACGCTGTCGCTCGCAGCAAAGAGGTGCTGCGGCTTCTCGGCGTCGGCCACCAGCGCGCCGAGCGCACCCCAACCGATCGGCACGCCGTCCTTTTCGACGGAGACGAGCTGCGGATAGGCGGCGGTTCCCTCCGCCCGCTCGTAGATCATGACATGGCTGCGCGCCGCGCCGTCCTCCACGAGGTCCGCCTCGTTGGCGGTGGCGAGGAGGTTGCGGCCGGGAATGGCGACCGCGCCCTCCGGCGAGATGCCGGACGGCAGGAGTTGGAGGAACTCGGGGGCCGCGCCGGTGTCGCGGTAGACGCCGACGGCGGAGCCGCGCTCGGACAGGACGAAGAAGAGGCGTTGGCCATCGAACTCGGCGACCTCCAGGCCCTCCGGCTCGACGCCCTTGGCGTCGGAGCGCTTGTCCGGATAGTGCCCGGCCTTGGCCACCTCCATCTCGAACGCGGCGCCCGCTTCGTACGACACCGTGCCGTCGCGATTGAAGATGGTGAAGCCGCGCGTGCCGCCCTTCCAGTCGCCCTCGTTGGCGGTTATCAGGCGATCGAGCCCAAGCCACTTCACCGCGTCGGGCTCGCGCGGCCGAGCCTCGATCGTGTCGGTGAAGGCGATCCGGCCGTCGTCCTGCGCGTCTACCTTGTCGAGCGCCACGGTGCCGGCGCTGAAGTGGCCGGTCACTTCACCCGTCTTGCCGTCGATCAGGACGATGTGATTGTTTTCCTGAAGCGTGACCGCCAATTCGTTGTTCGCGTTGAAGGAAACGAACTCCGGTTCCGGGTCCTCGCCGCCGATCTCCGCGAGGCCTGTCAGTTCGACCTTGCGGAGTGCGGCGCAGTCCGGGGTGCCATCGTTCAGTGGAAGCAGCACGACGAAGCCGGCCGGCATCTGCGGAAGGGCGCCGTCGTTCGCGTCCTCGTCGCGCTCGTTCTCGATGGCCACGGCTGCGAGCGTGCCGTCCGGCGAGACGGCGACGGAGTCCGGCTGGCCGCCGAGGTCGCAGCGCGCGGTGACCGTGCGGTCGGCCATGGAGACCACGGCGAGCTGGCCCGACGGGTTGGTGAAGCTCTCCGACGTGTTGACGCCGACGAGCACGTTGCCGCTGCTGACGGCCACCGACGTGGGCTCGCCGCCCTCGAAAGCGACGTAACCGGCGGCCTTCGGAGCGCGGGCGTCCGTGATGTCGACGAAGCCGATGCCGCCGTTCGGGCTGTCGGAATAAACCAGCGTGTTTCCGTCGGCCGAGGCCGCGATGATCTCGGCCGAGGTCTCGCTGCCGCGCTCCGCCTCGGGCAGGTTCAGCGCGACGGGAAAAGAGGCGATGCGGTTGAACACCGGCTCGGCCGTGGCGGGAAGGGCGGTGGACGCCAGGAGCGCGAGCGCGGCAGGCAGACGGATCGGACGCATGGAAGGTGCTTTCCCGGATTGGTCGGACACGCCCTCCAATCAGCCGGGCATCACGACGGGATGACAGAGGAATGACGGATCGATGACGGCGACCGCCGGCGGCGGTGGCGGCGCGGCCCGTGACGGTCTATGAGGCGCCCCATGACAGACCAGCTTTCCGGCCGTCTCATCGAGGGCGGCCACCGCCTCGACGTTCGCGTCTACTTCGAGGACACCGACTTTTCAGGTGTCGTCTATCACGCCCGCTACCTTCACTTTCTGGAGAGGGGGCGAACCGACTTCCTGCGCCTGCACGGGATCGGCCACCGCGCCCTGATGGACGGCGCGTTCGGCGAGCCGATGGCCTTCGCCGTCCGCTCGATGGAGATCGACTTCCGGCGTCCGGCCCGGATCGACGACATCCTCGGCGTCGAGACGCGCACCGTCCTCCTCGGCGGCGCACGGGTCGTCCTTCAGCAGCGGATCCTGTGCGGGACCGAAGTGCTGGTGGAGGCGAAGGTGAAGGTGGCCGTGGTCTCGCCGGACGGACGCCCGCGCCGGATGCCGCCGGCCGTCGCCGAGCGCCTGGGCGGTCCAGCGGCTGCCGACGAGGATGCCGCAGCGCGGTAAAACACGGCACGAAAACGATTTGTTAACCCTAACGATGCTTCATAGCGTCGGAGGGATCAGCCTCTCCATGCCATTCTTTCACCGGATTCAAACGGTCAAAGAGCGCCGTGGACGACGTTTTGCGCCGACGGTTCGGCGGGGGCGTCGTTCCTGTCGTGGCAGGGGGTGATCAGCCGGGGGCGCCGTGCGTCCCGAGCCACCATGACGATCCGACGGATTCGAGGGACGCAAGAGGAAATGAACGAGGTCGCTCAGACTGCGCTGGCCGCGCCGGCCCACGACATGTCGCTCATGGGGCTTTTCTGGCAGGCCGGGTTCATCGTCAAGTTCGTGATGATCGGGCTGCTCGCGGCCTCCGTCTGGACCTGGGCGATCATCTTCGACAAGTGGCAGCGTTACGCCCGCTTCCGCCGTCAGCTCAACCAGTTCGAGAACAACTTCTGGTCCGGCCAGTCGCTGGAGGAACTGTACCACACGCTCTCGGACCGCAAGACCAGCGGCATGGGCGCGCTGTTCGTCGCCGCCATGCGCGAGTGGAAGAAGAGCTTCGAGAAGGGCGCCCGTTCGCCAATCGGCCTTCAGACCCGTATCGAGAAGGCGATGGACGTGACCATGGCCCGCGAGATGGAGGGGCTGGAGTCGCGCCTCGGGTTCCTCGCGACCGTCGGCTCGGCCGCGCCCTTCGTCGGCCTCTTCGGCACGGTGGTCGGCATCATGACCGCCTTCCAGTCGATCGCCGCCTCCGAGCAGACGAGCCTTGCGGTCGTCGCGCCCGGCATCGCCGAGGCGCTGCTCGCCACCGCCATCGGCCTCGTCGCCGCCATTCCGGCCGTCGTCGCCTACAACAAGCTCTCGGCGGATGCCGGCAAGCTCGGGGCCCGGCTCGAAGCCTTCGCCGACGAGTTCTCGTCCATCCTGTCGCGCCAGATCGACGAGCGCTCGGCCGCGCGCTGAGCGCCGCGCCGGCTCGTTCCAATTCTTGAGGGGTCGTTTCCATGGGCATGTCGACGGGAGCTTCGTCTGGGGGCGGATCGCGCCGCGGGCGTCGCGCGCGCAAGGCGCCCATGGCCGAGATCAATATGACGCCGATGGTCGACGTCATGCTGGTGCTGCTCATCATCTTCATGGTGGCGGCGCCCTTGATGACGGTCGGCGTGCCGCTGGACCTGCCCAAGACCAACGCCAAGGCGCTCTCGGCCGACAAGCAGCCGATCACCATCTCCGTCCAGAAGGGTGGCGAGGTGTTCCTGCAGGAAACGCCGGTCGCGCCGGACGCCATCGTCGAGCAGCTGAAAGCCATCGCCGAGGCGGGCTACGAGGAGCGCATCTTCCTGCGCGCCGACAGTTCTGCCGACTACGGCACCGTGATGAAGGTCATGTCGCGCATCTCGGCCGCCGGCTTCAAGAACATCGGTCTCGTGACCTCGCAGGAAACGGCGGGAAGCTGACGCGCGGCCGATGAAACCCCTTGCCACCTCCACGATCCTGCACACGGCCATCCTCACCTGGGGGCTGTGGCATTTTGGGACGCCGGAAAAGCTCGAAATGGGCGGCGAGGCGCTGCCCGTCACGCTGATCACGGACGTCAGCCAGGCGACGCTCGGCGCAGAGGACGCGCCGGAGGCGGAAAAGTCCGCGCCGACGCCGACCAAGACGCCAGAGAAGCTGCCGATGCCGGCCGAGAACGTCGGCGACAACGAGGTGGACCTCAAGACGCCCCCGGCGCCCAAGCCCTCGCCGCATGAGAACGTCTCGACGGCCGAGGCGCCCCCGCCGCCTCCGCCCCCGGCCGTGACGCCGCAGGCGCGGCCCGAGCCGGCGCCCGCGCCGCCGGAGCCGACGCCGCCCCAGCCGCCGGCCGAGGTCGCGGAAGCGCCGCCCGAGCCGACGCCGGCCGAGGCTGCGCCCGAGATCGACCCGCTCGCTGCCGAGATCGCCAAGGCAGAGGCCGAGACGCCCGCGCCCCCGCGCAACGTGCCCCTGCCGCAGGTGAAGCCGAAGCCGCCCGAGCCCGTGAAGGCGCCGGAGCCGGTGAAGGTCGCCGAGGCGAAGAAGCCCGAGCCGGTCAAGGAGCCCGCCAAGGAACCGGCGAAAGAGGCGTCGAAGTCCAAGGAGAAGCCGAAGGAGACCAAGAAGCCGGCGGCCCAGACCTCTTCGGAGAAGCAGTTCGACGCCGACGCGATCGCCGCGCTCCTCAACAAGCAGGATTCCTCCGGCGGCGGTGCCAAGCGCTCGACCCAGCAGGCGGCGCTCGGCGCCACGCGCCAGACGGGCGGCTCGCTGTCGCAGAGCGAGATGGACGCCCTGCGCGGCCAGATCTCCAAGTGCTGGAACCCACCGGCCGGCAACGTGGACGCGGGCAGTTTCCGGGTGAAGATCTCCATGCAGCTCGGCCCGACGGGCGAGCTGGAGGGGATGCCGGAAATCGTCTCGGGCGGCGGCGCCTCCACCGCGGAGCGGGCGGCGAGCGAAGCGGCGATCCGCGCCGTGCGCCGCTGCGCGCCCTACAACCTGCCGGCCGAGAAGTACGACACCTGGGCTCAGGTCACCGTCAACTTCGATCCGAGCCAGATGTTCTGATCCTCAAGCCTTTCGCGGCGGCGTGCCGTCGCCGCCTCGTCATTTTCTCATGCGAACAACGGGTTGCCGCAGAACGCTGCGGCATCGAGCCCGACGCCCAAACGGGAAGGTCCCGCCCATGACGCGCTTCATCCGATCCCTGGCCCTTGCTCTCGCCACCGCCACCGCCGGCCTCGCGCTGGCGACCGGCGCTCATGCCCAGGTCGAGATCGACGTCACCCAGGGCAACGTCCAGCCGCTGCCGATCGCCCTGCCGAACTTCCAGTCGCGCGACGCGCTGGGCGCCAAGCTGATCGAGGTGGTCACGGCCGACCTCAAGCGCTCGGGCCTCTTCGCGCCGATCAACCCGGCGGCCTTCATCCAGAAGGACGTCACGCCGGACGCGACGCCGCGCTTTCAGGACTGGACCGTCATCAACGCCCAGGCGCTCGTCACGGGCCGCGTGACGCCGGAGGCCGACGGTCGCCTGCGCGTCGAGTTCCGCCTGTGGGACACCTATGCCGGGCAGCAGCTCGACGGGCAGCAGTTCTATGCCAGCCCGGACAACTGGCGCCGCATCGCCCACATCATCGCCGACGCGATCTACGAGCGCCTGACGGGCGAGAAGGGCTATTTCGACACGCGCGTCGTCTTCGTGGACGAGAGCGGGTCGAAGACCGACCGCAAGAAGCGCCTCGCCATCATGGACCAGGACGGCGCCAACGTGCGCTATCTCAGCCAGGGCAACGACCTCGTCCTCACGCCCCGCTTCTCGCCCAACCGGCAGGAGATCACCTACATGTCCTTCGGGCAGGGCGAGCCGCGCGTCTACCTCCTCCAGCTCGAGACCGGGCAGCGCGAAGTGGTCGGCAACTTCCCCGGCATGACCTTCTCGCCCCGCTTCTCGCCGGACGGGCAGAAGGTGGTGATGAGCCTCCAGCAGGACGGCAACTCCAACATCTACGCGATGGACCTGCGCTCGCGCGCCACGACGCGCCTGACCTCGACCAACGCCATCGACACCTCGCCCTCCTATTCGCCGGACGGCTCCAAGGTCGTGTTCGAGAGCGACCGCGGCGGGCGCTCGCAGATCTACGTCATGGGCGCCGACGGTTCGGGCCAGACCCGCATCTCCTTCGGCCAGGGCACCTACAACACCCCCGTATGGAGCCCGCGCGGCGATCTCATCGCCTTCACCAAGCAGACGGGCGGCCAGTTCCAGATCGGCGTGATGAAGCCGGACGGCTCGGGCGAGCGCATCCTCACGTCGTCCTTCCACGCGGAAGGGCCGACCTGGGCGCCGAACGGGCGCGTCATCATGTTCTTCCGCGATCAGGGCGGCGGTCCGCAGCTCTATTCGATCGACCTCACGGGCCGGAACGAGCAGAAGGTCGCCACCCCGAACTACGCGTCGGATCCGGCCTGGTCGCCGGCTCTGGAGTAGGATTCGTCAGCCTTTTCAATCCCCTGTTGACCACTCGTTAACCCACAACATGGTAAACGAGGGCCATACGGAATTCACATACGCAAGGAGACGGCCATGCGCCGCATCGCTACTGGGGTCCATGGTCGTATCGCCCTCGCGCTGGTCGCGGCGCTGGCGCTCTCGGCCTGCGCCAAGAAGAACGCCGGCCTGCCGGACAACGCCGCGGGCCTCGGCCTCGGCGGCGCGGGCGGCATGGGTGGCGCCGGCGGCATGGGCGGCGCGGGTTCGGCGGCGCCGGGCACCAGCCAGGACTTCACCGTCAACGTCGGCGACCGCATTTTCTTCGACACGGACTCCTCGTCGATCCGCGCCGACGCGCAGCAGACGCTCGCCCGCCAGGCGCAGTGGCTGAACCAGTACCGCAACTACTCCATCACGGTCGAAGGCCATGCCGACGAGCGCGGCACGCGCGAGTACAACCTCGCCCTCGGCGCCCGCCGCGCGGCTGCCACGCGCGACTATCTCGCCAGCCAGGGCGTGGCGGCGAATCGCATGCGCACCATCTCCTACGGCAAGGAGCGCCCGGTGGCCGTGTGCGACGACATCTCCTGCTGGTCTCAGAACCGCCGCGCCGTCACCGTCCTGTCGGGAGCTGGCAGCTGATCTGCGGCATTTCTGCAACATTCATCATTTGGAAGCGGCCCTGCGGGGCCGTTTCGCGTCTCTGCGCCCCTGTCTGTGCTAGCACCGGCCAAACTTTGGACGCCTTCCGCCTATCCAAGCTGAACGGTCGACAGGTCGTCGCCCGATCGGCCGCAGAGCCTTGACGGCGACGGGCCTCCAGCGATCCCGAGGGGATTTCCGCATGGCCAGCATGAAGCTCGCAACCGTCTCCATTCTCGCACTCGCCACGCTGGCCGGGCCGGCCGCCGCGCTGAACCTGCCGTTCGGCCTCGGCGGATCGGGCGACCGCGCGCCCGTCGTCTCGCAGGAGCCGGCACCCGTCCTCATGGCGCAGGCCAGCGACGGCGGTGTCCGCATCTCGCAGATGGAAGAGGAGATGCGGCGGCTGACCGGCAAGGTCGAGGAGCTGTCCTTCCTCGTGCTCCAACTCCAGGAGCAGCTCCGCAAGTCGCAGGAGGACAACGAGTTCCGCTTCCAGGACCTGGAAGGCAAGGGCTCGGGCAGCGCGGCCAAGCCTGCCGAGCGCCGCACCGAGATCACCCCGGCGGTGCCGACCGGCGGCGACCGCGTGGCCTCCGCCGCGCCGCCGAGCGCCAACGATGCGACGGCGCCCGCTTCCGCCGCGCCGCAGACGGACGAGATCGGCGCGCTGCTCGGCGATACCAGCTTGAACGAGCCCGCAGCGCCCGCCACGCCACTGCCCGGCTCGTCCCAGGTCGCCTCCATCGCCACCAACGGCCCGGTGGAGATGTATTCGCTCGGCTACAACTACATGCTGGCGGGCGACTACCAGCTCGCCGAGAACACGTTCCGCCAGTACACCCAGACCTATCCGAGCTCGCAGGACGCGGCCGACGCGCAGTACTGGCTGGGCGAGGCCCTCTACGCCCAGAAGAAGTACCGCGACGCCGCCGAGGTCTTCCTGAACGCGCAGAAGGCGCATCCCAAGAGCGGCAAGGCGCCGGAGATGATGCTGAAGCTCGGCATGTCGCTCGCCCGCCTCAACAATCGGGAGACGGCCTGCGTCACCTATGCCGAGGTCGGCAAGCGCTATCCGGAGATGAGCTCCAATGTGAAGCGCAAGCTCGAGGGCGAGGAAAAGGCCGCCAACTGCGCCTGACGCCCCGGCGTCCCTTGCCATGACATCCGAAACGGCCGAGGCGATCCGCATCGCGCTCGGCCGTTTCGCGTCGGCACGGGCGCCGCTCCGCCGCATCCTTCTCGCGGTCTCGGGCGGCCCCGACTCCCTGGCGCTTCTGCTCGCCTGCGCCGATCGCGCGCTCCCTGCCGAGGTGGCGGTCGCAACGGTGGATCATGGGTTGCGGCCCGGCTCGGCTGCGGAGGCAGCATTCGTCGCGGGCCTTTGCCGCGATCTCGGTCTGCCGCATCGCACGCTTGTCTGGCGCGAGGCGGCCTGCGCGCGCGGCAACCTGATGGAGGCCGCTCGCGACGCGCGATACGCGCTGTTGGCGTGCGAGGCCGCGCGGGTCGGCGCCGATGCGATCCTGGCCGCTCACCATGCCGACGACCAGCTCGAAACGCATCTCCTGGCACGTGCCCGCGGTGCGGTGGGGGCCGGCCTCGCCGGCATGCGGCCCTGGCGGGATCTCGAACCGGGCCTCGCGCTGTTGCGCCCTTTCCTCTCGCTTCCCAAGCGCGTGCTCGAAGAGGCCGTGGCCCGCGCCGGGCTGGACCCGGTGCGCGATCCGACCAACGCGGACGAGCGCTATCGCCGCGCCAGGGTCCGTCGGGAGCTTGCCGACGGCCTTCACGACACCTTGGCGCTGGCGGGGTCCATCGCTTCCGCCGGCCGCCTGCGCGAGGCCGAGGATGCCAAACTCGGCGAGCGCATCGACCGAGCCGCCTGGGACGGGCGGCTGCACTCGGACGATGCCGGGGTCGTGACCTTCCGGCCGGAGGGCGACGATGGGATTCTCTGGGCGAGGCTCCTGACGGCGGCGGGCGGGGCGGCCCGCCCGCCGGACCGATCGGCGGTGGCGCGCCTGATCGCCCGCTTTTCCACGGAGGGCGCTTCGGCGGCCACGCTGAACGGCTGCCGGATTGAGCGGGGGGAGGGCACGTTCCGCCTGACGCGGGAGTTCGGACGCACCGGGCCACCGTCCCTGGAGCTTGGAGCCGCCGATGCGCGATGTTTCGACCATCGCTTCGATCTTACAGGCTCTCCGCCTCCCGGCGCCGCGCGTGTCGTCGCCTTGGGACGCCTCGGCCTGGGAGGCGACGTTCAGCGCACGCTGCCCGTCTGTGTCGATGCGGCGGGTGATCCGGTCGCCACCCATCCGGCCCTCGGCGAGCGCTTCGCATCGCTGCCCGCGCTCGCTCTGCGGCAAAGGGTCGGATGGCGTATCGCCATCGATCTGCCGGGCTTTCCGGGGACTCGATTAACCGCCGAACCCCAAATTGCCGCAAATCCGTTGAAGCCTGTTGGCAAGGATTTGGCGGCCACCTATCTTCGATGCCGTGTCTAGGTTCGGCCACCGTAAATGGATGGGCGTATCGAGGCGTCATCCCAGGACGGATAATGAACCAGAACTTCCGGAATTTCGCCCTTTGGGCGATCATCGCGCTTCTGCTGATCGCGCTGTTCCAGCTGTTTTCGAACGGCTCGCAGAACGCGAACACGCGGGAGATTCCCTATTCGCAGTTCCTGTCGGACGTCGATTCGGGCCGTGTGCGCTCCGTGACGATCCAGGGACAGCGCATTTCCGGGAGCTATACGGACGCGTCCAGCCCGTTCCAGACCTTCTCGCCGGGCGATCCGCAGCTGATCCAGCGCCTGGAAGGCAAGAACATCACGATCAACGCCAGCCCGCCGTCGGACAATACCAACCCGATCTGGTCGATGCTGCTGTCCTTCGGCCCGATCCTCCTCATCCTCGGCGTCTGGATCTTCCTGATGCGGCAGATGCAGGGCGGAGCCGGCGGCAAGGCCATGGGCTTCGGCAAGTCCAAGGCCAAGCTTCTGACCGAGGCGCACGGGCGCGTCACCTTCGCCGACGTCGCGGGTGTGGACGAGGCCAAGCAGGACCTCGAGGAGATCGTCGAATTCCTGCGCGAGCCGCAGAAGTTCCAGCGCCTCGGCGGCAAGATTCCGCGCGGCGTGCTGCTCGTCGGCCCTCCGGGCACCGGTAAGACGCTGACGGCACGCGCCGTCGCGGGCGAGGCCAACGTGCCCTTCTTCACCATCTCGGGCTCCGACTTCGTCGAGATGTTCGTCGGCGTCGGCGCCAGCCGCGTGCGCGACATGTTCGAGCAGGCCAAGAAGAACGCGCCCTGCATCATCTTCATCGACGAGATCGACGCCGTCGGCCGCCATCGCGGCGCGGGCCTGGGCGGCGGCAACGACGAGCGCGAGCAGACCCTGAACCAGCTCCTCGTCGAGATGGACGGCTTCGAGGCGAACGAGGGCATCATCCTCATCGCAGCGACTAACCGTCCGGACGTGCTCGACCCCGCTCTCCTGCGTCCCGGCCGCTTCGACCGTCAGGTCATGGTGCCGAACCCGGATGTCGGCGGGCGCGAGAAGATCCTGAAGGTGCACGTGCGCAACGTGCCACTGGCTCCGAACGTCGATCTGCGCACCATCGCGCGCGGCACGCCGGGCTTCTCGGGCGCCGACCTCGCCAACCTCGTCAACGAGGCGGCGCTGATGGCGGCCCGCCGTTCCAAGCGCCTCGTGACGATGCTGGAGTTCGAGGACGCCAAGGACAAGGTCATGATGGGCGCCGAGCGCCGGTCCATGGCCATGACCGAGGAAGAGAAGAAGCTCACCGCCTATCACGAGGCGGGCCACGCCCTCGTCGGCATCTACGTCCCGCACAACGATCCGCTGCACAAGGTCACGATCATTCCGCGCGGCCGGGCGCTGGGCGTCACCATGAATCTGCCGGAGCGCGACCGCTACGGCATGCGCAAGATCGAGATGGAGGCGCGCCTCGCCATGATCTTCGGCGGCCGTGCCGCCGAGGAGATCATCTACGGGCTCGACAACGTCACGACGGGCGCGTCCAACGATATCCAGCAGGCCACCAACATGGCCCGCGCGATGGTCATGGAATACGGCATGAGCGACAAGCTCGGCCGCCTGCGCTACCGCCAGAACCAGGAAGAGGTCTTCCTCGGCCATTCGGTCTCGCAGCAGCAGAACATGTCGGAGGAGACGGCGCGGCTGATCGACTCCGAGGTGCGCGGCATCATCGAAGTCGCCGAGAACCGGGCGCGCGCGGTTCTGCGCGAGCACATCGACGATCTCCATACCCTGACCAACGGGCTTCTCGAGTACGAGACCCTGTCGGGCGACGAGGTGCGCGATCTCCTGGCCGGCAAGACGCTGGCCCGCGACATGGGCGACGACACGCCGCCCTCGCGCGGCTCGGCGGTGCCTAAGGCCGGTTCGGTCCGTCCGTCCGGTCCGCGCGACGACAAGGAAGGCGGGCTGGAGCCCCAGCCGACCGCCTGACGCCGGCAGGCGCCGGAGCGAACGATACGAGGCGGGCCTTCGGGTCCGCCTTTTTCGTGCCGATGGTGCGCTGCTCGCGGCTCGACGGCACACTGACATTCTTTTTTACTTTCTGAGCCATGCTCGCGACTCTACAGCGAAGCGAACGGACCAGCGGGGACGACATCCATGACGAAATCCTACTTCGGGACGGACGGCATCCGGGGCCTCGCCAATCGGCACCCCATGACGCCGGAGATCGCGATGAAGGTCGGCATGGCGGCGGGCCTCGCCTTCAAGCGCGGCAACTACCGGCACCGGGTGGTGATAGGCAAGGACACGCGCCTTTCCGGCTACATGCTGGAGCCCGCGCTCTGTGCCGGCTTCACCGCCGTGGGCGTCGATGTGCTGATGCTCGGCCCGATGCCGACCCCGGCCGTCGCCATGCTCACGCGGTCGATGCGCGCCGACATCGGCGTCATGATCTCCGCCTCGCACAACCCGTTCGAGGACAACGGCATCAAGCTCTTCGGGCCGGACGGCTACAAGCTGTCCGACGAGCTGGAAGCCGAAATCAATCGGCTCATCGACGAGGACCTGTCCTCGCGCCTCGCGGTCGGTGCCCATCTCGGCCGCGCCAAGCGCTATGACGACGGCGGCCGCGACCGCTATGTCGAGTTCGCCAAGCGCACGCTGCCGCGCGAGATGTCTCTGGACGGCGTGCGGGTCGCGATCGACTGCGCCAACGGCGCGGCCTATCGCGTGGCTCCGGACGTTCTCTGGGAGCTCGGCGCTGAGGTCGTGAAGATCGGCGTCGATCCCAACGGCACCAACATCAACCTGAACTGCGGCTCCACCAGCCCGGCGACGCTCTGCGCCAAGGTGCAGGAAGTGCGCGCCGACATCGGCATCGCGCTCGACGGCGACGCCGACCGCGTGCTGATCGTGGACGAGCGCGGCGAGGTCGTGGACGGCGACCAGATCATGGCCGTGATTGGCGAGGCCTGGGCGCAGGACGGGCGTCTGGCGGCCGGCGGCATCGTCGCCACCATCATGTCCAATCTCGGGCTGGAGCGGTTCCTGGGCGAGCGCCAGATCCAGCTCGCCCGCACCAAGGTCGGCGACCGCTACGTGGTCGAGCACATGCGCCAGCACGGCTACAATGTCGGCGGCGAGCAGTCCGGCCATATCGTCCTGTCCGACTTCGGCACGACGGGCGACGGCCTCGTGTCGGCGCTGCAGGTGCTGGCCGTCGTGCGCGGCGCGGGCGGCACGGTTTCGGAGGTCTGCCGCAAGTTCA
This sequence comes from Aureimonas sp. SK2, assembly GCF_029813115.1. GTDB lineage: Bacteria > Pseudomonadota > Alphaproteobacteria > Rhizobiales > Rhizobiaceae > Aureimonas. The sequence continues at coordinate 116,527 of NZ_JAPZDS010000001.1, forward strand.
CGCCGGTGCCGCAGGTGCTGAAGAACGTCCGCTTCGCCGGCGGCGCGCCGCTGGAGAAGCAGCGGGTGCAGGACGCCATCAGCGCCGGCCGCGACCGGCTGGGCGAGGGGGGGCGCCTGGTGATCCGACCCTCGGGCACCGAGCCCCTGATTCGCGTCATGGCGGAAGGCGACGACCCGCAGCTCGTCGATTCCGTCGTCGACGAGATCATCGGCGCGCTCAAGCGCGAGGCGGCCTGAAGCAAGGGCCGTTTACCATTCCGCCGCGGTAAACGGTCTTTTAATCATTAATCTTTAGATTTCTCATCATTGCGGAACCCAAGCCGCGACCTGTCGTGAAATCTGGAGAGAACGATTATGCTACGGCTTGCGCTTGGCCTCCTGGCCTCCGCCGCACTTCTTCCGACGCTGGCCCAGGCGGCCGACATCATTGAGCCGATCCCGGTCGTCGAGGAAGTGCCCTATAGCGGTTGGTACATCCGCGGCGACGTCGGATACAACTTCGAGTCCAAGACCGAAGGCAAGTGGGCCTTCTACAACATCTATCCGGGCGTCGAGGGCATCGACGACCACTACCGCTACGACGAGCTGCGCCTGTCGGATGCGGCGACCTTCGGCGTCGGCGCCGGCTATCGCTTCACCGACTCCTTCCGCGTGGACGCTACGGTCGACTACTTCCGCGCCGACGCGGACGGCAAGACCAAGTGCCCGCTCATGATCCTGACGGACAAGGCGCACGGCCTCGGCCCGTTCGACGAGTGCAACTACCAGGACAGCTCGAAGGCCGACGTCTGGACGATCATGGCGAACGCCTATGTCGACCTGCCGAGCTTCGGCATCGTCACGCCCTACCTCGGCGCCGGCGTCGGCACGGCCTACGTGAAGTACGACGACGTGAAGTCGCAGGAAGTCTGCCCGCCCTGCAAGGCCGGCTACACGCCCTATTCCGGCAGCCACGAGGGCCTGGACGACTGGCGCTTCGCTTCCTCGCTCATGGCCGGCGCGAGCGTCGACCTGACGAGCCAGCTGGCGCTCGACATCGGCTACCGCTTCACCAAGGTCTGGGAAGGCGACTCCTGGTCCTACGACAAGCAGGACAAGCAGTACGGCGCCACCGGCGTCCAGACACGCGACGACGGCTTCGACATCCACACCGTCCGCGCCGGTCTGCGCTACAGCTTCTTCTAAGCCGCAGCCGAACGAGACATTCAGAAAGGGCCGTCCCTCGGGGCGGCCCTTTCTGCGTCTGGCCGCCTGCCCGGAAAGGGCAAAAGCTTCGCCAAAGGTTAAGCGACATGGTTAACCGGGGATTAACGGATGGCGGCGATGCTGGGCTTCGAGACGCCCGGCCTGGAATGCGCGGGGCTTCTCCCATTCGCATCAGGAAACCGTTGCCATGCGCGTCGCCCGTATCCTTCTCGCCGGAAGTCTCCTGGCCGCTTCCGGCCATGCCCTGGCCGCAGACATGGACATTCTCGACGCGCCCGAGATCGCCATCGTGACGCCGAACACCGGCTTCTACCTGCGCGCCGACGTCGCCTACGGTTTCGATGCCTCCTTCGGGGGGACGCAGCGCCTTTCGCGCTTCGGCAGCACGATCACCGATCGCACCCGCGGCTGGGATCTGGACGGTGGGTTCGGGGCGGGGGCCGGCATCGGCTATAAGGCCAGCGACCTCCTGCGCTTCGACGCGACGATCGACTACTGGCGGCGGGATGTCGAGGCCGCCAACGGCGCCGGCTGGTTCTGCGGTTTCGGCCCGGCCTGCGGCGCGCGCGACCGGGGCGAGATCGAAGCGGTCGAGCTGATGGGCAACGCCTATCTCGACCTCGGCACCTTCGCCGGCTTCACGCCCTATGTCGGCGGGGGCGTCGGCGCGGTGCACGTGAGCTATTCCGACGTGACGGGCGCGGCGACCTGCCCGGGGGGCTTGACCGCCTGCCCGGCGCTGGGCGCCGGCGCACGCTACGGCGGCGAGGACTCCTGGCGCTTCGCCTATGCGCTCTCGGCCGGCGTCTCCTACGACGTTACCGAAAAGATCGCCATCGACACCGGCTATCGCTACCTCAACGTCCAGGACGGCGACGCCTATCGCTTCGAGCCGGCCGCCGGCACGCTTCTGGCCAGCGACGACGACGGCTTCGACCGGCACACGATCCGTGCCGGTCTGCGCTTCCGTTTCGACTGACCTGGGAATCAGGCCCGGTTGTCGCGCGCCCCTTGCGCGTCGCGGACGAACTGTGACACGCGGCCGGCTTCCATCGGGCTGCCGATGCGCTGCGCCTTCTCGTTCTCGACGGGGTTCATCCCCCCATGCGCGGTGCGCCCGGAGCTCGGCCGCCGGGCGCTGCGCGACGCGTTGGCGCGCTTGAGCTTGAGCGCGCGCCGGGCGTTCCTCTGGAGGGCGGTCGATGCCTCCTGATGCTCGCGCCGCGTCCGCTCCTTGTTGAGGCGTGCCAGCGCTTCGGACAGGACTCCGGCCTTCTGCCGCATGCCGGAATTCTCCGGCTCGCCCGGCCCCTGGCCCCGGCGGGCCGCGCCGCGCCGGCGGTTGGCGATCTCGCGCGCGCGGTCGCGGCGCTCGCGCAGGCGCTGGGTGAGTTCGTTGATCTCGGTGTGGCCGAGTTCGCGAAGGGCCGGGTAGTGGGTCTCCGCCACGAGCTCCAGTTCGTCCTTGTCCAGAACCCGTCGCTCGAGGCTACGTCCTGCTGCCATGGTGATCCTCCGTTCCGGTGATTGGCGAAGGCAAAACCGTCGGGAACCGCTCCCGTTTCATAGATTAGGTGTGATCGTCGCGTGACCGTCTTGCGATTGTCACTTGACCCTCGGTCGTGACGGGCATATCCGCACACTTGGGACACGCCTCCCCAACGAGGCGCTTCTATCTGTAAGGATAGCTTTTGATGGCGACTATCGCACCGCCGGCCGCTCGTCCGGCCAATCCCCGCTTTTCCTCTGGTCCTTGCGCCAAGCGTCCCGGCTGGACGCTGGATGCGCTGAGCGACGCGCCGCTCGGCCGTTCGCACCGCGCCAAGGTCGGCAAGACCAAGCTCGCCCAGGCGATCGACGACACTCGGGCCGTTCTCGGCGTTCCCGCCGACTACCGGATCGGCATCGTGCCGGGTTCGGACACCGGCGCGGTCGAGATGGCCATGTGGTCGCTTCTCGGCGAACGCCCGGTGGACATGCTGGCCTGGGAAAGCTTCGGCGCCGGCTGGGTGACGGATGCGGTGAAGCAGCTGAAGCTCGCCGACGCCCGCGTCTTCGAGGCGCCTTACGGCGAGATCGTCGATTTCGGCCAAGTCGATTTCGACCGCGACGTAGTCTTCACCTGGAACGGCACGACGTCCGGCGTGCGCGTGCCGAATGGCGACGCCATCCCGGCGGACCGCAAGGGCCTGACCATCTGCGACGCGACTTCGGCCGCCTTCGCGCAGGACCTTCCCTACGACAAGCTCGATGTCGTGACCTTCTCCTGGCAGAAGGTTCTGGGCGGCGAGGGCGCGCACGGCGTCCTGATCCTCAGCCCCCGCGCCGTGGAGCGTCTCCAGACCTACAAGCCGGCCTGGCCGCTGCCGAAGATCTTCCGCCTGACCTCCGGCGGCAAGCTGATCGAGGGGATCTTCAAGGGCGAGACGATCAACACGCCGTCCATGCTCTGCGTCGAGGACTATCTCGACGCGCTCCAGTGGGCGAAATCGATCGGTGGCCTGGAGGCCCTGAAGGCCCGCGCCGACAAGAACCTGGCCGTCATCGACCGCTTCGTCGCGCAGAACGACTGGATCGGCTTCCTCGCCAAGTCCGCCGACATCCGCTCCAACACCTCCGTCTGCCTCCAGTTCACGGCGCCCGAGATCTCGGGTCTGTCGAAGGACGAGCAGGACGCCTTCGCCAAGGGCGTCGCCTCCAAGCTGGAGAAGGAGGGCGTCGCCCTCGACATCGGCGCCTATCGCGACGCGCCTCCGGGCCTGCGCATCTGGGCCGGCGCGACGGTGGAGGCTTCGGACCTCGAAGCGCTCATGCCCTGGATCGCCTATGCCTACGAGGCGCAGCGCGCGACGCTGGCGCAAGCCGCCTGAGCTGACGGCACGGCCCGCCTCGACGAGGGGCGGGCGCTTTCCCCATCTTTCGTTTTCAAAGCGCTTTCGGGCGCCCATGCTGCAGGAGAAGCCTGATGGCTCCGCGCGTTCTCGTTTCCGACAAGCTGTCCCCGACCGCCGTCCAGATCTTCAAGGACAAGGGCGTCGAGGTCGACTACCTGCCCGACCTCGGCAAGGACAAGGACAAGCTCCTCGAAGTGATCGGCCAGTATGACGGCCTCGCCATCCGCTCCGCCACCAAGGTGACGGAGAAGGTGATCGAGGCCGCGCCGAACCTGCGCGTCATCGGCCGCGCCGGCATCGGTGTCGACAATGTCGACATTCCGGCCGCCAGCCGGAAGGGCGTCATCGTGATGAACACGCCCTTCGGCAACTCCATCACCACGGCCGAGCATGCCGTCGCGATGATGTTCGCCGTCGCCCGCCAGCTTCCCGCCGCCGACGCCTCGACGCAGGCCGGCAAGTGGGAGAAGAACCGCTTCATGGGCGTCGAGATCACCGGCAAGGTGCTGGGCGTCGTCGGCTGCGGCAACATCGGGTCGATCGTTGCCTCGCGCGGCGTCGGCCTGAAGATGAAGGTGATCGGCTTCGACCCGTTCCTGTCGGAGGAGCGCGCGGCCCAGCTCGGCATCGAGAAGGTCGAGCTGGAGGACCTCTTCAAGCGCGCCGACTTCATCACCCTCCACACGCCGCTGACCGACAAGACGAAGAACATCATCGACGCCAAGGCGCTCGCCACGATGAAGAAGGGCGTGCGCATCATCAACTGCGCGCGCGGCGGCCTGATCGTCGAGAAGGACCTCGCGGACGCGATCAAGTCCGGCCATGTGGCTGGCGCCGGCATCGACGTGTTCGAGACGGAGCCGGCGACCGACAGCCCGCTCTTCGGCCTCGACAACGTCGTCTGCACGCCGCATCTCGGCGCCTCCACCACGGAGGCGCAGGAGAACGTCGCTCTCCAGGTGGCCGAGCAGATGGCGGACTATCTCGTGAAGGGTGCGGTGTCCAACGCGCTCAACATGCCCTCGATCACCGCCGAAGAGGCGCCGATCCTGACGCCCTACGTCAAGCTCGCCGAGATCCTCGGCTCCTTCGCCGGCCAGCTCACCGAAGAGCCGATCGACGCGGTGGAGATCCTCTACGACGGAGCGCCGGGCAACATGAACATCCGTGCCCTCTCGGCCGCGGCGATCGCGGGCCTTCTGAAGGCGCAGGTGCAGACGGTCAACATGGTCTCGGCGCCCCTGATGGCCAAGGAGCGAGGCATCGCCGTGTCCGAGGTGCGCCGCGACAAGTCGGGCGTCTTCGACGGCTACATCAAGGTGACCGTCACCACCAAGAAGCAGACGCGCTCGGTGGCCGGCACGACCTTCTCGGACGGCAAGCCGCGCTTCATCCAGATCAAGGGCATCAACATGGAGGCCGATGTCGGCCGCTACATGCTCTACACGGCCAACAAGGACGTGCCGGGCGTCATCGGCCAGATCGGCACCGCCTTCGGCAAGGCCGGCATCAACATCGCCAACTTCCATCTCGGCCGCGACGAGCAGGGCGGCAGCGCGATCGCCATCATCTATCTCGACGGGCCGCTGACCGAGGACTTCCTCGAAGAGCTGCGCGGCCTGAACGCCATCGGCCAGGCGAAGATGCTGACCTTCGACGTCTGACCGTTCGGCAGGAACATAGGGGGGCGGAGCGGGAAGACGCTTCGCCCCTTTTTGCGTCAGGCCGCGCCGCTCGCCCCCCGCTTGCCGCGCTCGGCAAGCGCGATGCCGCCGAGCACCATCGCCAGCGCCGCCAGGTGGTAGGCATGGAAGGGCTCGGCGAGGACCAGCACCGCGAGGATCGCGCCGAAGACAGGCACCGTGTTGACGAAGAGATTGGCGCGGTTCGCCCCGATCAGCTCGATGCCCCGAATATAGAGCGCCTGGCTGAGGATCGACGGAAACAGGATCGAGAAGGCGAGGACGGCGAGCCCCTGAGCGTCCGGCACCGTGGTTCGCCCTGCCCAGAACTCGACGGCCAGAAGTGGCACCGCGCCAAGCGCGCCCCCGAGACTGACCGCGAAGATCGAACTCAGCCAGTGGACGCGCGGCTTGCGCGACAGAAGGATGGTGTAGGACCCGAAGACCACGGTCGCCGCGAGGATCAGGGCGTCACCCCGGTTGAGGTCGAGCAGCAGGATCGTCTCGAGATGGCCGTGCGAGGCGACCAGCAGCACGCCGACGAGCGTCAGCAGGAAGCCGACGACCTGCAGCGGTGTCACGCGGACGTGGAAGAAGAGGAACATGCCGACGAACACGACCAGCGGCATCGAGGCCTGGATGATCGTGGCGTTGATGGCGCTTGTGTAGCTCATCGCGATGTAGAAGAGCGCGTTGAAGCAGGTGAAGCCCAGGAAGCCGATTCCGACGAAATAGGGCAGGTGCCGCCTGATGATCGGCGCCTCGCGCCGCAGATGCGGCCATGCGAAGGGCAGAAGCACGAGAATGGCGCCGACCCAGCGCAGAAGCGTCAGCATCATCGGCGAGATGTGGCCGACCGAGAGCTTGCCCGCCACCGCGTTGGCGCCCCAGATCAGGGCGGTGACGAGAAGCAGGAGGTAGGGGTGACCGAGGCGCTTGAGCATGCCGAATGCTTTCGCGGATCGCAGCGCCACAGGCAATCGTTTGTCCGACTTAAATATCGTGGGCGTTTGGGAAAAAGCCTTGCCGCGACCTCGCGCGGCGCACGCGGCTTGACTATAGTCCGCCGCGTTTGCGCCGCCGGACCCCCGACGGGTCCTTCGCGCGCCCGAAGTTCGGCATCACAGGGGCAGGAAGCCCCGAGGAGACTGCATGGCTAACGTCGTCGTCGTCGGATCCCAGTGGGGAGACGAAGGGAAGGGCAAGATCGTCGATTGGCTCTCGGAGCGGGCCGACGTCGTCGTGCGATTCCAGGGCGGCCACAATGCCGGACATACGCTGGTCGTCTCCGGCGTGTCCTACAAGCTCTCGCTGCTGCCCTCCGGCGTGGTGCGCTCGGGCAAGCTGTCGGTGATCGGCAACGGCGTCGTCTTCGATCCGCACGCCTTCGTCGCCGAGAAGAAGCGGATAGAGGGGCAGGGCGTCTCGATCACGCCGGATTCCCTGCGCATCGCCGACAACGCCGCCTTGATCCTCTCGCTCCACCGCGAACTCGACGCCGCGCGCGAGGCGGCAGCCGCTGGCACCAAGATCGGAACCACGGGGCGCGGCATCGGCCCGGCCTACGAGGACAAGGTCGGCCGCCGCGCCATCCGCGTCATGGACCTCGCCGAGCCCGAAGCTCTGCCCGAGCGCATCGAGCGCCTGCTGGCGCACCACAACCCGCTGCGCAGGGGCCTCGGCCAGCCCGAGGTCGAGGCATCTGCGATCCTGGAGGAGCTGACCTCGGTCGCCGCCGAAATTACGCCCTATATCGACCGCGTCTGGCGGCTTCTGGACGAACGCCGCAAGGCCGGCGACCGCATCCTGTTCGAGGGCGCGCAAGGCACGCTGCTCGACATCGACCACGGCACCTATCCGTTCGTCACCTCGTCCAACACGGTGGCGGGCCAGGCGGCGGCGGGCTCCGGTCTCGGGCCGTCCAGCCTCGGCTTCGTGCTCGGCATCACCAAGGCCTACACGACGCGCGTCGGCGAAGGCCCGTTCCCGACGGAGCAGGACAACGAGGTCGGCGAGTTCCTGGGCACCAAGGGCCACGAGTTCGGCACGGTGACGGGCCGCAAGCGCCGCTGCGGCTGGTTCGACGCGGTTCTGGTGCGTCAGGCCGTCGCGATCAACGGGATCCACGGCCTCGCCCTCACCAAGCTCGATGTGCTCGACGGCATGGACGAGATCCGCATCTGCACGGCCTACGAACTGGACGGCGAGCGGATCGACTACTTCCCGGCGAGCCTTGCGGCGCAAAAGCGCGTGAAGCCGGTCTACGAGACCTTCGAGGGCTGGAAGGGCACCACGGCGGGCGCCCGCTCCTGGGCGGACCTTCCGGCCCAGGCGGTGAAGTACGTGCGCCAGATCGAGGAACTCGTGGGCGCGCCGGTCACGCTCCTGTCCACCTCGCCCGAGCGCGACGACACGATCCTTGTCCGCGATCCGTTTCAAGATTAATGAAAGCTTGATATAAGGTCGCTAGGTTCGTTCGAACTTTCGGCTGCGCCGTGCGGCCCTCGCGTCTCCATGCGAGGATCGTCCACAACCGGGAGGGGAGGCGACCCGCCTTCCTTCCGCCGGTCCTTTCCCGTAGCGATTCCCTGGCAGGCGGGATCGACCTGCGAGATGGGCCGGACGGGTGCTGGATCGCCGCTCTGGCTCGATCCGTTCCCGGTACCGACCTCGAGTGAGTGCAGCGCTTCATGGCGAATCTGACCGCCGTCCTCCGCAAGACCATCGACGGCTTGCCGAATGCCACGCCGCAACTGCGGGCCAAGGTCTACGAAAAGGCCCGGGCGGCCATCACCCGCCAGATCCAGTCCGCCGATCCGCCGCTGGCCGAGCACGTGGCGGAGCAGCGCTACCGCGTGCTGGAGGAGGCGATCGCCGAATCTGAGGCGCATTACCTGGCGCTGAGCGGGGAAGGGGTGGCGCAGGACGCGCCGTCGCCCCCGCCCGAGGCGCCGGAGCCGCCGCGCGCCGCACCCGCCGCGCCGCCGCCGCCCGCGCCGGTGCGCGAACCCCCGCCGCCTCCGTTTCCGCGCGCGACGCCCACGATGCGGCCGCCGGCCGCGCCCGCGCAGACCTTTGCGCCGTCGCAGCCGGAGCGTGCTTCGCCTCCGGCTCCCGAAGCGCCGCGTTTCGAGCGCTCGAGCGAGGCACAGCGGCCTTCCGGCCTGGAGCCGTCCGTTCCCGTGGAGCCGCGCGCGTCGGACGAGATGGATGCGCCCGTCGGCGTGATCGGTCCGGCACCGGCCGAGCCGCCGCTGCGCCAGACGCGCCCCGACGCCGCCGCCGAGCGGCTGCCAGTGCCCGACCGCGCGCCCCGCACCAACCTTCGCCCCGCAAGCCCCATGCCGGCGCCGGCGGAGAGCCGCAGCGCCTCGCCCTCGCCGGGCGCCATCCTGTCCGGCATTCCGGAGGCCGATCTCGCCGCTCCGCGCTATCCCGCACGGCGTGCGACCGCCCGCAACCGCACGCCGCTGATGGCGGCCGTCGCCGTGGTTGCGCTGCTCGGGCTCGGCGCCCTCGGCTGGGCCTATCTCGACGACATCCGTTCCGTGGTGCTCGGCTCGCCGCAGACCGCCTCCGCGCCTGTGGGAACCGGACAATCGACGGACAGCGCCGAGGCGCCGGCCCCGACCGACGGCACGGTGCCCGAAACGGCCGCGCCGCCGAGCGGCACCGTGACGGACGTGGCGCCGGCCACCCCGACCACGACGCCGCCCGCGCCGGGCGGACGCCAGTTCACGCAGCGCCTCCTGCCCGACGGCACCGAAGTGGACGAAGGTCCGGGGGCGAGCGCGCCCAACGCCTTTGAGGAAGGTACTGACGTCGCGGCGGCCACCATTGCCGCGCCGACCGAGACGGCGCCCCCAGCCGCCGCGGCGCCCGCCACGGTGCCGGAGGCCGCACCCGCTACGCAGCCGCCCGCCAATGCGCCCACGGGAACCCCGGCTGCCGTGCCCGTCGGCCAGCGCGCGGTCTTCTACGAGGAGCGGTCGGCCGACCGCGAGGGTACGCAGCAGAGCGGCAACGTGGTCTGGAGCCTGGCCAGCGAGCCGCCCGCCGACGGGCAGCCGCCCGAACCCGCCATCCGGGCGAGCGTCGACGTGCCGGACTCCAACCTGCGCATGACCATGACCATCCGGCGCAACGCCGACGCGACCCTGCCCGCCAGCCACGTGATCGAGATCATGTTCGACACGCCCGCCGGCTTCCCCGGCGGCGCGATCGAGAACGTCCAGCGTCTCGCCCTCAAGCCGACGGAGCAGGCGCGCGGCGAGCCGCTGATCGGCGTCGCCGGCAAGATTTCCGACGGCTTCTTCATCATCGCGCTGAACGATCTGCCGCAGGCGGTCCAGAGCAACCTCGCCCTTCTCGGCCGCGAGGAGTGGATCGACATCCCGATCGCCTACGCGTCGGGGCAGCGGGCGCTGATGTCGATCGAAAAGGGCATCACCGGCGACCGGATCTTCCGCGAGGCCATCGAAGCCTGGAACGGGCGCACCTGAACGAGAAAAGGCCGGTCCCGCGAGGGACCGGCCTTTTTGTTTCGCCCTGCGCCGCCAGCGTCAGGCGTGGGCGTCTTCCACCACGCGCAGCGAACGGCGGGCGGCCTCGGCCGTGTCCTGCACGGCCTTCTGCACCTTCTCGAAGGCGCGCACCTCGATCTGACGCACGCGCTCGCGGCTGATGTCGAACTCGCCCGAAAGCGCTTCCAGCGTCAGCGGATCCTCCGCAAGGCGGCGAGCCTCGAAGATGCGCCGCTCGCGGTCGTTGAGCACGTCCATCGCCTGGTGCAGCATGCCGCGACGCTGCTCCAACTCGTCCTGCTCGACCAGGATATCCTCCTGGCTCTCGGACTGATCGACCAGCCAGTCCTGCCACTCGCCCGACTCACCCTCCGTGGCGCGGATTGGCGCGTTGAGCGAAGCGTCGCCCGACAGGCGGCGGTTCATCGAGACCACTTCCTCCTCGGACACGCCGAGGGAGGTCGCGATCTGCTGGACCTGATCCGGACGGAGGTCGCCCTCGTCCAGCGCCTGGATGCGGCTCTTCATCTTGCGCAGGTTGAAGAACAGGCGCTTCTGGTTCGCGGTGGTGCCCATCTTCACGAGGCTCCACGAGCGCAGGATGTATTCCTGGATCGACGCCTTGATCCACCACATCGCATAGGTCGCCAGCCGGAAGCCGCGGTCGGCGTCGAAGCGCTTGACCGCCTGCATCAGACCGACATTGCCTTCCGACACGACCTCGCCGATCGGCAGGCCGTAGCCGCGATAGCCCATCGCGATCTTCGCCACGAGGCGCAGATGGCTCGTCACCAGCTTGTGCGCCGCGTCACGGTCGTCGTGCTCGGCATAGCGCTTGGCCAGCATGTATTCTTCGTTCGGTTCCAGCATCGGAAAACGCCGGATCTCGTCGAGATAGCGGCTGAGGCCGCCTTCGCCCGACGCGATGCTGGGAAGATTGGCTCTCGCCATATGGAACCCTCCTTCTGCCTGGATCGCTCGTATCCCGAGCCAATCGGCCGCGAGGTGCCCTGAAGGCGCACCCCGCCGAGCTTCGATATGGTGACTCTATGCCCCGATTACACGGCCTGAACGGGGCGAACGAAGGTTACATTTCGTTCACTTGAAGAAGACGGCCACAGGACGGTCGCGCCGGTATCGCGCGGCCGGTCACGCGTCCAAACGGGCCAAGGCGTCCAGGAGTTCCTGCATGTCGTCCGGAAGATCGGTCTCGAACTCCAGCGCCTCGCCGCTGACCGGATGCTCGAACGCGAGGCGGAAAGCATGCAGCGCCTGGCGGGGAAAAGCCGAGACCACGTCGCCGACATCGCCCAGCTTCTTCGCCTTGGTGCGGAAATGCGCGCCGTAGACCTCGTCGCCGATCAACGGGTGGCCGATATGGCTCATGTGAACGCGGATCTGGTGGGTGCGGCCGGTCTCCAGGATGCAGGCGATTAGCGAGGCGTTGGCGCCCTCGGTGCCGAAGCGCTCCAGCACTTCGAAATGGGTCACGGCATGGCGGGCATCCGGCCGGCCCTCCGGCACGACTTGGCGCTTCGTGCGGTCGGAGTTGGAGCGCCCGAGCGCGGCCTCCACCGTGCCGACGGGCCGTGACGGCACGCCCCAGACCACGGCCTGGTAAGCGCGCTCCATGCGCCCGTCCTGGCCATGGGCGGCGAACTGCTTGGCGAGCGAGCGGTGCGCGGCGTCGGATTTGGCGACCACCATGACGCCGCTCGTGTCCTTGTCGAGCCGGTGAACAATGCCCGGCCGCTTCACCCCGCCGATGCCCGACAGCGTGTCGCCGCAATGGAAGAGGAGCGCGTTGACCAGGGTGCCGGTCCAGTTGCCGGGGCCGGGATGGACGACGAGGCCGGCCGGCTTGTCGAGGATGACGAGGTGCTCGTCCTCGAAGAGGATGTCGAGAGGGATGTCTTCGGGGGTCGGTTCGGGCGCCTCGGCCTCCGGCAGTTCCAGACGCACCGTCTCGCCGGCGACCACCTTGCGCTTCGGAAGGAGGACCGGTGCGTCATCGATCCGCACCTGTCCGTCCTCGATCAGGGACTGGAGGCGCGAGCGCGACAACTCGCCGCCGAGCGCTGCGGCCAGGAACTGGTCGAGGCGGCGGCCGGCGTCCTCTTCGCCGACGCGGAACTCGCTTGCGTCGGTTTCGTCTCCCCCTGTACCAACGATCGACATCTGACACTCCAGCGGCGCGGGAAAAACGTGACGGGAAACCTAGACAGCGGCAGTGCGCCGAACGATCCGGCCTTCGAGAAGGTGCGGCGCAAGATGGTCCGCCTGCTGGCGATCTCCATCGCGGTCCTGTTCGTCGGGCTTATCGCGGTTCTCAGCGCCGTTGTCTATCGCACCTCGGACGGCGAGGGCGCCCGCCGGGCCGGCGGCACGCTGCCGCCGGTCGCGATCGGGGTCGGCGCCCGAATCACGAATGTCGCGCTCGACGGAAACAACGCGCTCCTGACCGTGGAGCGGGCCGACGGCGGACAGGATCTGATCCTCCTCGACCTCGCGACCGGCACTGTGGCCTCGAGATACCCCGTCCAGGCGGCGGAGCCGGCGCCCGCCAACTGAACGGCAGATTCCGCTTGCCAAGCCGGAACGGGCTGGCTATATCCCCGATCACTGGTTCGCGCCCATCGTCTAGCGGTTAGGACGGCGCCCTCTCACGGCGCAAACAGGGGTTCGATTCCCCTTGGGCGTACCAGTCGATCTTCCTGCGATTAGAATGGTTCGAGCGATCCGGCGGCTTCCGTCCGACGAACCTCCTGCATTTGCTTCCCACACTGCGAACCGTTTTCCGCGCATGGGCGTCGAATCGCACCGTGCTCTTGGGGGCCGTCTCGAACGGTAGGGCAGGGGATGAAGCGGGTGGATCGAATTGCCGGATGGGCGGTGATGGCGGCCGCCGTGGCGGGTTGCCGGACCGCCGAACAGGTCGAGCAGGACCGGAGCGCGTCTGCGAGTTTTCCAGGGACGCACGATGGCGGACTTCAGCAACGAGACTGGCCCGACGCCCCCGACCTTCCAGGCGATCATCTGCGGGCGCGTGTACGTCGTGACGGTCCGCCCGTCGTCTCGAGCTACGGCGGCTATTCCAAGGTCACGGCCTGCCGCCTGCTCATCCAGACCAAGCCGACCGGGACGGCTGATGCGTGGACGATCGGCGAGACGACCCTTACCGGCCCGTGCGGCCTGCTTCCGATCTGAGGGACGCCCCATACCGGTGCCGTGTGCGACGCGGACGCAAAAAATGGCCGCACGTAGCGGCCCCTCCTTTATCGGCTCCAAGACGATCGTTCAGTCCCGCATCTCGGCTGGCACCGTGCCGTCGTTCTCGACGGCCTTCTTCATCAGCGCCTTCTGAAGCCAGACGTTCATGATCGCGCTGTCGCCTGGATCGCCGGTGTAGCCCAACTCGGGCGCCAGCTCCTTGCGCTCGGTCTGGCTGCTGTCGAGCCCGAGCGCCTTCACGGTGTCGCCGACCGAATGGCTCCATTCAAGCTTCCCGCCACTATCCCTTACGGCCTTGTCGAGCGTGGCGGCGGCGTCGACGCCTCGCGCCAGCGTCAAAACGGTGGATGCGCTGCCGCCCGACGTCGGTGCCGTCGTCTGCGGTGACACCGGCGCCGAAGACGTTGGTGCACCTGCCGCAGGGGGGCGGAGCTGATAGGTGCCTGCGGCTCGGGTAACGAACCGGACGGAGCCGCATCGGTCCGGTCCGCATGACGAGGGCAAGCGGTCCGATTGAGCAGGCTGTCTGGACGACAATAGACGTTTGCGCCCTCGACGTTTCGACCCTGTTTTTCCTTAGCCGAAGGCGCAAGCGACCGTCTCCTAACGGGACGGTGATGATCGGCTGATAGGAACGAGGCTCCCAACCGGAGGCCTTCCGTGATCCCTTCGCCCCTCAGCGACCGCATGTATCGGCTCATGGTCGAGGCTGTGACGGACTACGCGATCTACATGCTCGATCCCGATGGCGTGGTGCTGAACTGGAACGCGGGGGCGCAACTGGCGAAAGGCTACCAGGCGCACGAGATCGTCGGATGCAATTTCGCGACCTTCTACCCGCAGAAGGAGCGCGACCGAGCCATTCCCGAATTAAACCTCGCGCACGCTCGCGAGCACGGACGATTTGCAGACGAAGGCTGGCGACTGCGCAAGGACGGCACGCAGTTCTGGGCGCATGTCGTGATCGATGCGATCCACGATGAGGCCGGGGGGCTGATAGGCTTCACCAAGATCACCCGCGATATGACGACGCAGCGCGAGACCGAGCATCGCCTGGCGCATCAAGCCGGCCACGATGCGCTGACGGGGCTCTTCAACAGAGCGAACTTTCTCGAACGTCTCGACAACGAAGCCCCGCAACTCATCTACGGCGGAAGCCTTGCGGTGCATTACATCGATCTCGACCGGTTCAAACCCGTCAACGATTCCTTCGGACACGCCGTCGGCGATCATGTCCTTCGAACGGTCGGGGCGCGGCTGAAGGCGGTCATCCCAGCGAAGAGCATCGTTGCCCGTCTCGGAGGCGACGAGTTCGCGGTCGTCCAACTCGGTTCGCCGACAATGGAGGATGCGTTAGCGCTGGCCGGTCGCATCGTGGAGACGCTGTCTGAACCTATTCCCGTTCGCAATGCCATCGTCGTCATCGGGGCAAGCGTCGGCGTTGCCCATGCACCGAGCCATGGACACGAGGCCGCGGACCTCCTTCGGAACGCAGACTTGGCCCTCTACGCCGCAAAGGAGAAGGGACGGGGACGCTTCGAGGTCTACGATGAGAGCATGAGTGCGCAGGCTCTGTCGCGCGGCGTGATGGAACTAAAGCTACGACAGGCCCTGAAGCTGCACGACTTCGACGTCCACTACCAGCCTGTCGTCGATGCCAGGACGCTGCAGACGGTCGGCTACGAAGCTTTGCTGCGCTGGCAGGACCAGACAGGCACGCAGATCTCGCCAGCGGAGTTCGTTCCGCTGGCGGAAGAACTCGGGCTGATGCCGGAGCTCGGCGCATGGGTGCTGCGAACGGCCTGCCGCGACGCGGTCAACTGGCCTGGGGAGACATCGGTCGCGGTCAACGTGTCCACGACCCAACTGCGCGACCGCAGCTTCATTGAGGTCGTCAAGGCGACCTTGGCCGCCTCACAGCTTCCTCCGCACAGGCTGGAGCTGGAAATCACCGAAACGGCCGTCCTCTCGGACCCGGATCTCGCCAACGAGATTCTGACGGAACTTCGTGCCCTGGGTGTCGGGATCGCGCTCGACGACTTCGGAACCGGTTTCTCGTCGTTGCGGATGGTGAAGGAATTGCCGCTGACGCGCATCAAGATCGACCGCAGCTTTGTCACGGGCATCAACGAGACGAGCAAGTCGACGAGCGTCGTCCGCTCGGTGATCACGCTTTGCGAAGCCTATGGTCTTTCCACGACGGCCGAAGGGGTCGAGACGGAGGAACAGCTGGCCGCCCTCCAGATGCAGAACTGCGGCCACTTGCAGGGCTATCTTCTCGGCCGCCCGCAACCCGAGGCGTATTGGCGCCGGTCGGGTTCTGACCGTTCCAAGTCTCTCGGCGGCGGCTAGCAGAACCAGAATCGGCACCGCTTCATCCACCGCTGCGCCTTCCACTGCGCGAGATCCTACCGGTCCATCATCTCGATCGGGAAGAAACACGCGCTGTTGGCCGGTCCTCGGGCTCCTTGAGCCGCTTCTCCTGATCGGACTTCAGGCCGCCGCACATCTCGTGCCAGCGAAGTCAGGTGAACCGCGTCACGTCGATCGTGCGGATCACCTCCGCCACCGGTCGCCCTTGCGACACCAGAACGTCCACCTGCCGGGGCTTCGCGACGATCTCTCCGGGATGGTGCTTCTTCCTTGGCATTCCTGGCATCTCCGAAGACTCAAAAAGCCGACTTCAGGGAGGGCCGCTCTGCAGGGGCAGACCAGTATCGCTTGTCTGCACGTTCAGTTTGTCGGATTGGGCGGGGCGGCGCTCGTGCGGAGATAAGTGATGACTGGGAATGGCACCGGCAGTCCTGCCGTGATCGACATCACCGATCCGCAGGACGAGCGAATCGCGGGCTTTCGCGACGTGCGCGAGCGCGACCTGACCCGTGCAGGACAGTTCATCGCCGAAGGCTCGGTGGTGCTCGACCAGATCCTCGCCTCCCGCCGCTTTCGAGCGGTATCGCTCCTGGTGCTGCGCGAGCGGCTGGCCGGCCTCGTGCCGCGCCTCGGCGCGCTGCCGGCCGGGGTGCCGATCTACTGCACGGAGCGCGCGGTGTTCGACCGGATCGCCGGCTTTCCCGTGCATCGCGGGGTGATGGCTCTGGCGGAGCCGGTCGCCTCGACGGCTGCGGCCGACCTCGATGCGGCGCTGGCCGCGACGCTGGCTGCGAGCGGCAGCGTCGTTGTCGCCTGCGGCCTGTCCAACCACGACAACATGGGTGCGATCTTCCGCAATGCGGCGGCGTTCGGGGCGGGGGCGGTGATCCTCGACGAGCGCGCCTGCGACCCGCTCTACCGCAAGGCCATCCGGGTGTCGGTCGGAACCGTGTTCACGGTGCCCTTCGCGCGCTGGGGCGGCGCTTCCACCATAGTTGAGCGGCTCGGCGGGCTGGGCTTCGAATGCCTGGCGCTGTCGCCGGGCGCGGCCGAGCCGCTGCGCGGCATCGGTGGCCGGCAGGCGCGGGCGCTGTTTCTCGGAGCGGAAGGCGAAGGGCTGGACGCAAGGGTCATGGCGCGTTGCCGGCCGGTGCGCATCGAGATGGCACCCGGTCTCGACAGTCTCAACGTCGCGACTTCCGCCGCGCTCGTCCTGCACCACCTGTTTTCGCCGGCGTCGTCCTGACCGGCTTCTCTTCGTCCTGAAGGCGGCGGACGCGGTCTGCGAGGAGCGGCTCGCCCGCATCGGCCGCAGGCGGGGGCGCATCGGCGATCATCCGGGCGAGCTGCGAATCGGCGCCTTCGACCTTGATGCGCTCGTGGATGACGCGGGCGGCGATATCGCCGATCCGCTCCCGGATCTCCGCATGTTCGGCGTGGGAGGCAGGCGTCTTGTCCGCGCTGCCGCGCGCGATGGCGGCTCGCAGGCGGCTGTTCCCCGAAGGCGCGGCATCCGGCTCGGAGACGGGAGCCGGGGCGTCGAGTTGGGGCTCGGCCAGCGGCTTCGGCAAGGCCATTGCGGCCACAAGGGGCATGGTGGCCGCCGCGCCTGGGGCCTCGGCCGGGGCAGGTGGAAGGGGGGCGGGCGTCAGCTCGACGATGCGCGCCTCGGCTGTGGCCAGGCGGAACCGCTGCTCGTCGAAGGCCTGGCTGAGGCGCTGGAACTTGGCGTCCAATGCGGCGAGCTCGCTTTCGCGTCGCTCAAGCCTCCCCCGAAGATCCTGCCGTGTGGCAAGAAGGGCGTCGCGCTCGGCGACGAGCACGCGCAGATCCTCCTCCAGGCGACCGGCGCGACCGGCGCTTTCCGCGATCTCCCGTTCCAACTCGGCTTGCCGGGCGCGGAGCTGGCCGTTCTCCAGGATCGCGCGCCCGGCCTCGGCGCGCTCGCGCACGGCCGCATCCTGCACGGCGCGGTGGCGCATGGCGTCGCGATGGATGTCGAAGGCGGCGCGGGCCCGGACGGCGTCGAGTTCGCCGCGCATCTCGCGCACCGTTGCGGGGATCGTCGCGTGGAACTCCCGCCGCGCCAGGCGTTGCGCGTTGCTCCAGAGGATGGGTGCGAAGATCAGGGCGACGAAGCTGGCGACCAGCGCGCCGAGCGCGAAGACAAGCGCGGTTGCGATCATGGACTACTCGACCTCGTGCCTGGCTCGCGCGATCGAAGACCGAGCCGCCGCCGCGAAACGGCAACGGTGCGCCAAAGGGTCCCCACCCGACTTCTTACGTCAAGTCCGCCCGGTCTGCCTAGAAGGTCAGAACGGGTTCCAGGTCGCCGAAGGTGTCAGCTTGAGGTAGCCGACGTTCACGCCGAGCCGAGCGCCGACGCCGGTGCGGATCGGGACGAGCGTGATCGCGTTGCGCTGAAGGAAGGTCATGCCGACGCCGCCGACGAGATAGGCGCTGCCGCTGACGCCGATATAGCGGCCGTAGACGCCCTCGACGGACGGCAGGTTGTAGACCAGCATCATGGTGCGCGCGCCGTCGCCTCCGGCGTCGAACCCGACGGACGGCCCCTGCCAGAAGATGCGGTGCTCGCCCGCGTTCTTGGTGAAGAGCGTGCCCTCGCCGAACCGGAGGCCGCCGATAAAGGCGCCCGAGCCCTCTTCGCCGAGGATGTAGCCGTTGGGCAGTCCGCGTTCCTGGAAGGCCCGCTCGATCACGGTGGCGAGGCCGCCGGCTGTGGCGCCGAAGAAGCGATGCCCCTCGCCGACGATCTCCTCCATCGTGTAGCCGCCGCTCTGCTGCGCGGCGGCCGGCGTCGGGGCGAGCACGACGGCGGCGGGAAGGGCGGCTGCGGCCATGGCCGCGAAGGCGAGGCGGCGGACCAGCCGGATCGTGCGTTTCATCGGTCGAATCCTTCCGAAAGCTCTGGGTGCCTGGACGCAGGTCTCTCCACAACTTGCGCGCTCCATGGTTTCCGCTTTGCTAACGCGTCGCGAAAGTCGGTCGCGCGGGTGTCGTTCCGGCGCCACAGGCGTCGGAAAGGCTGCGATCGCCGCGCCTATGCCTCGCGGGGACGGCGGACGCGTGATAGTGCGATCGTGTCGAATTTTCATCGAATGTTAACCAAGACGGAACGCCGATGACGAACCTGCCCGCATTGTCCGCGCCGGATCTGGCGGCCCTCCTGGCCAGCCGCCTCTGCCACGACATCATCTCTCCGGTGGGGGCGATCCAGAGCGGGCTCGAGCTTCTGGACGACATGCCGGACGATCCGGAATCCATGGCCCTCGTCCGCAGCTCGACGAAGAGCGCGGTCGCAAAGCTCCAGTTCGCCCGCATCGCCTACGGCGCTTCCGGCTCGTCCACCGCGCAGATCGACATGGGCGACGCCAAGACGGTGGCCGAAGGCCTCATGTCCTTCGAGAAGGCGAGCCTCCAATGGACGGGCGAGCGGGCCTATGTGCCGAAGAACATCGCCAAGCTCGTGCTGAACCTTCTGGTCGTCGCCAACGCCTCGGTGCCGCGCGGGCGCGAGGTGGAGGTGACGATCGAGCAGTTGGAGCCGGTCGCCCGCTTCACCATCGCCGCGCGCGGCAAGCCGCTGCGCGTGCCGGCCAAGTTCCGTGAGCTCCTGGCCGGCGACGCGACCCCGGATTCGATCGACGCCCATGGCATCCAGCCTTACTACGCGCTGCTCCTCGCCCGTGAGGCAGGGCTGACCGTCTCGCTGGAGCAGGGCGAAGAATCGGTCCTCTTCCGGGTGGAGCCGGCCGCGCAAGCCGCGGAGCCTTCGCTCGAAACCGACGGACCGCGTTGAGGAAACGTTCGCCTTCCCTGTGAACCGCTCCCTAAAGAACGGCTGCTAGGCTCCATTCGAAGTGCCGGATTGGGTCCGGCGGATCGGAGCCGCGTCATGTCCACCTGCCTCGTCATCGACGAATCCAGCATCGTCGCCAAGGTCGCCAGCCGCATCCTGTCGGGTCTCGATCTGCAGACAGTCGCGGCGTCCACGGTCCTGGACGCCTCGCGGCTCCTGGCCGAGCCGGCGGCGGCAGCGCCGGCGCTGGTGCTCCTGTCCGCCTCGCTGCAGGGGACGACGGTGGACGCAAGCGTCAAGGCGCTGCGGGCCAACCCGAAGACCGCCAGGGCGAAGATCCTGGTCTCGCTGGTAGAGTCCAACCTTGGCACCATGACGCGGGCCAAGCGCGCGGGGGCCGATGGCTTCATCTTCCGCCCATTCGACCGCGCCTCGCTGATCGCCTGGGTGGAGCCCTTCCTCGAGGCGAAGGAGCCGGTCGCGGCCTGACGCCGGCACCGTTCCCGACAAGCGAAAGCCCGCCGTCCGGTAGGAGGCGGGCTTTCGTCGATGCGTGTTCGGATGGGATCAGGCGGCGCGGGTGTCCGATTCCGGCTCGCGCAGCACGTAGCCGCGGCCCCACACGGTCTCGATGTAGTTCTTGCCCTCGGTGGCGGTGGCGAGCTTCTTGCGCAGCTTGCAGATGAAGACGTCGATGATCTTCAGCTCGGGCTCGTCCATGCCGCCGTAGAGGTGGTTCAGGAACATTTCCTTGGTGAGCGTCGTGCCCTTGCGGAGCGAAAGGAGCTCCAGCATGGCGTATTCCTTGCCCGTCAGGTGGACGCGCTGGCCGTTGACCTCGACCGTCTTGGCGTCGAGGTTGACCGTCAGGTCGCCGGTTACGATGACCGACTGGGCGTGACCCTTCGAGCGGCGGACGATGGCGTGGATGCGGGCGACCAGCTCGTCCTTGTGGAAGGGCTTGGTCATGTAGTCGTCGGCGCCGAAGCCCAGGCCCCGCACCTTGTCCTCGATGCCGGCCATGCCCGACAGGATGAGGATCGGCGTCTTGACCTTGGCTAGGCGCAGCGTGCGCAGCACCTCGTAGCCCGACATATCAGGCAGGTTCAGGTCGAGAAGAATGATGTCGTAGTCGTAGAGCTTCCCAAGGTCCACGCCCTCCTCGCCGAGGTCGGTCGTGTACACGTTGAAGCTCTCGGACTTCAGCATGAGTTCGATGCTTTGCGCGATCGCGCTGTCATCCTCAATCAAAAGAACGCGCATCAGTTAAATCCTCTGCATCAGCCCGGCCGGGGCGGGTCTTCCGACTGGGTTGGAGTTCGTCTCGAAGCTGAAGGCATCGTGCCAGTGAATGGTTAACAATGCCTTCCGTCCCGATCCTCTGTTCAACCGAGTCTTTCGATCTGTGTCCGCATCGCGGCGAAGGTGTGGGATTGCGATCCGTGTGATGACCCTGTCCCCCTTGCGTCGCTTTGAACCCGATCGATTTACCCTGCCTTAAATCATCCATGGCTATGATTAACGGCACGCGTAAACAGACGGTTAAGGTCTAGCCGACGAGGCTTGCCCGAAGCCGCCGATGCACCGCGAAACGGGGGCTCATGTTCCAGAACCCCTATGGAACAAGGAGGTGAGGGCGTCATGGCCAAACGTGATAATCTGGTGCGGCTGACGCGCTTCAAGGTCGCCGAGAAGCGCAGGCAGGTCGACCAGTTGCAGATGATGCACAACGAATTCGAGCGGATGGCTGGCGAACTCGACGCCCAGATCGCGAGCGAAGAGAAGAAGTCCGGCATCACGGACATCAACCATTTCGCCTATCCGACCTTCGCCAAGGCCGCGCGCACCCGCCGCGACAACCTGACGAATTCGGTCGGCGATCTGCGCATCCAGATGAACGCCGCGCGGATCGCGCTGGAAGAGGCCGAGGCCGAACTCGTCAACGCCGAGAAGCTGGAGCAGCGCGACGCAGGCGAGGATCGCCGCACCGCCGTCGCCTGAGGCGACCGCCAAGACTTCAACGAAAAAAGGCCCGAGCGCTTGGCGCCGGGCCTTTTTCTTTTGTCCTGTCGACACGCAAGCAGGATGCGGCCACGAAAAAGGCCGGCACCTTTCGGGCCGGCCTGATCTCGTCTCACCGAAGTCGGATCGATCAGTGGAAATCGATCTTCTTGCGGTATTCCTGGAGCTGCGTCGTGCGCAGACCCGCAAGGCCGTGGCTGTCGATCGAGGCCTGCCACGAAAGGAACTCTTCCACGGTCAAGGTGTATCGCGAGCATGCCTCGTCGAGGCTGAGCAGCCCGCCGCGCACCGCCGCGACCACTTCCGCCTTGCGGCGGATCACCCAGCGCCTCGTATTGGAGGGGGGGAGGTCGGCGATCGTCAGCGGACTTCCATCGGGTCCAATGACGTATTTCACTCTTGGTCTAACCTGATCGGTCATTGAACTCTCTACATTACGCAAAGACCTAATCGCCATCCGAAGCTAGACCAGCGGCTCTAAACATTCCGCTAAGCCCTTAGTAGCAATTCGATAACAGGTTGAATCAAGCTTCCCCTGCGCCCAGATGGAACGGCGGAACACGGCGCCCGTGCCTGTCCGGCCCAAGCAAAACCAAGTGGTTGGCACGCCGGGGCGGGCGCATTAGAAGAAAACGAACTGCCGGCCCGGCCGGCGCAGCCGAGTTTGCCTGCCATGCTGAACAGCCTCGACCTGCACAAGGCACCCGCCGAGACGCGTGTCGTGGTCGCCATGTCCGGCGGCGTCGATTCGTCGGTGACGGCCGCGATTCTGAAGGACGAGGGCTACGAGGTCGTCGGAATCACGCTCCAGCTCTACGACGGCGGCGCCACGCCCAAGCGCGCCGGCGCCTGTTGCGCGGGCCAGGACATCGCCGACGCGCGCCGGACGGCGGAGATCCTCGGCATCCCGCACTACGTTCTCGACTACGAGCAGCGGTTCCGCGAAGCGGTCATCAACCCGTTCGCCGAAAGCTATCTTGCAGGCGAAACGCCGATCCCCTGCGTCGCCTGCAACCAGACGGTCAAGTTCCGCGATCTTCTGGCCACCGCGCGCGATCTCGGCGCCGATGCGCTGGCGACGGGGCATTACATCCTGTCGCGGCCCAACGGCGGACATCGGAGCCTCTACCGCCCGGCCGACCTCGACCGCGACCAGAGCTATTTCCTCTATGCGACGACGCAGGAGCAGGTCGATTTCCTGCGCTTTCCGCTCGGCCGGCTGACCAAGCCGGAAACGCGCGAGATCGCCGCCCGCTTCGGCCTCGGCGTCGCGTCGAAGCCCGACAGCCAGGACATCTGCTTCGTGGCCAACGGGCGCTACAGCGACGTCATCTCGCGGCTGCGGCCGGACGCCGGGGAGCCGGGCGAGATCGTCCATGTGGATGGGCGGTCGCTGGGGCGGCACAGCGGCATCGTTCATTTCACCATCGGCCAGCGGCGCGGCCTCGGCATCGCGTCGGGCGAGCCGCTCTATGTCGTGGGCATCGACGCGCGGACCAACCGCGTGACCGTCGGCCCGCGCGCGGCGCTCCAGACGCGGCGGCTCGCGCTTCGTGCGGTGAACTGGCTCGGATTCGCGCCCATGCCCGCCGCCGGCGGGGAGGGAATCGACCTCTTTGTGCGCATCCGCTCCACGCGGCCGCCGGCACCCGCTCGCCTCGTCGCCAGCGAGGACGGGATGCCGGTCGTGGAACTCCTGGCGGGAGAGGACGGCGTGTCGCCCGGTCAGGCCTGCGTCTTCTATGCGGGAGAAGGCGAGGGCGCGCAGGTGCTCGGGGGCGGCGTCATCGCCCGCACCGAGCGCGGCGCCCTCGTCGATGCCGCGGCCGGCGAAAGCCTCGTCGCCTAAGGCTGAACAGCGCGCGGCGAGGCGGTCTGGAGAATGCGGACCGTTTCGACCGCCTCGTCCGCCCCCGTGCGGGGCGCCTCGCGCGTCTCCACGCAGTGGAGGAAATGGCGCAGCTCGCGGTCGAGCGGCAGGCCGGGCTCGGTTTCCAGATAGTCCGGGTCCGCCGCGCGGAAGGCGAAGGCGTCACCCTCGCGCCAGACGCGGTGGCCATGGAACGCGAGCTTCTGCCCCTCGGGCGCGAGGTCGTCGAAGGTCAGCATGCCTTCCGTGCCGATGACGGAGAACCGCCGGTCGCGGAAGGGCGAGACGCGTGAGACGTGGATCTCGGCGGCAATACCGGATGGGAACCGCAGCACGATGTCGGCCGCGTCGGTCTCGTCGCTGAGGACCGTGCGGCGCAGGGTCTCGATCGAGGCGGGATGTTCGCCCGCGATCCGCAGCACCAGCGACAGGTCGTGGGGCGCTAGGTCCCACACCGCGTCCATGCCGAGAAAGCGGCCGAGGCCGAGACGCGTCGAGACGATGTGGCGCACCGCTCCGACGCGTCCCTCGCGCACCGCCGCGTCCAGCCGCTCGAACACGGGATGGAAGCGAAGGACATGGCCGACCATGAGGATACGTCCCGCCTCGCGGGCCGCCTCGGCCGTGCGCGCCGCATCGGCCGGGTCGAGGCCGATCGGCTTCTCGATCAGGACGTCCTTGCCGGACGCGAAGGCGCGCCGCGCGCTCGGCCCGTGCAGCGAAGGGGGCAGGGCGAGGACGAGCGCATCGATAGAGCTGTCCGCGAGCACCGCGTCGAGATCGAGCGCAGGCACGGAGAAACGGGCGGAAAGCTCGGCGGCCTTGGACGGGTTGGCGTCGGACAGGGCGGCGAGGGCGCCGATCTCCTTCAGGGTGCGCACATGGTTCTGGCCCCAGTGCCCACAACCGACGACGGCGACGCGCGGTGTCATGACAGCTCCATCCGCATTCCTCATGGGCGCGTGCCTATCGCCCGGCGGAGGCCTCCGCAAGCGCGGCCGGAACGGGGACTTTCTCCGGCGCGGTCGTCAGGTCCGCCATCCAGTCGAAAAACGCGGCCGGCGGCATCGGCCTGGCGATGAGGTATCCCTGCAGGGCATCGCAGCCGGCCGAGCGCAGGAACTCCCGCTGTTCTTCGGTCTCGACGCCCTCTGCGATGCAGGGGAGGTCGAGCGAGCGGCACATGGCGATGATGGCGCCGAGCAGATCGCGTCGCGCGAGCGCGTTGTCGCCCGATACGAAGCTCCGGTCGATCTTGACCCGCCCGATCGGCAGTTCTCGCAGGTAGCTGAGGCTGGCGTGACCCGTGCCGAAGTCGTCGATCGCGACCTGGGCACCCATCGCATTGAGCAGGCCGAGCGATTCGCGCGCGGCTGCGAAGTCGCGCAGCATGGCCGTTTCCGTCAGCTCGAAGACGATGCGCGCGGGCGCGATGCCCGATTGGCGCAGGCGCGAGACGAGCGACAGGATCGTGCCGGGCGAGGTAAGGTCGTGCGCCGAGAGATTGAAGCAGATGCTGACCGTTTCGGGCAGGCGCGCCGCGCCCTCAAGAGTCTTCTCGAAGAGCTTCACCGTCAGGCGGTGCACCAGGCCCGCCCGCTCCGCGACGGGAATGAACACGGCCGGGCTGATCGCGCCGAGCGTCGGCGACGACCAGCGCGCGAGCGCCTCGACGGCCGAGACCCTGTGCGTTCGCGCGTCGATCACGGGCTGGAGATGGACGCAGAGTTCACTGTCGAGGTCGGCGCCCTGAAGCGCGGCCTCGATGGCCCGGTCGGAGCGCACGGCCGCCTCGTGGGCGGCGGAGTAGAGCGTCGGCTGACCACGCCGCGCACTCTTGGATTGGTAAAGCGCGTAGTCCGCGCGCTCGTAGAGCGAATCCGTCATCTCGTTCGGGATGTCGGCCAGCGCGACGCCGCAGGACGCGCCGATCGAGACCGAGACGTCGTCGCGGCAATAGGGCTCCGACAGGCGTCGGCAGAGTTCGTCGAGCCGCCGCATCGCCGTTTCGCCGTCGGCTTCGATCAAGAAGGCGAACTCGTCGCCGCCCACGCGTGCGACACTCTCAGTTCGTGAAAACTCGGCCGTCAGGCGCTGGCCGACCTCGGTCAGGATGCGGTCGCCGATGATGTGGCCGAACGTGTCGTTGGCGGCTTTGAAGCGATCGAGGTCGATCACGCCGAAGGCGAGCGGCGGACTGGCCGCCGTGCGGCCGGCCAGGCGCGCCTCCACCTCGGAGAAGAAGAGCCGGCGGTTCGGCAGTCCGGTCAGCATGTCGGTATGCGCGAGCACGGTCACCTCGCGGTTCAGCCGGTCCATCTCGGTCTGGCTGCGTACGAGCTTGGCGAAGGCCGAGAATCCATTGAGCAGCACGCGGAGCGCGACCAGCGACACCAGGAGGATGTTCAGGGCGATCGCGATATAGACTGGGCTCGGGGACAGGACGAGGTAGTAGAAAAAGTAGGGGACGGTCGTCGATGCGGCGACCAGGATCGCCCCTTGCGGGAGGTGGGAGAGGCAGAAGATGCAGCCGATCACCGTGATCCCGACGAACATGGCCACGTGCGCGCGCTCGTCCGGCCCGCCGAACCGCGTCAGGCCCAGCGCCCACACGATATAGGCCACCGACAGCAGGCAGCCGAGGAGGATGGTCCGCCGCAGGATCCGCAGGACGGCGGCGCGGTCGAAATCGAGCGGGTCGTAGCGCAGCCAGGTAACGGCGCGGATCCCGCTCACCGCGGCCAGCGCGCCCGGAACCCATACCGACATCCATGCCGGTGCGACGCCCATATGCGTATAGCCAAGGGCCATCGCGTTGACGCTGAGGAGGGCATAGAGCAGAGGCACCTGCGAGCGAAGCTCGTCGAACTGCTTCGCCGCCACGTCCGGATCGACCGAGGACAACGTCAGCCACTGGAATGCGCGAAGGACCATGAGGTGCCCGGTGCCGATAATCACATTCACGACATTGTCGGGCAGGTCTTGAGATTCCATGATTCGAGCGCCGAAAAGCGCTGTCGAATCAAACGAACGTCTGAAACGTACAAAGGCGCGGGGATGTCGTGGTCGGTGAGAGAAGGCTTGGTAGCAGTGGGCAGATTTGAACTGCCGACCTCCGGGTTATGAATCCGGCGCTCTCACCAACTGAGCTACACTGCCACGCGGATGACGGGTCTTTGCCACATCCGAAGCGCCCGCCGTTGTGCAACGGCGGGTTGGGGGCGATATACGGACGCTCCGGCGCGCCTGTCAAGACGGATCGGCGGCGGGGCGTGGCGTTTCCGGGCGAGGGGTAGATGCAGAGCTTGCCGGTCGGGTTCTTCGAGCAGGACGCCGTGTCGCTGGCGCGGGCGCTGATCGGCGCCGAACTCTATGTCGAGGGGGCGGGCGGTCGGATCGTCGAGACCGAAGCCTACCGCGCGGACGATGCCGCGTCCCATTCGTTCCGCGGCGTGACGCCCCGGAACCGCGCGATGTTTGGGCCGGTCGGGCACGCCTATGTCTACCGGTCCTACGGCATCCACTGGTGCCTCAACATCGTGTGCGACGGGGCGTCGGCGGGCAGCGCCGTGCTCCTGCGTGCGATCGAGCCGCTCGCCGGTCTCGACGCCATGAGCCGCCGGCGAGGGACGCGAACCGCCCGGCTCCTGTGCTCCGGCCCTGGACGGCTGACCCAGGCGCTCGGCATCGACGGCGGGCATGACGGCCTGGCCATCGACCAGGCGCCCTTCGCCTTCGCGCCATCGGCCGTGGCGCACCCCGTGCAGGCCGGCCCGCGCATCGGCATCACCAAGGCGGTGGACGAGCCCTGGCGCTTCTGCCTGGCGGGCTCGCCCTGGCTCAGTCGCCCCGTCCGCATCGCGGCGGGATAGTCGCTCGTTTGTCATGGACGGTGCCCGCGAGGCCCTGTAGGTCCTCGGCGTTCCATGCCCGTAGTCCGTGATCAGCGAGTCACCATGTCGCCGCGACCCGCCCCCACCGCCGTTTCCCGTCGGTCCGCCCTTCTCGGCGTCGGGTTCATGCTGCTCGGCTGCTTTATGTTCTCGGTCAACGACGCGATGGGCAAATGGCTGGTCGGCACCTATTCGGTGGGCCAGGTGCTGCTCCTGCGCAGCATTTCGGCGCTTCTGATCCTCGTCTACTTCCTTCGCCGGGTGGACCTGCGCAGCGTCGTTCGGCCGGAGCGGCCCGGCCTTCATTTCCTGCGCGCGGCGGGCTCGGCTTTGGAGACGGGCTTCTTCTATTGGGCGCTGAGCTATCTGCCGCTGGCCAACGTCATGACCTTCTATCTCGCGGGGCCGATCTACGTGACGGCGCTTTCGGCCCTGATCCTGAAGGAACGCGTCGGCTGGGTGCGCTGGAGCGCCGTGCTGGTGGGGTTCGGCGGCGTGCTGATCGCCCTGGGGCCGGATCTCGCGAGCGCCGGCTGGCCGGCGCTGATCGCGGTGGCCGGCAGCTTCTGCTACGCACTGCTCATGATCTCGACCCGCATTCTTTCCGGTGCGGGCGAGACGACGCTGATCACCTGGCAGACGGTGATGGCGCTCCTGTTCGGCGCGATCCTGGCGCCGATGCACTGGGTCGCGCCCACGAGCTTCGACCTCGGCTTTCTGTTCCTGCTCGGCATCGTGGCCATGGCCGCGCACGCCGCCGTCAACCGCTCGCTGCTCCTGGCGCCCGCCTCGACGGTGGTGCCCTACCAATACACGCTGATCGTCTGGGCGCTCCTGTTCGGTGTCGTGATCTTCAACGAGACCCCGCGCACCTCCATGCTGATCGGCGCGGCCGTCATCACCGCTTCGGGCGTCTTCATCTTCCTGCGAGAGCAGCGGTTGAAGGCCGGCGGGGCGACCGAAGCGGCGGCCGGCACAGCGGGGGCGCCGGACGACATCCAGATTCCGCCGGCCAAGGGCTGAGCCTTCCACAACGAAAACCGCCGACCCGCGTGAGCGGGCCGGCGGTCGTTGACGGAGGCGAAACCGGGCAGGCGACCCGCCTCCGCATCCGGCCCCCGGCGGCAGGACATGTGTGCCGGGGACCGAACGGTTCGATCAGTTGAAGCGGAACGAGGCCTTGGCCCAGACCGTGTGGAAGTCGAAGTCGTCGTCGGAGACGACGCCGAGATCGCCGTAGTCGGCATTGTTGAAGGTCTGCGCGAGATCCTTCGACCCGAGGTTGGTGTAGAGATATTCGAGCCCGAGGCTGAAGTTTTGTGCCACCAGGAAATCCGCGCCGGCGCCGACGGCATAGCCGACGCGCGTGTCGGAGTTGGAGACCCCGCCGACGAAGGAATTGACGATCGTGGTCTCGACATCGCCGAAGGCGACGCCGCCGGTGGCATAGACGAGAACCCGGTCGAAGCCCGCGCCGGCCCGGAGGCGGGCGGTGGCGAGGTAGTCGAGTTCCTGGCGCGCGGCGATGGTGTTGACGCCGTCGGTCAGGCCGCCGTAGCGCTCGACATCGACATAGGACAGGTCGGCCACCGCACCGATCACGAAGGTGCCGCCGCCGAGCGAGGCGGCGAGCTCGTAGTCGTAGCCGATATGGACGCCGCCGATGAAGCCGTCGCTGTCGTCGTTGAAGCTCGACACGCCGGGCAGCGAGGCGAAGGGGACGCGCTGCTCGGGCGTGGCGGGGATCGCCTCGACGGCCGGGGAACCGGACGTCGCCGGCTGGTCAGGCGTCGCCGGGACCGGGTCCACGGCGGGCGAGCCGGGATTGGCGGGGATGACCGTCGTGCGGCCGGGGATCTCCACCGCGACGGCCGCACCGAGCGCGGCGTTCGGGTCGCCGCCGGCGGCCGCGATCGCGGCCGAGAGTTCGGCGCGCGTCAGTTGCTGCTGCGTCACCACGCCGCCGGATTCGATCGCGCCCGAACAGGCGGCGGCCGGGCCAGCGCCGGCGCAGGCGAAGGAGAATTCGGTGCCGGGCAGGGTCACCGTCTGCTCAGGCGTCGCCGGGACCGCCGGGCGACCGGGCGAACCGGGATTGCCGGGAATGAAGGGCGTCGCGGGCACCGCGTCGCGGCCGGGACGGCCGGGCGAGCCGGGGATCACCACGAAGATATCCGGAAGGCCGGAATTGCCGGCATTGAAGGCGCCGCCGAGCTGGCCGCCCACATAAAGGCCGGTCCAGGTGGGCGCGGCGACGAGCACGGGCTCTTCGGGGGGCGGGACGTAGTCGACGATGTCGGCGGCCAAAGCTTGGGTCGTGGCCGCAGCCGACAGCGCCAGGAGGGCTGCGAGCTTCTTCATGGAAATCTCCGAAAGGTCGGCGGAAGGAAAGAGGGCGGGTCCGGGCGCGCCTGGGGAAGGGCGCGCCCGGCTGGATCGCTCGCGCGATTACGGCGTGCCGGCGTTGCCGTTCGAGCCCGAGCCACCGGTGGTGGTCGTATTGTTGTTGGTCGTGGTGGTCGACGAGGTGTCGCCAGCGACGATCGTGATCGAGCCGGGCAGGCCGTTCGTGATCGTGCCAGTGTTGACCGCGCCGATGGCCGTGGTGGCCGTGCCGGCGATCGCGACCGAGGTCGCGCCCGAGATCGTCACGCTGCCGTCGACGACGGCGTTGTTGACGGCCAGGTTCGCGGCCACGATGGCGGCCGGACCCGAGGCCAGGCTGTCGGTGACGTTGTTCGCGATGTCGGACGTGGCGCCGTCGATCAGCAGTGACGTCGCGGCGGCAGCGGCGCTGGCCTCCGTGTTCGACGTCGAGGCGGCCGAGTTGGCGGCTGACGACGAGAAGTCGACATTCGCGCCGACGGTGTCCTCGGTGGACGTGTCCGAGAACTCGCGGGTCGACAGCGCGGCGAGCGAGGTGACGCCGGTGCTGACGGCACCGATCGCCGTGGTCTGGATTACGTCGGTCGAAGCGATGCTGGTGCCCAGGATCTCGAGGCCGAGGTCGACCGCTGCGGAGGCGCCGACGCCGACCGCCGGGATGATGCCGGTGCCCGGGGTGATGGCGAGAGACGCGGCCGTCGATGCATCCACATCCAGGCCGATGCGCTGCGCGTTCAGCGCAACGTCGACGCCGAGAACGTCGATGTCGAGCAAGCCCTCGGTGGAGAGATCGACGCTGCCGTCTACCGTGTTGTTGTTCACGGCCGCGTTGATGTAGACGCCGCCCAAGCCGTCCGTGTCGGCAGCAACGTCAGCCAACGTGCCGTCGAGGTCGATGATGACGTCCACGGCCTGGGCGTTGGCGCCCGTCGCGAAGGCGAGAATCGCGAGTGTCGAAGCGCCCGCGAGAATGATCTTCTTCATGCCATAACTCCAATTTATCTCTGGAGCCGCCCGCTCCCTGACCTGGCGGCGTGGTAATTGGACAGGTGTCTTCGATGGGGGACCTGTCGTCTTCGGCGGGGCGTTGCAGCGCTCCGCCGAAATCCTGTCAGTTGGTGAGGACGGCCTGCGCCTTGGCGCGCTCGATCGCGCTCTTGTCCTCGCCGTTGGATGCCGGGAACGCGCCGCGGCTGTCCGGATTGGGATTGTCGGCGGGCGGCGTGCCGGGGCTCGCGGCATCGGCCGCCGCCTGCATGGAGGCCGCCGCGGCCGCGCGCGTCTCGGGCCGCGAGGGCACGGTGATGGGCGCGGCGACACCTGGTAGCGACGCCGCTGCGGCCTGCGCCGTCTTGGTGTGGTCGATCTGGCCGTGCGCCCGGTCGATGTAGGAGCGGCACTCGGCGTAAGTGCCGGGCTTCATCACCTGCGTCAGCAGCTCGAAGGTCGCGAGATAGACCATCTGGCGCAGCGCGAAGTGGATCGCCTCGCGCTCGCGCCCCCCGATGTCGGCCGAGACCAGCTTGTCGCCGACGAAGCGGCCGACGCCGATGCCCGCTTCCGACGAGAAAATCTGCTTGTTGAGCGGCACGTTGGCGACGATCCGGCCCGAGCCGGCTTCGGTCAGCGACACGTCGAGCCCGACCAGGATGCGGTTCTGGCGGTAGCGGCCGCCGACGCCCGCGACCTCCACCTCGGCACCCGAGCCGGGGATGAAGTCGAGCGAGTTGATCGAGCCCGTGATGTAGAAGTTCGCCGGAACGATGCGCCTCTGGTCGCGGATGCGCCACTCCACCTCGACCGTGGTGATGCGCGGATCGCGCCGGTTGACGACGGTGGTGCCGGCCTTGAACAGAGCCGATTGGACCATGTCGCCGGCTCCTTGCGTGATGAACTTGCCGACGCCGCCGTCGGTGAAGCTCTCCTTGCCGGTCTGGTCGGAGACCGCCCCGACGGCGAAGACGAGGTTCGGCGCGATCTTCCCCTTCAGGCAACTGAGCGCCTTGTCGAAGGGCGTGACGATGTCCGAGATCGGCGGCCCGTCGACCAGAACCGCGTTGCTCTTCACGCTGGCGAGGCCAGGGGCACCGGCGCAGCCGGCGAGAAGGGACGTCGCGACGAGAGCTGCGACGAGGCGAGACGCGCGCACCGGTCGAGCCCTCAGTTGCACGTCGATGCACCGACGTCGCGCGGCCGGCTGTCGATGCTGACCGAGCCGTTCAGGCAGCCGTGGTTGGACGACGTGTTGCTGAGGTTCAGCCCGATATCGACGGCGTCCTTCACGTCGATGTTGTTGGTGGCCGTGTTGACCGAGCCGATCGTCGTCGTCTGCTGCCCGATCTCGGTCGAACTGGAGCTGTTGTTGGTGACGTTGTACTGCGGCGCCTTGCTGATGCTGTCGTAATAGTCGCCTTCGCCCTTGCGGATGATATCGGCTTGCAGCAATCGCAGGTTGCGATCGGCATTCGACTTGAACCCGTAGCTGCCGCTCCAGTCGACGGCCGCGTTGTTGGTGGTCTGCGCGTTCGCGGCTGCGACTGGAAGACCGAGAAGAATGACGGAGCCGAGGCAGGCGCTGCCGATCGATCGCAACATGGTCGTTTGCCCTTTTCCGGCCAAGCCGCGGCGTTCCCCGCGATCCGAGATCCCGAGAGTGCGTCTGCTGCTGGCTTGTTCTCTGGTGCTCGGCCAATCCCCCGGCCGTTCCCTCGAAGGGAGCTATCCACGGACTGCTCTCGACCTGCAACTATAAAGTGCAACCTTGTCTCAAGAATGCAACCTGTGTTGCTCGGTAGGCACAACCTTCGAGGGTGTTGGGAGGTGGGGTGGCGGAAGGGTTTCTTTGCCCCGTTTTTCCCCTTCCGGCCGCGTGCCGACACGATCTCCCCCTCACCGGAGATCGCTCGCCATGTCCCAATCGCCCCGCCTGTCCCTGCCGCTGCTGATGCCCCAGCAGGCGCAGCGTCACCTCACCCTGAACGATGCCTTCCGCCTGCTGGACGTGCTGGTGCAGACCGCCGTCGTCTCGGCCACCCGGAGCGACGAGCCTTCGTCACTCGTGGAAGGCGAGCTCTACATCCTTCCGCCGAGCGCGGCCGGCGCCCATTGGGGCGAGATGGAGCCGGGCTCGCTGGCGCTAGTCGAGAACGGCGGCTTCGTGGAGATTGCACCCGTGAAGGGGCAGATCGCCTATGTCGCCGATACGAGGACGCTGCTCCTCTTCGACGGTGCCGCCTGGGATCCCGAACCCTTCGCGCGGGACGAGTGGCCGGCGATCGGCATCAACGCGGAGCCCTCGACCGCGAACCGCCTGACCGTCGCGGCCGATGCGGAACTCCTCACATACGACGCGCGCACGCCGGGCTCGGGCGACGCGCGCAAGGTCGTCAACAAGCAGGCGGCGGAGCGCACGGCGTCCGTCCTGTTCCAGACCGGCTTTTCCGCCCGGGCGGAGCTCGGGCTGATCGGCGAGGACCGGCTCGCCCTGCGCGTCTCGGCGGATGGAGAGACGTTCCGGTCGGCCCTCAAGGCCGATGCCGCGCAGGGGTACGTTTCGGTGGCGCAGGAAGCGGCGCCGGTCTGTGCCCTCGACGTGGGTGGCGCGGTGCGCGTCGCGGCCTATCTGAAGAGCGCGCTGCCGCCGGCCAGCGCGGGGGCGGGGCAGGTCGTCTTCGTGTCCGACGAGGCGGGCGGCGCGGTTCTGGCCTTCAGCGACGGCGCGGCTTGGCGAAGGGTCACGGATCGCGCCATCGTGACCTGAGGCGCGCGGTCGGGACTGGCCCGCCAGCTTGGCGCCGGGCAAGGCATGCCACAGCCTTGGGCCGGCGACCGGCGAATCGTCGCCGGGCATGCTTTGGAGTGATGATCGAATGTCGATGTGGGCGATCGGGTTGATGACCGGAACGGTGCTCGACGGCAATGTCGACATCGCCATGCTCTGCACGGACGGCGAGACGATCCACGAATTCGGTCCGACCCTGCTGGCGCCGTATCCAAGGGACATCCGCCCGCTCCTGAAGGAGACGCTCGCCGCCGCTGCGCGCTGGAGCTTCGAGGGTCCCGAGCCCGCCATCTTCGATACGGCCGAGGAGGCGCTGACGGTCGCCCAGTCGGACGCGGTCGCCGCCTTTCTGGAGGACGAGGGCCTGCCGAGCGTCGACTGCGGCGTGATCGGCTTCCATGGCCAGACGGTGCTCCATCGCGCGCCTGCGGGCGACCGCCCCGGCGACACCCGCCAGCTCGGCGACGGAGAGGAGATGGCGCGACGGCTCGGCATCACCGTGGTCTACGATTTTCGTAGCCGCGACGTGGCTTTCGGCGGCCAGGGCGCGCCGCTCGCCCCGATCTATCACAAGGCGCTGCTCGCCCGGATCGGGGCCGGCGAGGACACCGCCTTCCTCAATCTCGGCGGTGTCGCGAACATCACCTGGGTTTCGGCCGACGGCGAGATGCACGCCTTCGACACCGGCCCGGCCAACGCCCCGCTGAACGACTGGGTGCAGGCGCATGCGAAGCGCGACATGGACCGCGACGGGCTCCTCGCCGCCGCCGGCCATGTGGACGAGGCGCGGCTGGCCAAGCTGCTGGAGCACCCGTATCTCTCGGCGCCATACCCTAAATCCCTGGACCGAAACGACTTTACGTCTCACATGGCCGACGGGCTGTCGCTGGAGGACGGTGCTGCGCTCCTCACCGCCTTCACGGCAGGCGCCGTCGGAAAGGCGCTGGACCGCCTGCCGCGGCGCCCGCGCAGGCTGGTCGTCGGCGGCGGCGGACGGCGCAATCCCGTGCTGATGCGCGAGATCGCGAAGCGGTCGGGCGCCGAAGCGGTGGATTGCGATGCGCTCGGTCTTCGCGGTGACGCGATCGAGGCGGAGTGCTTCGCCTTCCTGGCGGTGCGCGTGCTGCGCGGCCTGCCGATCAGCTTTCCCTCCACGACGGGCGCCCCGCAGCCGCTCACCGGCGGGCGCATCGCGCGCCCGGTCGGGGTTCCCAGCGCGTCCTAGGCGCGCGAAAAGCACGCATCCCTTCCTTTCCACGCATCCAAGCCGCCCCAACTGCGTTCCCGATTTGGAAACGTTACAGGAAGCGGACGACGATGCGACTGAAGGTCAACGGATCGGAGCACGATCTCGACGTGGATATCCGCACGTCGCTGCTCGATGCCCTGCGCGATCATCTCGCGCTGACGGGATCCAAGAAGGGCTGCGACCATGGCCAGTGCGGCGCCTGCACGGTGCTGGTCAACGGGCGCCGCGTGAACTCCTGCCTCACGCTTGCGGTCATGCACGAGGGGGACGAGATCACCACGATCGAGGGCCTCGGCGCCCCCGGCCACCTGCATCCGATGCAGGAAAGCTTCCTCCATCATGACGGTTACCAGTGCGGCTACTGCACGCCCGGCCAGATCGTCTCCGCCGTCGGCATGCTGGGCGAAGCGCGCGACAACTGGCCGAGCCATGCGTCCGAGGCGCTGGACGGCCCGGTCGAACTCACGGACGCCGAGATCTCCGAGCGCATGAGCGGCAATCTCTGCCGCTGCTCGGCCTATCCCAACATCGTGGACGCCATCCGCGATGCCAGCGGAAAGGGCGCGGCATGAAGACCTTCGACTACCAGCGCGCCACCAGCGCCGCCCAAGCCGCCTCCGTGGCCGCCGATGCCGCGACGAAGTTCATCGCCGGCGGCACCAACCTCCTCGACCTCATGAAGCTGCAGGTGGAGACGCCGAGCCGCCTGGTCGACATCACACGGCTGCCGCTCAAGACGATCGAGGCGGACGGGGAGGGGCTACGGATCGGCGCCCTCGTCACCAACAGCGATCTCGCCGCCGACGAGCGCATCCGCCGCGACTACGCCGTCCTGGCGCGCGCGCTGCTTTCGGGCGCCTCAGGCCAGCTCCGCAACAAGGCGACGACCGGCGGCAATCTCCTCCAGCGCACGCGCTGCGGCTACTTCTACGAGACGAGCGCCCGCTGCAACAAGCGCGAGCCGGGCTCGGGCTGCGACGGACGCGGCGGCTTCAATCGCATCCTCGCCATTCTCGGCACGTCCGAGCACTGCATCGCGACCCACCCGTCCGACATGGCGGTGGCTATGCGCGCGCTGGATGCCGAAGTGCTGACGATCAAGGCGGACGGCACGGAGCGGCGCATTCCGATCGCAGATCTGCACCGTCTGCCGGGAGATGCGCCCCATATCGAGACGAACCTCGAGCCGGGCGAGCTGATCACCGCCATCCGCCTGCCGAAGCCGCTCGAAGGGCGGCATCTCTACCGCAAGGTCCGCGACCGGGCATCCTATGCCTTCGCGCTCTTCTCCGTGGCGGCCGTTGTCCGGATGGACGCGGGGCGGATGGCCGACGTGCGGCTCGCCTTCGGCGGGATCGGCACGGTGCCCTGGCGCTCGAAGAGCGTCGAGGAGGTGCTGATCGGCGAGGAGCCGGGCGAAGTCGTCTTCGCTCGGGCGGCCGATCTCCTTCTCTCCGATGCCCAAGGCTACGGCAACAACGACTTCAAGATCGACCTGGTGCGCCGGACGCTTCCGGCGGTGCTCGCCGACGCCGCGCAGGGAGGGGTATGATGGACACGACCAACAGCTTCAAGATGGACGAGCCGATCGGCGAGACGCGGCTCGACCGCAACGTCCAGAACGTCATCGGCAAGGGCGTCGACCGGTTCGAAGGGCCGCTCAAGGTCTCGGGCCGGGCGCCCTATGCCTATGAGAACCTTCCCGGCGAGCGCGTGGCCTACGGCTACATGGTGCTGTCCACCATCGGTTCGGGCAAGGTGAAGTCGATCGAGACGATGCGCGCGCGCTCGGCGGCCGGTGTTCTCACCGTGATCGTCGACAAGCGATCCCCGCGGGCCGCCGCCGATCCCAACGACGCCGCGCCCAAGCCCGCGGCGGGCGAGGTGACCCATTACGGCCAGCCGCTCTGCCTCGTGGTCGCGGAAAGCTACGAGGTGGCCCGCGACGCGGCCAGGCTCGTGGAGGTCGAGTACGAGAGGGAAGAGGGGCGATACGATCCGATCGCCGACCAGGACAAGGCGCATCGCCCGCCGGACGGTGCCACGCCCGCGACCACGGAGAAGGGCGACTTCGAAACCGCCTTCTCCCAGGCCGCAGTCACGCTGGACGCGACCTACACGACGCCGAGCCAGAGCCACTCGGCCATGGAGCCGCACGCGGCCGTCGCGCACTGGGAGGGGAAGAAGCTCAAGCTCTACGGCTGCTACCAGCTCGTCTCCACCAATGTCGGGCAGCTCGCCAAGGCGCTGGGCATTTCCAAGTCCGATGTCGAGATCGTCGCGCCCTATATCGGCGGCGGCTTCGGCGGCAAGCTCGGCATCGGCCCGGAATCGGTCTTCGCGGCCATGGCGGCGCAGGAAATAGGGCGCCCGGTCAAGATCGCCCTCACGCGGCAGCAGGTGTTCCAGACCACCTCGCGCCGCTCCGACACGATCCAGCGCATCCGCCTCGGCACCACGGCGGACGGCGTGATCACGGCCATCGGCCACGACACGATCGCGAGCAACACGCCGGGGGACGAGTTCTTCGAACCGGCCGGTATTTCCACCGTCTTCCTCTACGGCGGCGAGAACCGGCGGATCACCCATCGTAAGACCGACGTGAACATCCTTCTGTCGTCGTCCATGCGGGCGCCCGGCGAGGCCGTCGGCATGCTGGCGCTGGAGAACGCGATGGACGAGATGGCCGAGAAGCTCGGCCTCGACCCGATCGAGTTCCGCAAGCGCAACGAACCGGAGGTCGATCCGCAGGACGGCCTGCCCTTCTCCTCGCGCAAGCTGGTGGAGTGCATGGACGTCGGCGCGAAGCGGTTCGGCTGGGACAAGCGCAACAAGGAGCCCGGCACGCGTCGCGAGGGCGAGTGGCTGGTGGGCATCGGCATGTCCACGGCCTCGCGCAAGAACCTCCTGCAGCAGTCGTCGGCGCGCGTCACCTTGTCGGCCGCCGGCGAGGCGCTGGTCGAGACCAACATGACCGACATCGGGACGGGCACCTATACGGTTCTCCAGCAGATCGCGGCCGAGATGCTGGGCCTGCCGCTGGAGAAGGTGAGCGTGAAGCTCGGCCATTCCGGCGACCCCGACGCGCCGGGCTCGGGCGGTTCCTGGGGCGCCAATTCCTCGGGCTCTTCGGTCTTCGTTGCCTGCGAAGGCATCGTCGAGGCGATAGCCAAGAAGCTGAAGGTGAAGCCGGACGAGCTGACGCTGAAGGACGGCACGGCGATCGCCGGCAACCGGCAGACGAGCTTCGTCGACATCCTCGCCGGCGAGCCCATCTCGGTGACCGGCACGTTCAAGCCCGGCAAGGCCTTCCAGAACACGCATCAGGCCAGCTACGGCGCGCATTTCTGCGAAGTGGCGGTCAACGCCTATACCGGCGAGACGCGGGTCCGACGCCTCCTGACCGTGGCGGCGGCGGGCCGCATCCTCAACGAGAAGACCGCGCGTTCGCAGTGCCTCGGCGGCCAGATCTTCGGCATCGGCACGGCGCTGACCGAAGAGCTGGTGGTCGACAAGCGCTCCGGCCTCATGGTCAACCACGACCTCGCCGAATACCACGTGCCGGTGAACGCCGACGTGCCGCAGCTCGATGTGGTGTTGCTCGAGGAGCGTGATCACGCGGCGAGCCCGCTAGCCGGCAAGGGGATCGGCGAACTCGCGATCAGCGGCGTCGGCGCGGCCGTCACCAACGCCATCTACAACGCCTGCGGCGTGCGCGTGCGCGACTACCCGATGACGCTCGACAAGGTGCTGCGAGGGATGCCGCGCGCGAGCGTGTCGCAGGCGGCGGAGTGAGATCGCCGCGCCGTTTCAGATAGAGAGGCTGCGGCGCTGAGAGGCGCCGTGGCCTGCTCGATATGGACGCGGCCTCAATCCCCCGCACCCGTCATCCTCGGGTCAAGCCCGAGGATGACGGCTTTCCGGGGTGGGGTACCAATTGGAAACCCGGCCCCTGCCAACCAGCTCCGAGGCTCGTTGGCCCTCACCCAAGCGGCCCCTCCGCCCACATCGTATTCTCCCGCGCGACGATGGCGCCGTATTCGCCGATCACGGCGGAGGCCATGCGGTGGCCGGCTTGCGCCGCCTTTTCGAGCGATCCGCCCTTCAGCACTACCGCCATGGCCGCGCCGTTGAAGCTGTCGCCGGCGGAGGTCGTGTCCACGATGCGCTGCGCCT
The DNA here is from genome assembly GCF_029813115.1 of Aureimonas sp. SK2. Classification (GTDB taxonomy): domain Bacteria; phylum Pseudomonadota; class Alphaproteobacteria; order Rhizobiales; family Rhizobiaceae; genus Aureimonas. The sequence continues at coordinate 155,634 of NZ_JAPZDS010000001.1, forward strand.
TCCGGCCCGCGACCTCGCGGAGCTTGCCGGGCTCGGCCACCACGGCCGGATCGCCGCCGGACTTCACGATGGCGGCCGAGGCGCCGAAGCCGAGAAGGCGCTCCGCCGCGGCATGGGCGTCGCGGTCGCCAAAGAGCGCCTGCTCGTCGTCGAGCCCCGGCATGGTCAGGGTGGCGGCGCCGTGGGCGCCGGCGATCGTCTCGCGCGCGGCGTCGAGGCTCTCCCACAGGCGGGGGCGGTAGTTGCCGTCGAAGCCGACGATGCGCCCGGCCGCCTTCATCGCGCGGGCGAGCGAGAGGAGGCGCTCGCGGCCCGCGGGCGGAAGGATGGCGAGCGAGATGCCGGTGAAGTAGAGCGCGTCGAAGCCGGAAAGGTCCCGTGCCAGCGCTTCCTCGCGTCCGTCGGTGAACAGCCGGCGCGCGGCCGCCGCCGAGCGCCAGTAAGCGAAGGACCGCTCGCCTTGGCTGTCGCGGCTGATGGCGTAGAGACCGGTCGTTTCGCCGGGGGCGAGGTGGACGTGCTCCGTCTCGACGCCCTCGGCCTCGATGAAGGCCGGGATCTCGCGGCCGAAGGGATCGTCGCCAAGCCGGGTGACGTAATGCACCGCGACGGCCCTGTCCGATCCGAGGGCGCGGCGGCAGTAGACGGCGGCGTTCAGCGTATCGCCGCCGACCGTCCTGTGCATCGTGCCGGGCGCCTCGCCGGGCTTCTCGTAGAGTTCGATCATGCACTCGCCGAGAAAGGCGATGCGAGCGGCGGCCATCAGTTCGCCTCCGCCAGGAAGGCGTCGATGCGCTCCGCGCTCGGCATGGCGCTGCGGGCGCCGAAGGACAGGCAGGCGAGCGAGGCGGCCGCTACGGCGCGCCGGATCGCCTCGGCCATGTCCAGCCCGGCGTCGAGCCCGGTCGCCAGCACGCCGCACAGCGTGTCGCCGGCGCCCGTCGTGTCCACCGGCTCGATACGCGGCGCGGCGAAGCGCTCGACAGCGCCTTCGCGGGTCACGAGGAGGGCGCCGGCACCGCCAAGCGTCGCCAGGACGGACAGGTCCGTCGCAGCCGCTACGGCCTTTGCGGTCTCCTCCGGCTCGCTCGGCGAAAGACCGAGGATGCGGGCCGCTTCGTCCAGCTCGTGTTCGTTGACGATCAGGAGGTCGGTGGACTGAAGGAGGTCCTTCAGCCGCGCCGCTTCGACGCCTTGCGGCACGGGCGCGAGGTTCAGGATGACGCGCGCGCCGACGCCTCGTCCGGCGCGCGCGGCGGCCACCGTCTCGTCGAAGGGCAGCTCCATCTGGAGGACGAGGACGGAGGAGCCGTGCTCCCAGCGGCCGGTGAGCTGGCTGGCGACCACCGCGCGGTTGGCGCCGCTCGCAACCGTGATGGCGTTCTCGCCGTCGGCGGCCACCGAAATGAAGGCGCAGCCCGTCGGCTCGTCCAGTCGGGCGAGGCTGGCGACGTCGATCCCCTCGTTCGCGAGCGCCTCGGCCTCGCCGTTCCCGAAGGCGTCGCGCCCCACGGCGCCGACGAAACGGACCCGCCCGCCGGCGCGGGCGGCGGCTACCGCCTGGTTCGCGCCCTTGCCGCCCGAAAGCTGCTCGTAGCCCGGCGCCAGGACCGTCTCGCCGGGCTTCGCGATCGCGGCCACCTTGCAGACGAGATCGACATTTACCGATCCGAACACGACGATCATGGCGCAGCTTCTCCCTTGGCTCTTCCTGCTCCGTAGCGAAGAGGCGGGAGGGGAACAAGCGCGGCGCTGGACAAGAGCGTATCGCGCGTCGACAAGACGTCATGACCATCGATCGAGCCCCGTCCGACCTCGACCGCGTGCCGCGCCTGCGCCTCGTCTTCGGCGAGCGGCGCATCGTCGGGCCGGGGCGGGCGGACCTTCTGGAGGGCATCGCCGAAACCGGGTCGATCGCCGGGGCCGGACGGCGCATGGGCATGAGCTACAAGCGCGCCTGGAGCCTGGTCGAGGAGCTGAACGCGACCTTCGATGCGCCGCTGGTCTCCATGAGTCGCGGCGGCAGCGGCCATGGCGGCGCGGCGCTGACCGAACTCGGCGGAGAGGTGCTGGAACGCTATCGCCGGATGCAGCGCCTCAGCGACGCGGCCATCGCGGACGATCTGGAAGCCCTGGCGCGCCGGTTGGGGCCTGGGACAGGCGATATGTCCGATCGGAAATAACGCTTGCCGAGCGGGCGGGCGCCTAGCTAGCCTAGCGATATGTCCTCTTGGCCATATCGGTGCGCTCCATGATTCGCAGCCTTGCCCATGCCGTTTCGCTGTCGGTTCTCGGCCTCGCGCTCCTGCCGCCCAGCGCCCTCGCGGCTTCGACGCAGGTCGCGGTCGCCGCCAACTTCGCGGACGCCGCCAGGGAGATCGCCGAGGCCTTCAAGGCGATGACGGGCGACGAGGCGGTGCTCTCCTTCGGCTCGACCGGTCAGTTCTACACGCAGATCACGCAGGGCGCTCCGTTCGAGGTCTTCCTGGCCGCCGACGACGCGCGGCCGAAGCGGGCGGTGGACGAGGGCTACGGCATCGCGGGCACGGTCTTCACCTATGCGATTGGCCAGCTCGTCCTTTATTCGACCGAGGCCGGAAAGGTGACCGGCGAGGATACGCTGAAGGCGGACGGCTTCGCCAAGATCGCCATCGCCAATCCGGAGGCCGCGCCCTACGGCGCCGCTGCGATCGAGGCGATGAAGGGATTGGGGGTCTACGAGACGCTGCAACCCAAGATCGTGCAGGGCACGTCGATCGCCCAGGCCTACCAGTTCGTGGAGACCGGCAATGCCGAACTCGGCTTCGTCGCGCTGGGGCAGGTGATCCGAGCGCAAGGCGGCTCGCGATGGGACGTGCCGCAATCGCTCTACACGCCGATCCGGCAGGACGCGGTGCTCCTGAAGACGGGCGAGGGGAACGCGGCGGCCAAGGGCTTCCTGGAGTTCCTCCGCTCGCCGGAGGCCGTCGAGATCATCCGCAGATACGGTTACCGCACGGGCGAGTAGGGCTGGATGGACTGGAGCGAACTCTGGTCGCCGATCCGGCTGACGCTGGAACTGGCGACGCTGACGACCTTGCTTCTTCTAGTGATGGGGACGCCGATCGCCTGGTGGCTGTCGCGCTCGCGCGCCTGGTGGAAGGAGGCGGTGGCGGCCGTCGTCGCCCTGCCGCTCGTGCTGCCGCCGACGGTTCTGGGCTTCTATCTCCTGATCGCGCTGGGGCCGAGCGGCCTCGGCGGCTGGTTCGGCCCGTTCTTCGGACTGCGCACCTTCGCCTTTTCCTTTCCCGGCCTGGTGCTGGGCTCGGTGGTCTATTCCATGCCCTTCGTGGTCCAGCCGATCCGCAACGCCTTCGAGGCGGCGGGCGAGCGGCCGTGGGAAGTGGCGGTTACCTTGCGCGCCTCTCCGTGGGACCGGTTCTGGAGCGTCGCCGTGCCGCTCGCACGGCCGGGCTTCCTGACGGGCGCGGTGCTCGGCTTCTCCCACACGGTCGGCGAGTTCGGCGTGATCCTGATGATCGGCGGCAACATTCCCGGCACGACCAAGGTCCTGTCGGTCGCGATCTACGACTATGTCGAGACGCTGCAATGGCAGAAGGCGCATGTCCTGGCGCTCGGCATGCTGGTCTTCTCCTTCCTGGTAATCTTTTCCGTCTCGATGCTGGAGCGCCGGCGCGGCGGTCTCCTGCGATGATCGCGGCGGCGTTCCAGGGGCGGCTCGGCGGCTTCTCGCTGGACGCCGCGTTCCACGCGCCGATGCGCGGTGTGACGGCGCTGTTCGGCCCGTCCGGCTGCGGCAAGACGACGATCCTTCGATGCGTCGCCGGGCTCCAGCGGCTGGACGGTGTTCTACGGATCGGCGGCGAGGTCTGGCAGGAGGGGGGGACCTTCCTCGCGCCGCATCGGCGCCCGGTCGGCTACGTCTTCCAAGAGGCGAGCCTCTTCGCGCACCGCTCGGTGCGCGGCAACCTCCTCTACGGCTTCGAGCGCGCCACCCGCGGCGCGAGCGGACCTCCGGCGATCGGCTTCGACGAGGTCTGCGACCTTCTCGGCCTCGACCGGCTGATCGACCGGTCGCCGCGCCATCTGTCGGGCGGCGAGCGGCAGCGGGTGTCGCTCGGCCGGGCGCTCCTTTCGCAGCCGCGCCTCCTCCTGATGGACGAGCCGCTCTCGGCGCTCGACGCGATGGCCAAGGCGGAAATCCTGCCCTACTTCGAGCGGCTCCACGCGCGGCTCGACTTGCCGATCCTGCTCGTGACGCACGACATCGCCGAGGTCGAGCGTCTGGCGGACCGGCTGGTCCTGCTGCGGGCTGGACGTGTCGAGGCCGAGGGGCCGCTCAACGATCTCCTGACCGATCCGGCCTTGCCCTTCGCCCGCACGCGCGGCACCGCCGCGGTTCTGGTCGCGCGGGTTCTCGGGAAAGAGCCGGGCGATGGATTGCTGCGGCTCGATCTCGACGGACAGGCGGTGCTGGTCGCGGGCGTCTCACCGGAAGCGGGCACCGCCGTCCGGCTGCGGGTGGCGGCCTCGGACGTCAGCCTAACTCTGGACCGGCCCTCGCGGTCCACGATCCTCAACGTTCTCGCGGCGCGGATCGTGACGGTCGCCGAGGCGGGGGAGGCGGAGGTCGCCGTGTCGCTGGCCCTGCGCGACGGGGCGGGGCAGCGGCTCCAGGCCCGCATCACCCGCCGCTCGCTCGACGCGCTGGCGCTCGCGCCCGGCATGGACGTCTTCGCCCAGATCAAGGGCGCCTCGCTCAGCGCCTCGCCGAGCGGCTGCGCCCCTGAGTGACGGGCCGGTCAGTCGATATAGAACGACCGCCGGCCCTCGCGCAGGGCTTCGTCGCGCGTGACGCCGATATCGCGCAACTGATCGTCCGAGAGGTCGAGCAGCGCGCGACGGCTGCGACGCAAGCCGGCCTCGCGCTTCAGGCGGGCGAGCGAGCGGAGAGCTGCCTCCCAAGGCGAGATAATCCTCGCAGGGCGATCGCACCGCGATCCGATTGTACCCCTCGAATACCAAAGCTTCAGCCAGGCGGCCATGATTGTACCCCAATTTATCATTCGGGATGGGTTACAATCTGTACCGTTGACCCTGATTGTGAGGCAAGATACGTTCTTGTCACCATGACAAATTGGCTTCCCACGATTGTCGCCGGTGACGGTCCGTACTATGCGCGGCTCGCGGACGCGATCGAGACGGCCGTGGACGATGGCGTCTTGGCGCCGGGTGCGCGTCTGCCGCCTCAGCGGAACCTCGCCTTCGACCTAGGGGTGACAATCGGTACAATCGGGCGAGCCTATGCGCTCCTGCGAGAGCGAGGCCTGGTGAGCGGCGAGGTCGGGCGCGGCACCTATATCCTCGATCAAGGGAGAGGCCAGGCGGATCGTCCCAGCCTGGCCTTTTCGTCCTTCGGCGGCACGCGGCTCACAGACGCGCCGCCGGGCAAGCTGCGGATGGACACGACCGCCGCGCCCGATCTCGGGCAGGACGCCGTGGTCGGCCCCTTGTTCGCCGAGATCGCGCGGGAGAACCCGCTGGAGATCGCCAGCTATTCGCGCACCCATCTCAACTCCTGGCTGGAGGCTGGCGTGCGCTGGCTGGGGCGCAACGGCTGGAGGCCACAGCCGGACGACATGGTGCCGACCCACGGCGCGCACGCGGCCGCGCTCGCGGTGATCGCGGCGATGACCGCGCCGGGCGACCGGGTCGCCTTCGAAACGCTGACCTACAGCCAGATCAGCCGCAGCGCCCGGCTGATCGGCCGGCGAACGGTGTCGATGGAGATGGACGAGCACGGCCTCGTTCCCGACGACTTCGAGCGCGTCTGCGCCCAGCAGCACCCCAAGCTCGCCTTTCTGATGCCGGCCGGGCACAACCCGACGCTCGCGATCCTTCCCGAGGACCGACGCCGCCAGATTGCGGACATTGCCCGGCGGTACAATGTCTGGCTGATCGAGGACGAGGTCTATGGCGGAACCACGGGCGATCCGACGCCGCTCCTGGCGAGCCTCGCCCCGGAGCGCACCTTCGTCGTCGGGGGGCTGTCGAAGAGCGTGGCGGCGGGCGTTCGCGGCGGATGGGTGGCTTGTCCACCCAACGTCGCACAGCGCTTGAAGGTGACGCACAAGCTGACGACCGGAGGGCTGTCCTTCATCCTCGCCGAGGCCGGCGCGCGCCTCGTGCTGTCGGGCGCGGCGGCCGAGCTTCGGGATCGCGTCACGGGCGAGATCGCGGCGCGTGAGGGCCTGGCGCGTCAGATCCTGGCCGAACACGAGTTCACCTCGCACCCGCATCTGCCGTTCCTGTGGCTGAAGCTGCCGTCGCCTTGGCTGTCAGGAACATTCAAGGCGGCGGCAGCGCGCGACAACGTGCTGATCGACGACGAGGACGAGTTCAAGGCCGACCGGCTGGAGCGCAGCTTCCACCGCGTGCGGATCGCCTTCTCCTCCGTCGATCGGGCGGCGATCGTGGCAGGCTTCCGGCGTGTCGGAAGCCTTCTCGAGTCGGGCGCGGCCGGCTACGACGGCGAGGTCTGAGCGCAAAAAGGGCGCCTCGCGGCGCCCTTTTGCTGCACATCCTCAGTGGGCGGGCTTCGCCTCCGGCGGCGTGGAGCCCGCGTCCTTCGTCTTCGGCTTCTTGTCGCGCGCGAGCAGCTTGTAGAACAGCGGCACGAAGAAGATCGCGACGAAGGTCGCCATCAGCATGCCGCCAATCACGCCCGTGCCGATCGAATGCCGGCTGGCCGAGCTGGCGCCGGTGGCGATGGCGAGCGGCACGACGCCGAGGATGAAGGCCATCGACGTCATGACGATCGGGCGGAAGCGCAGCTTGGCCCCTTCGAGTGCGGCGTCGAAGGCCGATAGACCTTCCTCGCGCTTCAACTGCGCGAATTCCACGATCAGGATCGCATTCTTGGCCGCAAGGCCCACCAGCGTCACCAGACCGATCTGGAAGTAGGTGTCGATCTCGAGCCCGCGCAGCCAGATGGCGAGCAGCGCACCGAACATGGCGAAGGGCACGGCGAGGATCACCGCGATCGGCAGCGACCAGCGTTCGTACTGCGCCGCCAGGATCAGGAACACCATGACCATGCCGAAACCGATGGCGATGGCACCCGTACCGCCGGCCTGGATCTCCTGGTAGGCGGAGCCGGTCCAGGCGATCTCGTAGCCCTCGGGAAGGGCCTCGGCCGCCGCTTCCTGCATCGCCTGGAGCGACTGCCCGGACGAGTATCCGGGAGCCGGGCCGCCCGAGACCTTGGCTGCGTTGAAGGCGTTGAAGCGCTCGATCAGATCCGGGCCGACGATGCGCTTGGTGATCAGGAGTGAATCCAGCGGCACCATGGAGCCGTTGGAGGCCTGGACATAGACGAAGCGCAGGTCCTCGGGCTTCTCGCGGAAATCGGACTCCGACTGAAGCGAAACGCGGTAGTTGCGGCCGAGCAGGGTGAAGTCGTTGACGTAGAGCGAGCCGAAGGTCGACTGCATGGTCTCGAAGATGGAGGCGATGGGAACGCCGAGCGCCTTCGCCTTCTCGCGATCGACGTCGATCTGGTACTGCGGCACGTTGGCCTCGAACGTGGTACGCACGCCCGAAAGCTCCGGCCGTTTGGCGGCCGCCGCGACGAGGGACTGCGTCGCCTCGATGAGCCCTTGGCTGCCCTGGCCGGTCCGGTCCTGGACGAAGAGGTCGAAGCCGCCCGTGGTCGAGAGGCCCTGGATCGGCGGCGGCGAGAAGGCGAGCACCATGCCGTCCTGGATGCCTGCGTTCATGCCGATGAAGGCGCCTGGCAGGTTCCGCGCGTCCATCGACGGATCGGTGCGCTCGGACCAGTCCTTGAGCGTCACGAAAGCCGCGCCCGCGCTGGACTTCTGCGAACCGGACAGGAGGTCGAAGCCGGCAAAGGCGACGACATCCTCGACCGCCGGGTGCTGGCGAATGTTGGCCGACACCTGGTTCATCACGTCGGTTGTCCGCGACAGCGAGGCGGCCGGCGGCAGCATGGCGACCGCGAGGTTCGTTCCCTGGTCCTCGTCCGGCACGAGCGAGGACGGAATGGTCTGGAAGAGATAGACCGTGCCGCCGATCAGCGCGAAGAACAGGACGAGCGACAGGAACGCCCGGCGCATGAAGAAGGCGACGCCGTGGCCGTAGGCGTTCGTCAGCTTGTCGAACATCCGGTTGAACCAGCGGAACGGCGCCAGCGGCTCCTTGTGCTCCTTGCGCAGGATCAGGCCGCAGAGCGCGGGCGTCAGCGTGAGAGCCACGATGCCGGAGATCGTGACCGAGGTCGCGATGGTCACGGCGAACTGCCGATACATCGTGCCCGTCAGGCCACCCAGGAAGGCGACGGGGATGAAGACGGCGCAGAGCACCAGAACGATGGCGATGACGGGCGAGGTGACCTCGCTCATCGCCTTGGCTGTCGCGTCCTTCGGGTTCAGTCCCTCGTCGCGCATGATGCGCTCGACGTTCTCGAGCACGACGATCGCGTCGTCCACGACGATGCCGATGGCGAGAACGAGCCCGAACAGCGTGAGGAGGTTGATCGAGAAGCCGAGAGCCAGCAGGACGCCGAAGGTGCCGATGATCGAAACGGGCACCGCGATCATCGGGATCAGCGTCGCGCGGAAGCTCTGGAGGAAGAGGTAGACCACGACCAGGACGAGCACCATCGCCTCGATGAACGTGTGGATCACCGATTCGATGGAGGCGTTGATGAACTTCGTCGTGTCGTAGGGGATCGCGTAGGTGATGCCGTCCGGGAACGACTGCGACAGCTCCGACATGCGCGTATTGACGGCCTCCAGCACGTTCAACGCGTTGGCGCCCGGCTGGAGATAGAGGCCGATCGGGATCGTCTCGTTGCCGTTGTAGGTGGCGTTGAAGGCGTAGTCCTGCGCCCCCAGCTCGACGCGCGCGATGTCCTTGAGAAGCAGCGAGGCGCCGTTGGCGTCGGAGCGGATGATGATGTTCTCGAAGGCCTGCGCGTCCGGCAGGCGGCCGGCGGTCGTCACCGAATAGGTGAAGGCCAGCGGCGTGTTGGATGGCTGGGCGCCGAACTGGCCGGCGGCGAACTGGGCGTTCTGCTCGCGGATCGCGTTGGCGACGTCGCCGGGCGTGAGCTGGTACTGGGCGAGCTGGTCGGGGCGCAGCCAGATGCGCATGGAGTAGTTGCGCTGCCCGAAGAGCTGCGCGTTGCCGACGCCGGGCACGCGCTTCAGCTCGTCCAGCACGTAGAGGAGTGCGTAGTTCGAGACATAGGTCGCGTCGTAGCGCGGGTCGGACGAGGACATGGTCGCGACCGCGAGGATCGACGAGGACTGCTTCGTCACGGTCACGCCGAGGCGCTGCACCTCGGCGGGAAGGGACGAGATCGCCTGCTGCACGCGGTTGTTGACGTTGATGGTCGCCTGGTCGGGATCGGTACCCGATTGGAACGTGACGTTGATGGTCGAGGTGCCCGCCGAGGAGTTCGACGAGTTCATGTAGATCATGTCCTCGACGCCGTTGACGACCTGCTCGATCGGGGCCGCGACGGTCTGCGCCACGGTTTCGGCGGAGGCGCCGGGATAGGTCGCGGCGATCTGCACCTGCGGCGGCACGAGCTCGGGATACTGCTCGATCGGCAGCGAGCGCATGCCCGCAAGGCCGGCCAGAAGGATGATGATCGAGATGACGGCCGCAAAGACCGGCCGGTCGACGAAGAAGCGGTTCACTGAGCGGCTCCGGCCTGGGGCGCGGCGTCGGCGGCCGCCTGCTGGGGCGCGGCGCCCTCGGCGCCCGCCTGCGGCTGGCCTTGCTGGGGCGCCTGGCCCTCGGTCGGGGTCACCGGCGAGCCAGGGCGAACCTTGATGACGCCGATGGTGACGATGCGGTCGCCGTCCTTCAGGCCGTCGGAAATCAGCAGTCGGCCCTCAAGCTCGCGCCCCACGGTGACCGGGCGCACCGCCGCGACGTTCTTGTCGTCCAGCGTGTAGACGAAGGTGCCCTGCGGACCCTGCATCAGCGCCTCGGTCGGGATGGTCACGGCGTTGGGGACGACGATGCCCTCGATCTCCACGCGCACGAACTGGCCGGGCAGGAGCTGACTGTCCGGATTGGGCAGAACGGCGCGCGACAGGATCGTACCCGTCGACTGGTCGATGTTGGAGGAGGTGAAATCGATCGTGCCGGTCTGATCGTAGTTGGTGCCGTTGCCGAAGCGAACGGTGACGCGCAACTGATCGAGCGAACCTTCGGCCTGCCCGGACTCGATCATGTTGCGGATGGAGAAGGCCTCCGAATCGGCGGCCGAGAAATTGACATAGGCCGGGTCGAGCTGGGTGATCCGCGTCAGGAGATCGCCGGTGTTGAGGAGCGAGCCCTCCGGCACCTGTTCGAGGCTGGTGATGCCGCTGGCCGGCGCTTCGACGGAGGCGTAGTCGAGCGAGAGCGTTGCGGTCTGGAGCTGCGCCTCGGCGGCGGCGACCTGCGCGTCGGCCAGGAGGCGCTGCGAGGTCGCGTCGTCGAGCGTCGCCGTGGAGGTCGCGCCCGAGCGCACGAGGGCCTGGGTCCGCTCCTGCGTGCGGACGGCGTTGGCCTGCGTTGCCTGCGCCTGCTGCAGTTGCGCCTCCGCCAGGGCCACCTGCGCCTCGAACGGGCGACGGTCGATCTCGAACAGGAGGTCGCCCTCGTTGACGCGCGAGCCCTCGTTGAAGGCGCGCCGAAGCAGGATGCCGCCGACCTGGGCGCGGACTTCGACCTCACGCGACGAGGCGACGCGCGCGGGATACTCGAAAGTGACCGGCACGTTCTCCGCCTTCACGGTCGCCACCGTCACGGCGGGGGGAGGGGGAGCGGCACCGCCGCCGGGCGCCTGCGCCAGCGCCAGCGCGGGGGCGACGAATGCCAGAAACACTGCCGTCGACAGGAGAAGGGAAGAACGAGGCATCGGGAACTCCGGGAGGCCGGACCGCGCAATCCAGCTTGAAGATGCGGCTACATACATTCATATATGGATGTATTCAAGGAGGCGATGGTGCGGCGAACCAAGGCAGAAGCTCTCGAGACGCGAAGCGTGATTCTGGATGCCGCCGAGCAGGAGTTCTTCGAGCGGGGGGTAAGTCAGACAAGCCTCACCCACATAGCGTCGCGGGCCGGACTGACGAGGGGCGCGATCTACTGGCACTTCTCGGGCAAGAGCGACCTGTTCCTGGCCATGCACGAGCGCGCCTACCTGCCGCAGCGCGTCTTTCTCGACAGCCAGAACCTCCTCTCCGACGAGCGCCCGCTGGCGGCGCTGGAGCGCACGATGCTGGAGAGCATGCGCCGGTTCGTCGCCGACGAGCGGGCCAAGCGGGTCTATTCGATTTTGGTTCTGCGCTGCGAGTATGTGGGAGAGATGGAAAACGTCATGTGCGCCCATCGCGAGGGCGAAGACCACATGATGGCGGTGATCGTCGCGGCCTTCGAAAAGGCGCGCGACCGGGGAGAACTGCGGGCGGGCCTCTCGCCGGCGCTCGTGACCAACGTGTGCATGGGCGCGATGACCGGCCTTCTGACCGAGTGGCTCCGACAGAACGAGAGCTTCGACCTCGTCGCGGCCGCCGAACTAGCCCTGAGCGGCCTGTTCGACGGCCTGCGAACGGTGCGGCTGGCCAAGAGCGCCTGATCTAGAACGGCATGGCTGGCACGGCTCGAAGGGCCATCAGGCGGCGGACCGCGATGTGGCGATTGAGGTCGTAGCCGGGGTCGCCGCTCCGCGCCCTGCGCCGAAGGCGGGCATCCTCCGCCGCCAACGCCTTCCATGCCTCAATGGAATAGGGGTTCGCGCCGGCGGCCGCGGTGTCGGGTGTCAGATGCCGCCGCAGCCCTTCGCCGAAGCGACGCACCTCCTGTCGGAGGCGTTTCTCGAATCGCAGGATCGCTTCGTCGCTCGGATGCATGTTGAAAATCCACGTTGAAGCCGCAGCTTCGACGCCGCCGCTGCCGCGTGGACTGAATTCCTAGAGCCGGCTGTGGATTCCGGGGATATCTGACGTGCGAGGTCAGCCGTCTCGGGCTTTGCGAACGGTGGCGTTAAAGAAAATATTCCTACACCCGTTCCGGCCTTGTTAGCGTTCGCTCATCGCAAGCCACGGAGTCCCGTCATGTCCCCCCGTTTCGACCGAGCCACTGTCGCCCATCTCCCTCCGCCCGCCGGCCGCGGCAACTTGGGCGGACAGGGGCGGCTCCAGTGCCGTGTCGCGATCGATATCGTTTCGGCGTTCCTGGGCGTGCCGGCCGCCGACATCCTGTCCGAGCGGCGCGCGCAGGCACCCATCGCCCGTGCACGGCATGTCGCGATGTATCTTGCCCATGTCAGCTTCCAGCTTTCGCTGAACGCGGTGGCGAACGGCTTCGGGCGCGATCGCAGCAGCGTGTCCTACGGGGTCGCGCGGGTCGAAGACGGGCGCGACGACCGCGCCTTCGACGCCATGCTCGGCCGGATGGAGGCGCTTGCCCTGTCCTGCCGCCGCCTGATGATCCCCGGCGCCGCCGACGAGGACTTCTGACCGATGGCGGCGAGCGACGAATCACCGCTCACCCGGCTTGCATCCCGCAAGGGCACCGACGGAAAGCCGTACCTTTCCGCACCCGAAGTGGCGGCAGGCGAGCGTCTGCGGATCGACTTCACCCGCGGGGGCCTCAGCCCCAGCGTCACCCAGCGCTGGGACGACGCGCCGCGCACAGGCGGGCGGGCAGGGCCGACCGACCTGTCGGACGCGGTTCTGGATTGCCGGCGTCGGGTGGAACTGGCGCTGAAGGCGGTCGGCCCGGAACTGTCAGGCGTTCTGCTCGACGTCTGCTGCTTCCTGAAGGGGACCGAGCGGGTCGAGGCCGAACGGCAGTGGCCGGCGCGGTCGGCCAAGCTGATGCTGAAGGCCGGCCTTTCGGCCCTCGCCCGGCACTACGGGCTGGTGCACGAAGCGGAGGCGGGGCGCGGAGCGATCCGCGCCTGGAAGGGCTGACTGGTCAGGCGGCTTCCATCGCGGCACGGGCGTCGGCCTGGATGCGCCGGACCATGGAGCGAAGGCCGTTGGAGCGCTGCGGGGTCAGGTGATCCTGGAGGCCGATGCGCCCGAAGAGGGCTTCGGCGTCGAGCGTCAGAATCTCCGGCGCCGTGCGCCCGGAGTAGAGCGAGAGCGCGACGGCGACGAGGCCCTTCACGATATGCGCGTCGGACTGGCCGGCAAAGGTGACGTGCGGAGGCGAGGCGTCGTCGGTCCGGCTGGTAAGCCAGACCTGGCTGACGCAGCCGGGCACCTTGGTCTGCTCGTTGCGATCCGCCTCCGGCATGTCCGGAAGTTCGCGTCCGAGTTCGATCAGGTAGCGGTAGCGGTCTTCCCAATCGTCGAGAAGCTCGAAGTCGGAGACGATCTCGTCGATGTCGCGCATGATGTCCTCTTTGCCCGGGCCTCATATAGGCCGGCGGACAGCGCTTGTCAGGCGGGACTCAGCCGGCGGGGGCGACATAGGGGCGCGGCGGCGGCACGGCGAACCCGTGCGCCGGATGCGGGCGCTCGTGCGGCACCCCGCCGGACGCCGGCTGTGCGACTTCCGCGGTCGCGGCCGGCAGCACGGGACCCGGCTCCGTCGCTGGGGCGGCGACGCTGCCGGCCGCGAGCCCGTAGACGAAGGTCATCCCGTCCACGATGCGCGCGCCGGCGAACCGGATCGCGTCGCGCCCGCTTTCGCAGGCCATCGGCGCGCGATCGCAGAAGCCGCCGATGTCGGCGGCCGCCTGTTGCGCGGCGAAGGCGAGGGCGCCGGCCGAAAGGCCTGCCGGCACGCCCGCTTCGTCGCCCGGTCGGGGGGCGAGGAAGAAGAGCGCGAGGCCGATCAGGAAGGCGAGCTTCAGGAGGAGGCGCATTTCAAACCCGATGTCTCCGCATTGTCCCGTCGCCCCACGTTCCGAACGCATGGGCGTCGTATCGGCACAATGGGGCCGCGCTCCTTGGCGGCTGCTTCAGGACTTAACTCAAATTCGATCGATCCGTTTCGAACGGTCGCCCGCCCGGCCCGTGCCGTGGCCTCCGGCACAGCCTCCAAACCCTTGTGAACAAGGGATTTTCGGTCGGATCGGATCGTTAACCACGATCCCAATCGACGCATCGGGCATCGCGACGGCGGGCGAGGGCGGGCGTTTGCCTGCCCGGCTTATGGCTTCCTTAAAAGGTTAAGCCCAATCTCCCATCCATGGTGATTGACGGTTCGGAGGACCCATGAGGGGTCCGTTGATCGAACCGCCGCATGTGGATTGACGATGGCGCATACGCGAAACAGCCGGGAAACCGGACCATCGACCGGCTTCTGGAGCGGTGTCGGCCAAGGGCTCGACCGCGTGTCGGAAACGGTCGGCGCTTCGGTCGGGACGCCGGGCATGCGCCGCAACGGCCGGCTGGCCGCCGGCCTGATCGGCGCGAGTCTTCTGGCCGCCGTCCTGTCGCCCCTCGCGCTGGTCGTGCCGGGCGGCGCCGCCGCCCTGCCGGTTCTGCTCGGCACGGCCGTGGCGTTGCTCGCGCTCGCGAGCGCGCTGGCCGCCGGCGCGGAACTCGACCTCGTGCTGGTCGGCCTCCACCTCGTCGCCTCCGTGGTGCTCGGTCTCGTGGCGATCGCGCTGGACAGCCTGTGGCCGCTGGTCCTGGTGGCCGTCGGCCCGATCGAGGCCTGGAGCGCCGGCGCCGGCGTGCGTGCGCGGCTGATGGCACCCGCGGTTCTTGCCGCGATCGGCCTGACGGGGTTCCTGTCTCTCCACGGCATGGGGCCGGCGGGGCAGGGGCTGGCCGGATACACGCTCGCCCTGCCGCTCTGCGCGGCCTATGCCACCTTCGTCGCCTGCCGCGCCGTCTTCGGCGCGCGGGCCGAAGGGGCGGCCGACGGCGAAATCCTGGCGACGCTCGACGTGGACGGGATGACCGTGCCGCACGGCGGTGCCGCGTCCCAGGCCTTCGTGCACCGGCTCCACCTTCTCGACCGCGTGGCGTTCCTGCGCGCCCTCGACGACCTGCGCGCCGGCGCGCCGACCCGATCGCTGTCGCTTCGGCTGCGGGTGGACGGCGAGACCTTCCGCGCGGCGGACCTGCTGATCGAGCCGGTTCGTGGCAAGACGGGCGCTCTGGAGGCGATCCTGGTGCGCGAAACCCAGAGTTCCGGCGCTCCGTCCGGCGAAGGGCAGACGGACGCAGGCCGTCAGGCCGCCTTCATCGCGACCGTCTCGCACGAGCTGCGCACGCCCCTCAACGCGATCGTCGGCTTTGCCGACATGCTGGACCAGGAACTGTGCGGCCGCCTGACGGACCCCCGCCAGAAGGAGTATGTCGGGCTGATCCGCCGGTCGAGCGAGCACCTGCTCGGCGTGGTCAATGGGCTTCTCGACATGTCCAAGATCGAGGCCGGACGCTACGAGCTGCAGCTCGAGGCATTCTCGCCGGCCGAGATCGTCGCGGCGTCGGCCGAGATGGTGCAGGGCCTGGCCGAGCGGAAAGGGCTCCGGCTCACGGTCCACGCGCCCGACACGGCCGGAACGCTCATAGCGGATCGTCACGCCTGCCGGCAGATCCTCGTCAACCTGCTTTGCAACGCGGTGAAGTTCACGGATCGCGGAACGGTCTGCCTGACCGTGGTCCAAGACCCCGACTTCCTGACCTTCACGGTCAGCGACACGGGCATCGGCATCGCGCAGGAGGACATCGCGCGCCTCGCGCAGCCCTTCGTCCAGCTTTCCCAGGGCGCCTCGCGGCGCTACGAGGGAACCGGGCTCGGCCTGTCGCTCGTGAAGGGGCTTGCCGAACTCCACCACGGCAGCCTCCACATCCGTAGCCAGCCGGAGCGCGGCACCACCGTCACCGTCCGTATTCCGACCGACTGCGCCGAACGGATCCAGGCCGCCCGAACCCATTCCGACAATATCGTAGCGTTGACCGATGCCCGCAAGAAAACCAGCCTCCTCCGCCAAGATGCGCAAGCCCTCCGCACGGCGTGACCCTGCCGGCGGTCTCGCCGGGCAGGTGGCGCTGCTGGCCGCCCGCGCGTCGCTGGCCGGACTGGCCGCCGGCGCGCGGATCGTCGCCGCGCGCCCGGCGTTGTTCGGCGGCATCGCGGTGTTCTCCATTTCGGCGGGTCTCGTCGCCGACAACGCGCTGAACCGGCAGGCCGGCCCGCACCGGCATCCCATGCTGGTGACGCGCGGCTTCGAGCCGCAGGCGCCGGCCGTCCGCCCCGTTCGCGAGGCGGCGGCCAAGCCCGCGCCGATCGGCAACGACCCCCGCATCCTCGCTTTTCCCCTCGTGCGCGAGGTGCAGTCGCTCCTCGCCGAACAGGGTTATTACTCGGCCGAGGTGGATGGGCGTGCGGGCCAGGCCACGGACCTCGCGATCCGCGCCTTCCAGAAGGATCGGGGCCTGCGCGTCGACGGCATGGCGACCCCGCTTCTCCTGACGCAGATCCGCGCGGCGGGTCAGGTCGAGGAAATCGATCCGACGCAGGTGGCGAGCCTGGAGAGCCCGGACGTCGCGTCCGACGCGTCGGGCGGCGGCGGCAGCGAACTCGTGCGGCAGATCCAGGCGGGGCTGTCGGACGCCAAGGTCGCCGACCTTCGGGCGGACGGCATTCTCGGCGAGCGTACCAGGGCCGCGATCCGCACCTTCCAGGCATTGGAAAGCCTCGACGTGACCGGCGAACCCTCTCAGGAGGTGCTCGACCGTCTGCGCGCCATCGCGGCGCGCTGACCGACGGGATGCGCCTGACGAGCGAGATGTTCGCGGCCTATCTGGTGCGCCGCGTGTTTTCGGATGGAGGCTTCGCGGCCGTGGTCCGCAAAGGGGCGGACGCGGCCGGCGCGGTGTTCCTGGTGCTGCGCGACCGGACGGGAGGCATCCGCCTTCTCGGCCCGGCGCCCCAATCCATGGCCGACGAGAAGGGCGACCGGCGCTTCGTGGTCGAGGACATCGCCGACGAGACGGCGCTCGACGCCCGCTTAACGCGGGAGGCGCGCTTCGACCCCGACTTCTGGGTTGTGGAACTCGAGACCGACCGGCCCGAGCGCTATCTCACGATCGTCGAGGCCGACTGACGGTCTCGCGTCAGTTGCCCGTCTTGCGGGCCGCCGGCTGCTCGGTGCGGCGGCCGAACTCGCGGCGGACGGGCTCGAAGGAGCGGATTCCCTCGGCGGCGCCGAGGCGCGGCGCCGGCTGAAGCCGCGCGGCGTTGACCATGGAGCGGCAGTCCTCGCTCTTCAGGGTCCGGTAGAAGAGCGCCAGCTTGTCGAAGGCCGACACGTCGAGGCCGATGAAGGGCTTGAGCATCATCAGGATGCTCATGGCGTCGGCGGACGTCACCTTCAGCGCCTTGAGAGCGACCGCCAGCCGTTCGCCGGTGGCATCGGCCGCGATTTCGAGCACCGTGCGCGCGTCGATCGGCAGGGCCTGTGCCAGCATGTCGTAGAAGGCGGCTTCCTGCCGCTCCATCGCGAGAAGCATCAGGGCTTCCAGGTCGAGCGGCTGGGTCGGGGGCGGCGTGCGGCCCGTCAGCGCGAGACGACGAAGGGCCTCGCGGACGCCATCGACCGAGGGGCCGGGGCGGCGCTTGGGCGGCGCGGGCTCGAGGAGCGGCGTCTCGGCCAGAAACTCGGGCGAAAGAGAGGGGCTGGCAGAGGACGCCGGAGCGGCGGCGGGGCGCTCGCCGGCGGTATCCGCCTCGGCCGCGGCCGGCTCGGCCGGGGCGGGGGCGACGCGCTGTTCGGGGCCCTCGGCGCGGCGGACGCGGTTGTCCAGAAGACGCAGGACACGCTCGTCGCCCGAGCGGCGCAGCCGGGTGATGTCGGCGTCGTCCAAAGCCGGGCTCGAGATCAGGAAGGGGGCGGAGACCTCGATGGATTCGCCGAGGAGGAGATCCACCAGCGCGCGCGGCACGCGCATGGAATGCGACAGCGCGGCCGCCACGTTGCGGCGCGTGTCCGTGTCGATCCGTGTCCAGAGGGGAACCACCAGCCGGGCCATCTCGTCGGCCTGCCGCTGGCTTGGGTGGCGCAGGGCGCCGTAGGCCGTGATGGCGGCCGTCACCACCGTGTCGAACTGCTGGACCGACTGACGTTCGAGGGATCGGAAGATCCGCGGGGCGGCGTCCTTCATGGGGCTCCAGGCGTATGTGCGGGTGAGAACCGGCGTCCGGTAGAGTTAGACGGAATCTCTTAGCAACCTGTTAACCCTGCGAAGCCTGCCCCCGGCTTGCGCAGCCCCTGGAACGCCGCGAAACCGGTCTCTGTTCGACGACGTTTCATCCACACGTTGCGCGGTCAGCGCCGGACAAGGCGACTGCGACAAGGTGGCGGCGGGAGGCGATGCGAGTCTTGCGGATCGCCCGGCGGAACCGGAAATGGAACGTCGGCGCCTCCCGGTCATATCGGAATGGGCTTCGGGAAGGGGGCGAGGGAATGAACAACGTGCATCGGCTCGTCGTCCCAAAGCGGGACGAGACCCGCCGGACATCGACTCCGCTCACCCAGCGGATGGGCGAGGTGCTGATCCTGCCCTGCGTGCGATACGAGCGGATCGAGACGCCCTCGACCTGGCGCGCGTCGACCGGCGCCGTCGGCCACGAAGGCCGGCTCCAGGACCTCACGGCCTGACCCCACCAAGCCTCAGCCCGCGGGGCGGCCCGCTTCCTCGTCCGTCGCGGGGCGGCAGGTGATGGAGCGCACGAAGCGGTCCACGAAGGGGCGCTCGCTTTCGCTGCCCACCAGCGAGCGGACCATGACGTATCCTTCCTGCGTCGGCAGTTCGACCGAAATGGTCTGATCGGGAAGTTCCGACCCTTCCACGCGAGCGAGATCGAGCTGTTCGCGCGTGCCGACGAGGAGGTCGAGCGCGCCTTCCAGCGCGACGCGCTCGCTGATGCTGTAGAGGTTGTCGCCGTTGCGGGCATAGACCGATGCGGTCCAGAAGCCGGTGCGCTCGTCGGCCATGATGCGCGCCGGGCCCCCTTGCAGCGAGAAGCGGCAGGCGGCGTCGATGAAGGCGGGATCCACGAAGGTGAAGCCGGCCGCCTGGGCCGCGCCGTCGGGCTGGCCGGGCCTGTCCTCGATGCGGACCACGGCAAACAGGTCTCCGAGCCGCGACAGGCGGCCCCAGGCGTCGTTTTCGGCCTGCATGGGGATCGAGAAGATGATCGCGATATGGACGATCGCCGCGCCGACCAAGCCGACGAGCAGCGCAAGAAGGAGCTTACCCATCCGCCAGGCACCCCGTGCGCACGATAAAGGGCATGGCGATGGGAGCGGCTCCGATATCCGTGCTGATCGGGGTGTCGTAGAAGGTGAGGGCGAGAACGAAGCCGCCGGTGCCTTCCACCGCGAGCCAGTTGCCGGGCTGCGCGCGCGGGCCGACCGAGATCACGGTGCGGTTGTCGTCCGAGCGCATCCAGTTCAACGACACCAGCCGGGACGGGCGCCCCTCCGCGACGGGGATCGGGCGGCCGTCGAAGTCGAAGGCGGACAGGGTGGCGATACGGGCGGGCGGGTAGGCGCCCTCCAGCCGGTAGTCGCATTCGCGGCGAAGCTCGCGCCCCTGCGTATCCACCCTGGCCTGGAAGGCGACGCCTTCGCCGAGGCCGAGCGTCAGGTCGCCCGTGCGGGCTAGACGAGCCTTCGAATAGGGGTCGGCGGCCGGCGAGCCCGCCGTGCGGTTGGCGTGCCAGGGGCCGACGACCTGAATGTCGGCGCCCTCGAAGCTTTCCAGCATGCGGGCGGCCGACCAGGTGCCGAGACCGAGGGCCACGCCGATCGCCAGAAGGGTGAGGAGGATGAAACGCATGGACGGTGTATGACCCCGATCCGACAAGGGCACCAGAGGGAGCGACGGTTCGGTGCCGCCACTCCCCTGCCGACTTGGCGCCTCAGCGGCTGACGCTGGGAACCGAAGTTTCGGGACGGGAGGCTGCGAACTTTTCCAGACCGGCCGGCTCCAGCGTGATCAGGAGCTTTTCGAGGTCGGACAGGACGCGCCGAGTGTTGTTGTTGATGAGGCTCGGCCGGGCGATCTGCGGCGCCGCCTCGCCCTCGGGCTTCGGCACGTCGATCGAGCCGGGAGCCGGGATCGGATCGTCGATGAACGGGATGGGTCTGAGGTCGATGCCCTGATGGGCGGCTTCCATGAAGCGCTGCCAGGTCATGGCGGGCAGGCCGCCGCCGGTGAGCTTGTTGGTCGGCCGGAAACTGTCGTTGCCGTACCAGACGGCGGCGGTGAAGTTGCCGGTGAAGCCGACGAACCAGGCGTCGCGATAGCTCTGGGTGGTGCCGGTCTTGCCGCCGGCGCGGGTCATCGACAGGCGGGCGCGGCGGGCGGTGCCGACCTCTGGAATGCGCACGAACATCTCGTTCATGCTCTTCACGGCCTGTTCGGACAGGACGCGGCGGCGTGGCGGCATGTCGCGCTCGGCGTCCCAGAGCACATGGCCCTCGGCGTCGCTGATCTGCTGGATCGCATGGCGGTTGGAGGTGAGGCCGCCGGCGGGGAAGACCGAGTAGCCGGTCGCCTGATCGAGGATGGTCACCTCGTTGGTGCCGAGCGCGATGGTCTTGTCGCCGCGCAGTGGGGTCTCGACGCCCATGTTGCGGGCGAGCTCGGCGACCTTGCCCGGCCCGGACTCCTGGCTGAGCTTGACGGCGACGGTATTCAGCGAGCGGGCCATCGCATCTTGGATCTGCAGGCGGCCGGCATATTTCAGGCCGTAGTTCTGCGGCGACCAGTTGCCGACGCTGACCGGCCCGTCGACGATCATGTCGGTCGGCTTGTGGCCGTTCTCCATGGCCAGCGCATAGACATAGGCCTTGAAGGACGAGCCCGGCTGGCGAAGCGCGCGGGTGGCGCGGTTGAACTGGGAGAGGCCGTAGTCGCGGCCGCCGACCATGGCGACAACGCCGCCGTCGTCGGCGATCACGGCCATGGCGCCTTCGTCCACGCCAAAGGTCTTGCCGAACTGGCGCAGGTGGAAATCGACCGATTCGTCGGCGAGCTGCTGGAGGCCCATGTCGATCGTGGTGCGCGCGACGAAGGTGCGCTGGGGCAGGTCGGCCGCGATGCGCTGGATCTCCTCGAAGGCGAAGTCGAGGAAGTAGTCCGGCGACTTGATGACGGAGCGATCCACCGCCGTCGCCGGATGGCGACGGGCGGCGACGACCTGACCCTCGGTCATGAAGCCGGAATCCACCATGGCGCTGAGAACCACGTTGGCACGGGCGCGGGCGGCCGGCAGGTTGTTGTGCGGGGCGTACTGCGTCGGCGCCTTGAAGAGGCCGGCGAGCATGGCGGCCTCGGCGAGGTTCACGTCGCGGATGTTCTTGCCGAAATAGAACTCGGCCGCCGCCGCCGCGCCGTTGGCGCCGCCGCCCATGTAGGCGCGGTCGAGATACATGCCGAGGATCTGGCGCTTGGTGAGATTGGCCTCGAGCCAGAGCGATAGGAAGGCCTCGTTGATCTTGCGCTCGAGCGAGCGCTCGTTGGACAGGAAGACGTTCTTGGCGAGCTGCTGGGTGAGGGTGGAGCCGCCCTGCACGACGCCGCCGGCCCGCGCGTTCTGGCCGAGCGCGCGACCGAGGCCGATGAAGTCGATGCCCCAATGCTCGAAGAAGCGGCGGTCCTCGGTGGCCAGCACCGCCTTGACGAAATGGTCGGGCAGCTCGTCGATGGGCACGGCGTCCGCCTTCAGGATGCCGCGGCGGCCGATCTCGTTGCCGTGCCGGTCGAGGAACAGGACGGAGTAGTCCGCCTGCTGCGGCAGGCCGGCGACCGTCTTCTTCATGGCGGGCTGGGCGAGGACGAGGAGAACGACGAAACCCGCGAGGCCGATGGTCAGCGTCTCGCAGCAGAGCTCGACCACCACGCGGTTGAAGCCGCGCACGCGCAGGCGGCGCGAAGCGATCGTGACGCTTTCCCATGTGCCGGAAAGGCCATGAAAAATCCGCCAGAGCGTGGTATCGAGCCAAGCATCGACTTCCATCAGTCGAGACGGGGCGCGCCGGCCCTTCGGCTTGGACGAGAACAGTTTCGGCACGGTCAGCCTATCCCCCGGCGCGCCGCCGCGACGCGTCGGGCCATCTTACAAGAACCTGTCGGCGAGACAATCAGCCACCGGCGCCGCCGGTCCCGAAAGACTGCCCATTCCAACATTAAATGGGCGGATCCGAGGCGCGGTCGACGGGGTCCATGGATCGCAGAGCAAGATGAACGAAACACCCTTCTGGACGCGGAAAACGCTGGAGGAGATGACGGCGGAGGAGTGGGAGCGGCTGTGCGACGGCTGCGGCCGCTGCTGCCTGAACAAGCTCGAGGACTGGGATACGGGCGAGATCGTCTGGACCAATGTCGCCTGCCACATGCTGGACGGCCAGAGCTGCCGCTGCGCCGACTACGAGAACCGGCACGCGACCGTGCCGGACTGCGTCACCCTCAACCCCGAACTCGTGCGGTCCATCGCCTGGCTGCCGCCGACCTGCGGCTACCGCCTCGTGGCGGAAGGGCGGCCGCTCTACTGGTGGCACCACCTCGTGTCGGGCGATCCGGACACGGTGCATGCGGCCGGCATTTCGGTGCGCGGGCGCACGGTAAGTGAGGAGGGCATGCAGCCGGAGGACTACGAGGACCACCTGGCGGCATGGCCGGGCGAGGACCCCGAAGAGGGCGAGATGGGGGCGGATAGGAAAATCGTCTGAATTAGGAAAATAGTCATTGACAGCGTGACGGTGCCGCGATAGGTTTAAGGCACAGTCGAATTGGTGCGCTTCAAGGGCGGTCGCTTCCCGAACGGGAACGGCCGCCCTTCGCGTTTCGGGGGATGGTCGCATGGGGAAGCCGGACGAGACGCTGCTGTCGGAGCGCCTGTTCGCGGCGCTGACGGCAGAGGTCGGGGCGCTGGAGAAGCGGCCGCGGCGCGTGTCGGAGACGCCGGGCGAGCCGGTGCCGAAGAAGACGGCGGCGGAGCGCGCGGCGGAAGCCAAGGCGCGGGTCGAGGCGATCTCGCAGCTCACCCGCACGCTGGAGAAGCTTCTGGAACTGCGCCAGCTGGAGGCGCTGTCGCGCGAGACCGGGCGCCGCGAGGACGAGGCGGAGGCCGAGCACTTGCGAGCCGAGATGATGAAGCGCCTCAGGGCGATCGACGCGCGGCGGGACGGGGAGGCCGGACTGGTCGAGGCGGTCGCGTCGGGCGCCGGGGCACTCGGCTGATGGACGGCGACTTCTGGACGGAGATCGAGCGGGAGCTGGAGGAGCGGCCGGCGCATGTGCTGCGGCGCGCGCTGCCGCCCTGGACAGCCTTCGCGCGGGCCGCACAGCTTCCGCCGCCGGGCGACTGGCGGCAATGGCTGCTGATCGGCGGGCGCGGCTCGGGCAAGACGCGGGCAGGCGCGGAATGGGTGCGGGCCATGGCGTTGGGCGAGGGGCCGCTGGCACGATGCGTCCACGGGCGCATCGCGCTGGTGGCCGAGACTCTGGGCGACGCGCGCGAGGTGATGGTGGAGGGCGAAAGCGGGCTGCGGTCGCTCGACTACGCGACGCGGCCGGTTTTCGAGGCGTCGCGGCGGCGGCTGGTCTTCGCCAACGGCGCGGTGGCGCAGGTGTTCTCGTCGGAGGACCCCGACGCTCTGCGCGGCTATCAGTTCGACGCGGCCTGGGGCGACGAGCTCGGCAAGTGGACCCATGCCGACGGCTGCTTCGACAACCTGCAGCTGGCGCTGCGGCTGGGGGAACAGCCGCGCATGGTGCTGACCACGACGCCGCGCGCGGTGCCGATCCTGAAGCGGCTCCTGGCGGAAGAGGGGACGGCCGTGACGCGGATGCGGACAGTCGAGAACGCCGGCAACCTCGCGGCCGGCTTCGTGGCGGCCATGGAGGCGCGCTACGGCGGCTCGCGGCTGGCGCGTCAGGAACTCGACGGCGAGATGATCGAGGCACGCGAGGACGCGCTGTTCGACCGGGCGGCGATCGATCGGCTGCGGGTGCGGGTCGCGCCCGAACTCCGGCGCATCGTCGTCGCGGTGGATCCGCCGGCCTCGTCCGGCCGGGCGTCCGACGCCTGCGGGATCGTGGCGGCGGGGCTGGCGGGGGACGGCACGATCTACGTGATCGCCGATCGGAGCCGGCGCGGGCTGAAGCCGCCGGAATGGGCGCAGGCGGCCGTTTCGCTCTATCGCGAACTCGAAGCCGACCGGATCGTCGCCGAGGTGAACCAGTGCGGCGAGATGGTGGAGGCAGTCCTGCGGGCGGTGGCGCCGGACGTGCCCGTCTCTGCCGTGCGGGCCAGCCGAGGCAAGTGGGTGCGGGCGGAGCCCGTGGCCGCGCTCTACGAACAGGGGCGCGTGCGGCACGCCGGCAGCTTCGCCGACCTCGAGGACGAGCTGTGCGACTTCGGGCCGGACGGCCTGTCCAACGGCCGCTCGCCGGACCGGCTCGACGCCATGGTCTGGGCGGTGACGGCGCTGAGCCGGCCGCAAGCCGAGCCGCGCATCCGGCGTCTGTAGTTCCAGAGCTTTACATTCTTCCGTTCAACGGAGACTTGAGATGGGTTTGACGACGAGGCTGAGAGCCCTGGCGGGGCTGGCGCCTGCGCCGCCGGGCGCGCCGGAAGTGCGATCCGGGTCGGCCGGCGGGGCGCTGGTGTTTGCCGGGGCGAGCGACGAGGCTGACTGGACGGAGCGATCCTACGGGTCGCTGGCGCGGGCGGGCTTCATGCGCAACCCGCTGGTCTATCGCTGCGTCCGGCTGATCGCTGAGACGACGGCAGCGGTGCCCTTCGTGCTCTATGAGGGGCGGCGCGAGGTGGAGGCGCACGCGATCCTCGATCTCCTGCGCCAGCCGAACGGTTTGCAGGACGGGGCGGGACTGGTGGAGACACTGGTCGGACACTTGCTCCTTTCGGGCGCGGCGCATGTCGAGGCGAGCGTGCTCGACGGCGTGCCGCGCCAGATCCATGCGCTGCGGCCGGACCAGGTCCGCACGGTTTCTTCGGCCGACGGCTGGCCGGAGGCGTTGGAGCATCGGGTCGGCGGGCGGGTGCGGCGCATTCCGCTGGACGGGGACGGTGGGCGGCCGGCGCGGGTGCTGGCGATCCGCCTGTTCCACCCCTTGAGCGAAGCCGACGGGTTCGCGCCCGTCGGTGCGGCGCAGACGGCGCTCGACCTGCACAACGCGGCGACGCGCTGGAACAAGGCGCTGCTCGACAATTCCGCCCGGCCGTCCGGCGCGCTGGTCTATCAGCCCGGTGACGGCGGCAACCTGTCGGGCGACCAGTTCGAGCGGCTGAAGACGGAGCTGGAAAGCGGCTATGCGGGCGCGGCGCGCGCCGGGCGGCCGATGCTGCTCGAAGGCGGTCTCGACTGGAAGGCGATGGCGCTCTCCCCGCGCGACATGGATTTCATGGAAGCGCGCAACGGGGCGGCGCGGGACGTCGCGATCGCCTTCGGCGTGCCACCCATGCTGCTCGGCATCCCGGGCGACAACACCTATGCCAATTACGCCGAGGCCAACCGCGCACTGATCCGGCTGACAGTGCTGCCGCTGGTGGCGCGGCTGTCGGCGGCGCTCGGCAACTGGCTGGGCGGGTTCTTCGACGGCGAGGCGGGGCTGCGGCTCGGCTTCGACGCGGACCGGATCGAAGGCCTGTCGGTCGAGCGCGAAGCGCTCTGGGCGCGGCTCGGGGCGGCAGGTTTCCTCGACGACGACGAGAAGCGCGAGGCCGTAGGCTACGGCCCGCGTGCTTCGCGAACACGGGGGTGACGGGATCATGGATGCGATGACGGGGGACGTGGCGTCCCCGCTGGCGCTGTTCGGCGCCAAGCTGGCGGGCGCGGTGGGAGGCTCGGTGATCTCGATCGCCTACCTTCTTCCGAAGGGACGGAGCGAGGCGCTGGCGCGGTTCTTGACCGGGGCGGTGACGGGCGTCGTGTTCGGCGGGCCGGCGGGGATCGCGCTCGGCGATCACCTCGGCCTCACCGGGCGGATCGGCGCGGCCGAGCTGCTCCTGATCGGGTCGGCGGGGGCGAGCCTCTCGGCCTGGTGGGCGCTGGGCGCGCTGCAGCGCTTTGCCGAAGGGCTCTGGGTGCGCCCGGCGCGGAGGGCGGAGCGATGACGCGGGTGCCTTCGATCAAGCGGACGATGCCGCTGCCGACCGCCGCCGACGACGAGCCGGGGGTGATCCGGGGTTATGCGAGCCTTTTCGATCGAACCGACCGGGCGGGCGACCGCATCCAGCGGGGTGCCTTCGCCCGCTCGCTGGAGGAGCGCACGGCGGCGGGCGTGCGCATGCTCTGGCAGCACGATCCGGGCGAGCCGATCGGGCGCTGGACGACCCTGCGCGAGGACGCGAGGGGGCTCTATGCCGAAGGGCGGATCGAGCTCGGCAGCCAGCGCGGGCGCGAGGCGCTGGCGCTTATGCGCGGCGGGGCGATCGACGGCTTGTCGATCGGCTTCCGCACGCGGCGCGCCCAGCCGCTGCGCGACGCGGCGCGTCGGCTCCTGACCGACATCGACCTTTGGGAAATCTCGCTCGTGACCTTTCCCATGCAGGAGGCCGCGCGGGTTCGCGAGGTGCGCGGGCTGGCGCTCGACTGGGCCAAAGCCCTGCGCGAGGCGGCGCGGCGGATCGCGCCGCGCGGGTTCGCGGCCGGGACCTGAGGGGTTTCCCCTTTCGACTTTTCCTTGAACCCCGCGGCCGGCCCCCGGCGCGGGGTTCGCTTTTTCCAGCCTGAGGAGACGACATGCAGACCAATATCCAGGGTGCTCCCGAGACCAAGGCCGAGGGCGGTCGCGAGGGCGCCGAGGCGCTGAACGATCTCATGGGGGCCTTCGAGGCCTTCCGCGAGGCCAACGAGGAGCGCGTCGCCAAGCTCGAGAAGCGCATGAGCGCCGACGTGCTGATCGGCGAGAAGGCCGACCGCATTTCCAAGGCGATGGACGAGCACGAGCGGCGCCTGGAGCGCCTGGTGCTCAAGGGCATGCGCCCGCCGGCCGGCGGCGGGGAGACCGCGAGCGGCGAGCCGAGCGAGCACCGTTCGGCCTTCGAGGCCTATGTGCGCGGCGGCGACGAGACGCGGCTGCGCCGGCTGGAGGAGAAGGCGATGTCGGGCCTGGTGGGTGCCGACGGCGGCTTCCTGGTGCCGGCCGAGACCGAGACCGAGATCGGCCGACGGCTAGCGGCCGTCTCGCCCATCCGCGGGATCGCCAGCGTTCGCACGGTCTCCTCGGCCGTGCTGCGCAAGCCCTTCGCGGTGAACGGGGCGCAGACGGGCTGGGTCGGCCAGACCGACGCCCGGCCGCAGACCAGCGCGCCGGAGCTGGCCGAGCTGAGCTTCCCGACGATGGAACTCTACGCCATGCCGGCCGCAACCAACGCGCTGCTCGACGACGCGGCGGTCAACATCGACGCCTGGATCGGCGAGGAAGTGGAGCAGGCCTTCGCGGCGCAGGAAGGCGCGGCCTTCGTGACGGGCGACGGCGTTTCGAAGCCGAAGGGCTTCATGACCTATCCGACTGTGGAGGAGACAGCCTTCGCCTGGGGCAGCGTCGGCACGGTCTCGACCGGCGCGAACGGCGGCTTCCTGGCGGGCGCGGCGGGCGATGCGCTGATCGACCTGATCTATGCGCTGAAGGCCGGCTACCGGCAGAACGCCAGCTTCGTGATGAATCGCCGTACGCAGAGCGCGGTGCGCAAGCTGAAGGACGGGGACGGAAACTACCTATGGGCGCCGCCCTCGGCCGTGGGCGCGCGGGCGACGCTGATGGGGTTCCCTGTCGTAGAGGCCGAGGCGATGCCCGACATCGAGACGGGAGCCAAGGCCATCGCCTTCGGCGACTTCGGGCGGTTCTATCTCGTGGTGGACCGGCAGGGCGTGCGTGTGCTGCGCGACCCCTACAGCGCCAAGCCCTATGTCCTGTTCTACACGACCAAGCGCGTGGGCGGCGGCATCCAGGACTTCGACGCCGCCAAGCTCCTGAACTTCGCGGCCTGACGACGGGCGGGGCCGGGCGGGCGGGCGGCCGCCCGGCTCCTTCTCCATGCGAACCCAGGATGGGACACGAGATGATCTGGATCGACGAGGGGGCGGCTGGCGCCGAGCCCGTGACGCTGGCCGAGGCCAAGGCGCATATCCGCGTGGATCGCGCGGACGAGGATGCGGGCATCGCGGGTTTCGTCCGCGCCGCGCGCGAGACGATCGAGGCCCGCACGGGACTGGTGTTGGCGAAGCGACGGTTCCGGCTGTGCCTGGAAAGCCCCGGCATGGCGGACCTAGCGCTGACACGCCGGCCGACGCGCGTGGTGGTCGCCGCGCGCATCTTCGGCGAAGACGGCGTGCCGGAGGATGTGGACGCGGCGACCATACGGATCGCCGCGGGCGGATCGGCCCTGCGTCTGCCGCCGGCACTGACGGGCCGGAACGGGCGTGACATCGAGATCGAACTCGACATGGGCGTGCCGACGGTGCCGGACATGCTGAAGCTGGCAGTGCTTCATCTCGTCGCCGTATCCTACGAGATGCGCGGTGCGGCGCCCGCCGCCATGCAGCCGGCCGTGCTGCCGCCATTGGTGCGCGGGCTGCTGGCGCCCTATCGGCGGGTCGGCTTGTGATGGTGCCGCTGTTTCTGGACGCGGGGCTGCTGCGCCACTGCGCGGCGATCGAGCGCAACGAGATCGTGGCCGATGCCTTCGGTGGCGGACGGGATAGCTGGGTCGAGATCGGCGAGACCGCCGTGCGGCTGGAGCCGCTGGACGTGGACAGCGAGGAGCGGCTGGGGCAGCGGGTGGGCATTGCCACTCATCGCGTGACACTGCGGGCGCGGCCCGGTCTCGACCGGGGCATGGCGTTCCGTATCCGTGGGCGGCGCTTCGTGATCCGCACGCTGCACGACCCGGACGAGACGGGGCGATACCTCGTGTGCCGTTGCGAGGCGGAGGCATGATCGCGCACGTAGACCTGCGGCTGCGGCGCGAGGCGTTGCGGGGGCGGATGTGCGACGCGCTTCGGCGCAAGATCCTGCGCAAGGCCGGCGAGGCGCTGGACGAGACCGAGGGCGCTCGGCCGGACCTGGTTCCTGACGAAAAGTTAACGGGCGATCGGCCGCCCGACGGGTTATCACGCAATGTATGAGATTGTATATTCCTGTGACCCGAGGAGCGAAGAGGACTGAATGCCATGGCGCATCCCAGCGCTGAACTCCAGACGACCATCGTCTCGACCCTGACCGGCGACCCGGCGCTTCTGGCGCGGCTCGGCGGACCCAAGGTCTTCGACCGCGTGCCCGAACGGGCGGCGTTTCCCTATCTTACCCTCGGCCGCACCGCGGTGGTGGACTGGTCCACCGGTACCGAGGACGGCGCCGAGCACATCCTGACGCTGCACGTCTGGGCCAAGGGCGGCTCGAAGCAGGACACCTACGAGATCATGGATCTCGTCTCGAACAAGCTGCACGACCAGGCGCTGCCGCTCAACGGCCACCGGCTGGTCAACCTGCAGCTCCAGTTCGCCGAGGCGCGGCAGGAGCCGGACAGCCCGGCCTATCACGGCATCCTGCGCTTTCGCGCGGTGACCGAGCCGCTGGCCTGACATCACCGACATCACTGCAGTTTTCGCGAAGGGCGGTCCGAAGGGGCCGCCCTTCTTCGTTTGGCCGACAGGAAAGGAACGATCATGGGCGCGCAAAGGGGCAAGGATCTCCTGTTGAAGGCGGACCCGGAGGGCGACGGCACGTTTTCGACGCTGGCGGGCCTGCGCTCGCGGCGGATTTCGTTCAACGCGGAGACCGTGGACGTGACCGATGCGGAGAGCGCCGGGCGCTGGCGCGAGCTGCTCGGCGGGGCAGGCGTGCAGCGGGCTTCGCTCTCGGGCTCAGGGATATTCAAGGACGCGGCCTCCGACGCCTCGCTGCGCCGACTGTTCTTCGAGGGAAAGGTCGCGGCCTTCCAGGCGGTGATCCCGGACTTCGGTACGGTTACGGGGCCCTTCCAGGTGACGGCGCTGGAATATGGCGGCGAGCACAACGGCGAGGTCTCGTTCGAGGTGTCGCTGGAATCGGCCGGCGCGCTCGTGTTCGCGGCGCTCTGAGATGGCGGCGAACCGGAGACGCGGCGAGGTGGAGGCCGTGCTGGACGGGCGGGCGCACCGACTCTGCCTGACGCTGGGGGCGCTGGCCGAACTGGAGGACGCCTTCGCGCTGGACGACGTTTCTAGCCTGGCGCAACGCTTCGGCTCGGGCCGGCTGTCGGCGCGGGACCTGACGCGTATCATCGGCGCTGCCCTGCGCGGCGGCGGCACGCCGGCGACCGACGAGGAGGTCGCCGCCATGGCGATCGACGGCGGGGCGGCGGGCGCGGCTCGGATCGCGGCCGACCTCCTGACGGCCGCCTTCGGCGGGCCGGAGGAGCCGGCCGCCCGCCCTTGAGCGCCGCCGCGCCGGACGAGGCCTCGAGCGCGGCGGCTTTTCCCTGGGACGAACTGTTCGCAACGGCGGTGTGCGTCCTGCGCATGACGCCGGACGCGGTTTGGCGGGCGAGCCCGCGCGAGCTGGCGCTGGCGCTGAGGCCCTTCGCCGCCCTCTCGGAGCCGCCCAGCCGGGCGCGGCTCGACGAGCTGATGCAACGCTTTCCCGACCGGAGGTGAGACATGGTGGACGAGGTGGACGCGCTCCGCATTTCGGTGGAAGCCGACACGGGCGGCTTCGAGCGGGCGCTCAACGATCTTTCGACGCGCGCCAACGCGTTCGGCGCGGCGCTGACGGCGGCCTTTCGCGGGGCGGCTGGGGGCGGGCGCTCCCTCGAGGGCGTGCTGCGGCAGCTCGGCGGGCGGATTTCGGCGATCGCGCTGGACGCCGCGCTGAAACCGCTGACGCAGATGGCCGGCGGCCTGTTCGGGCAGGTTCTGTCCGGCATCGGCGGCGGGGCGGCGCGCGGCGGCAGTTCGGCGCCGGGCGGTATCGTGCCGTTCGCCAAGGGCGGAGTCGTGCGGGCGCCGACATATTTTCCGAGCGGCGGGCGGATCGGGCTGATGGGCGAGGCAGGCGCGGAGGCGATCCTGCCGCTTCGGCGCGGGCCGGACGGCTCGCTCGGCGTCGCTGCACCCGGCGGAGCGCAGGGTCGGGCGGGGCCGTCGGTGGTCTTCAACGTGACGACGCCGGACGCGCCGAGCTTCAAGCGCGCGGAGGTGCAGATCCAGGCGATGCTCGCCCGCGCGGCGATGCGCGGTCAAAGGGGGCTCTGACGATGATCGCCTCGTTCAGCGAAGAGCGGTTTCCCTTGCGCGTCGCCTTCGGCACGACGGGCGGGCCGGAGCGGCGGACGGACATCGTGCGCCTGTCGAGCGGCTACGAGAACCGCAATCAGCGCACGCGCCATTCCTGGCGGCGCTACGATGCGGGCTCGGGCGTGCGCAGCGTCGAGGACCTTGTCACGGTGCTCCACTTCTTCGAGGCACGGCGCGGGCGGCTCGTCGGTTTCCGTTTTCGCGACCCGTTCGACGCGTCTTCGGCGGTCGGCGGTGCGACGCCCTCGGCCGGGGATCAGCCGCTCGGGGTCGGAGACGGCACGACGAAAGAGTTTTCGCTCGCCAAACGCTACGGCTCGGGCGCGGCTGAGTATCTGCGGCCGATCGAGAAGCCGGTGCCGGGGAGCGTGCGGGTCGGCGTGGACGGCGCGGCCGTCATGGCAGGGATCGTGATCGATGCGGCGAAGGGGACGGTGACGTTCGCCACCGCCCCGGCAGAAGGTGTCGTGCTCACGGCCGGGTTCGAGTTCGACGTGCCCGTGCGCTTCGACTTGGACCATCTCTCCATCAACGTCGCCGCCTTCGAGGCCGGCGACATTCCCTCGATCCCGCTGGTGGAGATCCGGCCATGACCGGGATGTCGGACGCGTTTCGAGAGCGGCTGCGCCGGCCGGCGACGACGCTGGCGCAGGCCTGGCGCGTGAAGCGCACGGACGGGCGGGTGTTCGGCTTCACCGACCACGACGAGGACCTCACATTTGCGGGCACGACATTCTCGGCCCGGACGGGGTGGACGGCCGGCGAAGCGGAGGCGGCGCTGGGGCTGGCCGCCGGGACGCAAGGTGTCGAGGGCGCGCTTTCGTCGGAGGCTGTCTCGGGTGCGGACATCGCGGCTGGGCTCTTCGACGGCGCGAGCGTCGAGGTGTTCCGCGTCGATTGGCAGCGGCCGGAGCAGCATCTGCTCGTCGAGGTCGCGGACTTCGGCGAGATCACGCGGACCGATACGGGGATGACGGTGGAACTCCGGGGACTTGCGGCGCGGCTCGACCGGCAACGCGGGCGGTTCTATCGCCGCCGCTGCGACGCGGCGCTCGGCGACGCCCGGTGCCGGGTCGACCTGGGGCCCTGGACGCGGATGGGGGCGATCGTCTCCGTCGGCGACGGCAAAGTGGTGCTGGACGGGCTCGGGAGCTTCGACCTCGGCCCTTTCCGCGAGGGGCGGCTTCTGGTCGGCTCGGAGCCGGCGCGCACCGTGGCGTCGCTGCGGACGGGCGAGGGCGGGGCGCTGGTGGTGGATCTCGTCGAGGCGCCGTCGCCGGACTGGGCGGCGGGGGACATAGCGCGGCTGGTGGCTGGATGCGATCGGAGCTTTACGATCTGCCGCGAGCGGTTCGACAACGCGCTGAACTTCCGGGGTTTTCCGCATATCCCCGGCACCGACGCGGCGCTGGCGGTGGCCAAGAGCGACGGCCGGCACGACGGTTCGGCGGTGGTGCCGTGAGCGCGCGGGAGCGGGCGCTCGCTGCGGCGCGCGGGTTTCTTGGTACGCCCTACCGGCACCAGGGGCACCGGCGGGGCGTGGGGTGCGACTGCCTCGGGCTGGTGCGCGGCGTCTGGCGCGAACTCTACGGGCGTGGGCCGGAGGCGCCGGGACCCTATTCGCCGGACTGGGCGGAGACGGGCGACGGCGATCCACTGATGGAGGCGGCGCGCCGGCATTTCCGCACGGTGCCCATGGGCGGGGGGCTGGCCGGCGATGTCGTGCTGTTTTGCTGGCGGAACGCCGGTCCGGCACGCCATTGCGGCATCCTGGACGAGGCGGATGCGGCCGGGCCGCGGCTGATCCATGCCTACGAGGGCACGTCGGTCGTGTCCTCGCCGCTGACGCCCGGCTGGGCCGGGCGGATCGCGGGCACCTTTCGCTTTCCCGACGAGGTCTGAACCATGGCGACCATTCTTCTGCAGGCGGCGGGCGGCGCGCTCGGCGGACTGATTGGCGGTCCGTTCGGCGCGGTCGCGGGCCGGGCGCTCGGGGCGCTCGGCGGCTATGCGATCGACAACCGGCTGATGGGCGGCACCGGACGGCAAGAGCGCGGGCGGCTGCACGCGAGCCGGGTCATGGAGGCGGACGAGGGCGGCGGCGTCGCGCGGGTCTACGGCACGGCGCGGGTGGCGGGGCAGGTCATCTGGACGACGCGGTTCGAGGAGGTCAGCCAGACGGAACGGCAGGGCGGAAAGGGCGGCGCGGCGCGCGGGCCGGCGACCACGGTCTACAGCTATTACGGCAACGTGGCGGTGGCGCTCTGCGAGGGGCCGATCGCCTCTGTCCGGCGCATCTGGGCGGACGGGGAGGAACTCGACCTTTCGCAGATCCCGTGGCGGCTGCACCGCGGCACGGAGACCCAGGCGCCCGACCCGCTGATCGAGGCGAAGCAGGGCGCAGGACGGGCGCCGGCCTATCAAGGGCTCGCCTATCTCGTGTTCGAGCGCCTGCCGCTGGAGCGCTGGGGAAACCGCATCCCGCAGATCTCCTGCGAGGTGATCCGCCCCGTCGGCGCGTTCGAGAGCCGCATCCGGGCGATCACCATCATTCCCGGCGCCACGGAGCACGGGCTCGACCCGCTGGTGGTGCGCGAGCGGATGGGGCCGGGGCAGGATCGGCTCCTGAACCGGAACATGCTGCACGATGAAAGCGACTTCTCCGCCTCGCTCGACGAGCTGACGGCGCTCTGCCCGAACCTCGAACGGGCGGCGCTGGTCGTGGCTTGGTTCGCGGACGACCTGCGAGCCGGGCGGGCCACGTGCCGGCCGGGTGTCGAGACGGTCCTGTGCGACGAGACGGAGGTTTGGAGCGTCGGCGGGACGGGGCGCGGCGGAGCCCGGGTCGTCAGCCAAGTCGACGGCGGTCCGGCCTACGGGGGCACGCCGTCGGACGCGGGGGTGATCCGCGCGATCGGGGCGCTGCGGGCAAAAGGGTTGAAGGTGACCTTCTATCCCTTTCTCCTGATGGACGTTCCGCTCGGCAACGGGCTGGCCGATCCCTATGGCGCGGCAGAGCAGGCGCCGTTTCCCTGGCGCGGGCGGATGACGCTGGATCTGGCCGAGACGCAGGCCGGCACGGCGGATCGAACGGCGGCGGCGCGCACGGATATCGAGCGGTTCGTCGGTTCCGCGCAGGTGGCGGACTTTTCGAGCGACGGCGAGGTCGTCGCCTATGGGGGGCCGGTGGAATGGTCGTACCGGCGGATGATCCTGCACCAGGCGCATCTCGCTCGCGCGGCCGGCGGCGTGGACGCCTTCGTGATCGGCTCGGAAATGCGCGGGCTGACGCGATTGCGCGACGAGGCCGGGCGGTTTCCCTTCGTGGAGGCGCTGGTGGTCCTGGCGCGGGACGTGAAGGCGATCCTGCCCGGCGCGCTGGTGACCTATGCCGCAGACTGGAGCGAGTATTTCGGCTACCTGCCGGGAAACGGCGACGTATTCTTCAACCTCGATCCGCTCTGGGCGGAGCCGGCGATCGGGGCGGTCGGCATCGACAACTACCTGCCGCTGACGGACTGGCGGGACGAGGCGGGCGACAGCCTCCAGGACGGCATGGCTTCGCCCTACGATGTCGAAGGGCTCGTCGCCGGAATCACGGGCGGGGAACATGCCGACTGGTTCTACGCCGACGGTGCGGCGCGGGTGGCGGGCGAGCGGAGCGCGATCACGGACGGGCTCGGCAGGCCCTGGGTCTTTCGGGCAAAGGACATCCTCTCCTGGTGGAGCGAGCCGCATCGCGAACGGCGGGCGGGCGTCGAGGCTGCGGCGCCGACGCCATGGGTGCCGCGATCGAAGCCGATCTGGTTCACCGAGCTCGGCTGCCCGGCGATCGACAAGGGAGCGAACCAGCCCAATGTCTTCGTCGATCCGAAATCGGCCGAGAGCGCGCTTCCGCATTTCTCGACGGGAGCGCGGGACGACCTCCAGCAGCGGCGCTTTCTCGAAGCGCACCAGCGGCACTGGGACGAGGCGGTGCCGGGTTTCCAGCCGGAGCACAATCCGCTCTCGCCGCTCTATGGCGGGCGGATGGTGCCTGCGGGCGCGGTTCATCTCTGGACCTGGGACGCGCGGCCCTTTCCGGCCTTTCCCGAGCGTGGCTCGCTCTGGCGCGACGGGGACAACTGGCAGCGCGGCCACTGGCTCAACGGCCGGCTCGGTCGTGCACCGATGGACGGACTGATCGCCGCGCTGCTGCGCGACCATGGGTTCGAGGCGTTCGATGTTTCCGAGGTGGACGGGATGGTCGGTGGGTTCGTGGTGCCCGGACCGGGTTCGGCCCGCGGCGAACTCGAGGAGCTGATGCGGCTGACGGGCGTCGAGGCCTTCGCGCATGCCGGGGTACTGCGGTTTCGATCGACGGCGCGACGGAGCCGACAGGGCGAGGCCGTGGCGCTGGTCGATGCGGACGACGAACCGATCTTCGAGGTCCGGCGCGTCGAGGACGGCGCGGCACCGGGCGAGGTCGTGGTGGGTTTCAGCGACGGCGAGCGGGCCTATCGGCCGGCCGCAGCCGAGGCCGTGCTGCCCGGCCAATCGCAGCCGGGGCAGGCGAGTGTGGACCTGCCGGTGGTGCTGACGGAAGGCGAGGCGCGAGGCCTGGCGCGCGGGCTGCTCGATCGGGAGGCGGGCGAGCGAGAGATGGCACGCTTCGCGCTGTCGCCGGCCGCCATCGAGGTCGGAGCGGGTGACCGGCTGGCGATCGATGGGCGGCCGGGCGTGTGGCAGGTGACACGGATCGAGGACGGCCTGTCGCGCCGGGTGGAGGCGCGGCGGATCGGGCGGCGGGGCACGGCTTCGGCGATTGCCCCGTCCGAGCGCCCGGCCGAAGGGCCGGGACCGGTCTTCGCCTCGCGGCCCGTGGTGGCGCTGCTCGACCTGCCCGTGATCGACGGGGGTAGGGGCGGCGCGGCTGTGGCGGTCTCGGCGCGGCCATGGATGCCCTATGTTGTGATGGCTTCGGCGACGGGATCGGGACATGCGGCGAGGGCAACAGCTTCGGTATCCGCCACGCTCGGACATCTGGCGGCGGCGCTGGGACCGGGGCGCGAGGAGATCCTCGACCGGACGCACGCGCTCGTCGTGGACCTCGTGGCGGGAAGCGTTTCCTCGCTGGCGCCCGCGCTGGTGGACGCCGGCGGAAACACTGCGGCCGTGCGGGCGTCGAACGGCGCCTGGGAGGTGCTGCGTTTCCGCGAGGCGGAAGAGATCGCGCCCTCGCGCTTCCGCCTGAGAGGCCTGTCGCGCGGGATAGGCGGGACGGGCGAGGAGGCGGCGGCGGGAGCCGCGGCCGGCGCGCTCTTCGTTCTCCTCGACCATGCGGTGGAGAGTCTCGGCATCGCGGATGGCGAAGCGGGGACGGCGATCGACTGGCGCACGGTGCCGCTCGGTCGGACGCTGGACGACGCGGCGGCCGACCGGCGCACCGCCGCGCTCGGTCGGCGGGCACTGCGGCCGCTGTCTCCGGTGCACCTGCGGGGGCGGCTGGACGGGTCGGGCCTCCGACTCGTCTGGATCCGGCGGACGCGTTCTGCGGACCCGGCCTGGGACGGCACCGACGTTGCGCTGGGCGAGGAAAGCGAGGCCTATCGCGTCACTTTGATGGGGGGAACGACGGGGGCGGAGCTGACGGTCGGCGCGCCCGGCCTGACGCTCTCGGTCGCCGAACTCGAAGCGCGTCTCGGCGGACTGCCGGACACGATCGCCGTGGAGGTGGCCCAGCTCGGGCAATCCTACGGCCCAGGGGCGCCGGCGCGGCTCATGCTGGCGCGGCGCCCGTAATCACCAGAAGGAGTGGAAGCATGGACGAGATCAAGAACTGGTATCAATCGCGGACCGTCTGGGGCGCGGCGCTGGCGCTGACGGCTTCGCTGGCCGGGCTGTTCGGCGTCGAAGTCGTGGGCCTCACCAGCGAGGAGGCGGTTACGGCGTTGACCGCGGCGGCGAGCGCCGTCGGCGCGGCGGTCGCGATCTTCGGGCGCTTCGACGCGCGCACGCGGATCCGCTGAGGCGGCGGGGCGCCCGCGAGGCGGGCGTCCCGTTCATTCGACATTCAGCACGCGGTCCCTAGTGTTGCAGCCAACAGAGCCTTGGATGTGCCATGACCCGCCCCGCACCCCGCCGTCTCGTCGCGGCCACTCTCCTCGCCATCGCCCTGTCGGCCACGACAGCCTCGGCGCTGCCGATGCGACCGACCGAGGGAGGATCGGTTGCGGCCTGGGACGATCCGGGGGCCGTGCTAATGGCGCAAGGGGGCGGATGCTCGGCCGCCGCCGCCCAGGCCTCCGCTCAGTCGGGCGGACAGGTCCTTTCGGTGAGGGCGACGCAGCAGGGCGACAGGACGGTCTGCGTCGTCACCGTGCTGATCCCCGCGAGCGACGGAAACCGGCCTCGCCGTCAGACCATCACGATCGAGCAGTAGACCGCTCTTCATGACGGCAAGCAGTTTCGGGACGAGACCACCATGCGCATCCTGATCGTCGAGGACGACGCGAACCTGCGGCGGCAGCTTGCCGAGGCGCTGGCTGGGGCCGGCTACGTCGTCGACCAGGCATCGGACGGCGAGGACGGGCACTTTCTCGGCGACACCGAAAGCTACGACGCCGTGATCCTGGACGTCGGCCTGCCCAAGATGGACGGCATCAGCGTGCTGGAGCGCTGGCGGCGGGAAGGACGGGCGATGCCGGTTCTGCTCCTGACGGCGCGCGACCGCTGGAGCGACAAGGTGGCGGGGATCGATGCCGGCGCCGACGACTACGTCGCCAAGCCCTTCCACATGGAGGAGGTGCTGGCGCGGGTGCGGGCGCTGATCCGGCGTGCGGCCGGCCACGCCTCGTCGGAGATCCACTGCGGGCCGTTGCGGCTCGACACGAAATCCTCGAAGGCCAGCCTCGACGGCACGCCGCTGAAGCTGACCTCGCACGAATATCGGCTCCTGTCCTACCTCATGCACCACCAGGGCGAACTGGTGTCGCGGACGGAGCTGATCGAACATATGTACGATCAGGATTTCGACCGAGATTCCAATACGATCGAGGTCTTCATCGGCCGGCTCCGACGCAAGATCGGCGGCGACATGATCGAGACGGTGCGTGGACTCGGCTACCGCATGCAGCACGGCGGCTGACCTTGGACGAGGCGGCGGCACCGATCGAGCGACCCGCGCCGCCCTCGCGCTGGGGGCGGCTGGCGCAGAGCCTGACCTTTCGCGTCGTGTCGCTGTCGAGCGTCTGGGTGGTGGCGGCGTTCCTGGTGGTCGCTGGGCTGATCTCCGGCCTCTACGAACGGACGGCGCAGTCGGGCTTCGAGGCCGTGGTGCGGGCGCAGCTCTACAACCTCATCAACTCGGTGACGGTTGACGAGGCGGGGACGCTGTCGGGCGTGCCGAACCTCGGGGACCTGCGCTACTCGCAGCCGCTGTCGGGATGGTACTGGGAGGTGATTCCGGCGAGCGCCAACACGGACGGACGGCTCGCCTCGTTCTCGCTCGGGCCGCGCAAGATCGCGGCGCAGCCGACGGAGCTCGTGCCCTTCGACATGCAGTATCGCCGCGACTACCGGACCGAGGGGCTCGACGGCGAGACGCTCTATGTCGAGGAAGCGGAGGTCGTCCTCGATCAGGACAACCACGCCGCGCGCTTTCGTGTCATGGGAAATGCCAGCGTGGTGGAGTCCGACATCGCGGCCTTCGACCGCAAGATGGCGCTCTATCTCGGCTTCTTCGGCCTCGGCTCGATCCTCGTCAACGCGCTCGCCATTCTCGTGGGCCTGCGTCCGCTGACGGGCGTGCGCCGCGCGCTGGCGGACGTGCGCGCGGGGCGTGCCGAGCGGTTGAAGGGAAATCTGCCGACGGAAATCCGTCCGCTGGCGTTGCAGATGAACGCGCTGATCGACAACAACCGCCGGATCGTGGAGCGGGCGCGCACGCAGGTCGGGAACCTCGCCCATTCGCTCAAAACGCCGGTCGCGGTGCTCTTGAACGAGGCGGCGGCGATCGGCGGGGAGAAGGGGCGGATCGTCGGCGAGCAGAGCGAGATCATGCGCCGGCAGGTTCAGCATTACCTAGACCGCGCGCGCGTGGCGGCGACCGACGGCGCGATCGCGCGCACGCCCGTCGTGCCGGTTCTCGACCGCTTGCTGCGGGTCATGCGGCGGCTGAACCCTGGCATCGCCTTCGACCAGCGCTGGGCGGGCGACGCGGGGGGCATCGTCTTTTCGGGCGAGCAGCAGGACCTCGAAGAGACGGTCGGCAACATCCTGGAAAACGCGGCCAAGTATGGGCGCGGGCGGGTCGTCCTTCGGCTCGACGCGGCCGACGACGACCGGTTCCGCATCGTGGTGGAGGACGACGGTCCGGGACTCTCGGACCAGGAGATGGCGGAAGCCACGCAGCGCGGCCGCCGCTTCGACGAGCAAAGCGCAGGGAGCGGGCTCGGCCTCTCGATCGTGGCTGATACCGTTTTGCAATACCGGGGATCTTTTCGCCTGTCGCGATCCGAAATCGGAGGATTGCGGGCGGAGGTGACCTTGCCTCGCGCGCCCGGCGCGCCGATGTCCTGACGCGACGAGTTGTTCTGGCAGCATGGGCCGCGCAGGCGGCGGACGGACGAATGCCGAGATTTTGGACCATCTGTGTCGTTGCCGCCGCCCTGCCGATCCTGTCGGGATGCCTGACCAGCGCGCCGCGCACGGCCCCCGAGCCGCTGTCCGAACGCGCGGCGGCGCTGCGAGGCAGCATCGCGCCGACAAGCAGCGTCAAGCTCAGCACCTCGGCCGAACAGCGCGCGCTGCAGGCGCAATATCAGGCGCTCCAGTTCGGAACGGTGGGCCAGCCCGTCGGCTGGGAGGCGGACGGCTTCAAGGGCGAGATCACGCCGACGCAGCTCTACCGGGTGGGATCGCAGGATTGCCGCGGCTACACCCATGTGATCTCCCGCGGGGCATCGAAGGTGCGCCAGGTCGGGAGCGCCTGCCGCTCGGGCAGCGATCTCTGGACGCCCGTCGCCTGATGTCGATTTGAATGGGATTTGTCGTCGAGGGTTGTTAGAGCGGTCCTAAACGGGAGCCGGACTATCCGGCCTCGGTTGCCGGGGGCTGTCCGCATTGCGGATCCCGGTTTTTCCGCATGCTTCGACCGCCGGCAGGCTTGCCGGTTCCTGGGAGCCT
Source organism: Aureimonas sp. SK2 (assembly GCF_029813115.1). Taxonomy (GTDB): domain Bacteria; phylum Pseudomonadota; class Alphaproteobacteria; order Rhizobiales; family Rhizobiaceae; genus Aureimonas. Next base: position 196,108 of record NZ_JAPZDS010000001.1, read on the forward strand.
CGATGCTGTTCTGGCTCATCGCCTTCGTCCTCGCTACCGTCGCGACGCTTGCCATCGTCTTCCCGCTGTTGGGACGTGCTCCGCGCACGACTGCTGCGCGCGACGCCTATGACGAGGAGGTCTACCGCGCGCAGCTCGAGGAGTTGCGCGAGGACGAGGCGCGCGGAGCCGTAGGGCCGCAGGAGGCCGCCGCATCGCGTGCGGAGATCGGTCGGCGACTTCTCCGGGCGCACGAGGCTGCGGAAGCGGCAGGCCCGGCGCGCTCCCACAACCGGACCGCGGTCATTGCCGGACTGACTGTCGCACTTCTCCTGCCGGTTGGGAGTTTCCTCTTCTACGACCGCTGGGGGTCGCCCGAGGTTCCGGACCAGCCCTTGGCAATGCGCGAGCCGAGCGGGGGAGAACTGAACATCGAGACCGCCGTCGCAGAAATCGAGCGACGCCTCGCGGAAGAGCCTGACGACGCCGCCGGGTGGAGCGTCGTGGCGCCGGTCTATCTGCAGATGGGGCAAGGACAGAAGGCGGCGACCGCCTTTCGCAACGCGCTCCGGCTCAATCCGCCGACCGCGCAGACGGTGGCAGGCCTCGGGGAAGCGCTGGTGCAGGCCGCCGACGGACGGGTGACGCCGGAAGCCGAGGCGGAGTTTCGACGCGCGCTGACGCTGGATGCCGGATGGGTTCCCGCACGCTTCTTCCTCGCCCTGGCGCTGTCGCAGCAGGGCCGGTCGGCCGAAGCCGTGGATGCCTGGAGCGAGCTGCTGAGGACCGGGCCGCCGGACGGCGCCTGGCGTCCGGTCGCGGAAGCGGCGCTCGCCGACGCGCGCTCCAGTCTCGCGGCGCCCCCCGTCCCGGGCGCTCCGGGGCCGACGCCGGACGACGTGCGGGCGGCCGAAGGGCTTTCGGACGGAGATCGGCAGGCCATGGTGCAGGGCATGGTGTCGGGTCTGGCCGAGCGGTTGAAGGCAGAGCCCCACGATCCGGACGGATGGAAGCGCCTCGTGCGGTCCTACGTGGTATTGGATCAGCGAGACCAGGCGCTTGCGGCACTCAGCCAGGTGCGCGCCGTATTCCCGGCGGCTTCGCCTGAGCTTATGGATATCCTGAGCTTCGCACGAGGGCTCGGGCTTGAGCCGGACACGACATCACCATGACGCGGAAGACGAAACGCCTTGCCGGCCTGTTCGGTATCCTGGCCGTGGTCGCGACGGCGGCAGGGCTCGTGCTGACGGCGCTGTCGGACAGCGTCGCCTTCTTCAATTCGCCGACCGACGTCGTCGCCCGCCTGCCGGGCGACGGGCAGCGGATCCGTCTCGGCGGCATCGTCGAGGCGGGCACCGTGCAGCGCGGCGAGGACCAGCGCGTGACGTTCCGCGTGACCGATACGCTGCAAAGCGTGCCGGTGGTCTATTCCGGGCTGCTGCCGGACCTCTTCCGCGAGGGGCAGGGCGTCGTGGCCGAGGGGCACCTCGGAAGCGACCGCGTGTTCGTCGCCGACACGGTGCTTGCCAAGCACGACGAGACCTACATGCCCAAGGAAGTCGTGGACGACCTGAAGGCGCGCGGCCTGTGGAAGGACGGGGCCATCGTCTCGTCGACGGGCGCGCCGGCGACCGGGGGAGCCGGGCTGTGATCGTCGAACTCGGGCATTTCGCGCTGGTGCTGGCGCTGGGCACCGCGCTGGTCCAGTCCGCGCTGCCGCTCCTGGGGGCACGGATCGGCGATGCGCGGTTGATGGAGACCGGGTCGGCGACCTCGGTCACCGGCCTCGCGCTCCTCGCCTTCGCCTTCGGCGCGCTGACGGCCGCCTATGCGACCTCGGACTTCTCGGTGCTCAACGTCGTCGAGAACTCCCATTCCGCCAAGCCCATGATCTACAAGATCACCGGCGTCTGGGGGAACCACGAGGGTTCCATGCTGCTCTGGGTGCTGATACTGGCGCTGTTCGGCGCGCTGGTGGCGCTGTTCGGCCGGGATCTGCCGCCCAGCCTCAAGGCGACCGTGCTCTCGGTGCAGGGCTGGATCTTGACGGCCTTCCTGCTGTTCATCCTCCTGACGTCCAACCCGTTCACCCGCGTCGTGCCGGCGCCGTTCGAGGGCAACGACCTCAATCCGATCCTGCAGGACATCGGTCTCGCGATCCATCCGCCGCTGCTCTATCTCGGCTATGTCGGCTTCTCGATCGCCTTCTCCTTTGCCGTGGCGGCCCTCATCGAGGGACGGCTCGACGCCGCCTGGGCGCGCTGGGTGCGCCCGTGGACGCTGCTGGCATGGCTGTTCCTGACGGGCGGGATCGCGATGGGCTCCTACTGGGCCTATTACGAGCTCGGCTGGGGCGGCTGGTGGTTCTGGGACCCGGTCGAGAACGCCTCATTCATGCCCTGGCTCTCGGGCACGGCGCTGCTGCACTCGGCCGCGGTGATGGAGAAGCGCTCGGCGCTCAAGGTCTGGACCGTGCTCCTGGCCATCCTGACGTTTTCACTCTCGCTGCTCGGCACGTTCATCGTGCGTTCCGGCATCCTGACGTCGGTTCACGCCTTCGCGGTCGATCCGGCGCGCGGCGTGTTCATCCTGATCATCCTGTGCCTCTTCATCGGCGGCTCGCTGGCGCTTTTCGCCTTCCGGGCGGGCGAGTTGGAGAGTGGCGGCCTGTTTGCGCCGATCTCGCGCGAGGGGGCACTGGTCTTCAACAACCTCTTTCTGACGACGGCGACGGCGACCGTGCTGATCGGGACGCTGTATCCCCTGTTCCTGGAAGTGTTCACCGGCACGAAGATTTCGGTCGGTGCACCGTTCTTCGATCTGACCTTCGGGCCGCTGATGGTGCCGCTTCTTTTCGCACTGCCGTTCGGCCCGCTGCTCGCCTGGAAGCGCGGAGACTTGCTTGGTGTCGCGCAGCGGCTTTATGCGGCGGTCGGTGCGTCGCTGTTCGTCGTGATCGTGGTGATCGCGATGAATCACGGCACGAAGATTCTCGCCGCCTTCGGCATCGGGCTCGCGGTCTGGGTCATGGCGGGGGCGCTTGTCGATCTCGGCGCGCGCGCGGGATTTGCCAAGGTCGGCCTGCGCACCGGATGGTCGCGGCTCGTCGGCCTGCCCCGGTCGGCCTTCGGCACGGCGCTCGCGCATTTCGGGGTGGGCGTGACGCTGCTCGGCGTCGTATGCGTCAGCGCCTTCGACTCGGAGACCGTGACGACCATGGCGCCGGGACAGACGGTGCCTGTTGCCGGGTACGAGCTGCGCTACGAGGGGCAGACGCAGCGCGAGGGGCCGAACTATCGCGAAGATGTCGGCCATTTCACGCTGCTCGACGGCGATCGGGAAGGCGCCGTCATCAACAGTGCCAAGCGCTTCTATCCCGCCCGTCAGATGCCGACCACGGAAGCGGGCATCCACACGCTCGTCTTCAGCCAGATCTACGTGTCGCTGGGCGACACGGCGGCCAATGGCGGGGCGACCGTCGTGCGCATCTGGTGGAAGCCGATGGTGACGCTGATCTGGCTCGGCTGCGTGGTGATGGCGCTCGGTGGCCTGGCGTCCTTGAGCGACCGGCGTCTGCGGGTCGGCGCGCCGGCACGGCGCCGTGCGGCAAAGGCGGCCTGACATGCGGAGCGCAACGCTCCTCGGCGCCTTGGCGATCGCGGCGTCCACCGTGTGGGCCGGGCCGGCCGCGGCGGTGCAGCCGGACGAGATCCTGCCAGACGCGGCGATGGAGCAGCGGGCGCGCGACCTTTCGGCGGGGCTGCGCTGCATGGTCTGCCAGAATCAGTCGATCGACGAATCGGACGCGCCCTTGGCGCGCGACCTTCGCCTCCTGGTTCGCGAGCGGATCGAGGCGGGCGACAGCGACGAGGACGTTCTCGACTATCTCGTGGCGCGCTACGGGGACTTCGTGCTTCTGCGCCCGCGCGTGCGGTGGGATACGGCGCTTCTCTGGGGGACGCCAATCCTGCTTCTCGGCGCCGGGATCGTGCTTCTGCGGCGGTCGAGCCGCCGACAGGCGCATAGTCCGCAAGTCGCCGGCCTGAGCGCCGGGGAGGAGGCGCGGCTGGCCGAGATCGTGGGCGACGTCGGCGCCGGCGCCGGCAAGGCCTCCTGAGCCCACAACCTTACCAAGCTTTCATTCGCGCGAAAACTTGCCGTAACGTTGCGACCCCTAGTTTCCAGCCATCAGACGGGCCGAACGGTCCTTGTCGGCGGAATTCAACGAGGGTCTCGCAAATGAGCATGAACTTCAATCAGAGCAAGCGCCGCCTCTCCACGGCGGTCCTCGCAGCCGGCGTGGCCGGCGCCGTCCTTGCGGGCGGTGTGATGTCCGGCGTCGGCCCGAGCTTCGCTGAGCCCGTGACGGTGCAGCCGACCGGTCAGAATCCGGGATTCGCCGACGTCGTCGAGAAGGTTTCGCCCGCTGTCGTGTCGGTGCGGGTGCGCGAGCAGGTTCGCCCTGCGAGCGACGACGGCAGCCGCGCCGAATCGCCCTTCGACAACCTGCCCGAGAATCATCCGCTGCGCCGCTTCTTTGAATTCGGCAATCCCGGCATGCCGGGTTCGCCGGACCGCCAGGCGCCGCGCCGCAGCCCGCGCCAGGGTATGGCGCAGGGGTCGGGCTTCTTCATCTCGGACGACGGCTATCTCGTCACCAACAACCACGTGGTCGAGGGCGGTAGCGACTACACGGTCGTGCTCGACGACGGGACGGAGCTGAAGGCCGAGCTCATCGGCGCCGACTCGCGCACCGACCTCGCCCTGTTGAAGGTGGACGGGGGTGATCGGAAGTTCACCTACGTGAACTTCGCCGACGACTCGAAGGTCCGCGTCGGCGAGTGGGTGGTGGCTGTCGGCAACCCGTTCGGCCTCGGGGGCTCGGTGACGGCGGGCATCGTCTCCGCGCGTGGCCGCGACATCGGCGCCGGCCCCTACGACGACTTCATCCAGATCGACGCGGCGGTGAACCGCGGCAACTCGGGTGGGCCGGCCTTCAACCTCGAAGGCCAGGTGATCGGTGTGAACACGGCGATCTTCTCGCCTTCGGGCGGCAATGTCGGGATCGCCTTCGCGATTCCCGCCTCCACCGCCAAGAGCGTGGTGCAGTCGCTGCGCGAGAACGGCAACGTCCAGCGCGGTTGGCTCGGTGTCCAGATCGCGCCGGTAACGGAGGACATCGCCGAGGCGTTGGGCCTCAGCGCCGACGAAGGGGCGATCGTCACCCTTCCCGACACGAACACGCCGGCCGTGAAGGCGGGCATTCAGACGGGCGACGTGATCACGGCCGTCAACGGTCAGACGATCAAGGGTCCGCGCGAGCTGGCGCGTAAGGTGGCCGAGTACCGGCCCGGCACGACGATCGACGTCAAGGTGTGGCGCAACGGCGAGGCGCGTGACATCAAGGTCGAGCTCGGCAACCTGTCCAGCCTCGACGAGGCCTCGAACAGCAGCGGCAGCAGCAATGTCCCGGTCAACCCGTCCTCGCTGCGCGGCTACGGCCTGACGCTCACCCCGTCGGATCAGGGCGACGGTGTCGTGATCACCGAGGTCGATCCGGACTCCGAAGCCGCCAACCGTGGTGTCTCTGCCGGTGACACGATCGTGGCCGTGAACGGCACGTCGGTGAAGTCGCAGCGCGAGGTCGAGGAGGCGATCAAGAAGGCGGGCGAGGCGGGTCGCAAGGCGGCGCTGTTCCAGCTCCGCAGCGGCGACCAGAACCGCTTCGTCGCACTGCCGATCAGCGGCAGCTGATCGCCCGGCGCCTCATGACACGTAATGGGGCGGCGCGAGCCGCCCCTTTCCGTCAGCCCCTTTGAAGGAATATGACGATGACGATGTCCGCGCCGTCCCCTAGATCGGATCTCATGCGCATCCTCATCATCGAAGACGACCGGGAGGCCGCCTCCTATCTCATCAAGGCGCTGCGCGAGTCGGGCCATGTTCCCGATCATGCCGCGGACGGGGAGACCGGCCTGCACATGGCTCTCACCCAGGCCTACGACGTTCTTGTCGTGGACCGCATGCTGCCGCAGCGCGACGGGCTTTCGGTGATCTCGGCCCTGCGCGAGAAGGGCAACGCGACGCCGATCCTGATTCTCTCGGCGCTCGGCCAGGTGGACGACCGGGTGACCGGCTTGCGGGCCGGCGGCGACGACTACCTGACGAAGCCCTATGCCTTTTCCGAGCTTCTGGCCCGGATCGAGATCCTCGGGCGCCGGCGCGGTACCAAGGATGTCGAGACCGTCTATCGCGTCGGCGACCTCGAGCTCGACCGCCTGTCCCACGAGGTGCGGCGCGCCGGCAAGCCGATCACGCTTCAGCCGCGCGAGTTCCGACTGCTCGAATACCTGATGAAGCATGCCGGGCAGGTGGTGACCCGGACCATGCTGCTTGAGAACGTGTGGGACTACCACTTCGACCCGCAGACCAACGTGATCGACGTGCATATCTCTCGGCTTCGGTCGAAGATCGAGCGCGACTTCGGCGAGCCGCTGCTGCATACGGTGCGCGGGTCGGGATACATCGTCCGCGCCGGGGACTGAGGGTCCTTGCGCCGACCCACAATCCTTCGCATCCGCGAGCTGATGCGCGTGACCGCCGTTCGGCTCTCGGCGGTCTATCTCCTTCTCTTCGCGCTCTTCGCTGCGATCCTCCTCGTCTACGTGACGGAGACCGCGACCTCGATCCTGCAGACCCAGAGTCGTGACGCGATCGCCGACGAGATCGAGGTTCTCGACCGCATCTACCAAACGACGGGAATTTCGGGGATCGTGCGGGCGATCGACCGCCGCGCCCGCCAGCCCGGTGCGCCGCTGTATCTCGTGACCGACGGTACGGGATTGATCCTCGCCGGCAACGTCCAGAGCCTCGAGGCCGGCGTCCTCGACAAGCCGGGCTTCAAGACCACGCCCTTCCGCTACGCACGCTTCACCGAGTCGGAACAGGACCGCTACCACATGGCGGTCGCCGAGGTGGTGCAGCTTCCCAACGGCCTGCGCCTGCTCGTCGGTCGCGATCAGACGGACCAGGAGCGCATCCGGCTGATCGTGCGCAACGCCCTGATCCTCGCGCTGCTTCTCATGAGCTTCGGGGCGCTTCTCGCCTGGTTCCTGGTCGGGCGCACGGCTCTGCATCGGCTCGATCGGATGTCGGCGGCGACGGCGCGCATCATGGCCGGCGACCTTTCGGAGCGGCTTCCTGTGACCGGAACCGGCGACGAGTTCGACCGCCTGTCGGAAAAGCTCAACGTCCTCCTCGCGCGCATCGCCCTCTTGCAGGAAGGGCTGCGGCAGGTATCCGACAACATCGCCCATGATCTGAAGACGCCGCTGACGCGGCTGCACAACCGCGTAGAGGCGGCACTCGGCGACGAGACGCCCGAGCGCACCGCGCGCCAGGCGATGGAAGCCGTCCTGTCGGAAGCGGACGGCATGATCCGCACCTTCGACGCGCTTTTGATGATCAGCCGCGTCGAAGCCGGCTCCCACCCCGCGTTGAAGACGGAGGCCGACCTGTCGGCGATCGTTGCCGAAGTCGCCGAACTGTACGAGCCGTTGGCCGAGGATGTGGGCGGACGGCTAATCGCGGAGGCCCCCGAGCCGGTGGTGGCGCCGGTAAGCCGCGAGCTGATGGCCCAGGCTGTCTCGAACCTCCTCGACAACGCGCTGAAATACGGGCTGTCCGATCGGCCGCTGGAAATCCGCGTCTCGGTCGAGACGCGGGAGGCGCATTGCCTGGTCACGGTGGCGGACAACGGCAACGGCGTGCCCGTGGACAAGCGGGGACGGGTGCTGGAACGCTTTTACCGCCTCGACGAAAGCCGGTCCAAGCCAGGCTCGGGCCTCGGGCTCTCGCTGGTGCAGGCGATCGCCTCCATCCACGGCGGCAGCCTTTCGCTTGACGACGCGGGTCCGGGTCTCAAAGTCACCCTGGAGATTCCGCTGGAAAGGGTGGCGCAGACGCATGACGGAGCCCGCGCGACGTGAGTTGAGGATCGGCGGAACCGCCGCCCTTCGTCCGACCTCCGAGGAAGAGGCGAAGCGCCGGCTTGCCGAGCTTGGACTGCGCGCGCGGGAAGAGGGGCTCGACCGGCTCGCCGGCTGGCTGGACGTGGGGAAGGACACGGACGCTTGGCGTCTCGGTGCCGCCCTGTCCCTTTCTCCCCATCTGACGGCGCTTGCCGAACGCACACCGGCTGTGCTCGACCGGCTCTTCGAGGAAGACGCCGGGGACCGCATCCGCGCGATCATCGACGAGCTGGGCCACGCCGTGCCGCCCGGAGCCTCGGAAGCGGCGGAGATGACGCTGCTGCGACGGGCCAAGGCCGAAGCGTCCCTGTTGATCGCGCTCCGCGACCTCTTCGGAGTCGCCGACGCCGCGCGCACGACGGCCGATCTGTCCGACCTCGCGGAGGCGGCGATCCGCCGGGCACTGCGCTTCTGCCTCGCCGACCTCCATGCTCGTGGCCAACTCGCGTTGCCCGATCCCGACGAGCCCGAGACGGGCTGCGGCCTGACGGTGCTCGGCATGGGAAAGCTCGGCGGGCGCGAGCTGAACTATTCCAGCGACATCGACGTCATCCTCTTCTTCGAGCCCGACGCGCCTGCCATCCGCGACCCGATGGAGAGCGTCGAAATGTTCTCGCGGCTCGGCCGTCGCCTGGTGCGCATGATCGGAGAACGCACCCGGGACGGCTACGTCTTCCGGACGGACCTCCGCCTCAGGCCGGACCCTTCCGCCATGCCGCTGGCGATCCCCATTCCCTCGGCCCTGATCTACTACGAAGGGACGGGGCGCGACTGGGAGCGCGCCGCTATGATCAAGGCGCGGCCGGTCGGCGGAGATCCGGAGGTCGGCGCCGCCTTCCTGCGCGACATCGCGCCCTTCGTCTGGCGGCGCTATCTCGATTTCGTCGCCATCGCCGACATCCAGGCGATGAAGTCCAAGATCGATCGCCATCGCGGCTTCGAGGGGATCGCGACGGCGGGCCACAACGTGAAGCTCGGCCAGGGCGGGATCCGCGAGATCGAGTTCTTCGCGCAGGCCCAGCAACTGATCTCCGGCGGCCGGCTCCCCGCGCTGCGCACGCGGCGGACCGACGAGGCGCTGGCGCGGCTGGCGAGCGAAGGGTGGGTGGCGCCCGACGTGGCGGCGGAACTGACGGAGGCCTATTGGTTCCTGCGCCGGGTCGAACATGCGATCCAGATGGTCGCCGACGAGCAGAGCCACACGCTGCCGACGATTGCCGAAGAGCTGACCCGCATCGGGCGGCTCTGCAACTTCGACGGCCTCGCCGATTTCGAGGCCGCCCTCCTGAAGCGGCTTCGTCTTGTGCAGAGCCGCTTCGCCCAACTGTTCTCGGAAGGCCGGGCCAAGCCCGAGGACGAGACGGTGGTCGACGCCCTCCTGGAGGACGAAGGCGACGAGGCGGCCTTGGCGTGGCTCGGCGAGCGCGGTTACGCGCGGCCCGCGGATATCGGGCGGATCGTCCATCGCTGGGGGTCGGGGCGCTATCGCGCCATGCGCTCGGACGCGGCGCGCGAGCAGTTCGTCGTCGTCCTGCCGTCGCTCCTGGAAGCCTTTTCCGGCGGCGCCGATTCCGACGGGGCGCTGGCCGCCTTCGACCGGTTCCTCGAAGGACTGCCGTCCGGCCTGCAGTTCTTCTCGCTGATCGCCTCCAACCCGCGCCTTCTCGACCTTCTAGCCCGCATCATCACGGCGTCGCCACGACTGGCCGAGACGATCGCGCGCCGGCCGCATGTCTTCGACGCGCTGCTCGATCCGGCCTTCTTCTCCGAACTTCCGACCCGCGATCTGATTCACGAGCGGCTGACCGCCTTTCTCGCCGACGCCCGCTTCTTCGAGGAGCGGCTGGATCGCCTGCGCATCTTCGCGTCCGAACAGCGCTTCCTCGTGGCGGTCCGGCTGCTCTCCGGCGTCCTGGAGGGCGAGGCGGCGGGACTTGCGTTCTCCGACCTTGCCGAGGCCATCCTGCGTGAGGTGTTGAAGGCGGTGGACGGCGAGTTCGTGCGAATGCACGGGCGGGTGGCGGATGGGCGCATCGCCGTCCTCGGCCTCGGACGCCTCGGCTCGCGCGAGCTGACGGCGAACTCCGACATCGACCTGATGCTTCTCTACGACCACGACCCAGAGGCAGAGGCTTCCGACGGGCCGAGGCCACTGCCCGTTTCGACCTACTATGCCCGGCTGACCCAGCGGCTGATCTCGGCGCTTACTTCGCCCACCGCCGAAGGGGTTCTCTACGAGGTCGATTTCCGGCTTCGGCCTTCAGGCAACAAGGGGCCGCTCGCCACGCAGATTGGCGCGTTCCGAAAATACCAGGCCGAGGCCTGGACCTGGGAGCGCATGGCTTTGACGCGCTCGCGCCCCGTCGCGGGCGAGGAGGGGCTTTGCGAGGAGATCGAAGAGGCGGTGCGCGAAGCGATCCGAGCGCACCAGGACGATCCGCTCCTGACCGACGACGTCGCCGACATGCGTGCCCGGCTCGATGTCCAGAAGCCGCCCCGCGGGGCGCTGGACCTCAAGCGCATCCCCGGCGGGCTGACAGATCTCGAGTTCCTGGCGCAATGGGGCATCCTGACCGGACGCGTGCCGCTGGGTCTCGTCGGTCAGCCGACGGTCGCGGCGCTGGAGGTGCTTCGCGCGGCGATGCTGGAGGCGGAGCCGCGCGTGGATGGTCTGGTCGAGGCGATGAGCGAGATGACCCGCATCATGCAGATCCTGCGTCTCGGCGGCGACAAGGCGTTCGGCGTGGCGGACCTGCCCGGTCCGCTCGCCGACCGCATCGCCGCCGGGCTCGACCTTGCCGACCGTTCGGGCATCGAGCCGCAGGTGGCACAGAGGGCGCAGGATGTGCGCGAGGTGTTTGCGGCACTGATCCCCTATCGCAGGGACGCCGGAAGCTGATCCAGTTCAGGCCGCGCGCGAGAGGGCGGCGGCGGGTTCGGCCGAGGCTTCGAGGCAGCCGGGGCAGGGCAGGCGGAAGCTCACGGCGGTGCCACGGCCCGGTCGCGACGTGATCGACATGGTTCCGCCCTGCAGCTCGATCAGCGAACGGGCGATCGCGAGGCCGAGGCCGGTGCCCTTGTGGGTGCGCGTCAGCTCGTTCTCGACCTGCTCGAACGGCTTGCCGAGACTCTTGAGCGCCTCGCGCGGGATGCCGATACCGTTGTCCACGATGGTGATCACGGCGTGCTGCCCGCGTAGGCGGGTGCGGACGCGCACCTCGCCGCCCGGTGCGGTGAACTTCACCGCGTTGGCGAGGAGGTTGAGCATGATCTGCTTAGTGGCGCGGCGGTCGCCCATCAGCGGCAGCGCGTCCGGGATCGCGACGCCGATCGCGAGCGACTTGGAATGGGCCGGCACCTCGACGATCCGGATCGCTTCGGCGACGATGGCGGGCAGGTCGATCTCCTCGTGGGCCAGGACCAGCCGGCCGGCCTCGATCTTCGACATGTCCAGGATGTCGTTGATCAGCTTCAGAAGATAGTGGCCGCTCTGATGGATGTCGGCGGCGTACTCGGTGTACTTGCCGTTGCCGATCGGGCCGAAGCTCTCCTCGCGCATGATCTCGGAGAAGCCGATGATGGCGTTGAGCGGGGTGCGCAGCTCGTGGCTCATGTTGGCGAGGAAAGTGGTCTTCGCCTGGTTCGCGCTCTCGGCGCGCTCCTTCTCGATCATGTAGTTCCGGTTCAGCTCGGCGAGCTGGCGCGCCTTCGCCTCCGCGTCGCGGCGGGCGGTGGAAAGGTCGTTGATCGTCGCCATGAGGCGGCGCTCGGAATCGGACAGGCGCTCCTGGTGCACCTTGAGCTGCGTCACATCCGTGCCGATCGAGACGTGGCTTCCGTCGCCTGTCACGCGCTCCGAGACCTGGAGCCAGCGCCCGTCGGCCAGCAGCGTCTCTGTGGCCCGCTCGCCGTAGACGAAGCTCGGGCTGGTGAGCTTGCGCTCCTCGATCGGCCGGCGCGCCTTGGCGCGGACGGCCTCGAAGGGCGTGCCCGGACGCACGTCCTGGTCGGTGAGGCCGAAGACTTCCTGGTACTTGGTGTTGCAAAGGACGAGCCGGTGATCGGCGTCCCACAGCACGAAGGTCTCGGAGATGTTCTCGACGGCGTTCTGGAGGCGGATGTTCGCCTCGTCGGTCATTCGGGCGAGGAGATGGTTCTCGCTGATGTCGACGGCGACGCCGATGAGGTGGATCTCGTTGTCGGCGTTGCGCACCACTTCGGCGCGGGCGCGCAGCCAGATGTACTGGCCGTCCACATGGCGCATCCGGAACGAGCGCTCGATGTTGCCGACGCTGCCCGAGGCGATCTGGCGCGCGAACTCGAAGAAGGAGCCGTCGTCGGGATGCAGGAGGTTGGAAACCTCCGCAAAGGACAGGACGCCGTCGCGCGGCGCGAGGCCCAGCATCTCGTACATGGAACGCGACCAGAACATGCGCCCACGCGACAGGTCCCAGTCCCACAGGCCGCATCGGCCACGCGAAAGCGCGGTTTCCACCCGCTGATGCTGTTCGGTGAGAAGGCGGTCGGCCGCCACCGCGCGCGTCGCCTGGCGGAAGTAGGCGACGAGAATGGCGAGGAGCACCAGCGCGGTCACGCAGAATAGCGTCACGTTCAGCGAGACCGACCGGCGCCAGTCGGCGAAGACGTGGGACTCCTCGCGCACCAGAACGACGCTGCCGAGCGGGCCTGAAAGGAGAGCGGAAGCCGCCATCGCAGCCTTGCCGGCCCAGCGCACTTCCAGGACGCCCGCGCGCTCGCCGAAGACGAGAAGCGGCTGGCCGCCGTCGACCAAGGTGTCGATCTCGCGGCCGAGCGCCGTCTCGTGTCCCGGGGTCGTGGCGACGACGCGCCCGCCCTTGTCGGCGATCAGGGCGACGAGGCCGTTCGCCTTCACGAAGAGAGGCAGGGCGCTGTTGACGAGGATCTGCGCACGGGTCGTCGGATCCTCCGTGCGCGCGTCCAGGGCCGCATCCTCGGCACGCAGGAGGCTGGAGGCGATCTGCAGCCCTTCGCTCGCGCGTTGCTCCAGCGTGTCGTGTTCCTCGACGACGAAGGCGAGGCGCGCCATCGCGAGGACAACGAGAAAGGCGACCACGAAATAAGGAATCGCGCTGCGGAGCATGGGCTCCAGCTCGGCGATCCGGTCGAGGGCAGGGGTCGTGATACGCAGGCGCTGGCGCCGGAGGAGGCTCGTCAACTTCTCCGAAGCGAGGGATGAATCATCCCTAGCCGGAGCGCTTGTCGCGTCCGAACCCATCAAATCGACCCCTCGTCGCCGCATCTGACCCGAGCGCCGCAAGCTCGAATCCGACCCGTAATGAATCAGACGGGGACTCCGATGTCCAGAAGCGCGAGACGAGCTTCGCGCTTCCGATCAATCCCGATTTCTGATTGTTGCACGACTTCAACAGGGGTTTTCCAGAGCTTTCGCCTGTTGTGGTTAACAAACCATTTCGAGCGAAAATTTCAATCGGATGTCATGCAAGCGTGCGTTCCAGGATGTCGCTGAGGTCGCGCGAGAGGCTCGGCCGGGCGGCTAGGTCTGTGAGCGCGGCCCGTGCCTGCTCCCGGCGCACGGGCTCGAAGGAGCGCCAGGAGCGGAAGGCCGTCGCGAGCCGCGCCGCCGTCTGCGGGTTGAGACGGTCGAGTTCGGCCAGCCGCTCGGCGGTCCAGCGATAGCCTTCCCCGTCGGCGCGATGGAAGACGCGCTGGTTGCCCGTGGCGAACCCTCCGATCAACGCCCGTGCCCGATTGGGATTGGCGAGGCTGAACTTCGGATGGCCTGCCAACTCGCGCACCGCATCGAGCGTGCCGGGCTCGGGCACCGTCGCGCGCAGCGTGAACCATTTGTCGAGAACCAGCGGGTCGCTCTCGAAGCGGCGGTAGAATTCGTCCAGCGCCCCGGCGGTCTCGGGCGCGTCGGGGAAGCGATGCGCGAGGATCGCGGCGGCGGCCATACGATCGGTCATGTTGTCCGCCCGGCCGAACGCCTCGCGGGCGAGAGCAGGCGTCCCCTCGGCGGCGCTGAGGAACATGAGGAGCGCATTGGACAACGCCCGTAGCCCGGCACTTTCGGCGTCGGCGCTGAACGCTTCGCCCGGCCGAGCCAGCGCGTCCCGCACCCTACGGAACGTGTCGGCACCGTTCCGCGCCACCGCGCGGATCATCGCCTCGCGCGCGGTATGGACCGCTTCCGGATCGACATTGGTCCCGACCAGCCGGGCGATCTCGGACTCGCCGGGCACGGCGATCATCTGAGCCCGCAGGGCCGGCTCCAGCCGCTCCTCGGCCGCACAGTCGACCAGGATCTCGATGAGACGCGGATCGAATTCGGCCGAGGCTCCGGCGGCGGCGTCACGAAGCGCCTCGCCCGTGAGGTCGGTCAGCGCGCGCCAGCGGCCGAAGGCGTTGGGGTCGAGGCGGGCGAGTGCCAGGCGGTCCTCGCGGCTCTGTTCGTGGCGCAGCGTCACGGGCGCCGAGAAGTCGCGCAGGATCGACAGGCGCGGCCGCTCGGACAGGTTCTCGAAGACGATCTGCGCTTCGGCCGTCGTCAGGTGGATGACGTCGCCCTCGACCTCCGCCGTGCCGGCCGACGGCTCTGCCGCGAGGTCGGTCCCGTCCCGCCCGACGAGACCGAAGCGGACGGGCATGTGCAACGGTTCGGTGCCGGTGCCGGCCGCGCCCTTGGCGAGGCTCTGGCGCAGCGTGATCGTCAGCCTCCCGTCGGAGAAGCTTTCGCGCACCTCCAGTTCCGGTGTGCCGGCCTGGTCGTACCAGAGGGCGAACTGTTCGAGGTCGGCGCCGGTCGCCTCCGCGAAGCAGGCGAGAAAGTCCTCGATGGTCGCCGCGTCGCCGTCGTGCCGGTCGAAGTAAAGGTCCATTCCGGCGCGGAAGCCTGCTTCCCCGAGGATGGTGGCGAGCATGCGGACGAGTTCGGCGCCCTTCTCGTAGACGGTCGCCGTGTAGAAGTTGTTGATCTCGCGATACTGCCGGGGGCGCACGGGGTGCTGCAGCGGCCCCTGGTCCTCGGGGAACTGCTGCGCCTTGAGCCCGTGGACGGAGGCGATGCGCTTGACCGTGCGCGAGCGCTCGTCGCCGCTGAACTCCTGGTCGCGATAGACGGTCAGCCCTTCCTTCAGGCAGAGCTGGAACCAGTCCCGGCAGGTGATGCGGTTGCCCGTCCAGTTATGGAAGTACTCGTGGGCGATCACCGTCTCGACGCCGGCATAGTCGCCGTCGGTGGCGGTGTCGGGCGCCAGCAGCACGTATTTGTGGTTGAAGACGTTGAGGCCCTTGTTCTCCATCGCCCCCATGTTGAAATCGGAGATGGCGACGATGTTGAACACGTCGAGATCGTATTCGCGGCCGAAGCGGCGTTCGTCCCAGATCATCGAGCGCTTCAGCGCGTCCATCGCGTAGGTCGCGCGGTCGGCAAGGCCGGGTTCGGTATAGACCGCGAGATCGACGGGGCGCCCGCTCGCCGTCTCGAACCGGTCCTTGAGGACGTCGAGCCGTCCGGCCACCAGCGCGAAGAGATAGGACGGCTTGGGATGCGGGTCGTCCCAGACGGCGAAGTGCCGCCCGTCGCCGAGGTCGCCGCTCTCGGACGGATTGCCGTTGGCGAGGAGGATCGGCGCCGCCTCGCGCTCCGCCTCCAGCCGAACGCGATAGGTCGCCAACACGTCCGGCCGGTCGAGGAAATAGGTGATGCGGCGGAAGCCTTCGGCCTCGCACTGCGTGCACCAGATCCCGTTGGAGCGGTAGAGCCCCATGAGTTCGGTGTTCGCCTCCGGCTGGAGACGCGTCTCGATCCGGAGCACGAAGGGCTGCCCGGCGGGCGGCAGGTCGCGGACCGCAAGCCTGTCGGGCGTTGCGGAGAAGCGCCCTGCATCGGCCGGCGCGCCGTCGATCTCGAGCGAGACCAGCGTCAAGGCGTCGCCGTCGAGCTCGAGCGGGACGGCCGGGTCCGCATCGGCCGCGCGTTCGGCGTGGATCGCCGTCACGACGTCGGCCCGGCCTTCCGTCAGCGAGACGAGCATCTCGATATGCCGGATCCGGAAGGCGGGCGGGCAATAGTCGGAAAGGCGGATCACTTGGCCGTCGTCGGTGCGCTGCATGGCGGAGGCGTCTCCCGTTTCGTCGAAGACTGGGATAGTCGCCGCGACGATGGTTGCCAACCGGCGCCGGCGCTCACGCATCTCTCCGGTTCGTCGCGAAAGGTGAGGCGGACTTATGGTTTCTTGCCTCGACGCTCGGGAATCGGCCGCCTAAGAAGGTTGCGACGCCGCCACGCCTGCCGGCCAGCGACGGTGCCAGATTCGTCCGAAGGCGTGGCCGCGCCATCCCCAGCCGAAGCCGATCCGTCGTCATGAATGCCTTGCCTGCCGACTCCTCCACCCTGAGACCCATGCTCGGCATCGGCCTCAAGGTGATCTCCGTCACCGTCTTCGTCGCCATGCAGACATCTCTGAAGGGGCTGGGAACCGAGATCCCCGCCGGGCAGCTCGTGTTCTTTCGCTCGTTCTTCGCGCTGGTGCCGGTGCTTCTCTATCTCTGGTGGCTCGGCACCTTGAAGACGGCGCTGGATACGCGGGACGTCGGCGGCCACTTCCTGCGCGGGGCCATCGGCGTCACCTCCATGGGTTTCGGCTTCTACGCGATCGGCCGGCTGCCCTATCCGGAATGGGTGACCCTGTCCTATGCCGCGCCGCTCCTGACGGTGGTCTTCGCCGCGCTGTTCCTGCGCGAGCAGGTCGGGCGCTTCCGATGGACGGCCGTCCTCGTCGGCCTGTGCGGGATCATCGTCGTCATCGCGCCCACCCTGTCGCTGGAAGTGGGCTCCCTTTCCGGCGAAGAGCGGCTCGGCATGATCGCTTCGCTGGCAGGCGCCGCCTTCGCCGCGGTCGCGATGATCCAGGTGAGGCGGCTGGTGCGCACCGAACCGACGGCGACCATCGTCGTCTATTTCTCCATCTGCAGCAGCGTCATTGCCCTCGCGAGCCTTCCCTTCGGCTGGGTCTGGCCCTCGCCCGCCCAGGCGGGACTGCTGATCCTCGCGGGCCTGTTCGGCGGGATCGGCCAATTGCTGCTGACCGCCTGCTACCGCTATGCCGAGGCGTCCACCATCGCGCCGTTCGAGTACACGTCGATGCTCCTCGCGGTGCTGATCGGAGCGCTGCTCTTCGAGGAGGTCGCGAGCCCGACCACCGTGCTCGGCGGAGCCATCGTCGTGTCCGCCGGCGTCTTCATCATCCTGCGAGAGCACCGGCTCGGACTCGAGCGGAAACGGGCACGGCGCGTGTCTCCGTCGCAGAACTGAAAAGGGCGCGGACCTTTTGGCCCGCGCCCTTGATTGCCTGCCGGAAATTCAGGCCTCAGTAGCCGTAGGCCCACGACTTGTTGCTGGAGTCGTAGGAGTACATGGCCGCATCGGAACCCGGCACCGAGAAGTTGCTCGGAGCTTCGGTCACTGCCGCCTCGCCCGCGTCCGACCGGCCGAAGCTCTGGCGGTTCGGGGCGCCGAACGTGCTGCTCTCCGCAGCTTCGCCGCGCTGCATGCGCTGTTCGTCCCAGGCCTTCTGGCGCTGGTCTTCCTGATAGCGCACGGCCTTCTCCTGGCCGGTGAGCATGGGCTGGGTCTGCTGCGCCTGGGCGACCGTTCCGAGCCCGGCGGTGGCGATCAGCGTGGCGGCGATCATGGTCATGGTCTTCATGATCGGTGTTCCTCATCCTTCGGTTTGGCGCCGACCGTCCCGTTAGGCGGTCGGCTTCACCATCGGTTCGGCGGACTAACGCCCGACGCCGGCCATGGTTTCAACAAACCGTAATACAGGCTTCCGATCGTGCGGTCTGAGCTGATGCCCTGCATCAGACAGTCTCGCCAAGCCTCTGGCGGAGCGTCTGGAAATCGCGCCACGCCAGGCGCTTCTGCCCGGGTTGACGCAGGAGAAAGGCCGGATGGAGCATCGGCATCACCGGCACCTCCGTGCCGTTGGGTGTCGTCAGCGACAGCCAGCGGCCGCGCAGCCGCGTGATGCCCTCGTCCGCCCGCAGGAGCGCCCGGCAGGAGGAGGACCCGACGCAGACGACGATCCGCGGCTTGACCAGTTCCACATGGCGCAGCGTGAAAGGCAGGCAGGCTTCGGTCTCCGCGGGCGTCGGCGCCCGGTTGCCGGGCGGGCGCCAGGGCACAGTGTTGGTCACGCGCACCGCCTCGCGTTCGAGGCCGATCGCGGCGAGCATGCGGTTCAGGAGCTGGCCGGACTTGCCGACGAACGGTTCGCCCGCCAAGTCCTCGTCGCGCCCCGGCGCCTCGCCGATGAACATCACCGCCGCGTCTTCCGCACCGTTGCCGAAGACGAGGTTCTTGGCGGTCTGGCGCAGGCCGCAGCCGGTGAAGGCCGCGAGCATTTCCCGCAACTCGTCGAGCGAGGCGGCCCGTGCCGCCTGTTCGCGCGCGGAAGCCGCGGAGGCCGCATCGGCGTCGGGCGGAATCAGCGAAGCACGGGGTGCGACGGCGGGCCGCGTCGCTTCCACCGCGCCCTGAACCTCAGCCGGCTTCGTGTCCGCGACCGGCGCGCGCCGACGGCTCGCCTCCGCTTCCGTCTCGGCGAAGCGGTCGCGCGGCATGTCGCCCACGAAGGTGGAAACGCCGGCCAGTTCGTACCAGGCGAGCAGGGCGCTCCATTCGTTCGGTGCGGTTGTCGCGTCGGTTATAGACATGGCCCAGCATAACGGCCATCCGATCGAAACGCACGCGCATCCCTGCTCGGATGACGTTTACGTAAGAAATCGAGTGTCGCGGCCGCGCGAATTCCTATATGTGCGGCATGGATTTGTTGGACTCGTTCCAGATACCGCCAGGACGGAGGACCTTGCCCGTGTCAGAAGCAGCCGCGCAGCGCGAGTCGATGGAGTTCGACGTGGTGATCGTCGGGGCGGGTCCTGCGGGTCTGTCCGCGGCGATCCGGCTGAAGCAGGCGAACCCGGATCTGTCCGTCGTGGTGCTGGAGAAGGGCTCCGAGGTCGGCGCGCATATCCTGTCCGGCTGCGTCCTCGATCCGTCCTCGCTCGATGTCCTGCTTCCCGAATGGCGTGTCGAGGAGACGCCGATCCGCCAGCGCGTGACGGCCGACAAGTTCTACGTCTACGGCCCGCACGGCTCCGTGCGCCTGCCGAACTTCGGCCTGCCGAAGCTGATGGACAATCACGACAACTACGTCGTCTCGCTCGGCCTCGTCTGCAAGTGGCTGGCCGAGAAGGCCGAAGCTCTGGGCGTCGAGATCTATCCGGGCTTTGCCGCGACCGAACTCCTGTTCGACGAAGCGGGCGCGCTGCGGGGCGTCGCGACCGGCGACATGGGCATCGAGCGCTCCGGCGAGCCGGGGCCGAACTACCAGCCGGGCATGGAACTGATCGGCAAATACGTGCTGATCGGCGAGGGCGTGCGCGGCTCGCTCGCCAAGGAACTGATTGCCCGCTTCAATCTGGCGAAAGAAGCCGACGCGCCGAAGTTCGGCATCGGCATCAAGGAGCTGTGGCAGATCGATCCGGCGAAAGCCAAGCCGGGTCTCATCCAGCATTCGTTCGGCTGGCCGCTCGACATGAAGACCGGCGGCGGCTCGTTCCTCTATCACCTGGAAAACAACCAGGTTTACGTCGGCTTCGTCGTCCACCTGAACTACGCCAACCCCTATCTCAACCCGTTCGAGGAGTTCCAGCGCTTCAAGACGCATCCGGACATCGCCGAGCTTCTGGAGGGGGCCAAGCGCCTGTCCTACGGCGCGCGGGCCATCTCGGAAGGGGGCTACCAGTCGGTGCCCAAGCTCGTCTTCCCCGGCGGCGCGCTGATCGGCTGCTCGGCGGGCTTCGTCAACGTGCCGCGCATCAAGGGCGTGCACAATGCGATCTCCAGCGGCATGCAGGCGGCCGATGCGGCTGTCGAGGCGATCGCTGCGGGCCGGGCGCAGGACGAGCTGGCGCCCTACGAAGCCGGCTGGCGCGCTTCGCCGATCGGGCGCGACCTCTTCCGGGTGCGCAACGTCAAACCGCTCTGGTCGAAATACGGAACGGCGCTCGGCATCGTGGCGGGCGGGCTCGACATGTGGGCGCATCAGCTCATGGGCCGTTCGCTCTTCGGCACCTTGAAGCACGGCAAGACGGATGCGGCCTCGACCGAGCCGGCGGCCAAGCACAAGCCGATCGCCTATCCGAAGCCCGACGGGGTGCTGACCTTCGACAAGACCTCGTCGGTGTTCCTGTCCAACACCAACCACGAGGAGGACCAGCCGGTCCATCTCAAGGTGAAGGACATGCGCCTCCAGAAGACGTCGGAGCACGACGTCTATGCGGGCCTCAGCCAGCGCTACTGCCCGGCCGGTGTCTACGAGTGGATCGAGGAGGGAGCGGACGCGCCGCGCTACCAGATCAACGCGCAGAACTGCGTCCACTGCAAGACGTGCGACATCAAGGACCCGAACGGCAACATCACCTGGGTGCCGCCGCAAGGCGCCGAAGGGCCGGTCTACGGCACGATGTGAACGAACGCCGCGCGCTATCCGCGCGCGGCGACCGCCGTCTGCGGCGCATCGTCCGGGGGCGTCACCGAAAACCGCACCAGCACCGGCAGGTGGTCCGAATCTGTGGCGGCCGGGCGCTCGATGCCGTGGATGGTGACGGTCGGCGATACCAGGAGGTTGTCGATCCCGACGCCGACATAGCGCGCGACCTCGCCCGGCAGGGCTTCCAGCATCCAGGTCGGCCCGATGCCGGGCACCACCCGCGTGCCGGTCGTCTCGGCATAGGTCTGAAGAAACGCGCTCCAGCCGACGGCGTTGAAATCGCCCGCCAGGATCAGCGGGGCCGGCAGTTGCGCCAGCGTGTCGCGCACGCTCGCCAGCCGGCGCCACTGGCCGCGCGGCCATGGCCAGAGCTGATGGTGCGAGGCGACCGTCACGGCGACGCCGTTCAGGTCGATCCGCGCGGCGGCCAGCGAATCGCCGACATTGCAGAGCGGCTTCGACCCCTCCACGAAGGGGCGGCGCGAGAGGATGGCCGAATCGCCGTGGAAGCCGTCCGCCTCCAGGCAGACCGCCTGGAAGGGATACATCGCCTCCAGCGGCGCCAGCGATTCCCGCCAATCCCCCGTCAGTTCCTGCAGCGTCACGATGTCGGGACGCGCGTCGGCGATGCGGCGGATCGCTTCCGCATGGTCGCCCGCGTTCCACAGGAGGTTCATCTGCAGGAGCGTGTAGGTCGGCGCGCCGTCCGGCGCCGGGTCGCGCATCGGCAGCAGGTAGGGCAGGGTCGAGTAGAGCGCCACGCCGGCCACGAGGGCTCCGGCCAAGCCGCTCGCCCAGTGGCCGAGGAGAAGGGCGAGCGCCGACAGCACGAGCAGTCCGGCGGCCAGATGCGCCCGAAAATGCGACAGCGTGTCGAGCGGCTGCGCCCAGCGGCCGCCGAAGCCAAGCACGAGCGCGAGGGCGGCACACAGGATCAGCGCGTTCAGCACGAGGCGTCCTTGAGGCGGCAGGATTCGAGCGGTCATCGGGCGCTTACTGGAAGGCCGACTCGAAGAAGGACCGCAGCTTGCGCGAATGGAGGCGCTCGACCGGCATGTCGGCGAGGCTCTGCATCGCCCGGATGCCGATCTCGAGATGCTGCGCCACCTGCCGCTTGTAGAACTCGGTCGCCATGCCCGGCAGCTTCAGCTCGCCGTGCAACGGCTTGTCGGAAACGCAGAGGAGCGTGCCGTAGGGCACGCGCAGCCGGTATCCGTTGGCCGCGATCGTCGCCGATTCCATGTCGAGCGCCACGGCGCGCGACTTCGACAGGCGCTCCACCGGCTCGGTCTGGTCGCGCAGCTCCCAGTTGCGGTTGTCGATCGTGGCGACCGTCCCGGTGCGCATGATGCGCTTGAGGTCGTAGCCCTCCAGCCCGGTCACGTCTGCGACCGCCTGCTCCAGCGCCACCTGCACCTCCGCGAGCGGCGGGATGGGCACCCAGGCGGGAAGGTCGGCGTCCAGCACGTGATCCTCGCGCACATAGGCGTGGGCGAGCACGTAGTCGCCGAGCGCCTGCGTGTTGCGAAGGCCGGCGCAGTGGCCGAGCATCAGCCAGGCGTGCGGACGCAGCACGGCCACATGGTCTGTGATCGTCTTGGCGTTGGACGGGCCGACGCCGATGTTCACCATCGTGATGCCGTTGGAGCCCGGCCGGGTCAGGTGATAGGCCGGCATCTGCGGCAGGCGCGGGGGGCTGAGACCCCGCTCCGGCTCGCTCGAACCCGCCAGCGTCACGACGTTGCCTGGCTCCACGAAGCTCTCGTAGCCCCGGCCGCCGTCTCGCATCAGGAGCTGCGCCATGGCGCAGAACTCGTCCACGTAGAACTGGTAGTTCGTGAACAGGACGAAGTTCTGGAAATGCTGCGGGCTGGTCGCCGTGTAGTGGGCGAGGCGCAGGAGCGAATAGTCCACGCGCTGGGCCGTGAAAGGGGCGAGGGGCAGCGGCTCGCCGGGCTTGGGCACGTAGTTGCCGTTGACGATCCGGTCGTCGGTCGCCTCGAGATCGGGCACGTCGAAAATGTCGCGCAGCGGCTTGTCGAGCTTTTCCGCCAGCGCCCCGTCGACATAGGTGCCCTCGGGCAGTGCGAAATGGAGCGGGATCGGCGTCTTCGACAGGCCGACCTCGATCGGCTGGCCATGGTTCTTCAGAAGCTGCTCGAACTGCTGGACGAGATAGTCGCCGAAGAGCTCCGGCCGCGTGATCGTGGTGGCGTAGTGGCCGGGGCCGGGCACGAAGCCGAAGGACAGGCGCGAATCCACCCGCGCATGGCCGGCGGTGCGGATCGCGACCTGCGGATAGAAGGCCCGGTAGCGGCGCGACGTGTCGCTCGTCTCCAGCACCTCGTCGAAGCGTTCGCACAGGAAGTCCACCGAGGCCGCGTAGATGCGCTTCAGGGCATCGACGGCCGCCACCGCGTCGGTGAAGGCCTCGGCCTTGATCGGCTTGGGGGTGAGCGGTTCGGGGGCGGGCGGTGCGAAACGTTCTGTCATGGCCCTGTTTAGCGGAGGACCGTGACAGGCGAAATGGGGACTATCGAACGCAGACCGCGCCCTTCTCGAAACAGCCCTGGCTCGCCGTGGCGAAGTGGCTGTGGCCGGCCCGGTCCGCCGAGACCAGCGCGGAGAAACTCAGCGCGAAGAGGGCCATGAGCGACGTGACGATGGACAGGCGGACGATCATGGCGGTCTCCTCGGTTCTCCCTGTGCCCATCCTTGCCCACCCTAGCTGAATCTGGGCTGGAGCCGCCGTTCAGCCTCCATTCACGCAGCGTTCGGTGAGCGATCGTTCCGGGGACGCGGCCCCGGACTTGCCGGAGCGATACGACGGCACCCGCACGCCGACGAACGCCTTGACCCTCACGGGACGTGAGGGCGTATCGGGTGGTCCTGCGGACAGGCGCGGGAGGAGGAGAATGGCGGCGTACACGGTCAGCGACGTGGCAGCGATGGCGCGGGTCTCGATTCGCACGCTGCACCACTATCACGAGATCGGCCTGCTTCTTCCCGCGTTCACGGGCGCGAACGGATATCGCTACTACGGGCGCGCAGAACTGCTGCGGCTTCAGCAGATCCTGATCCATCGAGAACTCGGCATTCCCCTGGCCGAGATCGGTGCGATCCTCGATGCCGAGGGCTTCGATCGTTTGACGGCCCTGAAGGCGCAGCGCGAACGCATCACCAGGCAAGTGGCCCGATCCGCCGAGATGTTGAGGACGATCGACCGCACGATCGCCGAACTGGAAGGAGATCGCATCATGAAGAACGAGGACCTTTATTCGGGGATCGTCGATCCCGACCGGCAGGCCGAATACGAGGCTTGGCTGGAAAAGACCTACGGCGCGGAGCTGCGGGAGCCGATCGAGACGAGCCGGCGGCGGGTGTCGAGCCTGACCCCGGCCGAGCGGGAAGCCCTGATGGCCGAACTGAGGGGGATCGAGACCGAGCTGGCCGAGGAAATGCGCAAGGGAACGCCCCCGGACTCGGAGACGCTCCACCCGTTGATCGCGCGTCATCGCGCGTGGGTGGAGGCGAACTGGGGTCGGTCGGCGTCTCCCTCGGCCTATGCCGGGCTGGCGGACCTTTATCTGTCCCATCCCGATTTCGAGGCACGTTTCGAGCGCATCGAGCCCGGCTTCGCCCGCTTCCTTGCCGGCGCGATGAAGAGCTGGGCCGCTCGGCCGTAGCCCCGCTGCGGCCCGCGCGTCCCTTCGCGAGGATCGGCCGGCCAGGACGGACAGAGCCGGGTACGATTTACGATCCGATGCTCTAGGTTGGGCTTCATCGCAATGCCCGGAGGCTCGCCCCATGGTCGAACAGACGAAGCCCATCGAACTGCACTACTGGCCGACGCCGAACGGATGGAAGGTCTCGATCCTCCTGGAGGAACTCGGCGTTCCCTACGAGCTGAAGCTCGTCAACATCGGCGCCGGCGACCAGTTCAAGCCGGAGTTCCTCGCGATCTCGCCCAACAACCGGATGCCGGCGATCGTCGATCCCGAAGGACCGGGCGGCCAGCCGATCTCGGTCTTCGAATCCGGGGCGATCCTT
This sequence comes from Aureimonas sp. SK2, assembly GCF_029813115.1. GTDB lineage: Bacteria > Pseudomonadota > Alphaproteobacteria > Rhizobiales > Rhizobiaceae > Aureimonas. The sequence goes on from NZ_JAPZDS010000001.1 coordinate 220,727, forward strand.
CAGTATCTCGCGCGCAAGTTCGGTCGCTTCTACCCGACCGACGAGCGCAAGCGCGTCGCGGTCGACGAATGGCTGTTCTGGCAGATCGGCGGCCTCGGGCCGATGGCCGGCCAGGCACACCATTTCCGGCAGTACGCGCCGGAAAAGATCTCCTACGGTATCGACCGATACACCAACGAGGTCAACCGCTTGTACGGCGTCATGAACAAGCGGCTCGAAGGTCGGGAGTTCCTGGCCGACGAATACTCGATCGCCGACATGGCCTGCGTCGGCTGGATCGTGCCGCACAAGAACCAAGGTCAGGACCTCGACGACTTCCCCAACCTCAAGCGCTGGTTCGAGACGCTGAACGCCCGCCCGGCGGTGGAGCGGGGGCTCGCCGTCGGCAAGGCGGAGCGCGAAAAGCTCAACCTCGCCCAGGACAAGAGCGCGCAGAGCGTCCTGTTCGGCCAGCGCGCCCGCTGACCGCTCAGTCCTTGAACAGGAAGACGAAGGCGATCGCGAGGTAGACGCCGACATAGATCCACGCCCAGCGGCGGAAGCTCTCGGGCGTGGATCGGTCCGAGCGCTTGCGCAGCCAGGCGTAGAGGCGGATGTCAAGCATGCCGAGCGGGATGGCCAGCAAGAGGGCGCCGATCACGGTGGCGAACCACATCGCCACCGGGCCGAACGGCAGGTAGGTGTGCATCCCCATGATGACCGGCACGTGGCAGAGATAAAGCGCGTAGCTCCAGTCCCCGAGCTTGGTGGCGATGCGCGTGAAGACGGTGTCGCGCTCGCCCCGAAACTCGGGGCTCATCGCGAGGCCCACCAGCACCACGGCGGCGGCGGAGGCGAAGAGGCGCGGGACGCCGAGGCCGTCGGCTTGCGCCGCGATGGCCGATAGCGCAACCGCCACGGCGGCCAGCGCCGGCTGGAACGTGTGCCGGCGCGCGAGCGAGGGAATGAGGAGGCCGCCCGCGAATGCGGCGCTCGCCGCCACGAAGGGCATCTCGTAGATCCACAGAACCAGCCGCGCCTGCTGCTCCGGCGCGAAGAGCGCGCCGCCGACCGCCAGCATCAGCCAGACGACCGCGATGGCGTTGAGATGCCGCGTCCAGCCGGCGACGGCGATCAGGAACAGGACGACGTAGAAGAACACCTCGAAGACGAGGGTCCATTCCACCGCGAGGCGGTAGTTCGCGTTGGTGCCGACCGGGACGAGCGACAGGGCGCGCGAATCGACGCCGGCATCGAGCCCGAAGGCGAAGGGCAGGACGATCGCGGCCAGAATGAAGATCGGATAGATCCGCAGGACGCGGTGGATGATGAAAGGTCCGGGCGCCGTGGTCTTCAGGATTTCCGCCATCAGCGCGCCGGATATGGCGAAGAAGATCGCGACGCCGATCAGCCCGAATTCGTGGTTGAAGACCTTCGCGAACCGATCGTCCTTGAAGGTGAAGTTGATGTAGGTCGAGGCGTGGTAGAGCAGCACGAAGAGCGCTGCGACGCCGCGGAGCCATTGCAGGTTGCGGTTGCGCGCGCGACGCTGCGTTACCGGCTCGTGAACCGTGTCGACGCTTTCCGGCGACGATGCGGCGCCGGTCGAGGGCACATGGGTGCTCGCGATCATCAGCCGGCCTTTCCGACGCGCGTCCAGGTCTGGGACCGGCAGAAGACCTTGGCGACGCAGCCCGTCAGCACCAGCTGGCCGCCCTGGATCTCCACCCGTCCCTCGTAGGACTTGTCGCTCGACGGATCGACCACGGTTCCGTCGTAGCGGCTGCCGCTGCCTTCCATCGTGCCGACGGTCTTGCCCTTGTAAGGGCCGGAATTGACGGTGGAACAGTATTTCGAGCCGCAGGGACGGTAGTCCACGGTCTCGCCGTTCGACAGGCGCCAGGTGCCGACGATCGGCTCGGCGGCCAGGGCCGGGCCGCAGGCGAGTGCCAGCGCGGCCACAAGGACGAACGGTTTCATGTTCGGCGGACTCCCGATTGGTTCGCGGCGAGCGATCCCCCGAAAGGGACCGCCCGTCAAGGCCGCCGGGGTAGGCGCTCTAGAGCCGGGTCAGGGACTGGGACCGGCAGATCAGGCCCCCGAGCACGCAGCCCGAGACCGACAGCGTGTCGCCCGTCAGCTTGCCCTTGCCGGAATATTCCTTGCCGCCCTTGGTATAGTCCGTCACCGTGCCCTGGTAGGCGCCGCCGCCCGACGGCTTCATGGTGCCGAAGGTCTTTCCCTTGTGCGGGCCGTTCACATAGGCCAGGCAAAAGCCGCCGGAGCAGGGGGCGATCTTCGCGTCGTTGCCCGAAGGCATGCGCCAGGTGCCCTCGATCGGGTCCGCCAGTGCCGCACCCGTCATTGCCGCCAGCGCCAGAAATGTCGCAGCCAAACGTTTCATCCGATCCTCCCGGCCGCCCCGTCTTGATCGCGGGCCACGCGGCTTACGCAAACGTAAATGGAAACGCGAACCTCGCCAAGAGGGCTCGGTGAGAAGGCGTTCGTCGCACATGCTGAAGGGAATGCCACCGAAGATGATGAAGCGAGTTTGAATCGAATCGGGCAAACGCCGTGTTTCCAGGGCGTTCCGGCGCGGCAGCCTCAAGAATTTCCGACAGATGAACGCGGCATTCAACTTGAATTAGCCAAGCATTTTAAGCGCCGGTTCAAGGGCCGCTGGCAATCTCGTCTCAACAGCCCGAGGGGGCGCAAAGAGACAGAAGGACAGGGACCATGGCACGCTTCGAACTTCAGGACGGCGATTTCGGCACCGCGCTCGGCCTTGCGGCCCCGATGGGCGAGACGCTTTTCGCGATGGCGCTTCGCCACGCTTCGGGCCGCGACGGCGAGACGGATCTCGTCTCCGCCCATATGTATTTCAACCTGGCCGCCCAGATGAGCGTCGAGGACGCCGCCGACCATCGCCAGGACGTGGCGGCGATGATGACGAAGGCCGAGATCGGCCGCGCCCTGCGCCTTGCCCGCCAGTGGCTCTCCCGCAACTGAGCCGGACGCTCAGCGTCCGGCCTCGGCCAGCGAGGCGTCCAGCGCCTCTGCGAAGCGGTCGAGTTCCTCGTCCCGGCCGACTGTCACGCGGATCATCCGATCCAGCGGCGCGACGCCCGGCATTCGGATGAACACCCGGCGCTCGAGGACGCCCTCCAGCACGCGGCGCGCATAGGCACCGTCCCGCCCGCAGTCGATCGCCACGAAGTTGGTGGCCGAGGGCAGGGGCCGCAGCCCGGCGGCTTCCGCGATGCCGGCAAGTTTCGTCCGCGCGCGCACGATCCGTTCCACGACGTCCCGCAGATAGTCCTGGTCGCCCAGCGCCGCCACGGCGCCCGCCTGCGCCATGCGCGAGACGCCGAAGTGATTGCGCACCTTGTGGAAATGCGCGACCGTTTCCGCAGCGCCGAACACGAACGCCACCCGCACGCCCGCCATGCCGTAGGCCTTGGAAAAGGTGCGGAAGCGCAGGACGTGGGGCCGGATCTCACCTGCATCCGGCAGCGCCGAGGGCGGCGCGAGATCGCTATAGGCCTCGTCCAGCACCAGGATCGTGCCGTCCGGCACCGCGTCCATCAGGCGACGCACGGCGTCCGCCTCGTGCCAGCTTCCGGTCGGGTTGTCCGGGTTGGCGAAGTAGACGAGCTTCGGCCGCGTCTCCACCATCCGCCCAATTAGCGCGTCGATGTCCTCGCGGTCGTCGCGATAGGGTAAGAAGTCCAGCACCCCGCCGTGGCCCGAGACATGGTAGTTGAAGGTCGGATAGGCGCCGTGGGAGGTCAGAACCCGGTCGCCCGGCTCCAGCACGATCTGCGTCAGCAGGCCGAACAGGCCGTCGATCCCCTCGCCGACGATCACCTCCTCGAAGCGGACGCCGAGATGCGCCGCGATCGCTTCGCGCAGGGCATGGTGCTCCGGGTCGCCATAGGCCCAGCTTTCCCCCGCCGCCCGGGCCATGGCCTCCACCACTCGGGGCGAGGGGCCGAAGACGCTTTCGTTCGCGCCGAGCCGCGCCAGGAAGGGGCGGCCGAACCGGCGCTCCAGCGCCTCCGGGCCGACGAAGGGAATGGTCGCTGGCAGCGCCAGCGTGCGGGCGTTGAAGGGCATGCGGACTCTCTTGGCAACGGCGACCCGCCCGTTCTAGAGGCTGCGGCCGCGCTTGGACAGTCTTGCCCGACACTCGCGGAAAACCGTTGATAAACCATGGCTTGCCCCGGTTTCTCCTTGAATCGCGGGCGCCGCCTTCCCACGCTCCGCCCATGCTCACCCGTTCGCGTGCCCCTTCCCGATGATCCGCTTCGTCCACACCGCCGACTGGCAGATCGGCAAGCCCTTCGGCGGCTATGCCGACGAGACGCGGGCCGAACTGCGCGCCGAGCGGTTCAACGCCGTGCGACGCTTGGCCGAACTCGCGCAGGCGCGGGGCGCCGCCTTCGTGGTGGTGGCGGGCGACGCCTTCGATGGCAACACGGTGTCCGACCGGGATATCCAGCGCACGCTCGACGCGATGGCGTCCTTCGCCGGTCCCTGGATCATGCTGCCGGGCAATCATGATCCGGCGGTCAGCGTGTCGGTCTGGTCGCGGCTCGCGCGGTTCGAAAGCCGCGCTCGCGTTGTGGTGGCCGACAGGCCGGCACCGATCGAGCTTTGCGAGGGCCGCGCCGTGGTTCTGCCCGCCCCGCTGCTGCGCCACCGGGAAGGCGCCGACCTGACGGACTGGTTCGACGGTGCCCCGACGCCGGCTCACACCGTGCGCGTCGGCCTTGCCCATGGAGCCGTCGCCAACCGCCTGCCCGCCTCGGCCGAAAGCGGCAACCCGATCGCCGACGACCGCGCGAACCGGGCAAAGCTCGACTATCTCGCGCTCGGCGACTGGCACGGCTTCCTGGAGATCGCGCCGCGTACCTTCTATTCCGGCACGCCCGAGGCCGACCGCTACCCCGCCAACGAGCCGGGCTTCGTCGCGCTGGTCGAGATCGACGGGCCGGGCGCCGCGCCGCGCGTCGAGAAGGTCCGCACCGCGCGCTTCGACTGGCGGGCGATCGGCCTCGACATGCACGGCGAGATCGATGCGCTGGATGCCGCACTGGCCTCCGTCCCGTCGCCCGGCGAGGCTCTGGTGGACCTGACGCTTCGCGGCACGCTGTCGCTGCGCGACCGGATCGCGCTGGACGAGGCGCTGGCGTCCTGGGAGACACGCTTCTTCGACCTGCGCGTCCGAGACGACGAGCTTCTGGACGAGCCGGACGAGGAGGACCTCGATCGGATCGACGCCGCCGGCTTCGTGCGCACGGCGATCGATCGCCTGCGCGCCAAGGCCGCCGACGGAACCGACCCCGAGCGCGCGGCCGCGGCTCTCGCCCTGCGCATGATGTTTGCCGAGCACGCCCGCCTCGGCCGGCGGGAGGGCTGACCCATGTATCTGCGATCCCTCAGCCTGCGCGAGTTCGCCGGCGTGTCCGCCATGACGCTCGACCGGTTCGAGGACGGGCTCAACGTCGTCGTCGGCGACAACGAGGCCGGCAAGTCCACCGTCCTGACGGCGCTTCGCGCGGCCTTCTTCCAGAAGCACCGGTCCAGCGGGGAGGCGACGCGCGCGCTTCTTCCCTACGGCCGGCAGGTGCGCCCCGAGGTCGAGATCGCCTTTTCGCTGGGCGGCACCGACTACGAGCTGCGCAAGGCCTTCCTTCAGAAGCCCGAGGCCGAGCTGGTCTGGCCCGGCGGGCGGCTGCAGGGCGACGCGGTGGAGGAGCGGCTGGCCGAACTCCTGCGCTTCACCCATTCGGGCGCGCGCAAGCCGAAGGAAGGCGACTTCGTCGGAACGTTCGGCCTTCTCTGGGTCGACCAGGGGCGCTCCACCGAAGGGCTCGACCTCGGCGCTGGCCGCGATGCCGTGACGGCCTCCCTGGAAGGCGAGGTCAGTCATGTCCTCGGCGGCGAGCGCGGCCGTGCCCTGCTCGCCGCGTCCCGCGCGCGGCAGGACCGGTTCTTCACCGAGACCCTGCGGGTGAAGGGCAACTCGCCCCTGTGCGAGGCCGAAGAGCGGCTCGAAAAGCTGCGGGAGGAACTCTCGCAGCGCCGTGCGAGCCTTGCCGACTATCGCGGCAAGCTCCAGCGCCTGTCGGACCGCCGCTCCGTCCTGCGCTCCTACGAGGAGGAGGACGCGGTCGGGCAGGCCGCCGCCGCTCTCGCCAGGGCCGAGGCCGACCAGCGCGCGCTCCTGGACCTGCGCCGCGACTGCGCGGAGGCCGAGCGCGAGCTGAAGCATGCCCTGAGCCTTCGCGAGCACGCCGGCGAGCGGCTGAAGCAGCGTGAGACGCTGCTGAATGCCGCCGCGCGATCGGCCGGTCAGGGCGAGGAAGAACGCGCGCGGCTTGCCGAGCACCGGGCGACGGCCGAGCGCGACCGGCGGCATCTCGCGGAACTCGAAGGGGCGCATGCAGCCGCGCGCGAGGCCCTCGCGCAGGCGGAAAGCCGCGCGGAGGCCGCTCGCGTCGCCGACGAGCGCAACCGCCTGATCCGCGATATCGACCGGCTCGACGCCCAGCTCGCCGAAGGGCGGCGACTGGCCGAACGGCTGGAGGCGATCTCCCGCGAGGGCGCCCGGCGTGCCCCGACCCGGCGGGAACTCGGCGAGCTGGAAGAGATCGAGCGGAGCCTCCGCGAGGCCGAGATCCGCCTCTCCGCGGCGTCGCCCACCGTCACCTTCGCGCCCGACGAGCCGGGCGCGCGGATCGAGATCGACGGCGCGGCGGTGAACCCCTCAGAAGCCCTCACCGTCGCGGCGCGCACGACCTATCGCCTCACCGGCTTCGGCCTCGTGACGGTGGAGCCCGGCGGCGGCTCGGCTGCGCTGGCCGACGAGGTGGCGCGCGGACGCGCCAAGCTCGCGGCCCGGCTTGCCGCTCTGTCCTCGGCGAGCGTCGACGAGGCGCGACGGGCCACGGGCGAGGCCGAGGAGCGGACCGCGGAGGCGACTCGCCTGCGCGAGCTGCTGGCGGCGCGGCTGCCTGCGGGTTTGGAGCGCGCGGAGGCGGAACGGCGTTCCCTCGGCGAGGCGGCCGACCGTTTGGCGTCGCCGGATCCAGCCGTCGCGCCGGGCGACCTCGAGCCGGCGCGCCTGGCGGCCCAGGCCGCGCGAGAGCGCGTGTCGCGTGCGGACGGAGCGCTCGAAGCGGCGCGTCGCGACCTGCGCGCCACCGAGGCCGAGCTGGTCGGACGGGAGGCACGCGCCGCCCATCTCGACGCGGAGGCGCACCGCCTGCGCGCGGAGGCCGATGCGGCGGAAGCCGCGCGCACGCTGTCGGCCTTGAAAGAGGATCTGGCCGCCGCCGAACTCGAACGCGCGGCACGAGAGGTCGTGGCCGAAGCGCGGCGGCGCGCGCTGGCGGAAGGCGACCCCGAAACCGTGGAGCGCACGGTCGCCGCCAAGCGGCGCGCGCGCGAGGAGATCGAGCGCGCTCTGGCCGCCCTGCGCGCCGAGATCGCCACGCTGGAAGGCGAGCTGCGCGTGCAAGGCGCCAACGCGCTGGACGAGGAGATCGCCCGACTCGAAGGCGAGATCGAGCAGGCCGAGCGGCTCCGGTCGCGCCTCGCGCTGGAAGCGGACGCTTCGCGGCTTCTTCATCAGACCTTGCTGCAGGCGCAGCGCGAAGCGCACGAATCCTGGCTCGCACCGATCAAGGCCCATGTCGCGCCCTATCTGCGGCTGATCCATCCCGATTCCGACATCGCGCTCGACGAGGCGACGCTGGAGCTGACCGGCGTCCGGCGCCGGGGCGTCGACGAGGACTTCCGCCGCCTGTCGGCCGGCGCGCGCGAGCAGGTGGCCGTGGTGACACGTCTCGCGCTTGCCGACGTGATCAAGAAGGGCGGGCATCCCGCCGCCGTGATTCTGGACGACGCGCTGGTGAATACCGACGAGCGCCGGCTGGAGCGGATGCACGATGTCCTGCGCAAGGCGGCCGAAGGACTCCAGGTTATTATCCTGACCTGCCGCGAGCGAGACTTCCGCACCATCGGGGCGCCCATCTTTCGCCTTTGATATGGCGCGCCTGCGGCGCTTGCCCGGTGCTGCGCTGCGGCGGCGGAGGTCCGGCCGGGGCGCGCAGGGCGGCCTGCGGAGATTGCTCCAACCTTTGCAAGGCCCTGCAACGGAAGGCTTTGGTCAGGCTCGCGCAGGCTTTCACTCGAAACGGCCGCAATTCGTCGCGTCGCATCAACCAGATCGTGTCGCCGGTGCAACAGCGGTGTGACCAACACGCCGCCAAGGCGGCCTTATGTCCTTTCCGTGATTGCATCCCAAGCCAGCCTGAATATTCTCACGGTCAGAAGAGCGGGGGACGACCCGGACTTCTGCAGGGGATGGGGCAGGGAAGGCTGTCCTTCGAAACAAAAGCCCAACCCTAACCTATAACTTGACTGGAGGTCAGGACATGAACATCAAGAGCCTTCTTCTCGGCTCCGCTGCGGCCCTCGTCGCAGTTTCCGGCGCTCGCGCGGCCGACGCCATCGTCGCCGTCGAGCCCGAGCCGGTCGACTACGTCCGCGTTTGCGACGTCTACGGCAAGGGCTTCTACTACATCCCCGGCACCGAGACCTGCCTTTCGGTCGGCGGTTACGTCCGCTTCCAGGTGAACGTCGCCGGTGACCCGGCCGTCAACCTCGAAGGCGACGACTACCAGCTCGCCACCCGCGTCCGCGCCCGTCTGAACTTCGACGCTCGCGAAGAGACCGAGCTCGGCACCCTGCGCGGCTTCGCCCGTCTCCAGGCCACCAACACCTCGGGCGCGTCGAATGGCGTTGCGATCGACCAGGCCTACATCCAGCTCGGCGGCCTGCTCATGGGCTACCGTGACACCCTCTGGTCGTCGGGCATCGGCGGCATCGAGGACGGCCTGCTGACCGACACCGACCTCGTGGTCGGCGACTTCAACACCAACCAGGTGTCCTACACCTTCGCCGCGGGCGGCTTCTCGGCCACGATCGGCCTCGAAGACGACGGCACCGGCGACGTGGTTCCGGACATCCACGGCAAGCTCGTCTACTCGGGCGCCTGGGGTGGTGCGTACCTGTCGGCCGTCTACGACGAGACCTTCAACCGCGAAGACCTGCAGTCGATCTTCGGCTCGAACTTCAACTTCCTGACGCTCACGGGCTTCTTCCCGACGCTGCTGGAAGACGGCAACAACGACGCCTTCGCTCTGAAGGGCGGCGTGCTGCTGAAGGACCTGATCGCGGCCGACTCGCAGCTCAAGATCGAGGGTCACTACGCCTTCGACCCGACGGTCTACGCCACGATCGACGGTCTGGCCAAGGTCAACACCTTCTCCGCCAACAACCCGAACATCCTGAACCCGACCCCGGGCTCGGTTCCGATCGTTCTCGAGTGGGCCGCCGGTGCTGGCTACGCCCAGGCGTTCGGCAAGCTCGGCCTCGCGGTCTCCGGCCAGTACGGCGAGACCTTCGACACGCGCTTCCTGACCCTCGCGCCGAACGGCCGTGTCGTTCCGGTCGATCTGTCGGGCGAGTACTACGCTCTGGTCGGCAACGTCGGCTACCAGATCACCAACAACTTCGCGACCCTCGCGGAAGTCTCCTACCGGAACGTCGACTTCGGCGGCCCGATCGGCGACACCGACCAGGTTTCTGGTTTCCTCCGCTTCCAGCGCGACTTCTAATCCGAGCGATCGGATCGGAAACGAGAGGCCCGGCGAAAGCCGGGCCTTTTTCGTTTGGGCCGCAGTCAGGCGGAAGCCGTCCCCCGAAAGTTCGTCCATCGCCGATACGCTGAAGATTTGCGCCGTTCTGCTTCGCCGGTCTGGTGATACGGGGGACATCCTTGCCTTCCGCTTCCCCGTTGGCCGAGGCGCAGCGCGTCAAGGGCGGGATCGAAGCCGGGACGAGCCGCAAGGCTGCGGCTATCCGGGAGTTGCGGGAAGAGAGTGGCGTGACGACGTCCGCCATGCCGCACTGCCTCGGCAGTCCCCCGTCGGAATGCGGCCCATCGTCCGGCATTTCGTCGCCGTCAAGAAGGCGTCTACATAAGGAAAGACCCGGCCTCCTTCCGAAAGCCGGGTCTTCGTCTGCTCGCAAGGTGCGCCCCGGTTCAGCCCCGGCGACCAAGGGTCAGGTCGCGCTCGATGTCGAAACCGGCGCCGAGACGCATCTTGTAGACCTGATAGTTCTCCATCACCCGCTGGACGTAGTTGCGGGTCTCGGTGAAGGGGATCAGCTCCACCCAGTCCACCACCTCGTCGATCGACTTGCGGCGCGGGTCGCCGAACCGATCGATCCACTCGCGCGCGCGGCGCGGCCCGGCGTTGTAGGCCGCGAAGGTCAGGATGTAGGATCCGTCGAAGTTCGAGATCTGCTGGCCGAGATACTGGGTGCCGAGCAGCGTGTTGAACGACACGTCGTTCTGCAGCTTGGAGTCGGAGTAGGAAAGGCCGGCATTCTTGGCGAGGCTCCGGCCCGTCGCCGGCATGACTTGGAGGAGGCCCAGCGCGCCGACCGGCGACTTCGCCGTTGGGTTGAAGGCGCTTTCCTGCCGCGCGATCGCGTAGGCCAGCGCTTTGCCGGAGGCGGAGATGTTGGCGCTGGCCGGGATCACGCCGATGGGGAAGGCGAGGGCGGGCGCGTCGACGCCGCGCGAATAGGCGGCCTTGCCGACGCCGAGCGCCAGGCTGTGGTCGCCGCGCCGTTCGGCCATGGAGGCGAGGATCGCAAGTTCCCCGGGGCTGTCGAGTTCGTCGGCGAGCGCGCGGTAGAGGCTGTCGGCGCGCCAGGGCGAGCCGATCGATTCCAGACGCTTGATCGCCTGCACCGCCTCGCGGTTCTCGAAGGTGCGGCGCTCGCCCGCGGAGGGGCTGGGATAGTCGATCGCCCCGGGCGCCCGGCCGAGCTTGGCCGCCGCGAGCTGGCCGTAATAGGTCGCGCCGTAGCGCGCCGCGCGGCCGTAGTATTCGCGGGCGTTGCCCGGCCCGCCGGCTTCCGCCGCGCGGCCCATCCAGTAGAAGGCGCGGGACTGCGTGAGCGGGCGCGAGGAGATCTGCGCGATTTTCGCGAAGTGCTTGGATGCGGTGCCGGCATCGTTGAGGTAGCGAAGGGCGTACCAGCCGGAATGGAACTCGGCCTCCACCGCTTCGGTCACGCCCTCGGCGGAGTGCGCGGCGACGAGACGGTAGGCGGCGCGGCGCTCGCCCTTCTCCAGAAGCATGCGCGAGATGATGCGCCGCTCGTTCCACCAGGCGTCGGCATCCACAAGCGCGGTCCGGTCGCGCGGCGCCTTCTCCAGGATCGCCGCGGCCTCGACGATGCGGTCCTTCTTGCGCAGGTTCTCGGCGGCGGTGAACAGGTAGCTCGGGTCCGACTTCAGGCTCGGATGCACCGCCGCCAGAAGCGCGTCGGCATTGCCCGCGCCCTGGATCGAGGCGGCGCGCGCCTTGAAGAGCGATTCTGCGTTGGCGAGCTTGGCGACGCGCGAGGCGTCGCCCACGCGGTCGGCATAGAGCAGCTTGTCCATGCGGAACTTGTGGTCGGCGCGGGTCAGCAGCGCGCCGAAGCTGGAAAGCATGCGGCTCTCCAGCGACTTGTCCAGCCGGTCGTTGCGCCAGGAGCGCACGATCAACTCCTTGGCCTTGCCGGCTTGGCCGAGCGCCAGATAGGCCTGGGCGAGAGCCATCGCGCCTTCGGGCGTGCGCGGCGCGTCGCCGGCAAAGGCCGACACGACGTCGCGCGCCGGCATCGGATCGCGCAGGAGGGCGCGCTCCAGGTTGGCGCGGATGGTGGACATGCCCGGCCAGCTGCGAAGCTCCAGCGCCGTATGCGCGATCTCGGCCGCCGGCACGTCGCTGGTGCCGCGCAGCGCGATGGCCCAGGACAGGATGTGACGGTCGAGCGAGCCGGGCGTCATGCCCTCGCGGATGGCGAGCGCGCGCGGGATGTCGCGATGGGTGGCGTCGAGCCCGGCCTGGAGGTCGCCTCGGATCGGCGCGACCTTGGACGCGCGCGAGCCCATGGCGGCGATGGACGAGGTGAAGGCCATCGCGTCCGTCGGGGCGGCGCCGGGCCGGGCCGCGGGCGCCGGCGCCTGGGGCCGGCGCACCAGCGGGTTGGAGGACGGGGCGGCGGCCGGCGGCGCGCCGAAGCGGCCGGGATCGGGCTGCGCTTCCTTGCGGCCGAAGAGCTTGGGCATCTTCACCTCGGGCAGCCCGAGGCGCGGCATCTCGAACGAGGCGACGGGCGCGGTTCCCGTCAGGAGGACCGACACAAGGACGGGCGCCAGAATCAGTCGGGCTCGGGTCGAACGTGTCATCTGGCCTCCTGCTGCAATGCTGCCACACCCGCGCGAACACGGGCGCCATGGTTGACCAAAGCTTGCCCGAACGCGGTGAAGAAGGCGTAAACCCTTCCCAACTCGTACCATCCCCTTCGCTTGTTTCGTCGTGATGGCTTCTTTATGGTGCGCCCGTCCGCGCGGACGATCGGTCACGTCTCCGGCCGTCCAGCGTGCGGCGGGGACTCCGATCCCATCGCCCGACCCGAGCACGCCCGACGTCGCTTCGGCACCTTCATCCGCACGTCGACGGGAGTGACGACATGACCTTCAAGGGTTCGATGACGGCCTTGGTAACGCCGTTCGCCGAGGACGGCAGCCTGGACGAGGCCGCCTTCCGCGCCCTGGTCGAATGGCAGATCGGCGAGGGCACGCACGGGCTCGTGCCCGTCGGCACGACGGGCGAGAGCCCGACGCTCTCCCATGCCGAACACAAGCGCATGGTCGAGCTCTGCATCGAGACGGCGGCGGGCCGCGTGCCGGTGATCGCGGGCGCGGGCTCCAACAACACGGTGGAGGCGATCGACCTCGCGCGCTCCGCCGAGGAAGCGGGCGCCGACGGCGTGCTCGTGGTCACGCCCTACTACAACAAGCCGACCCAGCGCGGCCTCTACGAGCACTATGCCGCGATTGCCCGCGCGGTGACGCTGCCGATCATCATCTACAACATCCCCCCGCGCTCTGTGATCGACATGACGCCGGAGACGATGGGGCGTCTGGCGCACGACTTTCCCAACATCATCGGCGTGAAGGACGCGACGGCCAAGCTCGACCGGGTTCCCGAGCAGCGCATCACCTGCGGCAAGGATTTCATCCAGCTTTCGGGCGAGGACGCGACGGCGCTCGGCCACATGGCGCATGGCGGTCGCGGCTGCATCTCGGTCACCGCCAACGTCGCGCCGCGCCTGTGCTCCGCGTTCCAGGAGGCGTGTCTCACCGGCGACTTCGCCAAGGCTCTGGAATACCAGGACCGTCTGATGCCCCTCCACAAGGCGATCTTCATGGAGCCGGGCGTTTCGGGCACCAAATACGCCCTGTCGCGCATCGGCCAGGGCCGCAACCGCGTGCGGCTGCCGCTGGTGCCGGTGGAAAGCGCGACCGAGCAGGCGATCGATGCGGCCCTGCGCCACGCCGGCCTCCTGAATTGATAAAGCGGCCCTTCCGGCCCATCTAGAGAAGGTGCCGCCCACGGCGCCTTCCTTTCCTTCCGGGCATTTTCCGAGATCCATGGCCAAGCTGCCGAAATCCAAGTCCAACATCGCCGCGGAGAACCGCAAGGCGCGCTTCCACTACGAGATCGTGGACACGCTGGAGGCCGGCATCGTGCTGACGGGCACGGAGGTCAAGGCGCTGCGCCTCGGCAAGGCGACGATCGCCGAGTCCTACGCCACGGAGGAGGACGGCGAGATCTGGCTGATCAACTCCTACGTACCGGAATATCTCCAGGCCAACCGCTTCAACCACGAGCCCAAGCGCCGCCGCAAGCTGCTGGTCCACAAGACGCAGCGCAACCGGCTGGCCGGCGCCGTGCAGCGCGACGGCATGACCCTCGTGCCGCTCAAGATCTACTTCAACGACCAGGGCCGGGCGAAGCTGGAACTGGCCGTCGCGCGCGGCAAGAACGCGCCGGACAAGCGCGAGTCCATGAAGGAGCGCGACTGGAACCGCCAGAAGCAGCGCGTGATGAAGGAAGCCAGCCGCGACTGACGAGGGCTCTTGCGCTCGCGCGCACGCGGTCTAACCTCCCCTCCAAAAGGGAGGTTCGTGCGATGACCGAATTCACCACCCTGCCGGAGGGGCTCGAACCGCCGACCGACGACGGCGGCGCGTCCCACCTCGTCGGACGCCGGCTCCCGGCGGTCGCCCTGTCGTCCACCGCCGGCGGCCGGGTCGACCTGTCCGCGATCCGGGGCCTCTGCGTCGTCTATGCCTATCCCATGACCGGGCGTCCCGGCGCGCCCCTGCCGGGCGGCTGGAACGAGATCCCCGGCGCGCGCGGGTGCACGCCGCAGGCCTGTTCGTTCCGCGACCACTGGAACGATCTGCGCGAACTCGGCGTCTCCGCCGTCTACGGCGTCTCGACCCAGACCACGGCCTATCAGCGCGAGGCGGCCGAGCGCCTTCACCTGCCGTTCCCCCTTCTCTCGGATGCGGCTCTCGAGTTCCAGGAGATGCTGGATCTGCCGACTTTCGAGGCCGATGGCGAGACCCTCCTGAAACGCCTGACCATGATCGCGCGCGACGGGGAGATCATAGCCGCCCTCTACCCGGTGTTTCCGCCCGACCGCAGCGCCGCCGACGTGGCAGAGTGGCTGCGACGACAAGACAGGGCGGAACGAAACAGGCACTGACCTGCGAGGCTTCTCTCTTGCCAACCGGCGATCGGAGTCGTCCGGCGCTCGCCTGCGCTGCCGAAGGCGAGCGCCGGTCCTTGCTACTTCGATTGGCCGCCCAACAATGGCCTGCGAGCATCCGCCCTCACGACGGCCCGGTCGCCGAGGGCGGCCAGTGGAGCGTGCGCAGGAGTTCGAGAGCATGGGTCTCCCATCGTGGGCTGAGGTCAGGCGGCGGTGGCTGACCCGTGCGCTCGTCCTGCGTTCGGTGCCGATCGGCATCGTCATTCTAGCGGGCGTCGTGGCAACGACCTGGACGCACGATCTTCTCGGCGATCATCGCGACCTCGTGGTCCATACCTATCGCGTGATCGAAACGACCAAGGATGTTCTGATCGGACTTGACGATGCCGAGACCGGCGAGCGCGGCTTCCTGATCAGCGGCGATCGCCGCTTCCTCGACCCTTACGAGAAGGCCCTTAGGCGGCTCGAGCCGATACGCCGTCAGTTGCGCGGCCTCGTGTCCGACAATGCCGGACAGCTCGCGCGGATCGATCGGCTCGACGGGCTGATCGACACAAAACTCGGCGAACTCGCGCAATCGGTGGTGCTCTTCGAGCGAGACGGCTTTCCCGCCGCGCAGCAGCAGGCTGTCGCGATGATGGAGCGCGCAACGATGGACGAGATCCGTCACGTGATCGGCGAGATCACCGAGACGGAGAAGTCCCTGCTGGCGGTGCGAGACTCGTTGGTCGATCGCGATGAGAACCGGGTTCGGCTCGTTGCCCTGTCCATCGCACTCGCTTCGCTTGCTGTCCGCACGGGAGTGGAGATCCATCTGGCGCGCCGGGAGCGGCGCAAGATGGGAAGCGCATAGGGCTCGAAAGCGAGAACCTGCCGAGACGTCTCGATGCCAGCGGAGTCAGGGGAGGCTCCAGGTTGTCAGGCCGTATAACATTGACGCCGGACGTGTGAAGAAACCTCAGGTTCTGTCGATTCATCGGAATTTAATTGAAGCTGGCTAAATCACGGAGCCCTGCAGGAGGTTTCATGGTCACTCGCCGCGTCCTGGTCCAGGGTCTTTCCCTTTCGTTGCTCGGTCTCGCGAGTCGGCATTCCAATGCGGCGTCGGAAACCCCTTTCCTGCGTGTCAGCGGTGAGATCGGAGCTGGAGAGGGGCCTGGCGAGCGGGTCTTCGACGCGGTCAGTTTCGCCGCTCTGCCGCAGACCCATATCCGCACGGCGACGCCATGGCACCAGGACGCCGTCGACTTCTCGGGCGTATCGGCCAAAAATCTCTTCACGGCCGTGGAAAGGCGAGGTGCGAACGCCCAGCTCATCGCTCTCAACGACTACATGGTCGAGGCTTCGATCGATGAGGTCGTCGCGGCTGATGGCCTGTTCGCGACCCATCAGAACGGCGTCGCCATGCCGATCAGCGACAAGGGTCCGATCTTCCTCCTCTTCCCCTTCGACGATCGGCCGGAACTCAGGCATCAGGCCTATTACAGCCGTGCCGTATGGCAATTGTCCGAAGTTGTCGTCACAACATGACCGCGCTTGCACGGTTGCCGCTTCCCAGCCGCTTCGCGCGGGTGCGCTTCGGGCTCTTGACCGTCACGGCTCTGCTGGCGGCGGGGGTCCTAATCGCGAGCGTCCTCGCGGCTGGCTACCTCAATCGCATCGACGAGGCCTCGCGCTACAACCGCACGTTCGACGCGGGACAGACCCTCGCCGAACTCCTGCGCTTGCAGATCGCCTTCGCGACGGCCAACGAGGCGACGGGGATCGACGGTCTGAGATTGCGGGCGGACATCTTTAAGAACCGGGTCAGCCTTCTGGGCAGCGGAACATTTCCCCATCCCGAGATGAAGGGCGAACTCTACCCGCGACTGGTCGAGGCGGAGCGGCAGATAACCACGCTGCTCGGCGAGATGCCGAGTGACGCTGCGGCAGCGAAGGCGGTGGCCGTACTCGAGCCGCTGGTCCAGCCGCTGGCACGCATGACCTCGCGTTCGCATGCGATGGCGGGCGACAACGTCGCGCAGACCCAGACGCGGTTGCGCAACATTTTCGGTGCCCTCACCGGCGTGACCCTCATCCTGCTCCTGTTCGGTGCAGCTCTGATCGCATTCGTGCTACGCCAGAACAACCGCCTCGACCGGACTCTCCGGACCGACTCCCTGACGGGACTCGCCAACCGGCTGGCGTTCGGGACCTATCTCGAGCGCCAGCGCATAGATCGCAGCCGGAGCATGATCTTGGTCGATGTCGCCAACTTCAAGGCGCTCAACGATCTTCATGGCCATGACTTCGGCGACAAAGTGTTGCGCGGCATTGCCGACTGTCTGTCCGCCGCCGCACCCGACGCCTCGCTGATCGCTCGCATCGGCGGCGACGAGTTCGCGGTGCTCTTCGAGGGTGTCTATGCGCGGCAGCGAAGCCTGGCGGCCTGCGCGCGTATCGAAGAGGACATGTCGCGGCCCGTCATGGCGGACTGCGGACATATCCACGTTTCCGTGACGATAGGCTTCCGGGCGCTCAAGGCATCCGACGCAGCCCATACGGCCGAGATGTTCCTGAAGGAGGCGGACCTCGCTCTGCACGAGGGAAAGTCGGCGGGGCGAGGCGGCGTCACGGAGTTCCGGCCGGCGATGATGCAGGCCTTTCTCGACCGCCGCCGGCTCCAAAGCGAACTCCGGGGCTCGGCCGAACGTGGCGAGACCTATCTGGAATTCCAGCCCGTGGTGGATCTGCGCACGCATCGCACCCTCGGCTTCGAGGCGCTTCTGCGCTGGGAGCATCCGGAACTCGGACTGATCTCGCCCGCGACCTTCATTCCGCTGGCTGAGGAAAGCGGCCTGATTCAGGACATGGGTCGCTGGGTGCTGAGCCGCGCGATCGAGGAGGCGGCCTCCTGGAATGCCGATATCTTCGTCGCCGTCAATGTGTCGGCTCGCCAACTGGCCGACCGGGGCCTCGTCGCCTTCATAGCGCAGGCGCTGGCCGCCCATCGGTTGCCGTCGGAGCGTCTGGAGATCGAGATCACCGAAACGGCCCTCGTCGACAACGATGGCGTCGCCATCGAGACGCTGCAGGGCTTACGAGCTCTCGGTTGCCGGATCGCGCTCGACGATTTCGGCACGGGCTACGCGTCGTTGAGCTATCTCCAACGCTTTCCCTTCGACAAGTTGAAGATCGACCGGTCCTTCGTGGAAGGATGCCGCATCGACAAGAACAGTTCGGCGATCATCGCCGCCGTCTGCGATTTGGCGAGCCGCCTGCGGCTTGGGATCGTCGCCGAGGGCATCGAAACGGCAGAGCATCGAGATTTCGTGGCGCAGGCTGGCTGCGGCCTCGGGCAGGGCTACCTCTTCGACCGCCCGCTGCCGGTCGCCCGTGTCCTTGAACGGCTGGCGCGGGAGGCCTCGCAGCCCGCAGGCCTGTCTCCTACGATCGCCAACGAAGCCTTCCGCGCGGAGTGCGTCGCCTGAGATCAGGCTGCGCGAGCCTCGTCGAGATGCTCGCGCACGGTTCGGAACACGTCCTCGAACATGGCCGTGGTCAGCACCCCCGTGTTCGTATTGTAGCGCGAGCAGTGATAGCTGGAGACGACCCGCAGACCGTTCAGGTCGTGCGCGCCGCCATGGCTGAACGGCGCGTCCTTGAGGCGCACGCCGAGTGCCCGCAACGTTGAATCATGCGCGATGCGGCCGAGCGTGACCAGCGCGCGAAGTCGCGGCAGCCCTTCCATCGTGGGCGTCAGGAAGCGCCGGCAGGTGTTGATCTCGGGGCCGGTCGGCTTGTTCTCCGGCGGCACGCAGCGCACCGCGTTGGTGATGGCGGCGCCCTGCAGCTCGAGGCTGTCGTCCGGCCGCGCCTCGAACTCGCCCGTTGCGAAGCCGAATTTCTTCAAGGTCGTATAGAGGAGATCCCCGGCATAATCGCCGGTGAAGGGGCGTCCCGTCCGGTTGGCACCGCGAACGCCCGGTGCGAGGCCCACGACGAGGAGTTCCACGGTCTCGGCCCCGCCGCGCGGCAGGAACGTGTCGACAGGCGCATTGTACCAGTCCGGCTCCCTGGCCCGCCATTCGTGGCGGAAGGCGGCAAGGCGCGGGCATAGCGGGCAGTCCTCCGGCGGCCTCGCGCCGGGCAGGGACGGGGAGTGCGTGAAGGGTCTGGTCAAGCCTCGTCCTCGCTCGCCGCGTCGGCCTCCATTTCCGCGCGGCGGGCCAGCCTGGCCTCGCGCTCGGCCTGGCTGCGGCCGATCTCCGGCTGGAGCGTGCGCAGGTCGATGAACTGGTCGGCTTGGCGGCGCAGGTCGTCGGCGATCATCGGCGGCTGGGTCGAGAGCGTCGAGACCACGGAGACCTTGCGGCCCTTGCGCTGAAGCGCTTCCACCAGCGAGCGGAAGTCACCGTCGCCGGAGAAGATCACGAAATGGTCCACCGTGTCGGCGAGGCTCATCGCGTCCACCGCCAGCTCGATGTCCATGTTGCCCTTGATGCGCCGCCGGCCCTGCGCGTCGGTGAACTCCTTGGCGGGCTTCGTCACGACGCGGTAGCCGTTGTAGTCGAGCCAGTCCACGAGCGGGCGGATGGAGGAGTATTCCTGGTCGTCGATCAGCGCCGTGTAATAGTAGGCGCGTAGGAGGTAGCCGCGCTTTCCGAAGGCGAGGAGCAGCTTCTTGTAGTCGATGTCGAAGGCGAGGGCGCGGGAGGCGGCATAGAGATTGGCGCCGTCGATGAAGAGGGCGATCTTCTCGCGGTTGTCGAACATGAGGGAACCTTCGCGGCATGGGGCGGGGCGGCGGGCAGGGCGCGCCCGTCGGTCGGGGCTGGTCGGCGCGGTTCGGGGCGGCTGCGCCCCGCCTGCGAGCATTATCGGTCGGTGGATCGCGGCGTCAAACGCGGCTGCCCCCTTGTGCTCCAGAAGTCAAGGGGTTACACGGGCGGTTCAGCTTACTGCGTCCGTTCCCAAGGAGACAGGCATGGCCCGCGTCACCGTAGAAGATTGCGTCGATAAGGTCGAGAACCGGTTCGAACTGGTCCTGCTCGCCAGCCACCGGGCTCGCCAGATCGCGCAGGGTCAGCCGATCACCGTGGACCGCGACAACGACAAGAACCCGGTCGTCGCGCTGCGCGAGATCGCCGACGAGACCCTGTCGCCCGACGACCTGAAGGAAGACCTGATCCACTCGCTGCAGAAGCATGTCGAGGTGGACGAGCCCGAGCCGCAGGCGCCCGTCGCCGGCGCCATCACGGAGAGCGCCGAGGACGGTTCGACCGCGACGGCCGCCGCGTCCGACGACGACGACAACGTCGCCTTCGACCGCATGTCGGAGGACGATCTCCTGGCCGGCATCGAAGGCCTCATCCCGCCGGAAAAGAACGACGATTTCTGATTCCTGCGACGCGTTGGGCCTTCCGGTTCTACCGCAATGCAACCTATATTGAAGGGGCGCCCGGCGACGAGCCGGGCGCCCTTCCTTTTTGCGCGAGCGGTCCAGGCATTCCGGCATGATGCGTCAGTATGAACTCGTCGAGCGTGTCGCGGCCTACAAGCCGAACCTCGACGAAGGCCTCCTGAACCGCGCCTATGTCTACGCCATGCAGAAGCACGGCGCGCAGAAGCGCGTGAACGGCGACCCGTACTTCTCGCACCCGCTGGAAGTGGCGGCCATCCTCACCGAGCTGCACCTGGACGAGGCGACCATCGCCACAGCCCTCCTGCACGACACGATCGAGGACACGGACGCCACCCGCAAGGAACTCGACCAGCACTTCGGCCAGAAGATCGGCACGTTGGTGGAGGGGCTGACCAAGATCAAGCGGCTCGACCTCGTGTCGCGCAAGACGGCCCAGGCGGAGAACCTGCGCAAGCTCCTGCTCGCGATCGCCGACGACATCCGCGTCCTCCTCGTCAAGCTCGCCGACCGGCTGCACAACATGCGCACGCTTCATCACATGAAGCCGGAGAAGCGCGCGCGCATCGCCGAGGAGACGATGGAGATCTATGCGCCGCTCGCCGGGCGCATGGGCATGCACGACATGCGCGAGGAACTGGAAACGCTGTCGTTCCAGTATCTCAACGCCGAAGCCTTCGCGACCGTCACGGCGCGCCTTGCCGAACTGCGCGAGCGCCATGCCGAGACCATCGCCCAGATCGAGACGACCCTGACCGAACGGCTGAAGGAGAAGGGGATCGTCGCGAGCGTTTCCGGCCGGCAGAAGAAGCCCTATTCGGTCTTCAACAAGATGCAGCGCAAGGCGCTGTCGCTGGAGCAGCTTTCCGACATCTTCGGCTTTCGCGTGATCGTGGCCGACGAGGAGGACTGCTACCGGACGCTCGGCATCGTCCACCGCACCTGGCCGCTCGTGCCGGGCCGTTTCAAGGACTACATCTCGATCCCCAAGCAGAACGGCTACCGGTCGATCCACACCACGATCGTCGGCCCGTCCCGCCAGCGCGTCGAGCTGCAGATCCGCACGCGCTCGATGCACCACGTCGCCGAATACGGCATCGCCGCGCACGAGCTCTACAAGGACGGGCAGGTCGCCCTGTCGACCGAGTCCGAGGCCTATTCCTGGCTTCGGCGCACGATCGAGATGCTGTCGGAAGGCGACACGCCCGAGGAGTTCCTGGAGAACACCAAGCTCGAGCTGTTCCAGGACCAGGTCTTCTGCTTCACGCCCAAGGGGCGCCTCATCGCCCTGCCGCGGGGAGCGACGCCGATCGACTTCGCCTATGCGGTCCACACCGACGTCGGCGACACCTGCGTCGGCTGCAAGATCGACGGGCGCATCATGCCCGTCGTGACGGAGCTGACGAACGGTGACGAGGTGGAGATCATCCGTTCCAAGGCCGCGACGCCTCCGCCGGCCTGGGAGAGCGTCGCCGTCACCGGCAAGGCGCGCTCGGCCATCCGCCGAGCGGCCCGCAACGCCATCCGCAAGCAGTATTGCGGCCTCGGACAGCAGATCCTGGAGCGGACCTTCCACCGCGCCGGCAAGACCTTCACCCGCGACGGGCTGAAGCCTTACCTTGGCAAGATCGGGCACCGCGAGCTGGACGACGCTCTGGCCGCGGTCGGGCGGGGCGAGCTGTCCTCCGCCGACGTGTTTCGCGCCGTCCATCCCGACTTCCAGGACAGCCGGGCCGCCAAGACCGTGCTTCACGCCGAGAAGGACGGCTGGTTCAACATCCGCTCGGCGATCGGCCTCGTGTTCCGCGTGCCGGAGGAGATGGGCGGCGACGACAGCCTCGTGCAGCTTCCGATCCGGGGCGCGGTGGGCGATCTGCCGGTGCGCTTCGGGCCGGACGGCGCGGTGCCGGGAGACCGGATCGTCGGCATCTTCGAGGCGGGCAAGGGCATCACGATCTACCCCATCCAGTCGCCGGCGCTCACCGAGTTCGACGAGTCGCCCAACCGCTGGATCGACGTGCGCTGGGACCTCGACGCCGAGGCGACCGCACGCTTTCCGGCCAAAATCCGCGTCGCCGCGCTGAACGAGCCGGGCACGCTGGCCGAGATCGCAGAGACCATCGCCCTCAACGACGCCAATATCCACAACCTTTCGATGACCCAGGCGGCCCCGGACGTCACGGTCATGGTGCTGGATCTCGAGGTCTGGGACCTCCAGCACCTCACCCGCACGCTCAATCAGTTGCGGGCGAAGTCTTGCGTGACCGACGCCATTCGTGTGAACGGCTGATCTCCGAAGGCATTGCGCACCAGCAGGAACCGTCGGACATGCAGACCGAAGACGTCATCGAGATCTTTCGCAAGGCCGGCGCCTATCTCGAGGGACACTTCATCCTGACGTCCGGGCGCCGCAGCCCGGTCTTCCTGCAGAAGGCCCGCGTCTTCATGCACCCGCAATATACCGAGGTGCTCTGCAAGGCTCTGGCCGAGAAGCTGCGGGCACGGATCGACGGGCCGATCGACTACATCGTCGGTCCCGCCGTCGGCGGCCTGATCCCGTCCTACGAGACCTCGCGCCATCTCGGCGCCCCCGCAATCTACGTGGAGCGCGAGAACGGCGTGTTCCGTCTGCGCCGCTTCGAGATCCCGCGTGGAGCGCGGGTCGTCATCGTCGAGGACATCGTGACGACGGGCCTCTCGATCCGCGAGACGATCGAGTGCCTGTGCGATCTCGGCGCCGAGGTGCTGGCCGCCGGCTGCGTGGTGGACCGCTCGGCCGGAAAAGTCGATGTCGGCGTGCCGCTCGTGTCGCTCGCCGAATACGAGGTGCCGAGCTACGCCCCGGACGAACTGCCGCCCGAACTTGCCGCAATTGCGCCCATCAAGCCCGGTAGCCGCTCGCTCTAGCCCCGGCATGGCACGCTCGGGCGACGGGGCGCCCCGCGCTCCTCGATCCGACGAGTGCCTGCCGTTCCCAGGAACCGGACGTCCATGCTCTTCAGGCGCCGCCAGCCCGAGACCTTTGCGCAGAAGCTGCGCGCCGCGCTTTGGCCGCGCCGCTCGTGGCGGCGCTCGCTCCTCTACATGAAGAAGCGCGTGCTCCGCCTGCGTGCGACGCCCCATGCGATCGCGGCCGGCGTCGCGGCCGGCGTCTTCGCGACGTTCACGCCCCTGCTCGGCTTCCACTTCGTCATGGCTTGCGTCATCGCCTATCTTCTGCGCGGCAGCCTGCCGGCGGCGGTGCTGGGATGCCTGATCGGCAATCCCGTGACCTATCCGCTGATCTGGGGCGCCACCTTCGAGGCGGGTCGCTTCATGCTGGCCGCCGAAATCCCCGACGGACACGCCCCCGAAAGCCTCGGGGCCGCCCTGTCCCACGGCGACATCGCAGCGATCTGGGCTCCCTACCTCAAGCCCATGCTGATCGGCTCGATCCCGCTGGGCCTCGTCTTCGCCGTCCTCGCCTACGGGCTAGTCCTGGTCGGCGTCCGCAGCTTCCAGGCGGCGCGCGCCCATAAGGCATCCGGCGCGCCCGCCGCGGAGCCGGCACCATGATCGTCGGCATCGGCAGCGACCTGATCGACATCCGGCGCATCGAGAAGACGCTGGAGCGGCACGGGACCCGCTTTCTCGACCGCGTCTATACGCCCGTCGAGCGCGCCAAGTCCGACCGCCGCGCCCAGCGTGCGGCCTCCTACGCCAAGCGCTTCGCCGCCAAGGAGGCCTGCGCCAAGGCGCTCGGCACCGGTCTGGCGCACGGGGTCTTCTGGCGCGACATGGGCGTCGTCAACCTGCCCGGCGGCAAGCCGACCATGGCGCTGACCAACGGGGCGGCCGCGCGTCTCTCGACCCTGATCCCGGCGGGCCATCGTGCGGTGATCCACGTCACCATCACCGACGATTTCCCGCTGGCCCAGGCCTTCGTCATCATCGAGGCGCTGCCGGAAGGGGCGTGAGGGCTCGCGAGCCCGTTGCCCAAATCTGAACAAGACATTACTAGAGCCGTGGTGCGGCCAGGGGCGCGCACGGCAATCGGGAACGAAAAGCGCATGGTCGATCGCGCCGTCAGCAAGGACAAGGGTGGCTTCGGGGAGACGGTGAAGGTCGTCGTCCAGGCGCTGCTGCTCGCGCTGGTCATCCGAACCTTCCTGTTCCAGCCCTTCTCGATCCCTTCGGGCTCGATGATGCCGACGCTCCTGATCGGCGATTACCTCTTCGTCTCGAAGTGGTCCTACGGCTTCTCCAAATACTCGTTCCCGCTGTCGCCGGACCTCTTCGACGGCCGCATCCTCGGCTCTCAGCCCGACCGCGGCGACATCATCGTCTTCCGCAAGCCGAACGAGGTGCAGACCGACTACATCAAGCGTCTCGTCGGCCTGCCGGGCGACCGCGTGCAGATGCGCGACGGCGTGCTCTTCATCAACGGCCAGGCCGTGCCCAAGGTGCCGGACGGGTTCTTCACCACCGAATCGGGCACCCAGATCCCGAAGTACCGCGAGACCCTGCCGAACGGCGTCACCTACGACACGCTGGACGCGGAGCCGAACTCTGTGGGCGACAACACGCGCGAGTTCGTCGTCCCGGCCGACCACTATTTCATGATGGGCGACAATCGCGACAACTCGCTCGATAGCCGGTTCGACGTCGGCTACGTGCCCTTCGAGAACCTCGTCGGCAAGGCGCAGGTGATCTTCTTCTCCATGGAGAACGACGCGTCGCCGCTCGAAGTCTGGGAGTGGCCGTCGAGCCTGCGGCCCAGCCGCATCTTCACATGGCTCGGGTAAAGGCCGGCGCCGAGGCCCTGGACCGGCTGGAGGCGCGGCTCGGCCTGGCGTTCACAGACCGCGCGCGCCTCCAGCGCGCGCTCACCCATTCCAGCCTCAAGCGCTCCGCGACGGACGCGAGCTACGAACGCCTGGAGTTTCTGGGCGACCGGGTGCTCGGCCTCGTGATCGCGCAGAAGCTCTTTGAGACGCATCCGAAATCCGACGAGGGCGATCTCTCGCTTCGGCTCAACACGCTCGTCAGCGCCCAGACCTGCGCGATCGTGGCCGACGAGATCGGCCTCGCCGAATTCATCCGCCACGGCGCCGACCTGAAGCGCGCGGCGGCCGGCAAGAACCGTTCGATCCGCGCCGACGTGGTCGAGGCGCTGATCGCCGCGATCTACCTGGAGCACGGCCTGGAGGTCGCCCGCGCCTTCGTGCTGGAGCGCTGGGCGCCTCATCTCGCGGGGCCGCAGGTGGCCCGCCGCGATCCCAAGACCGAGCTTCAGGAATGGGCGCACAAGCGCGCGGGCACCCCGCCGCGCTACGAGCTCCTGGATCGATCCGGCCCCGACCACGAACCCGTCTTCACCGTGCGCGCCGCCATCGAGGGGATCGAGCCCGCCGAAGGGCGCGGCCCGTCCAAGCGCGTGGCGGAACAGCAGGCCGCGGAAGCCATTCTCCTGCGCGAAGGCGTGTGGGAGCCCGAACCGGCTTGAGAGCCGATCCTCCGATTGCATACCCTGCGCGCTCTGCGCCCTTTTGAAAGAGATCCGATTTGACCGACGACGCGATGACCCCAGACGCCGACACCCCGACGACCGAGCCCCAGGGGCCGACGCGGTCGGGCTTCGTCGCGCTTCTGGGCGCGCCCAATGCCGGCAAGTCCACGCTGGTCAACCAGCTCGTCGGCACCAAGGTCTCGATCGTCACCCACAAGGTGCAGACGACCCGCGCCCTGGTGCGCGGCATCGCCATGCGCAACCGCACGCAGATCGTCTTCGTGGACACGCCGGGCGTCTTCAACCCGAAGCGCCGGCTCGACCGCGCCATGGTCAAGACCGCCTGGGGCGGCGCCAAGGACGCCGACATCGTCCTGCCGATCATCGACGCCGATCGCGGCGTCAACGAGGAGGTCGAGGCGATCCTCGGTCGCCTCGCCGAGGTGAAGCAGCCGAAGGTCCTCCTTCTCAACAAGGTGGACCGGATCAAGCGCGACAAGCTGCTCGGGCTGACGCAGGAGGTCACCGCCAAGGCCGAGTTCGAACGCGTCTTCATGATCTCGGCGCTGACCGGTTCCGGCTGCGACGACCTGATGGACTTCCTGGCCGAACGCCTTCCGGAAGGCCCCTGGTACTACCCGGAGGATCAGATCTCCGACCTGCCGCTGCGCCAGCTCGCGGCCGAGATCACCCGCGAGAAACTCTATCTGCGCCTCCATCAGGAGCTGCCCTATTCCTCGACCGTCGAGACCGAGCTCTGGGAGCAGCGGCCGGACGGCTCGGTGCGCATCGAGCAGACGATCTATGTCGAGCGCGACAGCCAGAAGGCCATCGTGCTCGGCCACAAGGGCGAGACGATCAAGGCCATCGGCTCGGCCGCCCGCAAGGAGATCACCGAGGCCGCCGAGCAGAAGATCCACCTCTTCCTGTTCGTGAAGGTGCGCGAGAACTGGGGCGACGACCCCGAGCGCTATCGCGAGATGGGCCTCGACTTCCATAGCTGAGGGCGTGCGGGCAGGGGCTCGCATGCCTATATTCAGGGGACAGTCAGCCGCAACGGAACCCCTGGTCGTCCATGGAATGGCGTGAAGAAGGTATCGTCCTCGGCGTGCGCCGCCAGGGCGAGACGAGCGTCGTCGCCGAGGTGATGACGCGCTCGCGCGGCCGCCATCTCGGCCTCGTGCGGGGCGGGCGCTCGCGCAAGCTTCAGCCCGTCCTCCAGCCCGGCAACACGGTCGAGGTGAACTGGCGGGCGCGGCTGGACGAGCATCTCGGCTTCATGACGGTGGAGCCCGTCGCCTTGCGCGCCGCGCGGCTGATGGAAAGCGCGGTCGGTCTCTACGGCATCCAACTCCTCGCCGCGCATCTGCGTCTCCTGCCCGAGCGCGACGCCCACCCTCGTCTCTTCGATACGCTGGCCCTCATCGTCGAGCATCTCGACGATCCCGTCGCGGCCGGTGCGCTGATCCTGCGCTTCGAGATCGCGCTCCTCGAAGAGCTCGGCTTCGGCCTCGACCTCTCGACCTGCGCTGCGACCGGCGGGAGCGACGATCTTGTCTATGTCTCGCCCAAATCCGGCCGCGCCGTGAGCCGCGAGGCCGGCGAGCCCTGGCGCGACCGACTGCTTCCGCTGCCCGCCTTTCTGAAGGGCGGCGAGGCCGCGCCGGTCCTGTCCGACGTCGCGGACGGCTTCCGGATGACCGGCTTCTTTCTGGCGCGCCACGTCTGGGAGCCGCGCGCGCTGAGGGAGCCCGATGCGCGCATCGGCGCGCTCGGCGTCATCTCGCGGGCTAGAGCTTCAGCGGCAGGATGAAGGGCGTGCCGGAAAAGGCGTCCGCCCCGCGTCCGATGGCGGCGATCGCCTTCACCATCCGGCCGCCACGTCCGAGCTTCTCGTCCGCCAGGCTCACCAAGAGCGGGTTGGGCGTCGCCGACGGCGCGCGGCGGCGCAGCTCCTGCGCCAGTTCCGCCTCGTCCAGCTCGGGATTGATGGCGAGCGCCAGGATGTAGGCCGCCGCCGTCGAACGGCTGATGCCGGCCCAGCAATGCACGGCCAGCGGCTTGTCCCGGTCCCAGCGGCGGCCGAAGTCCAGAAGCTTGTCGAGATGCTCGGCGGCCGGATGGGTCATTCCCTCGGCCGGCGCGGCGATGTCGTTCATACCGAGGAACAGGTGCCGCTCGGGCGCGATGGAGGAGGGCCGCTCGACCACCGTGTCGGCGTTGATCAGCGTCACCACATCGGCGGCGCCGTGGGCGGCGACGGTGGCGTGGAGGTCGGCGAGCGAGGACACGACGAGGTAGCTCATGGAACCTTTGCCTTGATGCCGCCCGCGAGCGCGTCGAGGAAGCGGAACCGTTCGAGATAGCGGCGTCCGACTTCGGCCGCGGGCTGGGGCACGAAGCGGTCGGCGGCCGGAGGGTTGCCGCTCGGCCGTCCGAACAGGGCCTGCGCCTCGGCAGGCTGGAATCCGGCAAGAAGCTTCGCCTCGAAATAGGCCGACACGCGATCCGCCGCCTTGATCGCGCGCTTGACGCTTGGCGGCACCTCCGCCGGCAGGCCGAAGCGCCGGTGAACGGCCGCCTGCAGCCGCGCCTCGACGCCCTTGTAGTCGCCGCCGAGCACGGTCTTGAAGGGCGAGATCATGTCGCCGATGACGTACTCGGGCGCGTCGTGCAGCAGCGCCGCGAGGCGCCAGCGCGGGTCCGCCTCGCGCGCGCCGACGATCTCCTCGACGATCAGCGAATGCTGCGCGACCGAGAAGGCATGGTCGCCCGTGGTCTGCCCGTTCCAGCGCGCCACCCGGGCGAGCCCGTGCGCAATGTCCTCGATCTCGATGTCGAGCGGGGAGGGGTCGAGAAGGTCGAGCCGCCGTCCCGAGAGCATCCGCTGCCAGACGCGCGGCGGCTTGGCCGGTTTGGCCGCTGCGGACACGCTCAAGCCTCGTCGCCGGCGCCCGGCTCGGGCAGCGCATAGCCAGCCCAGGACGGAACTTCCGCCTCCAGCGGCACGCCGTCGGCCGAAAGAGCCGCGCCCGCGCCGAGCGCATCCACCAGCCGGTCGATGCGCACCATGCCGATACCGAGGCTCCCCGAGGCCGAGAGTACGGTGCCGATCGTCTTCCCCCCGGCATCGAGGTTCACGCCCGGCGTCAGATGCCCTTCCGCGCGCAGCACCATCACGCGCCGGCGCGCCGTGCCCCGATGCTGCATGCGCGAGACGACCTCCTGACCGACGAAGCATCCCTTCTTGAAGGAAACTCCGCCGTTCTGGTCGAGCAGCACGTCGTGCGGGAAGACGTCGGAGCCGGGGAAGTCGCGCTCGGCTTCGGCGATCCCGAGCGAGAGCCGCAGCGCCTCGAACTCGGCCGGATCGCCTTCGACGCCGTCCGCGCCGTAGAGCCGGAAGACCCGGCCGGGAAAGCGCCGATCGACCAGCGCGCCGTCGGGAGCATCCTCCTCCCAGACGGCCGCGACCGTCTCGTCGCTCGGCGCGATCATGAACTTGGCGCGCAGCTTGTAGAGCGTCAGCCGCTTGGCGAGGTCGCCCCGCGCGCCTGCCGCCACGTCGAGCCGCAGCCCGCCGGCGATGCGGCTCACCAGGAAGTCGAAGAGGATCTTGCCCTGCGGCGTCAGGAGGGCCGCCGGACGCGCTTCGCCTTGTCCGAGCGCGGAAAGGTCGGCCGTCACGAGGTTCTGCAGGAAGGGCTCGGCCTCGTCGCCCGTCAGGTGGAGCGTCGCACGGTCCGAAAGGCGGGCACGGGGCATGGCATCTGTCCAAGGGTTCGACCGGCAAGATCGGTCTCGAACCCTATGTGCCGACCCCGCAGACGAAGACAAGGGGCGCCGGGCGCTCTCAGTCGCCGTCGACGAAGAACTCGAACCGACCTTCGGGCGAGATGCCGACACGGTAGAAATCGTAGGAGCCGTTGGCGACCATGCGCTGGTAGTCGCCCGCCGTCACCAGCTCGAACAGCTCCACGAGCTGCGGCTTGGTCAGCGCGCCCAGATCGACCTGCGTGAAATAGGGCCAGACATAGATCTCGTTCTCGCCGCCGGGATCGAGCCGGACATGGCCGGCTTCCAGCGTCTCCAGGAGGATGGCGAGAAGCTCGACGCCCTCGCCGTCGCCGGACGCTTCCTTGAGCGTCGTGATCGGATCCTGCTCGGGCTGGGTGGCGGAGACGACGGTCGGGTCGGCGCCCGTCTGGAGATAGGGGCGCAGCTTCTCGATCTCGCCGGTCCGGGCGACCTCCATCAGCTTGGCGCGCAGGTCGCGCACCGGCTGGGGCAGGCCTTCGTCGCCGTAGCGGATCTCGATCGGCGGCAGTTCGGAGGCAGGGGCCTGTTCGGCGCCTTCGTCGGCCGGTGCCTCCTGCGAACCGGGCGCGACCGCCGGAGCGGCGGCATCCGGCGCGGGTGCGACAGGTGCGGCCGGCGTCGTAGCGGCGGGAGCCGAGGGCGCTGCATCGGCGGGCGGAGCCGCCTCGGCTGGCGCGGGCTGGCCCGGCACGGGGGGTAGCGGCACGGCCACGATGCCCTCGCGGCCCGGCAGCACGTTGCCGTCCTCGCCGGTGATCTGCGACAGGGCGAAGGCGGGTGCGGCGGCCATGCCGCCCCAGGCCAGGATGGAGAACGCGAGAAGTGCGCGTCGGAAACCGGTCATGTCACCCATCGGACGAGCGGCGCCCGTCCCTGCCTCACTGGAAGGAGCGGACGGCGCGGAACTCGCCGTACTCGACGCGGCGGCGCAGGGTGTCGAGCATTTCGAGCACCTCGGCCTCGCCATGGTGGCGCACCAGTTCGGTGACGGCGGTCGCCATCGCGGTCTCGGCGAGGATGTCCGCCTCGATCCCGTCCGAAATGCCGTCGGCCCAGGCTTCGTTGTGATACTCGCTGGCGACTTGCTTCTTTTCGGCGACGATCATCTCGTCGAGTTCGGAACCGTGCAGATCGATCATCGAATAGTCCTTCTTCCACTGTCCGAGGCGGCAGCGGGCCTCTGGGCGGGGAAGGCGGGTCGCGGACGCAAACCACCCTCTATACAAATCGTTAACTTCCGTACCTTGCGCTGATCTCTCGCGAAAGGTCGGCGCCTTCCTTGGCGTATCTTTCCACCGCGACCGTCGCAGCCGGGGTACACTTCCGGTAGGTGGATTCGAAGGCTCGATACCCCTGGTTGAAGTGCGCCACAAGGGTCCGTCGATCGGCCTCGCCCGGCGCTTGGGCTTCGAGAATGGCGTTCATCTTGGCCCGCCACACGTCGGCGTTCGGGTCACCGCAGATGCCGCGCAGGAAATGCAGCGAGCCGAGAACGGTGGCGAGGCGCGACAAGGGCTTCATGTAGGGTGCGTTGGAGGGCTTGGCGGCCGGCTCCTCGGCAGCGGGCTTTTCCTCCGCGGGGGGCTTGCCGTCCTGGGCGGACGCGGCGGTGCCGGCCAGTGCCAGGGCGACGCCGGCAACCCCAAGAATTTTCAGAAAATTGTCCGCGAAAGCCATAAGCGAGGTTTGCAGCCGGATTGGGGTGAATGCAAGACGCGCGAAAGGGGCGGGGCCTCCTGCCGCGCGTTAAGGTTAGCGGCGCGCCGCGTCCTGCACGATGGCCGCGAGCCCCGGTGTCGTGCGTCCCTCCGCCTCCATGCCCCCGACCTCGGAGACCGGGAAGAACCGCGCGTCCGCCGCGCCGTCGGCGGCCGCCACCGCGTCGCCGTTCCATTCGGCCAGCGAGCGGAACACGGCGATCACGGCATGCGCGTCGTGCGCCGGATCGATCGCCTCGTGCAGCCGCAGGAGTTCGATCGCCTCCAGCTCGACGCCGGTCTCCTCGCGCATCTCGCGCCGCGCGGCGTCCTCCAGCCGCTCGCCGAACTCGACGCGCCCGCCCGGCAGGCTCCAGGCGCCAGCCCAGGGCGCGCGGCCCCGGCGCACGAGGCAGACGTCGGTGCCCTTCAACAGGCAGACGGAAACACCGAGAAGCGGGCGGGGCGTGCTCATGGCGCGGCATAGAGTGCGATTCCGCCTCCGGGCAAGTCTTGCGGCGCGCCGTCCGGTCCCCCATCCTCGCCGCCATGTGCGGACGCTTTGCCCTGACCGCGACACCGGACGCGGTGCGCGACGCCTTCGACCTCGACGCGGTGGACCCATTCCCGCCGCGCTACAACATCGCTCCGACCCAGCCTGTGCTGCATGTCGCGCTGTTTCCCGCGCGCGGCGGTTTGCGGCGCGAGGCGCGCCTCGGACGCTGGGGCCTGATCCCCGGCTGGGCCAAGGACCCGGCGCATCTGCCACTCCTGTTCAACGCGCGGGCGGAAACGGCGGCCGAGCGTCAATCCTTCCGCGGCGCGATGCGCCATCGCCGCTGCCTCGTGCCCGCCACCGGCTTCTACGAGTGGCGCCGCGCCGAGGGTGCCAAGCCCGAGCCCTTCCTGGTTCGCCCGGCGGGCGGCGCCGTCGCCGCTTTTGCCGGCCTGCACGAGACGTTCCTCGCTTCCGACGGCAGCGAGATCGACACGCTGACGATCCTCACCGCGCCCGCCGGCCCGCGCCTGTCGGCCATCCATGCGCGCGCGCCGGTGGTCGTGTCGCCCGATGCCTTCGAGCGCTGGCTCGATGTCGGCGGCCGGCCGCCGGCCGCCGTCGCCGATCTCCTCCATGCCGGGCTGACCGACGCCTGGGAGGCTCTGCCGGTCTCGACCCGCGTCAACGCGGTTGCCAACATGGGGCCGGAGGTTCAGGAACGGGCGGCGGCGCGGCCCGCTCCCGAAGGGCCGGGCCAACTCTCCCTGTTCTGAACGACCAACCGGACGGATCCCATGAACATCGATCTCCTGAAGCGGCTGTGCGAGACCCCCGGCGTGCCGGGCCACGAGCACCGGGTGCGCGACCTGATCGCGGCGGAAGCCGCCGACCTCTTCGACACGATCGAGACCGACGTGATGGGCTCCCTGGTCTGCACGCGAAAGGGCGAAGGCGACGACCCCGAGCGCATCGTCCTCGCCTGCCACATGGACGAGATCGGCTTCCTCGTGAACTACGTCTCGGACAAGGGCTTCATCCACGTCTCGCCGGTCGGCGGCTTCGACCCGCGCAACCTGTTCTCGCGCCGCGTTCTCGTCTGCACCGACGAGGGCGACTATCGCGGCATCATGAACGCCGAGGGCAAGCCGATCCACATCTCCTCGCCTGAGGACCGCAAGAAGGTGCCGGAAGCGACCGACTTCTTCGTCGACATCGGCCTCGGCGCCGCGGCCAAGGAAAAGGTGCGCGTCGGCGATTTCGTCGTCATGGACGAGCCGCTGGTCGAGATGGGCGATCGCATCGTCTCCAAGGCGCTCGACAACCGCATCGCCTGCTGGCTCGGCCTCGAAGTGGTGCGCAAGCTCCTGGCCGACGGCCGGTCGCACAAGTGCCAGCTGACTGTCGCCTTCACGGTGCAGGAGGAGGTCGGCCTTCGTGGCGCGCGCACTGTCGCCCACGACATCCGCCCGCATATCGGGATCGGCATCGACACCACGCTCGCCTGCGACACGCCGGGGGTCCCTGAGCGCGACAAGACGACGGAGCTCGGCGCCGGCTTCGGCCTTCACATGAAGGACAGTTCCTTCATCAGCGATCGCGAGCTGGTGCGCGAGTTCGAGGCGCTGGCCAAGGCGAACGACATTCCCTGGCAGCGCACGATCCTGGCGGCCGGCGGGCAGGATGGGGCCGCGTTGCAGCAGGCGGCGGCCGGCGCCCGCGCGATCGGCATCGTGGTCGGCACGCGCTATATCCACACGGTCTGCGAGATGATCGACCGCCGCGACCTCCTGGCCGCACGCGACATCCTCGCGGCCTTCGTCGCCCGGCACTGAGGGGCGCCCAAACGAAAGAGCCCGCCGTGAAGGCGGGCTCGAAGCGGCTCGATCCGGCGGGGCCGGAGAGCCGGGCACTACTGCCGGATCAGTCGCGCGCGTTGGCGTTGGCCACGGTGCGCTGTGCGGTGGCCTTGCTCAGCGCGCCGTGCTGGGTCGCCTTGGCGGCGAGCACGGCCGCGATGCCGATCTCGCGATAGTTGCTGACGAGCTTGCTGTCGCGCTCGCGCTCTTGCTTGGAACGAAAGTTGAACTGCTGCTTGGTCATTTCCGTATGCCTGCGGTGTTTTACTGGGTGCCAGGGTTGGCGTGATGGTCGTAGAAAGCCAGACGAATGCGTCTTCTTAGCGGCGCAAATCTGAAAAGACGACGAATCTATACTTAACAAATGGTTGCCACGGCGACATGTTGCGTGATTGCATCATGTTGCAATGCAGAAGCCACGTTGACGTTATCGTCAATACTTAACGGAAGATGAACGAAGCGGGGCGGCTCGCGCCGGTTTGAACCGGATCGGAATTGCCTGTAGCTCTGCTGCGCCGCCGCACGGGCGGCAGACCGAGGACCGACATGACCGACGAGACGCCGCGCCTGTTCCTGACCAACACGCTGACCCGCCGGAAGGAGGCCTTCCGTCCGCTCGACTGGCACGGCGAGGGCGTGGCGGAAGCCGACCGGCGCGTGCGCATGTATGTCTGCGGGCCGACGGTCTACGACTTCGCCCATATCGGTAACGCGCGGCCCGTGATCGTCTTCGACGTCCTGTTCCGCCTGCTGCGTCAACTCTACGGGTCCGAGCGGGTGACCTATGCCCGCAACATCACGGACGTGGACGACAAGATCAACGCCCGCGCCGCGCGCGACTTCCCCGACCTTCCGCTCAACGACGCCATCGCGCGGGTGACGGAGAAGACCGCCGCGCAGTTCCACAAGGACGTGGCGGCGCTCGGCTGCTTGTCGCCGACGGTCGAGCCGCGCGCCACGGCCTTCGTCGCGCCGCGGGCCGACGGCCTGCCGGACATGATCTCGATGATCCGGACGCTGATCGAGAAGAACCACGCCTATGTCGCGGGCGGCGAAGTCCTGTTCGATGTCGCCTCCATGCCGGCCTATGGCGCGCTGTCGCATCGCAGGCTCGAGGACCAGCAGGCCGGCGCGCGCGTCGCTGTCGAGGCGCACAAGAAGAATCCGGCCGATTTCGTCCTTTGGAAGCTCTCGGGCGACAACGAGCCAGGCTGGGACAGCCCTTGGGGTCGGGGACGGCCCGGCTGGCACATCGAGTGCTCGGTCATGTCGGCGGCCTATCTCGGCCAGACCTTCGACATCCACGGCGGCGGGCTCGACTTGATCTTCCCGCACCACGAGAACGAGATCGCCCAGTCCTGCTGCGCCCACGGCACGGAACGCATGGCCGAGGTCTGGATGCACAACGGCTTCGTGCAGGTCGAGGGCCGCAAGATGTCGAAGTCGGAGGGCAACTTCGTCACGATCGCCGACGTCTTGGAGACCGAAAAGGTCGGCGGCCGTCGCTGGCCGGGCGAGGCCGTGCGCCTCCTCATGATGAAGACCCACTACCGCGAGCCGATCGACTTCACCGCCGCCAAGCTGGACGAGGCCGTGCGCGAACTCGACAAGTGGGAGCGCCTGGCGCGCGCGGCTGGCGAGGGCGTCCCGGCCGATGCCGCACCCGAACCCGAGTTCCTGGCCGCCGTCTGCGACGATCTCGCGCTGTCGCCCGCCATCGCGCGCGTCCACGCGCTGTTCGACGAAGGCCGCGCGGCCGAGGCGCTCGCTTCGCTGCGCCTTCTCGGTCTAGACCCCGTTCGCGAGCAGGGCTTGAGCGCCGACGTCGCCGATCGCATTTCTCGCCGCCTTGATCTCCTGAAGGCTCGGGACTTCGCGGCCGCCGACGCGCTGCGCGACGAACTCGCGGCCGAAGGCGTGCTCCTCAAGGACGGCAAGGATCCTGCCACCGGCGAACGCGTCACCACCTGGGAGATCAAGCGTTGAGCGAGACGCGCCGGCAGCTTTATCCGACGATCCAACCCTACCGGACGGGCCAGTTCGACGTCGGCGACGGCCACGTCCTCTACTTCGAACTGTGCGGGAACCCCGACGGCAAGCCGGTGATCTTCCTGCACGGCGGACCGGGAAGCGGCTGCAACCCGACCCATCGCCGCCTGTTCGATCCCGAGCGCTACAACGTCCTCCTGTTCGATCAGCGCGGCTGCGGCCGTTCCTCGCCGCTCGGCGCTCTCCATGCCAACACCACCCCGCATCTTGTGGAGGATGTGGAGCGCCTGCGCCGCATGGTCGGCTTCGAACAGGTCATGCTCTTCGGCGGCTCCTGGGGCTCGACCCTGGCGCTCGCCTATGCGGAGGCCTATACCGCCCATGTGACCGAGATGGTGCTGCGCGGCATCTTCACCGGCCGCCGCTCCGAACTCGACTGGTACTACCGCGAGGGCGCGAGCCGGCTCTTTCCGGATGAGTGGGAGCGCTTCCTCGCGCCGCTGCCCGAAGAGGCGCGGGCCGATCCGGTCGCCGGATACCGGCCGCTTCTCCTCGACCTCGACCGCAACGTGCGCTCGCGCGCGGCTCGCGCCTGGACCGACTGGGAGGCGCGCACCGTGTCCATGCGCACGCTGCACGACGTCGCCGGCGGCTTCGGCGCCAGCGACCATGCCATCGCCTTCGCCCGGATCGAGAACCACTACTTCTTCCACGATCTCTGGCTGGACGAGGGGCAGCTCATCCGCGATGCCGGCCGTCTCGCCGGCATTCCCGGCGTGATCGTCCAGGGGCGCTACGATGTCGTTACGCCCCCCGTCACCGCCTGGGACCTCCACAAGGCCTGGCCGGGCTCGGAGCTCCAGATCGTGGAGGATGCCGGCCATGCCTTTTCCGAGCCAAACACCCTGGACCGACTGATCCTCGCCACCGACCGCTTCGCGACCCATAACGGAGGGAGTGTCCCGCGAACGAGGAGCGTTCGGTCATGACCCTCGACAACAGGCCCTTCCGCACCGGCGGCTGCCAATGCGGCGCCGTGCGCTTTCGCATTCACGGCGCGCTCGGCCGCGCCTCCGTCTGCCACTGCCGCATGTGCCAGAAGGCGTTCGGTGCCTTCTACGCGCCGCTGGTCAATCTGGGTTCAGCCGAACTCGTCTGGACCAGGCGCGAGCCCAAGCGCTTCCGCTCGTCCAACCAGGTGCAGCGCGGCTTCTGCCCGGACTGCGGCACGCCGCTGACCTACGAGGCGCCGGACGGCACGGCGCTGGCCATCGGCGCCTTCGACGACCCGACGGCGCTGGCGCCCGAGATCCAGTTCGGCACCGAGAACAAGCTGCCCTATGTCGACGGCGTACCGGGCCTTCCCGTGCGCACGACGGAACAGGATGCGGACGCCGCCTATCTCTCCGACATCGTCTCGCTGCAGCATCCGGACTGCGAGATGCCGGGCGACCGGCCGGGCGACGCGCACCAGGCGTGACCGCTCGCATCACGGAAACGAATGGCTGCCATCAACGAAACTAAGGTGCAGTGATGGTCGGGGATTGCTAGAAGCAGGCCGGACCCCGGAGCCGATCCCATGCCCGCATCCCAAGCCGAGCCCGCCAGCGGCTATGCCTACGGCATCGCCGCCTATTCGATCTGGGGCCTCGTCCTGCCGCTCTACATGAAGGCCCTGGCGCACGTGCCCTCCATGGAGGTGATGGCACAGCGCATCCTGTGGTCGTGGCTGCTCACGCTCGGAATTCTGGCCGCGGCCGGGGGCCTCAAGGGTCTCGCCGCCGTTCGCAGCCCGCGCGTCCTTGGGACGCTCGTCCTCACAGCCGCGCTGATCTCGGTGAACTGGGGCGTCTATGTCTGGGCGATCGCGACCGGCCATGGGCTCGACGCCGCGCTCGGCTACTACATCAACCCGCTGATCAACGTCCTGATGGCCGGCGTCTTCCTGCGCGAGCGGCTGAACCGGCTGCAGACCATCGCGGTCGGCATCGCTACCGCCGGCGTCCTCGTGCTGACGTTGGAGAGCGGCGGCCTGCCCTGGGTCTCGCTGGCGCTGGCGCTCTCGTTCGCCTCCTATGGCCTCTTGCGCAAGACGGTGAAGATCGGCGCGACGGAGGGCTTCTTCGTCGAGGTGACGATCCTGTTCCTGCCGGCCCTCGCGCTCGCGGTCTGGCTGGTGCGGGACGGCGGCGGGCATTTCGGCATCGGCGCGACGGAGACCGCGCTGCTTGTCGGTACCGGCGTGATCACCGCCGTCCCGATGATCCTGTTCTCGCTGGCCGCGCGCCTCCTGCGCTACACGACCGTCGGCCTTCTCCAGTACATCGCGCCGACGCTGATCACGCTCACCGCGATCTTCATTTTCGGCGAGCCCTTCGGCCCCTGGCAGGCCGTCGCCTTCGGCTGCATCTGGACGGCGCTCGGCCTTTACAGCTGGTCCATCCTGCGCGATCGCCGGGCCGCCGGCCGGGCTGTCCCGGCCGTCGAACCCGCGCACTGAGCAGTCAGAGCTTCTCGATCACCTCGGCGACGCCCTCGCTCTCGCGCTTGGGGGCGGCGGCTTCCAGGGCGGGCAGGAGGTCTTCGATCCGGTCCACCACGATCGGCTTGACCATGTGGCCGGTGTGGATGAAGCCGGCCTCGCGCATGTGGTCGAGCAGCGCGGCGAACGGGTCCCAGAAGCCGTTGATGTTGGCGATGGCGATAGGCTTCTGGTGCCGGCCAAGCTGGCTCCAGGTCATGATCTCGACCAGTTCCTCCAGCGTCCCGATGCCGCCCGGCAGCGCCACGAAGGCGTCGGCCCGTTCGAACATCAGGTGCTTGCGCTCGTGCATGTCCTTGGTGACGACGAGCTCGTCCAGCCGCTTGAGTTCGCTCTCGGTCGCCTCCATGTCGATCAGGAAGCGCGGGATGATGCCCGTCACGCGCCCGCCGGCCGCGATCACGGCGTCGGACACGGCGCCCATGATGCCGCGCGTTCCTCCGCCATAGACGAGGTGCATGCCGGCCCGCCCCATGGCGGTGCCGAGCGCCTCGGCGGACTGGCGGTAGATGGGATCGCGGCCCGCCGAGGAGCCGCAGTAGACGCAAAGGGATCGAATCGAAGTCATGGCGTCAAGGTCGGTCGAACGGGGTGCCCGGTCAAGCCGGACGCGCCGGTTTTCGCTGCACTGCGTCAGCTCCGCGCCTCGATCGCCTCCGCCACCTCGTCGGCCATCTTGAGCGTGCGCACGACCAGCGGCACGGCGAGCGCGAGCGGGTGCCGGTCGAGCCCGCGCGCCTCCTGCGCCTCGCGGATGTCGGAAAGGACCGTGCCCAGTGCGGGGATGAACCGGATCGCCAGCGAGATCGCCAGACTGACGCGCGCCGGATCGACGCCGAACCGCCGCAGCGGTCCGAGCGCGCGCTCCAGCGTATCGACCGTGTCCGACACCCGCGTCGTCAGCGTCACGAGCGACGCAAGCAGGAGAAGCGCGGCGAGCCGCATGGTGATCAGCGCGGCCGACGCCGCGTCCGCCAGCCAGAGCTGCGCCAGGAACAGGAGGAGGAGGATCGGCAGCGCCGGCCGGAGCTGCCGGAACGCCTCGGCCGCCGAAAGGCCGGCGAAGGGAAACAGCGCGAGCGAGCCGACGAGAAGCGCCGCCATGGCGAAGGGGTTCGAGACCAGCACGGCAAGCGTGCCCGCCGCCGCCAGGAACAGAAGCTTCGCCCCTGCCGGCAGCCGGTGCAGGCGGCTGTCGCCGGGCCGGTAAAGACCCCCCATCATGCGCAGAGGCTCCGATAGGCGCCGATCGCCTCGGCGGGCGGTCCGTCGAAGGCGAGGCGCCCGGTTTCGAACACGAGGACCCGATCGAAGCCCGACAGGAGGTCGAGGTCGTGCGTCACCATCACGACCGTCTGCTGCAGCGCGTCGATCCGGGCCATCACCCGGCGCTTGTTGCGAAGGTCGAGAAGCGTCGTCGGCTCGTCGAGCACGAGGATTTCGGGCCGTGCGATGCCGACGCCGGCCAGCGCGACCATCTGGCGCTCGCCGCCGGAAAGCTCGTGCGTCAGCCGGTTCTCGAAGCCGGCCAGGCCCGCCTCGGCGAGGGCAAACGACACGCGTCGGGCCAGTTCCCCGCGATCGAGCTTCAGCGGCTTCAGCCCGAAAGCCAGGTCTTCCCCGACCGTCGGATAGACGATCTGGTTGTCCGGGTTCTGGAACACGAAGCCGACGCGCCGGCGCACGGCACGCCCGTCAGCCGCCGTGTCGAGGCCGAACACCCGGACCGTTCCCTCCGTCGGCAGGAGGAGCCCGTTCAAGAGGCGCGCGAAGCTCGACTTGCCGGAACCGTTGGCCCCGATCACGCCGATCCGCCGCTCGGCGAGCCGGAGGTCGAGGCGGGAGAGGACGTCTCGTCCGCCCCGAGCCAGCGAGACGCCCAGCAACTCGATCATGCCCGAGCCGGACCTTTCGTCAGGCGCGTGCCGCGCCGGTCCGGCCCTGCCCGATCAGCGGGTAGGATCGCTTGACGATGACGATCGCGGCGCTCGCCACGGTCGCCTTCACGAGATCGCCGGGAATGAAGGCCATGGCCGAGCCGGCGAAGGCTTCCAGAAGGCCGAGGCCCGACATGGCCGCGAACCAGGGCACGCCGACGGCATAGACCACCCCGATGCCGCCCGCGACGCAGAAAGCGAAGGCCGAGACGGGGCCGAGCCGGTCCCAGAAGCGCTCCGTCAGCCAGCCGATGAGGAGGGCGGCCAGCACCCAGCCGTAGATGAAGCCGGACCAAGGCCCGACGAAGGGTGCAAGGCCGCCGCGCCCGCCCGACAGAAGCGGAAGGCCGACGGCGACGAGCACGAGGAAGAGGAGCATGGAGAGGACGCCGCGCTTCGCCCCGAGAATGCCGCCCATCAGCATCGGCCCCATGGATTGGGCGGTGACGGGGATTGCGATGATCGGCAGCATCAGCGGCGGAAAGGCGCCGAGCACCGCCATCACGGCTGCGAAGAGGGCGATCAGTACGAGGTCGCGCGTGGACATGCCTGTCGTTCCCTAAAAGCCTGCACCCTTCTGGAGGGCCGGCGGAAGATTCCCTGCGTCCATTCCCGGGGTGGCCCGGACCGATTCGACGGATCCCCGAGCTTGTGGCGTCCCGCCGGCCTTGCGTCAAATCGACTGGGCGATCGCCGCCTCGAGATAGGCGGTGCGCAGCCGACGCGCGATCGGTCCGGGCTTCCCCTCGCCGACGGGAGCGCCGTCGATCTCGACCACCGGCGTGACGAAGGCGCCGGCCGACGTGATGAAGGCCTCCCGCGCGCCCTGCGCTTCGGCGATCGTGAAGGGCCGCTCCTCCACGGCGAGGCCCAGCTCCCCCGCCACCGTCATGATCGCGGCACGGGTGATCCCGTGCAGGATGTCGTGGCCGAGCGCCCGCGTGCGGATCGTGCCGTCCTGCGTCACGATATAGGCGTTGTTGCTGGTACCCTCTGTGACCTCGCCGTTCTCCACGAACCAGGCGTCGTCCTTGCCCTGGCGCTTGGCCTCCATCTTCGCCATCGAAGGATAGAGGAGCTGAACGGTCTTGATGTCGCGGCGGCCCCAGCGAAGGTCGGGCACGGAGACGACCCGCAGCCCCGCTTCGGCCTCCCGCGTTTCGATCGCGTCGCGCTTCTGCGTGAACAGGACGAAGGATGGCGCGGTGTCCGCCTTCGGAAAGGCGAAGTCGCGATCCGCCTCTCCTCGCGTCACCATGAGATAGACATGGCCGTGATGAAGGGCGTTGCGTCGGACGAGTTCGCGATGGATCGACAGGATTTCCTCGTCCGTCGCGGGCGAGGGCAGGTCGAGTTCCCTCAGTGAGCGGCGCAGGCGCGCGCAATGGCCGGGAAAGTCGATGAGCTTGCCGCCGATCACCGCCGTCACCTCGTAGACCGCGTCGGCGAACAGGAAGCCGCGATCGAAGACCGAAACCTTGGCGTCGGTTTCGGGGTGGTAGGCGCCGTTGACGTAGACGATGCGGGTCATGGATGCCGTGGTCCTCGATGCGTTCGGCGCTGCTTCTAGCGCATAAGGACCGGTGGGACGAGACGATCGGGCGCCATGTCCCGTCTTGCCGGTTGAAGACGACGGGCTTCCGACGTTACCTGTTGGGTCTCGGGAGAATCGCCGCCGTGCGCCGCGCCTCCCGTCGGAGGGGGACTGAAAGCGTATGGGCCACTATCTCGGGCTGGATCTGGGCACGTCGTCGCTCAAGGCCCTGATCGTCGACGAGGACCAGACCCCCGTCGCGACCGCCAGCGCCCCGCTGCATGTGACGCGCCCGGCCTTCGGCTGGTCCGAGCAGGAGCCGGGCGATTGGATCGCCGCCTGCGAGAGCGTCCTGGCGCAGCTCCGGGCCGAGCATCCCGCCGCGCTTGCCTCCGTTGGCGGCATCGGCCTGTCCGGCCAGATGCACGGCGCGACGCTGCTGGACGAGGCCGACGAGGTCCTGCGCCCCTGCATCCTCTGGAACGACACCCGTTCTCACGAGGAGGCCGAGGAACTCGACGACGAGGAAGCGCGCGGCATCACGGGCAACATCGTGTTTCCCGGCTTCACCGCGCCCAAGCTTCTCTGGGTCGCGCGCAACGAGCCGCGCATCTTCGAGCGAGTGCGCCGCGTGCTCCTGCCGAAGGACTATCTCCGCCTATGGCTGACCGGCGAGGCCGTTTCCGATATGTCGGATGCCGCCGGCACCGCGTGGCTGCGCACCGGCGAGCGCCGCTGGTCGTCCACCATGCTCCGCCGGACCAGGCTGTCGGAAGCCGAGATGCCGCGCCTCGTGGAAGGCACGGAGGCTAGCGGCACCCTGCGCGCCGAACTCGCGCGCCGCTGGGGCCTGCCCGACGGGGTGGTCGTGGCAGGCGGCGGCGGCGACAACGCGGCCTCGGCCTGCGGCGTCGGCGTGACCCGGCCAGGCACCGGCTTCCTGTCGCTCGGCACCTCGGGCGTCCTGTTCACCGCGAGCGCCGGATACGATCCGGTGCCCGACACCGCGCTCCACACCTTCTGCCACGCCCTGCCGGGCCTCTGGCACCAGATGGGCGTCACGCTCTCGGCGGCGGGGTCGCTGGAATGGCTGTCCGGCGTCCTCGCCGAGAAGCCGGGCGACCTCGTCGCAGGGGCGGGCACGGAGCTTCGCGCGCCGAGCCGCCTCCTGTTCCTGCCCTATCTCTCGGGCGAGCGCACGCCGCACAACGACGCGTCGGTTCGCGGCGCCTTTATCGGCCTCCAGGCCGATACCAGCCGGGCCGACATGGTCCGCGCGGTTCTCGAAGGCGTCGCCTTCTCCATCCGCGACTGCCTCGACGCCGCGCCCCATGCCTCATGGGTGCGCCAGCTCATTGCGGTCGGCGCCGGCTCGCGCTCCGAACTCTGGCTGAAGATCATGGCGAGCGTCCTGGAGACGCCCGTCGCCCTGCCGGCGGCGGGCGATTTCGGCGCGGCCTTCGGCGCGGCCCGCCTCGGCATCTGCGCCGCGACCGGTGCGGACCCCGATTCGGTCATGACCGAGCCGCCGATCGCCGCGCGCTACGAGCCCGACGAAAAGCTGGTCGAATCCTTCGCCGACGCGCATCACCGCTATCAGGCGCTCTACCCCGCGCTGATGGCCGCCGGCCGGAGCTGACCCCGAGCGCCCTCAGGGACGCAGGAGGTAGAGCGCCGCGTACTGCAGAAGCATGATCGTCTTGCCATCGCGGATGGCGCCGGTGGCGATCATGCCGAGCGCCTCGTCGATCGGAAGCTCCAGGACGTCGATGTCCTCTCCCTCCGCCTCGTTGCCCCCGCCGGCCGACGCGCGGTCGCCCGGCGCGTATTCCGCCACGAAGAAGTGCAGCCGTTCGGTAACGGAGCCGGGGCTCATGAAGGCGTCGAAGATCGGCCGGACCTCCCCGATCGCGAACCCGGTCTCTTCCGCCGTCTCCGCACGAATGCGGGCCTCGGGCGTCGCATCGTCCAGGAGACCTGCGGGCGCTTCGATCAAGAGGTCGTCATGTCCGTTGACGAAGGCGGGATATCGGAACTGCCGCGTCAGGATCACCGTCCGCCGCCGTGGGTCGTAGAGCAGGATCGTGGCGCCGTTGCCGCGGTCGTAGGTCTCGCGGGACTGCCGCTGCCAGCGCCCGTCGCCGCGCCGATAGGAAAACACCGTCTTTTTTAGAACGTACCAGTCGTCCGACAGGGTGGTGACGCTCTCCACGCGGATGCGCTCGGCGATGCTCATGGTCACGTTGCTCCCCTCCGGCCATCCCGGCCGCTTGGCAGGCGTCATTCATCCGTGCATATTCGTGCAACGTCAAGAATTTTCGTGCAGGGTTGCGATGCTGACTTCGGAACGCAAGGCGTTGATCCTCGACACGTTGCGCCGGGAAGGGCGTGTGGTCGCCAAGGAGGTCAGCCATCGGCTCGGCCTGTCGGAAGACACGATCCGCCGCGACCTGCGCGAACTGGCGGGCGAGGGCCTTTTGCAGCGGGTGCACGGGGGAGCCCTGCCGTCCTCGCCGGCCGTGGCGGATTACGCCGCACGCGAGCGGATCTCCCTCTATGCCAAGGCGAGGCTCGGTCGTGCGGGCGCC
The DNA here is from genome assembly GCF_029813115.1 of Aureimonas sp. SK2. Classification (GTDB taxonomy): domain Bacteria; phylum Pseudomonadota; class Alphaproteobacteria; order Rhizobiales; family Rhizobiaceae; genus Aureimonas. The sequence continues at coordinate 264,759 of NZ_JAPZDS010000001.1, forward strand.
CGTCTGATACGCCCCGGCCAGGTGGTTTTCCTCGACGGCGGCACAACCAACGTCGAGGTGGCGCGGCACCTGCCGCCGGACCTTCGGCTGACCGTCGTCACCCATAGCCCGAGCATCGCCGTCGAACTGGCCGATCACCCTGGAGTGGAGGTGGAACTCGTCGGCGGTCGCCTGTTCAAGCACTCGGTCGTCGCCATGGGCGCGGGATGCGTCGAGGCATTGCGGCGCATTCGGGCAGATCTCTTCGTCATGGGGGCGACGGGCGTCCATGCCGAACTCGGGCTCACCACCGGCCACGCCGAGGAGGCGGCGCTGAAACGGCTGATCGCGGAACAGTCGGCCGAGATCGTGGTGCTGGCGACGCGCGACAAGCTCGGCGCCGCTTCGCCCTTCGGCATCGTGCCGCTGGCCGAGATCGGCACCCTCGTGGTGGAGCCCGACCTTTCCGCCGACCTTCTCGATCCGCTCGCCGCATGCGGCATCGACATCGTCGCGGCCTGAGAGCCCGTCCTGCAAACGAAACGGCCCGGCATGTCGCCATGCCGGGCCGCCGAGACGTCGGACGTCCGTCGCGCTTACTGCGCGGCGGCAGTCTGGATGTAGTCGTACTTGCCGTTCTTCCACTCGTAGATGACGTAGCCGGGCAGGGTCACGTCGCCCTTGTCGTCGAACTTCAGGTCGCCGATCACGGTGGAGAAGGTGTCGGCGTCGAGCGCCTTGACGACATCCTCGTACTCCGTGCCGCCGGCCTTCTTGGCCGCGTCGACCCAGGCCTGAATGGCGGCGTAGGTGTAGAGCGCGTAGCCCTCGGCGCTCTTGCCCGAGCCCTCGATCGCCTGCACCACCGGCGCGGCGGTCGGGTTCTTGCGCGGGTCGGGCGAGAAGGTCATGAGCGTGCCTTCGCCCGCGTCACCCGTGATCGCCCAGTACTCGTCGGTGACGATGGCGTCGCCCGACATGATCTTGGCGTCGACGCCCTGTTCCTTCATCTGGCGGGCGATGAGGCCGGCCTCGGTGTGGTAGCCGCCGATGTAGACGAGCTTGATATCCGCCTGCTTCAGCTTCGAGACGAGGGCGGTGTAGTCCTTTTCGCCGGCCGAATAGGACTCGGTCAGCGTCGGCTTCTTGCCGTTGGCTTCCATCGCCTTGGCGGTCTGCTCGGCGAGACCCTTCCCGTAGGCCGACTTGTCGTCGAGGACGGCGACGTTCTGGTCCTTGAAGTTCTCGGCGATGTAGGCGCCGGCGACCTCGCCCTGCTGGTCGTCACGACCGCAGACGCGGTAGATGCCGTCCGACGGGCGCTTGTCGGTGAAGTCCGGGTTGGTCGAAGCCGGCGAGATCTGGACGATGCCTTCTTCCGAATAGACCTGGCTGGCCGGGATCGAGGAGCCCGAGCAGAAGTGGCCGGCCACGAAGGGCACGCCCTGCGAGGCGAACTGGTTGGCGACCGCCACGGCCTGCTTCGGGTCGCAGGCGTCGTCGCCCACCGACAGCTTCAGCATCTCGCCGTTCACGCCGCCCGCGGCGTTGATGTCCTTCACGGCCTGCTCCGCGCCGACGCGCAGCTGCTCGCCGAAGGTCGCGTACTGGCCCGTCATCGGACCCGCGACGCCGATCGTGATGTCGGCGAAGGCGGCGCCGCCCAGCACGACGTTGAGGGCCACACCGGCCAGAAGCGCTTTCATCATCTGTCTGTTTTCCCTGTTGATTCCCGATCCGTCTTGCGCGGAGCGGAGGGTTCGCGCGTTTCGTCCCCGAGGCGAGTAAAGACCAACGTTCGCGTAAGCGGAATAGGCATTTTCGCGCACAGGCGAGGTTATGCCTAATTTTTTCGGCTTCCGGCGAATTGCCGAAGTTTTATGCCCTTTCGAAGCGGTACTGGCGGGCCATTTGGCTCGCCCGCGTCCTGGTCCGCCCGAGGGCCGCGAAGGCGACAATCACGGCGAAATCGATCACGCCGTAATGGAGCGCCGTCGGCAGCGTCTCGGGCGGCAGGAAGAAGGTGCCGTGGAACAGGCTGAAATGCAGGAAGCGGATCGCCGCCGTCAGCAGCAGGCAATAGAAGACCATCAGTCCCCAGCCGCTCCAGGAGCGAGCCGTGGAGCGTCCGATCGCGTAGGCCAGCGCGCCGCCGATCACGACCGTGACGATCAGGAACTCGACGAACGTCACCTCCCAGAGGAGGGCCATTTCCTTTTCCATCAGTGATGCCCCCCTTCGAGATAGGCGCTGCGCACTTCCTCGCGGGCGAGAAGCTCGCGGCCCGTGCCGCTCATGGTGATGCGGCCGTTGACCATAACGTAGCCGCGATGGGCGAGGCGGAGAGCGTGGAAGGCGTTCTGCTCGACCAGGAACACCGTCAGCCCCTCGTTGCGGTTCAATTCGCGCACGGCCTCGAAGATCTGCTTGACGATGAGCGGCGCGAGGCCGAGCGACGGCTCGTCGAGGAGCAGCAGCTTCGGCCGGCTCATCAGCGCACGACCGATCGCCAGCATCTGCTGCTCGCCGCCCGACAGCGTGCCGCCGCGCTGGCCGGCCCGCTCCTTGAGGCGGGGGAACAGCTCGAAGACCTTGCGCAGATCGTCCTCGAAATGGTCCTGCCCGACCAGCGTCGTGCCCATCTGCAGGTTTTCCATGACGGTCATGCGCCCGAAGATGCGCCGCCCTTCCGGCGACTGCGCGATCTGGCGGGTCATGATCGTGTGGGTCGGCAACTGCGTGATGTCCTCGCCGCGATAGAGGATCTGCCCCGAGCGCGCGCGCGGATTGCCGCAGATCGTCATCATCAGCGTCGACTTGCCGGCGCCGTTGGCGCCGATCAGCGTCACGATCTCGCCGTCGCCGACGTCGAGGTCCACGCCCTTCAGGGCCTGGATCTTTCCGTAGAAGGTCTCGACGCCCCGGATCGACAGGAGCGGATTGAGCGTCGCCGGCGCAGCGGCATGTGCTTGGGTCACCGTCGCGCTCATGCGCCCGCTCCTCCCGGCAGTCCGGCGGTCGCGACCGCCCCGTCGATGTCGCCCTGGTCGAGCTTGGCCTCGACCGCCTCGACCTCCTCGTCGTCGACGCCGAGATAGGCGGCGATGACGCGCGGGTCGTTGCGGACTTGCGTTGCCGTGCCGTCCGAGATCTTGGTGCCGTAGTCGAGCACGACCACGTGGTCGGAAATCTCCATCACGACGCCCATGTCGTGCTCGATCAGGAGGATCGAGACGCCGAAGTCGTCCCGCAGCGAACGAAGCAGCGTGTTGAGCTCCGCCGATTCGCGCGGGTTGAGACCCGCCGCCGGCTCGTCGAGGCACAGGAGCACCGGGTCCGTGCACATGGCGCGGGCGATCTCCAGCCGGCGCTGGTCGCCGTAGGAGAGATCGGCCGCCGGATCGTCGGCGCGATGGAGGAGGGCGGTGCGCTTCAGCCAGTCCACCGCCCGGTCCTGCGCCGCTTCCTTGGCGCGCCGGTAGCCGGGCAGGCCGAGAAGGCCGCCGACCGTGAAGCCGGACGCCGCCATCAGCTTGTTGTGCTGGGCGACCAGGAGGTTCTCGAACACCGTCATGCCGCCGAAGAGCCGGATGTTCTGGAAGGTGCGCGCGACGCCCGCCACTTCGGTGATGCGAAAGTCGCTCATCCGCTCCAAGAGGAAGACCTCGCCGCCCGAAACCTTGCGGCTCTGGGCGCCGGAGCGGGTGAGGGCAACGACCTCGTCCTGGCTGATTCCGGAGCCGCGGCGAAGCGCGATGCGCCCCTCCGTCGGCTTGTAGAAGCCGGTCACGCAGTTGAACACGGTGGTCTTGCCGGCCCCGTTGGGGCCGATCAGGGCGGTGATGTCGCCGCGCCCGACCTGGAAGGACAGGTCGTTGATGGCGACGAGGCCGCCGAAGCGCATGGTCAGGTGCTCGACGGTGAGCACCGGGTCGCGCGTCCAGCGACCCGCCGTTTCGATCATTTCGGCCATGGTCAGTGTCCCTCGCCCTGGGCGACCATGTCGGCGCCGATCGCCTTGCGTTCCTTGTAGACGGCGGAGGGCTGGCGGGAGGAGACGAGCCCGCGCGGCTTCCAGACCATGATGGCCACCATGGCGACGCCGAAGATCAGCATGCGGTACTGGGTCGGGTCGAACCCGGCGCCGAAGACGACCTGCAGGAAGCCGAGGTTGCGCAGGAGCTCGATGCCGCCGATCATGACGATCGAGGCGATCACGACGCCGATCTGCGAGCCGAGGCCGCCGAGAACGACGATGGCGAGGATGATCGCCGATTCGAGGAAGGTGAAGCTTTCCGGCGAGATGAAGCCCTGGCGCGTGGCGAAGAACGACCCGGCGAAGCCGCCGAACATGGCGCCCGTGGCGAACGCTGTGAGCTTGACGTTGGTCGTGTTGATGCCGAGCGCCCGGCAGGCGATCTCGTCCTCGCGCAGCGCTTCCCAGGCCCGGCCGACCGGCATCCGGCGCATGCGCAGCGTCACGAAGTTGGTGAGGAGGGCCAGCGCCAGAATGATGTAGTAGAGAAAGATGAAGCGGTGGATGCCGTCGTAGGGAATGCCGAAATAGTCCGAGAACGATCCTTCGCCGCGCCCGAAGTCGAGGCCGAAGAGGGTCGGCCGCGGGATACCGAGAAGGCCGTTCGGGCCGCCCGTCACCTGATACCAGTTGAGGAGCACCACGCGGATGATCTCGCCGAAGGCGAGCGTCACGATGGCGAGGTAGTCGCCCCGCAGGCGCAGCACCGGGAAGCCGAGGACGATGCCCCAGAGCGCGGCGAAGAGGCCGGCCATCGGAAGGCAGACCCAGAAGCCGAGCTCGAAGTTGATCGCGAGCAGCGCGAAGGAATAGGCGCCGACCGCGTAGAAGGCGACGTAGCCGAGGTCGAGAAGACCCGCGAGGCCGACCACGATGTTGAGGCCCCAGCCGAGCATGACATAGGTCAGGATCAGGATGGAGAGGTCGATCAGGTAGCGGTCGCTGGACGGCGCGACCAGCCGGATCAGGAAGGGCAGAACCAGCGCGAGGGCCAGGAGGCCGACGCCGAGGAAGCGGCCGAGGCCGGCGCCCTTGGTCGAGACGGTCTTGCCGCCCTTGGCGGAACCGGCCCCCTTCGCCCGGCGCTGGAAGAGCACGAGGCTGAGCACGAGGCGCACGCCGAAGGCGATCGCGATCGCGATGAACCAGAGGTCCCAGCGGATCGAGAGGACGAGGCCGCCCGGCGCGATGTCGGTGCGCACGAGGAGGAAGAACAAGGTGAGCGCGCCGACGATGGCGGCGGTGATCACCGCCTCGCGCAGCGCGACCGCGAAGCTCGGGCCCGAAGTGGGCTCGGCCGCGAAGGGCGGCTCGCCCCGCATGGCGTCGCGGCGGGTCTCGTCCTCGATCTGCGCGCCTTCCGGCGTCGTGGACGGGGTCTGAATGCCGGCCATGGTCAGACCTTCTCCACTTCGGGCCGGCCGAGCAGGCCGGAGGGCAGGAAGATCAGCACGATCGCCAGGATCGAGAAGGCCGCGACGTCCTTGTATTCGACCGAGAAATAGCCGGACCAGAAGGTCTCGATCAGGCCGATCGCAAGCCCGCCGAGCATCGCGCCGGGGAGGGAGCCGATGCCGCCGAGAACGGCCGCGGTGAAGGCTTTCACGCCGGCCAGGAAGCCGATGTAGAAGTCGATGACGCCATAGTAGAGAAGGTACATGGTGCCCGCGACGGCCGCGAGCGAGGCGCCCATGACGAAGGTCAGCGAGATCGTGCGGTCGACGTTGACGCCGAGCAGCGCCGCCATCTTGGAGTCCTGCTCGCAGGCGCGCTGCTGGCGGCCGAGCGGGGTGCGGGCGATGATCAGCGAGAACACCGTCATCAGCACCAGCGTCACCACGATGATGGTGATCTGCATGTAGGAGATCTGGACGCCGGGAATGACGTTCACCGCGCCCTGGATCTGCGGCGGCAGCGGCTTCACGCGCGCGCCCTGCGACACCTGCACGAAGTTCTGCAGGAAGATCGACATGCCGATGGCGGTGATCAGCGGCGCGAGACGGAACGAGCCGCGCAGCGGGCGATAGGCGATCCGTTCGATCGACCAGCCCCAGAGGGCGGTGAAGAGCATCGCGACAACGATCATCAGCAGGAGCACGATGGGCAGGAACGTCAGTCCCGCGGCCACCAGCAGGAGGAACGTGGTCAGGGCGATGAACGAGCCGATCATGAACACCTCGCCATGGGCGAAGTTGATCATGCCGATGATGCCGTAGACCATCGTATAGCCGATGGCGATCAATCCGTAGATCGATCCCAGCGTCACGCCGTTGATCAATTGTTGGAGGAAGTATTCCATGGAGCCTCTTCGATTCGAGCGGCTTCGGGTGATGGCCTCGGCAATTCCGTCGCACAACCCTCATGCATGGCGAATTTCTTAGCAACTCGAAAAGGTTTCGCCAACGAGGCCCTTGCGCGAGAACGTGGATAAGCCAAACGCCGGAGGCGCGCGGGCAAGAGGAGCCCCATTTCCCATCCGCTTGGAATTGTTCTAAGGAAACACCATCTCATCGGCAGCCCGCCCGGGGGAGGACCTCATGCGTCTCACGCGCCAGACGAACTACGCCATCCGGCTTCTGATGTATTGCGCCGTCAACACGGGGCGCCTCAGCCGCGTCGGCGACGTGGCGGCCGCCTACAACGTGTCCGAACTGTTCCTGTTCAAGATCCTGCAGCCGCTGGTCGAAGCCGGGTTCGTCGAGACCGTGCGCGGACGCAACGGCGGCATCCGGCTGGCACGCGCGGCGTCCGCCATCACGCTGCGCGAGGTGGTCGAGACCACCGAGGAAAGCTTCGCCATGGCCGAATGCTTCGAGACGGGCGCGGTGGACTGCCCGCTGATCGACAGCTGCGCCCTGAACGCGGCCCTGCGCGCCGCCCTCGACGCCTTTCTCTCGACCCTCGGGAACTACACGATCGAGGGTCTCGTTTCCTCCAGCGGCGCGATCCGCAACCGGCTGGGGCTCGGAGAGCTTGCCGCTCCCGTGGCCCCGCCCGCCGCGATGATGGCGAACTGATCAGCCGAGCATCCGGCCGATCAGATTGAGCTGGGCCGGCAGGCAGACCCGTTTCAGATCGTAGTCCCGCACGATCGTGCGCCGCGCCTCGCGGCGCATCTCGCGATACTTCTCGGGCTGGCGCAGCGCCTCGACCACCGTTTCGGCGAGCTCCTTGGGATCGAAGAAGTCCACGAGAAGACCATTCTCGCCATGGCGCACGACCTCCTCGACCGGCGCGGTGCGCGAGCCGATCAGAAGGCATTCGGTCGACATGGATTCGAGCATCGACCACGACAGGACGAACGGGTAGGTCAGGTAGACGTGCGCGTCCGACACCTGCAGCAGCTTCTTGAAGTCGTCGTACTCGACCCGGCCGACGAAATGGACGCGTGATTCGTCCAGCGGGTTCTCCTTCAGGAACCGCGCCTTGTAGGTCTCGCCCTCCGGCAGCCGCTGCCCGTAGGACACGCTGTCGCCACCAACGATCACGACCCGCGCTTCCGGCACCTTTTCCAGGATCCGGTTGACCGCCCGGAAGAAGATGTGGGAGCCGCGATAGGGTTCGATGTTGCGCGCGACATAGGTCACGACGGGCGCGGACTTGTCGTAGGTGCGCCCGTCCAGCGTCACCGAGGGCGCGTCGCTCGGCACCAGCTGATCGGTGTCCACGCCGTCGTGGATCACCTTCACCTTGGGCTGGAAGATCTGCGGGATGCGGCTGTGCTGCCAGCGCGTCGGCGACAGGCCGTAGTCGGTTGCCTCCAGGCAGGACAGGATCACCTGATTGCGGCAGCGGAGCTGGAACTTCAGCTCGGGCTGACTGGGATATTCCGGATCGAAGCCGACGTCGGCGCCGACCGCGCTGTAGTAGAACTCGATGTAGCTGAGCAGCGGAACGTCGGGGAAGATGTCCTTGACGAACTGCGTCTCGCCCCAGCCGCTATGGCCGATGATGATGTCCGGCCGCACGTTCTCCTTCTGCATCTGAAGAAGCAGCCGCGCGACGGCCTGGCCGTGGAGGATCGCGTCCTCGGTGGTGCGCAGGTAGTTGTGGATCTCGGGATTGGGCGCACGGTGCAGCGAGTATTCGACCAGCCGGACGCCGGGCAGGCGGTTCCGCGTCGGCTTGGTGAGAAAGAACAGGCGGTTCTTCTCGCCGAGCGCCCGGCACAGGTGCAGGAACTGGCCGGGGAAGTTCTGGTGGATGAAGAGGAGCGTCTTGTTCTGGATCATGATCGGCGCAACGCGGGAACGGGAAGACATCCCTTCACGCTTCGACGATCGGGACGGCGGGCGGCGGCGCGCCGGACGACGCGCCGCCGTGGTCTGCCTTACTCTTCCCGGAAGGCGCGGTCCATGGAGCGGGTGATCGGCGACAGGATGTAGTCGAGCGCCGTGCGCTCGCCAGTCGGGATGATCACCTCGGCCGGCATGCCGGGGTAGAGGCGGATGTCGTGGGCGAGATGGGCGAGGGCGCCCGGCTGCACCTCGACATCGGCCTTGAAGTAGGCGGTGCCGTTTTCGAGCATCAGGCGGTCGGGCGAGACGCGCAGGATCTTGCCTTCCACGGAGGGCGTCGTGCTCTGGTTGTAGGCCGTGAGCTTGACCATCGCGGTCATGTCCGGCTCGACCTTGGCGATGTCCTGCGGCTGCACCATCGCCTCGATGATGAGCTGCGTGTTGTCGGGCACGATGTCGAGGATGCGCTCGCCGGGGCCGAGGACGCCGCCGTCGGTGAACTGGGTGAGGCCGATCACGGTGCCGGTGACGGGCGCGCGCACTTCGGTGAGCGCCAGCGTCGCCTTGGCCGACTGGAGGCGGGGCACGATGTTGGCCATGTCGGACTGAACCGTGCTCAGGCCCTCGTTGGCTTCGGTCAGGCGATCCTGGCGCAGACGGTTGATCTGCATCTCGGCCTCGCCCTGCGTTTCGCGGGCCTCGGCGATCTGCGACTTGAGGGAACCGGTCTGACCGCCGAGATCGACGGAGGCGCGCTCGAGCGCGAGGACCTGCGTCTTGGGCGCGAGGCCCTTGGCGAGAAGCGAGGACACGCCCTTCTTCTCTTCCTCGATCAGTTCCTGCTGGCGATCGATCGAGTTGATCTGGATCTGGTAGCCGTTGATGCGGGTTTCCAGCTGCTGGCGGCGCTGCTGGAGGATCTCGACCTGCGTCTCCAGACCCATCTTGCGGGTCTGGAAGAGGGTGGTCTGGTCCGTGATCAACTGCTCGACGGCCGGGTCGTCGCGGCGCTCCAGGAGTTCGGGCGGGAAGGTGATCTCCGCCTCGCCCTTGCTCTCGGCCGTGAAGCGGGCGCGGCGGGCGAGGAGGTTCATGAGCTGGTTGTCGTAGACCTCGTAGGCCGAACGCGCCTGCACGTCGTCCATGCGCAGGAGGATGTCGCCCGCCTGCACCTTCTGGCCGTCGCGCACCATGACCTGGCGCACGATGCCGCCGTCGCGGTTCTTCACGACCTTGCGGCTGTCTTCGACCTTGACGACGCCGCCGGCGAGCACGGCGCCGGACAGCGGCGCGAAGGCCGCCCAGGTGCCGATGCCGACGATGAAGACGCCGACGATGACCGAGCCGATCATGATCGGGCGGCGCAGGCCGAAGTCGAAGCCGCCGTCCTCGGGGCCGGCTTTGGGCGCCGGCTTTGAGGCGTCGGTGATGGCGGGTGCGTCTTCCGGCTTCTTCCTGAAGGCGATCACGGACATGACTTAATCTTTCAACCGTTCAGGATCAGGACGAGGCCGGGATGGCCTTGGGCTCCGCGCCGGCGGCCACGGCCTGCTGGGGCTGGGACTGCGGCTGGGCGGGCGGGGCGCCGGTCGGGGCGGGGGCGACGACGCGGGCGAGGACCTCGTCGCGCGGACCGAAGCGCTCCACCATGCCGTCGCGCAGGAGCAGGATCTTGTTGGAATAGTTCAGCGCCGACATGCGGTGCGAGATGACGACCACCGTCGAGCCCATGCGGCGCAGCGCCACGATGGCGGCGAGGAGCGCCTGCTCGCCGTCGGAATCCAGCGAGGCGTTGGGCTCGTCGAGCACGACGAAGGACGGGTTGCCGTAGACGGCGCGGGCGAGCGCCACGCGCTGGCGCTGGCCGACGGAGAGCATGGCGCCGCCCTCGCCGAGCTCGGTGTCGTAGCCGTCGGGCAGGCGCAGGATCAGGTCGTGGCAGCCGGCCATCTTGGCGGCCGCGAGGACAGCTGCGTCGTCGGGCTCCTTGGCGAAGCGGGCGACGTTCTCGCGCACCGTGCCGGAGAAGAGCTCGACGTCCTGCGGCAGATAGCCGATGTGGCGGCCGATGTGGTCGCGGCCCCAGGAATGCATCTCGGCGCCGTCGAGGCGGACGGAGCCCGAGGTCGGGCGCTGGACGCCGATCAGGAGGCGGGCCAGCGACGACTTGCCGGCGCCGGACGGGCCGATGAGGCCGAGGCAGTCGCCGGGCTCCAGGCCGAAGTTGAGGTTCTTGAGCAGCGCCTTGTTGGTGCCGGGGAAGGCGTAGAAGCAGCCCTCGACGGTGAGGCGGCCGGCGGGACGCGGCAGCTCCATGCCGCGCTCGGCGGCGGGGAACTCCAGGAGCAGGGCGTTGAGGCGCTCGAAGCTCTGGCGCGTGGCGACGATGGTCGACCAGGAGCCGACCGCGCGCTGCACCGGGGCGAGCGCCTTGGCGACCAGCATGACGGCGGCGAAGAGGACGCCGGGGCCGGCGAGGCCCTCGATCACGAGAAGCGCGCCGCCGGCGAGCATGGCGACCTGGAGGAAGTTGTTGAGGAAGCGGATCGCCGCCTGGACCGAGCCGCCGCGCTCGGAGGCCTCTTCCTGCGCGCCGAGCATGGCGAGGCGGTCGCGGTTCCAGCGATGGGTCAGGCCGGGCAGCATGCCCATGGCGTAGATGACCTCGGCGTTGCGCAGGCCCGAGTCGGTCGCGGAATAGGAGCGCTGGCCGGCGATGTTGGCTTCGCGCAGCGCCGGCTTGGTCACGTATTCGTTGAGGATCGCGAGGCCGAAGAGCAGGATCGCGCCGACCGTCGCGGCCATGCCAAGCCGCCAGTCGATGAAGGCGATGACGAGGAGGAAGATCGGCGTCCAGGGCGCGTCGAGGATGGTGTTCGTCACGTTGCCTGCGATGCCCTGGCGGAACGTGTCGAGATCGCGCAGCGCGGCGGAGCGGGCCGGGCGGCCGGCGCGAAGGCCGGCGTTGACCACGGCGTCGAGGAGGCGGGGCGCCATCTTGCGGTCGAGCATCGTGCCGATGCGGATCAGGATGCGGCCGCGCAGCTCCTCCAGGGCGACCATGACGATGAAGGCCATGATCACGGCGAGGGAGAGGTAGATCAGCGTCGATTCGGAATGCGAGGTGATGACGCGGCTGTAGACCTGCGTCATGTAGAGGGGCATCGCGAGGAAGAGCAGGTTCGATCCGAAGGAGAACAGCGCGGCGAAGGCCATGGGCTTGGTGCCGGCGCGGAGGGCATCGCGCATCTCGGGCGCGAGGGTCACTTTGGTCTGCATGGATCGCCTTTGCGGACGGACGCTGCGGAACTACGAAGCGTCCGCACGCATGACCGCTCCCAACAAGCCAAAGACGGCTTCTTGAGGGCAAATGCGGCCGGGGCGCGGGGACGCCGAGGCCGGACCATACAGACAATGGATCGGATTTTCTACTTATCCGCGCGTCACACGCGCGTGGGCGGCCGAGGACGGACGCGCCAAAGCGCCCGCACCGCTGATCGCGGCCGGGGTGATGGGATGGTTCCGCTTCGTGCCGCCGTTCCTTGGAACGGGCGACGGGCCGCCGGAGGCGAACCTCCGTGGGTAGTCAAGTGTATGTGGTCCGCCTCCGGCGACCCGCGCGGTGGTTGCGGTTCCGGACCGGGATGCGAAGCCGGCCCTGGCCTTTTGTTCGAGGATTACGCAGGGCGTCTCGGCCCGATGCGGCGGCGGTCTGTCACACCGCCTGCCTTGGGCTGTCTCCAACGCCGAGTTGTCGAAGAGCCGCCTCGTTTTGGGCAGCCAACCCCCATGTGCCTATCAGGAACCGTCCGGGCCACGCCTCCTCCGGCAGGAGACGCGTCGCGGACACCGCTCGCCACCCCTCCGAACGATCCCGGTGATCATTCGCGCCCATTCGATGGGGCGGCGATGGGAGGAAGGTTAGACGCGGCGCGGGAGGGCGGGGAGAAGCGGGGCAGAGAAAAGCGGTCAGGCGGCCTTGTCGGCGCGCGCCCAGAGATCGAAGCACTCGCCCTTCGTCACGGTGACCTTGGCGAAGCCGGCGCGATGGAGGCGCTGGCCCAACGTCTCGCTGGTGTAGCCGGTGCGATGGGCCATGAAGTGGTTGCCGCGCGCGATGGACGGGCGATAGCCGTAAAGGATGTCGAGCGGGGTGATGGGGCCGGCGGGGGCTGTGTATGCCGCATCCTCCAACTTGCCCTCGGCCGAGAGCTGCCCGATCGACTGAAGGTCGGGACAGGTGATCACGGCGAAGCCGCCGGGCTTTAGCGCGCGCAGGAACTCGGCGAAGGCGACAGGCACTTCGAGGTCGTAGAGGTGTTCGACGTTGTGAGAGGAGTAGAGCGCGTCCATCGATCCGGTTTCGACGGCCGACATGTCGATCATCGTGCCGATGATGTCGGGTCGAACGTCGGTATCGATGTTGTCGATGTTGAAGCGAATCCCGCGCCAGTCTGATCTACGAAACCCAGCAGGCAATTTCTCATGGCTAGAGGTACCGCAACCCAGATGTAGAAGAGCTTCGATTATCGAGATCGACTTCATTCCCACTACTTCAAACAAAAAAGGGCAGCCTTTCGGCTGCCCTCTCTGTTCTGAATGCGACGTATTAAACGAAGTCGGAGACGTCGAGCGTGCCGGTGACGCCAGTCACCTGAAGCACGAGGTCATCGCCCGCCGTGAACGTCGTGCTGTCCGCACCGTTGCCGTCCACGATCAGGTAGGTCTGGCCACCGATGGTGAACAGGCCGGCCTCGTTCTGGGCGAGCGCCGCGAAGGCAGCGTCGAAGTCAGCAGCGGCAGTAGCCACACCGCCGTTGGCAACGCTGGTCGGGATCGTCGCGAGGTCGATCACGTCCACGCGACCGCCGACCACGGCCGTTCCGAGGTTGAGGTCACGGATGAAGTCCACGCCACCAGCGGTGCCGTTACCCGCATCAGCGAGGTTCGTGTAGTTGAACGTGTCGCTGCCGGCTCCACCGAAGATGGTGTCGACGCCAGCGCCCGTCACGAAAGTGTCGTTGCCGGAGTTGCCAACGAGGAAGTCGTTGTTGGCGGTTCCGATCACGTTGGCAGCGGTGCCGCTCGTGACGATCGTCAAGTTGCCGTCGTCAGCGGTGACGCCGTCGCCAGTCGCGTCGACCCGACCGTTGATCTGCGCACCGAGAGTGCCGGTCACGTTCAGCGTCAGGGCGTTCGGAGCCGTGCCGCCGGTGAGCTGAACAGCCGTCGTGCTGGCGCTGGCCGAGGTGACGACGCCGAGCTGCGCGGCATTCACCACGAGAGTGTCTGCACCGACGCCGTAGTCGCTGACGATCTTCGTGCCGAAGCCGGTGATGCGGAACTGGTCGTCGCCAGCGCCACCGAAGAGCGTGTCGTTACCAGCGCCCGACACGATCGTGTCGTTGCCACCGTTGCCGTAGATCAGGTCGTTCGACGCACCGCCGATGATCGAGTCCGCACCGTCGGCCGAGTCGTTCACGCCCGTGCCACCGTAAATGGTGGACGCGGCGCCAGCGGAAAGGCCAGCAACCGAGATGTTCTCGGTCGTCCCAGCAGCGTTCGGGCCGCCGAAGATCTGGACCGCAGCGGTCGTCGCAGCCGTCGCGCTGCTGACGACAATGTTGTCGGTGCCCGTGCCACCGTAGATCGAAGCAGTGCCATCCGTCGTGAGGGTGATCACGTCGTTGCCAGCATTGCCGTAGATGAACGCCGAACCGGTGGTCTGCGTGACGGTGATGGTGTCAACGCCGTCGTTGGTGTCGGTGATGCCGACGCCACCGAAGATCGTTACGTTCGAAGCGCCCGTCGCCGTAAAGCTGATCGTGTCAGCATCGGTGTTGCCAGCCGAGGAGCCACCAGCGATCAGGTGATTGCCGCCGGTCGCGGCGACCGTGATCGAATCAGCACCAACGCCGCCGTAGATCGACGAGGTACCGGAAAGACCGGTCACGTTGATGGTGTCGTTGCCGGCGTTGCCGGTGACGAAAAGCGTGCCGGTGCTGCCAGCGATGTTGATGACGTCGGCACCATCGACCGTGTCGGTGAAGCCGCCGCCGCCGTAGACCGAAGCGGTGCCGGTGAGCGCATTTGCCGTGATCGTGTCGGAGCCGATGCCGCCAAACACGATGTCCGCGCCGCCGCCCGACACGATCGTGTCGTTGCCGGCATTGCCGTAGATCGTGTCGTTGCCGGTGCCGGTCGTGATCTGGTCAGCGCCGTCAGCAGTGTCGGTCTGCGCGGAGCCGCCAAACACAAGGTTGTTGCCGTTGCCGGCGTTGATCGTGTCGCCGCCGCCGAGGCCCATGAGGATGTCGGCGTTGGCAGTGCCGGTGAGGGTGTTGCCGAACTGGTCAGCAATGGCGTCGACGGTGCCGTCACCGAAGGTCACCACGCCGCCGCCCTGGTAGGCGAAGTTGCCCGTGGCGAGCTGAGCGAGCGTGACGCCGGCGATGGTGAGGGAGGTCGCGCCGGTCTGGATGACGACGTTGGCGCCCTGCTGGGAGATGTTCGTGACGGCGCCCGGCGCGATCGCGAGCGTGTAGATGTCGGAAGCAGCGTACGTCGTCGTCTGCGACGTGGTGCCGTTGTAAATCAAGCTAGCCATGGTGTCTCCTGGAGCCCCAAAAATGGACAGGATGCGAGCGTGCACACTGCGCACCCTCCCCTGCAGCGAGACCATTCCCTATCGGCAATGGAATCTGCTGGTGAGGTATGCATGTGGAGGATATAGGAGGCAAGTCGCAAAACAGCGTTTGAAGCTGGCGCCGGGAAAAGGTGATGCCCGAAGGCCACAGACCGGAAGGCTGCGAGGCCATTTTGCCGTCGCCACGGGCAAGTTTCACGCAAGATCAACGAGTTCACGCCATGTCCCTCAACCCCTACCACGACGATTTCTCGGCTCGTCTCAGCCTTCCCAAGGGCCATCGGGACATCATCGGAGGGCTGTGGGACGAAATGGGTGTGTTGCAGCGCGACTACCTTCTCGCTCACGGAATGCGCGGCTCTGATTTTATTCTTGATATCGGCTGCGGCTCGCTGCGGGCCGGGGTGCAGATCGTGCCGGTGCTGGAGCCCGGTCATTACTACGGGATCGACATGCTGCAGGACCTGCTCGACGCCGGGTGGCGCGAGGAGATCCTGCCGGCGGGGCTCGAGGGAAAGCTGCCGCGCGGCAACCTCGCCCTATCGGAAGAGTTCGTGATCCCGTTTCCGGGCGTCTCCTTCGACATCGCGCTGGCGCAGTCCGTCTTCACGCACCTGCCGATCAACCACCTGCGCCTGTGCCTCTACCGGCTGCGCCCGCGCATGGCGCCGGGCGGCCGGTTCTTCTGCACGTTCTTCGTGGCCCCGCCGAGCCTGCCGCGCGACGCCTCGATGCGGCACAAGCCGCGCGGCGAGGTGGAGAGCTTCGGCTGGAAGGACCCGTTCCACGTCTGGCGCGAGGATATCGAGTTCGCCGTCGAGGGCATGGACTGGCGGTTCGAGGGGCTCCACGACTGGAACCACCCGCGCGGCCAGATCATGGCGCATTTCCACGCCGTCTGAGGGTCGGGGGCGGTCCATCCCGTTGCCTGCGCCGCCGACCTTCGGTTGACAAGGCGGGGCGGCGGAACCACAGAAGAGCGACCGGCGGGGCCTCGTGTCCCGCCGAGGCGGTCGCGCGGCCGCAGCTCAGCCGATTCTCGCGAAAGGGCCGCCGCCCCTTCGCCCTTCAGAAGCGACCTCAGCCCTTGGTTCTCGAGTCCGACCGTTCGTCGTCCGCCCCCCTCGGCCTTCTCGTCTTCGGCATGCACAGGAGCGGGACCTCCGCGCTGACCGGCGTCCTGGAGCGGCTGGGCATTCCCGTTTCGGGCGAACTCCTGCCGGCCGAGACCTACAACGAGAAGGGCATCTTCGAGAATCGCGCCGTCAACGCGTTCCACAACGACCTGCTCGCCCATCTTGGCTCGGGATGGGACGACCCGATGCCGGTCTCCAACGCCTTCGTGGAGACGCCGGCGGGCGAGGGCTTCGTGCGGCGGCTGGCGGACATCATCCGAGACGAGCTTCTGGCCGATGCGCCGATCTTCGCGGTGAAGGACCCGCGCATGTCGCGCTTCGTGCCCTTGTGGCGCGCGGCGATGGCCCGCGTCGGCGCCGAGCCGCTGGCGCTCCTGCCGTTGCGCCACCCGCTGGAGGTCGCCGCCTCGCTGGCGCGGCGCGACAAGTTTCCGCGCGCCAAAAGTCTGCTGCTCTGGCTCGACCATACGCTCGCCGCGGAAGCCGAGACGCGGGCGCTTCGGCGGACGGTGCTCTTCTACGACGCGCTGCTCGCCGACTGGCGCGCGGCGAGCGAGGGGATCGCGGCCGACCTCGAACTCCAGTGGCCGCGCGAGCGCGCGCGCGCGGAGGCGGAGATCGACGCGTTCCTCACCCGGGATCTGCGCCACCATGCCGAGCACGGCGCGATCGGCGAGGGCACGCGGCTCGACGCGCTCGTGCAGGAGGCGTGGGACGCCCTGGCCGGTCTCGTCGAGGATGGGGCGGACGAGGGCGCGCGGGAGCGGCTCGACCGGGTGCGCGACGAGGTCGCCCGCGCGAGCGCCGTGGTCGCACCCTATGTCGCCTGGGAGTATCGGGCGCTGGCCGACACGGAGCGGCGGGCGCGGGACCTCCAGTTCTATCTCGACGCGCGCGACAACGAGATGGCCGCGGCGCGCGAGGTGGCGGCGGGCGACGTGCGGGCGGTGCGGTTCGAGCTGCAGGCCGAGCAGATGGAACACGCGCGCACCCGCAACGAGATGGCCGCGATCGCCGCCGAGGCCGAGCGGCTGCGGCCGCTGGTCGGCCAGCTCCACGGCGCGGAGGTCGAGAAGGCCCAGCTCCGCCACGAGATCCACCGCCAGGCGGTGACGATCGACACGATCATGAATTCCACCTCCTGGCGCGCGCTCCAGCCGGTGCGCCGATTGGGGCAGAGCCTGCCGCCCGGCGCGCGCTCGGCGCTGCGCGAGGGGGCTCGCAGCCTCTGGTGGCTCGTCACCCCCTGGCGGATGGAGGCACGGCGCGAGGTGATGCGCGCGCGCGAGGCGCTGGCCGCGCCGCCGCCGCCGATCCCCGCGCTGTCGCCTTCCGTCGACGCGGGACCTCATCCGGTCGTGCGTCCGCGCATCGGCCAGCCGCCGCTCCTCGTCTTCGAGGCGCCCTCGGACCGGCCGCGCGTCTCCATGGTGACCGACAGCATCAACGAGGGGAGCCTCTTCGGCGGCGTCGCGACGGCGCTGATCTTCTCGGCGCTCTTCGCCCAGCGGACCGGACGCCGGCTGCGCATCGTCACCCGCACCCAGCCGCCCGCCGCCGAGAACGTCGCCGCCGTGTTCCGGGCGCACGGGATCACCTACGACGACAATATCGAGTTCGCCTTCGCCGACATCGGCAAGTCGAGCGCCGAGGTCGAGGTCGCGCCGGACGAGCTGTTCATCACCACGAGCTGGTGGACGACCCACTCGACCCTCCAGTCGATCGCCGACAGCCGCGTGATCTACCTGATCCAGGAAGACGAGCGGATGTTCTATCCGTTCGGAGACGAGGGGCTGCTCTGCGCCGAGACGATGGGGCATGCCGGCATCGCCAAGGTGATCAACTCGGGCCTCCTGCACCGGCACCTCGTGGAGGCCGGGCTGATCGCCGAGGACGTGCCGTTCTTCGAGCCGGCCTTTCCCGAGCGCATCTACCACCCCGAGCCGGGGGCGGGGCCGAAGAAGACGTTCTTCTTCTATGCCCGGCCGAACAACCCGCGCAATCTCTACACGCGCGGGCTCGAGGTCATCGAGCGGGCGGTCGTGGAGGGCGTGCTCGACCCGGCCGCGTGGGAGATCGTCTTCGTCGGCAAGGACCTCCAGCCGATGACGCTCGCGGGCTCCGTGCAGCCGACGATCCGCCAGAACATGGCCTGGGAAGAGTATGCGGCGCTGACGCGTTCGGTCGATCTCGGGCTGACGCTGATGTACACGCCGCATCCGAGCTATCCGCCGCTCGACATCGCGGCCTGCGGCGGCATCGCCGTGACCAACCGCTTCGGCGTGAAGACGGACCTGTCGAACTACAGCCGCTCGATCCTGTGCGTCGACGGCGACGTGAAGTCGCTGCTCGACGGCCTGCGCGAGGGTGTGCGCCTCGCCTCCGACCGGGACGAGCGGCGCCGGCGCTTCGAAGCCGCCGGGCTCGGGCGCGACTGGGCGACCTCCTTCGCCGCCGTGATCGAGACGCTGGCCGAGAGCGCGCCCCGTGTTCGTTGACCTCCCGCCGAGCGAGCCGCACGCCGACCCCTGGCACGCCTCGTTCTCCTACCGGCTGCACCAGTTGCGCCGGAAGGGATACCGCATCGCCTATTTCTACGAGCGGCCGGACAATTCGACCTTCCGCTACCGCATCTTCAACATGATGGAGGTGATCGAGGCGAACTGGCCGGAGGCCTCCGCCTCGTACTTCCATCTCGGCGACGCGGCGCACCTGAAGACGATCGTCCAGTCGGCGGACGTGATCGTGATCTGCCGGGCGCGCTACGGCGACGTCGTGGCCTCGCTGCTGCTTCTCGCGCGCCAGCGGGGCATCCCGGTCCTGTTCGACGTGGACGACCTCGTGTTCGACACGCAGTATGTCCACCTCCTGACCAAGAGCCTGGCCCAGCCCATGGCCGCCGAGGTAGATTGGGACTTCTGGTTCGCCTATGTCGGGCGCATCGGCGCCACGTTGCGCCACTGCGACGGGGCGATAGCGACCAACGCCTATCTGGCCGAGCGCATCTCCGACGCGTCGCAGGTGCCGACCGCGATCATCCCGAACTTCCTCAACGAGAAGCAGGTCGCACGCTCCGGCCGCATCGTGGAGGCCAAGCGCGCCAGCGGGTTTGCGCGCGACGGGCATGTCCATATCGGCTATTTCAGCGGGTCGCCGACCCACGCCAAGGACTTCGAGCAGGCGGCGAGCGCGCTCGCCCGCATCCTCGACCGCTATCCCGTGGCGCGCGTGCGCATGGTCGGCTATCTCGACGTGCCGCCGCAGCTCCAAGCCTATGAGACACGGATCGACCGCGTCGGCTTCCACGACTACGTCAACCTGCAGGGGCTGATCGGCTCGACCGAAATCAACATCGCGCCACTGCAGGACAACCGCTTCACCAACTGCAAATCCGAGCTGAAGTATTTCGAGGCGGCGATCGTCGGGACGGTGACGATTGCCTCGCCGACCCACACGTTCCGGGACGCGATCCGCCACGGCGAGAACTCGTATCTGGCGCGGGCGCACGAGTGGGAGCAGGCGATCGCCACCGTGCTGGAGACGCTGGTGGAGGACCCGGCCGCCTATGCCCGTGTCGCCGAGGCGGGCATTTCCGACGCCGAGGAGAAGTTCTGCTGGCGGCGGCAGACGGACCGCATCAAGGCGGCTCTCCTCGACGGCGTCGCATCCTTCTCGTCGTCCGGGAGCGGATCTGGGAACAGCGCCCCCCGGCCGGGCGGCGAGCCCCGCGCCGACGCGCCGAGACCGGCCGAGCGGGCGGTTTGATTTTCCGATTTGGTGTTCCCGGCTGGGAATGGCAGATTACGCCAATTGTCTGATGACACCAGCGAATCGCGGGAGCAGCCATGGAGACGGGGGAGTGAACGCGCCCGCAATCGCCGTTTCCCGAGGGCGCACCCAGCGGCTGCACGGGTCGATCGCGCAGGACATCGGGACGGCGATCCTGACGGGTCGCTACGCGCCGGGCGATCTCCTGGCCAACGAGGTCGAGTTCAGCGAGCGCCTCAGCGTGTCGCGAACAGCCTATCGCGAGGCGGTGCGCATCCTGGCGGCCAAGGGCCTGGTCAGCAGCCGGCCCAAGGCGGGCACGCGGGTGAACCCGCGCAGCAACTGGAATTTCCTCGATCCCGACATCCTGCGCTGGATCTTCGAGAACGGCCCGCCGACGCCCGCCTTCGTGCGCGAACTGTTCGAGCTGCGCCAGATCGTGGAGCCCTCCGCCGCGGCGCTGGCCGCGCTGCGCCACACTCGCGCGGAGATCGTGGAGCTGCGCATGGCGCTCGATCTCATGGGCCGGCATGGCCTGGGCGTCGAGGAAGGGCGCAATGCCGACCGGGTGTTCCATGAGACCATCCTGCGGGCGACACGTAACGAGGCGCTCGGAACCCTGGCGAGCGGTATCGCCGCCGCGGTCCGCTGGACGACGCTGTTCAAGGCCCGCGACGGGCGCATGCCGCGCGACCCCGTGCCGGAGCACGCCAAGGTGCTGGCGGCCATCGAGGCCGGCGACGCGAACGGGGCGAAGCAGGCGATGGAGAATCTCGTCGGGCTCGCTTTCCAGGACATCCGGTCGGTCGATCCGCGCCTGATCGACGAGACGGTCTGACGCCGGAGCGGTGCGGCCGGCGCCCGCACGGGGCGCGGCCAGGTCCGGTCCGGCTGTCGCCGTCTTCTAGAGGGCGGCGAGACGGGCTGCGAGGCGATGCGCCTGCGCGCGGATGTCGGGGACGGCGGTGATTTCCCAGAACCGGGCCTTGGTCACGGGACCGATCGCATGGATGCGGCGCGACGGGAGGCCCGCACGGCCGATCAGGGCGCAGCCGTCGCTGACGTCGAGACCCAGCCCCAGCGCATCCTTGCGCGCCGCGCCGGTCGACAGAAGTTCGGCGACGAGGCCGGTCGCGTCGGCCTCGATCGGCTTCAGGAGGCCGGTGCAGTGGATGACGCGGTCGACCATGACGGTTTCGTCCGCGCCGCCGCGCCAGTGAATGACCGCGCGATGTCGTCCGCCCTTGGAGGTCTCGTCCTTCAGGCGCCCGGCCTCGATCCTCAGAAAGCCGTCCGCAAGGGATTCCTCGAGGATGGAGGCGAGTTCGGGCGGCATGCGGTGGCGGTGGATGTCCCAGAGCGTGCGCCCATGCCGCAGGAAGCGCGCCCGGCCAGAGGGCGGCATCGCCTGCCACAAGGCCGCGGTGTGGGGGCGCAGCGCGTCCATCACGTCGCGCCAGTCGCGCCCCTGCGCCTCGGCCCAACGGACGGTGCGGCGGAGCCAGCGCAGGACATAGGCCGGGCCGGTGCCGAAGGGGATGTCGGCGGGGTCGAGCTGCAAAGGCCTGGTCGGTGCGTGGACACGCGGAAGGAGCCCGCGACGCGACACGGCAATGATCCGTCCGCGATGGCCGCGTAATCGGAGGGCGACGACCTTGTCCACCATGGACAGGCCGGTGCCCAGGATCAGGATGTCCTCCTCGGGACGGATGCCGAGCTCGTCGGGCGAGGCCCAGGCGTGATCGTAGGGCGAGTGGCCGACGGCCGGCGCATGGCCGATCGCCAGAACGGCGAGAGCCGCCGTCTGCGCGGTGCCGGAGGCAAGCGCGGCGTTGACGCCGCGTGCCGTTTCGGACAGGCCTGTGCAGGTGTCGCGCAGGATGCGCAGCCGCCCGTCGCCCGTCTCGGGCAGCCAATGGCGCAGGAGATCGCGCAGATACTCGCGATAGCGCAGGCGCGGCGCGAAGGAGAAGGGGCCGTCCGGCGCGACGTCGTCGGACCGTCCGCTTTCCTGGAGCCAGCGCCAGAAGTGCGAGGGATCGTCCTCGAAGGCGCTCATGTTGCCGGCGCGCGTGTTGAGAAGAAGGGCTGGGTCGTCCGTGCCGTAAGCGAGCCCCCGGCCGATATCCTCGTCGGGCTCGACGATCATCACGGTGAAGCGGCGGCCGGGAAGGCGCAGGAGATGCGCCGCCATCAGCACGCCGCTGGCGCCCCCGCCGACGACCACGACGTGATCGGCCATCAGGGTGCCCGCGTCCGGGCCGGGGAATCGTGTCTGCTCGCCATCGTCATCCGCCGCTGCTTCATCGTGAAGATGATAGGGGCCGGAGTTGCGGCAGGCGACGAATGCCGTTTCTAAATCTACCGTATCACTGGAAATTCAGCCCCTGGCTGTGCAAGGAGGACTGTCCGCTGATGCCTCAGCCCTTGAAGGCCACCGTGGTGCGGGCGGGTTGCACCAGAGCGGCCAGCGCCTCCGCATCCCAGTTGGTCAGCCGCACGCAGCCATGGCTCGCGGTCTTGCCGACCTGCGACGGTTCGGGCGTGCCGTGGATGCCGTAGGTCGGCTTGGACAGGTCGATCCACATGGAGCCGACCGGGCCGTTGGGACCGGCGGGAATCGTCAGCTTCTTCCGGTTCTTGCCCTGCTGGAAGTTCTTGTCCGGGTCGTATTCGTAGGTCGGCTCGGGGGCGCTGCCGTTGACCTTCATCTCGCCGCTCGGCGAGGGCGTGTCGTCGGAGCCGATCGTGGCGGGGGCGGCGAGGAGAAGCCGGTCTTCGGCGTCGTAGGCGAAGAGCTCGCCCTTGGACTTGTCCACCACGATATGCGCGACCTTGCCTTCGGGCGCGGCGCCGGGATCGGCGACGAGGATCGTCGTGCCCTCGGTCTCGAAATCGGCGCCGGGATTGAGGGTGCGCAGGAGGTCCTCGTCCATGTGGAAGCGCTCGGCCAGCATCTCGGCGGGGCCGCGATAGCCGAGATGGTCGAGCTCGGCCATCTTGCCGTAGTCGCTCGGGATTTCCTTCACGTAGCGGCCGTCCACGTCCTCACGCGTGAGCTGATAGGTCTTCACCACAGGCGCGCCGTCGCCGGACAGCGCCTGCCAGAGCGTCTCGTCGATCGTGCCGTCGCCTTCGATGTCGCGGATCGCCTCGAAGGCGCGGATCGCCTTGTCCGTGTTGCCGCCTTCCCGCCCGTCGATCACGCCGGGCGAGGCGTGGGCGCGGTCGAGCAGCACCTGGACGCGGATCAGGAAGGGGTCGGGGGCGTCGTCCTCCGGCTTGTCGTCCGCCTGCGGCTCGGCGCCGTCTGTGGCGGGCGCCTCGGGCGTCGCCGCCGTCTCCGTTGCGGCCTTATCCTCGTCCGTGGCTTTCTGCCGCGCGGTCCAGTCGGCGAAGGTCGCGGCGTTGATGGCGACCTCGGATAGGTCAGGCTCGGGCGGCATGGCCTGCGCGAACGCGGTGCCGCCGGCTGCGAGGATCAGGAACGACGTCGTCAGCCACAACTTGCCCATGTCATACTCCCTCACGCCGGTTGGGGAAGGCAACGTGCCAGCCGGCAAGAAGCTCCACCCCGCCGAGCCGACTTTTCGAGGTCAGAGCGGAAGCGCGAACTGCGCCGTCTCCGCCGGGCTTTCGGCGGCGTTGCCGAGCGCCGAGAGCGTGACGCCGAGAAGGCGGACGCCGCGCGGGTCGGGCGGCAGGTCGGCAAGCAGCCGGAAGGCCGCGCGCTCGATTTCGGCCCGGCTCGTCACGGGCTGGGGCGAGGAAAGGGCGCGGGTGATCTGGCGGAAGTCGGCGTATTTCACCTTGAGCGTGACGGTGCGCCCGCGCGTGCCGTTGGCGTCGCAATGGCGCCAGACCTTGTCGAGGATCGGCGCGAGGGCCTCGCGCATCTCGTCCGGCGTGTGGAGGTCGGTCGAAAAGGTGTTCTCGGCGCCGACCGACTTGCGGATGCGGTTGGCCCGGACGGGACGCTCGTCGATGCCGCGCGAAATGCCGTAATAATACGGCCCAATCTTGCCGAAATGCTGCTGGAGGAAGGCGAGGGACTGCGCCTTGAGGTCGGCCCCGGTGTGGATGCCGAGCCGTTCCATCTTGGCGGCGGTGGCGGGACCGACGCCGTGGAAGCGGCCGACGGGGAGCGTCTCCACGAAGGCGCCGCCCATGGCCGGCGTCACCACGAAGAGCCCGTCGGGCTTGCGGTGGTCGGAGGCGAGCTTGGCCAGGAACTTGTTGTAGGAGACGCCCGCCGAGGCGGTGAGGCCGGTCACCTCGCGGATGCGACGGCGGATTTCCTCTGCGATGGCCGTGGCGGAGGCGATGCCCTGCTTGTTCTCGGTCACGTCGAGATAGGCCTCGTCGAGCGACAGGGGCTCGATGATGTCGGTATGCTCGGCGAAGATCTCGCGGATCTGGAGCGAGACGGCCTTGTAGACGTCGAAGCGCGGCTTGACGAAGAGAAGCTCGGGGCAGCGGCGCTTGGCGGTGACCGAGGGCATGGCCGAGCGCACGCCGAAGGCCCGCGCTTCGTAGCTCGCGGCCGCGACGACGCCGCGCTGGGCGGAGCCGCCGACGGCCAGAGGCTTGCCGCGCAGGGACGGGTCGTCCCGCTGCTCCACGGACGCGTAAAAGGCGTCCATGTCGACATGGATGATCTTGCGCGGACGGCCCGAAGCCGGCGCGGCGCCCGAGCTGTCGTCCACGGCGCTGTCGGGAGCCGCCATCGCCCGCCCCTGTTCTCCGTCCTTCGAGTCTCTCGGATATGGACAGAACAGAAAGAGAACGACGGCGCAAGCCGGAACGGGCGCTCGTGCCGGTTTATCCCATGCGCTCGGACGCGTGCTCGCCAGGCGAGGCTGGGAAGACGATGGTGCGATCGCCGTTCATGAAGGTGCGGTGGTGGATATGCGCGTGGATGGCGCGCGAGAGCACCTGCGCCTCGACATCCCGGCCGATCGAGACGTAATCGGAGGCCGACTGCGCATGCGTGACGCGGGCGACGTCCTGCTCGATGATCGGGCCTTCGTCGAGATCGGCGGTGACGTAGTGGGCCGTGGCACCGATCAGCTTCACGCCGCGCTCGTAGGCCTGCTTGTAGGGGTTGGCGCCCTTGAAGCTCGGCAGGAACGAGTGGTGGATGTTGATGATGCGGCCGGACATGCGCTGGCACATCGCATCCGACAGGACCTGCATGTAGCGGGCGAGCACGATCAGCTCGGCGCCCGTGCTTTCCACGATCTCCATGATCCGCCCCTCCGCCTCGGGCTTGTTGGCCTTGGTGACGGGGATATGGTGGAAGGGAATGTCGTGGTTCACGACGACCTTCTGGTAGTCGAGGTGGTTGGAGACGACGCCGACGATCTCGATCGGAAGCGCGCCGATCTTCCAGCGGTAGAGAATGTCGTTCAGGCAATGGCCGAAGCGCGACACCATCAGGAGCACCTTGGCCCGGCGGCTGGTATCATGGAACCCGTAGGTCATGGCGAAACGCTCGGCGAGGGCGGTGAACTCGGCCTCGATGGCCTCGAGGCTCGAACCCTGCTCGGAATCGAAGCCGACGCGCATGAAGAAGCGGTCGCCCTCGCGATCCACGAACTGCGCGGAGTCGAGGATGTTGCAGCCCTTCTCCGAGAGGTGGCTGGCGACGGCCGCGACGATGCCACGGGTCGAGGGGCAGCTTGCGGTGAGGATGTACTGGCTCATGGGCTGGGGGTCCTGAAACGCGCGGGGCAACGGAGGGAAGGGGTGAAGAAGGACGGATGCGGCGGGTCGCGGGGCGTCGAGCGTCCGCCCGCGCTGCGGGGCGAGCGTCGTCCGGGGGCCGGTGTCGGCCGAAAATTCTAGGCGAAGCGCGTCCGCTTCGCCCGATGGGAGTGTCAGGCCCGGCGAGCAGGCCTGATGAAGCGGCGCATCAGCATTCCGGCAGGTTGACGGCGAGGCCGCCAAGGCTGGTTTCCTTGTAGCGGTGGTCCATGTCGCGCCCGGTCTGCCGCATGGTCTCGATGCAGTTGTCGAGGGGCACGAAGTGGAGGCCTTCGCCTTTGAGGGCGAGCGAGGCGGCGGTGACCGCCTTGACCGCGCCGAAGGCGTTGCGCTCGATGCACGGCACCTGGACGAGGCCGCCGATCGGGTCGCAGGTCATGCCGAGATGGTGCTCCAGCGCGATCTCGGCCGCGTTCTCGATCTGGGACGGCGTGCCGCCCATGATCGCCGCGAGGCCCGCCGCAGCCATTGCCGAGGCCGAGCCGACCTCGCCCTGGCAGCCGACCTCGGCGCCCGAGATGGAGGCGTTGCGCTTGATCAGACCGCCGATCGCCGCAGAGGTGAGGAGGAAGGTGCGCATCTCCTCGCGGCCCGCGTCGATGTGGAAGTGCCTGATATAGGCCATCACCGCCGGCACCACGCCCGCCGCGCCGTTGGTCGGCGCCGTGACGACCCGGCCGCCGCAGGCGTTCTCCTCGTTGACCGCCATGGCGTAGACCGACAGCCAGTCGTTGGCGAGAAGCGGCTGGAAGACGTTGCGCGCCTCGTCGGCCACCAGCTTGTCGTGGATGCCCTTGGCACGGCGGCGGATCTTGAGACCGCCGGGCATGATGCCGTCCTGCCGGATGCCGCGCTTGACGCAGTCCTCCATCGCGCCGGCGACCGCGTCGAGCCGCGCGTCGAGCTCGCGGGCTGGGAGGAAGACCAGCTCGTTCTCGCGCTGCATCTCGGCGATCGACAGGCCCGTGCGATCGGCCATGCGCAGCATTTCGGCCGCCGAGCGGAACGGGTGGGGCACGGGGGGCGCGTCGTCATGGGCCGGCGCGCCGATCTCCTTGCGGGCGAGCTCCTCCTCGTCCACCACGAAGCCGCCGCCGATCGAGTAGTAGACGCGCCGCAGGAGAAGGCGCCCGGTGCGGTCCAGCGCCTCGAAGGCCATGCCGTTGGCGTGGCCGGGCAAGGGCGCCTTGCGGTCGAAGACGAGGTCGTGCGCCGGCTGGAAGCGGTAGGCGGGATGGCCCTCCGGGCGCACCTCGCCGCGCGCCTCGACGGCGGCGACCAGTTCGTCCACCCGGTCGGGATCGACGGTGGAGGGCAGGAAGCCGCAGAGGCCGAGAACCACCGCGCGGTCCGTCGCATGGCCGACGCCGGTGAAGGCGAGCGAGCCGTGGAGGTGAACCCGGAGTTGCGACACGGTCGCCCCCGTCGGGCGCGGCCAGCTACCGTCCTTAAGTTCGGCCAGAAAGCGCGCGGCCGCCGTCATCGGTCCCATCGTGTGGGAGGAGGAGGGGCCGATGCCGATCTTGTAGAGGTCGAAGACACTCAGGAACATGGGAACCGCCCTCCGGACAGCGAGGCGTCAGCGATAGATCGGGAAGCGCCGGGTCAGTTCGTGGACCTCGGCGAGCACCCGCTTCTCCACGGCCGGATCGCCTTCCGGGCCTGCCGCCGCCATGGCGTCGATCACTTCGAGGATCAGCGCGCCGATCTTCTCGAACTCGGGCACGCCGAAGCCGCGCGTCGTGCCGGCCGAGGTGCCGAGCCGGATGCCGGAGGTGACGGCCGGCTTCTCCGGATCGAAGGGGATGGCGTTCTTGTTGCAGGTGAGGCCGGCGCGCTCCAGCGCCCGCTCCGTGTCGCGGCCGGTGACGCCCTTGGGCCGCAGGTCCACCAGGACCATGTGGCAGTCGGTGCCGGGCGACACGATGTCGAGCCCGCCCGCCACCAGCATGGCGGCCAGCGCCTTGGCGTTGGCGACGACGCTCTTCGCATAGTCGCGGAAGGCGGGCTGCAGCGCCTCGCCGAAGGCCACGGCCTTGGCGGCGATGACGTGCATCAGCGGGCCGCCCTGGTTGCCGGGGAAGACGGCCGTGTTGAACTTCTTGGCGAGAGCCTCGTCGTTGGTGAGGATCATGCCGCCGCGCGGGCCGCGCAGCGTCTTGTGCGTCGTGGTGGTGACGACATGAGCGTGCGGCATCGGGTCGGGATAGGCGCCGGCGGCGACGAGGCCGGCATAGTGGGCCATGTCCACCATCAGGATCGCGCCGATCTCGTCGGCGATGCGGCGGAAGGCGGCGAAGTCGATGTGGCGGGGATAGGCCGAGGCGCCCGCGATGATCAGCTTCGGCCGGGTCTCCAGCGCCTTGGCGCGCAAGGCGTCGTAGTCGATCGTCTGGTCGTCGGCGCGCACCTCGTAGGACACGACGTCGAACCACTTGCCGCTCATGGTGACCGGCGAACCGTGGGTCAGGTGGCCGCCATGGGCGAGCGACATGCCCATGATGCGGTCGCCCGGCTGGAGGAGCGCCAGGAACACGGCCTGGTTGGCCTGTGCGCCCGAATGCGGCTGGACGTTGGCGAAGCCCGCGCCGAACAGCTTCTTGGCGCGCTCGATCGCCAGCGTCTCGATCTCGTCGACGAAGTCGCATCCGCCGTAGTAGCGGCGGCCGGGATAGCCTTCGGCGTACTTGTTGGTGAGAATCGAGCCCTGCGCCTTGAGCACGTCGGCGGAGACGATGTTCTCCGAGGCGATCAGCTCGATGCCGGTCTTCTGCCGGGTCATCTCGCGATCGATGGCGGCGAAGACGTCGGCATCGCCGAGCGGAGCGTCGAGAGCGAAGTTCAGCATGGCGTCGGTCCCCCCAGGGTTTCGTCAGACGTCGAGACGGATCTCGGTGTGGGCGCAGGCGAGCAGTTCCCAGACATGGCTCGCGAAGGAATTCCAGACCTCGATCCGGTAGTGGTCGGGGCCGTGCTTGACGAGGATCGCGGTGGCCTTGTCCAGAATGGTGCGCGTCACCGAACCGGATGGCATGGCGTCGAGGTCGAGCGCGCAGAAGCCCGACAGCGCGAGGGTCGCGGCCGAGCCGCGGACCTCGATGCCGAGCTCGCGGTGCGACACGTCCACCACGCTGCAGCGATCCCGCAGCGGTTCGAGGCGCGACTGGATGGCTTCGACCTCGGCCTCCGGCACCAGGATCTGCCACTCGTCCGGCCCGAGGCAGGCGGCGAGCGTCTGTCCGGCGACATGGAGGTCGCCGATCTCGGCGGGGAGGGCGAAGCCGAGGGCCTCGCTTAACCTCTGACGGTCGCTTTCGGCCGCGCGGAGCGCGATGCGCCCGCACTGCGGGGCCAGCGACACCGCGAGGCGATTGCCCAGAGGGCTCAGCGTCGCGCCGTGGAGGGCGCCGCGTTCGGTGATCGTGTCCATGGTCAGAGCCCCAGCCGCTTGTTCTCGGGATCGAAGAAGATCGTGCCGCCGACCGTCGCGGCATGCACCGTGTCGGGCATCGGCACGAAGATCTTCTGGCCCTGCCGCGCCTTGCCGCCGGCGATCACCGCCATGGCGATCGAGCGGCCGAGCGTCTCGCTCCAGTAGGAGGACGTGACGTGGCCGATCATGGCCGCCGGGATCTGCCCGGTGTGCTCGGCGACGATCTGCGCGCCCTCTTCCAGCACGACCTTCGGGTCCTCCGTCAGAAGGCCGACGAGGTGCTTGCGGTTGGGGTCCAGCATGTCGGTGCGCGACAGGGAGCGCTTGCCGACGAAGTCCGGCTTCTGCTTGCCGACGGCCCAGCCGAGGCCGGCGTCGTCGGGCGTCAGCGTGCCGTCCGTGTCCTGGCCGACGATGATGTAGCCCTTCTCGGCACGCAGGACGTGCATGGTCTCGGTGCCGTAGGGCACGATGCCGTAGGGCTGGCCGGCGGCGTGGATCGCCTCCCAGACGGCCCGGCCATAGCGCGCCGGCACATTGACCTCGAAGCCGAGCTCGCCGGTGAAGGAGACGCGGAAGAGACGGGTCGGCACGCCGCAGATTCGCCCTTCCGCCAAAGCCATGTGCGGGAAGGCGGCGGCGGACAGGTCGACGCCCTCCACCAGCGGCTCCAGCACCTTGCGGGCCTTCGGGCCGTTCAGCGCGATCACCGCCCACTGTTCGGTGGTCGAGGTCAGCCAGACCTTAAGGTCCGGCCACTCGGTCTGGAGGTAGTCCTCCATCATGTTCAGGACGCGCGCCGCGCCGCCCGTCGTGGTGGTGACGTGGAAGCGATCCGGCGCGATGCGTCCGATGACGCCGTCGTCGCGGATGAAGCCGTCCTCGCCGAGCAGCACGCCGTAGCGGCAGCGGCCGGGCTCGAGCTTGGTCCAGGCGTTGGTGTACATGCGGTTCATGAAGGTCGCGGCGTCCGGGCCGACGACCTCGATCTTGCCGAGCGTCGAGGCGTCGAACATGCCGACGCTGGCGCGCGTCTGCCTGCACTCGCGGTTCACCGCCGCGTGCATATCCTCGCCCGCCTTCGGGAAGTAGCGGGCGCGGCGCCACAGGGCGACCGGCTCGTAGACCGCGCCGTGCGCCTCGGCCCAGCCGTCGATCGGCGTCTTGCGCGTCACGTCGAAGAGCGAGCCGCGGCTGTAGCCGGCGAAGGCGCCGAAGGTCGTGGGCGTGTAGGGCGGGCGGAAGGTGGTGAGGCCGACCTTGGGCGCCTCGGAGCCCAGCGCCTGCGCCGCGATGCGAAGCCCGTTGATGTTGGACGTCTTGCCCTGGTCGGTCGCCATGCCGTTGGTGGTGTAGCGCTTGATGTGCTCCACCGAGCGGAAGCCTTCGCGCACCGCGAGCTTGATGTCCTTGGCGAGGACGTCGTTCTGGAAATCGACGAAGGCCTTGGCATAGGACGGGTCGCGGTCGGTCGGCAGGTCGTTGCGGCTCTCGCCCGACAGCGGCCCTTCGCCGGACACGGCATAGGTCGCGCCCGTCGCGGTGTGGCCCGCGTCGGTTGCGGCCGCGGCGCCCGCCGCCGAGCCCTCGGCCAGCGCGGCGCCCAGCCCGATCTGGCCGGCGCCGGCGCCCGCCACGCGGCAGGCCTCCGTGGCCTGGCCGGGCAGGAAGGTCTGCGCCGCCTCGTCCCACACGAGCTTGCCGCCGGTATGCGAGAAGAGGTGGAGGCTCGGCGTCCAGCCGCCGGACATCAGGAGCACATCGCAGGGCACCCAGCGCGTGGCGCCGACCTTGCCCGAGCCGTCGACGGAACCGACGCAGACGCTGGACACGCGCAGGCGGCCCTTGGTGCCGGTGACGGTGCCGCCGAGAAGGGTCTCGATGCCGAGGCTGCGCGCCTTGGAAACGAGCTCTTCGGAAACGGTGCGACGGGTGTCCACGATCAGCGACACCTTGGTGCCGGCGGCCGCGAGATCGAAGGCGGCGGCCCAGGCGCTGTCGTGCGAGGTGACGACCACGGCCTCCGCGCCGACGCGCACGCCGTAGCGGTTGAGATAGGTGCGCGCGGCACCCGCCAGCATCACACCCGGACGATCGTTGCCGGCGAAGACCAGCGGCTTCTCGATGGCGCCCTGGGCCAGCACGACCTGTTTGGCGCGGACCTTCCACATGCGCTCGCGCGGGGTGCCGTCCTGAACGTGGGCCTGGTGGTCGGTCAGGCGCTGGCAGAGGCCGACGAAGTTCTGATGGTAGTAGCCGAAGGCCGTGGTGCGGGTGAGGACGGTGACGTTGGGGCGCGCCTCGAGGGTGGCGAGCGCCTCGCGCAGCCAGTCCCAGCTGCCCTTGCCACCGACCGCGACGCCCGGCTCCGACAGGAGCCAGCCGCCGGCTTCGGCCTGCTCGTCCACCAGGATGACCTTGGCGCCGCTCTCGGAGGCGGCAAGGGCCGCGGCGAGGCCCGCCGCGCCGGCGCCGACGACCAGGACGTCGCAATGGGCGTGGCGCGAGGCGTAGGTGTCGGGATCGACCTCCGTCGGCGAGGCGCCGAGGCCGGCCGCGCCCCGGATCAAGGGCTCGTAGACCTTGTTCCAGAAGCTCTTCGGCCACATGAAGGTCTTGTAGTAGAAGCCGGCCGAGAACAGCATGTAGAGGCTGTCGTTGACGGCGCCGACGTCGAAGCGAAGCGACGGCCAGCGGTTCTGGCTGTCCGCTCGGAAGCCTTCGAAGACCTCGGCGATCGTGGCGCGCGTGTTGGGCTCGAAGCGGCCGGGGCCGCGGGTCGTGCCGACCAGCGCGTTCGGCTCCTCGCAGCCGGCCGAAAGGATGCCGCGCGGCCGGTGGTACTTGAAGGAGCGGCCGACGAGATGGACGCCGTTGGCCAGCAGGGCGGAGGCGAGCGTGTCTCCCTCCCGGCCGGTCAGGCGCTGACCGTCGAAGGTGAAGGAAACCGCGCGGGCGCTCGCGAGGCGACCCTTGCCGGCGACGCGCATCGGCTCGCGCGCGGCCGACGCGTCGGGCTGGAAATGCACGGCTGCCGGCGCCGTGACGTTTGCGGGGGCGGTCGGGTTCATGCTCATGCCTGGTCTCCCCCGGCCGGAGCCTCGAGCGGACGCGGCTCGCCCGCCTTGTAGGTGGTCTCGAACTTGTCGGTCACGGTGTCGCGGATCGCGTTGAAGAAGCGTCCGCAGCCGTGGATGTGCCGCCAGCGCTCGAAGTGCCGGCCGCGCGGATTGGTGCGGATGTAGAGGAAGTCGCGCCACTCGGACTCCGACAGCGCGGACGGGTCGAGCGGACGCGCGATATGCGCCTCGCCGGCATAGGCGAACTCGACCTCGGGCCGCTCGGCGCGGCAATAGGGGCAGGTGATGAGGAGCATGGCCGGAATCCTCAGTGCGCGACGGCGGCGGCGGCCGCCTCGTCGATCAGGCGGCCCGTGGCGAAGCGCTCGATCGTGAAGGGGGCGTTGATCGCGTGCGGTTCGTCGCGGGCGATCGTGTGGGCGAAGACGTGGCCGGAGCCCGGCGTCGCCTTGAAGCCGCCGGTGCCCCAGCCGCAGTTGACGTAGAGGCCGCCGACCGGCGTCTTGGCGATGATCGGCGAACGATCGGGCGTGACGTCGACGATGCCGCCCCATTTGCGCAGCATGCGCATGCGGTTGAAGATCGGGAACACCTCGACGATGGAGGCCAGCGTGTGCTCGATCAGCGGCAGGCCGCCGCGCTGCGAGTAGCTGACATACTGGTCGGTGCCCGAACCGATCACGAGTTCGCCCTTGTCGGACTGCGACAGGTAGGCATGCACCGTGTTGGACATGACGACGCAGGGGAAGATCGGCTTCACCGGCTCCGACACCAGCGCCTGGAGCGGATAGCTCTCCAGCGGCAGGCGCACGCCCGCCGTGTCCATCACGACGGAGGTGTTGCCGGCGGCCGAGACCGCGACCTTCTTGGCCTTGATGAAGCCCTTGGCTGTCTCGACGCCCGTGACGCGGCCGTTGGCGTCCTGGCGGATGGCGAGCACCGGGCAGTTCTGGATGATGTCGACGCCGCGCGCCGCGGCGCCGCGCGCATAGCCCCAGGCCACCGCGTCGTGGCGCGCCACGCCGCCGCGTCGCTGGAGGGCGGCCCCGACGACGGGATAGCGGGCATTGGCCGCGATGTTGAGCGGCGGGCAGTAATCCTTGGCTTGGCTCGCCGTCAGCCACTCGTTGTCGATGCCGTTGAGGCGGTTGGAGTGGATGTGGCGCTTGAAGCTTTGCTCGTCGTGCACCGTGTGCGCCAGCATCATCACGCCGCGCTGCGAGAACATGACGTTGTAGTTCAGCTCCTGGGAGAGGCCCTCCCAGAGCTTCATCGCATGCTCGTAGAGATGCGCGCTCTCGTCGTAGAGGTAGTTGGAGCGGACGATCGTGGTGTTGCGGCCGGTGTTGCCGCCGCCGAGCCAGCCCTTGTCGATCACCGCGACCTTGGTGATGCCGTGCTCCTTGGCGAGGTAGTAGGCCGCCGCGAGGCCGTGTCCGCCGGCGCCGACGATGATCACGTCGTACTCGGCCTTGGGCTCGGCCGCAGGCCACTGCGGATCCCAGGTCTTGTTGCCTTTCATGGCCTTGGCCAGAAGCGTCGGGAGTGAAAAGCGGCTCATGGAGGACCTCTTCGCAGGATCGAGCGACGGTATGACGCGGCGACGGAGAGCGAACAGGATCGTTGCGCCACCCTTCAAGATGTTTGCGCCAAACCGTGTCGAGCGCGAGGCGGCAAGGCTTCGTCGCTCCTGATTTTCGAAGATGCCGGCCTTGCTGCGGCGGCGCGTCAGGCGCCGAGCGTCTGCCGGATCCAGTCCGCGATCCGGCGGGCCAGCGGCTCCGTCGTGCCCGGCGAGCGGAGGTCGCCGGCGATGACGTGCTGGCTGGGGTCGGTGCTGTCCTCGACCGGGACCAGTTCGTGCGGTCCGCCCCAGCGGCCGGCGAGGGCGACCGTGCGCTCGGGATCGACCACTTCGTCGCGCGGGCTGTAGAGGAAGAGGGCGGGTGTCTGGATCGTGGACAGGTCGAGACGGTTCGCGACCTCCACCAGCCGCGCCATGGGCAGGAGGGCGGCGGTCGGGTAGCTGCGCGTCCAGACACCGTCCGGCGCACCCTCGGACACATCCGACGCGTAGGTCTCGGGGCCGAGCCAGGGCAGGAGGTCCCGCGCGAAGGGGACGGTCAGGAGGAACGAGCGCCAGTTCCGTAGGCCGAAGTTCGGAGAAATCTCCACAAGGGCGGCCAGACCTTCCGAAAGGTCCGGCCGGCTGGCGCCGACGGTCGCAAGGGTCGCGCCGGTGGAGGTGCCGATCACGACGACGCGCTCGCCGATCCGGCGGCCGATCGCCATGGCCTCGGCGAAGTCGTCGATCCAGTCCCCGACCGTCGGCTCGGCCATCGCGGCGGCGTCGCGGCCGTGCCCGGCTAGCCTGACATAGAAGAGGTTCGCGCCCAGTTCGCGCGCCACAGCGTCGGCGAGCGGCCGCGTCTCGCCTTTCGACGCCGAGAAGCCGTGGATGTAGACGATCGCGAGCGGCGTCTTGGCGCGCGAAGCCGGATAGGCCCAGACGATCTCCTTCTCGGCTTCCGGGCGCAGATTCGGAACATTGGCTTCCTCCCCCGCGAGATAGCGCGCCGGGTCGGCGCCGATCACCGCCGGGCCGAAATCCGTCGTCAACCGCGCGGGCTCGCGCGGGCCGAAGACGAAGGCGAGGGCCAGAGCGAGGAGCGCGAGCCCCAGAAGCACCAGGACGAGGCGCCAGACGAGGCGGCGCTTCGGTTTGGCCGGGGGCGAGGCGGGCTCAGTCGTCGTCATAGGCGGCCGTCGTGACTTCGCGGGTGGAAACGGGACGGAAGCCCATCTTGCGGTAGAGCGGAAGGGCGGCGGGGTGGTCCAGCGTGTTCGTCTCGACGGTCAGCGCACTCGGCATCTCCTCGAAGCCGGCTGATATGGCTTGGCTGAGAAGATGACGGGCGAGACCCTGGCCGCGGAACTCCGGCATGATGCCGAAATGGACGAGCCGCGTCTCGCGCGGCGCTCTCCCGGCGTCGAGCTCGAACCAGCCGGCGGGCGCGCCGTCGCAGTAGAGGATGCGCATGCGCACGTTGGGCGCGTGGATCTCGCGCGCCAGCGCCTCGTCGCCGAGGTTCCGCGAGGTCCAGTGATGGCCCCGCCCGACCGCGGCATAGAGAAAGCGATAATAGGCCAGCGGGATCTGGCGCACCTTGAGGACCTCGTAGGCCCGGCCGTTTCTGGGCGCAGGCACGGGCGGCTCGGGAAGCTGGTGCATCACGAGCTGCGTGACGGTGGTCCTCAGAATGCGCATGGAGGTCGGTTCAAGTCCTTCGGGAAGCGGGTCCGCCTTCCACAGGCGTGTCGGGGCGCGAGCCCCATTCGGTCCAGGAGCCGTCATAGAGCTTCACGTCGCTCTTGTGGAGCGAGGCGAGCGCGAAATTGATGGTCGCCGCGGTGACGCCCGAGCCGCAGGAGGTGACGACCGGGGCGTCGAGATCGACGCCCGCTTCTTCGAAGAGGCGCTTGAGCTCCTCCGGCGACTTCAGCCGGCCGCCGTCCGAGAGGTCCGAAGCGGGCAGGGAGCGCGCGCCGGGCATGTGGCCGCCGCGAACGCCGGGGCGAGGCTCCGGCGCCTCGGCCGAGAAGCGGGCGGCGGGACGGGCATCGGCGATCTGGCGCGAGCCGCTGTCCACGATGGCGCGCATCTCGTCGAGCGACGCCACGGCATCGGCGTCGAACACGGCATGAAACTCGGCGGGGGTGACGTCGGGCTCGCCGGTCTCGACCGGGCGGCTTTCCGCGATCCAGGCGGGATAGCCGCCGTCGAGGATGCGCACGTCCTTCGCGCCGAAGGTGCGAAGCATCCACCAGACGCGCGGCGCGCTGAAGAGGCCCATGCCGTCGTAGACGACGATCGTGTCCGTCTCGCTCAAGCCGAGAGCGCCTGCGGCCTCGGCGAAGCGCTCGGCGGAGGGAAGCGTGTGCGGCAGGTCGAAGGTTGGATCCACCACGGCGTCCTGGTCGAAGAACACGGCGCCGGGAATGTGTCCGACGAGATACTCGGCATGGCCGAAGCGCTTCTGCGCCGGCAGGTACCAGGAGGCATCGACGATCGAGAGGCCTGGGTGGCCGATCTCGGCGGCGAGCTGTTCGGCGGAGATCAGGAACGGGTTCTGGCTCATGGTGTGCCTCGGAGGACGGTCATGTCAGGTGGCAGGGGCACCGAGGCGGAGACGGAAGCGACGGTTGGTGCGCCCCTTCTTCTCGATCTTGGCCACGTGGATCTCGCCGATTTCCTGCGTTTCGCCGACATGCGTTCCGCCGCAGGGCTGGGAATCCACCGCGCCGTCCTGGCCGATCGCCACAACGCGCACGCGCCCCGTGCCGCGCGGCGGGCGCACGTTGGCGGACTTCACGAGCCCTGGATTGGCGTCGAGCTCTTCGTCGGTGATCCAGCGGGTGAAGACCTTGTGGTTCTCTGCGACGAGCTTCGCCAGGGCTCGGGTCACCTCGTCCTTGTCGGTGTCGGCTTCGGGCATGTCGAAATCGAGGCGCCCCTCGTCCTCACCGACCGCCGCGCCCGTCACCGGGAAGGGGCAGACCACGGTCAGCAAATGGAGCGCCGTGTGCATGCGCATCAGCTTGTAGCGGCGAGCCCAATCGACATGGAGCACCACCGTCTCGCCCGCCGCTGGCACATCGCCTTCGCCCAGGTGAAGGACGATGGCCGAGCGGTCCTCGCCATAGCGGGTGTCCGTCACCGCGATCTGCTGGCCGTCGGGAAGCTCGATCACGCCCGTGTCGCCGGGCTGGCCGCCGCCCGCGGGATAGAAGTTGCAGCGATCCACGACGATGCCGCGCTCGCCCTCGTGTGCGACGACGCGCGCTTCGAGGGTCGAGAGATAGGCGTCGTCGAGATAGGCGGGCTCAGTCCGACCGGCCATGGTCAGACGGCCTCGTAGGGAATGTCGATGGCCGGCTTGCGCTCCAGCCATTCGGGCACGGGCAGGTTCTTCTCGCGCAGGAACGCGGGGTTGAAGAGCTTCGACTGGTAGCGGTTGCCGTAGTCGCACAGGATCGTCACGATCGTGTGGCCCGGTCCCATCTCCTTCGCCATGCGGATGGCACCCGCGATGTTGACGCCCGACGAGCCGCCGAGGCAGAGGCCCTCCTCGCCGATCAGGTCGAAGATGATCGGCAGCGCCTCCTCGTCGGGGATCTGGTAGGCGAAGTCCGGCGCGAAGCCTTCGAGATTGGCCGTGACGCGGCCCTGGCCGATGCCCTCGGTGATGGAGCCGCCCTCCGAGGCGAACCGGCCGGTCGTGTAGTAGCTGTAGAGCGCGGCGCCCATCGGGTCGGCGATGCCGATCTTGATGTGGCCGGAGTGGCGCTTCAGGCCCATGGCCGTGCCGGCCAGCGTGCCGCCCGTGCCCACGGCGCAGATGAAGCCGTCCACCTGGCCGCCGGTCTGCTGCCAGATCTCCTCGGCGGTGGTCACGACATGCCCGTCGCGGTTGGCCGTGTTGTCGAACTGGTTGGCCCAGATGGCGCCGCCGGGCGCCGTGCGGGCGAGCTGCTCGGCAAGGCGGCCGGAGAGCTTCACGTAGTTGTTGGGGTTCTTGTAGGGGACGGCCGGAACCTCGATCAGCTCGGCACCCCAGAGGCGCAGCGCGTCCTTCTTCTCCTGGCTCTGCGTCTCGGGGATCACGATCACGGTCTTGTAGCCGAGCGCGTCGGCCACCATCGCGAGGCCGATGCCGGTGTTGCCGGCCGTGCCCTCGACGATTGTGCCGCCGGGCTGGAGGAGGCCACGCGCCTCCGCGTCGCGGATGATGAAGAGGGCGGCGCGGTCCTTGACCGACTGGCCGGGGTTCATGAACTCCGCCTTGCCGTAGATCTCGCAGCCGGTCAGCTCCGAAGCCTTGGCGAGGCGGATCAGCGGCGTGTTGCCGATGGCGTCGATAACGGCATTGTATCTGGGCATGAGGTCCTGGCGGCCGGATTCGTTTGTTCGGACGGTAAGGTGCGGCGCCGGGCGAGACAAGGAAGGGCTTGCTGGGGGAAAGACATCCGGCGCAACGCGATTTCAGATCGGCTGGCGTCAAGCGCGTCCGGCCGGCTCCAGGGCGCGGAGGTCGGGCAGCCCGCGCGGCGCCGGCCCCGCTCCGTCGCGGAGCGCCTTGGCGAGAACCGTCAGGTCGTCGTCGGCGGGCTTCCAGCCGCAGGGGCAGCCGGCGGGATCTCGATGCGCGCGGGCGATGTCGCGATAGACGGTGCCGAGGGCCTTGGCGAGGAGTTCCAGGGCTTCCCGCGGCGGCGTGCGCCCGTCCCGCATCGCCAGCTCGAACAGCCGAGCCAGCCCGCAGCCGATCTCGAAGCTCTTTTCCGACGAGGCCCCGCTCACCGCGGGCCGTCCAGGGGTTCGGTCGCGACCAGAAGATCGACGACCCGGCGCATGCGCCCGTCGAGGCCGGCATAGGCCTCGAAATCGTCCATCTCGCCATGACGCAGGCGGCGGAGCGCGTCGCGCAGTTCCGCCCCGGACACCCGGCTGCGCACCATCTCGTGGACCACGATCGCGCTGACCGGCCCGAGGACGGCGAGCACTTCGACCGGTGTGACGACGCTCATGGCTTGTCTCCCGCACGACCCTTCGTGCGAGAGCGTTCGTAACACTTCAGAAAATCAGCGCAAGATGCTGAAATCCGATGATAATTATTCCAATTCCAATCTGCCGTTCAGCCAAGCGCGGCGAGGGCGGCGGCGATCACGCGGTCCTGCGTCGGCTCGTCGAGATAGGCGTGCATCGGCAGGCTGACGACCTCGGCGCAAAGCTGGTCGGTGACCGGCAGGCCGTTGCCCCCGACCGGCCAGTGCTTGTAGGCGGTCTGACGGTGGAGGGGTTTTCCGTAATAGATCACCGTGGGTACGCCGGCTTCCTTCATGGAGGACATGAAGGCGTCGCGACGCCCGCCGGGCACGCGGATCGTGTACTGCGCCCAGGTGGATACGACGTCATCGGCGATGGTCTGCGGGGCGACGTGGCCGGAAAGCGCTGTCGTGTAGCGGGCGGCGATGCGCATGCGTGCCTCGATCTCTTCCGGGAAGAGCGCCAGCTTCTCGACCAGGACGGCCGCCTGGAACGTGTCGAGCCGGCCGGTGAGGCCGAGGCGCACGTTGTCGTACTTGTCGCTGCCGCCGCCATGGACGCGGATCGAGCGCAGGACGTCGGCGAGGGCTGCGTCGTCGGTCTGGATCGCGCCGCCGTCGCCGTAGCAGCCGAGGGGCTTGGCCGGATAGAAGCTCGTCGCCACCACGTCGGCCCAGGCGCCGGCCATGCGACCGTCCAGCGTCGAGCCGTAGCCCTGCGCGGCGTCCGACATCAGGCGCAGGTCGAACGCGTCGGCCACGCCACGGATGGCGGGATAATCGGCGATCTGGCCGAAAAGATCGACCGCGATGATCGCACGAGGCTTCAGGTCGCCCTTGGCGACGGTCTCCTCGACCGTGCGGCGCAGGTGCTCGGGGTCCATGTTGAACGTGCCGGGCAGGACGTCCACGAAGACAGGCGAGGCGCCGACGAGGCCGACGACTTCGGCCGTTGCCGCGAAGGTGAAGCTCGGCACGAACACGGCGTCGCCCGGCCCGATGCCCCAGGCCATCAGCGGCATCAGCAGCGCGTCGGTGCCCGAGGCGCAGGAGATCGTATGCGCCAGGCCGCTGAAGGCGGAAAGCTGCGTTTCGAGCTCCGCGACGTCCGGCCCCATGATGAAGGAGCCCTGGTCCATGATGCGCGAGAAGCGGGCTTCGACGCGTGTGCGGATGCGATCGCGCTGGGTGGCGAGGTCGATGAAGGGAATGGTCTGGCTCATGGAGCGTCCTCGGCTTCGCGCCCTCGTGCGGCGGGCCGCGCGGCCCGTCCGGCCGGTCGCGGTCGGAAAATTCGGTGAGCGGCAGGGCTACCGGTTCGCGCCGGCAAATCAAGCGCCTTGCCGATTTGCCGCATCACGTTTGGCGTTCGAAGCGGGCGGCGCGTGATCGGACAGGGCTTTCGTCAGCGCAGGAGAGAGCGGTAGACGTCCTCGATCCGTGCCATCACGTCGGCTTCCGTGAACCCGTCGCGTACGCGCGCCGCCGCCGCCGCGCCCATGCGTTCGGCGAGCGACCGGTCGGCGGCGAGGCGGCCGATCGCATCGGCCAGCGCCGCCGCGTCGTCCACCGGCACGACGAAGCCGTCCACGCCGTCGCGCACGAAGCTGCGGCAGCCCGGCACGTCGGTGGTGAGCGACGGACGACCGCAGGCCGCCGATTCCAAAAGCGTGCGCGGCAGGCCCTCGCCGCCGCGCGAGGGCAGGCAGGCGGCATGATGCTCGCGCCAGACCTTGGCGACCGAGCGCGTCGGGCCGTGCCAGGCGATACCCGAGCGGCTCGACCAGTCTCGGAGGGTTTCCAGTGGGATGGCCTTGGGGTTGGACGGATCGGGCGCGCCAAAGAGGGAGAGCGTCGCATCCACCCCGCGCGCCCGGGCGGCGGTGACGGCCTCGACGGCGGTGTCGATGCCCTTGGACCAGAGCATGCGGGCGACGAGCGCAATCCGCAGCGTTTCGCCGGGCGGCAGGGGCGATGCGGGATACGCGGCGGGATCGATCCCGGCGCCGCCGAGGATCGTCACGTCCCGCGCCGCCGGGTCGAGGCCGAGGAGCTTCGGGTCGTCCTCGTTCTCGAAGACGAAATGCGTGCGGCGCGAGGACAGGGGGCCACGGATGAGGCGGCGGAGCGCCCAGCGCGCGGCGCGGCCCGTCCGGTCCGCCTTGGCGCCGAGAAACCCCATGCCGGTGAGGGCGAAGACACGGGCCGAGAGGCCCGCCAGCGCGCAGGCCGCGCCGCCGACGAGGATGGATTTGAGCGAGATGCAGTGGACGATGTCCGGCCGCTCGGCCCGCAGGATGGCGGCGAGCCTGGCCACGGTCGCGCCGGCCGCCAGCGGGTTGAGGCTTCGCCGCTCGGCTTCCAGCGGGCGCACCCGCGCGCCCGTCGCCTCGATCGCCGCCGCATGGTCACGCACCCGCGCGATCACCACGACCTCCAGCCCCATCCCGACGGCGGCGCGGGCCATGGGCAGGAAGTGAGAGGCGAAGAACCAGTCCTCGGTGACGACGAAGGCGAGCTTGGGCAACGGGCTGCGGGTCCCTGCGGGCGATGGCCAGGGGTTAGCGGGCGGAGCGGCGAATGGAAAGGGCGGGCGTGGAGCCCTATCCTTCGGGCGAGCGAACGGGACATTTCGGATGACGCTGAACGACGGTCTAATTCTCCTGGGGTTCGTGGCCCTGTCGGGTCTCGTCGCCACGAGCGGCATCCTGTTCAAGCCGGGGCCGTGGTATGCGGGCCTCCGGAAGCCGGGGTGGACGCCGCCCAATCGCGCCTTCCCCATCGTCTGGTCGATCCTTTACCTTCTGATCGCAATCTCCGGCTGGCTCGTGTGGCGGGCGGCGGGTTGGGTCGCCGGGCCGTTCGCGCTGTTCGGCGTCCAGATGCTCCTGAACTTCCTCTGGTCCTGGCTGTTCTTCGGCCTGCGCAAGCCGCTCTGGGCGCTGGTCGATATCGGGCTTCTGGCGCTGGCCGTCGCGGCGACGGCGCTGGCCTTCGCGCCCTTTAGCGCGACGGCGGCGTGGCTTCTCGTGCCGTATCTCGCCTGGGTCTGCGTCGCGTTCGGTCTCAACCTCTCGGTCTGGCGGCTGAACCGCGACCGCGGCGTGTTCGCATGAACGCAGATTTGTCTGCGTTATCTGCGATCCCAGCTTGACCGGTCCGGGGCCGGCGGCGCAAAGCCGCGAGCGAAACGGGGCGATCTGCCCGCCGGGAGACAGTTCATGAGCTTTGCCATCTATCCGAGCCTCAAGGGTCGCACGGCCTTCGTCACGGGCGGCGCGTCGGGTATCGGCGCCGACGTGGTGCGGGCCTTCGCCGAGCAGGGCACGCGCGTCGGTTTCGTCGACATCGACGCCGGGCGCGGCGAGGCGCTGGCGGCGGAATTCGGCCCGGAGGTCGCCTTCGAGGCCTGCGACCTGCGCGACATCGACGCCTTGAAGGGCGCCTTCGAGCGGCTGAAGGGGCGGGTCGGCGCGGCCAACATCCTCGTCAACAACGCCGCGCGCGACGACCGGCACGGCTGGGAGACGGTGACGCCCGAGTACTACGACGAGCGGATCGCGGCGAACCTTCGCCACATGTTCTTCGCCACCCAGGCCGTCGCGCCGGACATGATCGCCGCCAAGGGCGGCTCGATCGTCAATTTCGGCTCCAATTCCTGGATGCAGGCGAGCGGCGGGATGCCGGTCTACACGACGTCCAAGTCGGCCGTTCACGGCATGACGCGCTCCTTCGCGCGCGATCTCGGCCCCCACGGCATCCGCGTCAACACGGTGGTGCCGGGCTGGGTGATGACGGAGCGCCAGAAGGAGCTCTGGGTGACGGAGGAGAGCCTCAACGCGCAGCTCGAACGCCAGTGCCTGCCTGTGCCGGTGGAGCCGGTCTACCTCGCGCGGATGGTGCTTTTCCTGGCTTCCGACGATTCGGCGATGTGTACGGCCAACAACTTCATGGTGGAGGGCGGCGCGCTCTGAGCGCGTCCGCCAGACGCTTCTCCACCATTGCGCGCGGCCGCCCTAACGGGCGGCCGTTTGCGTTCGGGCCGGACGCAAGGCTCGCGCGGGCTGCAAGAGTTAACCCTCGGTTAAGCCTGACGCGCTTAGATCGGCTGGCAACGAAACGTTAATGAAGATGACCGAAGCCTTACCCACACGCAAAGCGGTCCGCCTTCGCGGACGGTCCTTCCTGGCCCTGGTCCTCTCGCCCGAGCTTCCCTTCGGCGAATGGCTGACCCAGTT
Organism: Aureimonas sp. SK2; assembly: GCF_029813115.1. Taxonomy (GTDB): domain Bacteria; phylum Pseudomonadota; class Alphaproteobacteria; order Rhizobiales; family Rhizobiaceae; genus Aureimonas. Next base: position 307,685 of record NZ_JAPZDS010000001.1, read on the forward strand.
GGACGACCTCGCGCGCCGCTCGACCGGCTTCTTCCTCGGGCGGCCGATCGTGCTGGACGTGGCGGGCCTGCCGATCACGCGCGAACAGCTCGCCGACCTTCTGGCCGAGCTCACCAAGCGCAACGTGCGGGTGATGGGCATCGAGGGCGCGCTGCCCTCCATCCTGGCGCCGGGCATGCCGCCCGAGATGAAGGGCGGCCGCAACGCCGCCGACATCGAGGTGCCGGAGACGCCGGAAGGCGGAGCCCCGGCGGCTTCGCAGGCCAAGACGACGACGGACGCGCCCAAGACGCCCGATCCCGTCCGGGCGACGCATGTGGCGACGACGCCTTCGCTCCTGATCGAGGAGCCGGTTCGTTCCGGCCAGTCGATCATCTTCCCGGAAGGCGACGTGACCGTTCTCGGCTCCGTCTCCTCCGGCGCCGAAGTCATCGCCGGCGGCTCCATCCACGTCTACGGCGCGTTGCGCGGCCGGGCGCTGGCGGGCTCGGCCGGCAACGCCAACGCCCGCATCTTCTGCCGCAAGCTGGAGGCGGAGCTCATCGCCATCGACGGTCTCTACAAGACCGCCGAGGACATCGACCCCAAGATGCGCGGCCAGGCGGTTCACGTCTGGCTCGACGATACCGTTTTGAGGACGGTCGCCCTCGCAAACTGATCGCCATGAGGGCGACGGCGGGACGATCGGGAAACCCAAGGAAGAGGACAGGCCCCCATGGCTGAAGTGATGGTGGTGACATCGGGCAAGGGAGGCGTCGGAAAGACGACCTCGACAGCCGCGCTCGGCGCCGCGCTGGCACAGAACGGCCAGAAGGTGGTGGTCGTCGATTTCGACGTCGGCCTGCGCAACCTCGATCTCGTGATGGGCGCCGAGCGCCGCGTGGTCTACGACCTCATCAACGTGGTCCAGGGCGACGCAAACCTCAACCAGGCGCTGATCCGCGACAAGCGCGTCGATACGCTCTGCCTGCTGCCCGCGTCGCAGACCCGCGACAAGGACAACCTGACCCAGGACGGCGTCGACCGCGTCATGGACCAGCTCCGGTCGATGTTCGACTGGGTGATCTGTGACAGCCCGGCCGGCATCGAGCGCGGCGCGACGCTCGCCATGCGCCATGCCAACGTGGCGGTGGTGGTGACCAACCCGGAAGTCTCGTCGGTGCGCGATTCCGATCGCATCATCGGCCTTCTCGATTCCAAGACGCTGCGCGCCGAAAGCGGCGGGCGCATCGACAAGCACCTGCTGCTGACGCGCTACGACACGGCCCGCGCCGAGCGCGGCGACATGCTGAAGGTGGACGACGTCCTTGAGATCCTCTCGATCCCGCTCCTCGGCATCGTGCCGGAAAGCCCGGAAGTGCTCCGCGCCTCGAACCTCGGCACCCCGGTCACCCTGTCGGACGCCGCGAGCGCGCCGGCCCGCGCCTACATGGACGCCGCCAAGCGCCTCATGGGCCAGACCGTCCCGATGAACGTTCCCTCCGACAAGAAGGGCCTCTTCGGGAAGTTCTTCGGCCGGAGGGCCGCATGAGCCTGTTCGGTTTCTTCCAGCGGCGCTCCACCACGACGGCTCCGGCCGCGCGTGAACGCCTGCAGGTCCTTCTCGCGCACGAGCGCGCCGAGATCGGCCAGAACGACCTCGTCGCCGTGCTGCGCGAGGAGATCCTCGCGGTGATCGCCAAGCACATGCCGGTGAACCGCGACAAGGTGAAGGTGAAGATGGACCGGGGCGAGCAGATCTCGACCCTCGAGGTCGATATAGAGCTGCCGCAGCTCGCCACCGCCACCGCCCACTGATCGGCCCGGCGGCACCCCGCCGCCGGACCGCATACGCCATCGCGAAAAGGAGATAGCGATGAACCGAGCCGAACTCCTCGTCCGCCTCCAGCGAGTGCAGCAACTGCCGCAGATGCAGGGGCGCAACATCCGCTCCATCGCGGCCGTGCTCTCGACCGAGGCGCTCCTGAAGCATGTCGAGGTCTGCGAGGCGCAAGCCGAAAAGGCCGCGACCCGGCAGTAGGGAAAAAGAAGAGGCCCGGCAGCGATGCCGGGCCTTTTCGCATGTCGGCGCAATAGCCTGTGGGGTCTACTTCAACAGGTTCTTCGAGCGCAGGTAGTCCTCGGCCACCGCCTTGGCGGGCTCGCCGCCGACCTGCACGCGGCCGTTCAGCTCCTGGAGCGTGACGAGGTCGAGGCCCTCGAAGACGGGCTTCAGGAGGTCGGCGATCTGCGGATTGGCCTGGAGCACCGCCTCGCGCACGATGGGCGCCGGCTGGTAGACCGGCTGGACGTTCTTGTCGTCCTCCAGCACCACGAGGCCGGACGGGGCGATTCCGCCGTCGGTGCCGTAGACCATGGCGACGTTGACGCCGTTGGTGCCCTGGGCGGCCGCCGCGATCGTCGCCGCCGTATCGCCGCCCGAGAGCGTCAGGAGCTGGTCGGGCTTCAGCTGGAAGCCGTAAGTCGTCTGGAACGAGGGCAGCGCCGAGGCGGAATTCACGAACTCCGCGGAGGCCGCGAGCTTGGCCGCGCCGCCGCCCGACACCCATTTGCCGAAGTCCGACAGGGTGACGAGCTTGTTCTCGTCCGCCACGTCCTTGCGCGCCGCCATGCCCCAGGTGTTGTTGGCGGGCGAGGGCGTCAGCCAGACGATCTTGTTGGCGTCGTAGTCGAGCGTCTTGGCCTCCTCGTAGGCCTTGGCCGCGTCCTTCCAGAGCGCGTCGTCCGCCTTGTTGAAGAAGAAGGCCGCGTTGCCGGTGTATTCCGGATAGATGTCGATCTCGCCGGCGGTGATCGCCTGGCGTACCACGGGCGTGCCGCCGAGCTGGATGCGGTCGGTGGTCTCGATCCCTGCATTCTGCAGGACGAGCAGGATCATGTTGCCGAGGACGCCGCCCTCCGTGTCGATCTTGGACGACACGACGACGGGCGCGGCGAGCGCTCCGTGCGAGGCGAAAGCCGCCAGAGCGGCGGCGAGCGCGAAAGATTTGAGACGCATGATTCCGACAACCCCCTTGCGCCTTGCGCCGTGAGCGGCTGCGCGCGTGTCGGATTCTGTCGCCTTGAGGGGCGTTCTCAAGGGGCGAGGCGCCGGGAAGTTCCAGGTTCGATAGCCGGTGCGCCGCTTTGCCGCCCTAAAATCTTAACAAAGTCGGAACCGAACCCTGATCCGCGGATTCCGCGAACTGGACGAAGGAAGGGTGGGACAATGAGCACGACCGATATCATCGAGGCCTACGAGGCCGGTCTGATCACGCGCGGCGAGGCCGTCGAGCAGGGGCTCGTCGACACGATCGACGCGCTTTACGAGAAGTCGGCGCGCGCGCCGGAGTGGGCTCGGCGCGGGCGCTTCGCAAGCGAGCGCCGCTACGCCGGCCGCTGAAGGCCCGCCTGTCCAAGCACCGCATCAGCCTCTAAGAAGCTCTCGCGAAACCGAACGATTCGGAGAGTTTCATGAGCATTCGTCGTATCGAGCCCGGCCGCCGCATGAGCGCGGCCGTGGTCCATGGCAACACGGTCTATCTCGCCGGTCAGGTCGGGAACCCCGGCGAGGACGTCTCGGCGCAGACCAAGACCGTTCTGGCGGAGATCGACCGCCTGCTGGCCGAGGCCGGTTCGGACAAGTCGAAGATCCTGTCGGCGACCATCTGGCTTGCCGACATGAAGGACTTCGCCGCGATGAACGCGGTGTGGGACGCCTGGGTCGACCCGGCGAACCCGCCCGCGCGCGCGACCGGCGAGTCGGCCCTCGCGGCCCCGGAATACCGCGTCGAGATCATCGTCGTCGCGGCGATCTGACGACAGGGCGGCGGGGTCCGAAGGGGCTCCGCCGCCGCTTGCCGACCCGTCAGACGATCAGCCCGTACTGGCGGGCCTTGTTGCGCAGGAATGGCAGGCCCTCGCCGAGCACGATCTCGCGCGCAGGTGCAACCGGCCGCCAGACGGACAGAGCGGACGCCAGAAGCGGCGGCACCGTGATGAAGCTTTCCATCGCCATGCCGCCCTTGAAACCGATGGCGGCGAGGGTCGCGAAGACTTCGTCCCATGCCACGGTGTCGGCGCCCGGCGTGCCTCGGTCGCTGGCCGAAAGGTGGATGTATTTGAGGTGCTCGCGCGCGGTGAGGATGCCGTTGGCGATGCCGCGCTCCTCGATGTTCATGTGATAGGTGTCGAGGTGGACGAAGAGGTTGGGCGCGCCAACGCGCTCGACCATGTCCACCGCCTGGCGCGCGGTGTTGAGGATGTGGTTCTCGTAGCGGTTCACCGCCTCGAGTCCGTAGAGCATGCCGAGGTCGTTGGCGTAGTTGGCGGCCTTCTCCACGATCCGCGCCGTCGCGTCGATCTCTGCTTGCGTCGGCGGGAAGCCGGTGCGCTGGCCGATGCCGCCGTAGACGACGCCGCTCAGAGCCTTGGCCCCGATCGCCTTGGACTTGTCGAGCGCGATCTTGAGGTATTCCCAGGCGCCCTCGGGGTTGTCGGTGGGCAGGCGGTCCAGCGGCATGCCGAGCGAGCACACGCAGTCCACCTCGTGCCGCTCCAAGAGCGCGCGCGTGTGCTCGGCGTCGATGGCGCGCGGGTCGGGGATGGTGATCTCCAGGAAGTCGATGCCGTACTGCACCGCTTCCGGAATGGCGAATTCCGCCGCCGCGTGGTCCCATTCCATGGACCACATCGCCGTATGCACCCCGAATCCCTGCACGCTCATGATCGCTCCTCCTCGCGAGTCCGCCAGCTATGGCACGGACCCGCGCGGCGGTGAACGGCGTATCGCCGTCAGTAGGCGCCCTCCTTGCGGAACAGGCTGAAGGGCGTCGCGAAGAGGATGTAGAGATCGAAGAGCAGCGACCAGTTCTCGATGTAGTAGAGGTCGTGCTCGAAGCGCTTCTGCAACTTGACGTCGTCGTCGATCTCGCCGCGCCAGCCGCGCAGCTGAGCATAGCCGGTGATGCCCGGCTTCACCTTGTGGCGCCCGAAATAGCCGTCCACGATCTCGGTGAAGGTGACATGCGCGCTGGAGCGGGCGTGCACGGCGTGGGGGCGCGGGCCGACCAGCGACAGGTTGCCGATCAGGACGTTGAAGAGCTGCGGCAGCTCGTCGATGGAGGAGCGGCGGATGAAGCGGCCGACGCGGGTCACGCGCGGGTCGCCCTTGGTGACCAGCTTGCGCGCGGTCGGGTCGGCCATGTCATGGCGCAGCGAGCGGAACTTCCAGACGAGGATTTCCTCGTTGTTGAAGCCGTGGCGCTTCTGACGGAAGAAGACGGGGCCGGGCGTGTCGAGCTTGATGGCGGCGGCGGTCAGAAGCATCAGCGGCGAGAAGGCGACCAGCGCCGCGATGCCGAACAGGAGGTCGAAGCCGCGCTTGGCCACCTTGTTCCAGTCCGCGATGGGGCGATCCATGACGTCCAGCATCGGCACGTCGCCCATGTAGGAATAGGAGCGCGAGCGGAAGCGCAGGTTCTGCGACAGCGCCGAGATGCGGATGTCGAGCGGCAGCACCCAGAGTTCCTTCAGGATCTGCAGAATGCGCGCCTCGGCCGACAGCGGCAGGGTGACCACCAGCATGTCGATCTTGGCGATGCGGGCGAACTCGGTCAGTTCCGCGATCGTGCCGAGCTTCGGATAGCCGGCGACGATCGGCGGCGAGCGGTCGTCCTCACGGTCGTCGAAGATGCCGCAGATGCGGATGTCGCTGTCGGGAAAGGTCTCGAGCTGGCGGATGAAGCGCTCGGCCGCGCCGCCGCCGCCGACCAGCACCACGCGCCGCTCCAGCCGCCCCGTGCGGCTCCAGACGCGGATGCGGCCGGCCAGCACGCGGCGACCGATGGTCAGGGTGGCGAGAGAGGCAGCGGTTTGCGACGCCACCGCCGTCATCAGCGCCGCGTCGAGGTCGCCCGCCCACATGGTGATTCCGAGACTGACAAGCGCGCCCGAGCCGAGCGAGATGACGAGGCGGAGCGCCTGCCGGCGCTGCGAACGAAGCTGAGACGGTTCGTAGCCGTGGAGGAAGGCGAGCGCGGCCGTGGCCGCCAGGGCGAAGGGCAGGGCCAGAAGAGGCGTCGCGGCGGGAGCGAGAAGCGTCAGGGCCGCAAGGCCGAGCCCGAGGAGCAGGACGAACTCTCCCAGGCCGAACAGGCCGGAAAGAAGGCGCGGCGACAGGACGTTCTTGTTGAACTGCTCCGCGATGCGCCGGGCATGTGCGTTGAGCACGCTCGGTTCGGCGGGACGAAAGGAGCGCTCGTGCTGGAAGGTGCGGATCGCCTCCCGCGCGAAAAGCGCCTGCTCGCTCTGATTCACAGACATGCCGAGTTTCCCGTGCTTGGGCCGGCGCATGGCGCGCCGCAGCGGGACCCTCTCACGGATAGGCTAATGAACACTCACGATGTCGGCTGTCATTCGAAGGATTGCCGACAAATGTGACGCAGCGTCAGAACAGGCGTTCCCGGATCGTGATCGTGTCGCCCGGCAGAACCGGATCCGACAGGAGCACTCGGCCGGTGATGACCTTGCCGTTGACCTGACGCGTGATGTCCACGGTGCGCTTCTCGGCCCGGGCCGAGAAGCCGCCCGCGATGGCGACGGCGTTCTGCACGGTCATGCCGGGGACGTAGGAATACTGGCCGCCGGTCGTCACTTCGCCCATGACGAAGAAGGGGCGGTACTGCTCCACCTGCACCGACACGTCGGGATCGCGCAGGAAACCGTTGCGCAGGGCCGCGGTGACGGCCGCGCGCACCTCGTCGGGCGTCTTGCCGCGTGCGGGCACCGAGCCGATCAGCGGAAGCGAAAGGTAGCCCGCCTTGTCCACGGCATAGATGCTGGTGAGGCTTTCCTGCTCGAACACCGTGATGCGCAACCGATCGCCGGCGTCGAGGCGGTAGTCCTGATTGAGCGCGGCGTGGAAGGCGGGGGGAGGCGGCGCCGACGTCACGCAACCGGCCAGCAGGCATGCCGTGAGCGCCACTGAGGCTGCGCGTGCGACTCGCATGATGGTCTCCAGAAGCGGGTCAGGGTGGGCTCGGGTCGTCTCAACCGCCTACTAGAGCTAGCTTCCTCATGGTTAATTAACCGTAAAACCGGTGTCGTATTGCGGCCAAATCCTTCACTCTTATCTTGCGATGCGGGGACGCTCGCTGCGAAGGGAGTCGAGTCGCATTGCGTGGAGAGCGGCATGGTGCAGGTGGAGGCGTCGATCGATCGGGGAGCGGGCGCGCTGGACATCTTTCGCTCCAATAGCGGCCGGATCCTCGGGTCCACCGTCGCCCTGGGCCTCGCGGCTTATCTGGCGGGATCGCTCGTGCCGCCGATGCATCGCGTTTCGCTGCGGCTGACGGGCGAGCCGACCCTGGCGGCGCGCTGGACCGACGAGGCGGTGCGCGATGCGGCGGCCCGAACCTCTGCCGATGCGCCGCAGGATGCGCCCAGCGGCGTCCTCGCCGTCTGGGACGAGCTGATCGAGACGGTCGCGCCGTCGCGTCCCGACCTGGGTTCCGAGCGCGCCCCGGACGGCTCGCTCGTGATCTGGGCCGAAGCGCAGGACGCCGACGCCGCGCGGCGGCGTGTGGAGGCCGTCGCGGCGATCGTCATCGGCGAAACCGAACGCACCGTGACGCCTGCCCCCATCGTGCCGCCCGCGACCGAACCGCCGGCCGCAACCGTTTCGCCCGCGGCGCCGGACGCCACGATCGAGGCTCTGAAGGCGAGCATCGCCGAAGCCAGGGTTTCCCTCGCCGCTGCGGAGGATAGGCTGGCCAAGGCTCCTGTTCCCGATGCCGACCCCTCGGACAGCCGGTCGTCCCTTGCCGAAGACCGGCGCGACGCCGCCGCCGCCAAGCAGGAACTCGCGCGGGTCGAGCGCTTCGCGCGCAACCTGCGCAACGTCGCGCCCGCGCAGGCACCGGCCTCGGTCCAGGCCACCGAGGAATGGGCCGCCTGGCGCGATGCGCGCGCCCGGCGCGATCAGATCGCCCGCCAGGCGGCGGATCTGTCTCGCACGCTTCTCGACGGGCATCCGCGCATGGCCACCGTCCGCCTTCGACTGTCCGAACTCGAGCAGGACCTCGTGGAGGCGCGTCAGCGCTTGAGCACCGCGCTTCAGCGTCGCGTGACCGCGCTGCGCCGCCAGGCGGACCGTCTGGACCGGCAGGTCGCCGATGCGATGGTGGCCGAGGGTGCAAGCAACGCGGCCGCCCAGGCGGCGGCCAAGGCGTCCTCGGAAGTGGAAGCGGCGCGTGGGACGCTGGCCGCGCTGGAGGAAGCGTTGGCGCAGGCCGAGCGCGCGGTCGCGGAGATGCCGGCGACCGCTCCTCCCGCGCCTGCTGCCGAACCGGTCGCGCCGCCCGTGCCTGCGCCCGCGCCACTGGCCGTGGTGACCGAGATTTCGACCACCCAGCATCGGCCGACCATCTGGCCGATCGTGGCGGGTGCCGCGCTTTTCGGATTCCTCGGCTCCTCCATCGTGACCCTTGCGGGCGTCGTGAGGCGGCGCGAGCCGCGCGAGCCGGCAGCCGCTGCGGCTCCCCGGCGCGTCTTCGCCCGAGCACCGGCGCCGGCTGGGCCGGCCGCCGCGCGGCCGGAGGAGACCTCGCGCTTCTCGATCACCGCGCCGGACGAACTGATCGGCGGCATCCTTGCCAGCGACGTGACCCGGCTGGTCGTGGTCGCACTCGGTCCCGACGATCGCCCGGCTGCGGTCGAGATCGTCCGCCGCCTCGCGCTTCGCGGCCGGCAGGGCGCGCTCGTGGACCTCAGCGGCGGGCAGCTCGCGGCCCGAGCCATGGGGGTTGCGCCCGACTCGCTCGGCGTGTCCGACATGATCGCGGGCGAGGCCACCTTCGCCGAAATCGCCCGTTCCGATTTCGCGACGCGCGCCGAAGCCTTCGGGGCGGGGCGCGCGACGGTCGAGGAGGCGGCGTTCCTCGCCATGGAGCGGCGCAACGTGCTCGAGTTCATCGAGCGCAACTACGAGGTGCTGATCGTCGTCTGCGGCGACATGGAGCCGGAAACCGTCAAGGCTCTGCTGACGCCCGATGCCGCACTGGTCCTGACCGTCGATGGGGCGGACGACGCGCGCGTCGGCGCCGGGGTCGAGCGCCTGCGTGCGGCCGGCCTTGCCGACATGATCCTCGTGGACGGCCGGCAGCTCGCGTCTTAGGCCTTCGGCTCGCGCTGCATCCAACTGATCACGAACATGGCGGGCACGATCCAGAACAGGCCGGTGACCAGGAAGTAGAGAAGCTGCACCCAGCCGGCCGCGTCGCCGAGATAGAGCGAGGCGAAGGCAGTGGCGAAGACGGCGTAGACGACGACCAGCGCGAGCAGGATCACGACGCCGATGAGCTTCTTGATACGAACGGGCATGCGCTTCTCGCTAATGTGGCGCCGGCTTCCTCGCAAGTTCCGTCCCGCCGGGCAAGGCGGTAGGACAATATGAACCTTGCCATTCCCGCCGCTTCGTAACACATCAGCCGCACGATGCCCGGCGGTGCCGGCCCGGACGGGCCGCGCGCCGGGCGGCCACTCCGACGAAGGGGCGGCGCTGCGGCAGGGCGCCGGGCGCGGCCGGCGGGCACCATGACCACGATCACCGAAGCTTCAGCGCTATCGCCACGCATCGCCGACAACCGGCGCGCCATCCGCATCTGGCTCTACGTCATCGCCGCCATGGTGATGGCGCTGGTCGTCGTGGGGGGCGCGACGCGGCTGACGGAATCGGGCCTGTCCATCACCGAGTGGAAGCCGATCCACGGCGTCGTGCCGCCGCTCTCGGCCGCCGAATGGCAGGAGGAGTTCGACCTCTACCGGCAGATTCCGCAGTACCAGCAGATCAACCGCGGCATGTCGCTGTCGGACTTCAAGACGATCTATTGGTGGGAATGGTCGCACCGGTTCCTGGCGCGCGCCGTCGGCGTCGCCTTTGCCCTGCCGCTCCTGTTCTTCTGGGTAACCGGCCGCATCGAGCCCTGGCTGAAGCCGCGCCTCGTCGGTCTCCTCGCGCTCGGCGGCTTTCAGGGCGGGATCGGCTGGTGGATGGTCGCCTCCGGTCTCGTCGAGCGGACGGATGTCAGCCAGTATCGGCTCGCCGTGCATCTCACGATCGCCTGCATCATCCTGACCGCGACGCTCTGGATCGCGCGCGGCCTCGTCAACCGGCCGACCGCACGTGCGCCGACCGAGCATTCCTATCTCGTCGGGCTGCTGCTGGTCGGCATGGTGCTGGTGCAGATCTACCTCGGCGGCCTCGTCGCGGGACTGAACGCGGGTCTCGCCTACAACACCTGGCCGTTGATGGATGGGCAGGTCGTGCCGGCCAATCTGCTAGCGATGACGCCCGCTTGGCGGAATTTCTTCGAAAATCCGATGACGGTGCAGTTCGTTCATCGCCTGGGTGCCTATATGCTGCTGGCCGTCGCGATCGCGCATGCGATCGCCGCCCATCGCATCGCGCCGGGCACGCATCATGCGCGCGGCGCGCGGTGGCTGGCCGCCGCGGTGCTGGCGCAGGCGGCGATCGGGATCACGACCCTGCTCCTGCATGTGCCGATCGATGCGGCGCTGATGCATCAGGCGGGAGCGCTGGTGGTGCTGGCGGGCGCGGTGTTCCACGCCCGCGGGCTGTTCGGTCGCTACCCGGTGACGGCAGCGGCCGCAGGCTGACGGCACATCAGGCCGACAGCATCAGGTCCATGTTCTGGACGGCGGCGCCCGAGGCGCCCTTACCCAAATTGTCGAGGATCGCGACGAGGTTGGCGCGCTCGCCGTCCTTCGATCCGAAGACATGGAGCTTCATCCGGTCGGTGCCGGCGAGCTCCGTCGCGTCGATGCGCGTCAGCGCGGCGCTCTCGGCGAACGGCGTGACCGTCACGACGTCGCTTCCCGCGTAGTGTTCGGCCAGGGCGTCGTGCAGCGCCTGCGCGGTGACCGTGCCGTCCAGCAGGAGCGGAACCTGCACGATCATCCCTTGCGGGAACTTGCCGACCGAGGGGGTGAACAGCGGATCGCGCGGCAGGCGGCCGTAGACGCGCATCTCGGGCAGGTGCTTGTGCTTGAGGTCGAGCCCGTAGAGGAAATGCGGCGCGGTGATCCGGTCCTCGCGCGTCTCGTCCTCCATCTGCGCGATCATCTGCTTGCCGCCGCCGGTATAGCCCGTCACCGCGTTGATCGTGATCGTCTCGCCCTCGGGCAGGAGGCCCGCGTCGCGCAAGGGGCGCACGAGGGCGATGGCGCCCGTCGGATAGCAGCCCGGATTGGCGACGAGCCGCGCCGAGCGGATCGCCTCCGGCTGATCGCGCGTCAGTTCGGCAAAGCCGTAGGCCCAGCCCTCGGCCGTGCGATGGGCGGTGGACGTGTCGATCACGCGCGCGCGGTTGTTGCCCGACAGGAGCTGAACGGCCTGACGCGCCGCGTCGTCCGGCAGGCAGAGGATCGCGATGTCGGCCGAGTTGAGGAGGTCCTCGCGCATCGCCTCGTTGCGCCGCTCGGCCTCCGGGATCGACAGGAGTTCGACGTCCTGGCGGCCGCCCATGCGGGAGCGGATCTGGAGACCCGTCGTACCGTGCTCGCCGTCGATGAAAATGCGGGGCTTCATGTCGCGCTCCGTGGTTGGAATGGCGTTCGGCGAGCCGGGATTCAGCGCGCCTTCTTCTCGGCCAGGAGGCCGAGGACGTACATGGCGATCGTCGCGCCCGCCACCGCCGTGATGTCGGCATGGTCATAGGGCGGCGAGACTTCCACGAGGTCGGCCCCGACGATGTCGAGGTCCTTCAGGTGGTGAAGCACGGCCAGCATCTTGGCGCTGCTGGGGCCGCCGGCCACCGGCGTGCCCGTGCCGGGCGCGAAGGCGACATCCAGGCAGTCGATGTCGAAGGTGAGATAGACCTTGGTGCCGCGCGTGCGCTCGGCGATCCGCCGGGAGATCTCCGCCGACGTGAGGTCCTCGACCTCGTAGCCGTGCAGGATCTCGACGCCGCCGGTCTCGGGCGCATGGGTGCGGATCCCGACCTGGATCGAGGTCGCCGGATCGATCAGTTCGTCCCGGAGCGCCGCCGACAGGAACGAGCCGTGATCGACGCGCGGCCGGCCGTGCGTGTCCGTCGCCAGCGGCCAGGTGTCCTGGTGGGCGTCGAAATGGACGAGGCTGAGCTTGCCGTGCCGGGCCGCATGCGCCTGGAGCAAGGGGTAGGTGATCGAATGGTCGCCGCCGAGCGTCAGGAGGAAGCCGGTCTTCTCCAGGAGCGCCTCGGCCTGGGCACGCATGGCGAGGTGCGCACGCTCGGGCAGCCGGTAGTCGAGCAGGCAGTCGCCGTAGTCGACGACGCTCAAGTGCTCGAACAGGTCGGCATGGAACGGGTACTGCGGATCGTTGTCGAAGATCGCAGAGGCGCGCCGCATCGCCTGCGGTCCGAAGCGCGTGCCGGGCCGGTTGGAGACGGAGGCGTCGAAGGGGATGCCCCAGACCGTGACGTCGGAACCGGCCACGTCCTTGGTGAAGCGCCGCCGCATGAAGGACAGGGCGCCCGCATAGGTCGGATCGCTCGCGGCGCCGAGCGAACCGGCTGCGGTGAAGGCGTGGTCGATGGATTGTCCGGCCATGTGTCGTCGATCCCTGTGCTCGGCCCGAGAGATAGTGGACAAGCGCGACGGCTTGAAGAACGAAAAAAGGCCCCGGTTTCCCAGGGCCTCCGATCTTCTGTCCAGAATGGGAAGCGATCAGCGCTTCGAGAACTGGAACGAACGACGGGCCTTGGCGCGGCCGTACTTCTTGCGCTCGACGGTACGCGAGTCGCGGGTCAGGAAGCCGCCCTTCTTGAGCACCGAGCGCAGGCTCGGCTCGTAGTAGGTGAGGGCGCGCGAGATGCCGTGACGGACAGCACCGGCCTGGCCGGAGAGGCCGCCGCCGGCAACGGTCACGACGATGTCGAACTGGCCGTCGCGGTTGGCGGCGACGATCGGCTGACGGAGCACCATCTGCAGAACCGGACGGGCGAAGTAGTCCGCGAAGTTCTTGTCGTTGACGGTGATCTTGCCGGAGCCCGGCTTGACCCAGACGCGGGCGACCGCGTCCTTGCGCTTGCCGGTCGCGTAGGCGCGGCCGTGGGCGTCGAGCTTCTGGACATGCACCGGAGCGGAGGTCTCGGCGACGTTTGCGGAGCCAAGATCCTGCAGCGAATTCAGATCGGCCATTATGCAGCCCTCGCGTTCTTGGAGTTCAGCGCCTTGACGTCGAGCGTCTCGGGCGACTGGGCGGTGTGCGGGTGCTCGGCACCGGCATAGACGCGCAGGTTCTTGAGCTGGCGACGGCCGAGGGGGCCGCGCGGCAGCATGCGCTCGACGGCCTTCTCGAGCACGCGCTCGGGGAAGCGACCCTCGAGGATCTCGCGCGCCTTGCGCTCCTTGATGCCGCCGGCGTAGCCGGTGTGCCAGTAGTAGGTCTTGTCCTGGTACTTCTTGCCCGTGAACACGACCTTGTCGGCGTTCACGATGATGACGTTGTCGCCATCATCGACATGCGGGGTGAAGGAGGGCTTGTGCTTGCCGCGAAGGCGAAGCGCGACGAGCGAGGCGAGGCGACCGACAACGAGCCCTTCGGCGTCGATGATGATCCACTTCTTCTCCACCGTCTCGGACTTCTGCGAGAAGGTCTTCATGGGGTTTTCCTTGGGTCGTTCATTGCGCGGGGCTGGGCGAAACCCGCCCGCAGCGGAAAAAGTGTGGACGCGGCCGCACTCCTTGGCCGGTTCCATACACAGGCAGACCCGTTCGGGCAAGAGCGTGACGCAGGATCGGCGCGACCGCGTGCCAGGAAAATCCTTTTAAAAGCATGGACTTGGAATTGTGGTTCCATGGTACCGCAAAATTGGTATCATGATACCCCATCTTTCTGACGCGTGTGATCGACGCTAGATCGGAGGCATGGACCGAAACGGAAGGCCGCCATGTCGAACGCAATCGCCGTCGTCATAGAGGGAATGGAGCCGGAGGTCGCCCGGCCGCTGCCCGAAAAGGTCCTAGCGGGCGATCCCGTGCACCGCACCTGGAACGTCGAGGAGGCGGAGGGCGGTCTCTATGCCGGCGTCTGGGAATCGACGCCGGGCGAATGGCGCGTCTCCTACGACGAATGGGAGTTCTGCCAGATCCTCGAAGGGCACTCGGTGCTGACGGAGGAGGGCGGGGAGGACCGACACCTGCGCCCCGGCGACGCCGTGGTGATCCGCCCTGGCTTCCGGGGGACGTGGCGCGTGGTGGAGACGACGCGCAAGACGTATGTCATCACGGTCTGAGGCTTGGCGGCGCCAGACCGCCTCGGTGGCGGCCACGACGCCTTGCGGCGCTCGCGCTTCGCATTCCCCAGGTCGTCATCTTCGGGCTCGACCCGAGGATCTACGACGTAGAGGACGGCCGCAACGCGGCAGACCCTTGGGTCAAGCCCATAGGTGACGATTGCGGTGAGGGCGGCACCCCCCGAACGAAAAAGGCGCCCGCCGGAGCGAACGCCTTTCGTATCGCAATGGCGACCTGATGGTCAGCGCTCGACTTCGATCAGGATCTCGTTGCGCTTCAGGAAGCCCGGGGTCCAAGGCGCGTCGTAGAACGCGTAGATCGGGTCGCCCTTCTGCTTCAAGTTCTCGTCGGCGATGTAGTTGTAGAGCGTCATCAGCTTCTTCGACGCCGTGGTGGCGGTGAAGTTGCCGCTGAAGCGGATGGCGACGACGCGCTTGGCCGGGACCTCATGGATGGTCACGTCGTTGGAGTTCGGCGTCGGAAGGCTCGACTTGGTGTACTTCTTCGGCATGATGAAGCGGATCGCCCAGCCCTTGGTGCGGCCTTCGCCTTCCGAAAGCTGCTGAAGGACCGGCACCGTCATCGCGATCTTCTTGCCCGAACGGTTGTTCGAGGCGATGTAGTCGTAAAGGCTCTCGAAGCCGCGGCGGCGGGCCTTCTCATGGTAGCCGGTCTTGATCGTCTCGGCGACGACGAGCCCGTCGTAGTCGCGGATCTCGATGTCGCCGTCCTTGCGGACGGTGTCGTAGTCCGGCTCTTCGGCATGGTCGGCGATCTTCTTCGTGACGTAGATCGCCCCGGCCACCGCCAGAATTGCGCCGCCCGCGATCAGCGCCGTGGAGACGTTGGGGTTCTCGCGCAGGTAGTCCTTGCTGCGCTGGTAGCCGCGGCCGGTGCGGAAGCTGGCCTGATGACCCCAGGACGGAAGGAAGGAGGCGCTCGACGGAAGGTAGCGGCTGAGGCCAGAGATCTGGTCCTGCGCTTCGTAGGCGCCCTCGGCGAGCGAGCGGCGGGCGCTGTGGAGGCTGGAGCGCGCATCCTGCGCCGACGGCAGCGACCAGCCGGTGAGGAAGCCCGGCAGGTATCGCGCATAGGACGGCTCGGACGACGCGTAGAGACGGTTGACCTCGCGCTCGACCGCGCGGCGCAAACGCTCCGCCTTGGACGGACGGGGATGGATCCGCTCGACGAGACGCGACTCGATGTCCGAAAGCCGCTCGCCGATGTCTCCGATCACGTCGCTCAACCGATCGTAGGCCGAAGGCTTCTCTCGGAACATCTCGTTCTCCTAACATCTACCAACAAGGCGCCGCGACAGAACACGCCTCGATCGACGAGCGCGGCGCCGACGTAACGTCGCCGGAGATGCTTGGTTGCGACCCGGGGCACATTCTGTGCCGGGGCGCGCTGCTTAAATTTCTGTAAGTTTCGTCGCAACCTTCGGACGGAATGACCAATTAGGGTGCATCGGGTTTCTTCATGACCTGATACTCCAGCCAAACTTGGGCGGCCCTCGGGCCGCCCCTTTTTTGCGCCCTATCCGGCAGCGGGTTGGTCCACGGCGTCGAGCATCGTGCGGGCGGCGACGAAGCGCTCGGCCACCGTCTCTCCGCCCTGCGGCGAGACCAGCTTGGTGTCCGACCATTTCCACCCGTTCGGCAGACGGCGCGTGGCGTGGCGCGCCGCATCGTCCTTGGTGCGGAACGTCGCGGCGGTGCCTTTCGGACCCGCCGCCAGCTTTTGGATGCCGAGTTCGCGGCAGCGCAGGCGCAGCTCCGCCGCCTTGAGCAAGACCTTGGTCGGCGACGGGATCGGGCCGAACCGATCGCCGATCTCGTCCACCAGGAGTTCGAGGTCGGAGCGCTCGCGCAACCGGTCGATCCGGCTGTAGAGATTGATGCGCGCGGCCGCGTCGGGCACGTAGTCGGCCGGGATCGCGCCGCTGGCGCCGAGCGCGATGTCGGGCGTCCAGTCGTCCGCCACCGGCCGGCCCTCGGCCACGGCCAGCGCCCGCTCGATGAGGTGCCGGTAGAGGCTGAGGCCCACGAGCTGCAGATGGCCCGCCTGCTCCTCGCCCAGAAGCTCGCCCGCGCCGCGCAGATCGAGGTCGCGCGTCGAGATGGTGAAGCCGGCGCCGAGACCCGACAGCGATTCCAGCGTGCGCAGCCGTTGCTCGGTCGTCTCGGCGAGTTCGCTCTCGGGATCGGTGAGGAGATAGGACGTGCCTCGCCGCGTGCCGCGGCCGACGCGTCCGCGCAACTGGTGGAGCTGCGCGAGGCCGAAGCGGTCGGGACGCCAGACGATCATCGTGTTGGCGGCGGGCACGTCGAGGCCGCTCTCGATGATGTTGGTCGCGAGGAGCACGTCGCCGACGCCGTCGCCGAAGCCCAGCATCACCTCGTCGATCGTTTCCACCGGCAGCTTGCCGTGGATGACGGCGAGCTCGAGTTCGGGAACCAGCGCGCGCAGGCGCTCGGCCATCGGCTCGATGTCCTCGACGCGCGGGCAGACCACGAAGCTCTGCCCCTCGCGCCTCTTCTCGCGCAGGAGCGCGTCGCGGACCAGGTCGTCGTCGAAGGGCTGGAGGATCGTTCGGATCGGCCGGCGCAGCATCGGCGGCGTGGCGATCACGCTGATATCGTTGAGGCCGACGAAGCTCGCCTGCAGGGTCCGCGGGATCGGCGTCGCCGTCATGGTGAGGACGTGGCCGCCCGGCCCGAGTTCGCGCAGCCGCGCCTTGTGCCGGGCGCCGAACCGCTGCTCCTCGTCGATGACCACGAGGGCGAGGTCCTCGAAGGCGATGCCTTCGCCGCACAGCGCATGCGTGCCGACGACGAGCCGGATTTCGCCGCTCTTCAGACCGGCCTTGATGCGTTTCCCCTCGTCCGGCGGGGTGAGGCGCGACAGGTGCGCCACCTCGACGCCCATGGCGCGGAAGCGCCGCAAGGCGGTTCGGGTGTGCTGCTGGGCGAGGACCGTGGTCGGCGCGACGATCGCGGCCTGATGTCCGGCCGACACGGCCGCCGCCGCCGCGCGCAGGCCCACTTCCGTCTTGCCGAAGCCGACATCGCCGCAAACCAGGCGGTCCATCGGGCGCCCTGAGGCGAGGTCGGCCAGCACGGCATCGACGGCGGCGGCCTGGTCGGGCGACAGCGCATAGGGGAAGCCGGCACAGAAGCGCTCGAAGGCACGCCGTTCGGGGCGGATCGCGCGCGCCTTGGCCTTTCGACGCACGCTCATCAGGTCGACCATGCCGCGCGCGGTGTCCTGCACGCGCTGGAGGAGGTCGTTGCGGCGATTCAGCCAGCCCTCACCCTTGAGCCTGTCGAGCTTCAGGTCGCCGGGGTCGGCGCCATAGCGCCACAGTGCGCCGATCTCCTCCAGCGGCACAAGGAGCGAGGCGTCGTCGGCATAGTCGAGCCGTAACGCATCGAGCGTGCGCCCGTCGCGCTCGATGGTCTCGAGGCCGCGCAGGACGCCGACGCCGTGGTCGATATGCACGACGGCGTCGCCGATCTCGTAGTCGTCGAGATGGCCGAGAAGGGCGGCCGAGCCGCGGTCGGAGGCGCCTGTCGCGGCCTGACCTCCGAGGTCCTGGGGCGTGACCACCACGACGCCGCGATCGCGCAGCACGAAGCCTTCCGTGATCGGCAGCAGCATCGACCAGCGGCTGCCCTCGGACGAGTCGGCGACGGTGGCCCAGCCGCTGGCGCGCTCCCAGTCGCCGCCGAGATTGCGCCGGGCGCGGCGGTGCCAGTCGTTGAGGAGCGGCTTGGAGCCGGCGGCCAGGACCAGTCGGAGCCGATCGCCGGCGTGCGCGAGAAAGGCGCGCAGGGCCGCCCAGGGCGCCGCTTCGGCCGCGAAGTTCGGAAGCCCCGCGACGGCATCGGGCTCGTCGCCGGCGGGCTCCACGATCACCGCGTCGAGGCGCGCGGCCACAGCCTCGCGCCACTCGGCAGGCGCGAGGAGCAGCTTGTCGGGCGCGGGAAGGTCGGCCTTCGCCTTCGGACGCGTGCCGTCCTGCGCCTCCTCGAAGGCGGCATGCGCGGCTTCCAGGAAGGCGTCCGCTCGGCGGTCGGAGCCTTCCTCGAGAAGGAGCGGCGCGCCGTCGAGATAGTCGAAGACGGTTTCCAGCTTGCGCCGGCTGCGGGCGAGGCGCGCGTCCGTGACGGGCTCCGGCGCGCTCTCGTCCCCGACGATTTCGCTGGCGGGGTCGACGATGAGGCACGCGATCTCGGCGATGGTGCGCTGGGTGACGGGATCGTAGGAGCGGATGGAGGCGATGCGGCCCTTCTCGTGCTCGATCCGGCAGGGCAGTTCGCCGCCCGCGGGAAAGAAATCCACCACGCGGCCGCGGATCGCCGCCTCGCCGGGCTCGTCCACCCGGTCGTCGAAGAGATAGCCGAGGCTCTGGAGGAAGGGACGCATCTCTTCGAGGTCGAGGGCGTCGCCGGCCCTGAACTCGCGGTGCAGCTTCTTCCAGACCGTGCGCGGCGGCACCCGGCGGACGAGAGCCTCCGCCGTGGTGACGAGAATTTCGGGAAGGTTCGCGCGGTTGGTCAGCCAGCGCAGCACGCCCATCCGCTGACCCATGACGGCGCGCGAGGGCGACAGGCCGTCATAGGGCAGGCAGTCCCAGGGGGGGAAGTAGGCGACCTTCGCCTCGGGCTCCAGGGCCTTGAGAATGGCGGCGATGTCGCGGGCGCGCCGCGCCGTCTGCGCCACGAAGACGAGCGGCCGCCCGCCGCCCTCGGCCTTCCGGTCGATCAGCCGGACGGCTGTGGCCCCCACGGGATGGAGCGGGGAGATCGTCTCGGCATTGGAGACGCGGGTGTCGAGGTCGACGGACTGGAGCATATTACGCATCACTCATGCCGGCGGAGCGCCGGGTTCGGGACAAACGCGCGATCCCGGACTCCGATCCTTTCGCGCGGAGCCTGGTTCAATGTGTCGCCAACGGCCCGTCGTCCGGCGGGCGTGCAGGCAGGAAAAGAGGGACGAATGGCCCATCAAGGGAACGACCACGGCAAGGTGCACCGCCCGCTCGGGCGCCTCGACATGACCAAGGCGATCGGGAAGGAAGAGTACGAGGAGCGGCTGAAGGCGGTGCAGGTCCGCTTCATGAAGATCCACCAGGCCTATCTCCATACGGGCGACGCGGCGGTCTGCGTGTTCGAGGGGTGGGACGCTGCCGGCAAGGGCGGCACGATCCGCCGCATGTCCGCCGTGATGGACCCGCGCGGCTTCAAGGTCTGGCCGATCGCCGCGCCCTCGCCGGAGGACCTTCGCCACCACTACCTTTCACGCTTCTGGGAGCGATTGCCGGGCAAAGGGGAAATCTGCGTCTTCGACCGGTCCTGGTATGGCCGCGTCCTGGTGGAGCGGGTCGAGGGGTTCGCCAAACCGGCCGAATGGGGGCGGGCCTACGACGAGATCAACGGGTTCGAAAAGCTCCTGACGGATTCCGGCACGAGGATGACCAAGGTCTTCCTGTTCATCACTCCCGACGAGCAGTTGAAACGCTTCAAGGACCGGATGGAGGATCCGTTGAAGCGCTGGAAGCTCTCCTACGAGGATTTCCGCAATCGCGAGCGCTGGTCGGACTACGAGGACGCCGCCAACGAGATGCTGGAGCGCACCTCGACCACCTGCGCGCCCTGGCTGGTGGTGCCGGCCAACGACAAGCGCTTCGCGCGCATCACGGTGCTGGAGCATATCGCCGAGCGTCTGTCGGCGGGCGTCGATCTCACCCCGAGGCCTGTCGGCAAGGATATCGAGAAGCAATTCGAGAAGCTGAAGAAACTGGAAAAGGCCGGGGGGTGAGGGGCAGGCGGCAGGCCCCCTTCCGCGATGTCATTCTCGGGCTTGACCCGAGAATCTGCAGCGGGGCGGCTCCTCGACATGGGTAGATCCTCGGCTCAAGGCCGAGCATGACGCGGTGCACGTGGACGGGTTCGGGGAGCTTCCTTCAAGGTCGGCGCTCAGTCCAGCCCGGAGCGGCGCATGGGCATCGCATCCACCACGGCGTTGATCTCGTCCAGCGAGGTCGGGCTCTTCGCCACCCATTTCACCCCGCCGTCCAGGCCGGTCAGGACCGCGGCGAAGGAGGCGTCGCCGATGGCAGCCTTGGCGCGGAGGTCGGCGGCGGACAGGCCTGGGACCGTGTTTCCGGCGAGGAAACGAACGTCGTCGCCTTGGACGGCGATCACCGTCATCCGGCGCTCGGCGAGATCGCGCTCGCGGCCGCGGAGGAGTTCCTTCTGCCGTTCGGCCTCCGCCGCTCCTTCCGGACTGGAGACGATCAGAAGGACGCGGCTCTCCCAGCGCAGCGCGTCGAGACCGACGGCGGAGGCGGCGACGGTCGATGCCAGGACGATCGGGGCAAGGAATAGGGGATCCATGGTCGGGGCTCCGTGCTGTCTCCGGTCAACGAAGCGGCGCGAGGTCGCGTTCCTTGGCAGGAACATGGCGAGCCTTTAGCCTCCGCCGCGACGGAATCGTTTGAACGGAGAACCGGGTCCATGCGGCAGGTGATCGGCGGGCGCGACGCCCTGATCGTGGTGGATGTGCAGAACGACTTCTGCCCCGGCGGTTCGCTGGCGGTCGACGACGGCGACGCCGTGGTGCCCGTGGTCAACGCTCTCGCGCGGCGGTTCGCGATCGTGGCGCTGACGCAGGACTGGCACCCGGCCGGGCACATCTCTTTCGCCAGCACGCATGACGCCGAGCCCTTCACCACGATAGACGTCGCCTATGGCCGCCAGGTGCTCTGGCCCGACCATTGCGTGCAGGGGTCCGAGGGGGCGGCGTTCCATCCGGGTCTCGACGTGCCGCACGCGCAGGCGATCCTGCGCAAAGGGCACCAGCCGGGGATCGACAGCTATTCGGGCTTCCGCGAGGCCGACCGTGCGACTGCGACGGGTCTCGGCGGGTACCTGCGCGAGCGCGGTGCGGAGCGTGTCTTCGTCTGCGGCCTCGCCACCGACTTCTGCGTGGCCTGGACGGCCTTCGACGCGGCGGAAGCGGGATGGCCGGTCTTCGTGGTGGATGACGCCTGCCGGGCCATCGACCTCGACGGCTCGCTGGAGCGAACCTTCGCCGAGTTCGAGCGGCGCGGCATCGGACGGGTGGCGGCCTCCGAACTCGGGTGAGCCGGAGGCCGGAGGCTCAGTTCGTGCCGTTGGCGTCGGCCTGGGCCGAGGTCTTGGGTTCGGAGGTCCGCTCGATCCATTTCACGAAACGGTCGACATAGCGCTGAAGGAACTCGCGCGTGTGGTCGTTGACGATCGTGCCGTCCTCCGCGAAGTCCTCGGCCTTCCAGGTGAGGTAGACCTCGGGCTGCCCCATCAGGACCACGTCCACCACGTTGAGGACGCTCTTCAGGTGGTTCTGCCCGGCCGACGCGCCGGTGGCGCCGGGCGACGTGCCGACGAGGCCGCCGGGCTTGGCGCTGAAGGAGTTCTTGCCATAGGGGCGGGTGCCCCAGTCGATGGCGTTCTTCAGGACGGCCGGAAAGGAGCGGTTGTATTCGGGCGAGACGAAGAGCACGGCGTCCGCCGCCTCGATCTCGCGCTTCAAACGTGCGACCGGGGCGGGCAGGTCGTGAATGAGGTCGTCGTTGTACATCGGCACGTCGGAGAGATCGACGAGCCGGAAGTTCAGGCGCGGCGCGGCGAGCTGGCCGAGTGCCAGCGCGAGCTTGCGGTTGATGGAATCGCGGCGCAGCGAGCCGACAAGGACGGCGACGTCAGTCATGGGAACCTCCGATTGCGTTGATCCCTATGTGCATCGTCGTCGCTGCAGCGCAACCGCCGAAAGGGCCCGCGACGGTGAACGGAGCGTCGCGCCGTTCAGGTGGCCACGAGTTCGCGCGTCTCGTCGAAGCGCAGGTCCGGGTTGCGCTCGCGAGCGTAGCGCAGTTCCCAGTCGCCCTTGGGCAGGAAGACCGGGCGGCTGTCCCGGTCCTCGGCGACCGCCATCTTGTTCTCGTCGATGAAGGTCTTGAGCTTCTTCTCGTCCGGCGAGGAGATCCAGCGCGCGGTGGAATAGGGCACCGGCTCGAAGCCGATGTCGGTCTTGTATTCCTGCTTGATCCGTGAGGCGAGAACGTCGAGCTGGAGCGGACCGACGACGCCGACGATCCAGTTGGAGCCGATGATCGGCTTGAAGACCTGCACCAGACCTTCTTCAGCCAGATCCTCAAGAGCCCGGCGCAACTGCTTCATCCGCATGGTGTCTTCGAGCCGGACGCGACGCATGACTTCGGGTGCGAAGGAGGGCAGGCCGGTGAAGCGGAAGTTTTCGCCTTCCGTCAGCGTGTCGCCGACGCGCAAGGTGCCGTGGTTCGGAATGCCGATCACGTCGCCGGCGAAGGCTTCCTCCGCGAGGTCGCGCTCCTGGGTGAAGAAGTAGATCGGGTTGTTGACGGCGAGCGGCTTGCCGGAGCGCACGTGGTTGAGCTTCATGCCGCGCTTGAAGTGACCGGAGCAGAAGCGGACGAAGGCGACGCGGTCGCGGTGGTTGGGGTCCATGTTGGCCTGGACCTTGAACACGAAGGCCGACACGGAACTGGTGCGGGGATCGACGGGACCCTTGTCGGATGGCTGCGAGCGTGGCGGCGGCGCGAAGCGCGCGACGATGCGCAGGAGCTGATCTACCGAGAAGTCGCGCAGCGCGCTGCCGAAGACGACGGGCGTCAGGTGCCCCTGGCGATAGGCCTCTCCGTCGAAGGTCGCGTAGCCCTCGCGCGCCAGCTCGGCCTCCTCGCGGAAGCGGGTCAGTACGTGCTCGGGCACCATGGCGTCCAGCGCCGGGTCGTCGATGCCCGTCATCTGCTTGACCGTGTCGCAGGCGCCGCCCGCCCGCACGGAAGAGTAGAGGTATTCGTCGGTGGCGAGGTCGTAGCAGCCGTGGAAGTCGGAGCCCATGCCGACCGGCCAGACCTGGGGCGAGACGCTGAGCTGGAGCGCTTCCTCGATCTCGTCCATCACTTCGAAGGCGCTGCGGCCCTCGCGGTCCACCTTGTTGGCGAAGGTGATGATCGGGATGTCGCGCAGGCGGCAGATCTCGAAGAGCTTGCGCGTCTGGCTCTCGATGCCCTTGGCGACGTCCACGACCATGATCGCGCTGTCGACGGCGGTGAGCGTCCGATAGGTGTCTTCGGAAAAGTCGCTGTGGCCGGGCGTGTCGAGGAGGTTGAACGTGATCCCCTCGCGTTCGAAGGTCATCACCGAGGAGGTGACGGAGATGCCGCGCGACTGCTCGATCTCCATCCAGTCGGAGCGCGCGCGACGGTTCTCGCCGCGCGCCTTGACCGCGCCCGCCATGTTGATGGCGCCGCCGGCGAGCAGCAACTTTTCCGTCAGCGTGGTCTTGCCGGCGTCCGGGTGGGAGATGATCGCGAAGGTCCGCCGGGCGGCGAAACCCTTGGGGGCCGGCGAATCGCTCTTGGAGGCGGAGGCGGCGATGTCCGTTGCGGCGCTCATGGCACGCCCTTTCAAAGTCTGTGCGGGCGGATGGAGGGTCCGCCAAAACGATGGCCCTTCCAATGACGACTTGTCCGAACGATCGCAAGGGCTTCGCTGTCGGCAGGGACCGAGGCGGGTCCAAGGTGCCGCAGTGCAGCACATGCGACCAATTGACAGACAAATGCGCGACTGAAAGGCTCGACTGGTCCGCTGGTCGTGCCAGTGGTCAGGGGTCCACGCCATGTCGCTGTCCGAATTCGTCCTGGAGAACGCTCCCGAGCTGCGCGAGGCTATCGTGCGTCGGAACGTGCGGGACGTTGTGGCGGAGAAGATCGCGATGCTGATCGCGTCCGGCATCTTCCAGGTGGGGGACGACCTGCCGAGCGAGCGGGACCTGGCCGCCGCCTTGCAGGTGAGTCGCGAGTCGGTGCGCGGCGGAGTGCAGATCCTGGCGGCCAAGGGGCTGCTCGCGGTTCTGCACGGCGCGCGCACCCGCGTTCGCTCCGACGAGGTGGGACCCGAGTTCCGGCGCTCGCGCGAGGCGCGCCTCATCAACCGCTACGGGCTCGACGACGTGCATGCGGCCCGGCTGCTGAACGAGCGCGTCGTGGTGGGCGACGCCGCCGAGCGGATGGACGAGGAGACGCTGCGCTTCCTTCGGCAGTCGCTGGTCCTGCAGGCGAGCACGCTGGAGGACCCGGTGCGGTTTCTCGTGCTGGACCGCGAGTTCCATCTCGCGATCTATCGGCGCTGCGCCAACCCGGTGCTGGCCGACCTCGTGAGCGACCTCTTCGGCTACATGATGCAGCAGCGCCATCGCGCGGTGTCCGAGCCCGGCGCGATCGCCCGCAGCCATGCCGACCACGCCGCCATCCTGCGCGCGCTGGAGGGGCGCGACCGCGAGGCGACGGTGCGGGCCTTCGACGTGCATATCCAGCGCATCTACGAGACAACGTTGCGCGTGATGGGCCTACCGCCCGTCGCGGGCGGCAAGACGCAAGCCCGCCAGACGGGCTGAGCCCCGGTTCTTCGCGAGGAGGCGAGGACCGGCGGCAGGGGAGGAGAAGACGCATGAAGGTGCTCATCATCGGCGCGGCCGGGATGATCGGGCGGAAGCTCGCGGAGCGGATCGCCAGGGACGGAGCCCTCGGGGGCAAAGCGGTCGATCGCCTGGTGATGGTCGACGTCGTCGAGCCGAAGGCGCCCGACGGCAAGATCGCCGATGTCGCGACACAGGCGATCGACGTCTCGGCGCCGAAGGCGACCGAGGCGCTGATCGCCGAGCGGCCGGACGTCGTGTTCCACCTCGCCGCCATCGTCTCGGGCGAGGCCGAGGCCGATTTCGACAAGGGCTACCGCATCAATCTCGACGGCACGCGCGACCTGTTCGACGCGATCCGGCACGAGCACGGGCGATCGGGCTACTGCCCGCGCGTAGTCTTCGCCTCGTCCATCGCCGTGTTCGGCGCGCCCTTCGCCGATCGCGTGCCGGAGGACTTCGCACTGACGCCGCTGACGAGCTACGGCACGCAGAAGGCGATCGGCGAGCTGCTTCTCGCCGACTACACGCGTCGCGGCTTCCTGGACGGCGTGGGCCTGCGCCTGCCGACGATCTGCGTGCGGCCCGGCGCGCCCAACAAGGCGGCCTCCGGCTTCTTCTCCAACATTCTGCGCGAGCCGATGTCGGGCAAGGAAGCGGTGCTTCCGGTGGCCGACACGGTCCGACACTACTTCGCGAGCCCCCGGGCGGCGGTCGGCTTCTTCCTGCACGCCGCGACCATGGATACCGCCCCCATCGGCCCACGCCGCAACCTCAACATGCCCGGATTGTCGGCCACGGTCGGCGACGAACTGGAGGCGCTGCGGGCCGTGGCCGGCGAGAAGGCGCTGGCGCTGGTCAAGCGCGTGCCGGACGAGACGATCATCCGCATCGTGGACGGCTGGGCGCCGGACATCGAGGCGAAGCGCGCCCGCGACCTCGGCTTCACGGTGGAGGATTCGTTCGAGGAGATCGTGCGGGCGCATATCGAGGACGAACTCGGCGGCAGCGTGCAGGCATGACGGAGGCATCGGGGATGACAGGTGAGCGGAGCCGGATCGCACTCGTGACAGGCGGCGGGACCGGGGTCGGCAAGGCGATCTCGACCGCGCTGGTCGGTGCCGGATGGACGGTCGTGATCTGCGGGCGGCGCAAGGACGTGCTGGAGAAGGCGGCGGGCGAGCTCGGACACGGCACGGTGCCGATGGTCGCCGACATCGGCGATCCCGCGTCGGTCGCGGCGCTATTCGACGGCATTCGCGATCGCTTCGGCCGTCTCGACCTTCTCGTCAACAATGCCGGCTCGGTCGCACCGGCGATCCCGCTGGAGGATCTCAGCTTCGAGCAGTGGAACACGGTGGTCTCGGCCAACCTCACCGGTGCGTTCCTTTGCACGCAGCAGGCCTTCAAGGTGATGAAGGCGCAGGAGCCGCGCGGCGGGCGGATCATCAACAACGGCTCGATCTCGGCGACCACGCCGCGGCCGAACTCGGCGCCCTACACGGCCACCAAGCACGCGATCGCGGGCCTGACGAAATCGACCTCGCTGGACGGTCGCAAGTACGACATCGCCTGCGGCCAGATCGACATCGGCAACGCGGCGAGCGACATGACCGCCGCCATGTCGGCCGGCGTGATGCAGGCCGACGGGCGGATCGCCTCGGAGCCCACGATGGATCCGGCCCATGTCGGCCGTGCGGTTGCCCACATGGCCTCGCTGCCGCTGGAGGCGAACGTGCTGACCATGACCGTCATGGCGACCAAGATGCCGTTCGTCGGCCGCGGCTGAGCCTTTGCATTCGGCCCCGAGGGGGCCGCGGACTTCAACGGGCGCGCTGGCGCCCGCAACGGAAACAAGGTGCGGGATCGGGGAAAACCGGCGGGACAAGCCGGGCCTCCGGGTCTTCGACCTTCGGGAGGACACCACATGGCGTCAGTCGATATCGTCGACGTTCGCAAGTCGTTCGGCTCGCATCCTGTGATCAAGGGCGTCAACGTCCAGATCGAAGACGGCGAGTTCGTGATCCTGGTCGGGCCGTCGGGTTGCGGCAAGTCCACGCTGCTGCGCATGCTGGCCGGCCTGGAACATGTGACGAGCGGCGAAATCCGCATCGGCAACCGCATCGTCAACGACGTGCCGCCGAAGGACCGGGACATCGCCATGGTGTTCCAGAACTACGCGCTCTATCCGCACATGTCGGTGGCCGACAACATGGCCTTCTCGCTGGCACTGAAGAAGGCCTCGCGCGAGGAGATCGAACGGCGGGTCAAGCCGGCGGCCGAGATCCTCGGCCTGTCCCATCTTCTGGATCGCTTCCCGCGCCAGCTCTCCGGCGGCCAACGCCAGCGCGTGGCCATGGGCCGGGCCATCGTGCGCGACCCGCAGGTGTTCCTCTTCGACGAACCCCTGTCGAACCTCGACGCCAAGCTGCGCGTGTCGATGCGCACGGAGATCAAGAACCTCCACCAGCGTCTGACGACGACCACGGTCTACGTCACGCACGACCAGATCGAGGCCATGACCATGGCCGACAAGATCGTGGTCATGCACGATGGCATCGTTGAGCAGGTCGGCGCGCCGCTGGAGCTCTACGACCGGCCGAACAACCTCTTCGTCGCCGGATTCATCGGCTCGCCGGCCATGAACATGCTGCACGGTCGGCTGGACGCCAACGACCCGACCCGCTTCGTCACGTCCGACGGCGTCGTGCTGCCGGTCAGCGGCCGGCACGAGGCGGCGAGGGGGCGGGACCTCGTCTACGGCGCACGGCCGGAGGCGATCAGCCTCGGCGGCCCGATCCCGATCAAGGTCGTGGTGATCGAGCCCACCGGCTTCGAAAGCCAGGTCATGGGCGAACTCGGCAAGACGGCGGTGACCTGCGTCTTCCGTGAGCGCGTGACTCTGAAGCCGGGCGAGACGCTCAACGTCTCGATCGATCCGGAGGCCGTGCATCTCTTCGACGCGGCCACGGGCCAACGGCTCTAAGCGTTCGGCGTATCGGCGCGGGCGGCAACGGGGCACGACCGGCGCGAAATCATCAAAGAATGCCCCGACCTTGAGGAGGACCACCCGTGATCAACCGTAGACAGATCCTCGCCGGCACGGCCGGCATCGTGGCCGGCGCGGCGCTCGGCGGCCGGCTGGGCGTCGGCCCGGCCTTCGCTCAATCGGCCGCTCCGACCTTCACCCCGGAAGCCGGCGCGTCCCTGCGTCTCCTGCGCTGGGTGCCCTTCGTGCCGGCCGAGGAGGAGGCGTTCCTCGCCAACACCAAGAAGTTCACCGACGCGACGGGCGTCCAGGTGCGTGTCGACAAGGAAAGCTGGGAGGACGTGCGTCCGAAGGCGGCGGTCGCCGCCAACGTCGGCTCCGGCCCGGACATGGTCATGAGCTGGTTCGACGACCCGCAGCAATATCCGGACAAGCTGGTGGACGTGACCGATCTCGGCACCTCCATCGGCGCGGCGAACGGCGGCTGGTATCCGGGCCTGGAGTCCTACGCCAAGCGCGGCGACAGCTTCATCGCCCTGCCGCTCTGCGCCATCGGCAACGCGGTGGTCTATCGCGACAGCCACATGAAGGCGGCGGGCTTCCAGGAATTCCCGAAGGACACGGCCGGCTTCCTCGAGCTCTGCAAGGCGCTCCAGGCCAAGGGCACCCCTGCCGGCTTCCCGCACGGCAAGGCGGTCGGCGACGGAAACAACTACGCCCACTGGCTGCTGTGGAGCCACGGCGGCCGGATGGTGGACGAGAACGGTACCGTCACCATCAACAGCCCGGAGACGCTGGAGTCCGTCAAGTACGCGATGGAGCTCTACAAGACCTTCATCCCGGGCACCGAGAGCTGGCAGGACGTCAACAACAACCGCGCCTTCCTGGCCGGCCAGGTCTCGCTCACCGCCAACGGCGTGTCGGTCTACTACGCCGCGCTCAAGGACCCGGCGATGAAGGAGATCGCCGATGACATGCGCTCGGTGAACCTGCCGATCGGCCCCGTGGGCCAGTCGGTGGAACTGCACCAGGCCTCGACCATCTCGATCTTCAAGCATACGAAGTTCCCGGAAGCCGCGAAGGCCTATCTGCAGTTCCTGTACCAGCCCGACAACATGAACGCCTGGATCCAGGGCGCCAGCGCCTATTGCTGCCAGCCGCTCAAGGCCTTCGAGAACAATCCGGTCTGGACGTCGAACCCGATCCATGCGGCCTATGCCAAGGCCTCGGCGAGCCTCAGGCCCAACGGCTATGCCGGCCCGCTGGGCGCGGCCTCGGCCGGCGTCATGGCGGACTACGTGCTGGTCGACATGTACGCCGAGGCGGTGACCGGCCAGTCCTCGCCGGAGGACGCGATCAAGAACGCCGAGCGTCGGGCCAACCGCTACTACCGCGTCTGACCTGACGACCTCCGCCGCGTCCGCTACCCCGGCGGGCGCGGCTCCACACTCCTCGCGCGATCGGGATTTGCCATGTCCAGCCTCACGGCGGGCGATCTGCCGCCCAAACCGTCCTTCTTCGAACGGCTGTCGCAGAGCCGGAACGGGCTCGGCCTCCTGTTCATGCTGCCGGCCGCCATCTTCCTTCTCTGCTTCCTGACCTACCCGCTAGGTCTCGGCGTCTGGCTCGGCTTCACCGACACGCGGATCGGCCGGCCCGGCATCTTCATCGGCCTGGAGAACTACCAGTACCTCATGGAAGACCGGGTCTTCTGGCTCTCGGTCTTCAACACGATCGTCTACACGGCGGTCGCGTCGATCCTGAAGTTCGCGCTGGGCCTCTGGCTCGCGATCATTCTGAACGAGCACCTGCCGTTCAAGACTTTCTTCCGCGCGGTGATCCTCTTGCCCTGGGTCGTGCCGACCGTGCTCTCGGCGCTGGCCTTCTGGTGGATCTTCGATTCACAGTTCTCGATCATTTCCTGGGTGCTGATGTCGGCCGGACTGATCGACGCGCCGATCAACTTCCTCGGCGATCCGACCAATGCGCGCCTTTCGGTGATCGCCGCCAATGTCTGGCGCGGCATTCCCTTCGTCGCGATCTCGCTGCTGGCCGGCCTCCAGACCATTCCCGCCTCCCTGCACGAAGCCGCCGCCCTCGACGGCGCGACGTCCTGGCAGCGCTTCCGGCGCATCACCCTGCCGCTGCTGACCCCCATCATCGCTGTCGTGATGACCTTCTCGGTGCTGTTCACCTTCACCGACTTCCAGCTCATCTACGTGCTGACCAAGGGCGGTCCGGTGAACGCCACGCACCTGATGGCAACCCTGTCCTTCCAGCGCGGCATTCCGGGCGGCGCGCTCGGCGAAGGCGCGGCGATCGCTGTCGCCATGGTGCCGTTCCTTCTGGCGGCGATCCTGTTCAGCTTCTTCGGCCTGCAGCGCCGCAAGTGGCAGCAGGGCGGAAACGATTGAGGAGACCCGCGATGACCGCCAACACGACCGAAACCGCAGGCCACCTCACCGACGACGTCGTCGGCATGTCGCACCACGACACGCTCGCCCGGAAGATCCTCGTGATCTACCTGCCGCTCGCCGTCTTCATGTTCGTGCTGCTCTTCCCGTTCTACTGGATGGCCATCACGGCGGTGAAGCCGAACGACCAGCTCACGAACTATTCCGCCTACAGCCCATTCTGGGTGGTCGGGCCGACGCTCGACCACATCAAGTACCTTCTTTGGGAAACGTCCTATCCCGGCTGGCTGTGGAACACGGTGATCGTCGCGGTCTGCTCCACCGTGATCGCGCTCGCGGCTTCGGTCTTCGCGGCCTACGCCATCGAGCGCGTGCGCTTCACCGGCGCGCGGATCACCGGTCTGATGGTGTTCCTCGCCTATCTCATCCCGCCGTCGATCCTGTTCATCCCGCTGGCCTTCATCGTGTTCCAGCTCGGCATGTTCGACTCGCGACTGGCGCTGATCCTGACCTACCCGACCTTCCTGATCCCGTTCTGCACCTGGCTCCTGATGGGCTACTTCCGCTCGATCCCGTTCGAACTGGAGGAAAGCGCGCTGGTGGACGGGGCGACGCGCTGGCAGATCCTGACCAAGGTCGTGCTGCCGCTGGCGGTGCCCGGCCTCATCTCGGCCGGCATCTTCGCCTTCACGCTGGCCTGGAACGAGTTCATCTACGCGCTGACCTTCATCCAGTCGTCGGAGAACAAGACGGTGCCGGTGGGCGTCCTCACCGAGCTCGTGCGCGGCGACGTCTACGAATGGGGCTCGCTGATGGCCGGGGCGCTGATCGGCTCCCTGCCGGTGGTGATCCTCTACTCGTTCTTCGTCGACTACTACGTCTCCTCGATGACGGGCGCGGTGAAGGAATAAACCTCGGCCAGGGGCGGCGGGCCGAGCCGGCCGCCCTTGCCGTCGCGTCCGCCGCGCGCAGATCTCCTCGCAAGTTCCCTCCAGCGGCCGGCGGCATGCGCGCGTTCGATCTCTTCACACGGACGGCCTTCGGACTGGCCAGCCTGATCCTGATGGTGCTCGCCTGCGGGCTGATCGCCTACGCCATCGACGGCGTCTGGAAGAGCTACACCGCGGCCGATCTCGACGTCGGGGCTTCGCTGCTCGAAGCCGTCGGCTTCACCGTGATCGCCATCGCCGTCTTCGACGTCGGCAAGTACCTCCTGGAGGAGGAGGCGATCCGGGGCCGCGAGATGCGCAGCGCCGGCGAGGCGCGCCGCAGCCTCACCAAGTTCATCTCCACCATCGTGATCGCCGTCCTTCTGGAAGCTTTGGTGACCGTGTTCCAGGCCGGCAAGGAATCGATGCCGCAGATGCTCTACCCGACGCTGCTGCTCTTCGTTGGCGTGGTGCTGATCGTCGGGCTCGGCGTCTACCAGCGCCTGTCGGTCAGCGTCGAGAGCGAGGTGCAGGAGCCGCCGGACGACGACGATCCGAAGAAGCAGGACGACGGCGCCTGATACGCCACCTACGCAACAAGCCGCCCGCCGCTGCGAACGCCGGCCTCGTTTCGTCGTTGTTCCCCCTCACGAGACGAGGAGGCAGACGATGCCGGGTGGTCACGGAAGCCACAAGACGATGGGTGCCGGCGCGCAGGGCAAGGGTGCCGGCGTCGGCGCCATGACGGAGCTTCGGGACGAGATGGTCCGGAAGGAGCAGATCCTCAGCAACCGCGACAAGTCGCAGCATACGCGGGAGCGGGGGCTCGACAGCAAGGGCGTCCAGGTGGACGAATATCAGGACACGGCCGCCAACCGTCGTCCGGGGCCGGACGAGTGACTTGCACTGGACCATAAGCGCGTTGCCGGCCGCCGCGTGCGGCGGTCGGCCCGTGTCTGTGGGACGGGCTGTTCCTGAGGGAAACATGGTGGAGGAGCGGATGGGTCGAGAGATGCGTGTCACGAGCCGGACGGGGCTTCGCGCCGCGCTCGGCATGCTGGTTCTCGTCGGCGGGCTCGCCCTCTCGCCGCCCGCGCGGGCCTATACCTACACCAATCCTCTCTACGGCACGTCCGCGACGTTCCCGGCGCGGGCGTTTCCGATCATCGTGCCGGCTACGCCCGAAGGGCAGGTGTGGCGTTCGGAGGAAGGGGCGGAACTCGTGGTCTATGCCATCGAGAACCCCGAATGGTCGAGCCCGCGCGAACTCGTGCGCTGGCGCAAGGGCCTCGATCGCGTGACCTACCAGCGGACCGGCCGGAACTGGGCGGTCGTTTCGGGATACCTGCCGGACGGGCGCATCTTCTACGAGCGCTACATCTTTCGCGGCAAGCTGACTCATTCGGTCTCGGTCCGTTATCCGGAAGCGCTGCGCGACCCCTACGACGGCATGCTGAAATCGATCACGGAGAGCCTGCGCGGCCCTGCGCGCTGAAACCTCCGGGTTGCGGCAGTCTCAGGCCGCCTTGGCCGCCGCCATGGAGCGTGCGATGCGCCGCAATTGATAGATGCCGCGGCCGAGGGCGATCAGCAGCATGCCGATGGTGAAGCCTATCCAGGAGGGCATGCCGATCATCGAGAGAAGGGGAGAGCGCGGCGGTATGCCGTCCGCGAACGACGGCACCGGCTCGTTAAGAGACATGTAGTCCCCATAAGGAGCCAGCACGATCACGAGCAAGCCGACGATCTGGAGCACGATATCCGGTCGCCAGACCAGTCCGAGAACCAGAGCTGCGGGGATGATGAGAAGTATGCTCGGGTCCATGCGACGCCTCGTCGGGTCTCGTCGTGTCACCCTTCGTGTCGGCAGAGCGGCCTGTCCAGCGTGTTCTCGGCGTCTGGTTAGCGTTGTTTTACGGGCGCCAAGCCGAGTTTCCGGCTGACGAAGCCGAGCGGCGTCGCCGCGGTCAGCGGCCGGACCCGTATTTGCGGTCGAGCTTTCGCGAGGCGATGTGCAGCCAGGAATAGCCGACCACCGCCAGCACGATGCCGGCGGCGGGAAGAGCCCACGCAGTTCCCAGCAACTCGCTCATGGTTCAATCCTCGCTTCGCAGCATCCGGACGGATGCATGCGCCACCAAATGTAATGCACCCGCGATCAGAAGCCAAACGACCGGACGGGCCACCGCGGTTCCACTGATGCCCGGCAAAAGGATGCTCGCGCCGAGCGTGGTGAGAGCGACCGCGTTGACGCTCGTCGAGACGAGCTTCACATGCTCGTTGAACTTCCTCGCCGCGAGCTTCCTCGCCCGCGCCAGATCGTCGGAGCGATCCGCGGTTCGCAAGTCATGGTTCGTCGGGAAGGTCATGGCCGGAAGCTGGCGTCCCGTGGATGGTTCCGCAAGCACTCGCGAACGTACGACATCGACCCTGGGCGACTGGTGCCGGCTGAGGGGATTGAACCCCCGACCTTCGGTTTACAAAACCGCTGCTCTACCGCTGAGCTAAGCCGGCCCGAGGGCGGATCTAGCACAGGCGGGGAGGGCTCGCATCCGCATTTTTCGCGTGGGCGCGGGCGGGCTCGCACGGGGGCCGGGAAAAGGCGCAGGTGGCGCTTTCATGGCGCGCGATTTGCGGGCATAGGGTTCTGGTCCGATTTATGGGAGGAACTCGATGGATCGTCGCCAATTCATTCGCCGCGCCGGGATCGTCGCCGGCGGAACCGTCGCGGGAACGGGACTTGCCGCGCCCGCCCTGGCGCAGGACGCGCCGACGCTGCGCTGGCGCATGACGTCGAGCTTCCCGAACACGCTGGACACGCTGTTCGGCTCCTCCCGGCTCTTCGCCGAGATCGTCTCCAAGCTCACCGACGGCAAGTTCACGATCGACGTGTTTCCGGCCGGCGAACTCGTGCCCGGCCTCCAGGCGCTGGACGCCACGCAGGACGGCACGGTCGAGGCGGCGCACACCGTTCTCTACTACTATGTCGGCAAGGACCCGACCTTCGCCATCGGCAGCTCGATCCCCTTCGGCCTGAACGCGCGCCAGCAGAACGCCTGGCTCTACAACGGCGGCGGCAACGAGGCGATCAACGACTTCCTGACGGCCTACGGCGTGCGGGCGTTCCCGGGCGGCAACACCGGCACCCAGATGGGCGGCTGGTTCCGCAAGGAGATCAACTCGCTGAGCGACCTCCAGGGCCTCAAGATGCGCATCGCAGGCATCGCCGGCCAGGTGCTGGCGCCGCTCGGCGTCGTGGCGCAGCAGCTCGCGGGCGGCGACGTGTATCCGGCGCTGGAGCGCGGCACGCTGGACGCGACGGAGTTCGTCGGTCCCTACGACGACGAGAAGCTCGGCTTCTACCAGGTGGCGCCGTACTACTACTACCCGGCCTTCTGGGAGGCGGGTCCGACGGTCCACTACATGTTCAATCAGTCGAAGTACGACGAGCTGCCGGAAAGCTACAAGACGGCGCTGGAAGTGGCCGCAGCCACCTGCAACACGCGAATGCTGGCGGACTACGACGTGAAGAACATGCGCGCGATCCGCTCCCTGGTGGGCAAGGGCGTGCAGCTCCGGCCGCTGCCGCGCGACGTGCTCGACGCGGCCTTCGCCTCTTCGCAGGACCTTTATGCCAAGCTCTCGGCATCCAATGCCAAGTGGAAGGCAATGTACGACCCGTGGAGCCAGTTCCGCACACAGGTCTACGAGTGGTTCCGGGTCGCCGAGTACACGAACGACACGTACAACTACAGCCAACAGGCCGCAGGCCGCTGACACTCAAATTCATGTGATGGAAAAGGCCGGTTCCTCGCGAGCCGGCCATTTTCGTTTGGGCCTTCCGCCGCTTGCGAAGTGCTGCGGCGTGGGCTCCAATGCCGCCGTTTCGCTGGTGGGGCGAATGGGAGGACATCGCGTGGATCGCAGACAATTCATACTCAAGGCGGGGGCCGTCACGGGCGGCGCCGCAGCCGGAACCGTGCTCGCGGCA
This sequence comes from Aureimonas sp. SK2, assembly GCF_029813115.1. Classification (GTDB taxonomy): domain Bacteria; phylum Pseudomonadota; class Alphaproteobacteria; order Rhizobiales; family Rhizobiaceae; genus Aureimonas. The sequence goes on from NZ_JAPZDS010000001.1 coordinate 342,794, forward strand.
CCCGCGATCGCGCAGGAACTACCCAGCATCCGCTGGCGCCTGACCTCGAGCTTTCCCAATACGCTCGACACGATCTACGGCGGTGCGGAGAAGTTGGCCGCCGCGATCTCGGAGATCACCGGCGGAAAGTTCACGATCGACGTCTTTCCCGCCGGCGAGCTGGTGCCGGGCCTCCAGGCGCTGGACGCCGTGCAGGACGGCACGGTGGAGGCCGCGCACACGGCGGCCTACTACTATGTCGGCAAGGACCCGACCTTCGCGCTCGGTGCCACGATCCCCTTCGGGCTCAACGCGCGCCAGCAGAACGCCTGGCTCTACCATGGCGGCGGCAACGAGGCCTTCGACGAGTTCCTGGCGGCTTACAACGTCAAGGGACTGCCGGGCGGCAACACGGGCGTGCAGATGGGCGGCTGGTTCCGTCGCGAGATCAACTCCGTGGCCGACCTCCAGGGCCTCAAGATGCGCATCGCGGGCCTGGCCGGCCGCGTGCTGGAGCCGCTCGGCGTCGTGCCGCAGCAACTCGCCGGGGGTGACATCTATCCGGCGCTGGAGCGCGGTACGATCGACGCGACGGAGTGGATCGGCCCCTATGACGACGAGAAGCTCGGCTTCTACCAGGTGGCGCCGTACTACTACTATCCGGCCTTCTGGGAAGGCGGGTTGACGCTGCACTTCCTGTTCAACAAGGCGAAGTACGACGAGCTGCCCGAGGCCTACAAGGCGGCGCTGGACACGGCAGCCAAGGCTGTCAACGTCGACATGATGGCGCTCTACGACGCGAAGAACATGCAGGCGATCCGCTCGCTGGTGGGCAAGGGCGTGCAGCTCCGCCCGCTGCCGCGCGACATCCTCGACGCGTCCTACGATTCGGCCATGAAGCTCTACGCCTCGCTGTCCGAGAGCAACCCGAAGTGGAAGGCGATCTACGATCCGTGGACCAAGTTCCGGGCGGAAAGCTACGAGTGGTTCCGCGTCGCTGAATACAGTTACGACACGTATGTCTACAGCCAGCAGGCGGCCGGCAAGTAGGTTCGATCGACCCCGAGAATGGAGAAGGCCGGCGGAGCGATCCGCCGGCCTTTCTTCTGCGTCACTGTTGAGGCGCAGGGGCCCCGAAGCTCGGCGCCGTCGGGGCGCCGAAGGAGGGCGGCGCGGGCGTCGCCGGAGCAGCCGGCGCAGGGGCCGGCGCCGGGGAACTTCCGGCCGGGGGCGCACCGAAGCTCGGGGCGGGCGCGCCACCGAAGCTCGGAGCCGCAGGCACGCCGAAGCTGGGTGCCGCGGGCGCGCCGAAGGAGGGCGGAGCCGCGGCGCCGCCGGGCGTCGGTGCCGACATGCCGGGCATCGGCACGTTGAGCTGGATGCTCGCCGGATCCACCGCCCGTTCCTGCTTCAGGAAATAGGTTACCGACTGCGGCCAGAGGATCAGGATCGCGACGAGCACGAGCTGCAGGCCGAGCCAGGGAATGGCGCCCATGTAGATGTCCGAGCTCTTCACGTTGGCCGGCGCGATGCCTCTCAGGTAGAAGAGCGCGAAGCCGAAGGGCGGATGCATGAAGGCCGTCTGCATGTTCACGCAGAGCAGCACGCCGAACCAGACGAGGTTGATGCCTAGCGCATCGGCTACCGGCGCCAGCAGTGGCACGATGATGAAGGCGATCTCGAAGAAGTCGAGGAAGAACGCCACGAAGAAGATGAAGATGTTGACGAAGATCAGGAACCCGACCGCCCCGCCCGGGATGTGGGACAGCAGGTACTCGATCCAGTGTCCCCCATCCATGCCTTGGAACACGAGGCTGAACACGGTGGAGCCGATCAGGATGAAAACGACCATCGCGGTGAGCCGCATCGTGGTCGCCATCGCTTGACGCGTCAGGGTCCAGCTCAGGCGGCGGTGCAGGGCGGCGAGCAGGATCGCGCCGACCGAGCCCATGGCACCGGCTTCCGTGGGCGTCGCAAGGCCCATGAACATGGTGCCCAGCACGAGGAAGATCAGGGCCAGGGAGGGAATCATGCCCTTGGCGACCTGCCAGAGCAGCTCGCGCCCGCTCTTGGTGCGCGCCTCCGGGGGCAGGGGCGGCATCTTGTGCGGCTGGAGCTTCGACAACACGAAGATGAAGCCGAGGAACAGCGCGATCTGCAGCAGCGAGGGACCGATGGCGCCCGCATACATGTCGCCGACGGAGCGACCGAGCTGGTCGGCCAGGATGATCAGCACGAGCGAAGGCGGGATCACCTGCGTGATCGTGCCTGACGCCGCGATGACGCCGGTGGCCAGACGCATGTCGTAGCCGTAGCGCATCATGACGGGCAGGGAGACGACGCCCATGGCGATGACGGAGGCCGCCACCGTTCCGGTGATCGCGCCGAGCACCGCGCCGACCAGGATCACGGCATAGGCGAGGCCGCCGGGCTTCGGGCCGAAGAGCTGGCCGGAGCCTTCCAGAAGGTCTTCCGCCAGACCGCAGCGCTCCAGAATGGCGCCCATGAAGGTGAAGAAGGGGATCGCCAGCAGAAGGTCGTTGGAGATCACGCCGTAGAAGCGCAGCGGCAGCGCGTTGAGAAGCGCCGGGCTGAAATGATCGAAGTAGACGCCCAGCGCCCCGAACAGGAGGCCGACGGCCGCCAGCGAGAAGGCGACCGGGAAACCCATGATCAGGAAGAGAATCATGCCGCCGAACATCAGCGGCGGCATCGGCCCGTATTCAAACATCCGAATTGTCCCCCACCGCGCCGCTTACTGCAGCGGCTTTTCGTACTTCGTTTCGATCGTGATCAGCCCGGCCAGAGCCGCGAACCGCTTGATGAGTTCGGAAATGCCCTGGAGGAACAGGAGCCCGAAGCCGAGCGGTAGGGTCGCCTTGGCCGGCCAGAGGATCAGGCCGCCTGCGTTCATGGACACTTCGCCACTCAGGAACGATCGAAGGAAGAAGGGCCAGGTGAGATAGAACAGGTAGCCGATCACGGGCAGGAACAGCACGACGAAGCCGAAGATGTCCACGAGAAGCCGTCCCTTGGTCGACAGCACGGAATAGATCAAGTCGACGCGGACATGCTCATTGAGCTTGAGCGTATAGGAGGCGCCGAGCAGCACGATGCCGGCGAACATGTACCACTGGATCTCGATCGCCCCGTTGGAACTGAGGTTCAACGAATAGCGAAGGAGGGCGTTGCCGGCGCTCACAAGGACCGCGACAAGGACGAGATAGTCCGCGATCACGGCAAAACCGGCGTTCAGCCTGTCGATGGCCTTGCTGACGGTCAGAAGAAATCCCATCACCCCTCCCTGGATCGGGCCGCGGGCGTCCCCCGTACCCGCGAACCCATGTGGCCTACGACAGCAAATGCTGGCAAGGCCAGAGATTTCGTCGCTCTCGCCCAGCAAACGACCGGCGGCGTGGCAGGGGATCAACAGCGCTCGATCGAGGAGGCTGCCGAGTTGACGCAGGCAAGGATCGAACGACAGGCGGCGAAGGTCGCTCGCCTCTCGCTTGAGCTGCGATTCGAGCTGCTGCTGCTCCGGCGGATGCGGTCGCGCGCGGCCGACCGAGCGGAGGACCCCGGTTCGCCGGGCGTTTTCCGTTCGGTGGCCGAAGTCTATGCCGCCGCGCTGGCGCGGCGGGACGAGGCGGCGTAGCGGCTATTTCGTCAGGTACCGGCGCGCGGCATAGAGCGAGACGGCCGCTGCGTTGGACACGTTGAGCGAGCGGATGGCGCCGGGAACTTCAAGGCGCGCGAGGACATCCACCGTCTCGCGGGTCTTCTGGCGAAGCCCCTTGCCCTCCGAACCGAGCACCAAGGCGAGCCGGCCGCCGTCCAGCGCCGGCTCCAGCTCGTCGTCGCCAGCCGAATCGAGGCCGATCGTGCGGTAGCCGCGGTCCTTCAACTCGCCGAGGGCATCGGCGAGGTTGGTCACCTGGACATAGGCGATCAGCTCCAGTGCCCCCGAGGCGGACTTGGCGAGGACGCCCGACTCCTGCGGCGAATGGCGCGAGGTCGTCACCACCGCGCCCGCGCCGAAGGCCACCGCCGAGCGCAGGATCGCGCCGACATTGTGGGGATCGGTCACCTGATCCAGAACCAGCACGAGGTCGGCCTCGCCGAGATCGGACAGGCGCGCAGGCTGGAGCGGCGCGGTTTCCAGAAGGACGCCCTGGTGCACGGCGTCGGAGCCGAGCTCCTGATCCAGGAAGCGCGGCTCGACGATCTCGATCGGGCAGGGCGGAGCGGCTTCGTCGAGTTCCAGCCGGTTGAGCGCGTTGCGCGTCACGTAGAGCTGGACGAAGCGGCGGCGCGGGTTGGCGAGCGCCGCCTGCACGGTATGGATGCCGTAGAGCCGCACGCGGTCGGCGGGCGCCGGCTTGCCGGCATGCTGCGGCTTGCGGGGGCGCGGTGTCTGCGCGCCCGGTCCCCCGGCCGCCTGGTCGCGATGCGCCCGACGCAGCCGCGCGTAGTGCGAGTCCTTGGGGGTGTGGCTCTTGGGATGATCTGTCATGGGGCGGATGTAACGGAGTTCGGGGACGCCGCAAAGCCGCGCGCCGAAACTCCGCGATTTCGGGTGTCATCCATGTGTTGACATAGGACCGGCCTGTCGCCATAACGCCGCTCGAAGCGCACGGGACTTCCCGCCGCTTCCAGCGCTCCGCAAGGACGCAGGGTGACCTGGAGGGATGCCCGAGTGGTTAAAGGGGACGGACTGTAAATCCGTTGGCTTAGCCTACGTTGGTTCAAATCCAACTCCCTCCACCATTCACCCATCCGGCGCGGGTATAGCTCAATGGTAGAGCAGCAGCCTTCCAAGCTGAATACGAGGGTTCGATTCCCTCTACCCGCTCCAGCTATCTGCTCGTAACGGCGAAGCTTTTGGAACTGTCATGCAGGCCGTTTAAGAGGCGTTTCACCCGCGCGGGGTAGGCCGCGCCTTGGCGGTGGCCCGGTTGCTCTCAAGCACCGGATTGCGAACGCCTACATCATCAAGGCTGCCAACTGCCCTTCTCCAACCATACTCCGAGCGGTCCCGACGGTGACCGTGCAAGCGCCCCATAAGGCGTGCTTCCGGTCAGCCGTCTTTCGCAATGTGTCGACGGCCAGAACGTCAAGGTTTCTACCCATAAGTAAAAACCCTCAACCATAAGTTCCGCACACGCCTCGCGTGTGATGATCGTTCGTCAGATAATGTCTGGAGCGATCAAATGTTGCCCAACCGGAAAGCTACCCTCCTTAGCACCGCACTCGCCGGCGGACTTCTGCCCCTCCAAGCCTCCGCCGCCACGGGTACCGTGACGTTCACCGGCTCCGTCACCACAACTTGTGCGGTTGCAGTCGTCAACGGCACGGGCGCCCTGACGACCAACGGGACGTTGAGCACCCTCAGTTCGAAGAACCCCGGTGGCGCCCCCGCAAAGGTCGATGTTACCACGACCGGCGGCGTGCGCGTCAGTCTCGACGCCGTCTCTTCCGCGACCGCGCCGGCGACCGACACGACCAGTACGGTCTGGACCCCGACCTATTCCATGAGCGGTGCCCAGACTGTCGCCGAAACGGGCCTTTCGACGCTGATGACCGGCGCCGGCACGCGCAACGTCGACATCAACCTCACCGGCACGAAGTCGGGGATGGATACGTTCATGGGCGGCAACTATGCCGCAACGGTCACTGTCCGATGCGAGTAGTGCGTTTTCCTCTGGCTGCCATTGCGGCAGCGACGGTTGGCGCCGGAGCGCTGACGGCGCCCGCATCGGCACAGTCCCTTTCGCCGATGCGCGGGGAGATCGTCAGCATGGCGGATGCCTTCGCGGTACGTGTCTTTCCGTCCAACCCTTACGACCGTCCGATTCGCATCGAAGTCCGCGTCTACGACCAAGACTTCGAACCGGTTGACGGGGTGCGCGTCTCGTCCAGCCCGATGATGCTGGCCTCTGGCGCGTCGCGACCGGTGATCGTCGCCATCCCCTTCGAGGGGCGGCGCGAGCGCAAGGTTCGGGTCTGCGCCGAAAGCATTCCCTTCCCCAATTCCCAGACGCAAGTGAGGGCTCAGATATGCGGCAAGTTCCTCGGCAAGCGCGCGTCCTGACGGCGTCGCTTCTCGTCTGTCTCGCTGCGACGCCGTCGCTGGCGGAAGACATCTACTACCTCAACCAGAGCCAAAGTGGCTTCAACCTGCCGGGCGTCTCCCTGCCGCAGGGCCAGGACGAAGTCCGGGCAGCGGACGGCACGACCTGCCGCTCGGCAGTCGGCGGGTCCGGCGCCTATCTCGATGTCGGCGCCATCAACGGCTCGAACAACCGGAACGGCGACGTCGCGACCTACGGACGGGTGGTGATCCCCCTCGGCGGCGGATCCAAGCGGCTCAACTGCTCCGAGCTCTACGAGCTTGAGATCGCCCGGCTGCGGGCGGAGCTGAAGCTCCTGCAGATGGGCATGGCGAGCGGACAATCCGATGCGACGGTGGCTGCCGCCAACATGGACATGAAGCCGAAGGATGTGCAATGGGCCGATACGGGGTGGACCGATGGATCGAAGAAGGGCCGGTAATATCGGGCGGCAGCGCTCCGAACGCTTGTTCGCCGTCTCGCTGGCGCTGCTCGGTGCGGCCTGCGTCCCCGCCGCCGCCCTTGTGGACGTGCGCATCGGCTCCTGCACGATCATGGTTTCGTCGCCAGGCGTGCTGACCGCCTCGGCGGACCTTCGGACGCTGTCTTCGACCAACCCCGGGGGCCGAGCTGCGCGCATCAGCGTCACGACCGTGATCAACGGCTCCTTCCCACATCTCACTTGCAGCTTGGCCGCACAGGTGAACTGCTTCCGCGTCACCTACGTGCCGCCGGTGAACTTCACTTCCGCGCCCTCGGGTGGCGATGCCAACGTCACCTTTTCCGGACAGATCGTTCCGCAGGGCAGCTCGGCGCTGCTGGACCTCCTGTCGGCGGTGATCGTCAACGGGACCCAGTCGATCGACCTCAGTCTCACCGCCGTCAAAACGCAAGGCTCGTTCACCGCCGGCACCTTCCAGGCGATGCCGACGGTTCGCTGCGAATAGGGGCGTCGTGACCGCGTCGGCGCATGCTGTGACGCTTCCCGTAGAGCAAAAGGCGACCCACCCAAATCTGCTAGGTATCGAGCAGATCTACCTACCTATCGTTCGTCTCGGCGCTCGTCGCCGGGCCTGATCGTCAGGCGAACATTTCCCCGATCTCTCCGCGTCCTCCGCTTCGGGTGCATCCTGCCTCCGTTCAAAGGAGGACAGCATGCCTGCTCAAGACCTGTATCTCTACACCGCCACCACCGCCGCTGGGCCGGCGACGCGCGTCCTGGCCGTGGTGCCGAGCGATGCCGACGATCTGCCGTTCGTCACGACGGGGCTCTATATCGGCGTCGGCGGCGACGTTGCGGTCAAGGACCGCGTGTCCGGCGACACGGTCGTGTTCAAGAACGTCGCCAGCGGCTCCGGGCTGCCGATCCGGGTCGCGCGCGTGCTGGCGACGGGGACCACCGCCTCGGCGATCGTGAGTCTCGCCTGATGCCCCGGATCGGTATCGGTATCGGCACGAGCTTTCTCGGAGAGCGGCTCGGCATCGGGATCGGCGCCGGAGGGAGCGACGGTACGCCGCTGTCCGGCGTCGGCGCCCTCAAAGGCGAGGCCGGCGACGGGTTGGTCGATCCCAGCGGCAACCGGCTCGTCGGCACCTTCGCCAACGACAATCCCGGGCTGACCGTGCGGGACATCGCGCGGCGCCAAGGCATCGCCTTCGGCACGTCGATCCAGTCGCCCGCGCTGATGAACGCGCCCGGCCCGGCCGGCTTTCCGACGCGGATCGACTGGCTGTCGGCGAACACCGACGTCTTCGTGCCGGGCTTCGTGATGATGCCCGACAACTTCAACCCCTCGCTCGGCACGTTCCAGACGGGGGCCGCCGCCGCCTTCGTCGCCGACGCGCGGGCGAGGGGGAAGGCGTGGCGCGGGCACTGCGCCTACTACCCCAAGCGCGACATCGGCAGCTGGGTCGACAGCTACCTGCAGGCCAACCCCGGCCAGTGGCAGGCGCTGCAGCACGCCCGCATCGATGCGCTCGCCAGCGTGCCGGGCATCAAGACGGCGTCGAATTTCGACGTCATCAACGAGGTCTTCTCGCCGGGTTCGACCAATCCGGGCGGGTGGCGCAACTCGCCCTGGACCGTGGCGGCCGGCAGCTTCACCACGCCGGCCGTCTCGGCCTTCCAAAAGATGCGAGACGTGCTGCCGAACGTGAAGCGCTACTGGTGCCAGGATGCGAGCGAGCAGCTCGCGTCCACGACGTTCCTCAACCATGCCAACAACATCGTTGCCGGCATCGAGAGCTGCATGAACCTCGGCGCACCCGTGGATGGCTACGCCATGCAGGCGCACCTGACCTACCGGCTCGGCTTCGACAACCAGAGCGCCACGCGTCTGCGAGCCTTCTGCCGGTCACTGACCGAGACGCTGGGGCTGGAGCTGATCGTCTCCGAACTCGACCTGCGCACCGGCTACGGCGACGGGATCCTGGACCCTTACGGCCAGATCGATACGCGTCCGCCGAGCGGCTACACGGTGCCGCAATACGACATGATCGGGCAGGACATCACCAAGCGGTTTCTCGACACGGTGCTGCCCTTCGTGAAGGCGTCGGGCGGCAATCAGTTCCTGAGCTGGACGCTCGACGACGGCTACAACTCCTGGACCGAGGCCTATGGCCAGCCGCCGGGCGAGCGGCCCTGCCCCTATACCGACACCTTCCAGCCGAAGCCGCAGCTTGCGGCGATCCGCAACGCGCTTCTGGAGTGCTGATCCATGGCCGACATCAAGAACACGCTGAACGGCACCGCCGATCCGACCTTCGCCAACGACGCGAGCCAGGGCTATGCGATCGGATCGAGCTGGTTCAACCGCAACACGGGCGAGCTCTGGAAGTGCGCCAACGCCACGACGGGCTCGGCCGAGTGGATCCTCGCCGCCTTCGACGACACGCTCTGGCCGCCGGGGCACGCGAGCTTCGCGCCGGGAATCACGGCGCTGGCGGATGGGCAGCCGAACCCGAACAAGCTGATCATGCAGAAGTTCACCTTCCATCGGAAGGTGATGATCGAGGCGATCGGTATTCATCTGGTGACGCCACAGGCGGGAGCGGCGGTTCGGCTCGGCCTCTACGGCTACAACCGGCAGACGCAGTGGGTCGGCAACCGCATCGCCGACGGCGGCGAACTGCTGCTCGACCCGACCACCTACTCCGGTGAGACGCGCGCCTTCGTCCAGGGGCTCACGGTCTACCTCAACCCCGGCATCTACTTCGGCGCGGCGGTGCTGAAGACCCCGACGGGAACGCAGGCCACCGTCAAGCGCATCAGCACGGGGACGATGGGCGTCTACACGCGGCCGAAGGGGCAGGACCTCGCCTCGCCGGGTCGCTACCTCTCAGGCGCTCTGACCTACGGCGCGTTGCCCTCCGTCCCGCCGACCATGGCGTTCGACAGCGGAACGGACGGGGTTGCGATCATGCTCGCCAAGGGCTGATCGGGTCTCTCGCATCTAACGATCGAGGAGTCCGGCCGCAACGCCGGGCTCCTCATTGCCAGAGACGGACCGAAGCCGTCGGCCGGCATCACCAAAAGAGGAGGTGGATGCCGATGCCGGCCGTCAGGATCGTCAGGGCATAGGCGACGACCATCAGCGCGCCGTCGCGGACCAGCATGGCGAGGCCGAAGGCGGCGACGGCGGCCATCGGCGCGGTGCTGGCGAAAGGGACGAGTTCGAGCGGGGGAACGGTAAAGGCCAGAAGGACGCACGCGAGGGCCGCGCCCTTCATGAAGGGCGTGCTCGTCAGCAGCGGGAGGCGGCCGTGAAACCAGCGGTCCATGAAACGCGCGAGCGGTCGAAGCTTGTCGATCGCCTTGTGGAGCCTGTCGGACGACAGCCTCCGCGAGCCGAGGAACCCGGGCAGCCACATGGCTTTTTGGCCGAAGAGGATCTGCGCGGCGAAGAGGGCGATGATGGCGGCGATCACGGTCGGCACGCCCGGAATGCCGCCGATGGGCGAGATTTCGAGGAGTGCCGGGACAAGGAGGAAGGCGCCGTAGCTCCGGCTGTCGAAGGCGTCGATGACCGTCCGGATCGTCACCGTGTCCTTTCCGTCCGCCGACCGCTTCAACTCGTCGAGCGTCTCGCCGACGCTCCCCTGTTCGCCAGCCCTGCCGGTCTGCGGACGCGACTCGGGTCCGACGCTCAAGCTTCAGGACCGGGAACCAAGCTTCGCCGCTTCCGCTGCGCCGTCCTTGGCCGCGTTGGCATGGCCTCGCTCCGCGATGTGGCGCTTGGCCTCTTCGAGGCTGATGCCGTGCTTGGCGGCCAGCTCTTCAGCTTCCGTGTCGGGGCGGGCGGGCCCGCCGGTCTCGATGGGGATGTTCGACATGGTTATCTCCCGGACGTTTCGGGAGGCGCAACGCGCGGCCGGCGACAAAGTGCCCTGCCGGGCGCGATCGAATCGGCCATCTGGTTCACGCTTGCGCGACCCATGTGCCGGGGGCCGCTTGTGTTTCCCTTTGTCACTCGCTATGTCGCGGCCCTGTCCGTGCTAGGCGCAAGGTAGAGATCATGGCGAAGAGCAAATTCGAGCGTAACAAGCCGCATGTGAACATCGGGACGATTGGTCACGTTGATCACGGGAAGACGTCGCTGACGGCGGCGATCACGAAGTACTTCGGCGAGTTCCGCGCGTACGACCAGATCGACGCGGCGCCGGAGGAGAAGGCACGCGGCATCACGATCTCGACGGCGCACGTGGAGTACGAGACGGAGAACCGTCACTACGCGCACGTGGACTGCCCGGGTCACGCCGACTACGTGAAGAACATGATCACGGGCGCGGCGCAGATGGACGGTGCGATCCTGGTCTGCTCGGCGGCCGACGGCCCGATGCCGCAGACGCGCGAGCACATCCTCTTGGCGCGCCAGGTCGGCGTTCCCGCGATCGTGGTGTTCCTGAACAAGGTCGACCAGGTCGACGACGCCGAGCTTCTCGAGCTCGTCGAGCTGGAGGTGCGCGAGCTCCTGTCGTCCTACGACTTCCCGGGCGACGACATTCCGATCGTCAAGGGCTCGGCGCTGGCCGCCCTCGAGGACTCCAACAAGGAGATCGGCGAGGACGCGGTGCGCAAGCTGATGGCCGAGGTGGACGCCTACATCCCGACGCCGGAGCGTCCGGTCGACCAGCCGTTCCTGATGCCGATCGAGGACGTGTTCTCGATCTCGGGCCGCGGCACGGTGGTGACGGGTCGCGTGGAGCGCGGCATCGTGAAGGTCGGTGAGGAAGTCGAGATCGTGGGCATCCGCGATTCGAAGAAGACGACGGTGACGGGCGTCGAGATGTTCCGCAAGCTTCTGGACCAGGGCCAGGCGGGCGACAACATCGGCGCGCTGGTTCGCGGTGTGGACCGCGAGGGCGTGGAGCGCGGTCAGGTTCTGTGCAAGCCGGGTTCGGTGAAGCCGCACACGCGCTTCATGGCCGAGGCCTACATCCTGACGAAGGAAGAGGGCGGCCGCCACACGCCGTTCTTCACGAACTACCGTCCGCAGTTCTACTTCCGCACGACGGACGTGACGGGCGTGGTGACGCTTCCTGAGGGCACCGAGATGGTGATGCCGGGCGACAACGTGACGATGGACGTCAAGCTGATCGTTCCGATCGCGATGGAAGAGAAGCTGCGCTTCGCTATCCGCGAGGGCGGCCGTACCGTCGGCGCCGGTATCGTCGCCAGCATCGTCGAGTAAGTTCAACCATCCGACATCGCATGCGAGCGGGCCCTTCGGGGCCCGTTTTCGTTTGGGGTCGCCGGGTCAGATTGGAGGCGTTCTTGCTTGTCGCCGCCGGGGCGCGGCTCTAGAAGCGTCTGCGAACGGAAAGGGAAGCGTCCATGGCTGCCGACATCGCACGGGTCTTCATCGGGTTCGATTCCAAGGAGGTCGTGGCCTATCACGTGCTCGCCCAGAGCATCATCGAGCATGCCTCGATGCCCGTGATGTTCTGCCCGATCGTGCTGCCGCACCTGGAAGGCACGTTCACGCGCGAGCGCAACGCCCTGCAGTCGACCGAGTTCTCCTTCTCGCGCTTCCTGGTTCCCTATCTCTCGAACTACGAGGGGTGGAGCCTGTTCATGGATTGCGACATGCTGATGCGCGCCGACATCGCTGAGCTTTGGGCGCTGCGCGACGAAAGCGCGTCGGTCATGTGCGTCAAGCACGACTACCAGCCCAAAGTGGAGACCAAGTTCCTCGGCCAGGTGCAGACCAAGTACGAGAAGAAGAACTGGTCGAGCGTCATGCTCTTCAATAACGCCAAGTGTCGCGCCCTGTCGCCGGACTTCGTGAACACGGCGACGGGCCTCGAGCTGCACCAGTTCAAGTGGCTGGAGAACGACGGGCAGATCGGCGAGCTGCCGGCGGCCTGGAACTGGCTGGTCAACGAATACGATCACGACCCGGCGGCCAAGAACGTCCATTTCACCGATGGCGGTCCCTATTTCGACGAGTATCGCAACGACGACTACGCCGACGAATGGTTCGCCATGCGCGAGCGCACGCTCCACGTGACGCAGCGCGCGCCGAAGGACTGAACGCCTTGCGCGATGGGTTGCCGCAGGAGGGAGAAGCGGGGGCGGCCGAACGCTGGGCCGAAGTCTTCGGCGCCTACGAGACGGTGGTGCTCGTCGCCAACAGCGACGCCGTGCGGATCGCCGACCTGCGGCTGCGCTACGGCGAGGGCGCTCTCTTCGTCTTCTTCAACAAGGTCTACAAGGTGCTGGACGCGCCGTTCGACGGCGAATGCCTGCTGGTCGCTCGCTCCAGCCGCGCCGGGGTCAACATCGTCTACCGCCGCGAGGTCGAGGACGTCCTGCGGCTCGTGAGAAACCCAAGGTTCCAGGGCATCTGCAACCTGCGGGCGGGGCACCACGAGCGGTTCAGCGCGCCCGCGGAGTTCGGCGGAAGCGTTCCGGTCGGCCATCTCGACATGGCGGGGGGGATGGAGGGGTTCTACCCGTCCGATCAGGTGGCGACGAGCGGTTTCGCGCTGGCGCTGTTCCTGGTCGAGCGCTGCCCGGCGAGCCGAATCGTCCTGGCCGGTTTCACCGCGCGCCGCTCCAAACGCTGGAAGCTCTTCACCGATCACGACTGGACCTTCGAGCAGATCGTGCAGCGCCTCCTCCTGCGCGCGGGCCGAATCGAGACGGCGGGCGTTGCGAGCGACGATCTGTTCGGGACGGTGGCGCGGCGCTTTCCCGACGTGTCGCGCGCGGATGTTGCGCTGGTCTCCGCCGAGGTCTTGGCCGAGCGGCTCGACGGGGCGAACGCAGCGATCGACGATCTCCTGCGCGCGACGCGCCCGCAGCGCCGCCTCGGCGACTGGCTGCGTTCGATCAAGCCGAAGACCCGCAAGGCCAGGATCGCCGAACAGGACGCCGCCAAAGGCGGGGGATAAGACTTGCAAACCGGGCGCGTCCGCATTATTCGGAAGCCGCTTCGGCACACAGGGGTATAGCTCAGTTGGTAGAGCGGCGGTCTCCAAAACCGCAGGTCGGGGGTTCGAGCCCCTCTGCCCCTGCCATGGATCATCTTAGCAAATTGTCCACCCCTTGCCCCTTGTGAATCACGGGGGGTCCGGTTATGTAGGGCTTAACAGACACGTGGCGCGTGGGGCTGGCCGTCCAGCTTTTGCGCGCCCGCAGTCGTGAGCGGTACATGGCCTCCAAGACTAATCCCTTCACGTTCATCCAGCAGGTCCGCTCCGAGGTCGCCAAGGTGACCTGGCCGACCCGCCGCGAGACGCTCATTTCGACGGTGATGGTCTTCATCATGGTCGCCTTCGCCGCCGCGTTCCTCTTCGTGGCGGATCAGCTGATCGCCTGGGTGATCGGCTACATCATGAGCGCCGGCCGCTGATTGCTGGATAGAAGCAGGAATTCAATGACCGCTCGCTGGTACATCGTCCACGCCTATTCGAACTTCGAGAAGAAGGTCGCCGAATCGATCGAGGAGCAGGCGCGCCAGAAGGGCCTGACCGACAAGTTCGAGAAGATCCTCGTTCCGACCGAGAAGTTCGTCGAAGTGCGGCGCGGCCGGAAGGTCGATTCCGAGCGCAAGTTCTTCCCGGGCTACGTGCTGGTGAAGGCCGAGCTGACGGACCAGGTGTTCTCGCTCATCAAGAACACGCCGAAGGTCACCGGCTTCCTGGGGCCTGATAACCGCCCGGTGCCGATCTCGGAGGCCGAGGCGAACCACATCCTGAACCAGGTTCAGGAGGGCGTGGAGCGCCCGAAGGCCACCGTGCTCTTCGATGTCGGGGAGCAGGTGCGCGTGTCCGACGGACCCTTCGCCTCGTTCAACGGCGTGGTCCAGGAAGTGGATCAGGAGCGGGCGCGGCTCAAGGTGGAGGTTTCCATCTTCGGGCGTGCGACGCCGGTGGATCTCGAATTCGGTCAGGTCGAAAAGGTCTGACCGGGACGGGCGGCTTGGTCGCCCGAACCCCGTGCGGGAGGTGGATGAGGCTGAAGCCGGCCTCGTCGAGATCCGTACCGCACTCCTGCATGGCCGCGTCAGTGGCCGAACGACCGGCTCGCCGGTCCAACATAGAGGCAGAAGCTTATGGCTAAGAAAGTAGCGGGCCAGCTCAAGCTGCAGGTCAAGGCCGGCTCGGCGACCCCGTCGCCCCCGATCGGTCCTGCGCTGGGTCAGCGCGGCATCAACATCATGGAGTTCTGCAAGGCGTTCAACGCGCAGACCCAGGAGATGGAGAAGGGATCGCCGGTTCCGGTCGTGATCACCTACTACGTCGACAAGTCCTTCACCTTCGTGATGAAGACGGCTCCGGTGAGCTTCTTCCTCAAGAAGGCCGCGGGCCTGACCAGCGGCTCCAAGGAGCCCGGCAAGGTCAAGGCCGGCACGGTCACGCAGGCCCAGGTCCGCGAGATCGCCGAGAAGAAGATGAAGGACCTGAACGCGAACGACGTCGATGCGGCGATGGCGATGGTGATGGGCTCCGCCCGTTCCATGGGCCTGGAAGTGGTGGGCTGAAGACCATGGCGAAGATTGGCAAGCGCATTGCGAAGGCTCGTGAGGGCATCGACCGCGAGAAGCTCTACGACCTGTCGGAGGCCGTGTCGCTCCTGAAGGACCGCGCGTCGGCGAAGTTCGACGAGACGATCGAGGTCGCCATGAACCTCGGCGTCGATCCGCGCCACGCCGACCAGATGGTCCGCGGCGTCGTCAACCTGCCGAACGGCACGGGCCGCACGGTTCGCGTCGCGGTGTTCGCGCGCGGCGACAAGGCCGAAGAGGCCAAGGCCGCCGGCGCCGACATCGTTGGCGCCGAAGAGCTGGTCGAGAAGGTCCAGGGCGGCCAGATCGACTTCGATCGCGCCATCGCGACCCCCGACATGATGGGTCTCGTCGGTCGCCTGGGCAAGGTGCTCGGCCCCCGCGGCCTGATGCCGAACCCGCGCGTCGGAACCGTGACGCCGGACGTCGCGGCCGCCGTGAAGGCGTCAAAGGGCGGCGCCGTCGAGTTCCGCGTCGAGAAGGCTGGTATCGTCCATGCCGGCATCGGCAAGGCGAGCTTCGGCGCCGAGGCGCTGCTCGAGAACATCCGCGCCTTCGCGGACGCCGTGCAGAAGGCCAAGCCGACGGGCGCCAAGGGCAACTACGTCCAGCGCGTCGCCGTGTCCTCGACCATGGGCCCCGGCATCAAGATCGACCCGGCCACCGTTCGCGCGGCCGAGTAGTTTGAATTCGGGAGGCGGCCGACCTATGTCGGCGGCTTCCCTCAAAGTTTCCGCGGGGCTTCGGCCCTGCGGAAAGGGACGAACGGCTCCGGCCTTTCGTCTTCCTGTCCGAGATTGCGGGCGACGGAGCGGCTTGCCAGCCAGTCCATCTTAATCGCCAAGCCCGCATGAGACGGGGAAAGATCCGAATTCGTCGGCCATCCGTGTCCGATACCTTCGGTTCGAACCTCTGAATGCCTTGCTGCGACTGCCGGTTCCATTGCGGATCCCAGAAGCCAAGGGGACAGGATCCTCGAGCGTCGCCCGACCCGTCGGGCGGCAAACGGCAACCGGAGTGCAGCCGCAAGGGTGCGCTCCAACTGGAGAGTGGCAGTGGACAGAGCGGAAAAGCGCGAGTTCGTCACGGAGCTGAACGAGACCTTCAAGGCCTCGGGCGCGATCGTGGTGGCTCGTTACGCCGGTCTCACCGTCGCGCAGATGAACGACCTCCGGTCGAAGATGCGCGCGCAGGGTGGCACCGTCAAAGTCGCGAAGAACCGCCTCGCCCAAATCGCTCTTCAAGGCACGGACGCCGAGAAGATCCAGGGATTGTTTCAGGGCCAGACCCTGATCGCCTATTCCACGGATCCGATCGCGGCGCCGAAGGTGGCCAACGACTTCGCCAAGGGCAACGACAAGCTCGTGATCCTCGGCGGTGCGATGGGCACCACCGCTCTCGATGCGGAAGGGGTCAAGGCTTTGGCCGCCCTTCCGTCGCTCGACGAACTGCGTGGCAAGCTGCTGGGTATGATCCAGACCCCGGCGACCCGCATCGCAGGCGTCGTTGCAGCGCCCGCGGCTCAGCTCGCGCGCGTTTTCGCGGCGTATGCCAAGAAGGACGAAGCGGCGTGAGGCTCGTTCCTCAGCTAATTCAGAACATTCGAACCGTAAAGGAAGACTACAATGGCTGATCTCGCCAAGATCGTTGAAGACCTGTCGGCCCTGACCGTCCTCGAGGCCGCCGAGCTCTCGAAGATGCTCGAAGAGAAGTGGGGCGTCTCCGCCGCCGCTCCGGTCGCCGTCGCCGCCGCCGGCGGTGCTGGCGCCCCGGCCGCCGAGGTCGAGGAGAAGACCGAGTTCGACGTGATCCTCGCCGACGCCGGCGCGAACAAGATCAACGTCATCAAGGAAGTCCGTGCGATCACGGGCCTCGGCCTCAAGGAAGCCAAGGACCTCGTCGACGGCGCTCCGAAGCCGGTCAAGGAAGGCGCGTCGAAGGACGAGGCCGCCAAGATCAAGGACCAGCTCGAGAAGGCTGGCGCGAAGGTCGACGTCAAGTAAGACCGCCGTCCGGCGTCTTACGTCTGAAATTGGCGGGCGGGACGGCAGTTTGCCGTTCCGCCTTCCGTGCTCGGAACGAGCGGGCCGCCATGACGGCGTCCTCCCTTCCGGCGCCCACGTGTTCCGAGGCCATGATCTGCGTGGCTTTGGGAGACGCGGGCAGGGCGCCTCGACGGCGCTGACGGCCCCGCTTCCGTTCGCGGCGGAAGCGGATGTCCTCACTCCGAGGACACGAAATTCGAGCCCTTCGGTCAAGGGCGATGACGAGAGCAAGGAGCGACGATGTCTCAGACGACGACGTTTAGCGGTCGCAGGCGGGTGCGCAAGTTCTTCGGGTCGATCCCCGAAGTCGCCGAAATGCCGAACCTCATCGAGGTTCAGAAGGCCTCCTACGACCAGTTCCTGATGGTGGACGAGCCCGAGGGCGGGCGCCCGGACGAGGGGCTGCAGTCCGTCTTCCGTTCCGTGTTCCCGATCTCCGACTTCGCCGGCAACTCGATGCTGGAATTCGTCAAGTACGAGTTCGAGCAGCCGAAGTTCGACGTCGATGAGTGCCGTCAACGCGACCTGACCTTTGCCGCGCCGCTGAAGGTGACCCTGCGCCTCATCGTGTTCGATGTCGACGAGGACACCGGCTCGAAGTCCATCAAGGACATCAAGGAGCAGGACGTCTACATGGGCGACATGCCGCTCATGACGTCCAACGGCACGTTCATCGTGAACGGCACCGAGCGCGTCATCGTCTCGCAGATGCACCGCTCGCCGGGCGTGTTCTTCGACCACGACAAGGGCAAGTCGCACTCGTCGGGCAAGCTGCTGTTCGCCGCGCGCGTGATCCCCTATCGCGGTTCCTGGCTCGACATCGAGTTCGACGCCAAGGACATCGTGTTCGCGCGCATCGACCGCCGCCGCAAGATCCCCGTGTCGAGCCTCCTCATGGCACTCGGCATGGACGGCGAGGAAATCCTCTCGACCTTCTACAACGTCATCCAGTTCCAGAAGGACAAGGCCGGCTGGCGCATTCCCTTCTCGGTCGAGCGCGTGCGCGGCCAGAAGGCGCTTACCGACCTCATCGACGCGGACTCGGGCGAAGTGCTGGTCGAGGCCGGCAAGAAGGTCACGGCCCGCCAGGCCCGCCAGATGAAGGAAAAGGGCGTCGTCGCGCTGCGCGCCACGGAGGAGGACCTCTACGGCAACTACCTCGCCGAGGACATCGTCAACTATCAGACGGGCGAGGTCTATCTCGAGGCCGGCGACGAGATCGACGAGAAGACGCTCAAGGTCCTGCTCGACGCGGGCCATGAGGAGATCCCGGTCCTCGACATCGATCACGTGACGGTCGGCGCCTACATCCGCAACACGCTGGCGGCCGACAAGAACGAGAACCGTCAGGACGCGCTGTTCGACATCTACCGCGTCATGCGTCCGGGCGAGCCCCCGACCATGGAAACCGCGGAGGCGATGTTCCAGTCGCTGTTCTTCGACGCGGAGCGCTACGACCTCTCGGCCGTCGGTCGCGTGAAGATGAACATGCGCCTTGACGTCAACGCCGAGGACACCGTGCGCGTGCTGCGCAAGGAGGACATCCTCGCGGTCGTCAAGACTCTGGTGGACCTGCGCGACGGCAAGGGCGAGATCGACGACATCGACAATCTCGGCAACCGCCGGGTGCGCTCGGTCGGCGAACTGATGGAGAACCAGTACCGCGTCGGCCTACTTCGCATGGAGCGCGCGATCAAGGAGCGCATGTCCTCCGTCGAGATCGACACGGTCATGCCGCAGGACCTGATCAACGCGAAGCCCGCGGCCGCGGCCGTGCGCGAGTTCTTCGGTTCCTCGCAGCTCTCGCAGTTCATGGACCAGACCAACCCGCTGTCCGAGATCACGCACAAGCGCCGTCTCTCGGCGCTCGGCCCCGGTGGTCTGACCCGCGAGCGCGCCGGCTTCGAGGTGCGCGACGTTCACCCGACGCATTACGGCCGCATCTGCCCGATCGAGACGCCGGAAGGCCCGAACATCGGCCTGATCAACTCGCTGGCGACCTTCGCGCGCGTCAACAAGTACGGCTTCATCGAGAGCCCGTACCGGCGCATCGTCGACGGCAAGGTGACGCAGGACGTCGTCTACCTTTCCGCCATGGAAGAGGCCAAGCACCACGTCGCGCAGGCGAACGCGGTGCTCGCCGAGGACGGCAGCTTCGCCGAGGATCTCGTGATCTGCCGCCATGCGGGCGACGTCATCATGACGCCGCGCGAGAACGTCGACCTGATGGACGTGTCGCCGAAGCAGCTCGTTTCGGTCGCCGCGGCGCTGATTCCGTTCCTCGAGAACGACGACGCGAACCGCGCGCTCATGGGCTCGAACATGCAGCGTCAGGCCGTGCCGCTGGTGCGCGCCGAGGCGCCGTTCGTCGGCACCGGCATGGAGCCGATCGTCGCCCGTGACTCGGGCGCGGCCATCGCCGCGCGCCGGACCGGCATCGTCGATCAGGTGGACGCGACGCGTATCGTCATCCGCGCGACGGAGGACCTCGAGTCCGGCCGTTCGGGCGTCGACATCTACCGCCTGATGAAGTTCCAGCGCTCCAACCAGTCGACCTGCATCAACCAGCGCCCGCTGGTGAAGATGGGCGACCGGGTGCGCAAGGGCGACATCATCGCGGACGGCCCGTCCACCGATCTCGGCGATCTGGCCCTCGGCCGGAACGTGCTCGTCGCGTTCATGCCGTGGAACGGCTACAACTACGAGGACTCGATCCTCCTTTCCGAGCGCATCGTCGCCGACGACGTCTTCACCTCGATCCACATCGAGGAGTTCGAGGTCATGGCGCGCGATACCAAGCTCGGCCCCGAGGAGATCACGCGCGACATTCCGAACGTCTCGGAAGAAGCGCTGCGCAACCTCGACGAGGCGGGCATCGTCTATATCGGTGCCGAGGTTCAGCCGGGCGACATCCTGGTCGGCAAGATCACGCCGAAGGGCGAAAGCCCGATGACGCCGGAGGAAAAGCTCCTGCGCGCCATCTTCGGCGAGAAGGCCTCGGACGTTCGCGACACGTCGAACCGCATGCCTCCGGGCACCTACGGCACGGTCGTGGAAGTGCGCGTCTTCAACCGGCACGGCGTCGAAAAGGACGAGCGCGCCATGGCGATCGAGCGCGAGGAGATCGAGCGCCTCGCCAAGGACCGCGACGACGAGCAGGCGATCCTGGACCGCAACGTCTACGGCCGCCTGGTCGAGATGCTGTCGGGCAAGGTTGCCATCGCCGGGCCGAAGGGCTTCCGGAAGGGCGGCGAGCTGTCGGCCGAGGTGATGAACGAGTACTCGCGTTCGCAGTGGTGGATGTTCGCCGTCGAGGACGAGCGTCTGCAGGGCGAGCTCGAGGCTCTGCGCCAGGTCTACGACGACTCCAAGAAGCTGCTCGAAGCGCGCTTCATGGACAAGGTCGAGAAGGTCCAGCGCGGCGACGAGCTGCCTCCGGGCGTCATGAAGCAGGTGAAGGTCTTCGTCGCCGTCAAGCGCAAGATCCAGCCGGGCGACAAGATGGCCGGCCGTCACGGCAACAAGGGCGTCGTCTCGCGCATCGTTCCGGTCGAGGACATGCCGTTCAACGCGGACGGCACGCATGTCGACATCGTTCTGAATCCGCTGGGCGTGCCGTCGCGCATGAACGTCGGCCAGATCCTGGAGACGCATCTCGGCTGGGCCTGTGCCGGCATGGGCAAGAAGATCGGCGAGATGCTGGAAGCGTACCAGCAGTCGCACGACGTCCAGCCGCTGCGGCAGGAGATCGCCGGGCTTCTCGGCGACAGCGACCGCAACGAGCGCGTGGCCAACTACGACGACGAGTCGGTGCTGACGCTCGCCAAGCAGATGAAGCGCGGCGTGTCGATCGCGACCCCGGTCTTCGACGGCGCGGTCGAGCCGGACATCGTCGAGATGCTGGAGAAGGCCGGGCTGAACGGCTCGGGCCAGGTCACGCTCTACGACGGGCGTACGGGCGAGCCGTTCGATCGTCAGGTCACGGTCGGCTACATCTATATGCTGAAGCTGCACCACCTGGTGGACGACAAGATCCACGCCCGCTCGATCGGCCCGTACTCGCTGGTCACCCAGCAGCCGCTGGGCGGCAAGGCGCAGTTCGGCGGCCAGCGCTTCGGCGAGATGGAGGTCTGGGCGCTGGAAGCCTACGGCGCCGCCTACACGCTGCAGGAGATGCTGACGGTGAAGTCGGACGACGTCGCGGGCCGCACCAAGGTCTACGAGTCGATCGTGCGCGGCGACGACGCGTTCGAGTCCGGCATTCCCGAGAGCTTCAACGTGCTCGTCAAGGAAATGCGCTCGCTGGGCCTCGACGTCGATCTGTCGCAGTCGGTTCCCGACCAGCTTCCGTCGAGCGCGGGCCCGCTCCAGGGCCTTCCCGACGCGGCCGAATAGGCCGCCACGCAAAGGTCGCCTTGTGCGGCCATGGTCGGCGCCACGGTTTTGGGGCGCCGATCGGACTTTGCGGATGATCTTGGCGCCGGCTCCGCCCGGCGCGTTGCGGGGCGCGAGGCCCTGAAAAGGAGACAGCACCATGAATCAAGAGGTCATGAATCTCTTCAATCCTCAGGTGCAGGCGCAGACGTTCGATTCGATCCGGATCTCGCTCGCGAGCCCGGAGAAGATCCTTTCGTGGTCGTTCGGCGAGATCAAGAAGCCGGAGACGATCAACTACCGCACGTTCAAGCCGGAGCGCGACGGCCTGTTCTGCGCGCGCATCTTCGGTCCGATCAAGGACTACGAATGCTTGTGCGGCAAGTACAAGCGCATGAAGTACAAGGGTATCATCTGCGAGAAGTGCGGCGTCGAGGTCACCCTCTCGCGCGTGCGCCGCGAGCGCATGGGCCACATCGAGCTGGCGGCCCCCGTCGCGCACATCTGGTTCCTGAAGTCGCTCCCGAGCCGCATCGGCACGCTGCTCGACATGACGCTGAAGGACATCGAGCGCGTCCTCTACTTCGAGAACTACATCGTCACCGAGCCCGGTCTCACCGCCCTGAAGGAGCACCAGCTCCTGACGGAGGAGGAGTACATGATCGCCGTGGACGAGTACGGCGAGGACTCGTTCACCGCGCTGATTGGCGCCGAGGCGATCCAGGAGCTTCTCGGCTCCATGGAGCTCGAGCGCATCGCGGGCGATCTGCGTGAGGAGCTGGCGACCACCACGTCGGATCTGAAGCAGAAGAAGCTGATGAAGCGGCTGAAGATCGTCGAGAACTTCCTGGAGTCCGGCAACAAGCCGGAATGGATGATCATGCGCGTCGTGCCGGTGATCCCGCCGGACCTGCGCCCGCTGGTCCCGCTGGACGGCGGCCGCTTCGCGACGTCCGACCTCAACGACCTCTACCGCCGCGTCATCAACCGCAACAACCGCCTGAAGCGGCTGATCGAGCTGCGCGCGCCGGGCATCATCATCCGCAACGAGAAGCGCATGCTTCAGGAGGCGGTGGACGCGCTGTTCGACAACGGCCGGCGCGGCCGCGTCATCACGGGCGCCAACAAGCGCCCGCTGAAGTCGCTCTCCGACATGCTGAAGGGCAAGCAGGGCCGCTTCCGCCAGAACCTGCTGGGCAAGCGCGTCGACTATTCCGGCCGCTCGGTCATCGTGACGGGTCCGGAGCTGAAGCTGCACCAGTGCGGCCTGCCGAAGAAGATGGCGCTCGAGCTTTTCAAGCCCTTCATCTACGCGCGCCTCGACGCCAAGGGCTTCTCCTCTACGGTGAAGCAGGCGAAGAAGCTCGTCGAGAAGGAGCGTCCGGAGGTCTGGGACATTCTGGACGAGGTCATCCGCGAGCATCCGGTGCTGCTCAACCGCGCGCCGACGCTGCACCGCCTCGGCATCCAGGCGTTCGAGCCGATCCTGATCGAGGGCAAGGCGATCCAGCTTCACCCGCTGGTCTGCACGGCCTTCAATGCGGATTTCGACGGCGACCAGATGGCGGTGCACGTTCCGCTGTCCATCGAGGCGCAGCTCGAAGCGCGCGTCCTGATGATGTCGACCAACAACATCCTGCATCCCGCGAACGGCGCGCCGATCATCGTGCCGTCGCAGGACATGGTGCTGGGCCTCTACTACCTCTCGATCATGAACGAGAACGAGCCGGGGCAGGGCATGGCCTTCTCCGACATCGGCGAGATGGAGCAGGCGCTCTTCACCAAGGCGATCACGCTGCACACCAAGATCAAGGGTCGTTTCAAGACGGTCGACGAGAAGGGCAACCCCGTCTCGAAGATCTACGAGACGACGCCCGGTCGCATGCTCATCGCGCAGCTGCTGCCGAAGACGCACAAGATCCCCTTCGACATCGCCAACGACCTGATGACGAAGAAGAACATCTCGCGTCTGATCGACCAGGTGTACCGTCACTGCGGTCAGAAGGACACGGTGATCTTCTGCGACCGCATCATGCAGCTCGGTTTCAAGCACGCCTGCACGGCCGGCATCTCCTTCGGCAAGGATGACATGGTCATCCCCGAGACCAAGCCGAAGCTGATCGGCGAGACGCAGGCGCTCGCGAAGGAATACGAGCAGCAGTACAACGACGGCCTGATCACCCAGGGCGAGAAGTACAACAAGGTGGTCGACGCCTGGGCCAAGTGCACGGACAAGATCGCCGAAGAGATGATGGGCCGCATCAAGGCGGTCGAGTTCAACCCGGAGACGGGCCGGCAGAAGCCGATGAACTCGATCTATATGATGTCCCACTCCGGTGCGCGCGGTTCGCCCACGCAGATGCGCCAGCTCGGCGCGATGCGCGGCCTGATGACCAAGCCTTCCGGCGAGATCATCGAGACGCCGATCATCTCGAACTTCAAGGAAGGCCTGACGGTTCTCGAGTACTTCAACTCCACCCACGGCGCCCGCAAGGGCCTCGCGGACACGGCACTGAAGACCGCCAACTCGGGCTACCTGACCCGCCGCCTCGTCGACGTCGCGCAGGACTGCATCATCACGCAGGCCGACTGCGGCACCGACAACGGCCTGACCATGCAGCCCATCGTGGATGCCGGTCAGATCGTGGCGACGCTGGGCCAGCGCATCCTCGGCCGCACGGCGCTCGAGGACGTGGTGAACCCGGCGACGGGCGACGTCCTGGTCAAGGCCGGCACGACCGTCGAGGAGCGTGACGTCGAGGTGATCGAAAAGGCCGGCGTCCAGTCGGTGAAGATCCGCTCGGCGCTGACCTGCGAAGTGCGCACCGGCATCTGCGCCGTCTGCTACGGCCGCGACCTCGCGCGCGGCACGCCCGTCAACTTGGGCGAGGCCGTCGGCGTCATCGCGGCTCAGTCGATCGGCGAGCCGGGCACGCAGCTCACCATGCGCACCTTCCACATGGGCGGCACCGCGCAGGTCGTGGACTCGTCGTTCCTGGAAGCGTCGTACGAGGGCACCGTCCAGATCCGCAACCGCAACGTGGTTCGCGATTCCGACGGGCGTCTCGTGGCGATGGGCCGCAACATGGCGATCCTGATCCTCGATCCGTCGGGCAAGGAGCGTGCGTCGCACCGTATCACCTACGGTTCGCGCATCTTCGTGGACGACGGCGACCAGGTGCGTCGCGGCCAGCGTATCGCGGAGTGGGATCCGTATACCCGTCCGGTCCTCACCGAGCTCGACGGCACGGTGGAGTTCGAGGATCTGGTCGAAGGCCTTTCGGTCTCCGAGCAGGCGGACGAGTCGACCGGCATCACCAAGCGCCAGGTCATCGACTGGCGGGCCAACCCGCGCGGCGCCGACCTCAAGCCGGCCATGGTCATCCGTGCCAAGGACGGCTCGGTCGCCAAGCTCGCGCGCGGCACCGACGCCCGCTATTTCCTGTCGGTGGACGCGATCCTCTCGGTGGAGCCGGGTGCGACGGTCCGCGCCGGCGACGTCCTGTCGCGTATTCCGATGGAAAGCGCGAAGACCAAGGACATCACGGGCGGTCTGCCGCGCGTGGCCGAGCTGTTCGAGGCCCGCAAGCCGAAGGACAACGCGGTCATCGCCGAGATCGACGGCACGGTGCGGTTCGGACGCGACTACAAGAACAAGCGCCGCATCATCATCGAGCCGCACGAGGACGGCGTCGAGCCGGTCGAGTACCTGATCCCGAAGGGCAAGCCGTTCCATCTCCAGGAAGGCGACGTCATCGAGAAGGGCGACCACATCCTCGACGGCAACCCGGCACCGCACGACATCCTGGCCATCCGGGGCGTCGAGGCGCTGGCGAGCTACCTCGTGAACGAGATCCAGGAAGTCTATCGCCTCCAGGGCGTCGTGATCAACGACAAGCACATCGAGGTGATCGTTCGCCAGATGCTGCAGAAGGTCGAGATCGTGGAGTCGGGCGACAGCGGCTACATTCCGGGCGACCATGTCGACCGGATCGAACTGGCCGAGGTCAACGAGCGCCTTGAGGAAGAGGGCAAGAAGCCGGCTTCCGGCAATCCGGTGCTGCTCGGCATCACCAAGGCCTCGCTGCAGACGCCGAGCTTCATCTCGGCGGCGTCCTTCCAGGAGACCACCCGCGTCCTCACCGAGGCGGCGGTCGCCGGCAAGATGGACACGCTGCAGGGTCTCAAGGAGAACGTCATCGTCGGCCGTCTCATCCCGGCCGGCACGGGCGGCATGATGACCCAGGTCCGCCGCATCGCGACCTCGCGCGACGACCTGATCCTGGACGACCGTCGCAAGTCGTCCAACGCGGTCGAAGCCGACCGCATGCTGACCAACCTGACCAACGCCGCCGAGTAAGGCGGAACTGTCGGAACCGACGGGGAGGGGCCGCCACGCTGGCGGCCCCTTTTCATTTGAACATCGTGCCCCAGCAAGCCCGGAGCAGGGTTGACGCGCGGAGACGGAATCGTTAAACACCCGCCAACAGAGCCGATGTGAGGCATCGCTTTCCTGACGACGCGTCGGGGACCAGCGCTTCAAACAAGGCTTCGTTCAACGAGACGTACCATTGCTGGACGCATGATTGCGGTTTCGCCCGTGATCCTCTGCTTCAATGCCGGGCAGACCTCTTACTAGGTGAGGTCGATGCCCGGTTTCGTGCATGAGCCGTAGGCTTGGTGCGCCGTGGTGCCGAACGTTCCGAACCGAGATTTGAAGAGAAGGAAGGTTGGAATGCCGACCATCAACCAGTTGATCCGGAAGCCGCGCGTTCGTCCCAGCGAGCGCAACACCGTTCCGGCGCTCCAGGCCAATCCGCAGAAGCGCGGCGTTTGCACCCGCGTCTACACCACGACCCCGAAGAAGCCGAACTCGGCTCTGCGTAAGGTCGCCAAGGTCCGTCTGGTCAATGGCTTCGAGGTCATCGGCTACATCCCGGGCGAGGGTCACAACCTTCAGGAGCACTCCGTGGTCATGATCCGCGGCGGCCGCGTGAAGGATCTTCCGGGCGTTCGCTACCACATTATCCGCGGCGTGCTCGACACGCAGGGCGTCAAGGACCGCAAGCAGCGTCGTTCGAAGTACGGCGCAAAGCGTCCGAAGTAAGCCCGAACGACCGTCCGAGATTGAGAGACTAAAAGATGTCCCGTCGTCACTCTGCAGAGAAGCGTGAGATCAACCCGGATCCGAAGTTCGGCGATCTCGTTGTCACGAAGTTCATGAACGCCGTCATGTACGACGGCAAGAAGTCGGTCGCCGAGACCATCGTGTACGGCGCCTTCGACGTCGTGAACCAGAAGACCCGTCAGGACGCGATCGCGATCTTCCACCAGGCGCTCGACAACGTCGCGCCGCACGTCGAAGTGCGCTCGCGCCGCGTCGGTGGTGCGACCTACCAGGTCCCGGTCGACGTTCGCCCGGAGCGCCGCCAGGCTCTCGCCATCCGCTGGCTGATCACGGCCGCCCGCAACCGCAACGAGACCACGATGGTGGATCGTCTGTCGGGCGAGCTGATGGACGCCGCCAACAACCGCGGCACCGCCGTGAAGAAGCGCGAAGACACGCACCGCATGGCGGAAGCGAACCGCGCCTTCTCGCACTACCGCTGGTAAGACACTCTCTTCGAAAGGCGACGCCCCATGGCCCGCGAATACAAGATCGAAGACTACCGCAATTTCGGCATCATGGCCCACATCGATGCCGGCAAGACGACCACGACCGAGCGTATCCTCTACTACACCGGCAAGTCCCATAAGATCGGCGAAGTCCACGACGGCGCCGCGACCATGGACTGGATGGAGCAGGAGCAGGAGCGCGGCATCACGATCACGTCCGCTGCGACCACCACCTTCTGGGAAGGTCGCGACGGCAAGAAGCGCCGCTTCAACATCATCGACACCCCGGGCCACGTCGACTTCACGATTGAGGTCGAGCGCAGCTTGCGCGTGCTCGACGGCGCGATCGCGCTCCTCGACGCCAATGCCGGCGTGGAGCCGCAGACGGAGACCGTCTGGCGCCAGGCCGACAAGTACCACGTGCCGCGCATGATGTTCGTCAACAAGATGGACAAGACGGGCGCTGACTTCTACCGCTGCGTCGAGATGGTCAAGACTCGCCTCGGCGCCAAGCCCATCGTCGTCCAGCTGCCGATCGGCGCCGAGAACGAGTTCAAGGGCGTCGTCGACCTGATCGAGATGAACGCCCTCATCTGGCGCGACGAGTCGCTCGGCGCCCAGTGGGACGTCGTCGAGATCCCGGCCGACCTGCAGGACCGCGCCGCCGAGTATCGCGAGCTCATGATCGAGACCGCCGTCGAGGTCGACGAGGCCGCGATGGAGGCCTACCTCGAGGGCAACATGCCTTCGAACGATCAGCTCCGCGCGCTGATCCGCAAGGGCACCTGCGAGGTGACCTTCACGCCGATCTTCTGCGGCTCGGCCTTCAAGAACAAGGGCGTCCAACCGCTGCTCGACGGCGTGGTGGAGTTCCTGCCGTCGCCGGTCGACGTGCCCGCCATCAAGGGCATCGATCCGAAGACCGAGACCGAGACCAGCCGCGTGTCGTCGGACGACGAGCCGCTCTCCATGCTCGCCTTCAAGATCATGAACGACCCGTTCGTCGGTTCGCTTACCTTCTGCCGCATCTACTCCGGCAAGCTCACCAAGGGCACCGGCGTCCAGAACACGGTGAAGGAGAAGAAGGAGCGCATCGGGCGTATGCTGCAGATGCACTCCAACTCGCGCGAGGACATCGAAGAGGCCTATGCCGGCGACATCGTCGCCCTGGCCGGCCTCAAGGAAGTCACCACGGGCGACACGCTCTGCGACCCGCTGAAGCCGGTCATCCTGGAGCGCATGGAGTTCCCCGATCCGGTCATCGAGATCGCGATTGAGCCCAAGACCAAGGGCGACCAGGAGAAGATGGGCCTCGCGCTCAACCGTCTCGCGGCCGAGGACCCGTCCTTCCGCGTCAAGACGGACGAGGAGTCGGGCCAGACGATCATCGCGGGCATGGGCGAGCTTCATCTCGACATTCTCGTCGACCGCATGAAGCGCGAGTTCAAGGTCGAGGCGAACATCGGCGCTCCGCAGGTGGCCTATCGCGAGACGATCACCCGCGCCGCGGATGTCGACTACACGCACAAGAAGCAGACCGGTGGTACCGGCCAGTTCGCCCGCGTGAAGCTGCACATCGAGCCGGGCGAGCCGACCACGGGCTTCGTCTTCGAGTCGAAGATCATCGGCGGCGCCGTTCCGAAGGAATACGTGCCGGGCGTTCAGAAGGGTATCGCCTCGGTGATGACCTCCGGTCCGCTCGCTGGCTTCCCGATGGTCGACATCAAGGCCGAGCTCATCGACGGCGCCTTCCACGACGTCGACTCCTCGGTCCTGGCCTTCGAAATCGCCTCGCGCGCCGGCTTCCGTGAAGCCATCGCCAAGGCCGGTCCGAAGCTGCTCGAGCCGATCATGAAGGTCGAGGTCGTGACGCCGGAAGACTACGTCGGCGACGTGATCGGCGATCTGAACTCCCGCCGTGGCCAGATCCAGGGCACCGAGGCTCGCGGCATCGCGACCGTGGTGAACGCGATGGTGCCGCTGGCGAACATGTTCGGCTACGTCAACACGCTCCGCTCGATGTCCCAGGGCCGCGCGCAGTACACGATGCAGTTCGACCACTACGAGCAGGTGCCGAACCAGGTCGCCGAAGAAATCCAGAAGAAGTACGCCTGAGGCCTTTCGGCCTCGGCGACCACCCTCTGAAGCCCATCCGGGCACATGAATTGGAGAGCCTACCATGGCGAAGAGCAAATTCGAGCGTAACAAGCCGCATGTGAACATCGGGACGATTGGTCACGTTGATCACGGGAAGACGTCGCTGACGGCGGCGATCACGAAGTACTTCGGCGAGTTCCGCGCGTACGACCAGATCGACGCGGCGCCGGAGGAGAAGGCACGCGGCATCACGATCTCGACGGCGCACGTGGAGTACGAGACGGAGAACCGTCACTACGCGCACGTGGACTGCCCGGGTCACGCCGACTACGTGAAGAACATGATCACGGGCGCGGCGCAGATGGACGGTGCGATCCTGGTCTGCTCGGCGGCCGACGGCCCGATGCCGCAGACGCGCGAGCACATCCTCTTGGCGCGCCAGGTCGGCGTTCCCGCGATCGTGGTGTTCCTGAACAAGGTCGACCAGGTCGACGACGCCGAGCTTCTCGAGCTCGTCGAGCTGGAGGTGCGCGAGCTCCTGTCGTCCTACGACTTCCCGGGCGACGACATTCCGATCGTCAAGGGCTCGGCGCTGGCCGCCCTCGAGGACTCCAACAAGGAGATCGGCGAGGACGCGGTGCGCAAGCTGATGGCCGAGGTGGACGCCTACATCCCGACGCCGGAGCGTCCGGTCGACCAGCCGTTCCTGATGCCGATCGAGGACGTGTTCTCGATCTCGGGCCGCGGCACGGTGGTGACGGGTCGCGTGGAGCGCGGCATCGTGAAGGTCGGTGAGGAAGTCGAGATCGTGGGCATCCGCGATTCGAAGAAGACGACGGTGACGGGCGTCGAGATGTTCCGCAAGCTTCTGGACCAGGGCCAGGCGGGCGACAACATCGGCGCGCTGGTTCGCGGTGTGGACCGCGAGGGCGTGGAGCGCGGTCAGGTTCTGTGCAAGCCGGGTTCGGTGAAGCCGCACACGCGCTTCATGGCCGAGGCCTACATCCTGACCAAGGAGGAGGGCGGCCGCCACACGCCGTTCTTCACGAACTACCGTCCGCAGTTCTACTTCCGCACGACGGACGTGACGGGCGTGGTGACGCTGCCCGAGGGCACCGAGATGGTGATGCCGGGCGACAACGTGACGATGGACGTCAAGCTGATCGTTCCGATCGCGATGGAAGAGAAGCTGCGCTTCGCCATCCGCGAGGGCGGCCGCACCGTCGGCGCCGGTATCGTCGCCAGCATCGTCGAGTAAGTTTCGGCCTCTTGAAGTCAAGAGCGCGGCGGTATACACCGCCGCGTTCTCTTTGCCCTACGGGGCGGTTCGGGCGCCGTTCAGGCGTCCGGTTTGATCGGCTGAAGACTATTTAGCGATCGGAAAGCGCCGGCACTCCGGCATGGCTCCGACGGAAGGACGAATGCAATGAACGGCCAGAATATTCGCATCCGCCTGAAGGCGTTCGACCACCGCGTGCTCGACGCCTCTACCCGCGAGATCGTATCGACGGCAAAGCGCACCGGCGCCAACGTGCGCGGGCCTATCCCGCTGCCGACCCGTATCGAGAAGTTCACGGTCAACCGCTCGCCCCACGTGGACAAGAAGTCCCGCGAGCAGTTCGAAATGCGCACCCACAAGCGGCTCCTCGACATCGTCGACCCGACGCCGCAGACGGTCGATGCGCTGATGAAGCTCGACCTCGCCGCAGGCGTGGACGTCGAGATCAAGCTCTAACGAGCGGACATGAACCGGCCGGGCCGCCAAGGCTCCTAAGGTTCCTCTGAAGAAAGAACCAAGAATGCGTTCAGGTGTGATTGCACAGAAGGTCGGCATGACCCGCATCTACAATGATGCGGGCGAGCACGTGCCGGTCACGGTTCTCAAGATCGAGAACCTCCAGGTCGTGGGTCAGCGGACCCAGGACAAGAACGGCTACACCGCCGTTCAGCTCGGTGTCGGCACCGCCAAGGTGAAGAACACCTCCAAGGCGATGCGCGGCGTGTTCGCGCAGGCCTCCGTCGAGCCCAAGCGCAAGGTTGCCGAGTTCCGCGTGTCGGACGACAACCTGATCGACGTGGGCGCCGAGATCACGGCCGACCACTTCGTCGCGGGCCAGCTGGTGGACGTCACCGGCACCTCGATCGGTAAGGGCTTCGCCGGCGTCATGAAGCGCCACAATTTCGGCGGTCTGCGCGCCACGCACGGCGTGTCGGTCTCGCACCGCTCGCACGGTTCGACCGGTCAGCGCCAGGATCCCGGCAAGGTCTTCAAGAACAAGAAGATGGCCGGCCACATGGGCCAGACCCGCGTCACGACCCAGAACCTCGAAGTTGTCCGCACGGACGCCGACAAGGGCCTGCTCCTGATCCGCGGCGCCGTGCCGGGCTCGAAGGGTGGCTGGATCTACGTGCGCGACGCCGTCAAGGCGAAGCTCCCCGAGAACGCCCCCAAGCCGGCTGCCCTGCGCCAGGCCGCCAACAACGGCGCTTCGGCCGCTTCCGAGGGAACCGAGTAATGGACATCAAGATCAAGACCCTCGCCGGCGCTGAGGCCGGCTCGGTGACCCTGGCCGACGAGATCTTCGGTCTCGAGCCGCGCGAGGACATCCTCCAGCGCATGGTTCGCTACCAGCTCGCCAAGCGTCAGCAGGGCACGCACCAGTCGCTCGGCCGCGCCGAGATCGCTCGTACGGGCGCCAAGCTCTACAAGCAGAAGGGCACCGGTCGCGCCCGTCACGGCTCGGCCCGCGCTCCGCAGTTCCGCGGCGGCGGCAAGGCCCACGGCCCGGTGTCGCGCAGCCATGCCCACGACCTTCCCAAGAAGGTCCGTGCGCTCGCTCTGAAGCACGCCCTCTCGGCCAAGGCCAAGTCGGGCGGTCTGATCGTCATCGACGACCTGACCTCTGCGGACGGCAAGACCAAGGCGGTGCTCGCCCAGTTCGCGGGCCTCGGCCTGACGAACGCGCTGATCATCGGCGGCGCGCAGCTGAACGAGAACTTCGCTCGCTCGGCCCGCAACATCCCGAACATCGACGTGCTGCCGGTTCAGGGCATCAACGTTTACGACATTCTGCGCCGTCAGACGCTTGTCCTGTCGAAGGCTGCCGTCGAGGCCCTCGAGGAGCGCTTCAAATGAGCGATCTGCGCCACTACGACGTCATCACGAGCCCGGTCATCACTGAAAAGTCGACGCTGGTCTCCGAGTTCAACCAGGTGATCTTCAACGTTGCGAAGACCGCGACCAAGCCGCAGATCAAGGCGGCCGTCGAGTCTCTGTTCGGTGTCAAGGTCACTGCCGTCAACACCCTCGTCCGCAAGGGCAAGGTGCGGCGCTTCCGCGGCCGTCCGGGCCGCCAGAGCGACCAGAAGAAGGCGATCGTGACGCTGGCCGAGGGCCAGTCCATCGACGTCTCGACCGGTCTCTGACGGCTGGCTGCGAGGAATAGAAGATCATGGCACTGAAGAACTTCAAGCCGGTCACCCCGAGCACCCGCCAGCTGGTGCTGGTCGACCGCTCGGGCCTCTGGAAGGGCAAGCCGGTCAAGCAGTTGACCGAGGGCCTGCACTCCAGCGGCGGCCGCAACAACATGGGTCGCATCACCGCCCGCTATCAGGGGGGCGGTCACAAGCGCACCTACCGCATGATCGACTTCAAGCGTCGCAAGCTTGATGTCGTCGCCACGGTGGAGCGCCTGGAATACGACCCGAACCGCACCGCGTTCATCGCGCTGCTTCGCTACGAGGACGGCGAGCTGTCCTACATCCTGGCGCCGCAGCGCCTTGCTGCCGGCGACAAGGTGGTGGCCGGTCTCACCGGCGTGGACGTGAAGCCCGGCAACGCGATGCCGCTTTCGGCGATGCCCGTCGGCACCATCATCCACAACGTGGAGATGAAGCCGATGAAGGGCGGGCAGATCGCCCGCTCCGCCGGCGCCTATGCGCAGCTCGTCGGCCGCGACCAGGGCATGGCGATCCTGCGCCTGAACTCGGGCGAGCAGCGCCTCGTCTCGGGCTCGTGCTTCGCCACGGTCGGTGCGGTGTCCAACCCGGACCACGGCAACATCAACCTGGGCAAGGCCGGTCGCTCGGTCTGGCTCGGTCGTCGCCCGCACGTTCGCGGCGTCGCCATGAACCCGGTCGACCACCCGCACGGCGGTGGTGAAGGCCGCACCTCGGGTGGCCGTCATCCGGTCACCCCGTGGGGCAAGCCGACGAAGGGCAAGCGCACGCGCCAGAACAAGGCGACCGACAAGTTCATCATGCGCTCGCGCCATCAGCGCAAGAAGTAAGGGAAACACTCCATGACACGTTCCGTCTGGAAAGGTCCGTTCGTTGATGGCTACCTGCTGAAGAAGGCCGAAAAGGTCCGCTCCGGCGGTCGCAACGAAGTCATCAAGATCTGGAGCCGTCGCTCCACGATCCTGCCGCAGTTCGTGGGTCTCACGTTCGGCGTCTACAACGGCAACAAGCACATCCCGGTCTCGGTCAACGAGGACATGGTCGGACACAAGTTCGGCGAGTTCTCCCCGACCCGTACCTATTACGGCCACGGCGCCGACAAGAAGGCGAAGAGGAAGTAACATGGGCAAGGCCAAGGCCGAGCGCGTGCTCAAGGACAACGAGGCGAAGGCAGTCGCCCGTACGATCCGCGTGAGCCCGCAGAAACTGAACCTCGTCGCGCAGATGATCCGCGGCAAGAAGGTGGACCGCGCCCTCGCGGACCTGACCTTCTCGCGCAAGCGGATCGCCGAGACGGTGAAGAAGACGCTGGAAAGCGCCATCGCGAACGCCGAGAACAACCATGACCTCGACGTCGACGCCCTCGTCGTCGCCGAGGCCTTCGTCGGCAAGTCGATCACGATGAAGCGTTTCCACGCCCGCGGTCGCGGTCGTGCGAGCCGGGTCGAGAAGCCCTTCTCGCACCTGACGATCATCGTCCGCGAGAAGGCCGAAGAGGAGGCCGCGTAATGGGTCAGAAAGTCAATCCGATCGGCCTGCGCCTCGGCATCAACCGGACCTGGGATTCGCGTTGGTTCGCCAACACGGGCGAGTACGGCCAGCTGCTCCACGAGGACCTTGCGATCCGCAAGTACCTCCTCAACGAGCTCAAGCAGGCGGCGGTCTCCAAGATCGTCATCGAGCGTCCGCACAAGAAGTGCCGCATCACGATCCACTCGGCGCGTCCGGGCATCGTGATCGGCAAGAAGGGCGCCGACATCGAGAAGCTCCGCAAGAAGCTCTCGTCGATGACCAACGCCGAGACGCACATCAACATCGTCGAGGTCCGCAAGCCCGAGACCGACGCGACGCTGGTGGCGCAGTCCATCGCGCAGCAGCTGGAGCGCCGCATCGCGTTCCGCCGCGCCATGAAGCGCGCCGTGCAGTCCGCCATGCGCCTCGGCGCGGAAGGCATCCGCATCAACTGCGGCGGTCGTCTCGGCGGCGCCGAGATCGCCCGCATGGAATGGTACCGCGAGGGCCGCGTTCCGCTGCATACGTTGCGCGCGGATGTTGACTACGGCACCGCCGAAGCCCATACGGCGTACGGTGTCTGCGGCGTGAAGGTCTGGATCTTCAAGGGCGAGATCCTGGAGCACGATCCGATGGCTTCCGAGCGTCGGGCGGTCGAGGGCGACGGTTCGAACTCCGGTGGCGGCAATAACCGTCGTCGCGAGCGCGAGCGCGAGCACGCCTGATAGGCGAAGTTTCGGAGTAATAGGAAATGTTGCAACCAAAGCGCACGAAGTTCCGGAAGGCGTTCAAGGGACGCATTCACGGGAACTCCAAGGGCGGCTCGTTGCTCAGCTTCGGGACCTTCGGCCTGAAGGCACTCGAGCCAGAGCGTGTTACGGCCCGCCAGATCGAAGCGGCTCGCCGCGCGATCACCCGTCAGATGAAGCGCCAGGGCCGCGTCTGGATCCGGATCTTCCCGGACCTGCCGGTCACCGCCAAGCCGACGGAAGTCCGCATGGGTAAGGGCAAGGGTGCGATCGAGTACTGGGCGGCGCGCGTCGCCCCCGGCCGCATCATGTTCGAGATCGACGGCGTGGCGGAAGACGTCGCTCGCGAGGCCCTGCGCCTCGGCGCGGCCAAGCTTCCGATCCGCACGCGGTTCATCCAGCGCATCGCCGAGTAAGGAGAAGTTCGATGAAAGCCTCCGATCTCACCACCAAGACGCAGGACGAGCTGACCACCGAGCTCGGCAAGCTCAAGAAGGAGCAGTTCAACCTGCGCTTCCAGCGTGCCACCGGCCAGCTCGAGAACACGTCTCGAGTCAAGGAAGTCCGTCGCGACATCGCCCGGATCAAGACCATTGCCCGCCAGAAGGCCGGCACGGCCAAGGCCTGAAGGTAGTCAACTATGCCGAAACGCGTTTTGCAGGGGACCGTGGTCTCCGATAAGAATGACAAGACGGTCGTCGTGCTCGTGGAGCGTCGCTTCACGCATCCGCTCTTCAAGAAGACCGTTCGCCGGTCGAAGAAGTATAAGGCGCACGACGAGTCCAACCAGCACAAGGTCGGCGATATCGTCTCCATCGAGGAGACCAAGCCGATCTCGAAGGACAAGACTTGGATCGTCGTTGCCTCCCAGGCTTCGGCTCAGTGAATATAGGCTCGGGTGCAGCGCATGATCCTGCGCTCCCCGGCTGCTCGTGATTTGAAGGCGGCCTGACATGATTCAGATGCAAACAAACCTCGATGTGGCGGACAACTCCGGCGCCCGTCGTGTCATGTGCATCAAGGTGCTGGGCGGCTCGAAGCGGAAGTATGCCTCGGTCGGCGACATTATCGTCGTTTCGATCAAGGAGGCCATTCCGCGCGGCCGCGTGAAGAAGGGTGACGTGATGAAGGCGGTCGTGGTTCGCACGGCCAAGGACATCCGCCGCCCGGACGGTTCCGTGATCCGCTTCGACCGCAATGCGGCGGTGCTGATCGACAACAAGAAGGAGCCGGTTGGAACTCGTATCTTCGGACCCGTGCCCCGCGAGCTGCGCGGCCGGAACCACATGAAGATCATTTCCCTGGCCCCGGAAGTGCTGTAAGGAGCCGGACCGATGCAGAAGATCAAAAAGGGCGACAACGTCGTCGTGCTGGCCGGCAAGGACAAGGGCCGCTCGGGCAAGGTGCTCCAGGTCATGCCGAAGGAGGACCGTGCGGTCGTCTCCGGCGTGAACATGGTGAAGCGCCACCAGAAGCAGACCGCGAGCCAGGAAGCCGGGATCGTCTCCAAGGAGGCTCCCATCCACCTCTCGAACCTCTCGGTCGCCGACCCGAAGGATGGCAAGCCGACCCGCGTCGGTTTCAAGGTTGTCGGCGAAGGCGAGAACGCGAAGAAGGTGCGCGTCGCCAAGCGTTCGGGAGAACAGATCGATGGCTGAGACCAGCTACACGCCTCGGCTCAAGGCCGTATACCGCGACGAGATCCGCAAGCAGCTTCTCGAGGAGTTCAAGTACTCCAACGAGATGCAGGTGCCGCGGCTCGACAAGGTGGTGATCAACATGGGCGTCGGTGAGGCCACCGGCGATTCCAAGAAGCCTTCCATCGCGGCCGAGGACCTGGCGAAGATCGCCGGTCAGAAGCCCGTCATCACGCGCGCCCGCAACTCGATCGCCGGGTTCAAGGTGCGCGAGAACATGCCGATCGGCGCGAAGGTCACCCTTCGCAAGGAGCGCATGTACGAGTTCGTGGATCGCCTGGTGCAGATCGCTCTGCCCCGCGTGCGCGACTTCCGCGGCCTCAACCCCAAGAGCTTCGACGGCCGTGGCAACTTCGCCATGGGTCTGAAGGAGCACATCGTGTTCCCCGAGATCAACTACGACAAGGTTGATCAGATGTGGGGCATGGACATCATCGTGTGTACGACGGCGAAGACCGACGAGGAAGCCCGCGCCCTTCTGAAGGCGCTGAACTTCCCGTTCCGCCAGTAACGGCAGGCGAAAGGAAAAGCTTATGGCCAAGAAGAGCGCCATCGAGAAGAACAAGCGCCGGCAGAAGCTGGTCGCGAAGTATGCGGCCAAGCGCGAGGCGCTGAAGGCTGTGACCACGAACCAGGAGGCCTCAATGGAGGAGCGTTTCCGCGCTCAGCTCCAGCTGGCCGAGTTGCCGCGCAACTCCTCCAAGGTTCGCGTTCGCAACCGCTGCGAGGTGACGGGTCGTCCGCGCGCCTACTACCGCAAGCTCAAGATGAGCCGTATCGCCCTGCGCGATCTCGGCAACACGGGGCAGATCCCCGGCGTCGTCAAGTCGAGCTGGTAAGGAGGCACTGCAATGGCACTTTCCGATCCTCTCGGCGATATGCTCACCCGCATCCGCAACGCCACGATGCGGAACAAGTCGTCCGTCGCCACGCCGGCGTCCAAGCTCCGCGCGCGCGTCCTCGACGTGCTCAAGGACGAGGGCTACATCCGCGGTTACTCCGAGACGAAGTTCGAGAACGGCACGGCCGAGTTCAACATCGAACTCAAGTATTACGAGGGCGCTCCCGTCATCAAGGAGATCGCCCGCGTGTCGAAGCCGGGCCGCCGCGTCTACGTTTCGGCGAAGACCATCCCGCACGTCGCCAACGGCCTGGGCATCTCGGTGCTCTCGACCCCGAAGGGCGTCATGGCGGACCACGCCGCTCGCGAACAGAACGTCGGTGGCGAGATCCTCTGCCGCGTCTTCTGACGCGGCATCGAGGTCTCCCAAGCGATCAACGGACAGGTTCTCAGATGTCTCGTATTGGCAAGAAGCCGGTTGCCGTCCCGGGCGGTGTCACCGCCTCGGTCGACGGCCAGACCGTCCGGGCCAAAGGCCCGAAGGGCGAGCTTTCCTTCGTCGTCAACGACGAAGTACTCGTGAAGATGGAAGACGGGTCGATCAAGGTCGATCCGCGTGACGACTCGAAGGATGCTCGGTCGAAGTGGGGCATGTCCCGCACGATGATCGTCAACATCCTCTCGGGCGTGAAGGACGGTTTCGAGAAGCGTCTCGAGATCTCCGGCGTCGGCTACCGTGCCTCGATGCAGGGCAAGAACCTGCAGCTCGCGCTCGGCTTCAGCCACGACGTTCTCTACCCGGTTCCGGAAGGCATCCAGATCGCCGTTCCGAAGCCGACGGAGATCGTCATCACCGGCATCGACAAGCAGCAGGTCGGTCAGGTGGCGGCGGAGATCCGCGAGTATCGCGGCCCCGAGCCCTACAAGGGCAAGGGCGTGAAGTACGCTGACGAGAAGATCGTCCGCAAGGAAGGCAAGAAGAAGTAAGGCTCGGGACATGGCAACGCAGAAGGAACTCCTCCGGCGCCGCGCATCCCGCGTCCGCCGTTCTCTCAAGGCGGTGGCGAACGGGCGTCCGCGCCTTTCGGTCCATCGTTCGTCCAAGAACATCTACGCCCAGATCATCGACGACGCCGCCGGCCGTACGCTGGCCGCGGCCTCGACGCTGGACGTCGGCCTTCGCGGCGAGCTCAAGACGGGCGCCGACGTGGCGGCCGCCGCTGCGGTGGGCAAGCTTGTCGCGGAGCGCGCTAAGGAAGCCGGGGTGACCGACGTCGTGTTCGATCGCGGCGCGTTCATCTATCACGGCCGCATCAAGGCGCTGGCCGAGTCCGCTCGTGAGGGCGGCCTGAATTTCTGATCGCTGGCCTTCGGGCCACCGATCTTCGGCATGAACGCGGTCCGGTGGGTTTACCCGCCGGCCGTGTCGTGCTTTACGGGCCGCGACGACCCCGAGGGGCAACGTCGCTGCCTTTTGCCAGGTGCCGCATGGCCGGCACCTTCCCTAGGACGCCTCCGGAAAAAAACAAGGACAGGATATGGCGCCTCGCAATGAACGTAACGACCGCGAAGAGCGGGATGACGGCTTCGTCGACAAGCTCGTCCACATCAACCGCGTCGCCAAGGTGGTGAAGGGCGGCCGTCGCTTCGGCTTCGCCGCGCTCGTCGTCGTTGGCGACCTGAAGGGCCGCGTCGGCTTCGGCCACGGCAAGGCACGCGAAGTTCCCGAGGCCATCCGCAAGGCCACGGAAGCCGCCAAGCGCGACCTGATCTTCGTGCCGCTGCGCGACGGGCGCACGCTCCACCACGACGTGGCGGGCCGCCACGGCGCCGGCAAGGTGCTCCTGCGCACCGCCGAGGCCGGTACCGGCATCATCGCCGGTGGTCCGATGCGCGCCGTGTTCGAGGCCGTCGGCATGCACGATGTCGTCGCCAAGTCGCTCGGCTCGTCGAACCCCTACAACATGGTTCGCGCCACGTTCGACGCCCTGAAGGGTCAGATGCATCCGAAGGATGTCGCTGCCCGTCGCGGCATCAAGTATTCCACGCTCCAGGCGCGTCGCCGCGACCTGGTCGGCGCTGAGGACTGATGGTCGAGCGCGAGCGCAAGGATTTGCGCTCCGCCCCCGTCGTCCCCACTCAAGGAGCCGAATGATGTCCAAGACTGAAGTCCAGGGCTCGACGATCACCGTCGAACAGATCGGAAGCCCGATCCGCCGTCCGAGCGACCAGCGTGCCACGCTGATCGGCCTCGGGCTGAACAAGATGCACCGCGTTCGGACGCTGGAGGATACGCCTTCGGTCCGTGGCATGATCGCCAAGGTCAGCCACCTCGTCCGCGTCGTCGACGGCAAGTAAGCCGGGAGTGAACGAGATGAAGCTCAACGAGATCGCCGACAAGGACGGCGCCACCCATTCGCGCAAGCGTCTGGGCCGCGGCATCGGCTCCGGCTCCGGCAAGACCGGTGGTCGCGGCGTGAAGGGTCAGAAGGCCCGTTCCGGCGTCGCCATCAACGGCTTCGAGGGCGGCCAGATGCCGCTCTACCGTCGCCTGCCGAAGCGCGGCTTCGTGAACATCTTCGCGAAGGACTTCAACGTCGTCTCGCTCGACAAGATCGCCAAGGCGATCGAGGCCGGCAAGCTCGACGCGAAGTCCACGATCGACCTGGCCGCCCTTCAGGCCGCCGGCGTCGTTCGCCGCGGCCGCGATGGCGTGCGGATCCTGGGCGACGGCGAAGTAACGGCCAAGCTGACCATCGTAGCCGACGGCGCCTCGCGCTCCGCGGTCGAAAAGGTTCAGAAGGCCGGTGGCACGCTCACCGTTCCCGAGAAGCCTGCGGCGGAAGCCTGATAACCGCCACCCGCGGTTGAAGAACGAAAGCCGCCCCTCCGATGAGAGGGCGGCTTTTTTCGTGCGGGACGTTTCTGTGACCGAATTTGTCTTGTAATTCGCGTCGGCAGGCCGTTCTACATACCGTCACGAACGTGTCGGAATCGTCCGCGCGGCCCGAAGATTTCGGGCTGCCCGTGTCGGACCATCCGGAGAGAGCGCAGACATGGCATCGGCCGCGGAACAACTCGCCGCAAACCTGAACTTCTCAGCCTTTTCGAAGGCGGAAGACTTGAAGAAGCGCATCTGGTTCACCCTCGGCGCTCTCCTGGTCTATCGTCTGGGCACCTACATCCCGATGCCCGGCATCGATCCGGATGCGCTGGCGCAGGCGTTCCATCAGCAGTCGACCGGCATTCTCGGCCTTTTCAACATGTTCGCCGGCGGAGCCGTCGGCCGCATGGCGATCTTCGCGCTCGGCATCATGCCGTACATTTCCGCGTCGATCATCATCCAGCTGATGACGTCGGTGATCCCGTCGCTCGAAGCCCTCAAGAAGGAGGGCGAGTCCGGGCGCAAGGTCATCAACCAGTACACGCGCTACGGCACAGTGCTGCTCGCCACGGTGCAGGCCTACGGCATCGCTGCCGGCCTCCAGTCCACAAGCAGCATCGTCACCAATCCGGGTGCCTTCTTCCTCCTGTCCAGCGTCATCACGCTGGTCGGCGGCACGATGTTCCTGATGTGGATCGGCGAGCAGATCACCGCGCGCGGCATCGGTAACGGCATCTCGCTGATCATCTTCGCGGGCATTGCGGCCAACCTGCCGTCGGCTCTGGCGAACCTCCTCGAGCTTGGCCGCACCGGCGCGCTTTCGACGGCCATCATCCTGATCGTCGTGGTCGTGGTCGTGGTCTGCGTCGCTGGCGTCGTGTTCTTCGAGCGTGCGCAGCGGCGGCTTCTGATCCAGTATCCGAAGCGCCAGGTCGGGAACCGCATGTTCCAGGGCGACACGTCGCACCTGCCGCTGAAGCTCAACACCGCCGGCGTCATCCCGCCGATCTTCGCATCCTCGCTGCTGCTCCTGCCGGTGACGATCGCGAACTTCTCGGACACCTCGACGCTGCCAGGCTGGGCGACGGCGATCATCGCCTCGCTCGGCCACGGCCAGCCGCTCTACATGCTGCTTTATGCCGGCATGATCGCCTTCTTCGCCTTCTTCTACACGG
This sequence comes from Aureimonas sp. SK2, assembly GCF_029813115.1. Taxonomy (GTDB): domain Bacteria; phylum Pseudomonadota; class Alphaproteobacteria; order Rhizobiales; family Rhizobiaceae; genus Aureimonas. The sequence continues at coordinate 384,343 of NZ_JAPZDS010000001.1, forward strand.
CCATCGTCTTCAATCCGAAGGACACGGCCGACAACCTGAAGAAGCATGGCGGCTTCATTCCCGGCATCCGTCCGGGCGAGCGCACGGCGGACTACATCGATTACGTGCTCACCCGCATCACGGTGGTCGGCGCGATCTACCTCGTGGTGATCTGCCTTCTGCCGGAAATTCTGATCTCGGCGGCCGGCATTCCGTTCTATCTCGGCGGCACGTCGCTCTTGATCGTCGTTTCGGTGACGATGGACACGGTGGCCCAGGTGCAGGGACACCTGCTGGCCCATCAATACGAAGGCCTCGTCAAGAAGGCGAAGCTGCGTGGAGGAAGGCGAGGAACTCGATGAGGGTCATACTGCTGGGCCCCCCTGGAGCGGGGAAGGGGACTCAGGCGCAACGTCTTGTCGAGCGGCATGGGACTCCCCAGCTTTCGACCGGCGACATGCTTCGGGAGGCTGTCGCCAAGGGAACCGAGATCGGACGTCGTGCGCAGGCCGTGATGGACGCCGGGCAACTGGTGTCGGACGAGATCGTGATCGGCATCGTCGCCGACCGGATCGACCAGGACGACGCGCGCAAGGGGTTCATCCTCGACGGATTCCCGCGCACCGTCGCGCAGGCCGAGGCGCTCGACCGGATGCTCGACGATCGCAAGCTCGCGATCGACGCGGTGCTCGAGTTCAAGGTCGATGAGCAGAAGCTCGTCGAACGGATCGAGAAGCGTGCACGCGAGACGGCCGAGGCCGGGCTTCCAGTGCGGAAGGACGATACGCCGGAGGTGTTCCACCGTCGGCTGAAGGAGTTCCGGCAGGCGACAGCGGCCGTTTCTCCCTATTATCGCGAGCGCGGCCTGCTTCGGCAGATCGACGGCATGGCGCCGGTGGACAGCGTCACGGCGGAGATCGAGCGCGTTCTCGAAGCGAAGGTCACGGCCTGATCGGCCGTGCATGGTTGACGAACGGGCCGGGAATCTTATAAGGACCCGTCCAATTCGCGCATCATCAGGCGATCGGCGCATACGCAGAAGCGTTTGCGGTCGGTCGTTTGGCGTTTAGAGCGGCTCGCGAGGGCCGTGAATTCAGTGTCGTGGCGGATCCGCGACCAAAGGAGGCTCATCTTGGCCCGTATTGCAGGCGTCAACATTCCGACCAACAAGCGCGTCGTCATCGCGCTTCAGTACATCCACGGCATCGGCCCGCGCTTCGCGCAGGAGATCATGGACAAGGCGAATCTCGCGGCCGAGCGCCGCGTGAACGAGCTGTCCGACGCCGAGGTTCTCCAGATCCGCGAGCTCATCGACCGCGACTACCGCGTCGAGGGCGACCTGCGTCGCGAGACCTCGATGAACATCAAGCGTCTGATGGATCTCGGCTGCTACCGCGGCCTGCGTCATCGTCGCGGCCTGCCGGTTCGCGGCCAGCGCACGCACACGAACGCGCGCACCCGCAAGGGTCCGGCCAAGGCGATCGCCGGCAAGAAGAAGTAAAGGGCCGCGCCCGGCGCTTCCTGCCGGGCGGGTCGTGTGTTTGATGGCCGGGGGGCGTTCCGCTTTCCGGCCGGTGGAGCCGCCGGCATTACGGCGGTGTCGAGATCCAAGGATAAGAAAATGGCCAAGGAAGCGCAGCGCGTCCGTCGTCGCGAGCGGAAGAACATCACCTCGGGCGTCGCCCACGTGAACTCGTCCTTCAACAACACCCTGATCACCATCACGGATGCGCAGGGCAACACCATCGCCTGGTCTTCGGCCGGCGCGCAGGGTTTCAAGGGCTCGCGCAAGTCGACGCCCTTCGCCGCGCAGATCGCCGCCGAAGACGCCGCCAAGAAGGCGCAGGAGCACGGCATGCGGACCCTCGAGGTCGAAGTGTCCGGCCCGGGCTCCGGTCGCGAGTCGGCCCTTCGCGCGCTCCAGGCCGCGGGTTTCACGATAACGTCGATCCGCGACGTGACGCCGATCCCGCACAACGGCGTTCGCCCGCGCAAGAAGCGCCGCGTCTAAGCGCCGACGCATTCGAGAAGACGCCGCGTAGCCCAGGTGGGCTGCGCGGCTTTCGCCGTATTCGGGAAGCCGATCCTTCCCACAAGAGACCTATCGCCACGATTGGATGGTGGCGAGGTAGCTGAAAGGCAAGCGACATGATCGCCAGCAACTGGCAGAACCTCACGAAGCCGAACCAGGTCGTCTTCAAGAGCGGCGGGAGCCGCACGAAGGCCTCGCTGGTGGCCGAACCCCTGGAGCGCGGCTTCGGTCTGACGCTCGGCAACGCGCTGCGCCGCGTTCTTCTCTCGTCGCTGCAGGGCGCGGCGGTGACCGCCATCCAGATCGATGGCGTGCTGCATGAATTCTCCTCCATCGCCGGCGTGCGCGAGGACGTGACGGACATCGTCCTGAACGTGAAGGAAGTCGCCATCGGCATGCAGGGCGACGGCCCGAAGCGCATGGTGCTCCGCAAATCCGGCCCGGGTGTCGTGACGGCCGGCGACATCCAGACCGTCGGCGACATCGAGATCCTGAACCCCGAGCACGAGATCTGCACCCTCGACGAGGGCGCCGAAATCCGCATGGAGTTCACGGTCAACACCGGCAAGGGCTATGTCCCGGCGGACCAGAACCGCGCCGAGGATGCGCCGATCGGCCTCATCCCAGTCGACGCCCTGTTCTCGCCGGTGAAGAAGGTGTCCTACAAGGTCGAGAACACCCGTGAGGGTCAGGACCTGAACAAGGACAAGCTGACCATGGAGATCGTCACCGACGGCTCCATCAGCGGCGAGGACGCCGTGGCCTATGCCGCGCGCATCCTGCAGGACCAGCTCTCGGTCTTCGTCAACTTCGAGGAGCCGCAGCGCGAGGTGCGCGGCGCCGAGGAGCAGATCGCCGAGCTCGCCTTCAACCCGGCGCTGCTCAAGAAGGTGGACGAGCTGGAGCTTTCCGTCCGTTCGGCCAACTGCCTGAAGAACGACAACATCGTCTATATCGGCGACCTGATCCAGAAGACCGAGGCGGAGATGCTCCGCACTCCGAACTTCGGCCGCAAGTCGCTGAACGAGATCAAGGAAGTGCTGGCCTCAATGGGTCTGCACCTCGGCATGGAAGTCAGCGCCTGGCCGCCGGAGAACATCGACGACCTGGCCAAGCGCTACGAGGATCAGTACTGATCCGACACGACAACGGCGCTCGCCGCGCAAGCGGCGGGCGCTTTGCACACCCTAAAGATTCAAAGGCACATGCACCGGCGCCGAGCCGGGTTGCGAGGATGCCGTCCCCGGCGCCAAGCCGGACCTGACCTGAGGAGATACCCATGCGCCACGGTAATGCCGGCCGCAAGCTCAACCGCACCCACGAGCACCGCAAGGCGATGTTCGCCAACATGGCGGCCTCGCTCATCACGCACGAGCAGATCGTGACGACCCTGCCGAAGGCCAAGGACCTTCGTCCGATCGTCGAGAAGCTCATCACCCTCGGCAAGCGCGGCGACCTCCATGCTCGCCGTCAGGCGATCAGCCAGATCCGCGACGAGGCGGCCGTGCGCAAGCTGTTCGACACGCTGGCTTCGCGCTATGCGGGCCGCAACGGCGGCTACTGCCGCGTTCTGAAGGCCGGCTTCCGTCGCGGCGACAACGCCCCGCTGGCGGTGATCGAGTTCGTCGAGCGCGACGTCAACGCCCGCGGCGCCGCCGACCGCGCCCGTCTCGAAGCCGAGGCAGAAACCGAAGCGGCTTGATCACAGACGCTTTGACGACGTTGAAAAGGGGCCGCAGGGCCCCTTTTTTATTGCGGTGACAGAGGGGATAGCCGGATGGCGCGTGACAGGGTTCTGGTGACGGGCGCCTCGGGCTTCATTGCCAAGCATATCGTGATCGCCCTGCTGCGCGACGGCTTCGATGTCCGCGGCACGGTTCGGGGCGCGGCGCGTGCCGACGAGGTGAGGCGGGTCGTTCGCGAGGCCGGCGAGGACGCAAATCGCTGCGAATTCGCGAAGGCCGACCTCCGATCCTCGGACGGCTGGCTCGCTGCCGCCACCGGCTGCCGCTACGTGCTGCATACGGCCTCGCCCTTTCCGCTAGCGGGCCAGCGCGGCCCAGTGCTGATCGAGACGGCGCGGGGCGGGACGGACTTCGCCTTGCGCGCGGCTGCGCAGGCCGGCGCCGAACGCGCAATCGTTACGGCCTCGGTCGCGTCCGTCGCCTATGGGCACGACGGCTCCCGCACGAGCCCGTTCGGCGAGGACGACTTCACCAATCTCGAAAGCCGCGACGTTTCCGCCTACGCGCGATCCAAGACGGTCGCGGAGCTGCTGGCCTGGGACGTCTCCAGAGAGACAGGCCTCGCTCTTTCGACGATCCATCCCGGTCTTGTCTTCGGACCGGTCCTTGACCCGCGCATGGGCAGTTCGGTGAAGATCGTGGCCATGATGCTCGGCGGCCGGGTGCCGCTTCTGCCCGACATCACCATCCCCGCGGTGGACGTGCGCGACGTGGCGCTGGCGCATGTGCGGGCGATGACGGCACCGGACGCGGGCCGACGGTTCATGGTCGTGGCGCCGGACACCCCGAGCTTGCCTCAGATCGCGGCGATCCTCGCGGACGCCTTTCCCGAACGGCGGTCGAAGATTCCGCTTCGCCGCCTGCCGTCCTGGGTCCTGCGACTGGTCGCGAAGGTCTCGTCCGGCGCAGCGATGCTGACGGCCGATTCGGGCAAGGCCCGGACCTTCGACACGAGGCCGGCGCACGAGACCCTCGGCCTCTCGTTCATCCCGGCGCGCGAAGCGGCGGTGGCCACCGCCGAGAGTCTGTTGCGCCACGGTTGCGTCTGACGACACGAGCCGGAAACGAGGCTCCTCTACAACACAGTGCATATCCCATGGGTGTTGCCCGGCCGCGATAGCGGCTCCCGCCGCGCCCATGCGATAGGAGGCTCCAAGGCAGCCCCGCACAAGTTTCGAGAATGACCCGCAACCTTTGAGTGTTTGCGGCGTTTTCCAGGCGAATGGGGCAATCGCCGGACGGGCGCTGCGGCGAATTTATACGGATTAAACGAATCTCATGGAAAATCGAACCGCTTCCACACCCACGAGCGAGTTCTCGATGCGTCGTACTATGCTGACCCTTCTGGGCGCCGTATTTGCTTTCGGTATCCTCACCGCAAGCTATGCGACCGCGGAGCTGCCGGCATCCGCGTCCGTCGATGTCCGCCAGGACGTCATGGCGCGCTGAGCCGTATCGAAGAGAATGAAGGAAAAAGGGCCGCGAGGCCCTTTTTTCGTTGGATGGCGGCGCGATACCACTGGTCCGATTCGATCTTCGAGGCGAACGAGAATGCAGTACGGCAGGTTGATTCTGGGCTCGGGCGTCGCCGCGCTGGCCCTTTCGGCGACCCTTTCGCTCTCCGGCGCGCAGCCGGCGGGGACACCCGCGCCCATCGCGCCCGCGACGTCCGGCGAGCGGGTGCCGGCTTCCGAAGCCGAGGTGAAGCTCAGTTTCGCGCCGCTGGTGAAGAAGAGCGCGCCGGCCGTGGTCAACGTCTACGCCGCGCGGAACGTGCCGGTGCGCACGCCCTTCGCGGGCGACCCGTTCTTCGAGCAGTTCTTCGGGCGGGGCGAGGGGCGCACGCGCCGCGAATCGTCCCTGGGCTCGGGCGTGATCGTCGATCCCGCCGGGCTGGTGGTGACCAACCACCATGTGATCGCCGATGCGGAGGAGGTTCGCGTCGCGCTGGCCGATGGGCGCGAGTTCGATGCCCGCGTGCTCCTAAAGGACCAGCAGGCCGATCTCGCAGTTCTCAAGATCGAGGACGACGAACCCTTCCCGAGCATCGCGATCGCCGATTCGGACACGACTGAGATCGGGGACCTCGTGCTCGCCATCGGCAACCCGTTCGGCATCGGCCAGACCGTGACCAACGGCATCGTCTCGGCCCTGGCGCGCACGCATGTCGGCGTCAACGACGTCGGCTACTTCATCCAGACCGATGCGGCCATCAATCCCGGCAATTCGGGCGGTGCGCTGATCGACATGCGCGGCGAGCTCGTCGGGGTGAACACGGCGATCTTTTCGCGCTCGGGCGGCTCCAACGGTATCGGCTTCGCCATCCCCTCCAACATGGTCCGCGCCTTTACAGATGCCGCGCGCGAGGGGCGGCCGTTCGAGCGGCCCTATGTGGGCGCCGGCTTCGTGCCCGTGACGGCCGACATGGCGGAGGCGCTGGGGCTCGATCGCCCGACCGGCGCGCTGATCCAGACCGTCCGGCGCGGCACGCCGGCGGAGGAGGCGGGTCTGCGCGAGGGCGACGTGGTGCTTTCGATGAACGGTTTCCCCGTCGATAATCCCGATACGCTGGGATACCGGCTGGCGACGGCCGGGCTCGGCGGCCAGGCGACGATGGTGGTCATGTCCAGCGACGGCAAGCGCGAGACCGTGCGCCTCGCGCTGGAGCCCGCGCCGGAGAACCCGCCGCGCGACACGCGCACGCTGGACGGGCGCACTCCTTTTGCCGGGGCCACGGTCGCCAACCTCTCGCCGCGCCTCGCGGGCGAATTGGACATGCCGCAGACGGACATGGGCGTCGTCGTGACGGAGGTGGAGCGCAATTCGCCGGCCGCCCGCTTCGGTCTCCGCCCGAAGGACATCATCTACAGCCTCAACGGCCGCGAGGTGGAATCCACGCGCGAACTGGAGGAGGACGCCTCGAACGGGCGCGGCGGATGGCGCATCGAGGTAGACCGGAACGGGCAGCGCCTCGTCCAGACGGTTCGCTGAGGATCCCGGTGGCCGATCTCTTCGCAAGCGCCGAGCCGCCGCCGCGCCGGGAGCGCCCGGCCGACGAGTCCGCAGCCGCCGGTCCGCTGGCCGAGCGGCTGCGGCCGCGCCGGCTGTCCGACGTGGTCGGCCAGGAGCACCTGACCGGGCCGGAAGGCGCGCTGACGCGCATGCTGGAGAGCGGCTCGCTCGGCTCGGTGATCCTCTGGGGCCCGCCGGGCTCGGGCAAGACGACCGTGGCGCGGCTCCTTGCACGCGAGGTGGACTACGCGTTCGAGCAGGTCTCGGCGATCTTTACCGGCGTCGCCGACCTGAAGAAGGTGTTCGAAGCCGCGCGGCTGCGGCGCACGAGCGGCCGGCAGACGCTTCTCTTCGTGGACGAGATCCACCGCTTCAACCGGGCGCAGCAGGACTCCTTTCTGCCCGTGATGGAGGACGGCACGATCGTCCTGATCGGCGCGACCACGGAGAACCCGTCCTTCGAGCTGAACGCGGCGCTCCTTTCCCGCGCCCGCGTCCTGACCTTCCGCGCGCACGACGCCCAGAGCCTCGGCCAGCTCCTCGCCCGCGCCGAGGAGGCGATGAAGCGGCCGCTGCCGCTGGACGAGGCGGCGCGCGAGATGTTGATCCGCATGGCCGACGGAGATGGGCGGGCGGTGTTGACGCTGGCGGAGGAGGTCTGGCGGGCAGCGCGGGCGGGCGAGGTGCTGGACGGCGAGAGCTTCCGCGCTGTCGTGCAGCGGCGCGCGCCGATCTACGACAAGGGGCAGGACGGGCATTACAACCTGATTTCGGCGTTGCACAAGTCGGTGCGCGGCTCGGACCCGGACGCCGCGCTCTACTATCTCTGCCGCATGCTCGATGCGGGCGAAGACCCGCTCTATCTCGGCCGGCGCATCGTGCGCATGGCTTCGGAGGATATCGGCCTCGCAGACCCGCGCGCGCTCCTCGTCGCCAATGCGGCCAAGGACGCCTACGACTATCTCGGCTCGCCCGAGGGCGAACTGGCGCTGGCTCAGGCGGTCGTCTATCTCGCCTCGGCGCCGAAATCGAACGCCGTCTACGTCGCCTACAAGGCGGCCATGCGGGCGGCCAAGGAGCACGGCTCGCTGCTGCCGCCGCGCCACATCCTGAACGCGCCGACCAAGCTGATGAAGGAGGAGGGCTACGGCGCGGGCTATGCCTACGACCACAACGCGCCCAACGCCTTTTCCGGCCAGGACTACTTTCCGGAAGCGATGGGCCGCATGAGCTTCTACCAGCCGACCGGGCGCGGCGAGGAAGCGCGCATCGCCGAGCGGATGGAGCGCTGGGCGCGTCTGCGCCGCGAGCGAGGGGAATGAGCCCGTGCTGAACGTCGCGCTGGTGGCCCTCGGCGGCGCGCTCGGCAGCATGGCGCGCTATGGCGTGGCCGTGGCGGCCGCACGCTGGCTCGGGCTCGGCTTTCCCTACGGCACGCTGTTCGTCAACGTGACGGGCTCGTTCGCGATGGGCGTCCTGGTCGAAGTGCTCACCCGGCATCTCGCCGCGACGCCGGAGCTGCGCGTGTTCCTCGCCGTCGGGGTGCTCGGCGGCTACACGACCTTTTCCTCCTTCAGCCTCGATGCGATCGCCCTGTGGGAGGGTGGGAACCAGGGGGTCGCCGTCCTGTATGTCGGGCTGTCGCTCGTCGTCGGCCTTCTGGCCTTGGCCGCCGGCATGGCCCTCGTTCGGCACCTCGGCTGAACAATCGCCGCCCGGTGTTCCGGCGGAAGCCCGAATGCTGTATCGCCGGGGCAGGAACGATAGGAAGAGACGATGTCGGCAGTCGAGCAGATCAGGGTCGAACCGGACGAGACGGGGCTGCGCCTCGATCGCTGGTTCAAGATCCATTACCCCGGGCTCGGCTTCGGCCACCTGCAGAAGCTCCTGCGCTCGGGCCAGGTACGGATCGACGGCGGGCGGGCCAAGACCGACACGCGTCTCGAAGCCGGCCAGATGATCCGCGTGCCGCCGATGGGCGTCGACGCCGGCCGGCCGCGCACGGCGGTGCTCACCGCCAACACGATGCGCGACAAGCACGACGGCGACGTGCTCGGCCAGATGCTGATCTACGAGGACGAGAAGGTCTTCGTCTTCAACAAGCCGGCGGGCCTGGCCGTGCAGGGCGGCTCGGGCGTCAACCGGCATGTCGACGGCATGCTGGAGGCCTGGCGCAACAAGAAGGGCGAGAAGCCGCGCCTCGTCCACCGCATCGACCGCGACACGTCGGGCATCCTCGTCGTCGCCCGCACGCGCGGGGCGGCGGTGTCGCTCACCAAGGCCTTCCGCGAACGCGACACCAAGAAGCTGTATTGGGCGCTGGTGAAGGGCGTTCCGGCGCCGCACGAGGGCCGAATCTCCACTTATCTGGTCAAGGAGCAGACGAGCGACGGCGACCGGATGCGCATCGCCAAGCATGGCGAGGAGGGCGCCGACCACGCGCTCTCGCACTACCGCGTGGTGGATCAGGTCGCGCAGGCCTTCGCCTGGATCGAGATGGAGCCCTATACCGGCCGCACGCATCAGCTTCGCGTTCACGCCGCCCATATCGGGCATCCGATCCTCGGCGACCCGAAGTATTTCGAGCACGACACCAACTGGGAGTTTCCCGGCGGCGTGCAGCAGCGCCTTCACCTCCATGCGCGCCGCATCATCATCCCGCATCCCGACGGCGGGCGCCGCATCGACCAGATCGCGCCGCTGCCGCCGCACATGGTCCAGACCTGGAACCTCTTCGGCTTCGACGAGGCGGCCGAAAACGACTGATGAAGGCGATACTCTTCGACTGCGACGGCACGCTGGCCGACAGCTTCGGCCTGATCTGCGGCACCATGCGGCGCTGTTTCGCGATCGCCGGCCTGCCGGAGCCCGACGACGCGGCGACGAGCGGCGTGATCGGCCTGTCGCTCGATCTCGCGATCCATCGCCTCGCGCCGACCGTGCCGGCCGAACAGCTCCCGGCGTTGGTCGAGACCTACCGGCAGGCGTTCCATCAGATCCGCGCCGAGGGCACCTATCCCGAACGGTTGTTCCCCGGCGTCGAGGCGATGCTGCGGCGCCTGGCGGCGCGCGACGACGTGCTGCTCGGGATGGTGACCGGCAAGTCGCGCCGGGGCGTTCGCCATGTGGTGGAAGCGCATGGGCTGGAGGGCGTCTTTCCCGCCGTGCGGACGGCCGACGACTGCCCTTCCAAGCCGCATCCGGCCATGGTCCTGGAATGCTGCGATGTGCTCGGCGTGCGGCCTGCCGACGCCCTTGTGGTGGGCGACGCGATCTACGACATGCAGATGGCTGTCACGGCCGGGGCCACGGGATGGGGTGTCGCCTGGGGAGCGCAGCCCGCGGAAGCGCTGATCCTGGCGGGCGCCAGCGGTGTCGCGACCACCGTCGCCGAGCTGGACGCGTCGCTGGACCTCTGGCTCGCCGGCGAGAGAGAGATGATTCTGCCGGCATGAGAGACGAACTGCAACGAGGCTTCGAGGCCATGTCCAACCCGATTCAAAAGCCCGAGCTGCCGAAGCGGTTCTACACGGATGTGACGGTCGAAGAGACGGCGGAGGGTTTCGAGATCCGCCTGGACGGGCGCCCCGTCCGTACGCCCGCGCGCACGCTCCTAGCGCTGCCGGCTCGCGCACCCGCGGAGGCCGTCGCGGCCGAATGGGCCGGGCAGGGCACACATATCGACCCGGCGACCATGCCCGTCACGCGGCTCGTCAACACGGTGCTGGACGGCGTCGCCAACGATCCGAACGCGACGCGCGCCGATCTCGCCCGCTACGCCGAGACCGATCTCATCGCCTATCGCGCCGACGAGCCCGAGCGGTTAGCGAAGCGGCAGGCCGAGGCCTGGGACCCGTTGGCTGCGTGGCTCGAGGAACGCTTCGGCGTGCGCATCGCGACGGCGGCGGGGGTCATGCACGTCGCCCAGCCGCCGGAGACGCTGGAGGCCTTGCGGGCGCGCCTCGGCGAAGAGAGCGATCCCTTCCGGCTCGCCGCCATCCACCAGATGACGACGCTCACCGGCTCGCTGATCCTGGCGCTGGCGGTGGCCGCGGATCGACTCGACGCCGCCGAGGCGTGGCGCCTCGCGCATGTGGACGAAGACTGGAACATCTCGCTCTGGGGCGAGGACGAGGAGGCGAAGGCTCGGCGCGAGGCGCGCTTTGCCGACATGCGGGCGGCCGATCTTCTTCTTCGCGGCTGATCAGATTCCGGCGAACCACTCGTAGCCGCGGTCTTCCCAGAATCCGCCCTTGCCTTCGCCATAGGCGACCAGCGAATCCGTGACCACGATGGCGCGGATGTATTTCGCCATCTTGTAGCCGAGCTGCCGCTCGACGCGCACGCGCAGCGGCGCGCCGTTCGAGACCGGCAGCGCGGCGCCGTTCATGCCGTAGGCGAGGATCGTCTGCGGATGGCGCGCGTCGAGAAGGTCGATCGATTCGTAGTAGCGGATCGGGCCGTTGAAGCCGTTCGCGAGCGAATCGAAGCACAGGAACACGACATAGCGGGCCGAGGGCAGGACGCCGGCCTGATCGAGCACGAGGCCGAGGGGTGCGCCGATCCATTCGGCGATGCAGCTCCAGCCTTCCACGCAGTCGTGCCGGGTGATCTGCGTGCGCGCCGGCATGGCCTGAAGGTCGGCGAGCGACAGGGAGAGGGAGCGCTGGATCATGCCCGTGACGGGCAGGCGCCAGGTCGAGAAGCTCTGCCGCGCGAGCGCGAGATAGGGCTCGTCCTGCGGATTGGTGGAACCGTTGGGTCGCATGGGCTGACGGATGTCGGCGCGGGTGAACTCGCGCGCGAGATGGTCCGAGCCGAGCAGGAGACGCTGCGCCCGATAGGTCAGCGGATTCGCGCTCTCAAGCACCTCGCGCACGCCCGAGCCGCTCTGAACCAGCGGATCGAAGCACCCCGACAGCGGCAGGGCGGAGGCGGCGGCGAGCCCGCCGAGAAAACGGCGCCGATCGAGAAACCGCGTCATCGCTCGTCCTCCTTGCCATCGACGCGCATCCAGCCGGTGATCATGGAGCGCATCTCGTTGAACGGGCCGGCCAGAAGCACCATGCCCAAGTGCACCACCACGAAGGCGACGAGGACCAGCATCAGCACGAAATGAAGGGTGCGCGCCGTCTGGCGTCCGCCGAAGAGGTCGAGCATCCACGGCGCGTAGGCGTTGATGCCGGGCGACATGGTGAGCCCCGTCGCGACCATCAGAGGCAGGACCAGGATCAGCACAGCGAAGTAGGATAGCTTCTGAAGCGGCCCGTAGCGGCGCTTGTGATGGAGGTGCAGCCTCGCGTGGTCGGCGATGTCGCGCGGCAGCGCGGCGAGATCGCGCCCGCGCGGCAGGATGTCGCGGGTGAGATGCCGGTTCACGAGGCTTGCGAGCAGCCAGACCGCCAGCGTCCCCACCAGCGCCCAGGCGAAGAAGAAGTGCACGACGCGCCCCGTCGCGAGGTCGCGATAGGAGGGAATCGTCATCCAGCCGGGAAAGGTTTGCGGGCGGAAGTCGCCGTTTTCGTCGGCGACGACCCCGAGCGCGCCGGTCGTTTCGAAGCTGCGGCCGAAGACGGTCGTCACGCCCTGAAGCTCGCCCTGGTCGAAGGCCGCCCCAATGCTGAACACCGTGTTGTCGAAGGCGAAGCCCGACTGCTGGCCGATATAGAGGTCCGGCCGCGCCATGAAGATCTGGAGGCCCGACAGGAGTAGGAAGAACAGGCAGACGACCCAGACCCAATGGGTCAGGCGCGTGGAGAAGGCCTGCCGGAACACCAGCGGTCCGTTGCGGTCGGCGAAAAGCTTCATGTCCCGTCCATCCGAGAGCGTCGGGTGAAGATACGGCCGAAGGCGCCGTCCGGACGCATCACGAGGCGATGATGGCGCGGCGGAGGATCCGGTCCAGTTCCGCCCGGAAGCGGGACCGGTCGGCCGGCGCGAAGGGCTTGTTGTAGGTGTTGGTCGTGCCGCTTTCGCGCAGGTGCTGGTTGAAGGAGCGGAAGGACAAGGCGGCACCGATGTTCTCGAGCGTGAACGGGCGCCCGTCCGGCCCGAGCACCGCGGCGCCCTTTTCCAGCGCGCGGGAGGCGAGCGGGATATCGGCTGTTATCACCACGTCGGCCGGCGTCGCCTCCTCCGCGATCCAGTCGTCCGCGGCGTCGAACCCGTCGGACACGCTGACGATCCGCGCGCCGGGATAGCGCGAAGGGCGCATGCCCCCGTTGGAGACGAGGACGACGCCCGCGCCGCGGCGTCCCGCGACCTCCAGCACCTCGTCCTTCACCGGACAGGCGTCGGCATCCACGATGACCCGCACGCCGCTCATGCCGCCTTCCCGGCGGCCGGCGACACGGCGGTCGGGCCGAACACCGTCTCGAACTCCCGGCGCATCACGCCGTCGACCTCCGGCATCGACACGACGATCCCGAGATCGAGAAGACTCGTCACGCCATAGCCGCGTATGCCGCAGGGCACGATGCCGTCGAAATGGGTGAGATCGGGATCGACGTTGAGGCTGATGCCGTGGAACGTCACCCATTTGCGCAGGCGGATGCCGATCGCCGCGATCTTGTCCTCGGCCGTGGCGCCGCCGGGCAGGGACGGTCGCTCCGGCCGCCGCACCCAGACCCCGACACGATCCTCGCGCCGCTCGCCGCGAATCTGGAACTCCGCCAGCGTCGCGATGACCCAGGCTTCCAGCGCCGCCACGAAGGCGCGCACGTCCTGCCGCCGTCGTTTGAGGTCGAGAACGACATAGGCCACGCGCTGGCCCGGTCCGTGATAGGTGTATTCGCCGCCGCGCCCTGTCCGAAACACCGGAAACCGCCCGGCGTCGAGGAGATCGCCAGCCTCGGCGCTGGTGCCGGCGGTGTAGAGCGGCGGGTGTTCGAGCAGAAAGACGGCCTCGGGCGCCATGCCCTCCGACACGGCCGCGACGCGCTCCTCCATCAGGACGACGGCGTCGGCATATTCGACCGTTCCGTCGATGACGATCCACTCGACGGGCGGGCTGCCCGCTTGAGGAAAGAAGCGGCCGGTGTCGAGCGCGTCGCGGGGCGTCGGAGTATCCATGAGGCCTGAGATAGCGTTGCGGACATGCGCGCGCAAAGGTCTTTGCCACGTCCCGAACCCGTCACGAAAAAAGAATATGCGGCGACGAGCGAAAAGGCTTGTGCGCCTCCGGGGCGTTTGTTACATCGCCGCCACCGGTCGAGACAGACCGGCCGGTCCTCGGATCGGAACACGGCGTGCGGTCGTGGCGGAATTGGTAGACGCGCAGCGTTGAGGTCGCTGTGGGGCAACCCGTGGAAGTTCGAGTCTTCTCGACCGCACCAGCCTTCTCCTGAGAACCCTGATTAATCGGTTCCTTGCATCTGCCTCCTTCGGCGGATCCGGCGCTTTTTGCCGGCTCAATTGACTTTTACGTCAATCTGGTTTGTGTCAGTTCCGAGAGGGCTGACGGCATGCGCGACTACTACACCATCACCGAATTGACGCGGGAGTTCGACATCTCCACGCGCACGATCCGCTTCTACGAGGACGAGGGGCTGATCGCTCCGATTCGGCGTGGGCGCACGCGGCTATTCCGGCATTCGGACCGCCAGCTTCTCAAGATGATTCTGCGCGGCAAGCGGCTGGGCTTCTCCATCGCCGAGATTCGCGAGATCATGGGCATGTACCGCACGCCGCCGGGCGAGGCGGGGCAGTTGCGCACCATCATCCGCCGCGTCGGCGAACGCCGCGTGGAACTCGAACAGAAGCGCCGCGACATCGAGGACCTTCTGTCCGAACTGGATCAGGCCGAAGAGGCCTGCCTGACGCGCATGGCGGAACTCGGCGTTTCTCCCTCGAACTGATCGATCAGGGCTCCGCGGAGAAGGAGCACTGGTCTACCGTCCGGCGGACGGTATCCTGCTGCGCGTCGTCCAGACGTCCGCTGAGCAATGCGCCGAGGAGATCCTGCGATTGGAGTTCGCTGCGTACGCAGCCGCAGTATCGCTGGCAGAAGCCCTCGTCGCGCGTTTCAGCGCAGGTTCTCCGGCAACTCTGGTCGAAGGCGGCGGTCTGGTCCGGCGGGTAGAGATAGGCAAAGCCCGCGATAAGGCCGATCGAGATCGGCTGGTGGACGAGGTAGAACATCAGCGAGTGCCGCCCCAGCCGCTCGAGATGGCGCGCCGGCCCCAGGCGGCCGTTGAGACGGCGCAGACGCGGCCAGAGGCCGAAGCGTTCGGCCATCTGCGCGAGCGCGATGCCTACTATCACCGGCGCAAGCCAGGGAATCAGGGGCACGAAGTCGTTGGAGATGGGCGCGCGCTCCGACATCCCGATCCAGGCGAGCCAGCGCGAATCGGTCAGCGGGGTCGAGACGACGAGGGGAAGGGCGACGAGGAGCGCCGCCAGCGCGAGATTGACCGCGAAGGGCAGGCGAATGAAGAGGAGCCCGAGCACGCTGGCGACGGCGATCAGGTGCAGGATGCCGAAGAAAACGAAGCTGTCGGGGGTGAAAGCGTAGGTCGCGATCGAGATGACCGCGGCGCCGGCTGCGATCTGGCCGAGACGCCTGGCGAAGGCCGGCCAGCGCACCTCCTGCCGATGGGCGAGTACGAGGCCGATGCCGACGAGCACCAGGAAACTGACGGCGATCGAGCGGGCGAAAAGGCGCCAGCCGCCGACCTGGGCGTATCCCGGCGGCAGATAGCCGAAGAACTCGAGATCCCAGGTGAAATGGTAGACGAGCATGGCGAGGAGAGCGACGCCGCGCGTGACGTCCAACAGCTCGACCCGCGACCCGAAGCGAACGGCCTTGGTTTCCTGCATCGACTTTTCCTCTGGTCCCCGCCGCTTCCCGCCTATCTGAAAGCCAGAGCGATGGCGACCAGTCCCGGCGCCGCAACGCATCCGGCAGGACGGACCATTCCCATGAAGATCATCGAAGCGGCCGGCGCCCGCATCCCCGCCATCGGCCTCGGCACCTACCGCCTGGAAGGCGACACCTGCGTGGCGATGGTGAGCGAGGGCATCCGCGTCGGATACCGCCATATCGACACGGCGCGCATGTACGGCAACGAGAGGCAAGTCGGCGAGGGCCTGCGCGCCAGCGGCGTCGCGCGCGACGAGATTTTTGTGACCACCAAGGTCTGGACGGACGACCTCGCGCCGGCCGACTTCTTGCGCTCCGCGGAAGCGGCGGTCCAGGCGCTTGATGTCGGCGCCGTGGACCTCATCCTGATCCACTGGCCCAATGCCGCGATCCCGCTGCAAGGCACGATCGATGCGCTGAACCAAGCCCGGGAGAAGGGACTAACGCGCCATATCGGCGTCGCCAACTTCACCGCCGCACTGATGGAGGAGGCGGCCTCGCTAACCCGCCACCCGCTCGCCTGCAACCAAGTGGAATACCATTCGCGTCTGTCGCAGGAGACCGTCCATGCCGCCTGCGAGCGGCTCGGGATGGCCATGATCGCTTATTCGCCGATCGGGCAGGGCAAGGACCTCCTGTCCGACCCCGTGGTGACGGACATGGCCGAACGCTATGGGCGCACGCCGGCGCAGATCGTCCTGCGCTGGGAGGTGGAGCAGCCGATGGTCGGCGCCATTCCCCGCACCTCGAACCCGGATCGGCTGGCCGAAAACCTTGACGTCTTCGGCTTTGAGCTTCAGGACGAAGACCGTCGCCGCCTTCACGAGATGTCGCGCAGCCGCCGCCGGCTCGTCGATCCGTCCTTCGCGCCGCAATGGGACGCTCGTTGAATCATCGACCCGTGCCCAACCCGTTTCCGCTTCGCGAGGACGGGCCGGCGATCGCCCGAGACGAGTTCCGCCATGTTCTTCCTTGCGTCCAAGATCCTCTGGTTCCTCGTCCAGCCGATCGTCATCATCCTGCTGATCGGGACGTCGGGGGTGCTGGCCCTCCTCATGAAGATGCCGCGCCTCGGTCTCGGACTGGTCGGCACGTCATTTCTCGTGATGGCGATCGTCAGCCTCACGCCGCTCGGCCTGCTGATGCTCGGCGTTCTGGAGAATCGTTTCCCCAAGCCCCAGTTGCCCGAGGACGTTACGGGTATCGTGGTGCTCGGCGGCTCGTTTGACACCCGCATCGGTCGTACGCGGGGCGAACTGGAGCTGAACGACGCGGCCGATCGGATCACCACGACCCTCGCGCTGGCCCGGCAGTTTCCGAACGCGCGCGTCATCTTTAGCGGCGGCGCGGCGTCCATTCTGGAAGAGGACATCACCGAATCGTCGATGGCGCAGAAGCTGTTCGACGCGCTCGGTCTTCCAGCGGAGCGGCTGGAACTTGAGGACCGTTCCCGCAACACGGTTGAAAACGCGGTCTTCACGCGTGAGATCGCCCAGCCGAAGCCTGGCGAGACATGGCTGCTCGTGACGTCGGCGGCCCACATGCCGCGCTCCGTTGGCTGCTTCCGTGTCGCCGGCTTCGACGTGCTGCCTTATCCGACGGACTACCAGACGCCATCGGGCGATGCGCTTCTTCGACCCTCCGCGACCACGATCCGTAATGTCGAGAAGGTGCACTTCGCCATTCGCGAATATCTCGGGCTCGCGGTGTATCGCCTGACGGGAAAGACCGACGCCCTGTTTCCCGCGCCGTCCGCTTAGGGCTCGCCGGGAAGAGACAGGCGGTAGATGCCCTTGAGGTCGGCCGGCGCGACCGGTCGGCCCTTGCGCTTGATCACGACCCGGCCCTCCTCGACGAGCGAGACCGCCGCACGGCGGATCGGCTGCATCAAGAGACGCCAGACCTTCTCGTCCGGCCCGGCAAGCGTACGGGCGACTTCGGAAGGGCATACGGTCTTGCCTATGCCGCGCTCGTGGACGGCCCTCAGGATTTCGGCGCGCAGGGCTTCGTGTGTCGGCTGGCTGGGCATCAGGGTTTCCGGAGGGAGAGGTTGGCGTCCGAGAAGAACTGCCGGTGCCCCAGGATGAGGATGACGAGAACCGTGGTTCCGACCAGCACCGTGGGGCCGACGAACCAGCCGAGATAGGCCAGTCCGAAGAAGATGCCGCGCAGCCCCGCATTGAAGTGGCGCGCGGCGATGCGGTTCATGGCGAGCGCCCGCTGCATGGCGGCTTCGGCGGCATCCGGGTCGGCGTCGGCTTCCCGACACATCGGGATCGCGCCGATCAGGATGGAGCAATAGTTGAAGAGCCGATAGGACCAGCCGAACTTGAAGAAGGCATAGGCGAAGATCGTCACAAGCCCGAGGAGCTTGGCCTCCACCAGCGCCCGGTCGAAGCTGCCTTCCAGCGGCAGGTCCGTGACGATCAGCGCGATCTGCTCCGCCGAGCCGATCAGCGCGAAACAGCCGCCGATGGCGAAGATGCAGGCCGAGGCGAAGAAGCCGGTGCCCTGCTGCAACCCGGTCATGATGGCCGTGTCGATCATCCGCAGGTCGCGCCGCAGGAGCGTGCGCATCCAGACTTCGCGCTCCCGGTTCATCTGGCGGCTCAGGCCATGCCGCGCGAAGATGGGGAACTCGACCACGAACGAGTAGCCGACCCAGCCGCCGAGAAAGGCGACGAAGGCGAGGAGGTCCGGCAGGTCGAAGATCTCGGCGATGCGCATGGCGGCTCGGGTCGGCGGTGGATCGGTCGCGCGCAAAGGTTCGCACCCTCGCGCCGACACTTCGTCGTCTTGACGCCGTTCGGCGCGGCGAGCAAACACCGCGCATGCCGCTTCATATGATCAAGCTCTGCGTGGGTGTCGACAGCGTCGAGGATCTGGAGGCCTGGGTTCGCACTCGTCTCTCGGCCGCGCCGGGCACGGAACAGTCGCATGTCACGCGCGTGATGCCCAAGCGCGCCGCCGAAATGGTCGGCGAGGGATCGCTGTTTTGGGTGATCAAGGGACAGGTGCAGGTCCGCCAGCCCATCCTGCGCTTCGACGCGATCCGCACCGAGGATGGGATCGAGCGCTGCCGCATCGTGCTCCAGCCGGAGTTCATCCGCACCCGGCCGCTCCCGAAGCGGCCGTTCCAGGGCTGGCGCTATCTCACCGCGGAAGACGCGCCGCCCGATCTGGGCGAGAGCATGGACCTGTCGGACCTGCCCTCCGCCCTTCGGCGCGAACTGGCGGAACTCGGCTTGCTCTAGGCGTCGGCGGAGCGGCCGAAGGCGATGCGCACCGCCTGGGAGCCGGACGACGAGGTGACGACGAGGCGCGTCTGCGTGCGCGGCTGCGATGCGCGCCAGGCGCGTGCGCCGTGGCACAGGAGCATGCCGACGAGGTCCTTGGCCCGCAGACGCGACCGGCCGTCGCGGTAGTCGGACAGGCGCGAGGCCGCCTGCTGCAGGGGGTGCAGACCGATCACGGTCGATTTCTGCTCGGTGGAGGGCAGAAAGGCGCTTTCGGTTTCAAACGACATGACAACCTCGGTTACGCGGGGAAACGGCAGGCAAGGGAGGGGCGTTCGGGGCGCGAGCCCCGCACGGACGACGGACGAAGAAGCGTTGCTTACGGTCGGTCAGTTCGCCGCGATGGCGTAGCAGGCGTAGGCCTTGCTCTTGAGCACCTCGCAGGCCGCGTTGGCGGCAGCCTTGTCGGCGAAACCCGAGAAGCGGGCACGGTAGAGCGTCTGCGAGCCGCTGGCGACCGCCTGGGTGAAGGGGCGGGCTCCGGCGAGGGCCGAGCCGGCGCGCTGCTTGGCTTCCGACAGGATGTCGTAGGCGGTGGCCTCGGCAGGCGTCGCGGCGATCTGAACCACCCAGCCGGACACGGCATCGCGGCTGGACGTGGGAGAGGCGGCGGAGGCCTGCGTCACGACGTTGGGGATCGAAGCGCGGGGAACGGGAGCGGCGGCCAGGGCGGTCGCGACGCTCGGCGCGGCGCGGTCGTTGGCCTCCAGGGCCTCGCGGATCGCGTCACGACCCACGACCGGCCGGCGGCTCGGCGCCGTGATGGCATTCATCGCGCCCGTCGCATTGGAGCCGTAGGCCTCGGCCACGCGCTGGTTGATGCTGGACGCGCGGCGCGTGGGCACCGGTACAGCGGTCGGAAGCGATGCAGCGACCTGCGTCTCCGCATGGTTGGTGACCGACGGGCCGCGGGCGCTCGGGCTGTAAGCCGCGATCAGGCCGCCGGACGCCCGCCCGCTGGTCTGCGGCAGATACTGCTTCACCAGCTCGGCCATGTGGTCGTCGCGCGAACGGCCCGAGCGGCCGCCCATCACCACCGCGACCAGCTTGCGGTCGCCGCGAACGACGGAGGTCACGAGATTGAAGCCGGACTTGTTGATGTAGCCGGTCTTGATGCCGTCGACGCCGTCCACGCGGCCGAGGAGCCGGTTGTGGTTGCCGATGGTCTGGCCGCGGAAATTGAAGCTGCGCGTGCTGAAGTACTTGTAATATTGCGGGAAATGCTCGCGCAAGGCGATGCCGAGCGTGGCCATGTCGCGGGCCGTCGTCATCTGCTCGTCATTGGGCAGGCCGTTGGCGTTCCGGAACGTGGTGCGCGACATGCCGAGCTTGCGGGCCTTGGCCGTCATCATCTCCGCGAAGCGGCTTTCGGTGCCGCCCAGGAACTCGCCGATCACGACCGACGCATCGTTGGCCGAACGGGTGACGAGGGCCTTGATGCCCTCCTCGACCGAGATCGTCGAACCGGTCTTCAGCCCGAGCTTGGAAGGCGGACGCGCCGCGGCGTAGGCTGAGACCTTCATCGGGGTGGACAGGGTCGCGCGCCCGCTCTCCAGCGCATCGAACAGGAGGTAGAGCGTCATCATCTTGGTGAGCGAGGCGGGATAGCGCCGGTCGTCGGCGTTGCGGGCGAACAGGACCTTGCCGTTGTTCGCGTCGATCACGAAGGCGGCGTAACGCTCGTTCGATTCCTGCGCCGCCGCCGGTGCTGCCGCAGCCACCACGCCACCGACCAGGGCCATAGCCATGAGGCCCTTGGTAACGCGTTTCGCCATGGCGGTGATCGTCGACAAGGTCAGCGGCATAGGCGGCACTCTCGTGTTCGTGTGTCGAGATGCTGCCCCCGATCGCAGCGCACGCTTGCACGCCGGTCCGGGTCCCAAGACTGTGTCTTCGCGATCTCTTCTTGAGGGGAAAGATACGCAGGGCGGTCTTACCAATCCGTTTATGGTTGCCGGAACCTTGTGATCGAGTTGTGGCATTCCTCTCCAATTTTCGTGATCGGATACGCGCGGAGATTGCGATAATGCGGCGCACAACACCCTTGCGGATTTTTGTGCGGTGCAATATATGCTGGTGAAAGACGGATGGATCTTCGTTGCCCGCCGTCATCCAACATCCAAGGGAGAGTTCGATGAACGCATTCGCTGACACCAACAAGATCGGCAAGGACAACATGGACAACGCGCTGCGTTCGATCTCAGCCGTGACCAAGGGCTTCCAGCAGATCGCTGCGGAGACCACCGAGTTCACCAAGAAGTCCTACGAGCAGTCGGCCCAGATGTTCGAGCGCCTCGCTCAGGTCCGCACCCTCGACAAAGCGATCGAGCTGCAGTCCGAATACGCCCGCTCCGCCTACGAGGCCTGGGTGTCGCAGGCCAACAAGATGGGCGAGATCTACACGGAGATCGCGCGCGAGGCCTATCGCCCGATCGAGAGCTCGGTTCAGCAGAACCAGCAGTACGCGCAGAACATGGCCAACCAGGCCAACTGACCGCATCCCATTCGCGACCGCCCCTCGGGGCGTGTCCCAGGAAGGCTCGGCTCATGCCGGGCCTTTTTTGTTGCGCGCGACGCGGTGCGGGTGACTATGGCGCGCAGGCGACGGGACGATTCCGAGGCGCCGCGGCGGGTGGTCGCGCCCGGCGGGAACGAAATTTCGCCGCATCGGGAAGGCGTCTTAAATTGTCGATCGGCGCACATACATATCGAGCGATGGCGAACGTGAACTCCTTCAACGAACGGACGGCCGCGACCGCGGCCCGTCCGATGGCGACCCGGTCGCAGGGCTCGGACGACGAGCGTCCGGGCGGCCCCGATCGCGGGACATCCGTGATTACGCGGACCAAGCCCAAGACCAAGAAGCCGAGTCTTTACAGGGTCCTGCTTCTGAACGACGATTACACGCCGATGGAGTTCGTCATCCACGTCCTCGAACGCTTCTTCCAGAAGGACAGGGAGGCGGCCACGCGCATCATGCTCCACGTGCACCAGCACGGGGTGGGTGAGTGCGGGGTCTACACCTACGAAGTGGCCGAGACGAAGGTGACCCAAGTGATGGATTTCGCACGCCAGCACCAGCATCCGCTTCAATGCGTGATGGAAAAGAATTGAGGTGAAGCTTGCCGACATTTTCGCAAAGCCTGGAGAAGTCCCTCCATCAGGCGCTCACCTTCGCCAACGAACGGCACCAGGAGTTCGCGACGCTGGAGCACCTGCTCCTCGCGCTGCTTGAAGACAAGGATGCCTCCGCGGTCATGCGGGGGTGCAGCGTCGACATCGACGTCCTGCGTTCGTCGCTGACGGAGTATATCGACACCGAACTCGCCAATCTCGTCACCGGTCACGACGAGGATTCCAAGCCGACCGCCGGGTTCCACCGGGTGATTCAGCGCGCGGTGATCCATGTCCAGTCGTCGGGCCGCGAGGAAGTGACGGGCGCCAACGTGCTCGTCGCCATCTTCGCCGAGCGCGAGAGCCACGCGGCCTTCTTCCTGCAGGAGCAGGAGATGACGCGCTATGACGCCGTGAACTTCATCTCCCATGGGATCTCGAAGCGACCTGGCGCGTCCGAAAGCCGCACCGTGCGCGGGGCGGAGGACGAGCAGTCGGTCATGGGCAACGAGGAAGAAGGGCGCCGCAAGACGGCTCAGGACGCGCTGACGGCCTACTGCGTCAATCTGAACGAGAAGGCCAAGACCGGCCGGATCGACCCGCTGATCGGGCGGGCGAACGAGATCAACCGCACGATCCAGGTCCTGTGCCGCCGCTCGAAGAACAACCCGCTCTATGTCGGCGACCCCGGCGTCGGCAAGACGGCGATCGCTGAAGGACTCGCTAAGCGGATCGTCGAGGGTGACGTGCCGGAGGTTCTGGCGGACGCCACGATCTTCTCGCTCGACATGGGCACGCTGCTCGCCGGCACGCGTTATCGCGGCGACTTCGAGGAGCGCCTGAAGCAGGTGGTCAAGGAACTCGAGGAGTATCCGGGCGCCGTCCTGTTCATCGACGAGATCCATACGGTGATCGGCGCCGGCGCGACCTCCGGCGGCGCGATGGACGCGTCCAACCTCCTGAAGCCCGCGCTCTCGTCCGGTGCGATCCGCTGCATCGGTTCGACCACCTACAAGGAATACCGCCAGTTCTTCGAGAAGGACCGGGCGCTCGTCCGGCGCTTCCAGAAGATCGACGTCGCGGAACCGACGATCGAGGACGCGATCGCGATCCTGAAGGGCCTCAAGCCCTATTTCGAGGACTTCCACCACGTGAAGTTCTCCAACGACGCGATCAAGTCGGCGGTGGAGCTGTCGGCGCGCTATATCAACGACCGCAAGCTGCCGGACAAGGCGATCGACGTGATCGACGAGACGGGAGCCTCGCAGATGCTGCTGCCCGAGGCCAAGCGGAAGAAGAGCATCGGCGTGAAGGAGATCGAGGCGACCGTCGCCACGATGGCCCGCATCCCGCCCAAATCCGTGTCGAAGGACGACGAGGAGGTTCTGTCGAACCTGTCCGAGCAGCTCAAGCGCGTGGTCTACGGCCAGAACGCCGCGATCGAGAGCCTGACGACCGCCATCAAGCTGGCGCGCGCCGGCCTGCGCGAACCGGAGAAGCCGATCGGCTCCTACCTGTTCTCCGGCCCGACCGGCGTCGGCAAGACGGAGGTGGCCAAGCAGCTCGCGTCCGCGCTCGGCATCGAGCTCCTGCGTTTCGACATGTCGGAATACATGGAGCGCCACACGGTCTCGCGGCTGATCGGCGCGCCTCCGGGCTATGTCGGCTTCGACCAGGGCGGGCTGCTCACCGACGGTGTCGACCAGCATCCGCACTGCGTCCTGCTGCTCGACGAGATCGAAAAGGCCCATCCCGACCTGTTCAACATCCTCCTGCAGGTGATGGACCACGGGAAGCTGACGGATCATAACGGCAAGCGGATCGACTTCCGCAACGTGATCCTGATCATGACGACCAACGCGGGCGCCTCCGAGTCGCAGAAGGCTGCGATCGGCTTCGGCTCGACCAAGCGGACGGGCGACGACGTGGAGGCGATCAACCGCCTGTTCACGCCGGAATTCCGGAACCGCCTGGACGCGATCATCCCGTTCGGTGCCCTGCCGACGCCGGTGATCCACGAGGTCGTCCAGAAGTTCGTCATGCAGCTCGAAGCCCAGCTCTCCGAGCGCGGCGTCACCTTCGACCTCGACCAGGAGGCGATCGCCTGGTTGGCCGACAAGGGCTACGACGAGCACATGGGCGCGCGACCGCTGGGCCGCGTGATCCAGGAATACGTCAAAAAGCCGCTGGCCGACGAGGTCCTGTTCGGCAAGCTCAAGCGCGGCGGAACCGTCAAGGTGACGGTGGTGGACGGCGAGGACGGCCGGAAGCTTCACCTCGAGTCCATTCCCGAGGAAAGCTACGCCAAGCCGCGCAGGGCGGACGAGGCGCGCGGCAAGGTGCGCGTCGGGCCGGACGGCGAGGAGATCGACGAGGCGACGGCCTTCGACGAGGACGACGAGCCGGAGGACGAGCCCGAGGCGGCGCCCGTCAAGGAAACGGCGTCGGCCAAGGACAAGGCGGAGAAGCGGGCCGGGGCCGTGCCCAAGGTCCCCCGCAAGCCCACCGAGTGAAGCCTCGGCGAGGCGTATCCGCTTCGCCCGGAAATGCTCTAGAAGGAGGCCGCTCGCGAGAGCGGCCTTTTCCTTATCCGGCAATCATGGAACCGCGGATCGATGACCGAAAATGCCGAGGCGGGGGGTGACCCTGCCTCCAAGTGGATCCTCCTGGGCATGCGGCAGGTCGTCAGTGCCCCAGCGCTCATCCTCGTGATCGCCCATCTCGGTTTCGCAGGTCTGGCTCGCGAGGCTGGGATCAAGTGGACGGAGGCGACCTTCATGGTCGCAACGATCTGGGCCTTGCCGGCGAACCTGATCCTGCTCGGCGCCGTGACGGCGGGACTGTCGCTGGCGGCGACGGCTCTGGCGGTCTGCCTGTCGTCGCTGCGGATGATGCCGATGGTGATCGCGCTGCTGCCCGACCTGAAAGGCCCGGAGACGCGCCGCTCGACGCTGCTGCTCCTGTCGCACTTCGTGGCGGTGACGGCCTGGGTCGTGGCGCTGGAGAAGCTGCCGAGCGTCCCGCGCCGGCACCGCACTCACTTCTTCGGCGGCTTCGCCGTCACGCTGACGGTGATCAACACGACGGCCGTCGCCTTCGCCTTCAACCTGATGGGGCAGCTCCCTGCGCTGGCGACGGGCGCCTTCGCCTTCTTCACGCCAGTCTACTTCCTAACCTCGCTCTATGGCTCCGCGCGCGAATTCTCCGGACGTCTGGCGCTTTTGACCGGCCTCCTCGCCATTCCGCTCGCGCACTGGCTGACGCCCGAGTTCGACATTCTCGTCGCAGGAATCGGCGGCGGTCTCGTCGCCTTCCTGATCGGCCGGCTCAAGGCGAGACCGGAGGCCGACGCGTGACGGGGTTTGGCTACAACGGGGTCGACGCCGCTTGGTGGCCCTATGTCTTCATTCTTCTCGCCGGCTGGCTGCCGACCGACATGTGGCGTTGGCTGGGCGTCCTGTCGGCCGGGCGCCTGGACGAGCGCTCGCCGGCAGTCGCCCTGGCGCGGACCATCGCCACGTCGCTCGTGGCGGCCGTGATCGGCCGCCTCGTTCTCATGCCCGGCGGCTCGCTGGAGGCGATCCCGCTCCCGATCCGGATCGCGGCGCTCGCGACCGGCTTTGCCGCCTATTACTGGCTCGGCCGCAAGACCCTGATCGGCATCCTGTTCGCGGAGGTCGTGCTGCTCGGCGTGCCCTGGGCGCTGGGGATCATCTGACGATCATGCCAGATGCGCGCGGATCGCCTCGGCGTGCTCGCGCAGCACCGCCGGATCGGCCATGCCTCCGCCCGCATGGCGCACGAGCTCGACGCCTTCGTAGCGCGGCACGACATGGAAATGCAGGTGAAACACCGTCTGTCCGCCGGCTTCCTCGTTGAACTGGCTGATCACGACGCCATCGGCCGCGAAAGCCGCCTTGGCGGCGCGGGCGAGACGCGCGAGTTCCGGCAGCGCCTTGGAAAGTGTCGCGTCGTCGGCGTCGAGCAGGTTGCGCGAGGGCGCCTTCGGCAGAAGCAGGCAGTGCCCTTTGGACTGGGGCATCACATCCATGATCGCCGTGAAGTCGTCCGTCTCGAAGATCTTGGCCGCGGGGATCTCGCCGCGCAGGATCTTGGCGAAGATGTTGCCGTCGTCGTAGCCGCTCATGCGCGTCCTCCGGGTTTGGACGTTGGTCGTGAGCCGCCGGTCTAGCTGCGGCTTCCGCTCGCGTCTACTCGGGCTCGCCCTTGCGGAAAGGGGTGGCGGCGGCGAGCTCAGGCTGCGCCAGGAGCACATGCCGGCGCTCGCGCTCCAGATAATCCTCGATCGCCGAGCGCAGGCCGGAATGCGCGATAGCGTGGGCGGAATGGGTGATCACCGGCTCGTAGCCGCGCGCCAGCTTGTGCTCGCCCTGCGCGCCGGCCTCCACCACTGCGAGACCGTGCTCGATCGCGTAGTCGATGGCCTGGTGGTAGCAGACCTCGAAATGCAGGAACGGGTGGTCCTCGATGCAGCCCCAGTAGCGCCCGAAGATCCGGTCGCCGCCCACGAAG
This sequence comes from Aureimonas sp. SK2, assembly GCF_029813115.1. Taxonomy (GTDB): domain Bacteria; phylum Pseudomonadota; class Alphaproteobacteria; order Rhizobiales; family Rhizobiaceae; genus Aureimonas. Next base: position 410,914 of record NZ_JAPZDS010000001.1, read on the forward strand.
TTCAGCGCGCCCGCGATGTAGCGACCCTCGCGCCGTGCCATGACGAGCACGATGGCTTCGGGCATGCGCTCCGCGATCAGCCGGAAGAAGGCGCGGTTGAGATAGGGGCGGCCCCACTTGCGGCTTCCGGTATCCATGTAGAAGCCGAAAAAGGCGTCCCAGGCCTCCTCGCTGATCTCGGTGCCGGACAGGCGCTCGATCGCGATGCCGGCGGCCAGCGCCTCGCGACGCTCCTTGCGCAGGCCCTTGCGCTTGCGCGATGCCAGCGTTTCCAGGAAGTCGTCGTAGGTGGCGTAGCCGCGGTTGACGAAGTGGAACTGCTGGTCGGTCCGGTGCAGGAAGCCGGCCTCCAGCATGGGCTGGAGGTCCGCCTCGTCCAGAAAGGTGGCATGGGCCGAGGAGATCTTCGTCTGCGCGACATAGGCGGGGATGGCCGAGACCATGGCGGCGCGGCGCATCTCGGCGTCCGGCCCGGCACCCACGAGAAGCCGGGGGCCGGTCACCGGCGTGAAGGGTACGCTGATCTGGAGCTTCGGGTAGTAGCGCCCGCCCGCGCGCTCGAACGCGTCGGCCCAGCCATGGTCGAAGACGTATTCGCCCTGGCTGTGGCCCTTGAGATAGGCCGGGGCGGCGGCGAGAAGCCGACCGTCGCCGTCCTCCAAAAGGAGATGCTGCGGCAGCCAGCCCGTGCGACCGCCGACGCAACCGGCATCCTCGAGCGAGGCAAGGAAGGCGTGGCGCGTGAAGGGATGGGGCAGGGCGCCCGGCGGCCCGCCGGGGTCGGCCAGCGCGTCCCAGGCGGCCGGCTCGACCGCGGCGATGTCTTCGGCCACCCGCACGGTGAAGTCCGCCCCGTCGTCGCCGGAAGGTTCACCGTTCATGCTCGTCTATCCTGCGTTCGCCGCCGTCAGGGCGTGAACCCTTCGAACGTCATCTGGTCGGCATGGGCCTGGCTGCGCTCGACGTCGGCGGGCGTGCGCACCGTCCAGCTGATGACCGGCGCCCGCCGTTCGCCTCTCACCCAATCCACGAATGCGTTGGGAAGATGGTGGACATTATAGGACACGAAGGCGCAGCGTCGCTCGAAGACGACACGATGTCGCTCCAGGATATCCGATCGCGTGCCCTCGGCCGTGAGGCCGATCGGCAGATCGAGGCCGTCGGTCTGGTCGAGCAGCCATTCGTCGAAAGACATGATCGCCAGGGGGCCGCGATAGCCCACTACCACCGGGGCGACGTCGGCCATGAAGCCGGCATCCGCCGCAGGGTCGATGCCCTTGGCCTCGACCACGAGCGGAACGCGCCCGCCCACGAGATCGAGGAGCGCCGCGAGCGTCGGCGGGGCTTCGTCGGTGCCGAGCAGCCGCAGCTTGGAGGCCTCGTCCGCCGTCAGGGCGTCGATCGTGCCGCCTTCGCCGGTCAGCCGACCGAGGTCGTGGTCGTGGAACACGATGGGCACGCCGTCGCGCGTGCGGTGGATGTCGCACTCGATGGCGAAGCCGCCGGCGATGGCTGCGCGAAAGGCGGCCATCGAGTTTTCGGGAATGCCGCGCTTGGCGTCGTGCAGCCCGCGATGGGCGATGGGGCGGGCGCTCAGCCAGCCGAGGTCGGGTGCGGCATCGCTCATGGCGTCAGGCGATCTCGAACAGGGCCTCGATCTCCACCGCGGCATCGAGCGGCAGCGACGGAACGCCGACCGCCGAGCGCGCGTGGCGGCCGCGCTCGCCGAGGATGTCGGCCAGGAAGTCGGACGCGCCGTTGGCGACCTTGTGCTGTTCGGTGAAGCCGGGCGCGCTCGCCACGAAGATGGTGAGCTTCAGGAGGCGGCCGATCGACTCGAGGTCGCCCAGCGCCGCCTTGGCCTGCGCCAGGATGTTGATCGCGCAGAGCCTGGCCGCGCGCTGGCCGTCCTCCACCGAGACGCCTTCGCCGAGCTTGCCGGTCACGCCGACCTTGCCGCCTTCCATGGGAAGCTGGCCGGACGTCTGCAGAAGAGAGCCGAACCGGATCGTGGCCACGTAGTTGGCCACGGGTGCCGCAGCGTCCGGCAGGGTGACGCCGGCCGCGGCAAGACGCTCGTTGATCGATTCGGTCATGTTCTTCTCCGCATAGGAATTTGCGCCGCACACGGCTATCAGGTTTTATCCGCAGGTTCGATCGTCGAACCGACGCCTCATGATGGGACGCACACGCTTTGATGCAACATGCTTTGGCATTTTCGGCGGCGGCGATCGTGCTCGCCGTGTCCCCCGGGGCGCGGGCGATCGAACTCCAGCCGCACGAGGCGGTGTACGACCTTTCTCTCGTCTCCCAGAGCTCGAACTTCTCGAGCATCGACGGGCGGATCGCCCTCCAGCTCAAGCCGGACGCCTGCGCCGGTCTGTCGATCGACTACCGGTTCCTTGCACGCTTCCACCAGGACGACGAGGTGACGGTGACGGACCAGCAGACCGTGGCCCGGGAATCGCGCGACGGCAAACGCTACGAGTTCCGCACCCGGACGGTGGTGGACGGTACCGAGCAGAGTCTGGTCGAGGGCGTCGCGGTCAACGAAGGCGACAAGACCAAGGTCTCGTTCGAATCGCCGGTCAAGCGCGAGACCGAGCTGCCGCTGTCCGTCTTTCCGCTCGGCCACACCGCGGAGCTTGTGGAGAAGGCGCTGGCGGGAGAGCGCCTGGTGCAGGCCAACCTGTTCGACGGCGACGAGGAAGCCGACAAGCTCCTCACCACCACCTCGCTCATTCTGCCCGCCAAGCCGGAAACCCGACCGGAAAACCCCGAGGTCGCCAAGACGCTGGAGGGGCTTCGCTCCTGGAACGTCGTCGAATCCTACTACAACACCGACAGCGACGGGGACGGGCTACCGGTGTTCGAGACGCGCTACCGGCTCTACGAAAACGGCGTTTCGGACGAGCTGCGGCTCGACTTCGGCGAGTACACGCTGGCGGGCGGCCTGGATCGGCTCCAGTTCTACGACCGGCCGACGGATTGCCCGGCCTCGCAGTAGGCCTCCGACGCCGGTTCGACTTGCCGGGGCGGCGCATATGGTGTATGCGCGCCGACATTCCACACACGGAAGTTGGGCATCGGAAGAACGCGAGTTCTTTCTTTCCTCCGGTGGCGGCCCAAGGCCGCTTCTTTCCGTGGAGGCATAAACCGGTCAAGGAAAACGATCATGGCTCTGCCAGACTACTCCATGCGCCAGCTCCTCGAGGCGGGCGTCCACTTCGGTCACCAGACCCACCGCTGGAACCCGAAGATGGCCCCCTTCATCTTTGGCGCGCGTAACAACATCCACATCATCGACCTCGCGCAGACGGTGCCGATGCTGCACCGTGCGCTGCAGGCGGTGTCCGACACCGTGGCCAAGGGCGGCCGCGTGCTGTTCGTCGGCACCAAGCGCCAGGCTTCGGAGATCATCGCCGACGCCGCCAACCGCTCGGCCCAGTACTACGTGAACGCCCGCTGGCTCGGCGGCATGCTCACCAACTGGAAGACCATCTCCAACTCGATCCAGCGCCTGCGCAAGCTGGACGAGCTCCTCTCCGGCGAGGCCCAGGGCTTCACCAAGAAGGAGCGCCTCACCCTGCAGCGCGAGCGCGACAAGCTCGACCGCGCGCTGGGCGGCATCAAGGACATGGGCGGCGTGCCGGACATGATCTTCATCATCGACACCAACAAGGAAGCGATCGCGATCGACGAGGCCAAGCGCCTCGGCATTCCGGTCGTCGCCATCGTCGATTCCAACTGCGATCCTTCCCGCATCGACTTCCCGATCCCGGGCAACGACGACGCGGCCCGCGCCATCTCGCTCTACTGCGACCTGATCGCCCGTTCGGCGGTCGACGGCATTGCCCGCCAGCAGGGCTCCATGGGCGTCGATCTCGGTGCGATGGAAGAGGCGCCGGCGGAAGAGGGTCTCGACGAGGTCGAGGGCGCGTCCGACGAGCAGACCGCTTCGGCCGCCTGATCCAGACCCAACCATCGATGTGACGGCGTCACCGCGCCGTCACAAGACTGGCGCACTCCTTCCCGCAGAAGCCGTGCGCCGATTTTTTTGATAGAGGCCAATTCATGACGATCTCCGCTTCGATGGTGAAGGAACTGCGCGAGAAGACCGGCGCAGGCATGATGGACTGCAAGACCGCGCTCGCCGAGACCAACGGAGACATGGAAGCCGCGATCGACTGGCTGCGCGCCAAGGGCATCGCCAAGGCCGACAAGAAGTCCAGCCGCACGGCGGCCGAGGGCCTCGTCGGCGTCGCCGGCGGCGACAACGCGGCCGTGGTGGTCGAGGTGAACTCCGAGACCGACTTCGTGGCCCGCAACGACGCCTTCCAGGCGCTGGTGCGCAACGTGGCCCAGGCCGCGCTCGGCACCGACGGCTCCGTCGAGGCGGCCGGCGCCGCGACGCTGTCCGACTCGGGCAAGAGCGTCGTCGACACGATCAAGGACGCCGTCGCCACCATCGGCGAGAACATGAACCTGCGCCGCTCGGCCAAGCTCACGGTCTCCAACGGCGTGGTCGCGACCTACATCCACAATCAGGTCGCCGAGGGTCTCGGCAAGCTGGGCGTGCTGGTCGCCATCGAGTCGGCCGGCGACAAGGCCGCGCTCAACGCCTTCGGCCGCCAGGTCGCGATGCACGTCGCCGCGACCAACCCGCTGGCCCTTACCGAGGGCGAGGTCGATGCCGCGACGGCCGAGCGCGAGAAGGCGATCTTCTCCGAGCAGGCGCGCGAGTCCGGCAAGCCGGAAGCGATCATCGAGAAGATGGTCGAGGGCCGCATGCGCAAGTTCTACGAGGAGGTCGTCCTCCTGAAGCAGAACTTCGTCATCAACCCCGACCTCACCGTCGAAAAGGCGCTGGAAGCCGCCGCCAAGGACTTCGGCGCCCCCGCCAAGATCGTCGGCTTCGTGCGCTTCGCTCTCGGCGAGGGCATCGAGCGCGAGCAGAGCGATTTCGCGGCGGAAGTCGCGGCGGCCGCCGGCAAGAAGTAATCCTTTCCAGGCCATCCGCTCCCTCGGGGAGCCAACGGGGGGCGTCCGCTTGAGAAGCGGGCGCCCTTCCTGTATCGCAGGCCGGCATCATCCGAAGGACATGACATGACGATCCGTTTCAAGCGCGTTCTTCTCAAGGTTTCCGGCGAAGCCCTGATGGGCGGGCAGGGGTTTGGGATCGACGTCGCCGTTGCCGATCGGATCGCAGCGGACATCAAGGAAGCTCGCGACCTCGGGGTCGAGATCTCGGTCGTCATCGGCGGCGGGAACATCTTCCGCGGGGTGGCCGTCGCGTCCAAGGGCGGCGACCGTGTGACCGGCGACCACATGGGCATGCTCGCCACCGTCATCAACGCGATGGCGCTGCGCACCTCGCTGACCAAGCTCGGTGTCGACGCCATCGTCCTTTCGGCCATCGCCATGCCCGAACTCTGCGAGAGCTTCTCCCAGCGCGCCGCTCTCGCCCATGCCAGCGCCGGCCGGGTCGTGATCTTCGCCGGCGGCACCGGCAACCCGTTCTTCACCACCGATTCCGCCGCCGCGCTGCGTGCCGCCGAAATGGGCGCGACCGCGCTCTTCAAGGGAACGCAGGTGGACGGCATCTACAGCGCCGATCCCAAGCTGGTGCCCGATGCCACGCGCTTCGACACGCTGACCCATGACGATGTCCTGTCGCGCGGTCTTGCCGTGATGGACGTCACGGCTGTAGCGCTGGCGCGCGAGAACGATATTCCGATCGTTGTGTTCTCCATCCACGAAAAGGGCGAGTTCGCTCGCATCCTGAGCGGCGGTGGGCGTTCGACGATCGTCATCGACTGACCGTCCGCACCCGCGAATTTCTCAGAAAGGAACCGAAATGGCCGCACTCGACCTCAACGAACTGAAGCGCCGTATGGATGGGGCGGTCACGTCGTTCAAGGGCGACCTCGCCGGCCTTCGCACCGGCCGCGCCTCGGCCAACCTGCTCGACCCGATCGTCGTGCAAGCCTACGGCTCGGCCATGCCGCTGACCCAGGTCGCCAATGTCTCGGTTCCCGAGCCGCGCATGGTGGCCGTGTCGGTCTGGGACAAGTCGATGGTCGGCGCCGTCGAGCGCGCCATCCGCGAGTCCAGCCTCGGCCTCAACCCAATCACCGACGGCACGACGCTGCGCATCCCGCTGCCGGAGTTGAACGAGCAGCGCCGCAAGGAACTGGTCAAGGTCGCGCACACCTATGGCGAGAACGCCCGCGTCGCGGCCCGGCATGTCCGTCGCGACGGCATGGACACGCTCAAGAAGGCCGAGAAGGATGGCGACATCAGCCAGGACGACAGCCGCGTGATCGCTGAGAAGGTCCAGAAGATGACCGACGAGACGATCGCCGAGATAGACAAGGCGCTTTCCGTGAAGGAAGCGGAAATCATGCAGGTCTAAGCTGTCCGGAATCGGCGGCATCGGTTTCGAGGCGGGCAAGGACGATGACTGAACAGGTGCGACATCCCAAGCATGTCGCCATCATCATGGACGGCAACGGTCGCTGGGCGAAGGCTCGCGGCCTGCCGCGTACCATGGGGCATCGACGCGGCGTCGAGGCCGTGCGCCAGGCCGTGCGCACGGCGCGCGACCTCGGCATCGAGTACCTGACCCTGTTCGCCTTCTCGTCCGAGAACTGGAAGCGGCCGCAGGAGGAGGTGGGCGAGATCCTCCGCCTCCTGAAGTTCTTCATTCGCCGCGACTTGGCCGAGCTTCACCGCGAAGGCGTCTGCGTGCGCGTGCTCGGCGAGCGGGAGACGCTTCCGCCCGACATCCGCGGACTTCTCGAGGAGGCGGAGCAACTGACGGTCGACAACGACCGAAACACGCTTCTGATCGCCTTCAACTACGGCGCGCGGGACGAGATCGCGCGCGCGATGCGGCGGATCGCCGAGAAGCTCGTGTCCGGCGAGACGACTGTGGACGCCGTGACGCCCGAGCTTCTGGACGCCCATCTCGACACGGCCGGCATTCCCGACCCCGACCTCATCATCCGCACCAGCGGAGAGCTGCGGCTGTCGAACTTCCTCCTATGGCAGGCCGCCTATTCGGAATTCGCTTTCCTGCCCTGCTACTGGCCCGACTTCGACACGGCGATCTTCACCGAGACCGTCCGCGAATATTCCCTGAGAGACCGGCGCTTCGGCGGCCTCTCGCAAGAGATCGCGTCCTGAGGCGATGGGGCTGGGACTCGGACGTCTCGTCGCCAATGCGAGCTGGATCGACCTCAAGTCCCGGCTCATCTCGGCCCTGATCCTCGGCGTCGCCATCCTGGCGCTGACCTTCGCCGGCGGCGTCGCGTTCCGGCTCCTGTGCTGCGCCACCTGCATCATCGTCTTCGACGAGTGGATGCGCATGACGCGCGGAAAGCGCGCCGGCGACATCTATCTCTTCGCGCGGCGGGCGCTCTTCGTCAGCCTCGTCGCCTTCTTCTTCGGCTTCCATGCCGTGGCCGTGGCCGTGGTGCTCCTGTCGATCGGGTTCATCGCACTGGTCGACCGGGGCGAGCGCAAGGCGGACTGGGTGATGGCCGGGCTTGGCTATTCCGCGCTTGCCGGCATCGCGCCCGGCCTCCTGCGCGAGGACGGCGCCGACGGGCTCGCGGTGTTGGGGCTGATCATCTGCGTCGTCTGGTCGACCGACGTCTTCGCCTATTTCAGCGGTCGCATGATCGGCGGTCCGAAGCTTCTGCCGATGGTCTCGCCCAAGAAGACGGTCGCGGGCGCGGTCGGCGGGCTGGTCGCCGGCGTCGCCCTCGGCAGCCTCTATGCCTACTGGCTGACCGGTTCGGTGACGTGGCTGGTCGTGGTTCTCTGCGTCATCCTCTCGATCGTCGGACAGGCGGGAGATCTCTACGAGTCCTGGGTGAAGCGTCGCTTCGGTGTGAAGGATTCCGGACGTCTGATCCCCGGCCATGGGGGCCTTATGGATCGCATCGACGCTCTTATCTTCGCAGCCGGTGCCGCCTGGATCTTCGGCATGCTGATCGGTGGTGCGGAGCATCCCGCCGGAGCCATATTCCGGTTCTAGCGGCGTGGTGCACGACGGGTTCGGGGCGCTTGCGCTTCCGACACGCAAACTTGCTTGGTCCACGGTGAGCGGGCGTTCACCGCTTCGGGTACAGGATGCCGGGAATTTCCTGGCGGACGCCGCTATGCGCCCGCCGGAACAGCTTGGATGGATGGAATGAGTATGGAGAGCTGGTGGACCACGATCTGGGGCTCGGGGCTGACCTACATCGTCCCGTTCCTCTTCGTCCTGACCGTCATCGTGTTCTTCCACGAGCTCGGCCACTATCTCGTCGGCCGCTGGTCCGGCATTCGCGTCCTTGCCTTCTCGGTCGGGTTCGGGCCGGAACTCGCCGGCTTTACCGACCGCCGCGGCACGCGCTGGAAGCTCTCGGCCATTCCGCTCGGCGGCTACGTCAAGTTCTTCGGCGACGAGAACGCTGCCAGCGTGCCCGACCATGCGGCGCTCGGCCGCATGAGCGAGGCCGAGCGGGGCGGGGCGTTCCATACGGCCAGCGTCGGCCGCCGCGCCGCGACGGTGGCGGCCGGACCGATCGCAAACTTCATCCTGGCCGTCGTCCTCTTTGCGCTGACGGCATTTTCCACAGGTTTGGTGGTCGGCGATCCCGTGGTCTCCGAAGTGCGGCCTGGATCGCCCGCCCAGGCGGCGGGGTTGCAGCCCGGCGACCGGATCGTCAGCGCCGACGGGGAGACGATCGAGTATTTCGGCGATCTCCAGCGCTACGTCTCGACCCGTGCCGGCGTGCCGGTCAGCCTCGGCGTCGATCGCGGCGGTCAGACGATCGCTCTGACGGTGACACCACAGGAGCAGACGCAGACCGACAATTTCGGGAACGAATTCAAGACGGCGGTGATCGGCGTCGTCGCCAATGCCGAACAGAGCGGGTTCCGCACGCGTGAACTCGGACCGCTGGAAGCGCTGTCCTACGGGGTGTCGCAGACCTGGTTCGTCACCGAGCAGACCGTGTCCTTCATCGGCGGCATCTTCAAAGGATCGCAGTCCAGCGACCAGATCGGCGGCCCGATCCGCATCGCGCAGGTCTCCAGCCAGGTCGCGACGCTCGGAATCGCCCCGCTGCTTAACCTTGCCGCGCTTTTGTCGGTCTCGATCGGCCTCCTCAATCTCCTGCCGATCCCCATGCTGGATGGGGGGCATCTCCTGTTCTACGCAGCGGAAGCCGTGCGCGGAAAGCCGCTGAGCGAGCGGGTTCAGGAGTTCGGCTTCAGGATAGGCCTCGCGCTGGTGCTGATGCTTATGGTATTCGCGTTCTGGAACGACCTCTCCAGCCTCGGCTGAGAGTCGTCAGGGGACATTCGAGGGGGTTTGCGGTTCGTTAACCACAACGAGGGCCGGCGTGGCCAGCGTGCAACGGTTTTCCGATTCCTAAACGGAATCCGACCAGTTTGGTTGAACGGCTCCGCAAAGCCGATAGAAACGCTCGGGTATGTCGAGCATCGGACTTCGTGCCGTCGGCGGAATGAGAAAAGGTAATAGCCCTATGAAGGCTGGATCGAAGCTTTTGAACGCCGTGTCGGCGGCCGCCCTTTCGTCCACGGTTCTGGCAGCTTCGGTCATCACCATTGAGCTGGGGAGCATGCCCCAAGCTTTCGCTGCGGTGGTCAACCGGATCGAAGTGCGCGGAAACCAGCGCGTGGACGCCGAGACTGTGCGCAACGTGACGCAGATCCGTGCGGGCCAGAACGTCAGCGACGCCGATGTCGACGCCGCCGTGACGCGGCTGTTCGGAACGGGTCTCTTCTCGGACGTCCGGGCGCGCCAGTCGGGCGGCACCCTGGTGATCGAGGTCGACGAGAACCAGATCGTCGGCGAGGTCGTCTTCCAGGGCAACAACAAGATCAAGAACGAGCAGCTCTCCGCGACGGTCCAGACCGCGACGCGCGAGCCTTACAACGCCTCTACCGCGCAGGCCGACGTCGACGCGATCCGCGCTGCGTACACCCGCATCGGCCGCTCCGATGCGGTGGTTTCCGTGCGCACGGTTCCGGCCGAGGGCAATCGCGTCAACGTCGTCTTCGACATCCAGGAAGGCGACCGCACCCGCGTCGAGAGCATCAACTTCGTCGGCAACAACGCGTTCGGCGACGGCCGCCTGAAGGAGGTCATCTCGCTGCGCGAGTCGGGCCTCTTCAGCTTCCTGCAGCGCAACGACATTTACGACGAGGATCGCCTGCGCGCGGACGAGGAGGCGCTTCGCCGCTTCTACTTCAACCGTGGCTATGCGGACTTCCGCATCGTGTCGTCGGTGGCCGAGCTCGATGCCGCCAAGAACCAGTACTTCGTCACCATCACGGTGGACGAGGGCGAACGCTACACCTACGGCAACATCAACATCGACTCGACGGTGCCGGGTATCGACGGCGAGGCGCTGCGCGGCGAGCTGAAGACGCGCTCGGGCGACGTGTACAGCGCCGAGGATGTCGAGGAGTCGCTGGTTTCGCTGACCAACGCCGTGGCCAACAACGGCTATGCCTTCGCGCAGGTGACCCCGCGCGGCGACCGTGACTTCGCCAACAACACGATCTCGATCGACTACGTGATCGATCAGGGTCCGCGGGCCTATGTCGAGCGCATCGAGGTTCGCGGCAACACCAAGACCCGCGACTACGTGATCCGTCGCGAGTTCGACGTGTCCGAGGGCGACGCTTTCAACCAGGTCCTCGTGCAGCGCGCCAAGAAGCGCCTCGAAGGCCTGCGCTTCTTCAAGACGGTCAACGTCTCGACCGCTCCGGGCAGCCAGCCCGACCGCGTGGTCGTGATCGTGCAGGTGGACGAGCAGTCGACCGGCGAGTTCTCCGTCGGCGGCGGCTACACCACGGGCGGCGAGAACGCGGGTCCGGTGGCCGAGGTCAGCGTCACCGAGCGCAACTTCCTGGGCCGCGGCCAGTTCGTGAAGGTCTCGGCCGGCTTCGGCGAGGACACGCGCAGCTACAACCTGTCCTTCACCGAGCCCTACTTCCTCGGACGCCGCCTCGCGGCCGGCTTCGACATCTACCGCACGGAAAACTCGTCCTCGACGGCCTACGACATCACGCGCCAGGGCGGCACGCTGCGCCTCGCCGCGCCGATCACGCAGGATCTCACCGCGCAGGTGGCCTACAACTACAAGGAAGAGACGTTCGGCGACGACCAGGGCATCCTGGTCCGCGACGCCTTCGGCATCCCGGTCTTCGCGAACGGCGTGCCGCAGTACGCGACCTGCGGCAACTCGGTCGTCGCACCGCTCTACACGCTCTCGCCGATCATCAACCAGGCGATCTGCGACAGCCCGTACACGACCTCGTCGGTCTCCTACGCGTTGACCTACAACACGCTGGACAGCCAGCAGGACCCGCGCGACGGCCTGTTCGCCCAGGTCGGCCAGGAAGTGGCGGGCCTCGGCGGCGACGCGCAGTTCCTGCGCACGACGGCGCGCGCCTCCTACTTCAGCCTCCTGTCGGAAGAGTTCGATCTCGTTGGCCAGCTCAGCGGCGGCGCCGGCAACGTGACGGCGCTTGGCGACGACTTGCGGGTGTTCGACAACTTCTTCAAGGGTCAGGACATCGTCCGCGGCTTCAAGTACCAGGGCCTCGGCCCGCGCCAGAACGGCGTGGCGATCGGCGGCACGAACTACGCGAACGCTTCGGCCGAAGTGACCTTCCCGCTGCCGCTAGTCTCGCGCGACTTCGGCTTCCGCGGTGCGGCCTTCGCCGATGCCGGCTCGCTGTGGGGCCTCGACAATGTCGACGGCCAGTTCGGCATCCAGGGCGAGGACTTCTCGCTGCGTGCCTCGGCGGGCGTCGGTCTCATCTGGGCCTCGCCCTTCGGTCCGCTGCGCGTCAACTACGCCGCGCCGCTGGCCAAGGAAGACTTCGACCGCACCCAGGAGTTCTCCTTCGGCTTCTCCTCACGGTTCTGATCGGCGAAGCGCCGCCGGGATGGCCAACTCGTTCTTTCAGCTCGGCAGGGGCATGACCCTTGCCGAGCTCTCTTCCGTATGCGGTGCGAGCGTTTCGCCGGAGCACGCAGGTCGGATCGTTCGCGGCATCGCCTCGCTGGACGAGGCCGGCCCCGAGAGCCTCAGCTTCTTCGACAATCTGCGCTACGAGTCGGCCCTTCGCGCTTCGCGCGCCGGAGCGGTCGTCGTGGCGCAGCGTTTCGCAGCGCTCGTGCCGGAAGGCATCGCGACGCTGATCGCAGCCAAGCCTGGGCTGTGCCTCGCGCATGCGGGGCGCGCGCTGGTACCGGAAGCGATCGCGCCCGGTTCCGACTTCGAATCGGGAAGCATCTCGGCTCAGGCGAGCATTCACGCCACAGCGCAACTCGAGGACGGCGTGACCGTAGAGCCGTTCGCGGTGATCGGACCGAACGTTTCGATCGGGCGCGGCACCATCGTGGCGAGCGGTGCGAGCATCGCAGCAGGCTGCCAGATCGGCCGGGACTGCCGGATCGGCCCGCAGGTGAGCATCCAGCACGCTCTGATCGGCAACGGGGTCATTCTCCATCCCGGCGTGCGGATCGGACAGGACGGTTTCGGTTACGTGGCCGGTCCGCAGGGGCTGCTGAAGCAGGTGCAGGTCGGCCGCGTGATCATCCAGGATCACGTCGAGATCGGCGCGAACACGACGGTCGATCGCGGCGCGGTTCGCGACACGGTCGTGGGCGAGGGGACGAAGATCGACAATCTCGTGCAGATCGCCCACAACGTGGTGATCGGGCGTCATTGCGTGATCGTGGGCCAAGTCGGCATCGCCGGCAGCGTGACGATCGGCAACGGTGTCTCGGTGGGCGGCCAGACGGGGTTCAACGGCCACGTGACGGTGGGCGACGGGGCGCAGATCGCGGCCGTCAGCGTCGTCGCGACGGACGTTCCGGCCGGCGCTCGCTGGGGCGGTGTTCCGGCGCGGCCGGTGAAGGACTGGTTGAGGGACATGGCGGCGCTGACACGGCAGCCGCGAGAGAGACGGAAGACGGCGGGACGAGATGACGGAAACGACGACGCTTGAGAGCATCGACATCCAGGGGATCCTGAAGCTCCTGCCGCATCGCTACCCGTTCCTGCTGGTGGACCGCATCGTCGAGATCGACGGCGACCGCAAGGCGCGGGGCCTGAAGAACGTGACGGCTAACGAGCCGCATTTCCAGGGGCATTTTCCCGACTATCCGGTGATGCCTGGGGTCCTGATCATCGAGGGCATGGCCCAGACGGCTGGTGCGATCTGCCAGAAGGCGACGGGCGGCGACGCGAACTCGATCGTCTATTTCATGACGATCGACGGCGCGAAGTTCCGCAAGCCCGTCGTGCCTGGCGACCTCCTCGAGTATCACGTCACGCAGACCAAGAAGCGCGGCAACATCTGGAAGTTCGACTGCGTGGCGATCGTCGACGCCAACAAGGTGGCCGAAGCCACTATCAGCGCCATGCTGGTCGCTGGCGACGCCAAGTGAGCGGCGCATCGTTCCAGGTCCACCCGTCCTCGATCGTCGAGGACGGCGCGGTGATCGGCGAAGGCTGCGAGATCGGCCCGTTCTGCCATATCGGCCCGCGTGTCGTGCTCGGCGCCGGATCGCGCCTGAAGTCGCATATCGTGCTGGCCGGCAACACGGTGATCGGCGAGGGCGCGCGCATCCACCCCTTCGCCTCCATCGGCAACGAGCCGCAGCACCTGAAATACCAGGGCGAGGACACCCGCCTCGTGATTGGGCGCAACTGCCTGATCCGGGAGCACGTCACCATGAACCCCGGCACGATCCAGGGGCGGTCCGAGACCACGGTCGGCGACAACTGCGCCTTCTTCACCGGCTCGCACGTGGCGCACGACTGCGTGCTCGGCGACAACGTGACCTTGATCAACAATGTCATGCTGGCCGGCCATTGCGTCGTCGGCGAGTTCGCGACCATCGCGGGCGGCTCGGGCATTCACCAGTTCACGCGGATCGGCCACCACGCCTATATCGGCGGCCTCGCGGCGGTCGAAGGCGACGTGATCCCGTTCGGCATGGTGCTCGGCAACCGGGCCTATCTCAGCGGCCTCAACGTCATCGGCATGAAGCGCGCCGGCTTCAATCGCGACGCCATCCGCAACGTGCGCAAGGCCTACCGGATGCTGTTTTCCGACGACCTGACGTTCCGGGAGAATCTCGACGAGGTCGAGACGGAATATCCGGACGATCCGCTCGTGCAGGACCTTCTCGGCTTCATTCGGGCCGGCGGCGATCGCGCGATCTGCTTCCCGCGCAGCGTCCGGCCCACTTGATCATATCGCCTCCGAACGCCGTCGCGCCGGGCACGCCGCTCGGCATCGTCGCCGGAGGCGGGGTCCTGCCGCGGCTGGTGGCCGAAGCGGCTGAGGCGGCGGGCTACGCCCCCTTCGTGGTCGCGATCGCCGACGGCTTGCGCGCGGACTGGTCCCCTTATCCCTTCGTCAGGCTGCCTTGGTCGCGCACTGGCGACGTGTTCTCCGTGCTGGCCACAAAGTCGATCCGTCAGGTCGTGTTCTGCGGAACCATCTCGGTTCGGCCGGACTATCGCTCCATGGTTCCGAGCCTCCGCACACTGGCCAACCTGCCCGAGATCCTGCGCATGGTGCGCGGCGGCGACGACAGTCTGCTTCGCGCGGTTGCCGGCGCCTTCGAACGGCGCGGGATCGAGGTCCTGGCCGTCCACGCGATCCTCCACGACGTGCTGACGCCGGAAGGCGCGCTGACCCGAGCGCGCCCCGGCGATGCCGAACGGCGCGCGCTGCGGCGTGCCGCGCATGCCGCGAGCGAGATCGGTCGGCTCGACATCGGCCAAGCGGTGGTGGCCTCGCCCGACCGCATCATCGCGCTGGAGGGAATCGAGGGCACACGGGCCATGCTGGAGCGGGTCGGAAACCTGGCTGCAGACGGCCGGATCGGCCGAGGCGAGCCCTGCGTCCTCTTCAAGGCGTTCAAGCCGCAGCAGGACGAACGCTTCGATCTGCCGAGCATCGGACGCGAGACGATCGCGCAGGCCGCCGCGGCCGGGCTGCGCGGCATTGGCCTCACCGCGGGCCGATCGATCGTCATCGAGGCGGGTCAAGTGGTGGAAGCCGCCGATGCCGCGGGACTGTTCGTGGTCGGCGCGACGCAAGGACCGGAGGCGGAATGAAGGTCGCGTTCGTTCTTGGCGAAGAGTCGGCCGATCGGATCGGGGCCGACCTCCTGCGCCACCTGCATGCCCGGTCGTCGCAACCGATAGAAGCGATCGGGCTCGGCGGCGCGGCCATGCGCGAGGAGGGACTGGCGTCGCTTTTCGATATCGAGGAACTCTCGATCATCGGGATCGGCGCAATCCTGGCGCGCCTGCCGAAGCTGCTCGGGCGCTTGAACCAGACGGTCGCGTTCCTGCGGGAGGCGCAGCCGGAGGTGGTCGTCACCATCGACAGCTTCACCTTCACCAACCGCGTCGCGGCAAAGCTGCGCGCGGCGTCACCCCGCAGCCTGATCGTCAACGTCGTGCCGCCGGCGATCTGGGCCTATCGGCCCGAGCGCGCGCAAAAGCTTTCGGCCGCGGTCGATCACACGCTCTGCCTGTTTCCCTTCGAGCCGGAGGCGCTGGCGCGACATGGCGGCCCGCCGGCGAGCTATGTCGGACATCCCATCATGTCCGAGCCGCATCTCGCCCGCATCATGGAGCGCGACGCCCAGGCCGGGCCTCGCTCCGCGGCGGCGGAACCGACGCTCCTGATCCTGCCGGGCTCGCGCCGCGGCGAGATCGCGCGGCTGATGGACGATTTCGGGCGCACCTTCGCCGAGCTTTCGGCTCGCATGCCCCAGTTGCGCGGCGTGCTGCCGGCCGTCGCGCGCGTGCGCCCGCTGATCGAGGAGAAGCTCGCGTCCTGGCCGGTCAAGCCGCTGGTGGTGGACGGAGAGGCGGCGAAGTGGCAGGCCTTCGCCGAAGCCGACGCCGCGCTGGCCGCGTCCGGCACCGTCGCGCTGGAACTCGCGCTCGCGGCGATGCCCATGGCGCTCGCCTACCGGCTGGACCCCGTGTCCTATCGCCTGCGGCAACTGATGACGGGATGGACCGCGGCCCTGCCGAACTTCATCGCCGGCCATCCGCTCGTGCCCGAGCACTTCCACGACATGATCCAGCCCGAGCACCTGGCCCGGCGACTGGAGCGGCTGATGACGGACACCCCGGAGCGCGCTGCGCAAATGCGCGGGTTCGAGGACATTCGCCGGAAGATGACCGTGCCGGAGGCGCCCGGAGCGGCAGCGGCGCGGATCATCCTCGATCTCGCCGCCCGAAAGAAAACGGGCGCCGAAGCGCCCGTCTGAAACCATCGGAAATCGCGCGGCTCAGCCGCGCGCCTCAACCGGCGTATAGTCGCGCTGGGCCGCGCCGGTGTAGAGCTGGCGCGGGCGGCCGATGCGCTGGTGCGGATCCTCGATCATTTCCTTCCACTGGGCGATCCAGCCGACGGTGCGCGCCACGGCGAAGAGCACCGTGAACATCTCGGTCGGGAAGCCGAGCGCCTTCAGGGTGATGCCGGAGTAGAAGTCGACGTTCGGGTAGAGCTTCTTCTCGATGAAGTATGGATCGTGCAGCGCGATCTGCTCCAGCTCCATCGCGACTTCGAGCAGCGGATCGTCCTTGATGCCGAGCTCGGTCAGAACCTCGTGGCAGGTCTGCTGCATGATCTTGGCGCGCGGGTCGTAGTTCTTGTAGACCCGGTGGCCGAAGCCCATGAGACGGAACGGATCGTTCTTGTCCTTGGCGCGGGCGATGAACTCGGGGATCCGGTCCTTCGAACCGATCTCGGCCAGCATGTTGAGCGCCGCCTCGTTGGCGCCGCCGTGGGCCGGACCCCAGAGGCAGGCGATACCAGCCGCGATGCAGGCGAACGGGTTGGCACCCGACGAGCCGGCCAGACGCACCGTCGAGGTCGAGGCGTTCTGCTCGTGGTCGGCATGGAGCGTGAAGATGCGGTCCATGGCGCGGGCGAGGACCGGGTTGATCTGATAGGGCTCGCAGGGCACCGCGAAGCACATATGCAGGAAGTTTTCCGCGTAGGAGAGGTCGTTGCGCGGATAAACGAAGGGCTGGCCGATGTGGTACTTGTAGGCCATCGCCGCCAGCGTCGGGGTCTTGGCGATCATACGGATCGAGGCCACCATCCGCTGGTGCGGATCGGCGATGTCGGTCGAGTCGTGATAGAAGGCCGAGAGCGCGCCGACCGAGCCGACCATGACCGCCATCGGATGCGCGTCGCGGCGGAAGCCCGTGTAGAAGCGCGACATCTGCTCGTGCACCATCGTGTGGCGCGTCACGCGGTAGGAGAAGTCGCCCATCTCCGCGGCCGTCGGCAGTTCGCCGTAGAGCAGGAGATAGCAGGTCTCCAGGAAGTTGCCGCGCTCGGCGAGCTGGTCGATCGGGTAGCCGCGATGGAGCAGCACGCCTTCGTCGCCGTCGATGAAGGTGATCTTCGATTCGCAGGAAGCGGTCGAAGTGAAGCCGGGGTCGTAGGTGAAGAGCCCCGTGTCCTTATAGAGTGCCGCAATGTCGACGACATCGGGACCGATCGTCCCGTGGCGCAATTTAAGCTCCGTCTCCTTCGCGCCCAAGGACAGTTTCGCCGAATCGGTCATGCGTTAACCCCTTCTCGAAAAACCGCGCCGACGAAGCCGGACGGAAGACTCAAGGCGAGGAGGGCGCATGGTGTCCTCCTCGCCGATTCACGGGGAATATTGCACCGCACTTTATGAAGTGCCAGTGCACTCCCGTCGTTCATGCAGCCTGATCGCGCAGTCTGGCCAAGGTTTCATCACGTCCGAGCACGTCGAGCACGTCGAACACGCCCGGCGAGGTCGTCTTGCCGGTCAGCGCGGCGCGCAGCGGCTGCGCCGCCTTGCCGAGCTTCAGGCCTTCGCGTTCCGCATAGTCGCGCACCGCCGCTTCGATAGACGCGGCGTTCCAGTCCGCCACCTTCTCGAGCTCCGGCAGGAGACCCGAGACGACCTCACGCCCGCCGCCGGCCAGGATTTCCTCGGCCTTGGGCTCGATGGAAAGGGGGCGCGCGGCGAAGAGATAGGCTGCGCTCTCGGTGAGCTCGACCAGCGTCTTGGCCCGCTCCTTGAGGCCCGGCATCGCACGCAGAAGGCGATCTCGCACCACCTCGTCCGGCCCTGAGCGCAGGATGGCGCCGTTCGGCAGATGATCGCGCACGTCCAACAGCATGTCGGTAAGCTCGGCGTCGCCGCTCATGCGGATCCAGTGCCCGTTCACGGCGTCGAGCTTGGCGAAGTCGAAGCGCGCGGCGCCGCGATTCACGTCGTCGATGTCGAACCAGGCGATCATGTCCTCCGGCGAGATGATCTCGTCGTCGCCGTGGCTCCAGCCGAGGCGGACGAGATAGTTCTTCAGACCGACCGGCAGATAGCCCATCTCGCGATAGGCCTCGACGCCGAGCGCGCCGTGACGCTTCGAGAGCTTGGCGCCGTCCGCGCCGTGAATCAGCGGGATATGAGCGAAGACGGGCACATCCCAGCCCATCGCCTTGTAGATCAGCGTCTGCCGGCCGGCATTGGTCAGATGGTCGTCGCCGCGGATGATGTGGGTCACGCCCATGTCGTGGTCGTCGACCACCACGGCGTGCATGTAGGTCGGCGTTCCGTCCGAGCGCAAGAGGATGAAGTCGTCGAGGTCCTTGTTCGGGAAGCGGACCTCGCCCTGCACCCGGTCCTGAACCACCGTCTCGCCGTCGAGCGGCGCCTTGATGCGAATCACCGGCTTGACACCCTCCGGCGCCTCCGAGGGGGCGCGGTCGCGCCAGCGCCCGTCGTAGCGCGGCGGGCGCTTCTCGGCCTTCGCCTTTTCGCGCATCTCGTCGAGTTCGGCCGGGGTGGCGTAGCAGTAGTAGGCCTTGCCGGAAGCCACCAGTTCTTCGGCGACCTCCCGGTGCCGCGCGGCCCGGGCGAACTGCGAGACCGGCGGCTCGTCCGCTTCGAGGCCTAGCCAGCTCAGGCCGT
The DNA here is from genome assembly GCF_029813115.1 of Aureimonas sp. SK2. Lineage (GTDB taxonomy): Bacteria > Pseudomonadota > Alphaproteobacteria > Rhizobiales > Rhizobiaceae > Aureimonas. Next base: position 429,950 of record NZ_JAPZDS010000001.1, read on the forward strand.
CGATGATGGCGGTGACGGCGGCCTCCGTGGAACGCTCGCGGTCCGTGTCCTCAATGCGCAGCAGCATCTTGCCGCCTGTCTTGCGGGCGTACAGCCAATTGAAGAGCGCCGTCCGCGCGCCGCCGATATGCAGATAGCCCGTCGGCGACGGCGCGAACCGAGTAACCACGCGGTCGGTCATCCAAGATCCTCGAAGATGAGCGTTCCGGCTTGCGGTCCCGCAGGTGAGCGGAGACACGCGATGCGAGCCGGAAGAGACTGTCTTTTTCGGCCCGTGGTGTAGCATAGAGGACAGGGGAGACAAGCGAAGCGAGCGGTCGTGACGGCAGGTGACGAAAGCTTCGCGACACAGGCCGCCGACGCGGCGGCGAAGCGCGGCGCTGCAGACCGGCTCGCTCCGCTTCGGGCGTGGCTGGAGACGGCCGTGGAACGCGAGGCGGCGGCCCGCAGCGGCTTCGCCCTGTTTCCGATTGGGATGCTCGTCGCGGTGGCGGTCATCTATCGCGGTGCCCTCCGACCGGACGCCTGGAACATCGGCGTGCTGGCCCTGCTCGCCGCGCTGCTCCTGTCTCCTTGGGTCGGCGCGCGTGTCCCCCGACTCTTCGGCGTGCTGGTCCTGGGCCTCGCCCTCGGCTTTCTCGCCTGCCGGATCGAACTCGGACGCACCCAAACGACGGTCTTCTCCGGCGAAGCCACGGTGCGGCTCACCGGCACCGTGATCGCCCGAGAAACGGACGAGCGTGGGCGCATCCGCTACGGGATCGAGATTGCCTCGACCGATCGTCCGGTGCTGTCTCGACCTCCGGAGCGCGCCCGCATCCTCGTGTCGAGCCGGCACGAGCCCTTGCCGATCGGCTCGACGTATAAGGGCCTCGTCCGTTTGCGCCCGCCGGCCGGCCCCGCCTTTCCCGGCGCGCACGACTTCGCCTATGCCGCCTATTTCGACGGGCTCGGCGCCTACGGCTTCGCACTGGGAGCACCCGAAGCGCCCGGTGCCGTTCGATCGCCGACTTTCGGCGATCGCATCGCCGCGCTTCGGCTCTCCATGAGCGAGACGATCCGCGCGGCGCTGCCGGGGCCGACGGGCGCCGTGGCCGCCGCCTTGATTACCGGGGAGCGCGCCGGCATCCCGGACGACATCAACGAGGATCTGCGCGTCACGGGCCTTTCGCATGTCCTGTCCATCAGCGGCTTCCACATGGCGCTCGTCGCCGGCTTCTTCATGCTGGCGACGCGCTCGGTCCTCGCCGCCGTTCCCGCCATCGCCCTGCGCTGGCCGGTGAAGAAGCTCGCGGCTCTCTTCGCCCTCGCCGCGACAGGATTTTACTTCCTGCTGGCGGGCGACAACGCGGCCACCGAGCGGTCTTTCGTGATGATCGCGATCATGCTGGGGGCAATCCTTCTCGATCGTCCGGCGCTTACGCTGCGCAACGTCGCGCTCGCGGCCGTGGTCGTCGTCGCGCTCGCGCCCCATGTCGTGCTCACGGCGACCTTCCAGATGTCCTTCGCCGCGACGGCCGCGCTGGTCGGCGCCTATGGTGCCTATGCGCGGTGGCGGGCCACGCGCGGAACGCCCTCGCGCGGCTGGCTCGATCCGCGCTGGATCGGCATCCTGATCCTCGGGACGGCCCTGTCGTCCCTGATCGCAGGCGCTGCGACCGCGCCCTTCGCGGTCTACCATTTCCAGCGGGCCGCGCCCTTCTCCCTGATCGCCAATGTCGTGGCGACCCCGATCTTCAGCTTCTGGATCATGCCGCTCGGCATGCTGTCCGTGCTCGCCATGCCGTTCGGCCTCCAAGGGCCGCCGCTGCAGGCCATGGGCTGGGGGCTGGATCTTGTCTTCGCGCTCGCCGCGCGCTTCGCCGACGCCTTTCCCGACTATCCGACCGGGCTGATGAGCGGAGCGGCCTTGATCGCCTTCTCTGCGGCGATCCTGATCGCCTCCTTCTGCGCCAGTACCCTGCGCTGGACGGCCCTCGTCCCGGTCCTCGTCGGCCTCGCCACTCTGAGCGCCGGACCGCCGCCCGAACTGCTCGTCTTCGAGAGCGGGCGAGACCTTGCTTTGGTGAATGAGGACGGCGCGCTTCGTTCGATGCGGCCCCGACCGTCGGCCTTCGTCTGGGACCAATGGCGGCGGGCCTATCCCGCGGCGGCAGAAGACGACGATCCTGCCGCTGTTCCGCAGCCGCCATATGGCAGGCCCGAAGCCCCCTTCGTCTGCGAGGGCACGTTCTGCCGTGCCACCACGCGCTCCGGGATCCGGATCGGCTGGAGCGACGACTACGAGCGGCTGGACGAGCTTTGCCGCACCAGCGACGTGGCGATCATGGCCCGCGCCGTCCGAGCCACGACCTGCCGGGACGGCGGCACCTTGGTGACGCTCCGCAACTTGCGGCAGAGCGGTTCGCTGGCCGTCTCGCGAGACGAGGACGGCGGCGTCCGGGTTTCCGCCGCGATCCCGCCGGACCCGCAGGAGTGGAACCGGCACCGACACGCACCCTGGCCGGAATATTGGCGCCGGGAACAGCAGGAGCAGGCCGGCGGAACGCCCGGCGCTGCGCCGGACGAAACCGCTAGTGATAGCGCCGGATCAGCCCGACCAGCTTCCCCTGAACCTTGACGCGATCCGCGCCTAGGAGACGGGTCTCGTAGGCAGGGTTGGCCGCTTCCAGCGCGACCATGCCGCCCTTGCGACGGAAGCGCTTGAGCGTCGCCTCCTCGTCGTCCACCAGTGCGACGACGATTTCGCCCGCGCTCGCCGTATCGGCCTTCTGGATCACCACCGTGTCGCCGTCGAGGATCCCGGCCTCGATCATCGAATCACCCTTCACCTCGAGGGCGTAGTGCTCGCCAGGGCCGAGCATCTCGGGCGGCACGATGATGTCATGGGTGTTCTGTTGGATGGCGGAGATCGGAACGCCCGCCGCGATGCGCCCCATGACCGGGACGGACGAGGCGTCGCGCTCCACCGCGCGCGGCTTCTTGAAGAGCGGCTCGACATTGGACGGGCGCGGCGCCGGAGCGGGGGCCTTGGCAGCCGATTCCGGCATCTTGACCACTTCCAACGCGCGGGCCCGATTGGGGAGGCGGCGAATGAAGCCGCGCTCTTCGAGCGCCGTGATCAGGCGGTGGATGCCGGACTTGGAGCGCAGGTCCAGCGCATCCTTCATCTCGTCGAACGACGGCGGCACGCCGACCGACTGCAAACGCTCGTGAATGAACATCAGGAGATCGTGCTGCTTGCGGGTCAGCATGGGGTGATTCCTCGAAACAAAACCTGAACAAAACTAGCTGTTCCGTTTGTGTTCCGCAAGGATCATCCCGGCGTCAGCGCGACATACTCGCATTCGTCGCCGATTCGTCCGGCAGGCGCATGAGCTGGGCGTACGAGAAGCACCTTGGCGCGGGCGAAAACGGTGAGGAGAGACGAGTCCTGCCGGTCGAGCGGAGCGATGCGGGGAAGGGCGTCGTCGACCCCTCGTTCGATCGTGGCGCGCAGGAAGTCGGTCCGGTGGTCGTTAGCCTTGACCGATGCGGCGAGCAAGCCGCGCCGGCGCCTGGCGGCTGTCTTCCGTCCCGCGAGGCGCTCCACCAGGGGCCGCAGAAAAAGTTCCGCCGTCACCAGGCTCGACGCCGGATTGCCGGGCAGGCCGAGAATGCGCATTGGGCCGAGCGCGCCCGCCATCAGCGGCTTGCCCGGCCGCATGGCGACCTTCCAGAAATCGAGCGCGGCGCCCTCGGCCTTGAGGACCGGGCCGACGAGGTCGTGATCGCCGACGGAAGCCCCTCCGATCGTCACCAGGACGTCCGCACCCCTCGCGCGCGCCTCGGCAAAGGCGGCGGCCAGTGCCTCGCGCCGATCCGGCACGATGCCGAGGTCCAGCACCTCGCCGCCGGCCGCGCGGACGATCATCGCGATCGCGAGGCTGTTGGAGGCGACCGTCTGCGCCGGGCCGGGCAGGGTGCCGGGGGCGACGAGCTCGTCGCCGGTGGCCGCGAGGGCGACGCGCGGGCGCCGCCGCACCTCGACCGAGCCGTACCCGGCGCTCGCCGCGAGCGCGCAAGGGGCGGGGCCGAGCGCCGTGCCGGCGGGGAGGAGCGTGTCTCCTTCGGAGAAGTCGTTGCCCGCGCGCCGGATGTTCGCGCCCTCGACGGCCGGCTCGATCACGCGCACGCGGCCCTCGTCGGCCGCCTCCGTGTTCTCTTGGATGACGACCGTGTCGGCGCCCTGAGGCAGCGGCGCGCCCGTGAAGATGCGCACGGCCTTGCCGGGCCCCACCTCGCCGGCGAAAGCATGCCCGGCCGAGGATTCGCCGATGACGGAGAACTCGGCGGGAAGTAGCGCGAGGTCGGCCGCACGCAGCGCGTAGCCGTCCATGGCGGAGGCATCGAAGGCCGGCTGCGTGCGGCGAGCAACGAGGTCTTGCGCGAGAATGCGGCCGAAGGCGTCGACGAGACCGCCCTTTTCGGTTTCGACCACCGACGCCGCGTCGCGGAGAAGCCGGTCCAGCGCTTCCTCGAACGGGACGAGGCTCACGTCGCCGACCAGTCGCCCGAGCGGCCGCCGGACTTCTCCAGAAGCCGGATGCCGGTGATCGACATGCCGCGATCTACGGCCTTCGCCATGTCGTAGATCGTGAGACAGGCGACGGAAACGGCAGTCAGCGCCTCCATCTCGATGCCGGTCTTGCCGGAGACGCGCGTCGAGGCCGTCACGCGGATGCCGGGCAGGGCGGGCTCGAACTCGAGGTCGACCGACACCTTGTCGATCAGAAGCGGATGGCAGAGCGGGATCAACTCGTGCGTCCGCTTGGCCGCCATGATGCCGGCGATGCGCGCGATCGACAGCACGTCGCCCTTCTTGGCTGCCCCGCTGCGGATCATCTCCAGCGTATCCGGGGCCATCATCACCAGGCCCTCGGCGGTCGCTTCCCGCCGTGTCACAAACTTCTCCCCAACATCGACCATGGCGGCGTTGCCGGCGGCGTCGAGATGGGTGAGGCGGTCGCCGCTCATCGCGCGGCCGCCGCTTCGCCGGCGAGGAGCGCGCGGGTTGCGGTCTCCACGTCGGCCTGCCGCATCAGGCTCTCCCCGATCAGGAAGGTGGAGATGCCCGAGCGGCCGAGGCGCACGCAGTCCGCGTGGTTCGAAATGCCGCTTTCGCCGACGAGGACGCGGTCCGGACCAACCATGCCGGCCAGCCGCTCGCTGGTGGCGAGATCGACGTCGAAGGTGCGAAGGTTGCGGTTGTTGACGCCGATCAAGGCCGAGCGCAGTTTCAGCGCGCGTTCCGTCTCGGCTTCGTCGTGGACCTCGATCAGGGCGGCCATGCCGAGATCGAAGGCTGACGCTTCGAGGTCCGCCGCCAGGGCATCGTCCACCGACGCCATGATGATCAGGATCGCGTCGGCGCCCCAGGCGCGGGCTTCCAGCACCTGGTAGGTGTCGAACAGGAAGTCCTTGCGTAGCGCGGGCAGGGCGGTCGCCGCGCGGGCCGCGGTCAGGAATTCCGGGGCGCCCTGGAAGGACGGCGCGTCCGTCAGGACGCTGAGGCATGCGGCGCCGCCGCGCTCGTATGCCCTGGCCAGAGCCGCCGGCTCGAAGTCGGCACGGATCAGGCCCTTGGAGGGGCTCGCCTTCTTTACCTCGGCGATCAGCGCGAAGCCGCCGGCCGCATGCTTCGCCCGCAAGGCGCTTTCGAAGTCGCGCGCCGGGCCGCCGGCCGCGATGCGCTCGCGCAAGTTCGCTTCGGAAACGCTCGCCTTGGCCTTGGCGATCTCCTCGCGCTTGTAGGCTTCGATACGGGCGAGGATATCGGACATGGTTCAGGCCCTTTCCTTGCGAGACGTGGCCGCCACCAAGCGGTCGAGGGCCGCGCGGGCGCCTCCTCCGGCGATCGACTGCGTCGCCTGGGCGATGCCAGTTTCAAGGTCGGCCGCGCGTCCGGCGACGACCAGCGCGGCGCCGGCGTTGAGGAGCACGATGTCGCGATAGGCGCTCGGCTCGCCTGCGAGGACGGAGCGCAGCGCCGCTGCATTCTGTGCCGCGTCCCCGCCGACGATCTCCTCGGGGCGCCGTCGGGAAAAGCCGAGGGCTTCCGGCTCGATCGTGAACTCGCGGATCGCCCCGTTGCGGATCTCGCAGACCGCCGTCGGCCCGCAATTGGTGATCTCGTCCAGCCCGTCGCCGTGGACGATCCAGGCCGCGTCAGTGCCGAGCTCCAGCAGCGCCTCGGCGACCGGCCGGACCCACTCGGCGGCATAGACGCCGACCAGGAGGCGCCGTACGCCCGCAGGGTTCGCCAAAGGCCCCAGCATGTTGAAGATCGTGCGCGTTCCGAGTTCGACGCGCGAGGGGCCGACGAAGCGCATGGCGGCATGGTGCGTCGGCGCGAACATGAATCCGAGGCCGGTCTCGGCGATCACTTCCGAGATCCGGTCGGGCTTGATGTCCACGTCGACGCCGAGCGCGGCGAGCACGTCGGCCGAGCCGGAGCGGGAGGACAGCGCGCGGTTGCCGTGCTTGGCGACGGGCACGCCGCAGCCGGCGACCACGAAGGCGGCGCAGGTCGAGACGTTGTAGGTACCCGCATGGTCGCCGCCGGTGCCGACGATATCCACCGCGTCGGCGGGAGCGCTCACGCGGGCCATGTTGGCGCGCATCACGTCCACCGCTCCGGCGATCTCGTCCACCGTCTCGCCGCGCACGCGCAGCGCCATCAGGAAACCGCCGATCTGCGAAGGCGTCGCCTCGCCCGACATCAGGATGCCGAAGGCTTCCCGCGCCTCATCGCGCGACAGGGCGTGCCCGTTCGCGACCTTTGCGATCAGCGGCTTGAGCCCTGCGCTCATCGAATGGCGACCTTCGCCTGGTTGAGCGCCGTATTGTTCAGCGTGACCGGGATGGTCTGCTGGAGATAGGCGACATAGCTCTGGAAGAGGTCCTCGCGGATCGTCTCGTCCAGGTTCTGTCGCGCCGCGGCCGGCACGTTGGCGGCCGGATCCGCCGCGTCGGCGACTTCCGTCACCTGCAGCACCACCGCCTCGCCCGACTGGAGGGCCGGCGCTTCGGCCACCGTGCCTTCCGGACCGGAGAAGGCGGCGCGGGTGGCCGCTTCGCCGATCTCCGCGCGGCCGCTCTCGCGGGTGATGGACGCGGCCCTCTCGACGGTCAGGCCCTCGGTGGCCGCGACATCCGCCAGCGTCTGGCCGCCGCGCACGCGCTCGGCCAGGGCTTCGGCGCGCTCGGTCATCAGCCGTTCGGCCTCGTCCACCTTCCAGTCGGCGACGACGCGGTCGCGCACCTCCGCCAGGGGACGATCGCGGGCCGGGACGACCTCGCCGAGTTCGAAGAACACGTAGTTGTTGCCGCCATAGTTGACGGGCTGGGCCGGCATGCCCGGCTGGGCGGCGAAGACGGCGGCCAGAAGCTGCGCCTGGGCCGGCAGCTCGCCGACGGGCGTTTCGTCCTGGCGGTTGCCGCTCGCGTCCACCGGCTGGACGCTCTGGAGCGTGTAGCCCGCTTGTTGCGCGGCTTCCGCCAGCGAGGCGCCGCTCAGCATCGCGTCGGAGATCGCGGTGTAGGCCTCGGTCACCTTGGCGTTCGCGGCTTCCAGCGCGATAGCGGTGCGAACCTCGTCCCGGACCTCGTCCAGTGGCCGCACCACTTCGGGCTCGACGCGCTCGACCAGCATGATCACCGGCCCGAACGGCCCGTCCACGACCGGCGAGGGCGTGCCGGGCACGGCCGAGAAGGCGGCGTCCGCCAGCGTCGCGTTGGGGATCGCCAAGCGTGGGATCAGGCCGAGATCGGCGACCTGCCGGCCTTCGGCCTTCGCGGCGTCGGCGAGGCTGGTGCCGGCGGCGATCGCCTGCGCCGCGCGGTCGGCCGCGGCGCGGTCGGCGAAGACCACCTGCGCGACCTGCCGGCGCTCGGGCGTCGTGTAGCGGGCACGGTTGGCCTCGTAGTAGGCGGCGATCGCGTCGTCGGTGACGGCGCCGGGGTCCGAGAGGCTCTGGGCCGAAAGCGAGAGATAGGAGAAGCCGCGATATTCGGGCGCGCGGTAGCCGTCCTGCCCCTGCGTATAGAAGTCGTCCAGCGCCTCGTCGGTCGGTTCCTCGACGCTGTCCACCGGCGGCGGCTGGAGGCGGATGAAGTTCACGGTGCGCCGCTCGCCATTGTAGGCACCGAGCGCCTCCACGAAGACGGCCGGCACGGCGGCGCCTTCCGAGAGGGGGGCGATCAGCTGGTTGCGCGTGGCGCTGCCGCGGAGATCCTCGAGGTAGGACTGCTCGGTAATCTGCGCGTTGGCGAGCACCGCGCGCATGGTGTTGCGCGAGAAGTTGCCCGACTGGTCCTTGAAGGCCGGCTCGTTCTGGATGAGTTGGATCAGGCCGTCGTCCGACAGGCCGAGACCGAGACGACGCGCCTGTTCGTCGAGCAGGGCGCCGGCCGTGAGCTGCGAAAGGACGGCGCGGTCGAGGCCGAAGGCTTCCGCCTCGTCGGCGCTCGGGCGGCGTTGGAGCTGCTGGCCGAGGCGGTTGAGGCCCTGGCGATAGGCGAGCTGAAACTGCGGCACGGTCACGCGCGTGTCGCCGGCGGACAGGACGGTGCTGCCGCCGTCGCGGTCGCGCAGAACGTCGGTGATGCCCCAGCCGACGAAGCTCACGGCCAACGCGCCCAGAAAGATCCTGGCCACCCAGCTCGACGCGCCGCGCCGCATCCGATTCAGCATCACTCGTCTCCCGAAATTCGTTCGTCGGGACAGGGGAATAGGCATTTTGCCGGCCGAAGGAAAGCGCCGGACGCGCGCCGCGCTGCTTGATTTTCGGGTGCCCGCCGGTAGAGCGTCGAAGCGTGAGGGCTTGCGATGGGCGAGCGACGACGCAAACGGGAGAACCGCTATGAGCCGCAGACCGCTGATCGCCGGCAACTGGAAGATGAACGGCTCGCGCGCCGCGCTGGCCGAACTCTCGGCCATGGTGGACGACCTTCGCACGACGCCCGACGAAGGGTTCGACGTGCTGGTCTGCCCGCCCGCGATCCTGGTGGCGCAAGCCGCGGAGATCGCGCAGGGCGTGGTCGCGGTCGGCGGGCAGGACGCCCATGCCAAGGCGAGCGGCGCTCACACCGGCGACGTTTCGGCCGCCATGCTGAAGGATGCAGGCGCGAGCCATGTGATCCTCGGCCACTCCGAGCGCCGCACGGATCACGGCGAGGCGAGCGAGCTGGTGGCGGCGAAGACCGAAGGCGCCTGGGCTGCCGGGCTGGTCGCGGTCGTGTGCATCGGCGAGACCGAGGCGGAAAAGAACGCCGGACGCACGCTCGACGTTCTCGCCGACCAGATCCGCCGTTCGCTGCCCGAAGGCGCGACGGCCGACAATACGGTCGTCGCCTACGAGCCGGTCTGGGCGATCGGAACCGGGCGCACGCCGACGGTCGCCGAGGTCGGCGAGACCCACGCCTTCATCCGCGCGCGTCTCGCCGAACGGTTCGGCGCCGATGCGGCAGCCGGGATGCGCGTTCTCTATGGCGGGTCGGTCAAGCCCTCCAACGCGGCCGAACTCCTGGCGCTGGAGGATGTCGACGGCGCCCTCGTCGGCGGGGCGAGCCTCAAGGCGGCCGACTTCCTGCCGATCTGCCGGGCCGCCCGAAACTGACGGGATCAAAAGCGGTTGGAATAGTCGAACGCCTCCTATAGAAGACGCGCAACTTGTGAAAGATTGCGCCTCGAGGCCATGCAGACCGTTCTGATCGTCATCCATCTCCTGATCGTGCTGGCCCTCGTGGTCGTCGTTCTGCTCCAGCGTTCCGAAGGCGGCGCGCTGGGCATGGGCGGCGGTGGTGGAGGCGGGCTGATGACGGCCCGCGGTGCCGCCAACGTGCTGACGCGCACCACGGCGGTTCTCGCCACCGGCTTCTTCATCACGTCGATGGCGCTCGCCATCCTCGCCCGCTACGGCTCGGACGGTCTCGACATTCTTGACCGCGTGCCGGCTCAGACCGCTCCGGCGACGGGCGGCGCGGCGGGAGGGGCCGCCGGAGGCTCGCTGCTCGACCAGCTCGGCGGCCTGCCGGAAGACCAGCCGCAGGGCAACGCCCCGGTGGACGTGCCGTCGGGCGCGACGCCCGGTACGCCGACAACCGCCCCGAGCGCGCCGGCACCTGCCGCCACGCCGGCTGCGCCTGCCAACGCCGAAGGCGTCCCGACCGGTGCGTCGAACGCGGTGCCCGCCATTCCCGCCAACCCGGCGCCGGAATCCTCGCAGTCGCCCGACGTGCCGACGGTTCCGCCCGTCGAGACGCCTCCGGCCGGTGCGACGACCGAGCAGCCGGCCGCGACGACCACCGCTCCGGCCACGACGGCGCCCGCCCAGCCGGCGCAGTGATCGGCTAGCCCGACGGCATCATCCGAGGGGCGCTGCGGCGCCCCTTTTTCTTTTCGGCCAGAAGGGGACTGGTCGAATCCTGCTTGAGCGAGTATCGGGAAGGCCCATGGCGCGATACATCTTCATCACCGGCGGCGTGGTTTCATCTTTGGGGAAGGGCATCGCATCGGCGGCCCTCGGCGCGCTGCTGCAGGCGCGCGGCTACCGCGTCCGCCTCCGCAAGCTCGACCCCTATCTCAACGTCGATCCGGGCACGATGAGCCCGACGCAGCACGGCGAGGTCTTCGTGACCGACGACGGCGCGGAGACGGACCTCGACCTCGGCCACTACGAACGCTTCACCGGCCGCTCCGCGAACCGGATGGACAATATCACCACCGGCCGGATCTACCAGGAGATCATCGCCAAGGAGCGTCGCGGCGACTATCTCGGCGGCACGGTCCAGGTGATCCCGCACGTCACCGACGCGATCAAGAACTTCGTGCTCGAAGGCAACGAGGACTACGACTTCGTGCTGTGCGAGATCGGCGGCACGGTCGGCGACATCGAGGCGATGCCCTTCATGGAGGCGATCCGCCAGCTCGGCAACGACCTGCCGCGCAACGGCGCCGTCTACGTCCACCTGACGCTGATGCCCTACATCCCGACGGCGGGCGAGCTGAAGACCAAACCGACCCAGCATTCGGTCAAGGAACTCCGCTCGATCGGCATCCAGCCGGACATCCTCCTCGTGCGCGCCGACCGTCCTATCCCGAAGGAGGAGCGGCGCAAGATGAGCCTCTTCTGCAACGTGCGGGAGACGGCGGTCATCCAAGCGCTGGATGTGGCGACCATCTACGACGTGCCGATCGCCTACCACAACGAAGGGCTCGACACGGAAGTGCTCGCCGCCTTCGGCATAGACCCTGCGCCGAAGCCCAAACTCGAGCGCTGGCTCCAGGTGGTCGAGAGCGTCGCCCGGCCCGAGGGCGAGGTTACGATCGCCGTCGTCGGCAAGTACACGGGCCTCAAGGACGCCTACAAGTCGCTGATCGAGGCGCTGCAGCACGGCGGCATTGCCAACCGGGTGAAGGTCAATCTCGACTGGATCGAGTCGGAGGTCTTCGAGAAGGAGGACCCGACGCCGTATCTGGAGAAGGTCGGCGGCATCCTGGTTCCCGGCGGCTTCGGCGAGCGGGGCTCCGAAGGCAAGATCAGCGCGGCGCGCTTCGCGCGCGAGCGCAACGTGCCGTATTTCGGCATCTGCTTCGGCATGCAGATGGCGGTAATCGAGGCGGCCCGCTCGCTGGCCGGTGTGTCCGAGGCCAGCTCGACCGAGTTCGGGCCGACCAAGGAGCCGGTCGTCGGCATCATGACGGAGTGGATGCGCGGCAACGAGCTGGAGCAGCGCGCGGCCGAGGGCGACCTCGGCGGCACCATGCGCCTCGGCTCGTATGAGGCGCATCTCGCCGGCGGCTCGCGCATCGCCGACATCTACGGCTCGACCACGATCAACGAGCGCCACCGCCACCGCTACGAGGTGAACAGGACCTATCGCGAGCGGCTGGAAGAGGCGGGCATGATCTTCGCCGGCATGTCTCCCGATGGCCTGCTGCCGGAAACGGTGGAGCTGCCGGATCATCCCTGGTTCATCGGCGTGCAGTATCACCCCGAGCTGAAGTCGCGGCCCTTCGAGCCGCACCCGCTCTTCGCTTCCTTCATCGCGGCGGCGATCGAACGCTCCCGCCTGCTCTGACCTGTCCCGAAAGGCATTCCATGCTCGCTCCGAATTCTACGATCCGACTTCGGGGCGCCGAGTTCGCGCAGGACAAGCCGTTCTCGCTGATCGCCGGACCGTGCCAGATGGAAAGCCGCGATCACGCCATGATGATCGCCGAGCGGATGAAGCGGATGACGGCCGATCTCGGAATCGGCTACGTCTTCAAGGCGAGCTTCGACAAGGCCAACCGCACCAGCCGCGAGGGCCGGCGCGGCATCGGCCTCGAAGGCGCGCTGCCTGTGTTCGACGAGATCCAGGCGCAGTTCGACGTGGCGGTCCTCACCGACGTTCATGCGGCCGAGCAGTGCGAGCCGGTCGGCGAGGTCTGCGATGTCCTGCAGATTCCTGCCTTCCTGTCGCGGCAGACCGACCTTCTCGTCGCCGCCGCCCATACGGGGCGGGTCGTCAACATCAAGAAGGGTCAGTTCCTGGCACCTTGGGACATGCGCCACGCGGTCGACAAGGTGACGGGAAGCGGCAACGCCAACGTGCTTCTCACCGAGCGCGGGGCGTCCTTCGGCTACAACACGTTGATCAGCGACTTCCGCGCGCTGCCGATCATGGCCGAGACCGGCGCGCCCGTCGTCTTCGACGCGACCCATTCTGTCCAGCAGCCCGGCGGGCAGGGCGGCTCGTCGGGCGGCGAGCGCCGCTTCGTCGCGACGCTCGCCCGGGCGGCCGTCGCCGTCGGCGTCGCCGGCCTCTTCATCGAGACGCACGAGGACCCGGACAACGCCCCGTCCGACGGTCCCAACATGGTCGCTCTCGACGACATGCCCGAGCTCCTCAAGCGGCTGCGCGATCTCGACGCCGTCGCCAAGGGCGTCTGACACAAGGCATCCCCGGCCGATGCCCTTGCAGGGCCGGCCGTTTCAACCCGGCACGAGCCACTAGCCAAGGGACGGATCATGACCGCCATCATCGACATCATCGCGCGCGAGATTCTCGACAGCCGCGGAAACCCGACCGTCGAGGTCGACGTGGTGCTGGAAGACGGCTCGATGGGCCGCGCGGGCGTGCCATCCGGCGCGTCCACGGGTGCGCACGAGGCCGTGGAACTGCGCGACGGCGACGAGCGCTACGGCGGCAAGGGTGTCCAGCAGGCGGTCCAGGCGGTTAATACCGACATTCTGGAGGCCCTGGTCGGCTTCGAGGCGGAGAACCAGATCCGCATCGACTCGGTGCTGAAGTCGCTGGACGGCACGGCCAACAAGAGCCGCCTCGGCGCCAACGCCATTCTCGGCGTGTCGCTCGCCACGGCCAAGGCGGCGGCCGAAGCCGCCGGCCTGCCGCTCTACCGTTATGTCGGCGGCGCCAGCGCCCATGTCCTGCCGGTGCCGATGATGAACATCATCAACGGCGGCGCTCATGCCGACAACCCGATCGACTTCCAGGAATTCATGATCATGCCGGTCGGCGCGGAGACCTTCGCCGAAGGCCTGCGCATGGGCGCCGAGGTGTTCCACACGCTGAAGAAGGCGCTGAAAGCCGCCGGTCACAACACCAATGTCGGCGACGAGGGCGGCTTCGCGCCGAACTTGGAGTCGGCCAAGGCCGGTCTCGACTTCGTCATGGCCTCGATCGAGAAGGCCGGTTACAGGCCGGGCGAGGACATCTACCTCGCGCTCGACTGCGCCTCGACCGAGTTCTTCAAGAACGGCGTCTACGACCTCGAAGGCGAGAAGCGGAAGCTTTCGGCCGACGAGATGGCTGGCTATCTCGCCGAGCTGTCCGCCGCCTATCCCATCATCTCGATCGAGGACGGCATGGCCGAGGACGACTGGGCCGGCTGGAAGAGCCTGACGGACAAGGTCGGCAGCCGCGTCCAGCTCGTCGGCGACGACCTCTTCGTGACCAACTCGGCGCGCCTGCGCGAAGGCATCGAGAAGAAGGTGGCCAACTCGATCCTGGTGAAGGTCAATCAGATCGGAACGCTGACCGAGACGCTGGACGCGGTGAACGTCGCCCATCGCGCCGGCTATACGGCCGTGATGTCGCACCGCTCGGGCGAGACCGAGGACTCCACCATCGCGGACCTCGCCGTCGCCACCAACTGCGGACAGATCAAGACGGGCTCGCTCGCGCGCTCCGACCGGCTCGCCAAGTACAACCAGCTCCTTCGCATCGAGGAGGAACTGGGCGACCAGGCGGTTTATGCCGGGCGCTCGATCCTGCGCCGCTGACCCGATGAAGCGAGGGGCGCTCCGGCGCCCCTTTCTTTTGCCGATGGTCCGACAGGCTTAACGGGCTGTAAACGCGGACGGGGCTAGGGTGGTGGAGATTCGGAGATCTCCCATGCACACGAAGCAGAAGCGCCGGTCCTGGCTTTCGCGGCTCGTCGTTCCCGCCATCACCTTGCCCTGTCTCGCCTACTTCGTGTCCCACGCGCAGACCGGACGCTACGGCACGGAAGCCAGTGTCGCGTTGAAGGAGGACCTCGCGCGTAAGCAGATCGCCTATGCCGAGCTGGTCGAAGCGCGTCAGGCCCTCGAAACCCGCGTCCGCCTTCTGAGCGATGGCACCTTGGAGCGGGATATGATCGACGAGCGAGCACGGCGCGCCCTCAACCTGTCAAACGAGGACGAGGTGACCATCCTGCTCCACGACAAGGACCGGAATTAACCGGACATGAGTTGAAAGACGCTGCAAGCGGCATCTTAACTCGCGCAGGGTTAAGGGTATATCGGGCGCTTGCGTGCCTATGTCTTGTCCATATACTTGCCCAAAACTTGCCCGCCGGACTGAGGGCGTCAAGGGATGGGAGTCGAAATGGCCGCACTGAAGAAACAAGGCACGGGCGGCGAAGGCGGCGTCCCGGCGCCGGGCGCGGGCGAGATCGAGAAGACGCTCAAGCAATTCACGGCGCCGGCCCCGTCCGAGTTCAGCAAGGACGAGGACACACGCGCCTATCGCGACATGCTCCTGATCCGCCGCTTCGAGGAAAAGGCCGGCCAGCTCTACGGCATGGGCTTCATCGGCGGCTTCTGCCACCTCTATATCGGCCAGGAGGCCGTGGTGGTGGGCATGCAGATGGCGATGAAGGAAGGTGATCAGGTCATCACCGGCTATCGCGACCATGGCCACATGCTGGCCACGGGCATGGAATCGCGCGGCGTCATGGCCGAGCTCACGGGTCGCCGTTCCGGCTACTCGAAGGGCAAGGGCGGCTCCATGCACATGTTCTCCAAGGAGAAGCATTTCTACGGCGGCCACGGCATCGTCGGCGCCCAGGTGTCGCTCGGCACCGGCCTTGCGTTCGCCAACCGCTACCGCGGGAACGACTCCGTCTCCATCACCTATTTCGGCGACGGCGCGGCCAACCAGGGCCAGGTTTACGAGAGCTTCAACATGGCTTCCCTGTGGAAGCTGCCGGTCATCTACGTGATCGAGAACAACCGCTACGCCATGGGCACCTCGGTCAACCGCGCCTCGGCGGAGACCAATTTCGCCCATCGCGGCCTGTCCTTCAAGATTCCCGGCATCCAGGTCGACGGCATGGATGTGCGCGCCGTGAAGGCAGCCGGCGACCTCGCAGTCCAGCATTGCCGCAGCGGCGAGGGTCCGATGATCCTCGAGATGCTGACCTATCGCTATCGCGGCCACTCGATGTCGGATCCCGCCAAGTACCGCACGCGCGATGAGGTGCAGAAGATGCGCGCCGAGTCCGATCCGATCGAGCAGGTGCGCCAGCGCCTGGTCGAGGCGCACGGCGCCTCGGAGGACGATCTCAAGGCGGTCGATCGCGAGGTGCGCGACATCGTGGCCGACGCGGCCGAGTTCGCCCAGAACGATCCCGAGCCGGATGTCTCGGAGCTGTGGACCGACATCTATGCGGACACGGTTCCGCAGGCTTCGAAGTAAGGGGAGGGGCGCATGCCGACCGAAATCCTGATGCCCGCCCTGTCTCCGACCATGGAGGAGGGCACCCTTTCCAAGTGGGTCAAGCAGGAGGGCGATGCGGTCGCCCCCGGCGACGTGATCGCCGAGATCGAGACCGACAAGGCGACCATGGAGGTCGAAGCCATCGACGAGGGCAAGATCGGCAAGATCCTGGTCGCCGCCGGAACCGAGGGCGTGAAGGTCAACACGCCGATCGCCATTCTGCTGGCCGAGGGCGAGAGCGCCGACGATGCCGTGGCGTCCGCGCCGAAGGCGGCGCCCGCTTCCTCCGCCCCGACGGAAGCGAAGCCCGACGCGGCCGAAGGCGACAAGTCCAAGCCGGCGCCCGTGCCCGCCCAGGGCCTGTCGCATCCCGAGCCGGACGATGCCGACGGCGACTTCGCCGAGGAGATCCCGGCCGGCACCAAGATGGTGACGAAGACCGTGCGCGAGGCGCTCCGCGAGGGGATGGCCGAGGAGATGCGCCGCGACGAGACCGTCTTCCTGATGGGCGAGGAGGTCGCCGAGTACCAGGGCGCCTACAAGATCAGCCAGGGCCTTCTCGACGAGTTCGGCTCGCGCCGCGTCGTCGACACGCCGATCACCGAGCACGGATTTGCGGGCCTCGGCGTCGGCGCGGCCTTCGCGGGCCTCAAGCCCATCGTCGAGTTCATGACCTTCAACTTCGCCATGCAGGCGATCGATCAGATCATCAACTCGGCCGCCAAGACGCTTTACATGGCCGGCGGCCAGATGGGCTGCCCGATCGTGTTCCGTGGCCCGAACGGCGCCGCCGCGCGCGTGGCCGCCCAGCACAGCCAGGACTACGCCGCCTGGTACAGCCAGATTCCCGGCCTGAAGGTCATCCAGCCCTATTCGGCGGCCGATGCCAAGGGCCTGATGAAGGCCGCGATCCGCGATCCGAACCCGATCGTCTTCCTCGAGAACGAGATCCTCTACGGCCATTCCTTCGAGGTGCCCGACACCGACGACTGGATCGTGCCGATCGGCAAGGCGCGCATCCACCGCAAGGGCAAGGACGTGACGATCGTCTCCTTCGGCATCGGCATGACCTATGCCGTGGTGGCCGCCGAGCAGCTTGCCAAGGAAGGCATCGACGCGGAGGTGATCGACCTGCGCACGATCCGCCCGATGGATGTCGACGCGATCGTCCGCTCGGTGAAGAAGACCAACCGCTGCGTGACGGTCGAGGAAGGCTGGCCGCAGAGCTCCGTCGGCTCCCACATCGCCTCCGAGCTGATGGTGCGCGCGTTCGACCATCTCGACGCCCCGGTGCTCAAGGTCTGCGGCAAGGACGTGCCGATGCCGTATGCGGCGAACCTCGAGAAGCTGGCGCTGCCTTCGGCCAAGGAAGTCGTCGAGGCGGTCAAGGCGGTCTGCTACCGCTGAGCGGGAGGAGGCTCCGGCACGTTTTGCCGAGGCCTTGGAACTTCTGGACGGGCGTTCTCGCCCGTTCCTCATGCCGCGATGCGGCAACGATGGCCGCTTGACGCGGCGGTCGCGCAGGCAAGTCTTGATGCCGGCCGAACGGTCCCTCGCTCGGCGGATCGTGGCTCATAGAAGTATCGATGCCCGTCGAATGGGCGACTGAGGAGACGTTCGCCGATGCCGATCAACGTCACGATGCCGGCCCTTTCGCCGACGATGGAAGAGGGCAACCTCGCGAAGTGGCTGGTGAAGGAGGGCGACAAGGTCTCCTCCGGCGACGTCATCGCGGAGATCGAGACCGATAAGGCCACCATGGAGGTCGAGGCGGTGGACGAGGGCACGGTCGCGAAGATCGTGGTTCCGGCCGGCACCGAGGGCGTCAAGGTCAACGCCGTGATCGCGATCCTGGCCGCGGAAGGCGAAGATGCCTCGGCGGCCGCATCGGGCGGCGGCGGCGCGCAAGGCGCCGGCTCGCCAAAGGCCGACGACGCCGTGAAGGGATCGATGGACGACGCTAAGGACGTCGACAAGCGCGGCTACGAACGCGCCGCCGAGACGGCCTCCGCTGCGGAAGGGGGCTCGTCCGCCAAGCCGTCCGGCGGATCGGACGCGGGCAAGAGCGGACGCGTCTTCGCTTCGCCGCTGGCCCGTCGCCTCGCCAAGGAGCAGGGCGTCGATCTCTCCGGCGTTCAGGGCAGCGGCCCGCACGGCCGCATCGTGAAGGCCGATATCGAGACGGCGGCCAAGGGCGGAGCGCCGAAGCCGGCGGCGTCGCAGGCGCCGTCCGCGGCTCCGGCCGCCGCCGCGTCTGCGCCGGCCGGGGCGCCGAAGCCCGCGAGCGACGATGCGATCCTGAAGCTCTTCGCAGAAGGCTCCTACGAGAAGATCCCCCACGACGGCATGCGCAAGACCATCGCCAAGCGGCTGGTGGAATCCAAGCAGACCGTCCCGCACTTCTACCTCTCGGTGGACTGCGAGCTTGACGCGCTTCTTGCATTGCGCAAGCAGCTCAACGGCGCCGCGCCGACCGTGAAGACCGAAGCGGGCGAGCGCCCGGCCTACAAGCTGTCGGTCAACGACATGGTGATCAAGGCGATGGCTTGCGCGCTCAAGGCCGTGCCGGATGCCAACGTCTCCTGGACCGAGAGCGCGATGCTCAAGCACCGCAACGCCGATGTCGGCGTGGCCGTGTCGATCGAGGGTGGCCTGATCACGCCGATCATCCGCAAGGCGGACGAGAAGACGCTGTCCACCATCTCCAACGAGATGAAGGATCTCGCCAAGCGCGCCCGTGCCCGCAAGCTGAAGCCCGAGGAGTATCAAGGCGGGACGACCGCCGTGTCCAACCTCGGCATGTTCGGGATCAAGGACTTTTCGGCCGTCATCAACCCCCCGCACGCGACGATCCTTGCGGTCGGGGCCGGCGAGGAGCGTGCCGTGGTCAAGAACGGCGCGGTGACGGTCGCCAACGTCATGACCGTGACCCTCTCGACCGACCATCGCGCGGTGGACGGGGCGCTGGGCGCCGAGCTGATCTCGGCCTTCAAGCGCTTCATCGAGAACCCGATGAGCATGCTGGTCTGAGCGGTCTCGGAGCCGCTCGGTGAAGACCGTTCTCTGCTACGGCGACTCCCTGACCTGGGGCTACGATGCGGCTGGCCCCGGTCGGCATCGCTTCGAGGATCGCTGGCCGAGCGTCGTGGACGAACGGCTCGGCAAGCGGGGGCGGGTGATTGCCGAAGGGCTGAACGGCCGCACCACGGCCTACGACGACCATCTGTCGCCGGCGGACCGCAACGGCGCGCGGCTACTGCCGACGATCCTCGCGACGCACGAACCGGTAGACGTGCTGGTGATCGCGCTCGGGTCGAACGACCTCAAGAAGCACACGGGCGGTGGCCGCGCGGCCGAGGCGGCGTTCGGGATCGAGCGGCTGGTGCAGATCGCACGGAGCTATCCGTCCTCGTTCGGCTTCCGGATCGGCGAGATCCTCGTCGTTTCGCCGCCGGCGCTGGTCGCGACCGCCGACCCCGACTTCGACGCCATGTTCGGGCACGCCCTGGAGGAGTCGAAGCGCTTCAAGGACGCCTATGCCCGAGTGGCGAAGGCGACCGGATGCCGGCATCTGGCCGCGTCCGACCATTGCGTCGCCACGCCTCTCGACGGCGTGCATCTCGACGCCGCCAACACACGATCGCTCGGTGACGCGATCGCTCAGACGCTGATTCCGCTGATCTAGCGACGAAACCCATTCGACGGAGACACGTGCATGGCCGATACCTATGACATCCTGATCATTGGCGGCGGGCCGGGCGGCTATGTGGCGGCCATCCGTGCGGCGCAGCTCGGCTTCAAGACGGCGGTCGTCGAGCGCGAGCATCTCGGCGGCATCTGCCTCAACTGGGGCTGCATCCCGACCAAGGCGCTGCTGCGCTCGGCCGAGGTGTTCCACTATGCCGAACACGGCGAGAACTACGGCCTCAAGATCGCCAAGCCCGACTTCGACATCGGGGCAGTCGTGAAGCGCTCGCGCGGCGTTTCGGCCCAGCTCAACGGCGGCGTCGCCGGGCTGATGAAGAAGAACAAGATCGATGTGATCTGGGGCCAGGCGAAGCTCACCAAGGCCGGAAAGGGCGGCCCGGTCGAGGTCGAGGTCGGGGAGCCGACCAAGCCCGCGGTGCAGCCGCAGAACCCGGTGCCCAAGGGCGTCCTCGGCCACGGTACCTACAAGGCCAAGCACGTCATCGTCGCCACCGGCGCGCGCCCGCGTGTGCTGCCCGGCATCGAGGCCGACGGCGAGCGGATCTGGACCTATTTCGAGGCGATGAAGCCGCAGGCTATGCCGAAGTCCCTCATCGTCATGGGCTCGGGGGCCATCGGCATCGAGTTCGCCTCCTTCTACCGGACCATGGGCGCCGAAGTGACGGTGGTCGAGCTGCTGCCGCAGATCCTGCCGGTGGAAGACGCCGAGATCGCGGCTGTCGCGCGCAAGCAGTTCGAGAAGCAGGGCATGAAGATCCTGTCCGACGCCAAGGTCGCGAAGGTCGCCAAGACGGGCGAGGGCGTCGAGGTGACGGTCGAGCAGGGCGAGAAGAGCCAGGTGCTCAAGGCCGAGAAGCTGATCTCGGCCGTCGGCGTGCAGGGCAACACAGAGGGGCTCAATCTCGAGGGCGTCGGCGTGGCGGTCGAACGCGGGCTCGTGAAAGTCGACGCCTACGGGCGCACCAATGTCGAGGGCGTCTATGCGATCGGCGACGTCGCCGGCGCGCCGATGCTGGCGCACAAGGCCGAGCACGAGGGCACGATCTGCGTCGAGAAGATCAAGGGCCTCGACGCCCATCCGATGAAGCGCGAGCAGATCCCCGGCTGCACCTATTGCCAGCCGCAGATCGCCTCCGTGGGCCTCACCGAGGCCAAGGCCAAGGAAGCCGGGCGCGAGGTCAAGGTCGGACGCTTCCGGTTCCTCGCCAACGGCAAGGCGATTGCTCTCGGCGAACCGGACGGCATGGTGAAGACCGTGTTCGACGCCAAGACTGGCGAACTCCTCGGAGCACACATGGTCGGCGCCGAGGTGACGGAACTGATTCAGGGCTTCGTGATCGCCATGGGCCTGGAGACGACGGAGGAAGACCTGATGCACACCGTCTTCCCGCATCCGACGCTCTCCGAGATGATGCACGAGAGTGTGCTCGACGCCTACGGCAAGGTCATCCACATGTAGGAGACGAAAAACGCAGCGAGCGGCCCGCGGAGGTCTTGTCCACATTTTCGCCGCACTATCTCAAATCTCGGTATTTGTACCGTAGGAGATACGTATGGGTTGGCTCGCTGCAATTATCATCGGCGGTATCGCCGGATGGCTCGCAGAGCAGGTCATGAAGAGCAACATGGGGCTCTTCCTGAACATCATTCTCGGCATCGTCGGCGCCGTCTTCCTGAACTTCCTGCTCGGCATTCTGGGCGCGACGGATCTTCAGGCGGGCGCGAGCTTCTCGATCCAGTACCTGATCGTCGGCTTCATCGGCGCCTGCCTGCTCATCTTCCTCTTCCGGGCAGTCCGCGGCCGCCGCGTCTAGGCGAGATTGCGTGACTGTCGAACCGAGCTTAAATGACGGTCAATGGTCACGATCCTAGACGCCCGAACCTCGTCGCCGAGCGCGAGGCCCCGCCATCCTGAAAAGGCGCACCGCCCCGATACGGCGGTGCTCCCCAAGCCTGACTGGATCCGGGTGAAAGCCCCGGTCTCCGCGGGCTATATGGAGACCCGGGAGATCGTTAAATCCAACCGCCTCGTCACCGTGTGTGAGGAGGCGGGATGTCCCAACATCGGCGGATGCTGGGAGAAGAAGCACGCGACATTTATGATCATGGGCGGCATCTGTACGCGCGCCTGCGCCTTCTGCAATGTCGCCACCGGCCTGCCGCATGCGCTGGACCGGGACGAGCCGGCCAGCGTCGGCCGTGCCGTCGCTTCGATGGGCCTGTCGCATGTGGTCATCACTTCGGTGGACCGCGACGACTTGCCGGACGGCGGCGCGCAGCATTTCGTCGAGACGATCGAGGCGATCCGTGCCTCGGCGCCGGGAACCACGATCGAGATCCTGACGCCGGACTTCCTGCGCAAGCCGGGCGCGCTGGAGAAAGTCGTCGCGGCTCGGCCCGACGTCTTCAACCACAATCTCGAAACAGTGCCGTCGAACTATCTGACGGTGCGGCCGGGTGCGCGCTATTTCCACTCCATCCGCCTCCTGCAGCGCGTGAAGGAGCTGGACCCGACGATCTTCACCAAGTCCGGCATCATGGTCGGCCTCGGCGAAGAGCGGAACGAGATCCTTCAGCTCATGGACGACCTGCGCTCGGCCGACGTCGACTTCATGACGATCGGCCAGTACCTCCAGCCGACGCGCAAGCACCACCCGGTGATCCGCTACGTGCCGCCGGAGGAGTTCAAGTCCTACGAGACGATCGGCCTGACCAAAGGGTTCCTGGTCGTGGCCTCGAGCCCGCTGACGCGCTCCTCGCACCATGCGGGCGAGGATTTCGAGCGGCTCAAGGCGGCGCGCCTGGCGAAGGTCGCGGCCTGATCCATGCCGAAGTTCGAGAATGCCCGCGTGGTTCGGCACTCGCCCGACGAGATGTTCGAGCTTGTGGCCGACGTCGAGCGCTATCCGGAGTTCCTGCCGCTCTGCCAGAACCTCGTGGTGCGCTCGCGGCGCGAGCGCGACGGCAAGACGCTGCTGATCGCCGACATGACGGTGGCCTACAAGATGATCCGGGAGACCTTCGCCTCCCAGGTCCTCCTCAAGCCCGCCGAGCGCCAGATCGACGTGAAATACGTGGATGGCCCGTTCCGCTATCTCGAGAACCGCTGGACCTTCGAGCCGCATCCGGACGGGTGCGAGGTGCGGTTCTTCATCGACTACGAGTTCAAGAGCCGCACGCTCGGCCTGCTGATGGGCTCTATGTTCGACTATGCCTTCCGCCGCTTTGCCACCGCGTTCGAGGAGAGGGCGGCCAAGGTCTACGCGACGCCGGCCTGACGCAGGCGTTTGAGCGCTTCGTCCACAAGCTCCAGCGCCGCTACGGTGCTGGAATGGCGGACCGCGCCGCGTCCGGGCGCGCCGAACCGGCGTTCGGCATGAACGGTGCCGAGGCGTGTCGCGCAGGCAAAGTGGACGAGCCCGACAGGCTTGGCCTCCGATCCGCCGCCCGGTCCGGCGATGCCGGTGATCGCGACGGCGACGTCCGATCCAGCCGTCCGTAGCGCGCCTTCGGCCATGGCCAGGGCGACCTCGCGCGAGACCGCGCCGTGGCGCTCCAGAAGCTCGGCGGGAACGCCGAGAAGGCGAGCCTTGGCCTCGTTCGAATATGTCACGAAGCCCATGCCGAACACGGCCGACGAACCGGCCACATCGGTGATCGCCGCGGCCACGAGCCCGCCTGTGCAGGATTCGGCCGACGCGACCGTCCAGCCGCCCGCCTGCGCCTTGGCGACGACCGCGGCGGCCAAGTGCTCGAGCCCGAAGGCGTCCGACAGATCAGCCGCCATAGACGACGCTCACGGTGGCGATGGCCGCGATGCCCTCGCGCCGACCTATGAAGCCGATCGTCTCGTTGGTGGTGGCCTTGATCGAGATGCGGTCCGGATCCAGCCCCGTGACCTTGCCGATCACGCCGACCATCGCGGCGCGATGCGGGCCGACCTTGGGCGCCTCGCAGATCAGCGTCACGTCGACATTGCAGATGCGGCCCGACTTCTCGCGCACGATCTCGACCGCCTTCTGAAGGAAGATCCGCGAGGGAGCGCCGCGCCACTGTGGGTCGCTCGGGGGGAAGTGGGTGCCGATGTCGTCGGCGCCGCAGGTGGCCAGCAGGGCGTCGGTGAGGGCATGGAAGCCGACATCGGCGTCGGAATGGCCGAGCAGCGCCTGATCATGCGGGATCCACACGCCGCAGAGCGTCACGCCGTCGCCGGGGATCAGCTTGTGGACGTCGTAGCCATTGCCGGTGCGAACGTCGATCATGGGCAGGTCTCCTCGGAACCGCTCGGCGGCGAGCGTCAGTTCGCGCGCGAGCGTCAGCTTGACGTTTTCTGGATCGCCCGCCACGAGGCGGACGGGGATGCCCGCCCACTCTGCGATCGAGGCGTCGTCGGTGAAGGCGGTCCGGGTCTCGCGCGACGCCTTGGCGTGGGCCTCGCGGATCAGCCCGAACGGGAATCCCTGCGGCGTCTGCGCGCCGAAAAGGCCCGTTCGGTCCACGGTGACATCGATGAGATCGCCGTCCGAACGCTTCAGCGTGTCCGCGACCGGCAGGGCCAGGATGGCGCCCGTCCGCTCATCGATCTCGGCGACAACGCGCAGAATCGCCTCCGACGATACGAAGGGGCGAACGGCATCGTGGATCAGGACGACGTCGGGGCGGATGTCGGCCAGCGCCTCCAGCCCGCAACGCACGGACGCCTGGCGCGTCGCGCCGCCCTCAACGATCATCAAGTGGTCGAGCAGGCCGTCGAGTGCCTTTCCGGCCATCGCGTGGTCGTCTGGATGGATGACCACCACCACATGCGTCACGCCTTGTGTCGCCAGGAAACGCTCGGCCGTACGCCAGAGCACGGGCCGCCCGCCCAAGTCGAAGTATTGTTTGGGACCATAGGGCGTGAGCCCCGCTCGCGACCCGCGGCCCGCGGCAACCAGGATCGCTGCGACCTTCATCCACCACCCGTTCTCAGCATCGTCACGCCCGTGGTCAGCACATCCGACGGTCGGCGGCAAGAGCGAGCCTACGCGATCATGCATTGCAGCATGTCGCTGCTTTGCACACTCATTTTGATTGTCTTTTGAGCATATGCCGATATGCTGCTTCAATGTGCTCTCATTCCGCCGAAAAGCGCAATCCCTGTGCGCCGTCCGCGCAGACGAATGACCTGTCGATAGGCAGTCTTGCCGTGCGTTCGCGCGTGTTCCTCGCGCCGCTCTCGGGAATCACCGACATTCCCTTCCGACGCCTCGTCCGCTCCTTCGGCACGGAGATGGTCTATTCCGAAATGGTGGCGAGCGGCGAACTCGTGCGCGACGACGCCGAGAGCCGGCAGCGGGCGGGCGCGGACGGCGCGGGGCTCCACGCCGTTCAACTTGCCGGGCGGGATGCGCAGGCGATGCGCCGCGCCGCTGAGATCGTGGCGGACGCCGGAGCGGACCTCATCGACATCAACATGGGCTGCCCCGCGAAGAAGGTCGTCGGCGGCCTGTCCGGTTCGGCCCTGATGCGCGATCTCGACCACGCGTTGCGCCTCGTGGAAGCGACGGTCGCCGGGGCCGGCGGAGTTCCTGTGACGCTGAAGATGCGCCTTGGCTGGGATCGCTCGTCCCTCAACGCCGCCGATCTCGCGCTGCGCGCCGAAGGCGCCGGCGTCCGGCTCGTCACGGTCCATGGCCGCACCCGTGACCAGTTCTACACGGGCCAGGCCGACTGGGTGGCGATCGCCGACGTCTCGCGCGCAGTGTCCATCCCCGTCGTCGCCAACGGCGATCTGCAGAGCTGTTCGGACCTCGCGCCCATGCTGCGCGCGAGCGGGGCGGACGCGGTGATGATCGGCCGGGCGAGTTGCGGCCGGCCCTGGTTTCCGGCCCTGGTCGCCGGCGTTCTCGACCCGGCGGCGATGCGCATGCGCCTGGCCGAACTGGTGCTGGACCACCATGCGGCCATGCTCGACTTCTATGGCGCGGCGGCTGGCCTTCGCCATGCGCGCAAGCATCTTGGCTGGTATCTCGACCGATTCGAAGCGGGAACCGGCGCGGACGTTCGTGCCGAGCGGGCGGAATTGATGCGTGCAGGCGACCCGGCCTCCGTGCACGCCACGGTCCGCGCCCTGTTCGGCGATGTCCGCCTGGCCGACGTCGAGCCCGAACTCGCGCCCGCGGTCCGGCAGGCCGCTTGACCGATGAAGGAAAGGGACGCCGCCTTGCCGCTCGACCAGTTCTTGCTGTTGAACGCGCTGCCGCACCCGGTCGTGGCGCTGGATGACGGCGGACGCTTCACCTTCGCCAATTCCGATGCCGAGCAGTTCTTTTCCGCCAGCGCCGGCCACCTGGCCAAGCGCAGGCTGGCCGACTTCGTGCCGCATGACAGCCCGGTGCTCGGCTTGGTCGAGCAGGTGATGCGCGACCAGTCGCGTATCAGCGAATACCGCGTCGACGTCTCGTCGCCGCGGCTCGGCATGGATCGTCTGGTCGACGTCTACGTCTCCAGCCTTCCGGAACCGGCGGGGCATGTGCTGGTCATGTTCCAGCTTCGCTCGATGGCCGACAAGATGGACCGGCAGCTTACGCATCGCTCGGCCGCTCGCACGGTCACGGGGCTTGCCGCCATGCTGGCGCACGAGATCCGCAACCCGCTGTCCGGCATCAAAGGCGCGGCGCAGCTCCTGGAGGCGGAGGCGAGCGACGACGACCGGGTGCTGACGCAGCTTATCCAGGACGAGAGCGAGCGGATCGTGAAGCTCGTGGACCGGATGGAGGTCTTTTCCGACGAGCGGCCGGTGGAGCGCTCGGCGGTCAACATCCATTCGGTGCTCGAGCATGTGAAGACGCTGGCCAAGAGCGGATTCGCGCGCGACATCCGCATCTCGGAAGCCTACGACCCGTCGCTGCCCTCCGTCTTCGCCAACCGCGATCAGCTCGTGCAGGTCTTCATCAATCTCGTGAAGAACGCGAGCGAGGCGGTGGCCGGACGGCCGGACGGCGAGATCCGGCTCGCGACCGCCTTCAAGCCCGGCGTGCGCCTTTCGGTGCCCGGGGCACGCACGCGCATGACGCTGCCGCTGGAGTTCGTCGTCGAGGACAACGGCCCCGGCGTGCCCGACGACATCCGCGAGAACATCTTCGATCCGTTCATCACCACAAAGCCGAGCGGCACGGGCCTCGGCCTCGCGCTGGTCGCCAAGATCGTGCGCGACCACGGCGGGGTGATCGAATGCGATTCGCATCCCGGACACACGATCTTCCGCGTGCTGATGCCGGCTTGGACGGAGCCGGGCGAGCCCGACACCGAGGGAACGACCTTGAAACGCAGGCGAACGCGCTGATGGCCACCTCCCAGATTCTCGTTGCAGACGACGACGCGGCGATCCGCACGGTCATTTCGCAGGCCCTGATGCGCGCCGGCTTCGAGGTGCGCGTCACCTCCAACATCGCGACGCTATGGCGCTGGATCAGCGTGGGGGACGGCGATCTCGTCGTGTCCGACGTTCTGATGCCGGACGGCAACGTCTTCGACGTCCTGCCCAAGATCCGCAACACGCGACCCGACCTGCCGGTCATCGTCATGAGCGCGCAGAACACGTTCATGACGGCGATCCAGGCCTCGGAGAAGGGCGCCTACGACTACATTCCCAAACCCTTCGACCTGACGGAACTCGTCAGCATCGTGCGTCGCGCGCTGGCCGAGCCGAAGGCCGATGCGCGGGCGAAGGCCATGGAGGAGGGGACGGAATCCATTCCCCTCATCGGCCGTTCGCCGGCGATGCAGGACATCTACCGCGCCCTCGCGCGCATGATGCAGACCGATCTCACCGTTACGATCACCGGCGAATCGGGCACCGGCAAGGAACTCGTCGCCCGGGCGCTGCACGACTACGGCCGGCGCCGGAAGGGGCCGTTCGTCGCCATCAACATGGCGGCGATCCCGCGCGACCTCATCGAGTCGGAGCTCTTCGGCCACGAGAAGGGCGCCTTCACCGGCGCGCAGACGCGCGCCAGCGGCCGCTTCGAGCAGGCCGAGGGCGGAACGCTGTTCCTCGACGAGATCGGCGACATGCCGATGGAGGCGCAGACGCGCCTCCTGCGCGTGCTCCAGCAGGGCGAATACACGGTGGTCGGCGGCCGGACGCCGATCGCGACGGACGTGCGCATCGTCTCGGCGACCAACAAGGATCTGCGCCAGCTCATCCAGCGTGGCCTCTTCCGCGAGGACCTGTTCTACCGGCTCAACGTCGTGCCCCTGCGGCTGCCGCCCCTGCGCGAGCGCATCGAGGATCTGGTCGACCTTACCAACCACTTCTTCGGGCTGGTGCAGAAAGAAGGCCTGCAGCGCAAGACGCTGACGTCCGGGGCGCTCGACGTGATGCGCCGCTATTCCTGGCCGGGCAACGTGCGCGAGCTGGAGAACCTCGTCCGTCGTCTGAGCGCGCTCTATCCGCAGGACGAGATCAGCGCTGAGGTCATCGAGCACGAACTCGCCAGCGAACAGTCCAAGCCCATCGGCGCCGACAGCGACGGCTCCAAGCCGATCGACCTCTCGGCCGCCGTCGAGCGCTACCTGTTCGAGTATTTCGGATCGTTCGGCAACGAGCTTCCGCCGCCGGGCCTTCACGGGCGCATTCTGCGTGAGGTGGAATACCCGCTGATCGCGGCGGCGCTGGCGGCGACGCGGGGCAATCAGGTGAAGGCCGCCGACCTTCTGGGTGTCAATCGCAACACTCTGCGCAAGAAGATTCGCGATCTCGACATCTCGATCGTTCGCTCGATCCGTTAGGTTTTTAGTAATTCTTCGTTGCAATCTGGACACAATGCGTTGCAAGTGTGCCACGTGAATGGTTCACAGGTGGCGGATGGCAGCGCAAACCACGGTGATGGACGGAGACGTTCCCGCGCTCGGCGAGCGGCGGCGCTTCATGCTGGTGCCCGGCATTCTGGCCGTGATCGGCGCCCTTGTGACGGGCGCGATTTCCTTCGTCGTCCTGATGGGGCTCACCCCGATCGCACCGACCGCGACGGTGGTGAAGACCGCCACCTTCGTGAACGGCATCTTCGTCGTGCTCCTCTGCGTGCTGATTGCACGCGAGGTTCTGCGCATGATCAATGCGCGGCGGCACGGCAAGGCGGCCTCGCGCCTGCATGTGCGCATCGTTCTCCTGTTCTCGATCGTGGCGGCGCTGCCGGCGCTGCTGGTCGCGATCGTCGCCGGCATCACGCTGGACCTCGGACTCGACCGCTGGTTCGAGATCCGCACGCGCACGATCATCGACTCCTCGATCAACGTGGCGGAAGCCTACGTCAACGAGAACGCCCGCAACCTCCAGGGATCGACGCTGTCCATGGCGCAGGAGCTTCGCGGCCAGCGCCAGCTCTTCAACCTCGACCGGACCGGGTTCCAGGATCTCCTGACCGAGCAGGCCAGAGGCCGTTCGCTTCTCGGCGCGCAGCTCCTCGCCGGTGACGGCACGCCGTTTCTACGCGCCGATATTCCCGTCGAGCGTCCGCTTCCCGTTCCGCCGGCCGACGCCTTGCAGCAGGCGGCCGAGGGCAACCTCGTGTTCATTCCGCCGGGAGTGACCAATCTCGTCGGCGCCGTGATGCGGCTGCGCGAGTTCGGCGACGTCTACCTCT
This sequence comes from Aureimonas sp. SK2, assembly GCF_029813115.1. Classification (GTDB taxonomy): domain Bacteria; phylum Pseudomonadota; class Alphaproteobacteria; order Rhizobiales; family Rhizobiaceae; genus Aureimonas. The sequence goes on from NZ_JAPZDS010000001.1 coordinate 459,313, forward strand.
ACACGATCCGCGTGGTGGACCCCGAGGTGATCGGCGCGCTGCGGCTGATGCGCGAGCGGACGGCGGAGTATTCGAGCCTCGCCGACAACCGCTTCGGGCTGCAGATCGCCTTCGCGCTCCTTTATCTCGGCATCACGCTGATCGTGCTCCTTTCGGCCATCTGGACCGGCATCGGCGTCGCCGACCGGCTGGTGCGACCGATCCGGCTCTTGATCTCGGCGGCCGACGAGGTGAGCGAGGGCAATCTCGGGGTATCCGTACCGGTACGCGTGTCGGACGGCGACGTCGGCTCCCTGTCCAACACGTTCAACAACATGATCCGGCAACTGCGCAGCCAGCGGCACGAGCTCGTCAACGCCAAGGATATGATCGACGAACGCCGTCGGTTCACCGAAGCGGTGCTGTCGGGCGTCACCGCCGGCGTCCTCGGCGTCGACCGCCGGGGCGAAATCTCGATGCTCAACCCGTCCGCCGAGCGAATCCTGTCGATCCACGGCGCGGACGTCGTTGGCCGGCCGGTGGCCGACATCCTGCCGGCGATCAGCGACGTCTACGCCGCCGCCCGGCAGTCGCGGCGCCGCGAGCACCAGGAGCAGATCAAGCAGCGGGTGCGCGACCGCGAGCGCGTGCTCGACGTGCGCGTGACATCCGAGGAAGAGGAGGGTGCTGGGCTCGGGGCGAGCGTGGTGACGATCGACGACATCACGGACCTTGTTGAAGCGCAGCGCTCCTCGGCCTGGGCCGACGTCGCCCGCCGCATCGCCCACGAGATCAAAAACCCGCTGACGCCGATCCAGCTTTCGGCCGAGCGCATCCGCCGCCGCTATGGCAAGTTCATCGAGACCGACCGCGAGATTTTCGACCGCTGCGTCGATACGATCATCCGGCAGGTGGCCGACATCGGCCGCATGGTGGACGAGTTCTCCCAGTTCGCCCGCATGCCCAAGCCCACGCTCGAGGAGCGCGATTTGCGCGAGGCGTTGCGCGAGGCGGTCTTCATGCGCGAGCTGGCCGCGCAGGGCATCTCCATCGAGGGCGAGCTGGGCGACAGGGCGCTGATGGGCTCCTACGACCTCCGCCTCCTGTCCCAAGCTTTCGGCAACCTCGTGAAGAACGCGGTGGAGGCGATGGAGTCGCTGGAGAACCACGCGGGCCGCATCGTCGTTCGGGCTTTCCCGGAGGACGGCATGAACGTGGTGGAGATCGAAGATAATGGCCTAGGGTTCCCGAAGGAGGATCGCGATCGCCTTCTCGAGCCCTATATGACGACCCGCGAGAAGGGGACGGGCCTCGGCCTCGCCATCGTGCGCAAGATCGTGGAGGAGCACGGGGGCACGATCGCGCTGGACGATGCGCCCGGCGCCGAGCGCGGCGCGCTCGTCCGCATCCGGCTCCAGGCAAACGACGTGACCAAGCCTGCCCCGACGACGAACACAGAAGAACACGGTGAAGACTGATGGCAGCGGATATCCTGATCGTTGACGACGAAGCCGACATCCGCGAGCTGGTCGCCGGCCTGTTGGACGACGAGGGCTACGAGACGCGGACGGCAAGCAATTCGGACATGGCGCTCCAGGCCATCGCCGACCGCGTTCCGCGCCTGATCTTCCTCGATATCTGGCTCCAGGGCAGTCGCCTCGACGGGCTCGACGTGCTCGACGCGATCCGCGCCCAGCATCCCGAAGTGCCCGTCGTCATGATCTCGGGCCACGGCAACATCGAGACCGCCGTCTCGGCCATCCGGCGTGGCGCGTACGACTATATCGAGAAGCCCTTCAAGGCCGATCGCCTCGTGCTGATCGCTGAGCGCGCGCTGGAGACGTCGAAGCTCAAGCGCGAGGTGTCGGAGCTGAAGCGGCGCTCCAGCGACTCGCCCGACCTTCTCGGCAAGTCGCATCCGATGAACCAGCTTCGCGCCACGATCGAGCGCGTCGCGCCGACCAACAGCCGCGTCATGATTCTCGGCCCCTCGGGCTCGGGCAAGGAGATGGTCGCGCGCGCGATCCATGCCGCGTCGTCGCGCGCCAAGGGTCCGTTCATCGCGCTGAACGCGGCCGCGATCACGCCCGAGCGCATGGAGATCGAGCTCTTCGGCACCGAGACCCCGCCGGGCGTCGAGCGAAAGGTCGGCGCTCTAGAGGAGGCGCATGGCGGCGTGCTCTACCTCGACGAGGTCGGCGACATGCCGCGTGAGACGCAGAACAAGATCCTGCGCGTCCTGACCGAGCAGACCTTCGAGCGCGTCGGCGGTGCCAAGCGCGTCAAGGTCGACGTGCGCGTCATCTCGTCGACCTCGCAGAACCTCGAATCGCTGATGGCCGACGGGTCGTTCCGCGAGGACCTCTTCCATCGCCTCGCGGTCGTTCCGATCTCGGTGCCGCCGCTCGCCGATCGGCGCTCGGACATTCCGATCCTGATCGAAGCCTTCATGAAGCAGATCGGCGAACAGACCGGCATCCGCCCGAAGGCCCTGAGCCCCGAGGCGCTCGCCGTGCTCCAGTCGAGCGACTGGCCGGGCAACATCCGCCAGCTCCGCAACAATATCGAGCGGCTGATGATCCTGTCGCGTCAGGACGGCGCCGAGGCGATCTCGGCCGACATGCTGCCGCACGAGGTCAGCGACATGCTGCCGAGGACGCCCAGTCAGTCCGACGGGCGCATTCTCGCTCTGCCGCTGCGCGACGCGCGCGAGGTCTTCGAGAAGGAATATCTCGTCGCCCAGATCAACCGCTTCGGCGGCAACATCTCTCGCACCGCCGAGTTCGTCGGCATGGAGCGCTCGGCCCTCCACCGGAAGCTGAAGTCGCTGGGCATCTGAGCGTACGCCGACCATGCCCATGAAGATCGTGATCTGCGGCGCCGGCCAGGTCGGCTACGGCATCGCCGAGCGGCTGGCCGGCGAGCGCAACGACGTGTCGGTGATCGACACCTCGCAGACGCTGATCGCCAACATCCGTGAGAATCTTGACGCCAAGGGCATCGTCGGCCACGGCGCCTTTCCCGATACGCTGGCCGAGGCGGGCGCCGCGGAAGCCGACATGCTGATCGCCGTGACCTTGCACGACGAGGTCAACATGGTCGCCTGCCAGGTGGCCCATTCGCTCTTCAACGTGCCGACCAAGATCGCGCGCATCCGCTCCCAGGCCTATCTCCAGCCGCATTGGCAGGACCTCTTCTCGACCGACCATATGCCGATCGACGTGGTGATCTCGCCCGAGGTCGAGGTGGCGCAGATGGTGCTGCGGCGGATCGCGCTGCCGGGCGCGGTGGATACGGTTCGCTTTTCCGACGGTGCGATCTCGCTGATCGCGATCGAGTGCGGGGAGGAATGCCCGGTGCTCGGCACGCCGCTCGGCCAGCTCTCGGAACTTTTTCCGGACCTCGGCGCGACGGTGGTCGGCATCCTGCGCGACGGCGCGATCTTCATCCCCAACGGGGTGGATATGCTCTATGCCGGCGACCTCGCCTACGTCATCGTCGAACAGTCGCAGGTGCGCCGCACCCTGACGATCTTCGGCCACGAGGAGCCGGATGCCGGACGCATCGTGATCGCCGGCGGCGGCAATGTCGGCATCACCGTCGCGATGGAGATGGAAAGCCGCAACCTCGCTTCCCGTCTCCGCCTGGTCGAGGCCGACGGCGGCCGGGCGCTGCATGTCGCCGACAAGCTCAAGCGCACCATCGTGCTCCAGGGCAGCGCGCTCGACCCGGCCATCCTTCAGGAAGCCGAGATCGGCGAGGCCGACCTCATGGTGTCGCTGACCAACGACGACCAGATCAACGTCCTCAGCTCCGCCATGGCCAAACGCCTTGGCGCGAAGTCGAACCTCGCGCTGATCAACAGCCCGACCTTCCAGGATCTCGCCAAGTATCTTGGCATCGACGCGGTGCTGAACCCGCGCTCGGTCACCATCTCGCGCATCCTCCAGCACGTGCGGCGCGGACGCATCCGCGCCGTGCATTCGGTGCAGAACGGCATGGCCGAGGCCATCGAGGCCGAGGCGCTTGAAACTTCGCCCCTCGTCGGTCAGCCTCTTCGAGACCTCGAAATCCCCGACGGGATGCGAATCGGCGCAGTGACGCGCAACGGCGTCTTCATCCGGCCGACCGGCCAGACGCGGATCCGGCCGAAGGATCGGGTCGTCCTGTTCGTCCGATCCGACACGGTGCGTCAGGTGGAGCAGTTTTTCCGGGTCAGCCTCGAGTTCTTCTGATGTGGCGATGCAACGGCGCAATGCCTATCTCTGTCTCGGTCCGCCCGATCGATCCTATCGTATTGAACGCACCGCCCCGCTGAAGGACAACCTTCTGCGACGGAGCGTGCGGGTGGGCCGCAGTTTCCGTCTCGTCGCGCGTTTCCCGCGCGAGCACGGCAAGAACAATAACAGGACAGTCCGATGGCCGAACGTGCGCAGAACCTCCAGGATCTCTTCCTCAACACCGTCCGCAAGCAGAAGATCTCGCTGACGATCTTCCTCGTGAACGGCGTCAAGCTCACCGGGGTCGTGACCTCGTTCGACAATTTCTGCGTGCTTCTGCGGCGGGACGGCCATTCGCAGCTCGTCTACAAGCACGCCATCTCCACGATCATGCCGTCCCAGCCCGTCAACATGAACGAGGCGGGGGACGAGGACAGGAAGGTCTGATTGACCGAATATACCGAAGAACACGAACACGAGCCGCGCACCCCGATCGAGCACGAGCGCGTTCCGACGCGCGCGGCGGTCTTCGTGCCGATCGTGCGTCAGCGCAATCCGGCGGACGAGATTTCGGAGGCGGTTAAGCGCGGCGACGAGGAGCGGCTGGTCGAGGCGGAAGGCCTAGCGCTCGCCATCGAGCTCGATGTCGTGGCGCGCGGCATCATCCCGGTTTCCAAGATCCAGCCGGCGACCCTGATCGGGTCGGGCAAGGTCGAGGAACTCGCCGGGCTGATCGCGGCCGAGAAGATCGGGCTGGTGATCATGGATCACCCGCTGACGCCCGTTCAGCAACGCAACCTCGAAAAGGAGCTGAACGCCAAGGTTCTCGACCGCACGGGCCTGATCCTCGAGATTTTCGGCCGGCGGGCGCGCACCAAGGAAGGCCGGCTCCAGGTCGAGCTTGCGCATCTGAACTACCAGCGCGGCCGCCTCGTGCGCTCGTGGACCCACCTTGAACGCCAGCGCGGCGGCGCGGGCTTCCTCGGCGGTCCCGGCGAGACGCAGATCGAGGCCGACCGCCGGCAGCTGCAGGAGAAGATCAAGCGCCTCGAAAAGGAACTGGAGCAGGTGCGCCGAACCCGCGCCCTGCACCGCGCCAAACGCAAGAAGGCGCCGCACCCGATCGTGGCGCTGGTCGGCTACACCAATGCCGGCAAGTCTACCCTGTTCAACAAGGTGACCGGGGCCGAGGTGCTGGCGAAGGATCTTCTCTTCGCCACGCTCGACCCGACCCTGCGCCGGATCAACCTGCCGCACGGGACGGAGGTCATCTTCTCCGACACGGTCGGCTTCATCTCCGACCTGCCGACGCATCTCGTCGCCGCCTTCCGCGCCACGCTGGAGGAGGTGGTCGAGGCCGACATCGTGCTCCACGTGCGCGACATCGCCAACCCCGACACGGCGGCCCAGGCCGCCGACGTGCGCAAGATCCTCGCCGATCTCGAGATCGACGCGGACGATCCGGAACACGTGATCGAGGTCTGGAACAAGGCGGACCGGCTGAACGAGCAGGCGCGGGCGCAGGTGGAGCTCTCCGCCGCCTCGCATCCGCGCGGCCAGGCGGTGCACATCGTCTCGGCGCTGACGGGCGAGAACGTGCCGGCGCTGCTGGCGGATATCGAGGGCCGCATCGCGGGACTCGCCGAGCCGGTGTCGCTGAACGTGCCGGCCGACGCTCTCGGCATCCTGCCCTGGGTCTACGACAACAGCGTGGTGCGCGAGCGCGAGGACCGCGAGGACGGCAGCGTCCAGCTCGCCATCGACCTGACGCGCGCGGCGCGGTCCGACCTCCTCCGGTTGAAGCATCGGCACCCCGACGTCCATATCGAGGGACTGCCGGTTCTGGAAGAGATCGACGATTGAGGGTTTGGGCGGGAGGCGGTCAGCCTTCCGCCCTTATCCCGTCGAGCGGCTCTCCGCGCCCTTGGCGCGCTGCCATAGCGCTTCCTGATCCTCGAGGCTCATGTCGGCCAGCGTCCGGCCTTCGCTGGCCGCCTGCGCTTCCATCGCGGCGAAGCGCGCGCGAAATTTGGCGGTGGTTCGGCGTAGCGCCGCATCGGGATCGATCTCGTAGCGCCGGGCGAGATTCACCACTGTGAAGAGCACGTCGCCGAGTTCCGCCTCCTGCGCATCGCGGTCGTCGCCTGCCGCCTCGAACTCGTCGGTCTCCTCGCGTAGTTTGGCGAGGATGGGCGCCGCCTCGGTCCAGTCGAAGCCGACGGTGGCTGCCTTCTCCTGGATCTTGCGCGACAGCACCAGGGCGGGCAGGGCGCCGGGCACGCCGTCGAGAAGGCCGGACTTCGCTTCGTCGCGTCCGGGGGCCCATTCTCCGGCCGCGCCGTCCGCCAACGGTGCGGCGCGCAGGCGCTCGCGCGCCTCGCGCCGCTCGCGCTTCTCCTCCGCCTTGATGCGCTCCCACTGGCCCTTGGCCGAACGGGACGAGCGCGCCTCGACATCGCCGAAGACATGCGGATGGCGGCGGATCATCTTGGTGGTGATGCCCTCGACCACATCCTCGAACGTGAAGAGGCCGATCTCCGAGGCCATCTGCGCGTAGTAGACCACCTGCAGCAGAAGGTCCCCGAGCTCCTCCTTCAGATCGGGCGCGTCGCGGCGTTCGATCGCGTCCACGACCTCGTAGGTCTCCTCGATCGTATAGGGAACGATCGAATCGAAGCTCTGCTCGACATCCCAGGGGCAGCCGGTCTCCGGCTGCCGCAACGCGGCCATGATCTCGACCAGACGAGCGATGTCGCGGGATGGCTGCATGGTGTCACCGGAAAGGAATGGTGAGCGCGCTGGGACTCGAACCCAGGACCTACAGATTAAAAGTCCGTTGCTCTACCAACTGAGCTACGCGCTCGAACGCCGAAAGAGATCCGGCGGAAAGCGGGCGGACCATAGAAAGGCCGGCCCGGCGGGTCAACCGGTCGGCGCCGCATTTGCCCGGATTTCGCCGCTGCGCTAGGACAGGCTGACCTGCCGATCCCTTGAGCCCGAGTTCCGCACGCCCTTGCTCCCCGATCCGACCTTCTCGGCCGCGCTGGCCGCGGGCGCCCTGTCGTTCCTGAGCCCCTGCGTCCTGCCGCTGGTTCCGCCCTATCTCTGCTACATGGCGGGCGTCTCGGTGGAGGACCTGCGCGCCTCCTCTCCGGCGGCTGGAAGCGGGAAAGGGCGGATCGTCGCAGCCGCACTTCTCTTCGTGCTCGGCTTCTCCACCGTGTTCGTGGCGCTGGGGGCGGGCGCCAGCTCGATCGGCTATCTCCTGCGCACCAATCTCGACTGGCTGAGTGTCGTCGCTGGCCTCGCGATCATCGCGATGGGGCTGAACTTCCTGGGTGTCTTCCGCATCGCCTTCCTGTCGCGCGAGGCGCGGTTCCAAGCGCACTCGGAGCGCGGCAGCCTCCTCGGCGCCTATGCAATGGGCCTCGCCTTCGCCTTCGGCTGGACGCCCTGCATCGGGCCGGTGCTCGGCGCCATCCTCGGCGTCGCCGGCTCGACGCAGACGCTCGGCAGCGGGGCGGGCCTTCTGGCCGTCTATTCGCTCGGCCTCGGTATCCCGTTCCTTCTGGCCGCCGTCTTCTCCGGCGCCTTCCTGCGCGCGCTGCACGGGTTTCGCGCCCATCTCGGCATCGTCGAGAAGGTGATGGGCGGTCTTCTCGTCGTCACCGGAATCCTGTTCCTCACCGGCGGCATGCAGGCCATGGCCTTCTGGCTGCTCGAAACCTTCCCCGCCTTCCAGCAAATCGGCTGACGCCCCTCGACGCCCGCCCCGCGAGGCCGGCCGGAGAACCATCCATGACGAGAACCTGTCTTTCCGTGGTCCTGGCCGCAGGCGAGGGCACCCGCATGAAGTCACGCCGAACCAAGGTGCTGCACGAGGTCGCCGGCTTGCCGCTCGTTTCGCACGCGCTGGCGAGTTCCGTCGAAGCGGGCGCCGACACCGTGGCGCTCGTCGTCGGCCGCGACGCCGAGGCGGTGACGGCGCTCGGGCAGGCCGCCGGCGCTTCGGTGCAGTCTTTCGAACAGACCGAGCGGCTCGGCACCGCGCATGCCGTTCTGGCCGCGCGCCAGGCGATCGCCGAGGGTTACGACGACGTCGTCGTCCTGTTCGGCGACACGCCGCTCCTGTCGCCGGACACGTTGCGCCGGGCGCGCATCCACATCGCGGACGGCGCCGCCGTCTGCGTCGTCGGCTTCGAGGCGGCCGATCCGGCAGGCTACGGCCGGCTGCTCATGGAGGGCTCCAGGCTCCTGGCGATCCGCGAGGACAAGGACGCGAGCGCCGACGAGAAGCGCATCCGGCTCTGCAACAGCGGCGTGATGGCGCTGGACGGGCGCAAGGCGCTCGAACTCCTCGACCGGGTCGGCAACGCCAACGCCAAGGGCGAGTATTATCTCACCGACGTGGTCGAGATCGCGCGCGCGGACGATCTCGATGTGCGGGTGGTGCTGGCCGACGAGGTCGAGACGCTCGGCGTCAATACGCGGGCCGACCTCGCGCGCGTCGAGCATCTCTGGCAGGAGCGTCGCCGGGCCGAGATGATGGTGGCAGGCGTCACGCTCGTCGCCCCTCAGACCGTGTTCTTCTCGCACGACACGGCGATCGAGGCCGATGTCGTGATCGAGCCGAACGTCGTATTCGGACCCGGCGTCAGCATCAGTGCCGGCACGGTGATCCACGCCTTTTCGCATCTGGAAGGCGCGCGGATCGCGTCGGACGTCTCGATCGGTCCCTTCGCGCGGCTGCGGCCGGGCACGGAGATCGAGCCCAAGGCGCGAGTCGGCAACTTCGTGGAGACCAAGAACACGAAGCTCGCCGCCGGCGCGAAGGTCAACCACCTGACCTATCTTGGCGACGCTTCCGTCGGCCCGCGTGCCAACATCGGGGCCGGCACGATCACGTGCAACTACGACGGCTTCAACAAGTACCGCACGTCGATCGGGGCGGATGCCTTCGTCGGATCGAACTCGGCGCTGGTCGCTCCGGTCGTGATCGGCGACGGTGCCTATGTCGGTTCGGGCAGCGTGGTGACGGAGGACGTACCGGACGAGGCGCTGGCGATCGGCCGCGCGCGGCAGGTGACCAAGCCCGGCCGCGGCGCCGAGATCAACGCCCGCAACGCCGAGCGCAAGGCGGGGCGATCCTGACAGGCCGACATCAACTGTGACCCGAACGTTAAGCGGTCGCTGTCCAGACCCGTGCTAACGCAGGGGCAAGATCGAATCGAGGGCTCGGATCATGTGCGGCATCATCGGGATCGTCAGTCGGGAGCCGGTCGCCCTGCGCCTGGTCGAGGCGCTGAAGCGGCTGGAATATCGGGGTTATGATTCCGCCGGCATCGCGACGCTCGACGGCGGGGTGCTGGATCGCCGCCGCGCCGAGGGCAAGCTGCGCAACCTCGAAGCACGGCTGGCCGCCGAACCGCTCGCCGGCACGATCGGCATCGGTCATACGCGCTGGGCGACGCACGGCGTGCCCAACGAGACCAACGCGCATCCGCATTTCGCCGAGGGTGTCGCCGTCGTCCATAACGGCATCATTGAGAACTTCGCCGAGCTGAAGCGCGAGCTTCAGGCCGAGGGCGTCCGGTTCGCCAGCCAGACCGACACCGAGGTCGTCGCCCATCTCCTGGCGCACTGGCGCCGCGAGGGCGTCGGCCGGCGCGAGTCGATGGAGAAGCTTCTCAAGGCCATCACCGGCGCCTATGCGCTGGCGGTGATGTTCGAGGACGACCCGTCCACCATCATGGCCGCGCGCTCGGGGCCACCGCTCGCCATCGGCTACGGCGAGGGCGAAATGTTCCTCGGCTCCGACGCCATCGCGCTTTCGCCCTTCACCGACGAGGTGAGCTACCTGGAGGACGGCGACTGGGCCGTGATCGGGCGTGAGGGCGCGCAGGTCTTCGACGCGGACAACCGGCCGGTGGAACGCCCGCGCCGCCGCTCCGTCGGCAAGCAGCACTATGTCGACAAGGGCAACCACCGCCACTTCATGCAGAAGGAAATCTACGAGCAGCCCGAGGTGATCGGGCACACGCTCGGGGCCTTCGTGGACATGACGACCGGCCGCACGCGCATCCCCGCGGGCGCCGAGCTCGACTTCACCGACGTCCGGCGCATGGCGATCTCCGCCTGCGGCACCGGCTTCTACGCCGGCATGGTGGGCCGCTACTATTTCGAGCGCTACGGGCGCATCGCCTGCGACCTCGATGTGGCCTCCGAGTTCCGCTACCGCGAGAGCCCTCTCGGCGACGTCGACCTGTCGCTCTTCGTCTCGCAGTCCGGCGAGACGGCCGACACGCTCGCCTCGCTCCGCTATGCAAAGGCGGAAGGGCTGAAGACGGCTGCCATCGTCAACGTGCAGGGCTCGACGATCGCGCGCGAGGCCGACGCCGCGCTCCCGACGCTGGCGGGGCCGGAGATCGGCGTCGCCTCGACCAAGGCCTTCACCTGCCAGCTCACCGCGCTCGCCGCGCTGTCGGTGCGGGCCGGCGTCCAGCGCGGCGTGTTGTCGGCCGAACAGGAAGCCGAACTCACGCAGGCGCTCGCCGAAGCGCCGCGCATGGTCAATGCCGCGCTGCATGTCGAGGACCAGATCGAGGCGCTGGCGCGCGAGATGGCGACCTATCGCCATGCGCTGTTCCTGGGGCGCGGCTTCTCCTTCCCGCTGGCGATGGAGGGGGCATTGAAGCTCAAGGAAATCAGCTACATCCACGCGGAAGGTTACGCGGCGGGTGAGCTGAAGCACGGGCCGATCGCCCTGATCGACGAGACCATGCCGGTCGTCGTCGTGGCGCCCTTCGACCGCGTGTTCGAGAAGACCGTCTCCAACATGCAGGAGGTCGCCGCGCGGGGCGGGCGGATCATCCTGTTCACCGACCGGCAAGGAGCCGAGGCCGGCAAGGGTGTCAACGCCCACACGATCCTGCTTCCCGAAATGCCCGAGATCCTGACGCCGATCGTCTACAGCGTGCCGCTGCAACTCTTGGCCTACCATACGGCCGTGCAGATGGGCACGGACGTCGATCAGCCTCGCAACCTCGCGAAGTCCGTCACGGTCGAGTAGCAGCTAGCCGGCCCGCAGCAGGCGGATCGCGTCATCCTTGCCGAAGAGGTAGAGGAGGTTGCGGATTGCCTGGCCGCGCGGGGAGGCCAGTTCCTTGTCCGTGGCGAGCAAGAGCCGCGCGTCGTCGCGCGCAATCTCAAGGAGGTCGGCATGCTCGTCCAGCCGCGCGATGCGGAAGGTCTGCATGCCGGACTGGCGCGTGCCGAGGAGGTCGCCTTCGCCGCGCAGGCGTAGGTCTTCTTCCGCGATGCGGAACCCGTCGTTGCTCTCGCGCATGACGGCGAGGCGCGCCTTGGCCGTCTCGCCGAGCGGCGCCTTGTAGAGAAGCACGCAGGACGAGGCCTTCTCGCCGCGACCCACGCGCCCGCGGAGTTGGTGAAGCTGCGACAGGCCGAAGCGCTCGGCATGCTCGATCACGATGATCGAGGCGTCCGGCACGTCGACCCCGACCTCGATAACGGTGGTGGCCACGACGATGCGCGTCGCGCCCGTCTTGAAGTCCGCCATCACGCGGTCCTTCTCCTCGGCGTTCATGCGGCCATGGACGAGGCCGACCCGATCGCCGAAGAACTGGCGCAGCACTTCGGCGCGCTCCTCGGCCGCCGTCAGTTCGCTCTTGTCGCTCTCCTCGACCAGCGGGCAGACCCAATAGAGCTTGTCACCTTCCTCGATGGCACGCCGGGCGCGCGAGACGATCTCGTCCATGCGATCGAAGGGGATGGCAACGGTGGTGATCGGCTTGCGGCCGGCCGGCTTGCCGTGAAGGCGCGAGACGTCCATGTCGCCGAAGGCGGCCAGCACCAGCGTGCGCGGGATCGGCGTTGCCGTCATCACCAGGAGGTCCGGCGCGCGGCCCTTGCGGGTCAGGCTCAGACGCTGGTGGACGCCGAAGCGGTGCTGCTCGTCCACCACGACGAGGCCGAGGTCGTGATAGGCGACGTCGTCCTGGAAGAGCGCGTGGGTGCCGACGACGATGTCGGCCTCGCCGTTGGCAATCGCCTCCAGCTTGGCAGTGCGCACCCGGCCGTTGTCGCGGCCTGTCAGGAGAACGATCGAAAGGCCCGCCGCTTCGCAATAGCGCGCGAGACCGGCGAAGTGCTGACGCGCCAAAATTTCGGTTGGGGCTAGCAGGGCGGATTGCGCGCCCGACTCCTTGGCCGCCGCCATCGCGAGAAGGGCCACCACCGTCTTGCCGGCGCCGACATCGCCTTGGAGGAGGCGCAGCATGCGGACGGGCTTGCTCATGTCCGCGTGAATTTCTGCGAGCACCTCGCGCTGACCGTCCGTCAGCGCGAAGGGCAGGGCGGCCTCCGCCCGCGTCCGCACTCCGCCGTCGCCTCCGAGGCTTCGGCCGGGCTTGCGCCTTGCCCGCTCGCGAGCGAGCGCCAGGGCCATCTGGCTCGCCAGAAGCTCGTCATAGGCGAGGCGGCGGTAAGCCGGCTTGCCGGGCGCGAGGTCGGCAGGATCGGCCGGCCTATGAAGCTGGACCAGCGCGTCCGCGAAGGCCGTAAAGCCCTCCCGGGCGAAGACCCCGGGCTCGATCCATTCGGGCAGCGAGGGCAGCCGCTCCAGTGCGCTGTCGACGCTCCGCCGCAGCACCTTGCCCGAGAGACCCGCCGTCAGGGGATAGACCGGCTCGACCAACGGCAGGGAAGCCGCATCTTCGGCGCGGCCGACGAAGTCGGGATGCACCATGGAGGCGCGGCCGTTGAAGCGCTCGACCTTCCCCGAGACGAGCAGCGTCTCGCCGAGCGGCAGGAGCTTTTCCAGCCATTGCGGCTGCGCGCGGAAATAGGTGAGGGCGATCTCGTCGGTCGCGTCGAACGCGATGACCCGCGTCGGATGGTTGCGCGCCTCGCGCGACGGGAACTGGTAACGATCGATCCGCACTTCCAGCGTCACCAGGGTGCCGTCGGGCGCGCCCCGGATCGTCTCGCGCCGCCGCCGGTCGATCACACCGCTCGGCAGATGGAACAGGAGGTCGCGCACCTTCGCCCCGTCCTGCGCGCCCGGCGGCGAGACGAGGCCGTCGAGGAGCTTGGAGAGCTTGGGGCCGACACCCGGAACGGTGGCGACCGAGGCGAAGAGCGGATCGAGTTCGGCAGGGCGCATGGGCGGTGTTTATCGTCTGTTCTCGGCCACGGATAGGCTGACACCGCCGCGCGCGGAGCCTATATCGGGTGCGAACGGGCAGGGCGCGAGAGGCGTCCGGCCTTCTTGCTGTTGAAGATGCGGGCAGATAGCGATGACCGGTACGACGCGATCCTCCTCCGACCTCGACCCGCGTCGCCGCAAGGCGCTGTTCCGCTCCTGGCACCGGGGCACGCGGGAGATGGACCTCGTCCTCGGCCGCTTCGCCGATGCGGAGATCGACAAGCTGACCGACGAGGAACTGACCGTCTTCGAGCACCTGATGGAAGCGCCGGACAGAGACCTCTTCACCTGGCTGACCGGCTCGGCGGAGACGCCGGCCAACTATGACACGCCGGTCTTCCGCCGCATCCGCTCCTATTATGAACTGAACGACGAGGCTCGGGCGTGAGTTCGGCCGCGATCCTCCAGAAGCAGCTCAAGAAGGGCGGCGGCATCCGCATCGGCAACGTGCTCGACGGCTACGAGCCGTTCCTGCTCGCCGAGATCGCCCGCCATCGCGGCGGCTCGAAGCCGGTCGTCTTCGTGATGCGCGACGGCAACCGGATGGGCGAGCTGGAAGACGCGCTGCGCTTCGTCGCGCCCGACATGCCCGTGCTCACCCTGCCGGCCTGGGACTGCCTTCCTTACGACCGCGTCGGCCCCTCGTCCGAGGCGGCGGCGCGCCGCCTTTCGGCCATGTCCGCCATAGCGGCGCTGCGCCGCGATCCGCATCGCGCGATCATCCTGACCAGCGCCAACGCGCTCCTGCAGAAGATGCCGCCGCGACAGGTGCTGGAGGACGAGACGATCTCGGCCAAGGCGAGTGGCCGCATCTCGATGGACCACATCGTTCGCGTCCTCCAGCGCGGCGGTTTCGAGCGGCAGACCACGGTGCGCGAGCGCGGCGACTTCGCCGTGCGCGGCGGTATCCTCGACCTGTTCGCGCCCGGCGACGAGGAGCCGTTGCGGCTCGACTTCTTCGGCGACACGCTGGAATCCATCCGCAGCTTCGATCCGGCGAGCCAGCGCACGACCGGCCAGCGCAAGAGCTTCGAGCTGGCGCCGGTCTCAGAAGTGACCCTGACTGAGGAGACCATCTCTCGCTTCCGGACTAACTATGTCCGACGCTTCGGCGCCCCGTCGCGCGACGACGCGCTCTATACCTCGATCAGCGACGGCCGCCGGTTCAGCGGCATGGAGCACTGGCTCCCACTCTTCTACGAAAACGTCGAGACGCTGTTCGACTATGTCGAAGGCTTCCCGATCGTGCTCGACCACCTCGTGGTGGAGGCGATCGGCGAGCGCCGCAAGCTGGTCCTCGACTACTACGAGGCGCGCCGCCGCGGCATTGCCGAGGCGAGCGCCGGCTCTGTGCCTTACAACCCGCTTGGGCCGCAGGAACTCTATCTCACCGAGGACGAACTGAACGGCCGCATCGCGAGCGCCGACCCCGTTCGCCTCTCGGCCTATGCGATCACCGACGCAGGCTTCCAGACGGAGGTCGTGAACCTCGACGTCCATCGCGGCCGCAACTTCGCGGCCGAGCGGCAGGCCGAGGACGTGAACGTCTTCAAGGTGGCAGTCGACCATATCTCGCGCCTTCGCGCGGGCGGCAAGCAGGTGATCCTCGCGGCCTGGTCGGAGGGCTCGCGCGAGCGCCTGACCCAAGTCGTGGAGGAGCACGGGCTCGGCAACATCAAGCCGGTCGAGAGCTATGCCAAGGCCCTCGAGGTCGGAAAGAACATCATCGCGACGGCGGTTCTCGGCATCGAGGCGGGTTTTGAGACCGACCGCATTGCGGTCGTCGGCGAGCAGGACATCCTCGGCGACCGTCTTGTCCGGCGCGGGCGCAAGAAGAAGCGGGGCGCCGATTTCATCTCCGAGGTGACGGGCCTCGACGAGGGCGACATCGTCGTCCACGTGGACCATGGCATCGCGCGCTTTGTGGGCCTGCGGAAGATCGAGGCGGCCGGCGCGCCGCATGACTGCCTGGAGCTGCGCTACGCCAACGACGACCGGCTGTTCCTTCCCGTGGAGAACATCGAGCTTCTCTCGCGCTACGGCGGCGAAGGGTCGGAGGCGATTCTCGACAAGCTCGGCGGCGGCGCGTGGCAGGCGCGCAAGGCCAAGCTCAAGAAGCGCCTGCTCGACATGGCTGGCGGCCTCATCCGCATTGCCGCCGAACGCGAGATGCGCGGTGCGCCGAAGCTCGTGCCGCCTGAGGGGCTCTGGGGCGAGTTCCAGGCTCGCTTCCCCTACGAGGAAACCGAGGACCAGCAGAACGCCATCGATTCCGTCGCCGACGATCTTTCGGCCGGCAAGCCGATGGACCGGCTGGTCTGCGGCGACGTCGGCTTCGGCAAGACGGAGGTCGCGCTGCGCGCCGCCTTCATCGCGGCCATGAACGGGCTTCAGGTCGCGGTCGTCGTGCCGACGACGCTGCTGGCCCGCCAGCACTTCAAGACCTTCTCCGAGCGCTTCCGCGGCCTGCCGCTGAACCTCGCGCAGGCCTCTCGTCTCGTCACGACCAAGGAGCTGAACGAGACGAAGAAGGGCTTGAAGGAAGGGCAGATCGACATCGTCGTCGGCACGCACGCGCTTCTCGGCAAGGCGGTGGACTTCAAGAACCTCGGCCTCCTCATCATCGACGAGGAGCAGCATTTCGGCGTCAAGCACAAGGAACGGCTGAAGGAGCTGAAGTCGGACATCCACGTCCTGACGCTCTCCGCGACGCCCATCCCGCGCACGCTGCAGCTGGCGCTGACGGGAGTTCGCGAGCTCTCGCTGATCACCACCGCGCCGGTGGACCGAATGGCCGTGCGCACCTTCGTCGCGCCCTTCGACCCGCTCGTTGTGCGCGAGACGCTGCTACGCGAGCGCTATCGCGGCGGCCAGAGCTTCTACGTCGCGCCGCGCCTGTCGGACCTCGCCGGCATCAAGGATTTCCTGGACGAACAGGTGCCCGAGCTGAAGGTCGCCATCGCCCATGGGCAGATGCCGGCCGGCGAGCTCGACGACATCATGAACGCCTTCTACGAGGGGCAGTACGACGTGCTCCTGTCCACGACGATCGTGGAATCGGGCCTCGACATCCCCTCGGCCAACACGATGATCGTGCATCGCGCCGATATGTTCGGCCTCGCCCAGCTTTATCAGCTCCGCGGGCGCGTCGGCCGCTCCAAGCAGCGCGCCTATGCGTTGATGACCATTCCTGCCAACAAGACGCCGACGGCGGGCGCCGACCGGCGCCTCAAGGTGCTCCAGTCGCTGGATACGCTGGGCGCCGGCTTCCAGCTCGCCAGTCACGACCTCGACCAGCGCGGCGCGGGTAATCTCCTTGGCGACGAGCAGAGCGGCCACATCAAGGAGGTCGGCTTCGAGCTCTACCAGCAGATGCTGGAGGAGGCGGTGGCCGAGATGAAGGGCGTCGAGGTGGAGAGCGACGGTTCCTGGTCGCCGCAGATCACGCTCGGCACCGCCGTGATGATCCCGGAAGGCTACGTGCCGGACCTCCAGCTCCGCATGACGCTCTACCGGCGCCTCGCCGAGCTGACGGAGGCGCGCGAGATCGACGCCTTCGGCGCCGAGCTGATCGACCGCTTCGGGCCGATGCCGGTGGAGGTGGAGCACCTGCTCAAGGTCGTGTTCATCAAGGCGCTGTGCCGACGGGCGAACATCGAGAAGCTGGACGCCGGTCCGAAGGGCATCGTCATCCACTTCCGGGACAAGAGCTTCGCCAATCCGGCGGCGCTCGTTCGCTACATCTCAGAACAGGGCGTCTCGGCCAAGATCCGGCCCGACCAGTCCATCGTACTCATGCGCGACTGGCCGAAGCCGGAGCAGCGCCTGAACGGCGCGGCCTCGGTCGCCACGCAGTTGGCGCGGTTCGCGGACGAGACGATGAAGAAGGCGGCGTAGGGCGCGCCTTCGGTTCGTGAGTTCGAGACATCGCTCACCCCGCCGTCATCCTCGGGCTTGAGCCGAGGATCTACGTCGGAGCGGCGCCACGACGTGAATAGATCCTCGGCTCAAGACCAAAAATGACGACCTTTGGGTGATGCCTTGGAGGCGCAGCCCGGCCGCCTTCAGCTCTTCTCGTCCGAAATCCAGAAGGCCGGCAGGTAGAAGCCCGTCAGCGGCGTCACCTCCGGGTGGCGCACATTGGACCAGCGCGCCATCCACTGTTCCGGCATGTAGTAGAGCGGGACGACGTAGAAGCCGGAGATCAGCAACCGGTCATAGGCGCGCACGGCCGAGACGAAGTCTTCCCGGGAGCGAGCGGCGACCATCCGGGCGATAAGGGCATCGACGGCCGGATCGGCGACACCGGCATAGTTGAACGAACCGGGACGATCCTTGGCGGCGGAGCCCCAGCGGTTGATCTGCTCGGCACCTGGCGAGAGCGTGCCGGAGAAGGCCGAGATTAGCACATCGTAGTCGAAGCTCTGCTTGCGCTTTTGGTACTGCGCATCGTCCACCTGGCGGACGGGGGCGGTCACGCCGATGCGCGACAGGGTTCGCGACCAGGCGAGCGCGATGCGCTGCTGGTCTGCGGACTGGACCAAGATCTCGAAGGCGAGCGGCGCACCGTCCGGCCCGACCATGCGTGTGCCGTCGAGCCTGAAGCCCCGCGCACCCAAGATGTCGAACGCCTCGCGCAGAATCGTGCGGTCGGCGCCCGTGCCGTCGGCCACCGGCTGGCGGAAGCTGCCGTCGAGGATCGCGGGATCGATGCCGGCGGCGTAGGGCGCCAGGATCTCCCGCTCCAGCGCGTCCGTAGGCCGGCCAATGCTCGACAGCTCGCTGTTGTCGAAATAGCCGCTCATCCGGGTGTAGGCGCCGTAGAAGAGGTTGGCGTTCGCCCATTCGAAATCGAACACCATGCCGAGCGCACGCCGGACCTGGGGATCGGCGAAGACCGGGCGGCGGGCGTTGAAGAAGAAGGCGTTGAGGTTCGCCGGGCGCCCGGTCGGGAACACGTCCTTCACCACCTTGCCCTCGGCCACCGCCGGGAAGTCGTAGGCCGTGCGCCAATGGCGCGGGTTGGGCTGCTGGTAGAGATAGACCGACGACAGGCCCTTCTTGAACGCCTCGAACTGCGCGTTCTGGTCCCGGTAGTACTCGACGACGATCTCGTCGTGGTTGTCCATGCCGCGCTTGGAAGGAAGGTCCTTGGCCCAATAGTCCGGGTTGCGTTTGTAGACGATGCGCTGGCCGGGCTCGACGCGATCGACGAGATAGGGGCCCGAGCCGACCGGCGCCTCCAGCGTGGTCTGGGTGATCGTGGTGGCATCGAAGTCGCACGCCGGCAGCACGGGGAGGCCCGCTAGGAGCAGCGGCAGTTCACGATCCGCTTTGTCGTTGAAGGTGAAGCGGACGCCGTTCGGCTCGGCGCGTTCGACCGTCGCCACTTTGGAGAGCCAGTTGGAATACTGCGGCCGGACGCTGCCCTGGACCTTCAGGAGGTCGGTGGTGGCGATCACGTCCTCCGGACGGATCGTGCGTCCGTCCGAGAAGCGGGCGGCGGGGTCGAGCTGAAACTCGACGAAAGTCCGCTCCTCGTCGGTCTCGACGGTCCTGGCGATCAGCGGATAGAGCGTGAAGGCCTCGTCCATCGAGCGCTGCATCAGCGGTTCGTAGACGAGATTGCCGAATTCCTGATCCCCGAAGATGCCGCGCGCCGTCGTTAGCGCGCCACGCACGCTGACCGGGTTGAGATTGTCGAAGTCGCCGAACACGCCGTAGACCATGCGTCCGCCCTTGGGGGCCGCCGGGTTGGCATAGGGGAAGTGGTCGAAGCTTGCGGGGAGCTTCGGCGTGCCCTGCATGGCGATTGCGTGGGCGGGTTCTGCCCGGGCGCCCGGCACGGCCAGCGCGAAAAGCAGCGCGCACAGACCCGCGAGAGCCAGGCGCTTTCGCCGAAGCGGAGCCGTCGGTCGCTGGTTCATGGTCGCGGGCACTCCATCCATTGCGAGCGGGAAACTAACGAAAGCCTCGACTCTTGCCTACCTCCCGCAGAGCTTGCGCAAGCTTCGCGCATGTCTTCAAAAGGGCGCATTTGCAGACGACCGCACAGGTCGCTATGGAAGGCGCCGACCGGACAGAGCCATTCCGCCAAAGAAGGATGCACAACCCGTGAGAACCCGCTTTTCCGCCCGCCAGCGCGCCGCCACGATCGCCGGCCTCGCCCTCCTGGCAGTCGCTCCGGCCACGGGCGCTATGGCTCAGGCCCAGCAGGTCCCCGCCGAGTGGTTCAAGGTCTGCTCGAAGCAGGGCGACAACGAGATCTGCAACACGCAGTACACGATGATCGCCGACACGCGTCAGCTCATCACCGCCGTCAACCTCATCAACGTATCGGGCAAGGTGAGCCAGAAGGTTCTCCAGGCCGTGGTGCCGACCGGCCGCGTGATCCCGGCGGGCGTGCAGATGCAGATCGACGGCAACAAGCCGCAGACGCTGAACTATTCGGTCTGCTTCCCCGATCGCTGCATCGCCGAGGTCGAGCTGTCCGACGCCGTCGTGACCGCGATGAAGAAGGGCACGAACCTGAAGGTCACCTCGGTGAACTTCCAGCGCCAGCCCAATCCGATCACCATCACGCTCACCGGCTTCACCGGCGCCTACGACGGTCCGGCCCGCGCCGAGCCCGAGCTCGCCCAGCGTCAGCAGCAGCTGAACGAGGCGCTTCAGAACCAGGCGGAAGCCCGCCGCCAGCGCTTCGAGGAAGCGCAGACCAAGGCCAAGGAAACCGCCGCGCAGTAAGGCGGCGGCGACCCTCCGACGACTTTTCGAAACGGCGGCCGAAAACGGCCGCCGTTTTCGTTCACAGCGTCAGTTGAGGTTGGATTCCTTCAGCACATAGGCGCCGTTCACCGGGCCGTCGAAAATCTCGGCGATCTGCGGATGGCGCACCGGCGCGCCGTCCTCGTCGGGCAGGAGGTTCTGCTCCGAAACGTAGGCGACGTATTCCGTTTCCGCGTTCTCGGCGAAGAGGTGATAGAAGGGCTGGTCCTTGCGCGGCCGCATCTCTTCGGGAATGGATTCGTACCATTCGTCCGTGTTGTCGAATTCCGGATCGACGTCGAAGATCACGCCTCGGAACGGAAAGATCCGGTGGCGGACGATCTGGCCGATGGAAAAGCGGGCGGTCTTGGACTCAACGGGGCTCATTCCAGCCGATTAGCCAGAAGCGCGCCGTCCCGGCAAGAGTTTGCGGGCGCGCCCGAGCACGGCTCCCAGGGCGGAGCCCGGTTCGACGCCTTCGCGCATTAGCACATGGCGAAGCGTGGGAACGGTCGCGAGCGCGCCGAGGCCGACTGCCCGGATCGCCTGGATCGGCAGGAGGCTCGTCAGGAGCGAGCGATTCAACATGTCGACTGCTGCCGTGCGTGTCGCCACATCCGTCTTCCGTCGTGCCTCGTAGGCGGCAAGCATAGCGACGCCGCCGGGATCGTCGCGATGGGCCTCGACGCTGGCCAGTAACGCTTCGACGTCCCGCAATCCGAGATTCAGCCCTTGGGCCCCGATCGGCGGAAAGACATGCGCCGCTTCGCCCACCAGCGCGCAACGCTGGCCCGAAAGGCGCTGGACCGAAGCGCCCGACAGCGGAAAACTCTGCACCGGTTCCTCCACCTCGACGGCACCGAGGATGGAGTGCATCCGCCGCTCCACCTCGGCCGACAGGCGATCGGCCGGCAGATCCTTCAGGACGGCCGCGTTCTCCGGCGTCTCGACCCAGACCAACGACGAGCGGCGACCGGGCAGGGGAACCT
Organism: Aureimonas sp. SK2; assembly: GCF_029813115.1. Taxonomy (GTDB): domain Bacteria; phylum Pseudomonadota; class Alphaproteobacteria; order Rhizobiales; family Rhizobiaceae; genus Aureimonas. The sequence goes on from NZ_JAPZDS010000001.1 coordinate 480,489, forward strand.
GTGTAAAAGGGCCCGTCACGGTGTGGAATTCCGTCGACACCCCTTCGTGATCCCGTTGGTGCCGAAAGTTCAGCACCAGGGCGACTTGCGGATACGTCCAGCTGCGCATCGGCACCTGCATGGCCGTGCGGACTACGGATTGCCGCCCGTCCGCCCCCACAACGAGGCGGCACGATACGGTCCGACCACTTTCCGTGCGTACGGTTGCGCGATCCTCGCCCAAGGTGACTTCGACCGCCGGCTCCTCGATCCTTTGCACGCGTTCGCCCAGTGCAGCCCCCGACGCCCGCAGCGCTTCGAGAAGTTCGTGGTTGAGGACGTTCAGCCCGAAATAGGGAAGTTCGATCTCCGCGGCGCGAAACTCCACCGGCGCGGCGCGCAGCAGGCGACCGGTATCGTCGATCAGCCGCATGGCGAACATAGGCTGCGTACGGTCCTCCAGCCCAGAGAGGACACCTAGACGCTCCAGAAACCGGATGGAAGGTCCGATCAGCGCCGTCGATCGTCCGTCCATGCGAGCCGGTGCGGCGATATGAACTGCATCGAAGCCGGCCTGCGCGAAAGCCAAGGCCGCAGTGGCCCCCGCCAAGCCGCCCCCCACGATGCCTATGTCGTGACGCGATGAATTCAACCGTCGCACTCCCGTCGCCCCGGTACCGGAAAAAGCCCGATACGTGGCACCTTTCAACACATTCTGGAGATACGTCCGCCGGAGCGGATGGCAATGCCGGGACGGCTGCGTTACTTCACGATGATGTCGATTGAAGAAGCGAAGCGCGTGGCAGGTTTTGATTTCAGGCAGTGGCGCCCGTTCACCGTTCATCTTCTGACGGCGAGCGGGGCGTTCTGGGCCTTCATGGCGATCATCGCCGCCGCGGAGCGCCACTGGGTCGACATGTGGGCCTGGCTCGGGCTCGCGCTTTTCGTGGATGGGATCGACGGGCCGCTGGCGCGGCGCGTCGACATCAAGCGTCGCCTGCCCAACTGGTCCGGCGACATGCTGGACGCGATCATCGACTACTCGACATACGTACTGATCCCGGCGTTCGCGCTCTATCAGTCCGGCATGATCGGACGCCCACTCTCCTTCGTCGCGGCGGCGCTGATCGTCATCACCAGCGCGGTCTACTACGCCGACACGCGGATGAAGACGAAGGACAACTTCTTCCGCGGCTTCCCCGTCACCTGGAACATGGTCGTCTTCACGCTGTTCGCCGCGACGCCGAACGAATGGACCGCGTTCCTGTTCGTGCTCCTTTGCTCGGCGACGACCTTTCTGCCGATCAAGTTCCTGCATCCGGTGCGGGTGGTGCGGCTGCGCGCACTCAATCTCGCCGTGCTGGGCCTCTGGTGCGCTTTCGGCATCCTCGCGATGTTCTATGCCTTCGATTCACCGACCTGGCTGCGTGCGGGAATTCTCCTTTCGGCGCTCTATCTCTTCTCCATCGGCGCGATTCTCCAGCTGATCGATCGCATCCAGGGCCGCGAGCCCGAAACGGAGTCCTACGAATGACCCACGCGATCGTCGTCGACGCTATCGGCGGACCGGAAGCCATGCATTGGCGCCCGCATGATCCCGGCGCTCCGGGGCCGGGCGACCTCCGAGTGCGACAGGCTGCGGCGGGGCTGAACTTCATCGACGTTTATTTCCGCAATGGGACCTACAAGGCGCCCGCCTTTCCCTTCGTGCCCGGCAAGGAAGGGGCTGGCGTCGTTATTGCAGTGGGGCAGGACGTCCAGGGCTTTTCCGTCGGCGATCGCGTCGCCTACAGCGCGGCCAGCGGCACCTACGCCCAGGAGGTCAACGTTCCCGCTGCGGTCGCCGTCCATATCCCGGAGGGGATCTCCGACGAGGTCGCGGCCGGCATCATGCTCAAGGGCATGACAGCCGAATATCTCCTGCGTCGAACTTTTCCGGTCGGCCCCGGCCATACAGTGCTGATACAGGCTGCCGCTGGCGGCGTCGGGCTGATCGCGGGCCAGTGGGCCAAGCATCTGGGAGCAACCGTGATCGGGACGGCGGGGTCGGACGAGAAGGTCCGATTGGCTCTGGAGCACGGTTACGATCATGTCGTGAACTACCGCAACGAGAACTTCGTCGAGCGTGTTGCCGAGCTGACGGGCGGCGCGAAATGCGATGTCGTATACGACTCTGTCGGCCAGGATACTTATCCTGCCAGCCTCGACTGCCTGAAGCGCCGAGGTCTCTTCGTCAGCTTCGGCCAGTCGTCGGGAACGATCAAGAATTTCGATCTCGCCCTGCTCAACCAGAAAGGCTCGCTCTACGCGACTCGGCCCAGCCTCTTCGGTTATACGGCGACCCGGGAGGAACTCGACCAGAGCGCGAAGGCGCTCTTCGACGTGGTGCGCAGCGGGGCGGTCAAGGTTCGGATCGACCAACGTTATCCGGTGGAGGAGGCTGCACGGGCCCATCAGGATCTGGAAGGGCGGCGGACCACCGGGATTTCAATCCTGACGATCGACTGATCGGAATCAGATCGTACGGTTCAGCAGCCATAGCGCGATGGCGATATTGCCGAGGATGCCGACAGCGGCAACGATTCCAATGACCAGCCAAACGACTGAGCGTCGGCGCGAAGGGTGATCGGTCAAGCTGCAACTCCACGTCTCCGGGATCATCCGGCCGAGCCGACGATCGAACTCGCCATCGCATAAAGGGAAGCCGGCGGTGACGGCAAGCCAGGCATTCCGGTTGACGCTCGCGTCCGGCAGGCGTTAAAGCCCAATCTCCGATGCCGAACGGAACAGGCGCCAGTCGTCCCTACCGCGCTCGGATGGGTGGCCGAGTGGTTTAAGGCAGCGGTCTTGAAAACCGCCGTGCGGGGAACCGTACCGTGAGTTCGAATCTCACCCCATCCGCCAGCTCTTGCCTTGAATGGATGGCGATGTCGCCTGCCGAACGCTGAGGGCGTCCCCTGCGGCGCGGTGGCAACAGGGGGGCGGCAATCAAGCTTCGGGGCGTACGGGCGAGCGTTTGCGCCCTGTCGCGCGGTTCCCATCTCGCGCGTGGTTCTCATGGGCCGGCGGAAGCGCGCCGGATGGAGGAGACGCTTCGCATAAGCCGCGCCGTTCTGGCCGCCGCAACCGCCGTTCTTTTGGGCGCAACCGCGCTGCCGGCGCTGGCGCAGGTCGGCGGACCCGTGATCAGCTTCAGCGATTCCCTGTCCGACAGCGGCAACCTCTTCCTCGTGTCGCGCACCCCGGCGTCGCCGCCCTATTTTCAGAGGCGCTTCTCCAACGGCCCCGTCTTCACCGAGTTTCTGAACGGTGGCTCGATGCAGCCCGCGGGCGCGGCGTCGCTCGGCGGGGTGCGCATCAATACCGAGCTCTCGCAGAACTACGCCTTCGGCGGCGCGCGCACGGATCGGGTGGACGGCCTTCAGCCGCCCGGGATACCGACGCAGATCGACTTCTTCGTGCGGCAGGACGGCCGCTTCGGAGCGAGCGACGTGGTGACGCTCTACGGCGGCGCGAACAACATCTTTCAGGCCATCAACGCGACCGGCGCGACGGCGGCCTCGGTCGGCGCGGATGCGGTCGCGGCCGCTGGAGACATCTCGGCCTCACTTGCGCGCCTCGGTTCTTTTGGGCGCCCCGACCGTCGTCGTTCTGAACCTGCCCGACATCGGTGCGACGCCGGCCTTCTCCTCGACGCTTCAGGGCTCCGTTGCGGGGACGCTCGCCACCAACGCCTTGAACTCCGCCCTCCAGGCTGGCGTCACGCGCGTCGCGGCGACGCTTCCGGGGACCGATGTGGTGCTGGTCGACGTCCAGCGTCTCGGCTCGCTGATCGCAAGCGACCCGGCGCGCTTCGGCATCGTCAACACACGAGACGGATGCCTCCTGACGCCCGCCTGCGCGAGCGCTCCGGCCAGCGTCCAGAATACCTATCAGTACTGGGACGGCGTCCATCCGACCACCACGGTCCACCGTCTGTTCTCGCAACTTGTCGAGGACTATCTCTCGGTCGGCACCAGCGCGGCGGCCGTGGGCTCGCTGACTGAAACGGCGCTGCTCGACCGCATGACGTCGAACGATGCGCTGCGCGAGCGCGCCCGCCTGGCGGCGCTGAATGTCCCGGCCCCGGCGACCGGATCCGACGCCGCGATCGCGGTTCCGTTCTCCAGCCTCTATGTCTCGCTCGGCGGCAGCCGCTTCGAGCGCGACGGGGTCAACGACTATCGCTTCGACAACGGTACGGTGCGGATCGGCCTCGACCACCGCCTGAACGACTGCTTTCTCGTCGGCGGCGCGCTGTCCGCTTCGGTGGGTGAGGTGGACGACGCGCGCCTGACCTACGACACGCAGTCGTTTGCCGCCGATCTCTATGCGACGGCGCTGTTTGGCTCGGCTTATCTGACTCTCTCCGGCGGCGTCGCGCACCAGGACTACGAGCATCTCGACCGTCGGACGCTTGTCGATACGGTGACCAATCGCGGAACGGGTTCCAACGGCGTGTCGGCCAATCTCGGCATCGAGGCGGGATACGGTTTCCAATTCGGTGCCCTGACCGTGACGCCGGCGCTCGGGCTTGATTACCTCTATGCCGATGCGGACGGCTATGCGGAGACGGGTGCGGCGGCGAAGATCGTCTACGGCGATACCGAGCGAAACGCGCTGCTGGGTTCGGCCAACCTTCATCTCGCCTATGTCACCGAACTCGGGAGCCGTCCGCTCGCGCTGACCGGTCGCGTCGAATACGAGGACATCCTGACCGAGGACGACGCCCGCGTCTCGGCGCGCATCGCCGGCGGCATCAGTCGCGCCCGATCGGCGTGTCTCGAGGATCTGGCGGCGCGGGGCTTCGTGGCCGGCGTCGGGGTCGATGCGGGATTGACAGACAGGCTGTCGCTTACCGGTCGCTACTCCGTGGTCACCGGATCCGAAATCGACGTCAGTCATGTCGGCGAGGTCGGCCTGAAGCTCCGTTTCTGACGGAAGGGCAGCGGGAGGAGGCGAGGGGCAGGGCGGGGCGCCTCGCCCTCCGAATCGGCGTCATCCAGGGAATGTTTTTAGCCGTCTCATGAGTTGGCAGTCCGTTTAAGGGGTCTGCGTCCGTCAGGCTGAGGTCAGGCGGTTGCGGCAGGGTGTTTTCCACAAGGAGACGTCATGCACGACATCATCGACATCGAATCCGTGACACATCGTTTGATGCAGACACTCGCCCAGATCCAGGCGATGCTCGGCGACGATCGCGACGCGGAAGAGCGCCAGCAGGCCGACTATTTCGACATGCTGCGGCGCAAGGCGTCAGGCGAACTCGACGGAAACGTGACGGCCCAGTTTTTCAGTTGAGCTTGCGACGACGACTCGGGGATCGCCTCCATCCCGGGCCGGAAGGGCGGGCCTTCGCGGCCCTCGACGCCACACGTTCTCCCTCTCTCGCTTTCGCCAGAAATTTAAATCCTTCAGGGTTGGATGCACCCGGCAAGAGTCTTCTGCATCGCAAAGACAGTTGGTGCGAGGCTCCGGTGCAGTATAGGTGATCGATCCGTTCCAGCAGGACTCTTCCCTAGCTGGAGAAATTGTCGCCTCACGCGAATGTGGCAAGATTCTGGCAAGGACTATCCTTCAGACTGTAGCGACCCGAATCGCTCGCACTTGCTTTCGCTTCATCCGTTGGTAACTTCTCCCGCGGATATGGTGGGGTGGACGTCGTCGATCGCGCGCGACGAATTGTGAGAGTTGGGGGCACGAATGATCTCTGGAGCCGGATGCAGCCGGAAGATCGGGCTCGGTCTGGCTTTCGGATTGTCGCTGGCGCTGGCAGGGTGTCAGTCCACGGCTTCTTCCACGCACCAGGGCCAGGACGAACTGGCCCCCGAAGACGACGCGCCCATCTTCAGCTCCAGCATCTTCGGCGTGAAGGCCAGCCCGCGCGTGACGCGGCTGAAGAAGGTGCCGAAGGGCGGCGGACGTGACCAGACCGGCAAGCCCTACATGGTCCGGGGCAAGTGGTACTATCCGAAGGAGGAGCTGGGCTACGTGAAGACCGGCACCGCCTCCTGGTACGGCGCCAATTTCCACGGACGCCTGACGGCGAACGGCGAAGTCTACGACATGTACCACCTCTCGGCAGCGCATCCGACCTTTCCGCTGCCGTCCTATGCCCGGGTGACCAACCGCAAGAACGGCAGCTCCGTGCTGGTGCGCGTCAACGACCGCGGACCCTACATGCACAACCGCGTTCTCGACGTATCCTCCAAGGCCGCCGAGATGCTCGGTTTCCAGAACGACGGCATCGCCGACGTGAAGGTCGAGTATGTCGGCCGTGCGCCGCTCGAGGGCGACGACACGCCCATGCTGATGGCCTCCTACCGCCCTGGCGGCGCCCGCGCGGTCGATGACGGACTGCCCAGCGGCGTCATGATCGCCGGGCGCGAGGAGAAGTCGCCGCTCATGATGGCGGCGGCCTTCCTCCAGCCGCGCCCGGCCGCGCCGGCGCCTCTGCCGAGGGCCGTGCCCCAGCGCACGCCCTCCATCGAAGACCTGATCGAAACCTACGATGCTGCCCCTTCGGGACCGGTTCCCGTGCCCTTGCCGCGCGGCGCGCTTCTTTCTTACGCGCCGGCGCCGGCGCCGGGCGCCAGCGGCGCGCATGCCGCGCTGTCGGCGCTGGCCGCTGCGCCGGAGACGATCGAACTCGGAGCGGTGGACGACCTGTCGCTGTTGATGCGCGTCGCCAGCCTGGCGGATGGTCGGGCCGACATGAGCGAGACCGCGTCCGAGGGCAAGACTTCGCTCGCCCTCAACCTGCGGCCGGGCCAGGACGCCGACGCTCTTCTAAAGGCAGTCTGGGATGCCGGCCTTACCGATGCCTTCGTGGTTCGGGCGGACGAGCGCTGACGGCGCCGATATACGCGGCGACCGGCATGCACTATGCTCGGCGGCAGCGAACGTTCTGCCGGTTTTCCTTCATGCCCCATGCCATGCGAAGTCTGCGGACCGCCGTCCTTCTCGTCGCGGCCTTGTCCGTCGCCCAGGCAGGCGCGCAGGGGCGGGAGCCCGGAGTCTTTCCCGAAACCGCCGCCAAGGTGGCGGTGGTCGTCGATGGGAAGACGGGCGGCATCCTCTTCGACAAGAACGGAACAGCGCCGTTTCCGCCCGCTTCGCTCGCCAAGATCCTGACCGCCGAGATCCTGTTCGAAGCCCTGGCCTCCGGTGAACTCGCGCCCGATGCCGCGTTGCCCGTGTCGAACCACGCCTGGCGCACGGGCGGCGCCCCGTCGCGCACGGCTACCATGTTCGCCTCCGTTCGCTCCGAGGTTCCCGTCGATGCGCTGGCGCAAGGGCTTGTGGTGCAGGCGGCCAACGATGCGGCAATCATCATCGCCGAGGGCCTCGGCGGATCGGAGAGCGCCTTCGCCCAGCGGATGACCGAGCGCGCCAAGGCGCTCGGGATGGTGGACAGCCGCTTCGTCAATGCGACCGGCCTTCCCGCGGAGGGTCAGGAAGTGACCGCCCGCGACATGGCGGTTCTGGCACGCCATGTGCGCTTCGCGCATCCCGACCGCTATGCGCTCTACGCCCAGCCCGATTTCGAGTGGAACAAGATCCTCCAGCGCAACCGCAATCCGCTTCTCGGCGCCAAGCCTGGCGCCACGGGCATGGCCACCGGCTTTTCGCCGGAGGGCGGGTATTCGATCGTGGGCGTCGTGGAAGGCGAGGGCGGCCGGGTGACGATCCTGGCGCTCGCGGGCCTCGACAAGGAACAGACCCGCATCCGCGAGACGGTAAGCCTCGCCGACTGGGCGGCCACCGCCTTCGAGGAGAAGGTGGTGTTTCCGTCGGCCGTACCAGTGGCCGTCGCGCCGGTCTTCGGGGGAACCGAGTCCTCCGTACCGCTGGTCCTGGAAGGCGATCTCGTCGCCATGGTGCCGAAGCATCATGCCGACAGCGTGACAGCGGCCGTCCATTATGACACCCCTCTGCGGGCACCCATCCGCAAGGGCGACAGGATCGGCACCGTGGAACTGAAGATCGACGACAAGTTCTCGCTGGCGCGGGACCTGCATGCGGGCGCCGACGTGGAGGAGGGCACCTTCTCCAGCCGCGCCGCCGACGCCGTGCACGAACTCGCCTTCGGGTGGATCCGGAGCCTTTGAGGTGATCGGACAGGCTTCCAGCGCGCTCCGGCGCGGATGCTTCATCACGTTCGAGGGGCCGGACGGCAGCGGCAAGACGACGCAGATCGCGCGGCTGGCCGAGCGTCTGAAGACTCGCGGCATTCCGGTCGTGACGACCCGTGAGCCCGGCGGGTCGCCCGGCGCCGACGCCATCCGCCATATCGTCCTGTCCGGCGCTGCCGAAGGGCTCGGCGTCGAGACCGAGGCGCTGCTGTTTGCGGCCGCGCGCTACGACCACATCCGCACCGTGATCGCGCCGGCCCTCGAGCGCGGCGCCTTCGTGCTCTGCGACCGGTTCCTGGACTCGACCAGAGCCTATCAAGGCTCCGCTCCGGGGCTAGACAGAGCCTTTCTCGAGGAACTGGAGGCCGCCACCACGGCCGAGGCCCAGCCGGACCTCACGGTGATCCTGGACCTGCCGACCGAGATCAGCCTGCGCCGCATGGCCGAACGTAGCAGGACGGACAGCAAGGACCGCTTCGAGAAGGATGGATTTGCCGTCCACGAGGCGCGTCGCGAGGCGTTTCTGGCGATCGCCGCGGCGGAGCCGGATCGCTGCGTGGTGATCGAGGCCGTCGGGACGCTAGACGACGTGTCCGGTCGCATCGAACGCGCCGTGCTCGTTCGCCTCGGCGACGAGATCGACCGGGCCGCAAGGGCCGGAACCGAAGCCACGGTCTGAACATCGTGGAGCAGCGGCCCGGACACGACGACCTCGACGACATCCTGCCTCCGGCGGGGACGCCCTATGTCGTCGGTCACGAACGGGCCTGGGGCGAGCTTGTGGAGGCGTCGCGCAGCGAACGGATGCACCATGCCTGGTTGATCCAGGGCGCTCGAGGCATCGGAAAGGCGACGCTCGCCTTCGCGTTCGCACGCCAACTCGTGGGCGCGCAATGGTCGGGGCCGGGCAGGGCCGGCGCCGTCGATTTCGACCCGAACGACGCCGCCGTCCGCCAGATCGCTGCCGGAGCGCATCCCAACGTCATCCATATCCAGCGCGCCGAGGCCGAGCGCGGGCCCGGCTTCAAAACGCAGATCACGGTGGAGGAGATCCGACGCCTCCAGGCCTTCTTCCGCGCGACGGCGACGCCGGGCTGGCGCGTCGCCATTCTGGATCCCGCTGACGATCTCAACCGCAACGCGGCCAACGCCCTCCTGAAGATCCTCGAGGAGCCGCCGGCGCGCGCCGTCTTCCTGATCGCCAACCATGCGCCGGGACGGCTGCTGCCGACCATCCGCTCCCGCTGCCGCACGCTGCGTCTCTCTTCCCTGGACGACGCTGCTCTGGCGGAGGGGCTGGCCCGCAAGCTGCCTGATACAGAAGAAAGCGAGCGGCGCGCGGCGGCCGCGGCCTCGGGCGGGAGCCTGCGGCAGGCCCTGGTGATCCACCAGGGCGGCGGCGCGGACCTCCTTCGCGAGGCCGATCGTCTTCTCGGCGGCGGGTCCTTCGACTGGCAGGCCGTCCATGCGCTGCTCGACGGTCTCGGCCAGAAAGGCCGCGAGGCGGCCTGGGATCTCTTCCGCGATCGCCTGTTCGACAAGCTGGCCGACGACGCGCGTGAAGCCTCGGCCGCCGGCCGGTCTCGGCAGGCCGCAGCACTCGCCGCCTTCTGCTTGTCGGAGCAGGCGCGCTGGCGCGAGGCGGCGGCCTACAATCTCGACCGCAAGCAGACCATCTTGAGCTTTCTCGACCGCTTCCAGGCGCTTCGATCGACCGCTGCCGGCTGAACGGGCGGGGACGAGCTTCGTTGAGCCCGGACGGCCGATGGGCTATTGCCCCTTGAAACCGATCCGCAGAAGCACCGCCATGGCCGAACGATTCTATACGACGACCGCGATCTCCTATCCGAACGGTAGCCCACATATCGGGCACGCCTACGAACTGATCGCGACCGACGTCATCGCGCGCTTCAAGCGACTGGACGGCTTCGACGTCCTGTTCCTGACGGGCACGGACGAGCACGGCATCAAGATGTTGCAGACGGCCCGCAACCTCGACATTTCGCCGATCGAACTCGCCGACCGGAACTCGGCCAAGTTCCGCGAGATGGGGCAACTCCTGCAGAGCTCCAACGACGACTTCATCCGCACGACGGAAGCGCGCCATCGCGAGGCAAGCCAAGAAATTTGGCGGCGGATGCAGGAGTCCGGCGACATCTACAAGGGCTCCTATGCGGGCTGGTACTCGGTCCGCGACGAGGCCTATTACGCCGAGGACGAGACCCGCCTCACAGACGACGGCAAGCGTCTAGGCCCGCAGGGCACGCCCGTCGAATGGGTCGAGGAGGAGAGCTACTTCTTCCGTCTCTCGCAGTTCGCCGAGCGCCTGCTCGCCCACTACGAGGCGCATCCCGACTTCATCGGCCCGGCCGAGCGGCGCAACGAGATCGTCTCCTTCGTGCGCTCGGGCCTGAAGGATCTCTCGATCTCGCGCACCACGTTCGACTGGGGCATCCCGGTGCCCGGCGACGAGCGGCACGTGATGTATGTCTGGGTCGATGCGCTCACCAACTACCTCACCGCCACGGGTTTCCCGAATGGCGGCGAGCGCGCGGACTTCTGGCCGGCCGACCTTCACGTCATCGGCAAGGACATCGTGCGCTTCCACACGGTCTATTGGCCGGCCTTCCTGATGTCGGCGGGGCTGCCGATCCCGAGGCGGGTCTTCGTCCACGGCTTCCTCTTCAATCGCGGGGAGAAGATGTCGAAGTCGGTCGGCAACGTGATCGACCCGGCCGCGTTGGTCGCGACCTACGGTCTCGATCCGTTCCGCTACTTCCTCCTGCGCGAGGTGCCCTTCGGCCAGGACGGCAACTATTCGCACGAGGCGATCGTCGGCCGGATGAATTCCGAACTCGCCAACGACCTCGGCAATCTCGCGCAGCGCTCGCTCTCGATGATCGCCAAGAACTGCGAGGGCCGGCTTCCCGTGCCCGGCGAGCTGACGGATACCGATCATGCCATCCTCCAGGCGAGCGGCCAGCTGCTTCAGCGTTGCCGCGCGGCCATCGACCGCCAGGAGTTGCACCTCATGCTGGCCGCGATTGTCTCGGTCGTCTCCGAGACCAACCGGTATTTTGCGGGCGAGGAGCCCTGGGTGCTGCGCAAGACCGATCCGGCGCGCATGGGAACCGTCCTCTACGTGACCGCTGAAGTGCTGCGGCGCGTGGCGATCCTGCTGCAGCCGGTGATGCCGGAATCGATCGGCAAGCTCCTCGATCTTCTTGCTGTCGAGGAACACGAGCGGGGCTTCGATCGTCTCGACACGGGCGTCGTCTTGGAAGGCGGTCGGGCGCTGCCCGCGCCCGCCGGCGTCTTCCCGCGCTACGTCGAACCCGCCGAAGAAGCCTGATGACCCGCTGCCTGCTCGTCGACAGCCACTGCCATCTCGATTTTCCCGACTTCGATGCGGATCGCGACGCGCTGATCGAACGGGCGCACGCGGCGGGCGTCGGGCTGATGGTCAGTATCTGCACGCAGGTCGTGAACCGAGACCGCGTTCTGGCGATCGCCGAGCGATATCCCTCTGTCTATGCCTCGATCGGCACGCACCCGCTGAACGCGGCCGAAGAGGACGAGGTGCCCGCTGCTGAACTCGTTCGCCTGTCGCAGCATCCGCGGGTCGTCGCGATCGGTGAGGCCGGCCTCGACTACCACTACGACCGAGCGCCGCACGATCGCCAGGAGCGCGTCTTCCGCCAGCACATCGCGGCCGCGCGCGAGACCGGCCTGCCGCTCGTGATTCACGCCCGCGACGCCGACGCCGATGTCGAGCGGATCCTGCGGGACGAGACGGGGAAGGGGGCCTTCCCCTTCGTTCTCCACTGCTTCACCGCTGGCCCCGAGCTGGCAGCCGCGGGGATCGAACTCGGCGGCATGGTCTCCTTTTCGGGCATCGTCGCCTTCAAGAACTCGGCCGAGCTGCGGGCGATCGCGGCTTCTGTTCCGCTCGATCGGATCCTAGTCGAAACAGATGCACCATATCTCGCGCCGCCGCCGTATCGCGGCAAGCGCAACGAGCCGGCCTTCGTGAGGAACACGGCGGAGGCTCTGGCCGATGCGCTGGGGATCGAGTTCGAACGGTTCGCGCGGCAGACGACCGATAACTTCTTCCGCCTATTCTCGAAAGTGCCCGATCCGCGCGGAGATGCGGCCGAGTGACCAAGCGCCTGCGCCTCACGGTCCTCGGATGCGGTTCATCGCCGGGCACGCCGCGGATCACCGGCGACTGGGGCCAGTGCGATCCGGGCAACCCGCGCAATCGGCGCACGCGCTGCTCGGCCATGGTCGAACTGATCGACGGCGACGACGTCACCCGCGTCGTGATCGACTGCGGACCCGACTTCCGCGAGCAGATGCTGGCGGCCTCGGTGCGACGGATCGACGGGTTGCTGATCACCCATCCACACGCCGACCACATCCACGGGCTCGACGACGTGCGCGGCTATGTCATCGACCATCGCAAGCTCGTCGATCTCTATGCCGATGCCGCCACCTATGAGCGGCTGTTCGAGGCCTTCGCCTACTGCTTCCGCACGCCTGCAGGCAGCTCCTATGCGCCGATCGTACGCTACAAGCCGATCGAGGCCGGCGTGCCGTTCGAGGTCGAAGGCCCGGCCGGATGCCTTTCAATCGAGCCCTATGCCCAGACCCACGGAAGCATCCAGTCGCTCGGCTTCCGCATCGGCCCCTTTGCCTACTCCAGCGACGTCTCGGATTTCCCGCCGCCGGCGATCGAAGCGATCCGGGGCGCTGACGTGCTTCTGGTCGACGCGCTCCAGTACCGGCCGCATCCCAGCCACCTGTCGCTGGATCAGGCGCTGGAGTGGATCGAGCGCCTCGGCGTGCCGAACGCGGTGCTGACCCATATGCACACGCCGCTGGACTATGAGACCTTGCGCCGGACGTTGCCGGCTCATATCTCGCCAGCCTTCGACGGCATGCGGATCGAACGCGACGCCTGAGCTGAGCCGTGCGAGCGGATTTCTTGAGACGTTTACAAGCGGGGCAAGCGATCGGGCCTCCGTGCTCCAGCCGAACGATGCCAGCGAGAGTTCCAAACACCGACATCAGGCCAACTGGCTAATGAGACGGCTCGACGCCCACGCGAGCTACGGCCTGCAGGCTCGAAGGCCGGGCCCTGTAGTGTGGCCATATATGTTCCATAATCCATATTATGCCATCAAGCCTTCTATTGCTTTATGAGTGCACTGACGTGTCCCGCTCGTCAGCGTACACGGTCTTCTCTAGGTCAGCCCGGCCCGGTCGAAGAAGCGCCAGGGCGTGCCGATCCCGACCATCAGCCGCGGTTTCGGCCAAACGCCTTTGCATCTCCTGCATCGTGATGTCGCTCCCGCTGTCGACCGGCCTTTGAGAAACTTGGCCCCTGCCTTCAATTCAACCTGAGCGCTGATCTCCGCCTATTGGTCGCGGATCGCTCTGCCCGCCAAGTTCTGCGAGCGCCAGAGCAACTCCCGTGGCAACCGCGATCGCAACTCGCAAAACCCGATACCCGTGATCGATCGACAATGCTCTCGCCACTGCGGCCTCCCGGC
>NZ_JAPZDS010000010.1 GCF_029813115.1 Aureimonas sp. SK2
AAGGCCAACGGGTCTACCGAACGGTTTTACCAATTTGCGGGTTCGGATAGTCGAACAAAAGCATTCGCAGGCGGTTAGGAACGGTGCTGGGAGTTCAGGGTCCCCAGTCAGCTTCCTCCACTCGATCGCCTCTTGTCCTCCAGACTTGTGCGGTTCCGTCCGCGCGCGGACCATGGGCTCGATACGTCGATCCTGTGCGTCCTCAAGCGCTTGAAACCATGGATTGCGTGCGCAGCCGAAACTTCGCGCCCGCTCTTGCCCTGCCGGCTCGTGCCGCACACAAGGGAAGAATGCAGACGGCCATTCCGACTCAGCCATGATCCCCTCCTCGCTCGTCCGGCGCGTCGACCTCGTCACCCTCCAGCTCTTCGTAACGGTTTGCGAGGAGGAACATCTCACGCGGGCGGCGGAGCGCGCCGGGATCGCGCCGTCCGCCCTGTCCAAACGCCTTGCTGAACTCGAGGCGACGCTCGGCACCGAGCTGTTCCTGCGCCATGCCCGCGGGATGACCCCCACGGCGTCCGGCGACACGCTGCTGCATCATGCGCGCTCGATCCTGCGCTCGGTCGACAAAATGGGCGCGGAGCTGGCCGATCATGCCCAAGGGCTGCTCGGGCACGTACGGATCCTCGCCAATATTTCATCGATCGTCGAATTCCTGCCCGACGACCTGTCGGACTTCTACCGGGCCAACGGGCGCGTGCGCATCGAACTGGAGGAGCGGACGAGCTACGCCGTGGTCAAGGGGATCGAGGAGGGCGTCGGCGACATCGGGCTTTGCGTTTCCAGCGTCGACAGCCGCGATCTGACGGCCGCTTCCTACCGCCGGGACCGACTGGTGCTCGCCGTGCGGCGCGATCATCCGTTGGCCGGTCACGAGCGCCTCGGCTTCCTCGATACGCTGGACTACGAGCATATCGGACTGCATCAGGACAGCGCCATCTATCGCCGGTCGGCGGTGGAGGCCGCGCACGCTGCGCGCGACGTGAAGCTGCGCATCCACGTGCCGGGCTTCGACGCCGTGCTGCGCATGGTCGAAAGCGGGCTCGGCGTCGGCCTGATCCCGGACCGGGCCTTCGCGGTCGTCGCAAGAGGCATGGACCTCGTCGCGATCCCGTTGACGGATCGATGGGCGCATCGCGAGTTGAAGCTCGTATCGCGCGACCCCGCCGCCCTGCCACAGGCGACTCGCCTCCTGCGCGAGCATCTCCTTCGCCCCGAAGGTTCGCCGACGACGAACGAAGGTTGACCGGAGACGACTGGACCCCTGGCCACGCCTCGCCCTTCAATCGCCGCCGACGACGATTGCACGGCGGGAGGCGGGCATGGACACCTGGAATGAAGCGGCGACGGCAGCCAGGCCCGCCGAGGGCCCGCTCGCGGGCTTGCGCATCCTCGAGCTCGGACACTTCGTGGCGGCCCCGTTTGCCACGCGCCTCCTCGCCGATCTCGGCGCCGACGTCGTGAAGATCGAGCCGCCCGGCGGCGATCCGGTGCGGCAATGGGGCGAGCAGGCCAACGGCCAGTCGCCCTGGTGGTCCATGCATGCGCGCAACAAGCGCTGCATCGCGCTGGATCTCAAGCATCCCGGCGCGCGCGCCGTGGTTCTGCGGCTGGCGAGCGGTGCCGACGCTCTGGTCGAGAACTTCCGGCCGGGCCAGCTCGACAAGCTCGGACTATCGGAAGCTGCGCTGCGCGAAGCGCGCCCCGGCCTCGTGATCTCGCGCATCTCGGGCTTCGGGCAGGACGGGCCCTATCGCGACCGCGCCTCCTTCGGCGTGATCGGCGAGGCGATGGGGGGGCTGCGCTACCTCACCAATCATCCGCCGGAGGACACCGACCTGCCGCCCTCGCGCGTCGGCATCTCAATCGGCGACTCGATCGCGGGGCTCTATGCCGCGTTCGGCGTGATGGCGGCGCTCTGGCAGCGCGATCGCACCGGTGGCACCTCGGGACCGTTCACGCTCGACGTCGCGCTGACCGAGGCCATGCTGTCGATGATGGAGGGCACCCTGCCCGAATACGGCGTGTTCGGCACCATCCGAGAGCCACAGGGCTCGCGCATCAAGACGGCCGCGCCGACCAACGCCTATCCGACGCGTGACGGCAAGTGGCTCCTGATCGCAGCGAACTCCGACCCGCTGTTCCGCCGTCTCGCGCGCGTGATCGGGCGTCCGGAACTTGCCGACGATCCGGACTTCTCCGCCAATCCCGGCCGGCTGCGCAATGTGGCGAAGCTCGACGCCATCATCGCGGACTGGTCGCGCGGCTTCGATGCGGCGGAGGCCGACCGCATTCTGACGGAAGCCGACATCCCCTCGACCCTCTGCTTCAACGCCGCCGATATCGCTGCCGATCCGCAGTATCGCGCGCGCGGCATGGTGCAGGAGCTCGACGATCCGCAGATCGGCCGCGTGCTCCACGCCGGCATCGTGCCACACGTGCCGGAAGCGCCGGGCTCGATCCGCTGGACCGGTCCTGCGATCGGCGCCCATACCGACGAGATCCTCGGCGAAGCGGGCTTCGCCGAGGCCGAGATCCGGTCGCTGCGCGAGGAAGGTGTCGTGCGATGAGCCCCCTCGATCGCCGTACCGATGTCGAGATCGTCGAGGTCGCCCCGCGCGACGGCTTCCAGCCGATCGGGCCGTTCATCGAGACCGCCACCAAGATCGACTTCGTGCGCCGCCTCCATGCGGCGGGCCTGCGGCGGATCGAGATCGGCTCCTTCGTCAGCGCGTCGGCGGTGCCGCAGATGGCCGACACGCCTGCGGTGCTGGATGGGGTGCGCGGCGAGGCCACCCTGCTGCCGCAGCTCCTGGTTCCGACGGAACGGCGAGGCGCCGACGCGCTGGCAACCGGTGCGCCGATGGTGGCTTACGTCCTGTCGGTGTCGGAGGCGCACAACCGCAACAACGTACGCCGCACGCCGGCCGAATCGGCCGCCGACTACGAGCGCTTCGCGTCGAGCGTGCCGGCGGGGACGCCCTTGCGCCTCAGCCTCGCCACCACGTTCGACTGCCCGTTCGACGGCCGCATCGAGCCGACGGATGTGATGGCCCTGTTGGAGCGCCTCGTTCCCACGCGCCCCGACGCCGAGATCTGCCTCTGCGACACGACGGGCCGGGCCGTGCCCGATCAGGTGCGCCGCGTGTTCGGCGAGGCGATGGCCCGGTTTCCGGACGTGCGGCATTGGGCGATGCACGGACATGACACCTACGGGCTCGGCCTCGCCAACGTCTTCGCCGCCTACGAGGAGGGCGTGCGGGTGTTCGACGCGGCGGCGGGCGGTCTCGGCGGCTGCCCCTTCGCGCCGGGCGCGACCGGCAACACGGCGAGCGAGGACGTCGCCTGGATGTTCGAGCGGATGGGCGTCTCCACCGGCATCGACATCGAAGCGTTGCGGACGGTCGCGGAAGACGCCGCGCGCCTGCCGGGCGCGCAGGCCGGCGGCCGGGTCCGGGACGCCCTTCGTTCGCGGCCGGAACTCTGCGGGCTTTGAGCGTTCGCGAATGGGAAACACCCGTTGCGGCCTAACGCATGTTACGCAGCCCCGGGCATCATCTAGTCTTGTGGACCAACGACGTCGGGGAGGACGCCGATGACAACGAACGAAGCGCCTGGCGCTGGACGGGGGCGGATGCCGTCTTCGCGCCGAGGCAGACCGTCATGCTGACCGCGGTGCAGCCGGCACAGGCCGCGCCGGCGCAGGTCGCGACCGCAGCCGCGCAGGCGATCGGCCTGTCGGGTGTCGAGATCGCCTTCCGCCTCGCCAATGGCGGCCGCTTCGAAGCCGTGGCCCCGACCGACCTCGTGGTGCGCGAAGGCGAGTTCGTCGCCGTGGTCGGTCCGACGGGCTGCGGCAAGTCCACGCTTCTGAACGCGGCGGCCGGCCTTCTCAAGCCCTCGGCCGGCAGCGTGCGCATCTTCGGCGATGAGCTGTCCGGCCTCAACGACAAGGCCGGATACCTCTTCCAGCAGGACTCGCTGATGCCGTGGAAGACGGTGCTCGACAACGTGTCGATCCCCTTGACCATCGCCGGCACGCCCAGACGCGAGGCCGAGGAGCGGGCGCGCGAATGGCTGGCGCGCGTCGGCCTCTCGGCCTTCGGCGACCGCTACCCGCACATGCTTTCGGGCGGCCAGCGCAAGCGCGTCGGCCTGGCGCAGGTGCTGATCCGAAACCCACGCATCCTCCTGATGGACGAGCCCTTCGGGCCGCTGGATGCGCAGACGCGCGTCATCATGGGCGGCCTCCTGCTCGACCTGTGGTCGGCGCAGCGCAAGGCGGTGATGTTCGTCACCCACGATCTCGAAGAGGCGATCGCCCTGTCCGACCGGGTGGTGATCATGTCGGCCGGTCCGCGCGCGCGCATCATCGGCGACTACGTCATTCCGATCGCGCGCCCGCGCGAGATCGCCGACGTACGGCTCGACCCGCTCTTCCACGACATCCATCGCGAGATCTGGAACGCCCTCAAGGAAGAGGTCGTGAAGGGCTATCGCCAGACCAACGGGCTGCCCGCATGACGAGGCCGGTTCTCATCCTTCTCCAGGTTTCCGTCGCGGTCGTCGTGCTGGTGGTCTGGCACCTGTTCACGGCGACGAGCCTGTTCGGCAATCCGGCGAACGCGAAGTTCTTCTTCGCCACCCCGATCGACGTCGGCGGGCGGATCGTCGAGTGGTTCGTCTCCGGTTCGATCTGGTACCACCTCGGCATCACGCTGGCCGAATCCATGCTGGCCTTCGCGATCGGCTCGCTCGGCGGCGTCGCGATCGGCTTCTGGTTCGCCCGCAAGCCCCTGCTCGCGATGGTCTTCGACCCCTACGTCAAGGCGGCCAACGCCCTGCCCCGCGTGGTGCTGGCGCCGATCTTCGCCTTGTGGCTGGGGCTCGGCATCTGGTCCAAGGTGGCGCTCGGCGTCACGCTCGTCTTCTTCATCGTCTTCTTCAACGTCTACCAGGGCGTGAAGGAGGTGAACCAGACGGTCCTGTCCAACGCGCGCATGCTCGGCATGACGGAGCGCCAGCTCCTGCGCCACGTCTACCTGCCCTCCGCGCTCAGCTGGATGTTCTCCTCGCTGCACACGGCCGTCGGCTTTGCGGTCGTCGGCGCGGTGGTCGGCGAGTATCTCGGTTCCTCGGCGGGGCTCGGCTACCTCATCCAGCAGGCGGAAGGCGTCTTCGACGTCACCGGCGTCTTTGCCGGCATGTTCGTCCTCATGGCCTTCGTGCTGGTGATCGACGCCGTGGTCACGCTGGTCGAGGATCGCCTTCTGGTCTGGCGCCCGCAGGCGCAGGTCGCGACCGCCTAACCGACAATCCATCGAACCGGCCTTGGGAGGGGCCTTATCCATGAAACGCAGAGACTTCCTCATGGCCGGCGGCAGCCTCGCCGCCCTCGCCGCCCTGTCCGCCCGCCTGCCCGCTTTCGCGCAAGACACGGGGGCCGCGATCGAGAAGCCGTCGCTGACGCTCGGCGTTGGCGGCAAGCCGCTCCTCTACTACCTGCCGCTGACCATCGCCGAGCGGCAGGGCTTCTTCGAAGAGGAGGGCCTTACCGTCGCGATCAACGACTTCGGCGGCGGAGCGAAGTCGCTCCAGGCGCTGGTCGGCGGGTCGGTCGACGTCGTGACGGGCGCCTACGAGCACACGCTGCGCATGCAGCATCGCGGCCAGGACATCCGCGCCGTCGCCGATCTCGGGCGCTTCCCCGGCATCACCATCGCGGTGCGCTCGGCCCTGAAGGACGAGATCAAGACGATCGCGGATCTCAAGGGCCGCACCATGGGCGTCACGGCGCCCGGCTCTTCGACGGCGCTGATGCTGCAATATGCGCTGGTGAAGGCGGGCCTGAAGCCGGACGACGTGTCGCTCGTCGGCATCGGCGGCGGCACCAGCGCCGTGGCGGCCGTGAAGCGCGGCGAGATCGCCGGCCTCTCGCACCTCGACCCCGTGACCTCGCGGCTCGAAGTGGACGGCGACATCGTGCCCCTCATCGACACCCGTACCGAAGAGGGCACGCGCGAACTCTTCGGCGGCACCAATCCGGCCGCCACCGTCTACCTGCGCCACGACTTCGTGGAAGCCAATCCGGTGACGACGCAGCGGATCGTCAACGCCTTCCTCAAGTCGCTCGCCTGGCTTCAGACCGCGACGCCCGATCAGGTCGCGGACTCCGTGCCGGAGGACTACCTCTTCGGCGACCGCGAGTTCTACAAGACGGCCTTCGAGAAGGCGCGGCCGATGTACTCGCCGGACGGCGTCATCACCGAGGATGGCTTCCAGTCGATGCTCTCGATGTTGAAGACGCTGGAACCGGACGAGTTCGGCAGCGCCGACCTTACCTTCGCGCAGACCTTCGATCCGCGCTTCGTAACGGCGGCCAAGGGCTGACGCCCGAACGCTCCCTGGTTCCGCCAGGGAGCGTTCGCCCTTCTCATACCATAGGTCCGCCACGCCCGGCCCGGATCGTGAATGTCCGCTTCCAGATGAAGGCCAACCCTGCGGGAGCAGCTGGAAGGGTCGTTTTCGGAAGGGTAGCTTTCCGGTCGTTGCGCCCGAACGCGGACCGCCGGCTTACGTCCGAGGCTGTTTCGAAACCCTGATCTGAATCTGGCTAGCGGCCTCACCTGGGGAGGTCGGCAAGGGTCGGTTCATCGAAGGGGAAGACCGGCGCCAGTCCTGGCTTCTTCCCGCTTCGCTGGACGACTAAGTGGCCGAGGACAATCCGGTGCGGGTCGTCGAGGCTTTCATCGAAGAGCTCGATTGGGGTGCCTTGGGCTTCATCCGTTCGGAGCCTGCCTCGACGGGGCGTCCGGCCTACGATCCGGCGACGCTCTTGAAGCTCTACCTCCTCGGGTATCTGAACCGCGTTCCGTCCAGCCGCCGACCGGAGCGCGAGGCGCAGCGCAACGTCGAGGTCATGTGGCTGGTGGTCGCCTGGCGCCCGACCACAAGACGATCGCCCTGTTCCGGCGCGACAACGAGCTCGCAATCCAGGCGGCGTGCCGGCAGTTCGTGGTGCTGTGCCGTCAGCTCGGTCTTTTTGCCGGAGCGGTGACGGCCATCGACGGCTCGAAGTTCAAGGCGGTGAACAACCGCGATCGCAACTTCACCGTGGTCAAGGTCGGCAAGCGGATCGAGGAGAATGAGCCTGGCGACCCTGGCCTACAACAGGAAGCGGATGATCCGCCTGTTCGGCACCGCCAGGCTCGTCGAGGCCATCCGGGCGTGAACCAAGCACGCCGCGTCGTGCTTCACCCGCATACGGTCATTCCTTCCGGTGCCGAATCCCGGTGTTGAAACAGCCTCGATCCTTCTGCGTCGTGCCCGGACTGTCGGAGCATTCCCGAAAGACGACATTCAAACGCTCGGTCGCGGCAGCCTGGCGAGCATCATCCAGGCGACCGCGATCCCGAGACCGGACAGCATGGTCGCGGCCGCGAAGAGATTGGCGTAGCCGAAGCGATCGGCGACGAAGCCGGCCAGCGACGAGCCGGCCATGTAGATCACGAGTTCGGCGCAGGTCAGGAGCGTGAAGTCGGTGCCCGGCTGGTCGCGCGAGGCAAGGCCCATGAAGACGGAGTAGAGCGCGACGAGTTCCATGTAGCGCAGGAAGGTCTGGAACGCCGAGGCCGCCATGGCGACCTCCACGCCCGGCCAAAGCGCGAAGGCGTTGAGTGAGAAGGCCAGGAAGCAGAGGGTGCGCAGCGCCCCCAGACCGATCAGCGTCGCGGTCAGGCCGAGGCGCCGGATCGCGAGCGCGGCCGCGAGTGCGCCGAGCAGCCCCGACGTCGCGGCTGCCGCGCCCGACAGGTAGCCGATCCAGGCGACCGGCAAGCCTGCATCCACGAGGTAGGCCCCCTCCATGCCACGCACGAGCCCCTCACTCGCCCGGTAAGTCAGGGCGAAGCCCAGAAGGACCCATGCGTCCGGACGCCGGAAGAACGCGAGAAGCGAGGAACGGGACCCGACCGAATGAGGATCCGTCTCCTCCTCGCCCATCCACGGTGTGACCAGAAGCGGCAGGAGCGACAGCGCGGCAACCGTCAGGAGCGTTGCGCGCCAACCGAGGTGTCCGAAGAGAACCAAGGCCAGCGTCCCACCGAGGATCACGCCGAGCGCCACCGCACCGGCCTGGATCGCGTTGCCGATAGGACGCGTGCGCGCCGTCAGCATGCGCGCCGCGTAGCCGTCGGTCGCGATGTCCTGTGTCGAGGACAGGAGCGTGATCGCGGTCGCGATCGTGAAGATCGTCCCGACGTCGCTCGGGGACACGAATGCCATCGCCGCGATGCCGGCGCTGACCAGTGCTTGGGTCGGGACGATCCAGCCGCACCGGTGCCCGAGGGCTGCCACGAGCGGAATGCGGTCGACGAGCGGCGCCCAGGCGAACTTCAGGATCAGCGGGATCATCAGGAGCGAGAAGAGGCCGATCGCCGTTCGCGACGCGCCGCCCTCGCGCATCACCGGCGGCAGGGCGACCAGGAGAAGGTAGGTTGGCACGCCCTGCGCCAGATAGAGCCCGCCGAGGACGGCATAGAGCCGGCCCTCCGGGGCGACTCGTGCCACCCCGTCGATGTGTGCGGCCATCAGAAGGCCTTCGACATGGAGACCGAGAAGGTGCGGCCTCGGCCGCGATAGTCGAAAATCGCCTCGCTCGCGAGCGCGCCGTAGAGGTTGGCAGCGCGCTGACCCCAGACGGTCGTGTAGTCCTTATCGAAGAGGTTCAGCACGCCGAAGTCGACGGTGAGGTCCTGCTCGGCGAAGCGATAGGAGCCGGACAGGTCGAACAGCGTGAAACCCTCGATCTCGCCGCCGAAGTCGTCGGAAAGGTCGAACGTGTGCTGCCCGTCGAGCCGCACGCTCAACGTCTCGTTGGCCCAGCCGAGATGGCCGCCGAGTTTGGACACGCTGCTGGTACCGATCGTGTCGCGCAGCCAGTCGCCGTTCCGATCGACTTCGGTGCGAACGAGATGGATATTGGCGCCCGTATCGAAGCCGTAGGGAAGCTGGACGCCGCCCGCCGCTTCGAAGCCGTAGACACGCTTGTCCTGGTCGCGCACGTCGATCGTCAGGGTCTGGCGATTGATGTCCACTATCTTGTCGGACAGGGAGTAGTAGCCAGCGAGTTGAAGGTTCCACAGACCGTCGTCGAAGCGGTAGCCGCCCTCGAACGAGTTCGTCTTCACCTCCTGAAGCGCGGACGAGGCGACGTCGACACCGTTCAGGAGGACGTAGCGGCTGCCACGCAGCGCGTAGGTGCCGATGCCGTAGTACTTGCCGGGATCGGGGAGCTCGAACCCCTGCGAGAAATTGGCGTAGATCTGGCTGGCATCGGTCAGGGCGTAGGTCGCGCCCGCGTTGAAGAGCGTCGCGCCGTAATCGATCGAGCCGCCGGGGATGGCATCGGCCGTGCGGCCGAGTCCAAGCAGGATCTGCGTCTGCTGGGCAGCGCCCACGAAGTCCGACACGTCCGTGTGGACATACTGGTAGCGTACCCCCCCGGACAGGGTCAGTCCGTCGGTCGCCTCGAACTTGGCGTCCGCGAAGCTCGCCAGCGTCGAGACCTTGATGTCAGGGTAGAGCCCCGTCACCCCCAGCGTCTGGAAGCGTAGAGCCCCGCTCTGGGCTGCGATCCGGTTGTCGAAGATCGACTGCGTCGCGGAGAAGTCGTCGACGTCGCCGTCGACACCGTAGGTGATCGAGAGCCGGTCGAGAGGCTTGGCGACCAGCGCGGCCTTGAAACCGTAGTAGTCCGTGTCCTGCTGGCTGGCGCCGAAGTAGAGCGAGCGTCCCGCCGTTCCCGGGAAGGGATGAAAGCCGATCTCCTCGTTGCGGAAGAAGGCCTGGAGCAGGAGTTGTTGGCCGAACACGTCCTCGTCGGAATAGCTGGCGTTGAGAAGCGAGCGCTTCGTCCGAGGGTCGACGTCGGACTGGTAGCCTTCGCGCGTCTCGAACAGGGACGGGTTGCGTAAGGCCGACAGGTTGGGGCCGAAGTAGAGCCCGATCGGGCTGTCCTGCCGGCTGTCGTAGAACTGCCCCGTCACCTCGAGGCGACGTCCGGAATCGATCTGGTAGCCAAGTGATCCCATGAGATCGATGCTGGAATTGTAGGCGTAGGAGGTCTGGGTGATGTCGGGAATAAGGAGCATGCCCGACCCGTCGTAATAGGCACCGTCGTCGCGCCCCGCCAGCGAGATCCGCGCATCCCACGTCTCGTCCTTCCAGGTGAGGGCCGCCCCGCCCTTGAGGTCGCGGTCGCGGCCCGACTGGAAGCCGGTCTCGATACCGCCCATCACCTCGCCGTGCAGGCCTGCCTCGGCGTTCTCGGCCGTCTTGGTGATGATGTTGATGATGCCGCCGGTAGCGTTGCCGCCGTAGATGGCGGTTGCGCCCGACAGGACCTCGACGCGCTCGATGTTGAAGGGGTCGATCGAATCGAACTGGCGCGACAGGCCGCGTGCGGAGTTGAGCGAGATGCCATCGATCAGGACGAGGGCCGTGCGGCCCCGCAGGTTCTGGCCGAAGGCGGTGCGGGCGCCGCGGCTCGCCGCATCGAAGCTCGGGATGCGCTGGCCGAGGATCGTCTGGAGCGACTGCCCGGCCCGCGCCTGGGCTTGTATTGCCTCGCCCTCGACGACATAGATGGTGCGGGCTGTCTCGGAAATCTGCTGGGGGGAGCGGGAGGCCGTCACCACCACCGTGTCGAGCGTGACACCATCGGACGGCGCACCGGCACCGATGGGAAGAGCGGCGTCCTGCGCGCCACCCTCGACCGCCGCAGCGCCTTCCCGCCGCACGGTGACCGTTCCGTCGGCCGCGAAGACCGTCTCCAGATCGGTCCCCGCAAGGAGCCTGTTCATGGCGTCAACCGGCGTGAACGAGCCGCGCAGCGCTGGGCTGCGCCGTCCCTCGGTCAGATCGGAAGGAAAAATGATGCGAAGACCCGATCGCTCGGCGGCTTGCGTCAGGGCCCGCCCGAGCGGCTGTGCGGGGAGATCGTAGGAGACGGACGCGTCCTGGGCATGCGTCGCCGCTATGCCCAGGACGATCGCGCCGATCGAGGCGCCCGACAGCAAGAGCATGGCATGCCAAGCTCCACGGATTGATTCCCTGCGTTCGACCACGCTCGATACCCCTCGTCAGATATGTCCCCGCGAGCGCGATCCCCATCGCCGCCCGCCTGTATGGAAGACGACGGGGGACGCGCGATCTTGCAGCCGCAGCGGAGATTTTTTGCGATCAGCGGATGAGGGTGACGAAGGGCAGGCGGTGGACGCGGACCGGCAGCGTCGCCTCGATGGCGGACAGGACGCTCTCCGGGTCGTCGAGGCGGAAGCTGCCGGTGACGGCCAGGGCTTCGAGCCGGGGATCGAGGACGAGGATGGGCTCCGATCGATAGCGGCCGAGTTCCGCCACGACATCGCCCAAGGGCCGGGCGTCGAACCGGAGCCGCCCCCGGCGCCAAGCCGTCTCGGCATCGACGTCGAGAGGCGCGACCGGCGCGTTGGAAGCACCGATCCGTGCGCCCTGCCCGGCGGCGAGTTCGAAGGAGCCCGACCGGTCTCCCCCCACCCGCACGCGCCCTTCCAACACGCTGATCGTATCGACCTCGGAGCCGAGGTTCACGTCGAACACCGTGCCGATCGCCTGGATGCGGCCGCGGGCCGTTTCCACCACGAACGGGCGAGCGACATCCTTCGCCACCATGAAAGTAGCCTGACCCGCGTCCAGATGAATGAGCCGAAGGGGACCGGAGAAGGACGGACGCATGCGGGTGGCGGCGTTCATGTCGACCGTGGAGCCATCCTCGAGCATGAGTGTCCGGCGCTCCGCGATCGCGGTCGCGATCCCGCTCCCGCCTGTGCGACGGAGGTCGTAGACGCTTCCCGCCAGGACGAGCAGGCCGGCGCCGGCGCCCAGAACTGCCCGTCTTGAACGCCGCTTCCGGCCGCTCCGCTCGGCGTCGCCCGCAAGACCCAGCAGGCCCCACAAGCGCTCCGCTTCCCGCGCCGCGCTTTCGTGATCCGGGCTGCGCAGGCGCCAGACGGCGAAGGCATCGTGATCGGCGAGACCGGCCTCCCCAGACCGAAGCCTGACGATCCAGGCGATCGCTTCGTCGCTCAGCTCGTGTTGCGCGTCTCGGTGGTCTTGCAAGTTCGCTGCACCTTCGCTCGTCATCCGTTCGTCTTCGCTCCACACGCAAGACAGTTCGAGGCTGTCCCTCCCCTATGACGGCCTGACGCGAGCGAACTTGCAGTTCGCCCGGCTCAGCGGTCGCGGGGAAGATGGTCGCGGCAATGGCGCAGCGCCTGCACCAGATACTTGGCCACCATGCTGGACGACACGCCGAGCCGATCAGCGATCTCGGCATGGGTGAGTTGGTCGCAACGCGCCATCAGGAGGGCCTGGCGCGGCTTTGGCGGGAGTAGCGCCAAGGCGCGAACCAGGGCCCGCAACTCGTCGCGGTCGATCGCATGCGCCTCGGGTGACGGTGCCGGGTCGGCGAAGGTCGCAAGAACGGCTTCGGACAGAGGCACCGCCGCGCGCCGGCCTTCGCGACGAATGAGGTCGATCGCGATGTTTCCGGCGATCCGCAGGAGATAGGCGTGCCGATCGAGAATCGCGGGCGTCGTCTCCGATGGGCTGGCGATACGCAGCCATGTCTCCTGAACGGCCTCCTCCGCGATGTCGACCGAGCCGGTCCGACATCGAAGGATCGAGAGCAGCGAGCGCCACTCCCTTAGGTAGATGCCGGCAAGATCATCGGCCTTCGAAGAGGCAGCCACCACGTTCCGACAGCCCTTCCGGATACCTCGGGTCCGGTCGTGCCTACCGCAAAACATGACAATAGTCGTCATATTTTTACGGTGACGAGCCACCTCCGGTTCTCGGTCTCCGGATCCTTCGGCCGCTTCACCTGGTCGACCTTCAGACCGCCGAACTCCTTGCGCCACCGACAGTCGGCGACCTCCGTCACGCCGATCGAGCGAACCGCGTCCGCAACGGACTTCCCTGGCGACACCAGACCGTCAACCTGCCGCAGCGTCGCGGCAATCTGTCCGGGCCTGGGTCGTCTTGCCGTGCCCGTCCTCCCACAGGCTCCAAAAGCCATACTTCAGGGCGGAGCATTTCGATGGGGGTGGATCATTTGGCTTGCATGGCACACGCCATTCAACTTGCTTCACACGTCAGGCGAGAATGTAGAAGAGGAATCCTTCAACGTCAGCAAGACCGACGCCAGACGAAACAGCACCCAATCGGGATAAACCGAACATTTCTGATGATTTTCCGGGTCTGTCGCCCGATATCAACGAGTGTCGGCAATTTCGTAAGGCTCCCGTTATCCCTGCTACTGCACTGTGCCCGGATTGAAACCTGGCCGGATCCGATGCACGCTCGTCTGTTCTTTCTCACCCTTTTGCTGACAGTCCTTTCCCATGCGAATGTGGGATGGGCGCGTGAGTGGCGTGTCGAGCGCGTCAGCGGGACTGCCTGGACGATCGAAAGCGTCGAGAAACGCAACGTCCTGACGGAGGGCATGATGGTGCCGGAAGGACTGACGATCGCCACCGCCAAATCCGGGCGCGTTCGTCTGTCGAGCGAGAACAACGTCATGACGCTCGGGCCGGGAAGTGTCGCCGTCGTTCAGCCGAGCGGACGGTCCCGTTCCAAG
Organism: Aureimonas sp. SK2; assembly: GCF_029813115.1. Taxonomy (GTDB): domain Bacteria; phylum Pseudomonadota; class Alphaproteobacteria; order Rhizobiales; family Rhizobiaceae; genus Aureimonas. Next base: position 13,679 of record NZ_JAPZDS010000010.1, read on the forward strand.
ACCGAAGTGCTCCAGCGCGTCGGGAGTATCACTTTCGACATTGAGAAGCGATCCGCGCCGCACTTCACCGTGCAGAGGCCGTTCATGGCGGCGGTGGTGAAGGGCACGGCCTTCACCATCAGCGTCTCGAAGACGGACACGAAGATCGACGTCGACCGGGGGCTCGTTCAGGTGAGCGACCTGAGGACGGGCGAGACGGCAGGGATCGGCGCAGGCCAGCGCGCCAGCGTGTCGGCCAATGCGTCGGGCCTCAGCACGGCGGGGATCAATGCGCCGCAGGTGGCGCCGGGCAAGCCGTCCGCCCCGAGTGTCGCGCCCGTCGGACAGACGCTGAGCGCCGCCCGCGAGGCGCACGCGGCGGAGGCGGCGCGCTCTGCGGCCGCATCTGTCGGCGGCCCCGCTGGGGCGGCGCCCTCGCGCTCGCCCGACGCATCGGACTTCGGCGGATTCGGTGGCGACAACTCCGACGGGCGTGACCGTTCGGGGGTCGGCAGCAGCGTCTCGGAAACCGCGGCGACCGGACAGGGCACGCAGGATCGAACGGAGAAACGCAACGATCGGGGTGATGGCCTCGGTGAACCGGGCGGCGGCGCTGTCGAGAACCACGACACGACGGGAAGTGATGCGACCGGCGGTCGTCGCGGCAACGGCAGCCCGAGCGGAACGGACGGCGGTGGGAGCGTCGTCGGTAACGTCGGAAACACGATCGGCGGCATCGGGAACACCGGCGGCAAGGCGGGTCCCGGCAGCGCCGACAGCGGCGGGAATGTCGTCGACACCATCGGAAACACGATCGGCGGTATTGGGAACACACTTGGCGGCATTGGAAACACCATCGGCGGTGTCAGCCCGAACGGCACCAATGGTGGTGGGGGCGTCGTCGGCAACATTGGAAACACCATCGGCAGCATCGGGAACACCATCGGCGGCATCGGCAACACGATCGGCAATGCGAGCCCCAGCGGCACCGATGGCGGTGGCGGTGTCGTCGGCCACGTAGGAAACACCATCGGCAGCATCGGGAACACCATCGGCGGCATCGGCAACACGATCAGCAATGCGAGCCCCAGCGGCACCGATGGCGGTGGCGGTGTCGTCGGCAACGTGGGAAACACCATCGGCAGCATCGGGAACACCATCGGCGGCATCGGCAACAGCATCGGAAATGGCAGCTCAGGCGGCGGCTTCGGGGGCCTTGGCGGCTTCGGTAACAGCATGAATGGCATGGGCGGGTCCGGCGAGTAGCTGGGCGGCTGCGTCCTGACCAAGCCCACGGGGAGCCCGTCCACGATGTCGAGTTCGAAGACGCTTGGCCGCCCGCCCGGCCTCTCGCCCTTGTCGATCCGGTCTCTCGTCCCGCTTCTGGTTGCGGCGGCCTGCCTCCTCGGAGCCTCGCTGTCCGGCGTTCCGCGGTTTCTGGACACGAGACTTTCGGATGCCCGCTTCGTCGTCGGCCAGCGTCCAGCGTCGGGCGGGATCGTGCTGGTCGACATCGATGCGGCGAGCATGGCCGAGGTCGGCGTCTGGCCCTGGCCGCGCCGGCTTCATGCCGATCTCCTGAGGGCGGCGGCTGACGCCGGTGCGAGCCGCGTCGCCTTCGACATCGACTTCTCCACGCGCTCGGGCGCCCTGGATGACGAGGCCCTGGCGGAGGCCCTCGGCAGCGCCGGGCCGGAAACGTTCCTCGCCGCCTTCGTCCAGTACGATCCGGCTTCGGGGGCGAGGCTGGCGTCCATGCCGATCGAGCCGCTGCTCTCGGCGTCCTGGCCCGCCGCGATCAACGTTCCGGTCGATGCCGACGGACGCGTGCGGCGCTTTCCCATGTCGATCGACATGGATGGCGAGGAGGTCGCCTCCATGCCTGCCCTCCTGGCGGGCCGACAGACCACGCAAGGACTGTTCGGGATCGACCACGGCATCTCGGCCGCCTCGATCCCGCGCGTGTCCTACGCCGATCTCCTGCGCGGTCGCATCCCAAAAGGCGGACTTGCCGGCAAGACACTGATCGTCGGCGCGACGGCGATCGAACTCCATGACCTGTTCCCCGTTCCCGGCGCCGGCATCGTCTCCGGATCGACGGTGATCGCGCTGGCCACGGAAACCCTGTTGCAAGACAGGGAGTTGGCAGCCTGGCACCCGCCGCTTGCCCTGGTGCTTCTCGTCCTGGGAGCCGGCTCGTGGCTTGCGGCGCGCACCCGCCTTCGCCGGAGCCTCGTCGTCCTCGCCGTGGCCGCGGTCGCGGTCGAAGGCGGGGCTACGTGGCTCTATGTCGAGCGCGCCGTGATGCCGCAGACGGCCTGGCTGCAACTTTCGATCGGCGCGATCGCGCTTTGGAGCCTTGCGCGGGAATTCGACCTCCGGCAGTTGCGGCTCCGGGTTTCGCGCGTGGAGACCCGCAACACGGCGCGGCTCCTGGAGCGCGTCGTCGACGACGGTTTCGACGCCATCGTTATCGTCGATGCGCAAGGCCGGATCATGCGGATCAACGAGGTCGCGCGCACCCTCCTCGACCTGCCGCGGGGCGAGCGTCCCGGTGCGCTGGCCGATCTGCCCGCCGCGCTCGTGCACGCGGTCGAAGAGGCGATGGCCGAGACGGACGGGCCCCCCTGTGGTCGGCCGCCCGAGCAAAGGATCGTCCGGCTGCCGCGCGAGGACGACGTGCGCATCCTCGAATACACGGTCTCGCCGTTCTGGCTGGAAGACAGGCGGCGGCGCGGCGATGCCCGGCCCCTGCGCTACGCCAGCCTCGTGCTGCACGACGTGACGGACCGCGAAGGGGCGCAGGAGCGCCTTCGCTTCGCGGCCTTCCACGACAGCCTGACGGGCCTTCCCAATCGACGCGCTCTGGAGACGCTCCTCGACGAGTTGGGTGCGGATCCGCCTCCGGTGGCCCTCCTCGCCTTCGACCTCGATCGCTTCAAGGGCGTCAACGATGCGCTGGGACACGCGACGGGGGATGCCGTGCTCGTGGAAACGGCACGCCGCGCCGAGGGCCTTCTGACCGAAGAGGCGATCCTGTTCCGCATCGGCGGCGACGAGTTCCTCGTGCTCCTGCGATCACGAGACGCGGAGATGGCCCGCACGCTCGCCGAAGGCATCGTGGGCGCGGTCTCGCGCCCCTATGACGTCAACGGACACCGCGTCTCCATCGGAACCTGCGTCGGCATCGCCTTCGCACATGAAGGGTGCAGCGATCCCTCGGTGCTGCGCCGGCGAGCCGATGTCGCCCTTTATCAGGCAAAGCGGACGGCGGCCGGGCCGGTGGTCGAATTCGATCCGACGATGGAGAAGGCGCGGCTCGAACGGCTCGCGCTCGAACGCGATCTCGCCGACGCAATCGAGACCGGCGGGTTCGAGACCGGCGGGTTCGAGCTAGCCTACCAGCCCCAGGCCCGCCTTCGCGACGATGCCTGGACCGGGGCGGAAGCGCTCGTGCGCTGGCGTCATCCCGAACGGGGGCTGGTCTCGCCGGCCGACTTCATTCCGGTCGCGGAGGAAACGGGGCTGATCCACGCACTGGGCGCCTGGGTGCTCCACCGGGCCTGCGAGGATGCGCGGCTCTGGCCGGACGCGATCAAGGTCGCCGTGAACGTCTCGCCGCTCCAATTCCTGGCCGGCGACATCGTCGGGGCGGTGCGCTCTGCCTTGGCGTCGTCCGGGCTCGACCCCCGGCGCCTGGAACTCGAGATCACGGAGTCCGCCTTCGTTGGCGAGAACCATCGTCTGTCCGGCATTTTCGCCGAGCTTCTCGGCCTCGGCGTCAGCTTCGCGCTCGACGACTTCGGGACCGGCTATTCCTCGCTCGGCTACCTCCATCGCTTTCCCATCGCGAAGATCAAGATCGACCGGAGCTTCGTGACCGACATCCCGGACAACCGGCACTCGATGGCCGTGCTCCGCTCGGTCGTGGTCCTGGCGGACGGGCTGGGAATCCGCACGATCGCGGAAGGGGTCGAAACCGCCTCGCAGGCGGACGTCCTGGAAGAACTCGGCTGCGGCGAGGTTCAGGGCTATCTCTACTCCAGGCCCCTCGGCATCGTTCGGGCGACCGAACTGTTCGAAAGGGGGCCGGCAAGGGCGGGAAGCGTTGACGGGAACGACGGGCAAGGCATCCGTGCCGCCGGTTGAACGGCGCTCTCCCCGTTCGACATTTCCGATACAGGAAGGGCAGCAAACGATCCATCACGGGCATAGAGCGTGGCATTAGACACTTCCGCATAGCGGACGTTCGGGCGAACGATGATCAACCCCGCGCCCACACTCGCCGTCTTGCCGCCGGCAACCGTTAAGGTATTTGAGGCGACCCCTACTGCGAACCGTGGATTCCGCAATGACCTCGACATCGGCAGGATCGGATCCGTGGCGGGTCGGCCTCCTGTTCTCGCGCTCAGGATACCTCCGGTTCACGCAAAGCGAGCACTTCTTCGGTGCGGCGCTGGCGATCAAGGAGATCAACGAGCGCGGTGGTGTCCTCGGCCGTCCCGTCGAGGTCATTGCCTACGACCCGCAGTCTGATCCGCATCTCTACCGCGAGTTCGCCGAGCGGCTTCTCGTCGAGGACGGGATCTCCGTGATCTTCGGCTGCTCCTCGTCGGCCGAGCGGAAAGCGGTCCTTTCCTCCATCGAGCGGCGCAACGGGCTCCTCTGGTACCCCTCCTTCTACGAGGGTTTCGAGTACTCGCCGAACGTCATCTACACGGGGGCGTGCCCGAACCAGAACAGCTTCCCGCTGGCCAACTTCATCGTGGCGAAGCTCGCCAGGCGCGTGTTCCTCATGGGGTCGGACTACATCTATCCTCGCGAGACCAACCGGATCATGCGCGACCTGATCGAGACGCAGGGCGGGACCGTCGTCGGTGAGGTCTACGGGCCACCGACGGGCGATCCGGCATGGATTCGACGCACGGTCGACGAGATTGCCCGCTTGGCGGATAACGGACCACTGACGGTGTTCTCAACCCTCGTCGGAACGCCCTCGCACGACTTCTACCGGCTCGTCCACGCGGAGGGGCTGACGGCCCGAGGCGTAGCCATGACGAGCCTGACACTCGCCGAGGGAGAGGTTCGGGCGATCGGCGCCGATGTCTGCGCCGGGCACATCACGTCGGCGACCTACTTCGCAAGCCTCCCCGGACAGGCAAGCGATCGGTTCAGGCGCAGCTTCGAGGCCGAATACGGCGATCGGGCAACGCCCAGCCAGTGGAGCGCGTCGTCCTATGCGCAGGTGCTCCTCTTCGCCGCCGCACTCGAACGCTGTGGGACGCTCGACACGCAGCGCTTGGCGGATGCGGCACAGGGTCTCGGCGTCGACGCTCCCGAGGGGCCAGTCCGGATCGATTCCGACAACAACCATGCCTGGTTGACGCCCCGCATTGCCGCGGCTTGCCGAGACGGCAGCTTCGAGATCCTCTGGCAGGGCCGCGAGCCCGTGAAGCCGGACCCCTATCTCTCCTCGACCAGCTTCCGCGCCAAGTGGATCGACGCGGTGGAAGAGGCATGAAGCCCGCGGTCCAGCGCCTGATGGACGGGCTTCGCGGCTCGCGTGTCCTGGTCATCCACCCCCGCGACCGCGAGGGCGACATGCTGCTCGACCAACTGCGCCGGTTCGGCTGCGAGGTCGTGGGGCTCTGGCCCACGCCAAGCGTCCTGCCAACGAACTTCGACACAGTGTTCCTCCTGATCGAGGCGGATCAGTCTGTCACGGTCCCCGACGAGCGCCCGACGCTCATCGCCATCGTCGACTACGAGAACCCGACCATCCTGCGAAAGGCCCTCGACGTCTCGGCCGAGGGCGTCGTGAACAAGCCGCTGCGGGCCTTCGGCATCCTGTCGGCGCTGGTGCTGGCACGGGCGCAGCACGGCTACGTCGCGCGTCTCAATGCCAAGGTTACCAAGCTCGAGGAGACGCTGAAAGCCCGCCGGGACATCGACAAGGCGGTCAAGATCCTGATGGGGCTGAAGAAGCTCGAGGAGCCGGAGTGCTACGAGCTCCTCCGTCAGCAGGCGACGCAGCGTCGGCTTCCGATGGCGGATGTCGCGAGGGGGATCATCCAGGCGCAGGAAGCCCTCGGCGGCTTCGGTCTCCTCGGCTCCGAATGACTGCATCATCATGAGGCATCGCCGCCGCTTATTTATGCATCCAGCGCACTTGACCCATGCGCAAAAAGCATCTCTAATGTTCTCAAGCTGAGATCAGCTTTCAACGGCCGGGCGGCCGTTCCCACATTCAGGCTATGTAGCCCTCGTCTTGCGCTTCACTGCGCTGGCGGGGGTTTTTGCTTTTGGCGCAAAGGAAACTCGCGTCCATGACCTCGCACGCCCCTATGCCGGACGGCGGATCGACGATCCGTGTCGCCTGTATTCAAATGGAACCCAAGGTCGCCGAGAACGCGGCCAACCTCGCCCTGGCCATCGGGCTCGCTGGACAGGCAGCCGATCGCGGTGCACGCCTCGTCGTCCTGCCCGAACTCTGCACGTCCGGCTATGTCTTCCGCACCAAGGCCGAGGCGCGGGCGGGCGCCGAGGCGCTGACCGACGGCCCGTCGCTTCGCGCCTTCGAGACTTTCTGCCGCGAGCGAGACCTGTTCGTCGCCTTCGGCTTTGCCGAACGCGACGGTGAGGCGCTCTACAACAGTGCGGCGCTGGTCGGCCCCGGCGGGCTCGTCGGCTCCTACCGCAAGGCGCATCTCTGGGGCGAGGAGAACCTGTTCTTCGAACCCGGCGACCGCGGGTTCCCGGTCTTCCAGACTGCCATCGGCCGTATCGGCATGGCGATCTGCTACGACGTCTGGTTCCCCGAGACCTTCCGCCTGATGGCGCTCCAGGGCGCCGAGATCGTCTGCGTCCCCACGAACTGGGTGCCGATGCCCGACCAGCCGGCGGGGCAGCTCGCCATGGCCAACATGCTGACGATGGCCGGGGCGCACACGAACTCCGTCTTCGTCGCCTGCGCCGACCGCATCGGGACCGAGCGCGGACAGCCCTTCGAGGGGCAGAGCCTCATTGTCGGCTGCAACGGCTGGCCCGTCGCCGGCCCGGCCAGCCGCGACCGCGAGGAGATCGTGATCGCCGACCTCGACCTCCTCGACGCACGGCGCAAGCGCGCCTGGAACGCCTTCAATCAGCCGCTCCGGGACCGGCGCACCGACGTCTACTCCGAACTCCTCGGCGCCGACATCCGGCGCAGTTGGTACTGACCCCCAAGAGAAGGAAACACCGATGACCCCTTCCATGCGCATGTTCGCCGCGGCTCTCGCAGCCTCGACCTGTCTCCTCGGTTCAGCCCATGCGGCCGAGACGATCAAGATCGGCGTTCCCGTCGGCCTGTCGGGCGCCAACAGCACCGTCGCTCCTTCTGTCGTCCAGGCGAGCGAACTCGCCGTCGACGAGATTAACGCCAAGGGCGGCGTGCTTGGCAAGAAGCTCGAGCTCGTCGTGGTCGATGACGCCTCGGGCGCCGCGGGCGCTCAGAAGGCTTTCGACGCTTTGGTCTTCCAGAACGAGGTGAACGCGGTCGTCGCGATGGAGACGAGCGCGGCCCGCAACGCGGCGCTGCCGATCGTCCAGCGGGGCAAGGTGCCGTACATCTACACCTCGTTCTACGAGGGCGCGTCCTGCAACCCGTACCTCTTCGCCAACGGTTGGGTGCCGCAGCAGCAGGTCCCGCCCATCGTCAACTTCTTCATGGACGAGAAGAAGGCGAAGAAGTTCTTCCTGATCGGGTCGGACTACGCGTTCGGACGCGGCATGCTCGCCTTCGCCAGGAAGGCGATCGAGGAGAAGGGCGGCACCGTGGTCGGCGAGGAGTACCTGCCGATCGACGGAACGGACTGGACCCCGGTCCTCTCCAAGCTCAAGGCGTCCGGAGCCGAGGCCCTCGTGACCTCGACGTCCGGCGGCGCGCCGAACGTCACGCTGACCAAGCAGCTCCGCTCCAGCGGCATCGACCTGCCCTACGGCAACCTCGCGGTCGACGAGGGAACGGCCCGCAGCATGGGGGCCGACGCGGCGGGCATCTACCTCTCCGCGTCCTACGTGACGGGCATCGATTCGCCTGCCAACAAGGCCTACCTCGAGGCGATGAAGGCGAAGTTCGGCGACAACCTCGTCACCCCGAACGACCTGTCGACGCCGCAGTACGAGGGCATCCTCGCTTACGCCGCCGCCGTCGAGAAGGCCGGCACGACCGATGCCCGTCCCGTCCTCGAGGCGTTGAAGACGGTCTCGGTCGACGGACCCCGCGGCACGATCACGATGTCGAAGCAGCATCACGCGCCGCTCACGATGTACCTCGCGCAGGTCCAGGCCGACGGCTCGGTCAAGGTGATCCAGTCGTTCGCTGACGTCGATCCGGGCGACCAATGCCCGAAGCTCAATTGACCCGTCGCTGAGCCGGGGCGGCGTGCGGATGCGCCGCCGCCCTTCCCTTTCCCCAACGAAAGACGCGCGCATGACGCTGCTCCTCGACGTCGTGACGACGGCGGCCATCCTCTTCTGTCTGTCTGCCGGGCTCCTCGTGGTCTTCGGTGTCCTGAAGATCATCAACTTCGCGCACGGCGCGTTCATCACCGTCGGCGCCTTCGCCGCCCTTCTCGGCACCTGGATCGGCCTTCCCTTCGTAGCGGCCGTCGCCTTGGCTTTCGCGGTCGGCGCTCTTCTCGGCGGTGTCGTCGAACGGGTCCTCGTACGGCCCCTCTACCACCGGCCGCTGGACGCCATCCTCGTCACTTGGGGCCTCGGCATCGTGCTGGCCCAGCTCATCATCATGGGATTCGGGCGTGGCATCCAGTTCGTCGATGCGCCGCTCCCCGGGACGGTGGACGTCCTCGGCACGTCCTACTCGACCTATCGGCTGGCGATGGTGGGCGCGGCCATCGGCATCGGCGTCGCCTTCACGGCACTTCTCAACGGAACGCGCCTCGGCCTGTCGACCCGCGCCGTCATCATGAACGAGACGCTGGCCCAAGCGCTCGGCATCAACTCGGCCCGAGTCCGCTTCGTCACCTTCGGCCTCGGTTGCGGGCTCGCCGCCATGGCGGGCGCCCTCATCACCCCGCTCGCCAGCGTCGATCCCAACATGGGCATCGCCTACCTCACCGGTGCCTTCATGCTCGTCATGGTGTCCGGCGGCTCGCTTCCGACGCTCGCCGTCGCCTGCCTCGTCCTCGGAAGCGCGCAGGTGTTGGCCTCCAGCTTCATCACCCCCGTGGTCGGCGCCCTCGCGATCCCGATCCTCGCCGCGCTTGCGCTCAGACTCCGCCCGGAGGGCTTCGCCCGTGCCTGACATCGCCCTTTCGCCCTCGTCGACCCCCCGCAGTCTTCCCGGCGGCCGAGCAATCCCTGCGCTTTTCCTCGCACTGGCCCTGGCCTTCGTCGTCTTCGGACCTGCCGTCCTCGACCTCTACGCCATCAATCTTCTGACGCGTGCGTTTTTCGTCGCGATCGTCGCCATCACCGTCTCGATCCTTTGGGGAGCGACCGGGTTCCTCACGTTCGGACAGTCGGCCTTCTTCGGTATCGGCGCCTACGCGCTGGCGATGACCTTCACGGAGTTCGATTTCGGTCCATGGCAGGCCGCGCTCGGCTTCGCCCTTGCGATCCTGGCCGCAGGCGCCGTCGCCGCGTTCGTCGGCTGGATCTCGTTCTACCCGGGCTCTACCCCTCTCTACGCCACGGTGATCTCGCTCGTCCTGCCGATCGTCCTGGTCCAGGTTCTCTACTCCGGCGGGGAACTCACCGGGTCCTCCAGCGGGCTTGTCGGCTTCTTCACCTTCGATCTCGACCTCGACGTCTGGTTCCGAATTGGCGGCATCGCCCTCCTCCTCGTGACCGTCCTCGCGCAGGTCATGTTGTCCAGTGACGCGGGCCGGCTCCTTCTCGCCGTCCGCGACAACGAGGCCCGTTGCGCCTATCTCGGCATCGACACGCCGAAGCTGCGCATCCTCCTCCTCGTCCTATGTGCGATGGTCGCCGCGGCGGCCGGCTTCGGCTACGCAGGCTTCGGCGGTGTCGCCGCTCCGGAGAACGCAAGCTTCGTTTTCGGCACGCAGCTCGTCGTCGCCGTCGCCCTGGGCGGACGCGGCTCTCCGATCGCCGCCGCCATCGGCGCCGTCGCGATCGAGATCGCAACCGCCTACCTCTCCGGCATCCTGCCCTTCGTCTGGGAACTCCTCGTCGGAGCCGCATTCATCCTGACCATCCTGCTCCTTCCTGAGGGCCTGTTCGGCAGCATCCTCAAGCGGGTCTCGCCGCCGACGAAGGGTGCGCGCCTTGCCGAAACTGCGAGGGCTGTGGCTCCCGCGACGAGGAGTAGCGATGCGGCTGTCGTATGCCGCAACGTCTCGAAGAGCTTCGGATCCTTGCAGGTCCTGCGCGACGTCAACCTAGCGACGGCTCCCGGGGAGCTTGTCAGCCTCGTCGGCCCGAACGGTGCGGGCAAGTCGACCCTGATGAAGTGCCTTGCCGACGGGCGTGAGCGCAGCGGGGGCGACATCGCGGTCTTCGGACACGACATCGACAAGCTGCCACCGGACCGCCTTGTCCGCTTCGGCCTCGGCCGCAAGTTCCAGATGGCGTCGGTGTTCGAGAGCTTGACCGTCGCGGAGTGCCTCCGGGTCGCACGGGCCCGCTTCGAAAGCCCCTCGACGATTCGGCGCGCTACCGACTTGGCCTTGCCCGCGTCCGCCATTCGCATCGTCGAGATGTCGGGATTGGCGGATCGGCTGGACGTCGTCGCACGCGACCTCAGCCATGGCCTCAAGCAGGCCCTGGAGCTTGCGATGGTCATGGCGCTCGAGCCGAAAGTGGTGCTTCTCGACGAACCGACGGCCGGGCTGACGCGCATCGAGCGCCGGCAGATCGGTGCTATCCTTCAGGACCTCTGCCGCCAGGACGGGATCTGCATACTCCTCGTCGAGCACGACCTCGACTTCGTGAAGGACATCTCGTCCCGCATCGTCGTCCTGCACCAGGGACGGATCGTGCTCGACGGCTCGACGGACGATGTCTTGTCGTCGCCGCTGATCGAGGAAATCTACGCAGGGGCCCATGCGCCCGCAGCCGCGGAGGCACGCTCGTGAGCGAGACACTCAGCATCCGCAACCTGACGAGCGGCTACGGCGGGGCCATAGTGCTCGACGACGTCTCGCTCGGGGTCGGCACAGGCCGCATCAGTGCCCTGATCGGACGGAACGGCGTCGGCAAGTCGACGCTCCTGAAGACGGTCATGGGGTTCCTGCCCGCACGTCGCGGCTCGGTCACCGTGGGCGGCGAGGAAGTGACCCGGGTCGCTCCGAACCGCCGCGCCGAGCAGGGCATCGCCTACGCGCCCCAGGAGAAGGCGCTCTTCCAGGACCTGTCCGTCAGGGACAATCTTCGCCTCGGGATCCGGAGCGATGCGGAGTTCGATCGCCGCTTCGTCGCGGCCGAGGAGGCTTTCCCGTTCCTCGCCAGCCGCTTTCACCAACGGGCCGGCTCGCTGTCAGGCGGCGAGCAGAAGATGCTGATCGTCGCACGCGGCATCATGGCAGAGCCGCGTCTCTTTATGCTCGACGAGGTGACGGAGGGCCTCCAGCCGTCGGTGATCGAGCGACTCGGCACCGTCCTGCGCTCATTGCGCGACCGCACGGGCGTCTCGATCCTTCTGGTGGAGCAACATCTCCCGTTCGTCATGAGTGTCGCCGACGACTTCGCCGTCATGAAGGGCGGACAGGTCGCGGCTTCGGGTCCGATGGGCCCCGAGGCGCAGGGCGCGATCGAGGAGGCCATGCGGTTCTGATGTCCTCCCGCAACGAACCACGACGGGTGCATGTCCTGACCACTGGGGGGACGATCGCCTCCAAGAGGCGCGATGTCGACGGAGACGTCGTTGCTGCTGCGAGCGGCGCTGACCTCCTTGCATCGGTCGGCGGCGCGATCGCCGGCATCGACGTGACCGTCGAGGACTTCTGCCAAGTGGGCAGCTACGCCATGGACCTGCCGCTGGTGCTGTCGCTCTCCCGACGTATTCGTCAACACCTGTCGCGATCCGACTGCGACGGCGTCGTCGTCACGCACGGCACCGACACGATGGAGGAGAGTGCCTATCTCTGCGACCTGACGGTGCCCGGCGACAAGCCGGTCGTCTTCACCGGAGCCCAGCGCAACGCCGACATGCCGAACACCGACGGACCGGAGAACCTGCGCGACGCGATCTCCCTCGCAGCGACCCCTGCCGCGGGCGGCATGGGAACCCTCCTATGCTTCGACGGAACCTTCCATGCCGCCCGCGACGTCACCAAGACGCACACGACCAGGCTCGACGCCTTCGGTTCTCGCGGGCACGGACCACTGGGCACGATCGCGTTCGGACAGGTCGACGTCCGTCGCCGCTGCCGGCGATCCGAGACCTTAGATCCGACGCGCCTCGACGGTGGGGTTCAGTTGCTGAAGCTCTCTTTGGGAGCCGACCCCAGGATGATCGTTGCGCTAAGGGAGTTGGGGGCCACTGCCATCGTGATCGAGGCGTTCGGTCTCGGGAACGCACCGCCGGCGCTCCTCCGACCGATCGAGGAATGCGTGGACTCGGGCGTTCCCATTATCATCTCCAGTCGATGCGCCGAGGGTCCTACGCGCCCCCTCTATGGGAACGGAGGCGGTCGGGATCTCGAGCGGAGCGGTGCAATCTTTGCTTCAGACCTCGCGGGGACGAAGGCGCGGCTCCTCGCATCCGTGCTTCTTGGCTCGGGTCATGCCGGGCACGAATTCGAGCAGGCGTTCGTGCGGTGCGTGACGTTTGCCGCGGAATGAACCGTCTTCAGGCCTGCCGCCAATGCAGGCTACCACAGCGCTTTGCTCAACTGATCAGGATCCGGGTAAAGATCGGCAGGTATCCTCGGCTCGGCGCCGTAAAGCAGACGGTCGGGAAACCACCCGTCCGACCCATCAACGCTGACGTACGATTGCCCCGATGGCGTTGACGACGATGCGCGAGACGGTGAGCGCCGATAGCCCGTCGACGTCGGCGGCCGGCAGCAACTCGACCACGTCCATCCCGACGATCCGCCCCCGTCGCACCACGCCCGCAACGAGGTCGATGGTCTGCGTGTAGGTGAGACCGCCCGGCGTTCGAGCCGCCACCCCCGGCATGACGGACGGGTCAAGGCCGTCGCAGTCCAGCGTCACGACACCCGTGCGCCCTCGGGCAGATGGCGCAGCGCGGCCTCAACCTCGACCTGTCCCGCACTACCGACGCTGCGGATGCCGACCTGAGCGATGCCGGCGACATGCCGCATTTCGCTCGCCCAACGCATGGGACTGGAGTAACCGTCTCGCTCGCCCTCAACCTCATCGCGCCAGTCGATATGCGCGTCGATCTGTAGGATCCAGATGGTCCGTGCTCGGCGAAGGCAGCGAGAAAGGGGATCGGCACGGAGTCGTCGCCCCCGATCAGGATCGGCACGGCCCCTTGGGCCAGAACCTCGCGGGTCTTCCACTCGATCCGCTCACGGTTGCCCGCGCCGTCGCCCATCACGGTCTCGACATTTCCTGCATCAACGCAGCAGACCGGGCCGCCATCGAAGAGGGGACCGTCGAGGTCGAAGTCCCAGCGCTCAACCAGCGCTGCGTCCTCCTGACTGGTGGCGCGGATGGCATCCGCTGCGAGCGCGTGACCACTACTGTCCCGGCAGAGCTCCATCAACGCCATGATCTTCGTGCGCGGCGCGCGGGAGGATTTCGACGACTGGCGCGCGGCCGGAAATCCGGGATGGGGCTTCGACGACGTCCTGCCCTTCTTCCGCAAGCTGGAGACGCACGAGAGCGGGGACGGTCCCTGGCACGGCGACCAAGGGCCGATCCATGTAACGCCGATGCGCCCCGGCATCCACGCGGTCTCGAAAGCCTTTCTCGAGGGATGCCGCGAACTGCAACTGCCTGAAAACCCGGACTTCAACGGCGAGCGGATCGAGGGGGCCGGCGTCTACGACGTGAACACGCGCGCCGGCCTGCGCTCGTCCTCCTCGCGCGAGTATCTCCATCCCGCGCGCCGCCGGCCCAACCTGAGGATCCTGCACCATACCCAGGTGGACCACCTCCTCTGGCGGGACGGACGCATCGATGGCGTCACGGCGCGACGCGGCGGGGAAGCGGTGATGTTCCGTGCGCGCAGCGAGGTGATCCTATGCGGGGGCGCCTTCGCGAGCCCGAAGCTCCTGCAACTCTCCGGCATCGGCGACGGCGCCCATCTTGGCGCGATCGGCGTAGAGGCCCGGCGGCATCTGCCGGCCGTCGGTCGCAACCTCCAGGACCATGTCTGCGCCAGCTTCTACTATCGTTCGCGCGTGCCGACGCTGAACGCCGCCTTCGGCCACCCGATCGGACTGGCGCGGCTGGCGCTGCAATGGCTCCTCACGCGCCGGGGGCCCTTTGCCATGAACGTCAATCAGGCCGGCGGCTTCTTCCGTGGACGACCGGACCGGGAACGGGCGAACCTGCAACTCTATTTCAATCCGCTCTCCTACCGCATCCCCGACGATCCGAAGGCGGGGCTCGCCCCAGAGCCCTATCCAGGCTTCCTCCTCTGCTTCAATCCCGGCCGCGCACCGACAATGATGGTAGCCGAGAAAGGCGCGGCGATGATTGTCGAGGATCAAGGGCTGTGACGCTGGGACGTCGGCGTCCGAAAGTGGACGAACCGCTTTGGAGGCGCAACGAGTGGAAAGCTGCCGTTGCGCAGATGAACGGGGATCGCCGACCCGGAGCTTGAGCGAGGTGGTTGAATGCTGCTGTCGAACCCATTCTCCCGCCTCGATCGTGCTTCTACCTACTCGTAGAACATGCAGATCCGTCGCCCGTCGATCTCGTGCACGCCGATCTCCATCTCGTAGATGTCGCGCAGGATGTCCGGTCGGATGATGGCGGCGGGGGGGCCCTGCCGGCGGATCGCACCGTGGCGCATGGCGACGATGTGGTCGGCGTACCAGGAGGCGAAGTTGATGTCGTGGAGGACGACCACGACCGTCTTGCGGAAGTCCTTGGCCGCCTCGCGCCAGAGCCGCATCATCGCGGCGGCGTGCTTCATGTCGAGATTGTTCAGCGGCTCGTCGAGAAAGACGTAGTCGGTGTCCTGGCACAGCACCATGGCGACGAAGGCTCGCTGGCGCTGGCCGCCGGAGAGTTCGTCGAGGAACCGGTGCGAAAGGTCGGTGAGGTTCAGGTAGTCGAGCGCGCGCGCGACATGGGCGGCGTCGTCCGTCGTCGGCCGGCCGCGCGAATGGGGATAGCGCCCGAAGGTCACGAGGTCGCGCACCGTGAGCCTCGCCGCCATATGGTTATCCTGCCGCAGGACCGCGAGCCGCCTGGCAAGGGCGTCGCTCGGCGTCGTCGCGACATCGAGCCCGTCCACGGTGACGGTTCCGGCATCCATGCCGACGAACCGTGCCATCATCGAAAGAAGGGTCGACTTCCCGGCGCCGTTCGGGCCGATGATGGCCGTGATGCCGTGCGCGGGAAGTTCGAGGGTGACGTCGTCGACGACGAGCGTCTCGCCGTAACGCTTGGACACGCCGGAGGCGACGATCAACGGGCGGCTCCCCGAACGATGAGAATGAGGAAGACGAACCCGCCCAGGAACTCGACGATGATCGAAAGGGCGGTGTCGAAGGCGAACACGCGCTCCAGCACGGCCTGTCCGCCGACCAGCGCGACGATGCCGAGAAGCACGGCCGCCGGCAGGACGTGGCGGTGCAGGCTGTCTCCCAGAAGAGCCCGTGCGAGGCTCACGACGAGAAGACCGAAGAAGGTGATCGGACCGACCAGCGCGGTGGAGACCGCGACGAGCACGGCGATGCCCGTCAGGATGGTCATCACCGCGCGGGGATAGTCGACGCCGAGGCTGATCGCCTGCGACCGGCCGAGCGTTAGGACGTCGAACGTATGGGCGATCCGCCAGAGCACGGCGGACACGAGACCGGCCAGCGCGAACGAGACGCCGAGCAGCGTGGTCTCGACGCTCTGGAAGCTGGCGAACAGCGCGTCCTGCAGGACTTGAAACGCGTTCGGATCGAGAATGCGCTGCATGAACGTCGAGATCGAGCGGAAAAAGATGCCGAACACGATCCCGACGAGGATCAGACGATGCAGGCTCCGTTCCTCGCCGAGGAACAGCCACCGGAACAGCACCCAGGCGAACCCGGTCATCAGGACGACCTCGGCCAGGAAGCGCATGTGCGGGTCCGCAAGTGCCAGCGTCTGCGTTCCCAGAAAGAACACGATCGACGTCTGCACCAGAACGAAGATCGCGTCGAAGCCCATGATCGACGGCGTCAGGATGCGGTTGTTGCTGACCGTCTGGAACAGGACGGTGGACACCGCGATCGTATAGGCCACGAGAACGAGGGCGAGGAGACGTTGTCCGCGGAAGGTCAGGACGAAGCTCCAGGGGCCCCGCGCGCCGAGCGTCAGGAACGCCGCAACGGACAGGAGGGCGAGCCCACTGAGAACGGCGATCACGATCGCCGGCCGGCTCCAGCGTCCCGCCGGGGCGGTCCGAAGCGCTGCGATCCGCGTCACGGGCGCCGACCCTGGCTGCGCAGAAGCAACCCCAGAAAGATCGCCGCCCCGATCGTGCCCACCACGACGCCGATCGGAACCTCGTAGGGGTAGCGGATCAGTCGGCCGACGATGTCGCAGGCGAGAACGAAGAGCGCGCCGAGGCTGGCGACCCAGGGAACCGTGATGCGCATGTTGTCGCCGACCATCAGCGAGACGAGATTGGGCACGATCAATCCGAGGAACGGTATCGAGCCGACCGAGACCAGCGTCACCGAGGCGATCACGGAAACGAGCACGAGACCGAGCGTCATCACGGCCGCGTAATTCAGCCCGAGATTGGTGGTGAAGTCGTCCCCCATGCCGGCCACGGTAAAGCGGTCGGCGGCGATATAGGCCAGGATCGTCGCGCCGAGGCCGAACCAGAGAAGTTCGTAACGGCCGCGCAGGACGCCCGAGAAGTCGCCGATCGTCCACGCGAGAACCGAGGGCAGAAGATTGAAGCGATAGGCGATGAAGGTGGTGACGGCCCCGATCATGCCGCCCAGCATGATCCCCACGAGCGGCACCAGCATCGCATCGCGCAAGGGAACGAAGCGTAGGATGCGCAGGAACAGCGCCGTGCCGGCCATCGCGAACAGCGCCGCCACGATCATCTTGGCCATCAGTGGCCAGCCGGGTGCCAGAAGGGTGACAGTGAGAAAGCCGAGCGAGGCCGCCTCCGTGGTTCCGGCCGTCGACGGCTCGACGAACCGGTTGCGCACGATGATCTGCATGAGGAGACCGGCGATGGCGAGCGCCGAGCCGGCGAGAAGGATCGCCGCCGTGCGCGGAATGCGGCTGACGAGGAGGACCTGCATCACGCGGTCGTCCTCGCCCGTTCCGAAGAGCCGGTCCGGCGATACGTCGCTGATGCCGATGAAAAGGCTCAGCACCGCGAGCCCCGTCACCAGCGCGAGCGTCGCGCCAAGCAGGACGGGATGCGCGCCCGGGTCGCGGGGCGTTGGCGTGCCGATCGCCGTCATGGGTCGCCCGCTCGTCAGGACGCGCGTCCGTAGCCCGCGATCACCTGGTCGAGCAGCAGCATCAGTCCGGTATAGCCGTGCATCGTCACATAGGCCGCAGCGGGATCGAGATAGATGATCCGGTCGCGCTGCCAGAAGTTCGTGCGGTGGATCAGTTCGTTGTCGAGCGTCGCGCGGGCCGCGCCTTCGCGTCCGATCGCTGCGTCGCGATCGATCACGAAGAGCCAGTCCGGATTGGTCTCGACCAGATACTCGAAGGACGCCCCGTCGCCGCCGTCGCGGCGATCGTCCACCGTTTCGGCGACCGGCGGGATGCCGACCGCGTCGTGAAGCCAGGCGACGCGCGACCGGGTGCCGTAGATGCCGAGCCGCCCGGCGTTGGTGATGACGACCAGCGCGCTCCCCTTGCCCGCGGCCGCCGCCCGGGCTTCCATGATCTTGCGGTCAAGCGAGGCTGCAAGGTCCGCGGCGCGCTCTTCGACGCCGAAGATCTCGCCGTACTTGGCTAGGTTCGCCTTCACGCCGCCGACGATGTCGGCATTGTCCACCGACATGTCGATCGTGGGAAGGAGGGGGCTGAGTGTCGGGTAGGCGCGGCGCGAGCGCCCGGCGACGATCACGAGATCTGGCCCTGCCGCCGCGATACCCTCGACGTCCGGCTCCTGCAGGGAGCCGTAGCGCGGCAGGTCGTCCGGCACGAGGGCGGAAAGGTAAGGCGGCTCGGCGGAGGCCGGCGCCCCCGCCACCGCGACCCCGAGCGCGTGAAGGTTGTCGAACGCCGCCCAATCGGCGACCACCACCGTCTGCGGAACGGCTTCAAGCGTCGTCTCGCCCTGCGCGTGCGTCACGCTGAAAGGCTCGGCGTGCGCCGCGGGCACGAAGGCGGGAAGCGTTAGTGCGGCGGCGAGAAGCGCCCGGCGAAGATGGATCTGCAGCATGGTGCGGCTCCGAGGGGAGAGAGGCCTGATGGTTCAGAAGCTGGCGTTGAGGCTCGCCCAGAAGCGGCGTCCCTCGACCACGGTGTTGTAGGCGTCCGGCAGAACCTCCTTGTCGAAGAGGTTGTAGATCGTGCCGTTGACCGTGAAGTTCTCGTTGATCTGGTAGGAGGCGCCGATGTCGGCGGTGAAGTAGCCTGGATACTTGCGGGCGACGATCGTGCCTGCGTTGTTGCGCACGGGCGATCCGTTGGTGCCGATGCGAAGGCCCGCGTTGATCTGGTCGCCCTCGTAGAAGCCGGCCGCGAAGGCGGTCAGCCCCTCCACAGGCGTGATCCAGTCGACGCGAACGTTGGCGCTGTGCTCGGGCGTGCGCGTCAAGGCCAGACCGTCGTACTCGCCGCCCTTCTGCTCCGAGTCGGTGTAGGTGTAGCTGGCGAGAACGGAGATCGTGTCGGTGGCGTTGAAACCGAGCGTCAGTTCGGCGCCCTTGATCACGGCCGCATCGATGTTGAAGACACGGAACAGCGTATAGTTCGGGTCGAGATCCCAGCGCGCGAAGGAGCCATCCGGATTGTAGACGCGGTCGTTGTCGATCTTGTCCTGGAAGTCGGTGTAGAACAGCGTCACGCCGGCCGTGAACCCGCCGAGGTCGTCGAACAGGACCGCCGCCTCGTAATTGATCGAGGTCTCCGGCGACAGGTCCTCGTTGGAGACGATCACGCCGCAGGGGCTCCGGTTGCCGCGACGGGCCTCCGGCCCGTAGAAGCACCCCCCGCCGCCCGTGGTGTAGGCGTAGTCCGGCGCGATCGACCGGATGTCGGGCGCTCGGAAGCCGGTGGAAACGCCGCCCTTGAAGGTCCATTGCTCGAGCGGCCGCCAGACACCGTAGAGGCGCGGCGAGTAGTTCTCCTCGTAGATCTCGTGATAGTCCATGCGCACGCCGCCGGTCAGGGCGAACGTGTCGGTGATCTGCCACTCGTCCTCGACGAAGAACGCGTACTGGTAGAGCCCGAACTCCTCGTCGAGGTTCGTGCGTCGGCCTGGATTCTGATCCGTGAGTTCGTTGTCGATGAACTGCGTGCCGGTCGTCAGGCGATGACCGCCGAACGCCTCGAAGGGGGTCACGGCCTTGAGGTCGGCGACCGTGTTCACGATCTCCGGCGAACGAACGTTCTCTACGAAGTTGCGCGTGATCGCATCCTCGTTGCTGGTGGTGCGCTCGCCCCATTCGCGCTGGATCGAACCGGTCACCTGTCCCCATCGGAACGTGCCGTCGTAGTTCGCGCGCAGATGATCACGATCATTGGCGCCGATGCGGCCGAGCGTACCGTCGGCGAGCGTGCGTCCCGCCGTTGCCTGCTGCTCGAGACGCGTCATACCGCCTTCGAGGAAGAAGCGGTGGTCGACGCTCGGCGACCATGTGAGGCGCCCGGTGAGGTCGCCCTCCTCGCGTGCCGTGTCGCCGGCGATCAACCGGTCCTCGCCTCGCTTGTAGCCCCGGCCCCAGACCTGAAGGCCGAGAATGTCCTCCATCAGCGGCGTCGCGGCATAGAGCTGCGCCTGCCCCGAGTTGCCGTGCCGCCCGCTGCCCTGGCCGGTGGCCTCGAGCGTCACCGACCCGGTCGGCTCGGTCGCCACGGCCCGCGTGATGATGTTGATCACGCCGCCCACGGCGTCGGACCCGTAAAGGGTAGAAGCGGGTCCGCGCACCACTTCGATGCGCTCGATGGCGTTCAGCGGGGGAATGAAGCTCTGCTCGAAGCCTGCCGATCCATTCGGACGCGCATCCCGGGTCCCTTGTCGCACCCCGTCGACGAGGATCAGGGTGTACTGGCCGGGCAGGCCGCGGATCGAGATGTCGCGCTCGTTGGCGACGCCGGTGACGGACACGCCCTGCACGTTGCGCAGAGCGTCGGTCAGATCCCGGAACTGACCGCGATCGAGATCCTGGCGGGTGACGACGGAGATCGATGCCGGCGCGTCCGCGACCGTCTGCTCGAAGCCCGCGGCGGTCACCACCACCGTGTCGAGGGCGATGGTGAGCCCGTCGGACGCGACACCGTCGTCCTGCGCCTCGATCGGCGCCTCCGGGCGGCCGGGTTCGTCGATTACCGTCTGCGCCGGACTTTGCAGGGTGGTCAGGGCCAGCGCCGATGCGCCGAACAGTCCCGTTAAAATACGGCCTTCGCCAACCCCTAGACCCCGCATCGTCCTGTCCCCACTCCGTTGCCGCTGTACCCGGCGGCGATGAGAGGAGTTACGAAAACATGATTGACTGAGTCAACTAAAACAATAAGTGAGCCAAAACATTAGAACCGCTCGAAAAACGGGTGACGACCTGCGGCCTCGCTCGTAAGGTCCCGCGCCTCGAAGGTTGGGAGCGCGAGCATTTGAAACACGGAGCTGGAGGAGCGAGCCGGACGCCGGACGCGGCGTCGAGCCGCGACGTGGACGGCGAGGAGATTGCCGACCTCCTGTCCGAGATCGGACGGGCCTTCAAGGCACGGCTGCGCAGCCTGCCGGATAGTCCCGCCAAGGACTTGAGCCTCCCGCAGCGAGACGTCCTGAAGATGATCGGACGCCGGCCCGGCGTGACGCCCGCACAGATCGGCGAGCGCATGGGGCGAGACCGCGCGCAGATCACCCGTCTCGTCTCGGAACTTCAAGAGATGGGTCTCATCGAGCGGACGCGATCGACGCAGGACCGCCGATCGGTCGTTCTGAACCTCTCGCCGGACGGCACCGCCCTCTTCGCGCGCATGCTGAAGCGCCGGGCCGGCCTGTCGCAGATCATGCTGTCCGACCTGACCGACACCGAGACGCAGACTTTAAAGTCGCTGCTCCAACGCCTGCGCGGCACGCTGAAAGGCCCATCCATCTCTTAGAGCCCGTCCGAAAAGTTCGCCGGGTCGGGTCGGCGGTGCTTCCCGCCACCCCTTTCGTTGCCGATCCTCCGCCGGGGACTTTCCGGACGGGCTCTCGATCCATTCGCGCGTTTCCGCGGGGAAGATGCTTCCCTCGTAGGCTTTGCCCGCCATACGCAACCGACCCTTCTCGAACGCCTCGAGGTAGCCTCCGGGAAGCCCGGCTGCGACGCGGGCATGTTGATCGAAGAACAGGCTCGGGACGCAGGGCACCGAGCCTGTCGATCACGCGTTCGGAATGTCGACCCACCGTCCGATGCGCGAAGACTCCATGCAGGCGTCGACGATCTGGCAGATGTGATGGCCCGCCTCGAAGGTCGGCCACATCGGCGTGTTCGTCGCGACGGAGCGGACCACTTCGGCGACCTCGATGATCTTCGTCTCGTTGTAGCCGACCCCAGCCCTCGCAGCCGGCCTCGACCCAGCGGTCGTAGTCGCCGGGATTGCCCCTTGTGTAGATCTGAGCGTTGATCGACGAGCCGCCGCCGATGATCTTCGCCTGGGTGTACCAGAGCACCCGGTCCCTCATGTGCTTCTGCGGCACCGTCGACCAGCCCCACGAGCCGATGCCCTTGGTCATCTTGGCGAAGCCCGCCGGCATGTGGATGAACGGGTGGCGGTCGCGCCCCCCGCTTCGAGGAGTAACACGGAGACGCTCGGATCCTCGCTGAGGCGGTTGGCGAGGACGCAACCGGCGGGGCCTCCGCCGACGATGATGTAGTCGGTCATGGACGGGTATCCGATGTGAGATGCGGGAGGCGGCATGACCTCGCACGGCGTCCCGCGTCGGGCCGGAAGCCGTCGACGGTAGCCGGACGGGTGCTCATGCCGCGAGTTCCCTGGATGCGATGTGGTCGCCGACCCGGAGGGCCTGAGCGGCGATGGTCAGCGCGGGGTTGACGGCCGCGGAGGTCGGAAGGAACGATGCGTCGACGACGAAGAGGTTCGGGTGGTCGAACGCCCGGCAGTTGGTGTCGAGCGGCGCGGTCGCGAGATCGTCCGCGGCATGACGGGAACGAGCGCATGACCACGCCCAGCCTCGAGGAGCTCGCACGGGAGCTTGAGGAGCTCCGCTTCGACCGCTTCGACCTGAACGTCGCCTGGAGGCTGGGATGCCTCGTGCGCGAAATGGCCGACGCCGACGCCCTCCCCGTCAGGATCGAGCTGAGCGTGGGCGGAAACGTGGTGTTCGCGACCGCCCTCCCTGGCACGACCCCCGACAACGCGGAATGGATCCGCCGCAAGCGGAACGCCGTCATGCGCTTCCATCGGTCCTCGCTCGCGCTGCGCCTGGAATGCGAGGCGAAGGGTACCACGCTGGGCGCACGTTTCGGACTCGACGACCGGGAATTCGTGGCCAGTGGCGGCGGCGTGCCGATCGCCACGGAGGCGAGCGGCGTCATCGGGGCGGCCGTCGTGAGCGGCCTCCCGGACGTGCAGGACCACCGGCTCATGGTGCGCGCCATGCGGACGTTGCTTGCGGAGCGCCGTGGTCAAGCACCCGTCTGACATACCCGTCCGTTCGATGATTTTCGGCCGATCGCGAAATGCGTCGCCACATCGATCGCGAGCGAGGTTCGGCCAAACGAGCGGAGTCCTCCCAAGCGGTAGCAAGCTCTCCGGTACGTTTGGTCCTGGCCGGGCCCAGCTTTCCGGGCTTCCCGTGCCGGGCACCTGAGCCTTGTCGAACCGAAGGTTATGTCGGCGATCTAAGCTTGCCGCACCGCCGTGATCGGGGGCCATGTCGAGGGCCGTGACAACTGCGGCTATCTGCGGGTCGCCTACAACTTCTGCCGCAACCGGCACTGTGCGCGCTGCCAGGGAGGCGGCGTCTCTTGACTGGCTGGCCGAACGTGAAGCGGACCTCCTGCCGGTCGGATATTTCCACGTCGTCTTCACGCTGGCCGCCGAGATCGCCGCCGTGGCGTTCCAGACCAAGGCGGCCGTCTACGACCTCCTGTTCCGCGCCTCCACGCAGACGATGACGACGATCGCGGCCGACCTCGAACACCTCGGCGCCCGCATCGGTCTCACGGCCGTGCTCCACGCCTGGGGCCCGGCCATGACCCACCATCCGCATGTCCAAATGATCGTGCCCGGCGGCGGCTTGCGCCGGATGGAACGCGATGGATCTCGTCGCGCCCCGCCCTCCTCCTGCCCGTGCGGGTGCTCGGGGGCCCTGTTCCGCCGTCTCTTCCTTGCAGGGCTTGTCGCCGGGCACGCCGGCGGCCAAGCTCGCCTTCCACGGCACACCCGCGCAACTCGCCGATCCAGGCGCCTTCGCCCCCCATCTCGTCCTGGTGCATCACCGCCTTCGACGGCCGCGCCATCACCAAGCCGTTGTCCGTTCCGTCATCGCCGAACTGGTCGCGGCAACCGTCGGAGAGACGGGGAGCGACTGGCCCCGAACGATCCTTCGGGGCTGGAGCAGAAGGGCGACAAGCGCCGTCCAGCCGGTCTGGTGCGAGGCCCCCAATCCCTGTCCGGTGTCCCCATCGAAGAACTCGTTGAAGGTCACGCGGTCGGCGTCCTCCGGGTCGATCGTCGCAGGATCGGTGCCCGATTTGCCATCGGCCCTGAAAGGACGCCGGCCGTTCCCATCCTTGAGGAACAGGCCGCAGAGGCGACGGGAGATCGCGTCCGAGATGTCCGCCAGCCCCATCGTCCGCCCGGAGCCGGTCGGGCATTCGATCTTGTATGCCTCCCCGTAGAAGCGCTCGAACTCGAGCAGCGCCTCGATGATCATAACGTTGAGAGGCATCCAGACCGGGCCACGCCAGTTGGAGTTGCCGCCGAAGATCCCGGCCTGCGAGGTTCCGGGTTCGTAATGCACCTCGAAATGCGATCCAGCGAGATCGAGCCTGAACGGCTGCCGGGCATGCGCCTTCGACAGCGAACGCAGGCCGTGCGGTGAGAGGAACTCGTTCTCGTCCAGCATCCGTCTCAACAGCGCCGTCATGCGCTGGCGGCGCAGGAGCGACAGAAGAAGGCGCTGGTCCTTGCCGGGCTCGGAGAAGCGGGAGACCTGGCCCGTCAGGTCCGGGCGGTTCCGGAGCATCCAGCTCAGCCGAGCGGCGAAGAACGGATGGCGCTCCGCGATATCGGCATCGAGCACTTCCACCGCGCAGAGAGGGATGAGTCCGACGAGCGAGCGCACGCGAAGGGTGGTCTCGCTGCCGTCCGGCAGGATCAGCGCATCGTAGAAGAACCCGTCCGCCTCGTCCCAGAGGCCGCGGCCCGGATCCGCGTCCTTTTCGGCCTCGCTGCCGCCGACATGGGTCATGGCGGAGGCGATCGTCAGGAAGTGCTCGAAGAACTTGGTCGCCACGTCCTCGTACACGGGGTTCTCGCGTGCCAGTTCCAAGGCCATGCGCATGAGGTTCAAGGCATACATCGCCATCCAGGCCGTGCCGTCGGACTGCTCGATATAGCCGCCGCCCGGGATCGGCGCGGAACGGTCGAAGACGCCGATATTGTCGAGGCCGAGGAAGCCGCCCTGGAACAGGTTGCGCCCTTCGGTGTCCTTCCGGTTCACCCACCAGGTGAAGTTGATCATGAGCTTGTGGAAGATGCGCTCCAGGAAGTCGCGATCCGCAACGCCCGTCAGCGCCTCGTCCATGCGGTAGACGCGAAGCGCCGCGAAGGCGTGGATCGGCGGATTGGCGTCTCCAAACGCCCATTCGTAGGCCGGCAACTGCCCGCTCGGGTGCATGTACCATTCGCGCGTCAGCAGGAGGATCTGCGCCTTAGCGAGGTCGGGATCGACGATGGCGGCCGAGATCGCGTGGAAGGCTAGATCCCAGGAGGCGTACCAGGGGTACTCCCACTTGTCGGGCATCAGGATCACGTCCGAGTTGGCCAGATGCGTCCAGTCGGCGTTGCGGCCTCGCCGCCGCTCCGGCGGCGGCGGCGGAGAGGCGGGATCGCCGTCGAGCCAGCGCTTCACGTCGTAGCGGTAGACCTGCTTCGACCAGAGGAGGCTGCCGAGCGCCTGGCGCTGAACGAGACGCGCGTCGGGATCGGCGATGTCGCTCTGAAGCGCGGCATAGAATTCATCGGCCTCGGCCTGGCGCTGGGCGTAGATGGCATCGAAGGCCGGGGCCTCGAGCGGGGGCGCCGCGTCCGGCGACAGGCGGTAGCGCAGGGTCACGCGTTCGCCGGACGCCAGCACATGGTCGGACAAGGCCGCGCATTTCGTGCCGTGGTCGGGCAGCGGCGCGTTCCGCTTGCCGGTCACGTGATCGTTGATTGCGTCCTTGAAGGCGCCGTCCGGACCCACGCCATCGAGCCGGCGCATGTTGGTCTCGTTCTCGCAGAACAGCATGCGGACGGGGTGGAGAGCGCGAAAGCGCATCGGCGGCGCCGACGGATGCCGGGTTTCGACGCTGCCGTCCGCCGCGAGCGTCAGCGACGGCTTCTCGCCGGCTGTGCCCCAGCTCCAGATGTTGCGCGCCACGAGCTGCGGCAGGATTTGAAGCGTGGCTGCGTCCGGGCCGCGATTGACGACCGAGACGCGCATCAGAAGGTCGCCCGGACCCGCCTTGGCATAGGCGATTTCGACGTCGAAGTAGCGTTGCGCGTCAAGAATTCCGGTGTCGGCGAGCTCGTACTCCGGCAGGTCCGTTCCCCGTCGCCGCCCGTTCTCCGCGACGAGGTCGTTGTAGGGAAAGGGTCCCTGCGGGTAGCGGTAGATCATCGTCTGGAAGGAATGGGTCGGGGTGCCGTCGAGATACCACCAGACCTCCTTCACGTCCTCGCCGTGGTTGCCCTCCTCGTTGGTGAGGCCGAACATCCGCTCCTTGACGATCGGGTCGGCACCGTTCCAGAGGGCGAGCGAGAGGCACCAGTACTGATGGCGGTCGCAGAAGCCGGCGATGCCGTCCTCGCCCCATCGGTAGGCGCGAGAGCGCGCGTGATCGTGCGGCAGGTAACCCCAGGCGTCCCCGTCCGCGCTGTAGTCCTCACGCACCGTGCCCCATTGGCGCTCGCTGAGATAGGGCCCCCAGTGCCGCCAGCCGCCGGCCTCGGCGTCGCGCAGGCGCTTGCCTTCCGCGGTGTCGAAGATCGAGGCGGGCGCCCTCATGCGGTGCGCTCCAGCGGCGACGACGCCCCGACGCGAGCGTCGGGGTCGCTCCGGAGCGAGGTCCAGCGGCGCCCGGCGCGCGCGGGAAGCCCATCCGACCTCGCAATCCCCGCCGAGCCGGCCGGATAGATTTCCACGACCGGCGCAAGAGGCATTCCCGGTCCCGGGGCCTTCCTACGGAACTTCGTGCGGATCCCCTTTTTGCCGTCGACCTGCTGGATCAGCCGGTTCACGGCCGGGGCCGAGGCGTTGGCCTCCTGAAACAGCGGATGGGACGCCGGCTTGAAGGCGATGGCGACGTGCGGTCGATGCGCCGTCATGCGCTCGCCGGAGCGCGGAGAGAAGGGAACGCTCGACCAGCGCGGCGTATCGACGTGGAGCTTGAGCGCGGCGCAGGTCTCCCCGCGGCTGTCGGGCGCGACGTTCGGCTCGGACCTGTGGCCGGCCGCGCCGAAGATCGCCATCGTGCAGACGGGCGCGACGCGACGCGCGTCGGGTCGTTCCGTCATCAAGCTGGCTCAGGGGACGGCGCCGTCGCTTCGGTCGTGGACGTGATCCGCTGCGCGATCCGGTCCGCGACGCGCAGCGCGTTGGCGATGATGGTGAGGGTCGGGTTCACCGCGCCGATGGAGGGAAAGAAGCTCGCATCGGTCACGTAGAGATTGTCGATCTCGTGCGCGCGACAGTCGCGATCAAGCACGGATGTCGAGGGATCTTCGCCGAAGCGCAGCGTACCGGCCTGGTGCGCGGTGCCACCAATCGGCGTGTCCTTGCCCAGATACAGCGAGCGATCCATCAGATGCGGGTGAATGCCGGCCCGGTCGCAGATCGTGCGCAGCATCTCGCGAAGGTGACGGTGGCCATCCATGTTGCTCTGGGTAAGGTCGAGGTGGACCTTTCCGCCGCGATAGAAGATGCGGTTCTCCGGCTTCGGAAGATCCTCCGAGGTCAGCCAGAAGTCGATCGAATGGCGCGCGATCCAGTCGAAGGGCTTTTCCGGCAGCCATTGCAGGAACGGCGGCAGCCCCTCGACCTCGATCTGCGTCCCGTCCGACTTGCCGACCATCTGGATGTGGCCGAGCGGAAATTCGAACGGGTTCAGCGGCGACTTGTCGTGGGCGTGGTAGAAGTCGTTGAGGCCGAGCGTCTTCTGGAACTCGGTCGGGTTCGGCTCGCGCGAGATGGCGAGGACCGTCGCGTTGTTGTGGCGCATGTAGTTGCGCCCGACCTGGCCCGATCGGTTGGCGAGCCCGTCCGGATGCGCTGCGCTCGCGGATCGCAGGAGCAGAAGCGCCGAGGAGAGGGCGCCGCAGGCGATCACGACGACATCGCCTCGAAGGAGATGCGTCCTGCCTTCGATCGCGGTCTCGATCGCCGTGACCGTCCGGCCGGACGCATCGGTGACGAAACGCTGGACGGTGGCGTTCTTGAGGAGCGTCAGGTTCGGATGGGCCTTCAGCGCGGGGTCGACGCAGATCACCTGTGCATCCGCCTTGCCGTTGGTGAGGCTCGGATACCCGTCGAAGGGGTCGCAGCGCAGGAGCGCGGAACCGGGCGTCGCCGCCCCCGTCTCGTCCTGGTCGAGAAGAGCGCCCATCGGCAGATGGAACGGGTGAAGTCCCTCGCGTGCCCAGTCGTCGGCCAGCTTTTGGATGCGCGGCTCGTGCCGGATCGCCGGATGCTTGTAGGGCTTCGTGTAAGGGGGCTCGGTCGGGTCCTCGCCGCGCGCGCCGCGAACCTCGAACAGTTCCTCCGCGGCCTGGTAGTAGGGTTCGAACTCGTCGTACCCCACCGGCCATGCCGGGGCGATGCCATCCGGATGACGCACGGCTCCGAAATCCTCGGCCCGCAGCCGCAGGAGGACCGCGCCGTAGACCTTCGAGTTCCCGCCGACGAAGTAGTGGAGGCCGGGCTTGAAGGTCTCGCCATTCGAGGAGGTCCAGGTCTCGTCTACCTGATACCGCGCCTTTGCGAAGACCTCTTGCGTGTCCCAGTTCTGGCGCTCGCGCTTCAGATAGTCGCCGCGCTCGACAAGGAGGATGCGCTTGCCAGTCTGGGCGAGCTTCCAGGCCATCGTCGCCCCACCCGGACCGGAACCGACGATGACGACGTCGTAGCTGTCTTCGATCACGGAGCGCGCTTTCGGGTTGGGGACCGGCAACGACTATAGGCCGAACGCGGCTTGGCCCTCCATGATTCTTTGTTAATATTTCCCGTCGAATGGACGGCGCCATGCTGGCTGAAAGTCCCGCCGCGCATCGGGATTCTCGACCGGTTTTCCGACCGGATGTGGCCCAAGGAGACGGCGCCCGGCGAGCTTGAGGCTTCCTCTGGAGATCGCGCGCAGCCCGACTTGGATCGGTGACCCTCAATCGGGCGGCATGAACCGGAGGCGGACAGTCGGTTTTCTGCGTTGCCTGACCGAAGGCCGACGGCCCGCATTCCACCCGACCGAGCCGATCGGCGGCGAGAAGGCGGACGCCTATGAGCCGTCGGACTGGTCTCGACCCTTCACGACCGTTGGCACCTCGCAGGCCGCGTCTTGATGGCAGACATGATTCTCGTGATGAACGCGCGATCGCCTCGGAAAGGAAGCGTGGCAGGCTCCTACGGCATGCCGGCCGAGATACGCATCCGGGGTAGGCGTCATCTTGTGCGGATGGTGCGACTAGGGCCATATCCTCCGTCATGGGACAGGTTCTCAACAACGCCATCAGACGGGAAGCACATCGCCAGCCCTGCGGCGCGTGCGCGCAGTGCGACGTGCGCACCATGGCGGTCTGCGCAGCTCTGGACGACGACGAGGTCGGGGCGCTGGAGCGCATCATGACCTCCCGGCGGCTGGACCCGAACGAGACCCTCGTCGAGGAGGGCGCGCCGAGGGTGCGCGTCTTCACGCTGACCTCCGGCATGCTGCGGCTCTCCGTCGCCCTGCCCGACGGGCGTCGCCAGATCACCGGCTTCCTGATGCCAGGCGACTATCTCGGCCTTGCCGACGACGAGGTCCATTCCGCCAGCGCCGACGCCGTCGAGCCCTCGACACTGTGCGCCTTTCCGATCCGGCAGATGGACGCCTTGACCGGGCGCTACCCCAAGCTCCAGGACCGGCTGCATCGCTTCACGCGCGCAGCGCTGCGGCAGGCGCGCGAACACCAGCTCATTCTCGGCCGCCTCGCGCCGGTCGAGAAGCTGGCGAGCTTCCTCGTGCTACTCTCTGCGCGGGCGGTCGAGCACCGGCTCGCCCCGAGCCCCGTCCGCCTGCCGATGGGACGCGGCGACATCGCCGACTATCTCGGCCTGACGGTCGAGACGGTGAGCCGATCCTTCACCAAGCTGCGGAACCAGGGCCTCATCGCCATGCCGGATCCGCACGCGATCGAGATCATCGACGCCCGCGCCCTGAAGGCCGTGGCGGGACTGCCCGATCACGGGTCCTGAACCAGTCCGCCGTTCACCAGCCGGAACGTTCGATGGAAGGCGCCCGCCGGAAACTCCGCATGGGTCGCGAGGACCACCGTGCGGCCGGCGCAGGTTTGCGCGATCTCGCCGAGAAAGGCCGCCTCCGTCTCGCGGTCCAGGCCGCTCGTCGGCTCGTCCAGGACGAGGATCTCGGCCGAGGATAAGAGGATCCGTGCCAGGCAAAGGCGCCGCGCCTCGCCGGCCGAAAGCGTGCGGCCGGCTTCGCCCAGCGGGGTGTCGAGCCCGAGCGGCATCGAACGCACGAGCGGCGCCAGCCGCACCCGCTCCAGCGTGGTCCAGAGGTCGTCGTCCGAAGCCTCGGGGCGGCCGAGGAGAAGGTTGCCGCGCACCGTGTCGAGGAAGACCGGCGTGGACTGCTCGAGGAAGGCGACACGCGAGCGCAGGGCGGCCAGGTCGCACCGGCGCACGTCGACGCCCGCCACGAGAACGCGTCCGCCCTGCGGGTCCGACAGCCGCATGAAGAGGTGGAGGAGGGCGGACTTGCCCGAGCCGCTCGGACCCCGGATCGCGACGTGCTCGCCGGTCCCGACCGTCAGGCAGACATCGCGCAGGACCGGCCGGGCGGGATCGAAGCCGAAGGTCACCCGTTCGCAGACGAGCGATCCGCCCTCCGGCAGGCAGGATGGCACGGCCGGCTCCATGATCGCGGGCGGGCGGGCGGCGAGATCGCGCAGGCGCCGGGCCGCCCCTTGCGCTTCTCCGAGGCGAGCGGTGCCCCGGAGGATGAGCGCGCTCCCTTCGAAGCTGCCGAGTACGGCAAGGACCAGCCCGACGAGCAGCGGACCGCCGATCGCGCCCCTTTCCACCGCCGCAATGCCGACGATGAGCACGCCGAGGACCGTCGCTCCGGCGCAAAGCTGGACGGCGGCCGACCCGATGGCCGCCCGTCGGCTCTGCCGCCTGCGCAAGGCACCGAGGCGGCCGGCGTGGGCGGCGAAGTCGCTGGCCGCCTCTTCGACGCGGCCGAATGAAACGAGGTCAGCATGGCCGTCCATGTCGTCGAGCGCGGTGGCGCGCAGCTCGGCGGAAGCCACGCGGATCGCCGCGCCGCCGCGCCGCCCGGCAAGCGCCAGCCCAAGCGGTGCGAGGACGCCCGCCCCGAGCCAACCGGCAGCAAAGATCGGCGCAGCCTCTGGCAGGAGGTGGAGGGCCGCCACGAAGAGCATGGCGCCGACCGCGAGGTTCGCGAGGAGCGGCCCCACCGCGAGGAGGAACACGGTGTCGAGCGCGTCGACGTCGGCGGTGAGCCGCGAGACGAGATCGCCGCGCCGCACGGCGGGGTCCGCGGGCGAGATGCGCGGCAGCATCCGGTGGAAGGTCCAGGCCCGGATCGTGCCGAGGGTGCGCAGGGTCGCGTCGTGGCCGGCGAGCTTCTCGCCGTACCGTGCACCGATCCGCAGGAAGGATAGGCCCCGCACCGCCGCCGAGGGGCCGAAGAGGTTGAAGGCGGCGCCGAGCGTCGTCAGGCTGGCGGCGGTGAGGAACCAGCCGGAGACCCCGAGAAGCAGGATGCCGGCGCCGATCCCGACGATGGACAGGATGAGCGCGAGGACGAAGCCGCGGGCGTGGGGCGCGAAGAGCGGGCGAAAGACCAGAAGCGCGCTCATGCGGCCGCCTCCAGGTCGATGCGCGGTTTGGGCACCCGAACGAGGCGCCCGCCCTGGAAGCGCAGCGACGCGCCGAGCGCCCCGGCGACGCGGGCCGAATGGGTGGCGACGAGGAGCGTCCGTCCCTTGCCGAACTCGAGGAGGCCGCCCAGGACCTCGGCTTCCGTAAGCGGATCGAGATGGGCCGTCGGCTCGTCGAGGAGGATCAGCGAGGGGTCGCGCAGGTAGAGCCGGGCCAGCGCCACGCGATGGCGCTCGCCGCCCGACAGCCCGAGCCCGTTCTCGCCGACGGGCGTGTCGAGGCCGAGCGGCAGCCCTCGCGCGAAGCCGTCGACGCAGGCCCGGGCCGCAGCCGCCTCGACCTCGGCGTCGGTCGCTCCTGCTTGACCAAAGCGTATGTTGTCGCGGATCGTGCCGGCGAAGAGATGCGGGCGCTGGGGCAGGAAGGCGAGGCGCTCGCGCAAGGTCGCCTCACCGATCTCCGGCAACGGGACCCCGCCGAGGAGGACGGTGCCCTCGCCGGCCCGAAGTCCCGCCAGCCGTTCCAGGAGCGTGGACTTGCCGATGCCGCTCGGGCCTTCCAGCGCGACATGGACGCCGGCTGCGACGGACAGGTCGATCCCCCGAAGAATTTTCCGCGTACCGTCCGGGGTCGCAACGACCAGCCCGCCGGCGGCAAGACCAAGCGGGCCTTCGGGAAGCTGCGCCGTCGAAGCCGCCGCGACTGTCTCCGACCTGACGTCGGGCAGCGTGCCGAGCAGCTTGGAGAGTTCGGCCACCGCCGCCTTGGCGCCCGCGCGGTCGTGGTAATGGGCCGCCATGGTGCGCAGCGGCTGATACACGTCGGGGGCCATCAGGAGGCAGAACAAGCCGGCCTGGAGGGTCAAGCCATGGGCGTTGAGACCGACGAGGCCGAGATAGGTGAGCCCGACATAGAGCGCGACGCCCGCGACGCCGAGCGCGGCGAAGAATTCCAGCACGGCCGACGAGAGAAAGGCGATGCGCAGGACGCGCAGCGTGCGACGGCGCAGCTCGTCCGTCGCACGCTCGGTGCTGGCGGCTTCCGCCTCGCCACGCCCGAGAAGGGCCAGCGTCGTCAGCCCCCGCAGGCGGTCGGCGAAGTGGCCGGACAGCCGCGCGAGGGCGTCGGCCTGCGCTTCCGCCGCGCCTTTCGCGCCCCAGCCGGCCAGCACCATGAAGAGCGGGATCAACGGTGCGGTGAGAAGGAAGAGCAGTCCGACGACCCAGTCGACCGGCATGACCGCGGCGGCGAAGGCGAGCGGCAGCACGGCGGCGCCGACCGTTGCGGGGAGGAAGCGCAGGAAGTAGCCGTCGAGCGCCTCGACGTGGTCGACCAGCGCGGTGCCGAGCGCGCCGGACGGGCGCCCGGCCGTCCAGTCCGGACGCTCCGCGAGAAGCGCGAGGAACAGGACGCGGCGCAACTCGAGCTTGATCCGCTCGACACCCGCCGCCGCGCCCATCTCTCCGGCGAGACCGACAAGGACGCGAAGTGCAAGAACCGCGCTGAGGATGAGGAAATCGGCTCGGAGGTCCATGACCGGCGTGCCCTCGCCGATCGCCCCGCCGAGAATACGCGACAGGAAGAACACCTGCGCGACGAGCGCCACGCCCGATAGGAGAGGCGCCGCCAGCCCAAGCACCAAGGGCCAGCCACCGAGCCGCCGAAGCTCCGACATCCAACGCGCCTGCGCCCGCTCTCCGGTTGAGTCCATCGCCATTGCCACCCGTCATCGTGACCGATGAGCACGGCTTAGAGGGGGCGCTCGGGGAGTGCCTTGATCCAAATCAAGGCGCCCAGCGAGGCACGGCCCTAGAGGATTCGGGACGGCCGGCGGGGTGTCGGCTTCAATTCCTGGGTGAACCCTCATGATCGACATGACGGTCGTCGAGCTGTCGCGGCTCCAGTTCGCGGCGACGGCGATGTACCACTTCCTCTTCGTGCCGCTGACGCTCGGCCTGTCCTTCATGATGGCCATCATGGAGAGCGTCTACGTGATGACGGGCCGCGAGGTCTGGCGGCGCATGACGCTTTACTGGGGCACGCTCTTCGGCATCAACTTCGCCATGGGCGTCGCCACCGGCATCGTCATGGAGTTCCAGTTCGGCATGAACTGGAGCTACTACTCCCACTATGTCGGCGACGTGTTCGGCGCGCCGCTGGCGATCGAGGGCCTGATGGCCTTCTTCCTCGAGGCTACCTTCATCGGCCTCTTCTTCTTCGGCTGGGACCGCCTGTCGAAGGTCGGCCATCTCGTCGTCACCTGGCTGGTCGCGCTCGGCGCCAACTTCTCGGCGCTGTGGATCCTGATCGCCAACGGCTGGATGCAGAACCCGGTCGGCGCGACCTTCAACCCCGACACGATGCGCATGGAGATCACCGACTTCATGGCGGTGGTCTTCAACCCGGTGGCGCAGGCGAAGTTCGTCCATACGGTCTCGGCCGGCTACGTGACGGGCGCAATGTTCGTGCTCTCGATCAGCGCCTGGTTCCTCCTTCGGGGAAGGCACGTCGACCTCGCCAAGCGCTCGATCGCCGTCGCGGCGTCCTTCGGCCTCGCCTCGTCCCTGTCGGTCGTGGTGCTCGGCGACGAGAGCGGCTACGCGGCCACCGAGCACCAGAAGATGAAGATCGCGGCGATGGAGGCCATGTGGCACACCGAGCCCGCGCCCGCCGGCTTTAACCTCTTCGCGGTGCCGGGCGACAAGGAGAACTCCTTCGAGGTTCAGATCCCCTACGCGCTCGGCCTGATGGCGACGCGCTCGCTGTCCGGCGAGATCCCCGGAATCCTCGACCTCATCGAGAGTGCCGGCCAGCGCATCAGGAACGGCATCGTGGCCTACGAGGCGCTCCAGCGCATACGCGCCGACGGCGCGGACACGGCCGCACGCGAAACCTTCTCGGCCGGTTGGCGCGACCTCGGCTACGCCCTCCTCCTCAAGCGCTACCGCGACGACGTGGAGAACGCGACGCAGGAAGAGATCACGCAGGCCGCCTTCGACACGGTGCCGGGCGTCGCGCCGCTCTTCTGGAGCTTCCGCCTGATGGTCGCCTGCGGGCTCTATCTCATCGTCTTCTTCGCAGTGGCCTTCGTCCTCGCCTCGCGTCACCGCATCGGCAAGAACCGCACGCTCCTCTGGATCGCACTTCTGTCGCTGCCGACGCCCTGGATCGCGATCGAAGCGGGCTGGTTCATCGCCGAATACGGGCGCCAGCCCTGGGCGGTGGAAGGCGTGCTGCCGACCTTCTACGCGGCATCCGGTCTCAGCCTCACCGACCTTGCGATCAGCCTCGCCTTCTTCCTGACGGTCTATACGACGCTCGCCGTGGTGATGGTGTTCCTGATGCTGAAGGTGATCAAGGCCGGCCCTTCGAAGACCAACGCGCTCCTCGACGGCATCGGCGGCTCGCGGACGATCCCCGAAGGCGCGGCCGCCGCGCCCGAGACGCGCTGACCTCTTTCCCCAAGGCAACAACGGACATGACCCACATTCCCCTCGACTACGAGACGATGCGTCTCGTCTGGTGGGCGCTGCTCGGCATCCTCCTGATCGGCTTCGCGATCATGGACGGCTACGACCTCGGCGTCGGCACGCTCCTGCCCTTCGTGGCCCGGACCGACGAGGAGCGGCGCATCCTCATCAACCTCGTCGGCCCGACCTGGGAAGGAAACCAGGTCTGGCTGATCCTCGGCGGCGGGGCGATCTTCGCCGCCTGGCCGGCACTCTACGCCGCGAGCTTCTCCGGCTTCTACCTTGCGATGATCGCAATCTTGGCTGCGCTGATCCTGCGCCCCGTCGGGTTCAAGTTCCGGGGCAAGGTCAAGGATCCGCGCTGGCGCGAGACCTGGGACTGGGCGCTCTTCGTCGGCGGCTTCGTGCCGGCGCTGATCGCTGGGGTCGCTGTCGGCAACGTCCTTCTGGGCGTGCCCTTCGGCCTCGACGCGACGCTGCGCCCATCCTACTCGGGGAATTTCTTCGGCCTCCTCTCGCCCTTCGCGCTTCTGGCAGGCCTCGTGAGCGTCGGCATGTGCGTGGCGCAGGGTGCGGGGGTGATCGCGGCGCGATGCGATGGTCCGGTGGCGGCACGAGCCCGGCGCTACGGCGCTACGGCGGCGCTGCTGACGGCTGCGCTCTTCGCGCTCGGCGGCCTTTGGGTCGCCTTCGGTCTCGAAGGCTACGTCGTCACCTCCGTCCAGGACGTGGCCGCCCCGTCCAACCCGCTGGCGAAGACCGTGGCGCGCGAGGCGGGTGCCTGGGTCGCCAACTACGGCCGGCACCCCTGGATGCTGATCGCCCCGGCGCTTGGCCTTTCGGGAAGCCTTGCCGGCTTCGTCGGCCTTCGGCTCGGGCTGAAGGTGCCGACGATCCTCGCGACCAGCGCGGCCATCTTCGGCATCATCTCGACGGCGGGCCTGTCGCTGTTCCCGTTCCTCCTGCCGTCGTCCTCGGCGCCGGACGCCAGCCTCACCGTCTGGGACGCCTCGTCCAGCCACCTGACGCTCTTCGTCATGCTGATCGCGACCGCGGTCTTCCTGCCCCTGATCCTTCTCTACACGACCTGGGTCTACCGCGTGATGCGCGGACCGGTGACCGGCGCCTCCATCGGCCGCAACCCCAACGCTTACTAAGGAGATCCGCTCGTGTGGTACTTCAGTTGGATCCTCGGCGTCGGCCTCGCCTGCGCCTTCGCCATCCTCAACGCGATGTGGTTCGAGATACGTGAGGACCGGCGGCTGTCGGCGCTGGCCGGCGACCCCGCAGGGCGCCCCGGCGCGGGAGATCCCGCCCGATGACCCTTGCCCGGCATCTCGCGGCGGCCCGCGTGCCCCGCTACACCTCCTACCCGACGGCAGCGGACTTCACTTCCGCCGTCGGGCCCGAGCAGGC
The DNA here is from genome assembly GCF_029813115.1 of Aureimonas sp. SK2. Taxonomy (GTDB): domain Bacteria; phylum Pseudomonadota; class Alphaproteobacteria; order Rhizobiales; family Rhizobiaceae; genus Aureimonas. The sequence continues at coordinate 50,171 of NZ_JAPZDS010000010.1, forward strand.
GGCGCGCTGGCTCGGGGAGATCGAAAGCGACGAGCCGATCTCTGTCTATCTGCACGTCCCCTACTGCCGGGACATCTGCCACTACTGCGGCTGCCATGCGAAGGCAGCGCGCCGGGAAAGCGTTGTGGACGCCTTCCGGACAGCGCTCCTGGCCGAGATCGCGCTCGTGGCGCGCCATGCCAAGGCTCCCGTCCGCATCGGCAGGATCGCTTGGGGCGGCGGCACGCCGTCGATCCTCGGTCTCGGTGGCCTGGCCTCGATCCTCTCGCGGCTTCGCGAGTCCTTCGACATGCGTCTCCTCGCCGAGCATGCGATCGAGCTCGACCCGCGAACCGTCGATCCCGGCCTCGCCGTGGGCCTCGCGGCGCTCGGAGTGACGCGCGCGAGCCTCGGCGTGCAGGACCTCGATCCCCAGGTGCAGGAGGCGATCGGACGCTTCCAGCCGCAACCCCAAGTCCGGCGGGCAGTCGATGCCCTGCGCGCGGCCGGGATCGGGCGACTGAACTTCGACCTCGTCTACGGCCTGCCGCATCAGACGGAGGCGAGCCTGCGGCGCACACTGGACGCGGTGGTCGACCTCGCACCCTCTCGCATCGCCTTCTACGGCTACGCCCACCTGCCGGCGCGCCGGGCCAACCAGCGCCTCATCGACGAAGAGGCCCTGCCCGGCCCGCAGGCCCGTCTCCGCCAAGCAGCGCTGATCGGCGACACCCTTGAGACCGCGGGGTTCGAGCGGATCGGCATCGACCACTTCGCGAGGCCCGACGACCCGCTTGCCGTCGCCGCGCGGCAGGGACGCCTCCGTCGCAACTTCCAGGGATACACGGACGATCCCCACGACGTCCTCATCGGTTTCGGCCCGTCCGCCATCTCGAAGCTGCCCGGGGGCTTCGCGCAGAATGCGAGCGATATCGGGCATTGGCGTGCCGAGGTGACCGCCGGCAAGCTCGCGACGCGTCGAGGTCATGGCTTCACGGGTGACGATCGGATCCGGGCACGCCTCATCGAGAGCCTTATGTGCATCTTTTTGACGGAGCTGGGGGAAGCGGATCTTCGCATTGCCGACGAATTGGCTTTGCTCAGGCCCTTCGTAATGGAGGGTCTGATCGAACTGGAGCGCGGGCAGTTGCGCCTAACGGAGAACGGCCGTCCCTTCGTGCGTCTTGTCGCTGCGGCGTTCGATCGCTTTCGTACGGAAGCGGACCAAACCTTCAGCGAAGCGGTCTGATCGAGCGCGGGCGACAATCAACGACCAAGGACACGAAAGAGGCGATCCAGCCTCTCCTAGTTGAAGTTACGTCCGCTTCAGGCCTGCGATCCCTGAGGTTGGATCCCCTACCTCGATGTTTGGTCCCGGAGTTTGATGGTGTGGATCACAGGTGAACCGGGAGGGCTCTTCCGTCCAGGCTTTGCAGATGGCCTCGTACGGAGTGAGGCCGCGTAGGGCCGGCGCCGCCAGCCCTCGGTTCAAGGTCCGTTCGACGCCCGCACGGCGTCCAGGAATGCCGTAAGCGCGGCGCTCGGGTGGGTGGGGGCTGGCATGCGAGAGCCGTCTGGCGGCGCCTGTGGCGCGCGGCCCTCCGCCATGCCCTTTCGTCTCTCGCCGAAACAGAGCCCATGACGCCGAGGTTTCAGGCGAAGGAGGGCTCGAGCGCCGCTGCGGCCGCTGCGAGCTTGGCCAGATAGTCCGCGTGGTTGCGAAGGGCGTCGGCCTTGGGCGCGACGAGGCAGAGCGTGGCCGCCGCCGTGCCGTCCGGCCGGGTGACGGGCACCGCGAAGCAGTGCGTGTAGCTGTCCACGATGGAATCGAAGGTGAAATGCCCGTCCGCGACGGCCTTGCGGGCCTGCCTTGCGAACTCCTGGGGCGGGAGCCACTCGCCGGAAGGAAGCTGGAAATCCTCGGCGGGCACGAAGGCGCGGATGTCGTCCTCGTCGAGATGGCCGAGCAGCAGGCGGCCGGAGGCGGTCCAGGGAATGGGGGTGCGCTCGCCGACGCTGGACGAGATGCGAAAGGGCCGCGAGCCCTCGCGCATCATGGCGACCGTGTACTTGTTGCCGTCGAGCAGACAGAACTGCGCCGTCTCCTGCGTCTCGGTCGCGAGCCGGTCGAGGACCGCCGAGACGCGGCTCGGCAGATCGGAATGGTGGCCGTAGGCCTGGCCGTAAAGGAACAGGCGCCGGCCGAGGAAGACGCGCCCCTCGCCGTCGGCCGCCTCGAGGACGTCGAGCTTCACGAGGGCGGCGACGATCTCATAGATGGTCGATCGCGGCGCGCCCATCGCGGCCGCGATCTCATTGGGGCGAAGCGGACGGCCCGCCTCGCGCAATGCGTCGAGGATGTCGAAGGCCCGGTCGAGCCCACGGGCCCGCCGGTTGACGGTCTCCTCCACGCGCAAATCCATCCCCGTGTCTCCGATGCCCGATCCGGCGGTTATTTCCGCTTGAAGGCCACGCAGTCAATCTCGACCTTGCAGTCGACCATCATGGAGGACTGCACGCAGGCGCGGGCCGGCGGGGTTGCGCCGAAATACTCGGCATAGACGCCGTTGAAGCTCCAGAAGTCTCTGGGGTCGTCGAGCCAGACGCCGACGCGCACGACGTCCTCCAGGCCGTAGCCGGCCTCGGTGAGAATGGCGATGACGTTCTCCATGGTCTTCTTCGTCTGCTGGACGATGCCGCCCGGCACGATCTCGCCGTTCTCCATGGCCACCTGGCCGGAGACGTAGAGCCAGCCGTCGGCCTCGACCGCGCGGGCGAAGGGCAGCGGCTTGCCGCCGGCGCCGGTCTCGCCGGCACCATAGCGCTTGAGGGTCATGCGTCTTGTCCTGTTCTGTCAGTTGAAGCGGGAGGATTGGAGAAAGGCGGCGAGGCGCTCGGTCTTCGGGGCGGCGAACATCTCCCGCGGATTGCCCTCCTCGCCGATGCGGCCGCCGTTCATGAAGATGACGCGGCTCGAGACTTCGTAGGCGAAGCGCATCTCGTGGGTGACGAGAAGCATGGTCATGCCGTCCTCGGCGAGCGAGCGCACGACCTGCAGCACCTCCGCGACGAGCTCGGGATCGAGCGCGGAGGTCACCTCGTCGAAGAGCATCAGGCGCGGACTCATGGCGATGGCGCGGGCGATCGCCACGCGCTGCTGCTGGCCACCGGAAAGCTTGGACGGATAGTGGTCCTTGCGTGACAGAAGGCCGACGCGGTCGAGCCAGGTCTCGCCGAGCGCCCTCGCCTCCTCGCGGCCCATCCGGCGAACGAGGGTCAGGCCGAGCGTGACGTTTTCGAGCGCCGTCATGTGCGGAAACAGGTTGAACTGCTGGAAGGCCATGCCGGTCAGCGCGCGCTGACGGGCGATCTCCTTCTCGCTCTTGCGCCGGCGCTGGCCGCCCGACGAGGTGAAGCCGATCTCCTCGCCGTCGATCCGGATCGAGCCCCCCTCGAACTCCTCCAGCATGTTGACGCAGCGCAGCATCGTGGTCTTGCCGGAGCCGGACGAGCCGATGATCGAGATCACCTCGCCCGCCTTGACGTCGCAGTCGACGCCCTTCAGCACCTCGACCGGACCGTAGCTCTTGCGCAGGTCCCGGATTTCCAGAAGGTTCGCGGTCATGGAAGCGCCTTTCACGCGAGGCTCACGCGGCGCTCGACGGCGCGGCCGAGACGCTCGATGGCGAAGTTGACGAGGAAGTAGAGAAGGCCGGCGAGCAGGTAGAATTCGAGGCTGTGGAAGGCGCGGCTGATGACCTCCTGCGTACGCAGCAGAAGCTCGGCGACGCCGATCACCGACAGAAGCGTCGAGGCCTTCACCATCTCGGCCGCCGTGTTGACGAGCGGCGGCAGGGCGAGCCGCAGCGCCTGGGGGCCGAGGACATGGCGGAAGGTCTGACCGAAGGTGAGGCCGATGGCCTTGGCGGCCTCCGTCTGCCCCTTGTGCAGGGTCTGCAGAGCGCCCCGCGTGATCTCGCCGACATGCGAGGCGCAGAACAGCGTCAACGCAAGGACGCCGGCCTGGAAGGCGGAAAGGTCGAGCCCGACCGTGCCGAGGATGTAGAAGCTCGCGAGCACGAGGACGAGCACCGGCGTGCCGCGGATCACGTCGGTATAGACACGGGCCAGGCCCCGCACGACGCGGTTGCCGTAGGTCAGCGCCAGGCCGAGCAAGGTGCCCAGCACCGTACCGCCGAGAATGGCGAGAAGGGAGATCGCGACCGTGGTGCCGAGACCGTAGAGAAGCGGCCAGCGGGCGAGCCAGACGATTTCGGGGAAGGACAGGGGAGCGTTCATGGGCCCTACCTCGAAACGGCGAGCCGCGTCTCGACGCGGCGCAGGAGGGCGGCGAGGATCGAGCATGTCGCGATGTAGAGACCGCTCGCCACGATCCAGGTCTCGATCACGCGGAAGGTCTCGACATTGATCTTGCGCGCCTCGAATGTGAGTTCGGGCACGGCGATGGCGGCAGCGAGCGAGGTGTCCTTGAAGAGGCCGATGAAGGTCGAGCCCAAGGCCGGGAGGACGGCGCGGAACATGACGGGCAGGACGATGCGGCGGCGGATCTGCCCGTCCGTCAGCCCGATGGCGAGGCCCGCCTCGCGAAGGCCCTTCGGCACCCCGAGGAGACCGCCCCGGAATACCTCGGCGAGATAGGCCGCCGAGTAGAGGGCCAGTGCCAGCACGAACGAATTTCCCTTCGAGAGCCGCAACCCGAGCTGAGGCAGCGCGAAGAAGGAGAAGAGCACGATCACGAGGAGCGGCAGGTTGCGGAACAGCGTGACATAGGCGCCGGCCGGCAGGGACAGGAGCCGCGAGCGGCTGATCCGCCCGAAGGCGAGCACCAGCCCGAGCGCGCAGCCGATGCCGATCGCGACGACGGCCAGCACGAGGCTGAGACCGAGCCCCCAGAGGAGATCGTCGAAGTTCCGCCAGACGGCGTCGAAGTTGAGGGTGTATCCCATCGGGACCGCTCGCTTGGGCGCGGGGGATCGGGGCGATCCGGGCGCCATGGCCCGGATCGCCGGCACAGGTCGTTACTTGAACTCGACGGGGAAGCCGATCGCCGGGGGCGGAAGGTCCTTGCCGAACCACTTCTTGAACGAGGCGGCGTAGGTGTCGAACTCGACGCCCGTCATCGCCTCGTGGAGGGCGGTGTTGACGAAGTTCAGCCAGTCCTGGTCGCCCTTGGCGACGGCGCAGGCATAGGTCTGCGGGCTCCAGCCGTAGCCGGCGTCCTTGTACTGGCCGGGGTTCTGCGTGACGTACCAGGCGATGGACGACTGGTCGGTCGCGGCGGCGTCCGCGCGGCCCGACTGCAGCGCCTGATAGAGAAGATCCTGCGCTTCGTACTGGTCGACGCTCGCCTCGGGCAGCGCCTTGTGGACGAGTTCCTCGGCATAGACGTTCTGCAGGACCGCGATGGTCACGGACGAGCCCGCCGCCTTCAGCGCATCGTAGTCGGCATACTGGCCGCCCTCCTTCAGCATCAGGCCGACGCCCTCGCGATAGTAGGGGATGGTGAAGTTGACCTGCTGGGCGCGCTCGCCGGTCACGGTCATGAACTGGCAGGTCATATCGACCTTGCCGGTGGTGATGTTGGGGATGCGCGCATCCGACGACTGGTTGACGAACTCGACCTTCTCGGCGTCGCCGAAGAGCGCCTTCGCCACGATCTTGGCCATGTCGACGTCGAAGCCCTGCAGCGTGTCCGACGCGTCCTTGAAATGCCAGGGGGCGTTGGTCGAACCGGTGCCGACGACGAGCTTGCCGCGGGCCAGAACGTCGTCGAGTTTCGCCGCCTGGGCCCCGGCGGGAACAAGGGCGACGGACGCGGTCGCCATGAGCCCCAGCAGTACTGCCTTCACATCCATTGCCATGCTCTCCATCCGTATGTCCGTTATAATAGACATTTGACCGCAACAGCGGATTGCCTTATCAGTGGACATGCCTTGATCTTTGTCAACCGGCTTGTGGGAGCGAATGGTGGGACATGAACCGGAGACCCCGGCGGTGGTGGTCGATCTCGCCGTTGCGCTGCGCAACATCGCCCGGGCGCAGGATCACCTGAGAGCGCAGAACCTGGCCGTGCGCCCCCATATCAAGACCCACAAGCTGGCGAAGCTGGCGGAGGCGCAGATCGCCGCCGGCGCCGTCGGCATCACTTGCCAGAAGATCGGGGAGATCGAGGCGCTGCTCGACGAGGCACCGTCCATCGCCGATGTCCTCCTCACCTATCCGATCCTCGGGACAGCGAAACTCGCGCGGCTGAAGGCGCTGGCAAAGCGCGTCCGCCTGTCCACCGTGGCCGACAGTCCCGAGGTGGTGGTCGGCCTGTCGTCGGCCTTCGCGAAGGAGGCGCAGCCCCTGCACGTTCTGGTCGAATGCGACACGGGCGGACGCCGCTGCGGCGTCCAGTCACCCGAGGACGCAGCGGCTCTCGCCCGGCAGATCGCGGAAGCGCCGGGCCTCGTCTTCGGCGGGCTGATGACCTATCCCGCCGCCGGCGGCCAGGCGGCGGCAACCGCATTCCTCACGGCGGCGAAGGCAGCCATAGAGGGGCAAGGGCTGGAGGTGCCCGTCGTCTCCTCGGGTGGAACGCCCGATCTCTGGCAGACGCGGGCCGACGGCGTGGTGACCGAATACCGGCCGGGCACCTATGTCTACAACGACCGCTCGCTGCTCGCACGCGGCGCCGCCTCGCAGGCCGATTGCGGCCTGCGCGTCGTGGCGACCGTCGTCTCCAAACCGACGCCGGAGCGCGCCGTGATCGACGCGGGAACCAAGGTCCTGACCTCGGATCTCCTCGGCCTCGTCGGTCATGGCTTGGTCTGCGGGCTGCCGGACGTGACGATCGACCAGCTTTCGGAGGAACACGGGCGACTGACCAGCGCCAGCCCGATCCCGCTTTCGGTCGGCGACCGCGTCGAGATCATCCCCAACCATGCCTGTGTCGTCACCAACATGGTGGACGCCGTCCATGTCCGCATGCCGGATGGAACAATCGAGCTCTGGCCGGTCACAGCACGTGGACGCGTGACCTGAAGGTCGCGACGAGCCGTCCGAAGCCATTCGGGAATGCTCCGGCCGGATGCCGTGAATCGCCGGGTCACCGCCGGAGCGTCTTTCGATGCTCGGTGGGCGGAAGGCGCGGGGCGAAGGGAAGGAGGCGAGAGCCGTCGATGCGTCCATGGCGGACCGCCGTCCGGACCGCCGTCATGTGATTCGGACGGGCGACGCCATGCTTAAACCGTTCTGATCGTCCCGCCATCGATGACGAATTCGGCACCGTGGATGGCTGCGGCTCGGTCGGAGGCGAGGTAGGCGATGAGGTCGGCCACCTCTTCGGGTTCGGCTCCACGCCCGATCGAAATGCCGCCCAGGGCATCGAGCACCGATCGACGCGCGTCCTCGATCGTGCCGCCGTTGGCGGCTCGAAGCATCTCAAGGAAGTCCCCGGTGGCTTCCGTCATGATCCAGCCGGGCGAGACGGAATTGACGCGCACGCCCTTGGGGCCGACTTCCTTCGAGATCGACTTGCTGTAGGTCCGCAACGCGGCCTTTGCGGCGGCATAGCCTGTCGTCGACTCCGGCAGCGGCAGGACGGACTGGATCGAGGTGACGTGCACCACGGCACCCTTGCCTTGCTCCAGCATCTGCGGGATCAGAAGCCGATCGAGCCGGACGCTCGCCAGGAGGTTGAGGTTCAGTTCGGCAAGCCAGTGGTCGTCCGTCAGTGCCGCAAAACCGCCTGCCGGCGATGCCGAACCGCCGATGACATGGGCCAGGATGTCGATGCCGCCCAGCCGCTCGACGGCTGCCTTGCCCAGTGCTTCGCTGCCCGCCGCAGTGGTCAGGTCGGCCTGGACGTATTCGACGCCCTCCATCGGGTCCTTGATCGTGCGGGCGGCCGTGACGACGCGGGCCCCGCCGGCAAGGAAGCGTACGACGGTTGCGCGGCCCAGACCTTTGGTGCCGCCGCTGACCAACACCCGCTTGCCGGCGAACTCGCCTGGATCCGCCTTCATGCCGACACCGTGGTTTCGAGGGTCTTGATGGCGTCGTCCGCCATCGTGAACCGATAGGTGAAGCGAAGCGGGCTGCCCGGAAAGTCGCCCTCGGTCGGACCTTCGAGCACGATGCGGCCGTCGTCGTCTCGGACAGCGTCGGGGTAGAAAATCGCTTTCTCCCCAACGGCTTCGTCGAGCAGCTTGCGAATTGCACCCACACCCTCATGGCGCTTGCCGTTGTCGATGAGGACGGCGTCGCGCAGGAAGTGCTTCATCATGCCATCGACGTCGAGACGCTTGTTGGCCTCGATGTAGTCGGCGATCGTCTTGGGCAGGTTCGGTGACATCGGTCGTCTCCCGTGTTGGTGATAGGCTCAACTTAGCGTTGGACTTTCCACCCGATAATCGAGACAATCCGGGATATCGTGTCATGGAATCCGAGATAATGACGCGCCATTCGCTGATCGAGCTCGAGGCGGTGCTCGCCATCGTGCGGTGCGGGTCGTTTCGAGCCGCGGCGCTTGAACTCGGCATGTCGGCCACGGCCATCAGCAACGCGGTGGGCAAGCTCGAACGGGAACTCGACGTGCGGCTGTTCAATCGAACCACACGCAGCGTCTCGCTGACTTACGCGGGGCGGATCTTCGTCGCGCAGATCAAGCCGGCATTGGAAGGCATCCAGAAGGCGATGAACACGGCGCGCTCCCAGCAGGAGACGCCGTCCGGCACACTGCGGATCAATGCGTTCGCCACCGCAGCGCGCGAGATCATGGCACCGCTGGTCCTCGCCTATCTCCAGCGCTATCCGCAGGTCCATATCGACATCGTCACCGAGGGACGGCTCATCGACGTCGTGGCGGCCGGCTTCGATCTGGCGGTGCGCAGCGCGGATCTCGTGCCCGGCGACGCGATCGCGATACCGCTGGCGCAGTCGCGGCGCATGGCGGTTGCCGCAACGCCCGCCTTCTTCGACAACAGGCCGATCCCGGAAAGACCGCAGGACCTGCTCGCCTACCCTTGCGTCCGCGGGCGACTTCCCGATGGCACGCTGCTGCGGTGGCGCTTCGCGAAGGGCGGCGTAGAACTGCATCTGGACGTTGACGGACCGATCACGCTCGACGAAGCATCCCTGGCGCGGATCGCGGTCATGAACGGCCTCGGGATCGGCTATTTCATGGAGGCCGACGTCCGCGACGACATCGCCACCGGTCGGCTCATCCGCATTCTCGAGGACTGGACGCCGCCCCTCGCACCGCTCTGCCTCTACTACTACAACCGCCGCAATTCGTCCGCCGCCTTCCAGGCCTTCATCGCACTCGCACGCGACTTTGCCGCCGGACGGCTCACACAGCCCTGACGCTGCGTCGCGTCGTCAGCAAGGGCAACTGCATACGGCTTGGCTCACGGATGCCACCTGATGATGGGAGCGGAAAGGCCATTCGCTGCTGCTGCCCTTCCACGGGCCGGACCGACAGCGATCAACCCCTTCCACTCGTCGGTCGGTTTTCCTGTCTTCCCGAAGCCGGATACCCCTGACGGGTCTGCATCGGTTCGACGGAAACGCCCATTTCCCTGAAAGCGAGATCGCTGTTCCTCAGACAGCCACCCCTGCCGCCGGCCGCGCTCCGGCGCCGACGCCGAGGTGGCGTTCGAGAATGGCGGGGTCGGCGAGGAACCCCGCGCCCGTGCCCCGCTCCACCACCTGACCGCGATCGAGGACGATCGCCTGGTCGGCGAGCTTCAGGATCTTCTTCGCCTTCTGCTCCACGATGACGGCCGACAGGCCCTCCCCCTTCACGATGCGCGAAAGGGCTCGCAGAAGCTCCTCCGCGACGACGGGGGCGAGCCCTTCCAGCGGCTCGTCGAGGAGCAGGAGCTTCGGGTTGAGGACGAGGGCGCGGGCGACGGCCAGCATCTGCTGCTCGCCGCCCGACAGCTGGTTGCCGAGATTGGCGCGGCGCTCGCGAAGGCGCGGGAACATGGCGAAGGCCCGCTCGACATCCCACGGTCCGGGCCGTGCGACGGCGGTGAGGTTCTCCTCCACCGTGAGGGAGCGGAAGATGTTGCGCTCCTGCGGCACCCAGCCGATGCCGAGCGCGGCGCGCGCTTCGGGCGAGCGGCGCGTCACGTCCTCGCCGCGAAAGCGCAAATGGCCGCCCTGGTGCGTGGTGACGCCGACGATCGAGTTGATCAGCGTCGTCTTGCCCGTGCCGTTGCGGCCGAGAAGCGCCAGCGTCTCGCCTTCCTTCAGGACGAAGGATACGCCGCCGAGCACCCGCGCCTCGCCGTAGCCGGCCTCCAGCCGCTCGACGGTCAAGAGCTCAGTCATCCCCGTCCTCCCCGAGATAGGCCGTTCGCACGCGCGGATCGGCTGCGATCTCCGCCACCGTCCCTTCCGTCAGGAGGGCGCCCGAGACGAGAACCGAGATGCGGTCGGCGAAGGCGAAGACGAGGTCCATGTCGTGCTCGATCAGGAGGATCGTCACGTCCGCCGGCAGCGCCTTCACGATGCCGAGGATCTCGTGCCGCTCCTCCTCCGGTACGCCCGCCGCCGGCTCGTCGAGCAGGAGCACGCGCGGCTTCAAGGCGACGGCGGTCGCGATCTCCAGAAGGCGCTGCTTGCCGTAGGCGAGGTCGCCCGTCCGCTCGTTGCAGACGTCGGCGAGAAGGAACCGCCCGATGATCTCGCTGGCCTCGCGCACGGTGGCCCGGTGCGAGGCGAGCGGCGCCCACCAGCGCCCGCCGCCGCGCTCGCGTTCCGAGATCGCGAGGCAGATCGTCTCCAGCGGCGTCAGGTCGGCAAAGAGCTGGTTGATCTGGAACGTGCGCGCCAGACCCCGGCGCACCCGCCCGTCCTGCTTGAGATGGGTGATGTCCTCCCCCTCCAGCCGGATCGTGCCGGAACTGACCGACAGAACGCCCGTCAGGAGGTTGATCAGCGTCGTCTTGCCCGCGCCGTTCGGCCCGATCAGCGCATGCCGCGCACCCTTTGCGAGCGACAGCGAAACCCTGTTCGTCGCCACGAGGCCGCCGAAGCGCTTCTCGATGGCGCTCGTCTCGAGTACCGCGCTCATGCCGCCCTCCCCTTGAGGCGATGGCGCAGGGCCGAGAGGAGCCGGCGCGGCGCCCCGGTCAGCCGCTCGCGGCCGACGAGGACGATGGCGACGAGGATGAAGCCGATCCAGAACTGCCAGTATTGCGCCGTGATGCCCGACAACCATTCCTGCAGCACGCGGAAGATCACCGCGCCGATGATGCCGCCGTAGAGATAGCCCACCCCGCCGAGGACGAGGACGAGCAGCGCGTCGGCCGATCGGTGCAGCGCGAGGACGTCGAGCGAGACGAACTGCGTGGTCTGGGCGAGAAGCGCGCCCGCGACGCCCGCATAGGCGGCAGCGATCGTGTAGACCGCGACGAGCCGGCGCTTGGGCGCCATGCCGAGGGCCGCCGCGCGCAACGGGTTGTTGCGGATCGCCTTGAGCGACAGGCCGAAGGGCGAATGGACGATCCGCCGGGCCAGGACGAAGAGGCCGAAGAGCACGGCGAGGCTGTAGCCGTAAGCGACCTGCCCCCAGAGGTCGAACTCGAAGAGCCCGAGGATCGGCAGCATGGTGATGCCGAGGAGCCCGTCCGCCCCGCCGGTCAGCCCCGCGAAGCGGTTGGCCGCCTCGAACAGCATGAGCGCGAGGCCGAGCGTGATCATCAGGCGCGTGAGGTCGGAGCCGCGCAGCACCAAGAAGCTCGTGACGAAGCCGAGGAGCCCCGACGCCGCGCCCGCGACGAGAAGCCCCGTGACGGGCTCGCCGTAGATGTCGCGGGCGAACAGGCCGGCGGCATAGGCGCCGAAGCCGAAGAAGGCGGCGTGGCCGAGCGACACGATGCCGGCATATCCGAGGATGAGGTCGAGCGAGAGCGCGAAGAGCGCCAGGATCGCGATCTCGTTCAGAAGGAGGAGATGGTCGGGCAGGAGGAAGAGGCTGGCGAGCGCGGCCAGCCAGAAGCCGAACTCCGTCAGCCGCCAGCGGGAGCGTCGGCGCAGCGCCTCGGCGCCGGGCGTGCCCGCTTCCGCTGCCCCGATCGGTCCTGCGGGCGCGGCCAGATGGTCCACCGAGGCGCTCATCGGCCGGCCTCCCGGGTCAGAAGCCCGTGCGGGCGCAGGAGGAGGATGGCGACCGTCACGGCATAGATCGTGAAGGCGCCGAACTCGGGCATGTAATATTTGCCGGCGACGTCGGCGATGCCGAGGATCAGGGCGGCGAGGAACGGGCCGGTGATCGAACTCGTGCCGCCGACCGTCACCACGACGAGGAAGTAGATCATGAACTTCAGCGGGAAGGTGGGGTCGAGGCCGAGGATCTCGCCGCCCATCGCGCCGCCGAGCCCGGCTATCCCCGAGCCGACCGCGAAGGTCGTGGAGAAGACGAGCCCGACGGGAATGCCGAGACCGCGCGCCACGCGCCCGTCGTCCACTGCCGCGCGCAGGCGGCTGCCGAAGCGGGTGCGGGTGAGCGCGAGCTGGAGCGCCACGGTCAGCGCGGCGCAGACGAGGATGATGAAGAGACGATAGACGCCGATCTCGGCGCCGAAGACATCGAAGCGCCCGCGCAGGGCGTCCGGCAGGAGGATGATCTGCTGGCGCGAGCCCATGAAGAAGTCGACCGCCGCGATCGACATGAAGACGAGGCCGATCGAGAAGAGCACCTGGTCGAGATGGCTGGCCTCGTAGAGCCGCCGATAGAGCGTGCGCTCCAGGACCGCGCCGATCAGCGCGACACAGACGAAGGCGATCGGCAGGCAGAGAAGGAAGGGCACGCCGAACCGCCCCATCAGGACGACGGTGATGTAGCCGCCCGCCATGGCGAAGGCGCCATGGGCGAGGTTGACGAAGTTCATCAGCCCGAGCGTCACCGCGAGGCCGCAGGCCAGGATGAAGAGCAGCATGCCGTAGGCGATGCCGTCGAAGAGAATGGTCAGCATGGCGCCTCCGCTGCCGGCTCCGTGGAGGGGTCCGGGCGGGCGGACGCGCCGCCCGGACCGGACGGGGTCAGTTGGTCGCGGCCTTCACCGGGTCCTTCACCGCCTCCACCTCGTCGAACTCGACGTTCCAGAGCTGGCCGTCCTGTTCCTTTACCTCGCGGAAGTAGACGTTCTGGACGATGTCGCGCGTCTCGGGATCGATCGAGACCGGGCCGCGCACGCTGGTCCACTGGAGGCCCTTCATCGCCTCGACCATCTCCGCGCCGTCGGTCTCTCCGTCGGTCTTCTTCAGCGCCTCGTAGATGAGGTGCATCCCGTCATAGCCGCCGACGCCCATGAAATTCGGCCGCATCCCGTTGTTGGCGGCCTCGAAGGCCTTCACGAATTCCTTATTCTCGGGGGAATCGTGGGCGGCCGAATAATGGTGCGTGGTGATGGTGCCGAGCGCCGCCTTGCCCATGCCGTTGAGGAGGTCGTCGTCGGTCACGTCGCCGGTCGCGATCAGGCGGATGCCGGCCTCGGCCAGGCCCCGGTCGTCGAACTGCTTCATCAGCGCCGAGCCGACGCCGGACGGCACGAATGAGAAGACGGCATCGGGTTTCGCGTCGCGCACGCGCTGGAGGAAGGGCGCGAAGTCGGGGTTGGCCAGCGGCACGCGGATGGATTCCACGATCTCGCCGCCCGCTTTGGCGAAGGTCTCGGTGAAGGCCTTCTCGGCGTCGAGGCCGGGCGCATAGTCGGCGACCAGCGTCACCACCTTCTTCAGGTCGTTCTTAGCGGCCCAGTCGGCCAGCGGCACCGTCACCTGCGGCAGGGTGAAGGAGGAGCGCACGATGAAGGGCGACTTCTCCGTGATGATCGAGGTGCCCGCCGCCATGACGATCATCGGCACCTTGCCTTGCGTGGCGATCGGCGCGGAGGCCATGGCGAGCGGCGTGTGGCCGAAGCCGGCGATGACGTTGACGCGCTCGCGCGTCACGAGCTCCTGCGCGATGCGGCGCGTCTGCTCGGCGGTCGCCGCGTCGTCGCGCACGATCAGCTCGATCTTCTTGCCGCCCGCCTCGTCGCCATGGGTCGCCATGTAGAGCCGGGCTCCGGCCTCCACCTGCCGCCCGGTCGTGGCGAAGGGTCCCGTCAGGGGCACGATGAGGCCCACCTTCACGCTCTCCTGCGCGACCGCGCTTGGCACGCCCGGCAGGGCGAGCAGGGTGGACAGTGCAAGGGCCTTCAGGATCTGTCGACGCTTCATCTTCGGTTCTCCTCCCGTCGCGGCGCCTTCCGCCGCTTGTGTGTCGTCTTGAGGTCCCGGGCGGAGGCTCCCTCCCCCGCCGAGGACCCGCTTGCGGTTCAGGCCGGCACGCTCGGCCGGATCAGCGAGGCTCCCCGGATCATCTCGAAGGCCGGGCGGCTTTCGAGCGCGAGGCGCAGGTTTCGGATGGCGAGCTTGGCGTGTTCGCGCATCAGGCTTTCGGCCCGCGCGCCCTCGCGCGCCTCGATCGCCTCCACCACGGCGCGGTGCTGCTCCTGCGCGATGGTGAGGATCACGCGCGCCTCGGCGAGCTGCGACTGGGCCATGACGAAGGCGGAGGGCGAGGCGAAGGGGATCGCCGTCGCCCGCTCCATCTGCCGCATCAGGAGGCCGGAATCCGCGAGCCCGTGCAGGAGCGCGTGAAAGCGCGCGTTGAGCGGCACGTAGTCCGAGAAGCCGTCGCCCGGCAGCCGGCCTTCGGCGATCAGGGCGTCGATCTCGCCAAGGCACTTGCGGATCGGGCGAAGCTGCGCGGGCGAGACGCCGCGTTCGGCGGCAAGCCGCGCGCCCATGCCTTCCAGGAGACCCCGGATCTCGATCGCCTCGAAGATCTCCTTCTCCGTGAAGGCGCGCACGGCATAGCCGCCGGACGGGATCGCCTCCAGAAGTCCCTCCTCCTCCAGCCGGATCAGCGCCGCGCGGATCGGCGTGCGCGAGAGGCCGATCCGGTCCACCATGGAAAGCTCGGAAATGCGCTCGCCGGGCGGCAGCTCGCCTTCCAGGATCCACTCGCGGATCGCCAGAAGCGCGCGCACCGTCTGCGACATCGAGCGATCGGTGAACGTCTCGGGCGCCTTCATTCGAAGCGGTCCGGCGTGTCGAGCACGATGTCGCCCTTCACCACGCGCGAGACGCAGGTGCAGAGCTTGGCGTTGCCGGCCTTCTCCTCGTCTGAGAAGAAGACGTCGCGATGATCGACGATGCCCTCGACGGAAACGATGTCGAGGGCGCAGATGCCGCATTCGCCGCGCCGGCAGTCGTGGATCATCTCGACGCCCGCCGATTCCAGCGCCTCCAGCATGGTGCGGTTCGGCGGCACCTCGATCACCCGGCCGAGGCGCGGGATGCGGATGCGGAAGGCCTCCGAGGCATAGGCGCCGCTGTTGCCGAAGGTCTCGAAGCGCAGCGCCTCGCGCGGGCGCCCGCTCGCCTCCCAGGCCCGGCGTGCGGCTTCCAGCATGCCGATCGGCCCGCAGACATAGGCCTCGCCCCCCGGCGCGAGAGCGTCGAAGGCCGCAGCGAAATCGATCCGCTGACCTTCCGCGTCGAGGACGAGCTCCAGTCGGTCGCCGATCGCGTCCCGCAACTCGTCCGCCAGCGCCGCGTCTTCCTTTGAGCGCGCCGCATAGAGGAGCCGGAAATCCGCGCCGCGCGATGCCAGCGCCAGCGCCATGGAATGGATCGGCGTGATGCCGATGCCGCCCGCGAGGAGCAGGTAGGACGGCCGCCCGCGCGACAGCGGAAAGTGGTTGTGCGGGCCGCTGACGAGGAGCGGGTCGCCGGGTGCGAGCGACCACATATGCGCCGAGCCGCCCCGGCTGGTGGGCAAAAGTTTGACCGCGATGCGCCAGACACCGTCCTCGCAGGGGCCGACCACCGAATAGGAGCGCCGGTCGGGCCGCCCGGCGATCTCCAGCGCGAAGCGCAGATGGCTGCCGGGCGTCGGCACCTGGAAGGCGCCCGCCGGCGGCTCGATCTCGATGAGGCGGATGTCGGGCGAAAGATTCCGAACCCCGCGCACCCGCGCCCGCACCCAGTCGTCGATCTCGGCCATCGTCCGCGCCTCCCCCTACTCGGCGGCCTCGGCGGCGACGGACCCGCGGGGCCGCTCGGCCTCCACCATCCGGTCGATCAGCCGGTGCGCCCAGAGGGAGCCCATGTCGATGTTGAGATTATAGAAGGGCATGCGCGGATTGTTCTCGATCGCCGCCTGCTGCGCCTCGAGCACGAAGACGTCCTGATCGTAGAGGCCGGTGCGCTCGGGATTAGCGTGGGCGATGTTGATGCGCTGCGTCAGCGCCTCGTCCTCCGGGGCGAAGCTGCGCACGAAGTTCCAGAAGTAGTGGCAGGAGCCGTCCGTCTCCGGCGTGATGGCGGCGAGGAAGAAGCCGTTGACGCCTTGCGACCGGTCGCCCTCCGGCGCGCCGGTGCCGATGGGCGCGACGCCCACGTCGCCCGCCACGATCGAAGGCGCCTCGAAGTTGATGATCTGCCAGCGGTCGACGAGGCCGGGCTTGCCGAGGTTTCGCGCCCAGAAGGGCGGCGGCTCTATACCCTTCATCCAGCGCGTGACCACCGCCTTGCGGTCGGTATGGGTCACGTCGAAGGGCGTCTGCGTCACATGCTCGTCGCCGATCGAGCCGGCATGCACATAGGTCTCGTGGGTGAGGTCGAGGAGGTTGTCGATGATGAGGCGGTAATTCGCCTTCAAGCCGTAATAGGTGCCGCCCTCGCCAACCCAGTCGGTGCCGTCGTTCCAATGGAAGTCCGGCATCAGGTCGGGGTCGGCGAGCGCCGGGTCGCCGGGCCAGACCCAGAGGAGGCGGTGGCGCTCGACCACCGGATAGCTCTTCACGCGGGCCGAGGGGTTGATCGTGCGCTGCGCCGGCATGTGGGTGCAGCGCCCCGAGCCGTCGAAGGCGAGGCCATGGTAGCCGCAGATCACCGTGTCGCCTTCGAGGCGGCCGAGCGAGAGCGGCAGGAGGCGGTGCCAGCAGGCGTCCTCCAGCGCCGACACGGTGCCGTCGCTCTTGCGGTAGAGCACCATGTCGCGATTGCAGATCTTGCGGGAGGACAGCGTGCGGCCGATCTCGTGAGACCAGGCGGCCGCATACCATGCGTTCACGGGGAACGCCGCGTTCATTCCCATCATCACCTCCCAGTCGATGGAATGCGATCTGTATACATTCTCTACATCAACGTGGCAAGAACCATTCTAAATCTTACCTTTCGGCCGAGCCTTCGGGATTTGTCGAGGGCGCGAATCCTTCCGTTGTATACAGGATGAGAGATTAATCCCCCTTCCCTTACAGTTGGGAGGCGGCGTCCGGCGCACCGTTGCCCTTCGCAACGGGGCCTCCGAGCGCCCCCGCGAACCATCGCGTCACACGCTCGATCAGGGCAGGCTGGTACCAACGTAGGCCGCCATGCGCCGCCCCGTCGACGAGGACGTAGTCGACAGGGTTGCCCCGCGCGCGCAGGGCCTCGAAGAGCTGCCGGCTCTGCACGGGCGAGACCAGCTCGTCGGCGCTCCCGTGCATCAGCAGCATGGGCGGCTTCGGCCCGTCGAGATGGCCCATGGCGCTGGCGGCCAGGGCCTTGGCGGGATCGTGCCCGATGGGGGCGCCGGGGCTGTCCGCGAAGGCCGGACCGTTGACGAGAAGCGCCTCGGTGACGGCCGGCGACGCATGAACCGCCTGGGCGTCCGGCGCGAAGCCCGCGCCGATATTGCGCAGGTCCGAGATGCCGTAGAGCGAGACGGCGGCCTGGATGTCGGAGGGCTGGTCGAGGAAGTCGCCCCTGTCGTGGCCCGTCTCGCCGCCCGTGGTGGCGAGGAGCTGGGCCAGCCAGCCGCCGGCCGAATCGCCCAAGGCGCCGATCCGCCGGGGGTCGATGCCGTAGTCCGCCGCATGGGCCCTGAGATAGCGGACCGCCGCCTTCGCGTCTTCCAGCGGCGCGGGAAAGACGTTCGGCACCACGCGATATTCGGCCGCCGCGACGACGAAGCCCGCCGCGGCGAGGCTCGAGCGCATCTCGTGGAACTTCTCGTAGTCGGTCGTCGTGAAGCCGCCGCCCGGAAAATAGACGATGGCGGGCTTCAGGTCGGGCGTGCGCGGCACCAGCATGGTCATGCGCATCGCACGATTGGCGCGCGTCGTGCGCACCTGCGAATAGACGATGCCACCGATCTGGTCGATCTGCGGCCGGTCTCCCGCAACGCGGATCACCTCCGCGCCCTCGGCATAGCCGGGCAGAGAGGTTTCGGCGGGTGCCGAGGACTGCGGGTTCGAACGGTTCACGATGGGATCGCCTTCATTTCATCTGCCTGCCTCGCCAACGCTTCGACGTCTCGGGAGGTCCTGGTCGAGCGGCAGGCCGACATAGTTTTCCGCGAACCCCGCCTGCGCGGCACGCGAGCCCCGGAGATAATCGAGTTCCGCGACCTGCATCCGCCGGTCGAAGCCGCTGGCCTCCGGAAAGCGGTGCATCAGGCCGGTGAACCACCAGGAGAAGCGCTCCGCCTTCCAGACACGGGCGAGCGCGCGGGCCGAATAGCCGTCGATCCCCGCCATCGAGGCGCGGGCGTAGAACCCGTCCAGCGCCTCGCTCAGCATCAGCGCGTCGGATACGGCGAGGTTCATCCCCTTGGCCCCCGTCGGCGGCACGATGTGGGCGGCGTCGCCGAGAAGGAACAGCCGGCCGTGGCGCATCGGCTCGGCGACGAAGGAGCGGAGCGGCGCGATGCTCTTCTCGAAGGAGGGGCCGCGCACCAGCCGCTCGCCGACGTCCGGCCCCAGCCGAAGCGCCAGCTCGTCGAAGAAGCGCTCGTCCGGCCAGTCCTCCAGCCGCTCGTCGATCGGGCACTGGAGGTAGTAGCGGCTGCGCGTCGGCGAGCGCATGGAAGCCAGCGCGAAGCCGTTGGCGTGGCTGGCATAGATCAGTTCCTCGTCCACCGGCGGCACGTCGGCGAGGATGCCGAGCCAGCCGAACGGGTAGACGCGCTCGAAGGTCCGCAGGACACCGGGCGGCAGCGCCCCGCGGCAGACCCCGTGGAACCCGTCGCAGCCCGCCACGAAATCGCAGGCGATACGCCCCTCGCCCGCCGCCGTGCGATAGGTGACGGCGGGGCGCTCGGTCTCGATCCCGTGGAGTTCCACGCCCTCCGCCTCGAAGACGATCGGCATGGCGTGCCGCTCGGCCGCCTCGAAGAGGTCGTGCATCACCTCCTGCTGCCCGTAGACCGTGACCTCGGCCCCGCCCGTCAGTTCGGCGAGGTCGATGCGGAAATGGGCGCCGTCCACCGAAAGCCGGGTGCCGCCGTGGGGCAGGCCCTCGCGGCGCAGCCGCGCGTCGAGCCCGAGGCGGGACAGGGCGTCCACCGTCCCCTGCTCCAGCACGCCGGCGCGCACGCGCCCTTCGACATAGGCGCGGGTGCGGCGTTCCACGACCACGCTCTCGATGCCCTCGGCGCGCAGGAGATGGGCCAGAAACAGGCCGGCCGGCCCGGCGCCGACGATGGCGACCTGAGTGCGCAAGATGTCTCCTCCCGTTCCCCCCGGTCTCTCAATCGGGTCGGGGACGATCCTGCCGCGCCCCGGGTCGGAGCGGGATGGAGGAATGTGCAATTCTGCGGTACTTTTCTTCGGTCATCGGCGGAGGAGCCTATGCCGACCACCGTCGTCCCCCGCTTCTTCCTCTATGGCGAGCCGCCGCGCGCGCCGGAAGACCGGTTCCTCCACATGGAGGAGATCGACGACCGCGCCCGACCGGCCGCCTGGCGCATCCTGCCGCATGCCCATGCCGATCTGCACCAGGCCCTCGTGGTGCGCAATGGCGGCGGCGTAGTCGAGGCCGAAGGCGAGACGCTCGCCTTCGCCGCCCCCGCCGCCCTCCTCGTGCCCGCCGGCACGGTCCACGGGTTCCGGTTCGAGGCGAGTACGGCAGGCAAGGTCCTCACCCTGTCGGACCCCCTGTACCGGCTGATCGTGCGCAGCGACCCGGCGCTCGGACCCCTATTCGAGGCCGTGCGCCGCCTGTCCGCGATCGACGGCGCGGCGCTGGGGGAGCGTCTCGACGCGCTCGCCGGGGAACTTGCGGGCGGCGCCACGGCGCGGCGCGGCGCGCTGGTCGCCCATGCCACGCTGGTCCTCGTCGCGCTGGCTCGCGCGCTGGAGGGCGAGCCCGCCCCCCTCCAGGCCCAGCCCGGCCAGCATGCCGAGATCGTCGCGCGCTTCCGCGAGGCGGTCGAGGAGAGCTTCCACACCCAGGTCGAACTCGACGCCTATTGCCGCCGCCTCGGCATCACGATGGGCCGGCTGCGCCTCGCCTGCCGCGCGGTGGCCGACACGACGCCCGGCCGGATCGTCGCCGACCGGGTGATTCTGGAGGCCCGGCGCGCACTCGTCTATTCCGATCGCCCCGTCTCCGACATCGCCTACGGGCTCGGCTTCGCCGACCCCGCCTATTTCGCCCGCGCCTTCGCCAGAGCCGTCGGTCAGTCGCCTACGGGTTTCCGGCGACGCTCACGGGAAGCGGAAGCTCGATCCGCTGCCCCGCCCCCTGTTCAAGTCGCGTCGGGATAAGTGGCTGCGCGTTCGCGCGCCGACGCACGGTCGCGGACCTGCGCCTCTGGGAACCTCGACGACGAGAACACGCAAGCCGGGCGGGGAGGCGCTCGTCCGGCTGGCTGCGGACGAGCCGATGGTCACGCTGCCGAAGCGCAGCACCATCGTGGCTCCGCTGGAGATCGAGCGGTTTCCGAAGCATGTCGAGGCCTTGAATGTCGCCCCTGCGGACGATCCGGCCCGCGGCCGCTTGAGACGACAGCCGCGAACCGCGTCAGAAGCTCGGCGGCGTGCAGGCGCTGACGACCTCGCACGGGTTCGGCCCGACGCATCGGAAGCGGTGCGGCCGGCGGCTCTCGAAGTAGTAGGCGTCGCCGGGGCCGAGAATGCGACGTTCGTCGTCGACCGTCACCTCGAGCCGGCCCGACAGGACCACCCCACCCTCCTCGCCCTCGTGGACGAGCGGCACCTTGCCCGTGTCGGCGCCGGGCTGGTAGCACTCCTTCAGGATCTGGAGAGCGCGCCCGAACATCGTCTCCCCGACCTGCCGGTACGAGATCGCGCCCTTGCCGATCTCGACCAGTTCCTCCGCCTGGTAGAAGACCTGACGCGGCCGCTCCGGCTCGTAGGCGAAGAACTCCGCGAGCCCGAT
The DNA here is from genome assembly GCF_029813115.1 of Aureimonas sp. SK2. Classification (GTDB taxonomy): domain Bacteria; phylum Pseudomonadota; class Alphaproteobacteria; order Rhizobiales; family Rhizobiaceae; genus Aureimonas. The sequence continues at coordinate 71,384 of NZ_JAPZDS010000010.1, forward strand.
CGGAATGCCGTCGAGAATGCGCTTCAGCGCGCCGACGGACGGGTTCGTCGCGTTCGCCTCGATCAGCGAGATCGTCGAGTTGGTGACGCCCGCCTTCCTCGCGAGCTGGCGCTGCGACAGGCCGTGCGCCAAGCGCAGATGCCGCAATCGTCCGCCCACGTCCATGTCCGCCGTTTCGGCCATCTCACGTGTTTCCCTCGTTCGATAATCGCAACATATCGATCACCGTGACCATACAGATCAATAGGTTGCGGAGAGGAAGAAAAGGACTTGTTCGCGCGCGCGATCGAGCGCCTTCTCCAGGCATCGCTCTGGAGATCCGAGATGAACGTCCGCGCCAACCCGAACGCCCCCGTGCTCGACAGCTACTGGATGCCCTTCACCGCCAACCGCCAGTTCAAGAAGGCGCCCCGCCTCTTCGTCGGCGCGCAGGGCATGCACTACACGACCGACGACGGCCGCACCGTCCTGGACGGGACCGCGGGCCTCTGGTGCGTGAACGCCGGCCACGGTCGCCGCCAGATCGCGGAAGCCGTCGAGCACCAGCTCAAGACGCTGGACTACGCGCCCTCCTTCCAGATGGGCCACACGATCGCCTTCGACTTCGCCGAGCGCCTCGCAAAGATCGCTCCGGGCCCTGAAGGCGCCAAGCTCGACCGCGTGTTCTTCACGGGATCGGGGTCCGAGTCCGTCGACACGGCCCTCAAGATCGCGATCGCCTACCAGCGCGCCATCGGCCAGGGCACGCGGCAGCGCCTGATCGGGCGCGAGCGCGGCTACCATGGCGTCGGCTTCGGCGGCATCTCGGTCGGCGGCCTCGTCAACAACCGCCGCGTCTTCCCGCAGCTTCCCGGCACCGACCACCTGCGCCACACGTTCGATCCCGTCCGCAACGGCTACGTGAAGGGCCAGCCCGAGCACGGGGCCGAGCTTGCCGACGACCTGGAGCGCCTCGTCGCCCTCCACGGCGCGGAGACGATCGCCGCCTGCATCGTGGAGCCCGTCGCGGGCTCCACCGGCGTCCTGCCGCCGCCGAAGGGCTACCTCGAGCGGCTGCGCGCGATCTGCGACCGCCACGGCATCCTCCTCATCTTCGACGAGGTCATCACCGGCTTCGGGCGCCTCGGCGCGCCCTTCGCGACCGATTTCTTCGGCGTCGTCCCCGACCTCGTCACCACCGCCAAGGGCCTGACCAACGGCGCGCTGCCGATGGGCGCCGTGTTCGCTGGCCGGAAGGTGCACGACGCGCTGATGCAGGGGCCGGAGGGCGCGATCGAGCTGTTCCACGGCTACACCTATTCCGGCCATCCGGCGGCCTGCGCCGCCGGGATCGCGACGCTCGACATCTACGAGAGCGAGGGCCTGTTCGCCCGGCCGGCGGAGATCCAGGCGGAGTGGGACGAGGCGATCCACTCGCTGAAGGGTCTGCCCCACGTCACCGACATCCGCACGATCGGGCTGATTGCCGGCATCGAGCTCGCCTCGCGCGACGGCGCGGTCGGCGCGCGGGCCTACGACGTCTTCGTCGACTGCTTCGAGAAGGGCCTCCTCATCCGCGTGACGGGCGACATCATCGCGCTGTCCCCGCCGCTCGTCATCGAGCGGGGGCAGATCGGCGAGATCGTCGAGACCCTCGGCAAGGCTATCGCCGCCGCAGCCTGACGCCCGCCGGAGCCAGAACCAGCCGGGTCCCGATCGGGACCCGGCGTCGCGACACATCCCGATGCGCAGGCGATCTCAGGACGCGCGGAACAGGCGTCGCCGCCGGCTCAGTGCAGCGCCGTCGGCCGCGTGATGGTTCTGTCAGCGAGAGACGAGACGCACGCCGACAAGTGCGAGCCCGACACCCCGTCAGGCCTGAACGCCCATTTCTTCGTTGAGAAGCAACCAACCGAACAGGGCGGCGAAGGGCGGCACGAGCATCGAAAAGACCGCCGAGGCCGTGGAGGCCGTGACAGCCGTGACGGCCGAAATCAGCCGAGAGCTTCAGCGTCATCTCTCCCCGTTCCGGCTCGTCGGGCCAACGGCTGGCCGTCTGCTTCTGGACGGCGAACACGCCCGACCGACGACACCCTTCCCGACTGTCAGGCGAGGATCTCCGCAGTCCATGGCGATATGGAGCCCCCTTGCTCCGGCGCCCCGACCATCAGGTTGGGTGATCACGAGCCTGCGCACGAGGACGTGCTTGTCCGCCTCTGCTGCAATGCGGTAGAAACAGGCATGCGCCCTGCGGTTCGGATCTTGCTTCTCCTGCTTACCGTACTCGGCCTCGCTCTGCCGGCCGCGAGCGGGTCAGACGCGCGCAGCGTCGCGGAGGCCGGCTCGAAGCCTTGTCCCAGCAAGCTCGTCCTCAAGGCCTGCCTCCCCGACACGCGCGACGAGGGGATCGCTCCGCGCGGCGCCACGGCCATCGACGGCTCCTGCCTCGGCAAGGCCATCGGCGCGCATTCGTTTCTCATGAGCGCTCCAGCGGCTTGCGGCTCGGTGACCTTCGACCTCGCTGCGGCGTCCTGGTCGGAGTGGTCTTCGCCGCCCCCCGAACCTCCGCCCAGATCCTGACGGTACGACGCCTCGCGCGTCCGCTCACCGTTCGAACATCAGCAACGCCCTCACTTTCGGCAATCCGCGTCCGAAACCATGCGGCAAGCGCGGCGACGCGCCGGAACGGGCACCTGTCAGGATCATTCCATGTCCAACGTCACCAATCGCAACACACTCGTCTTTCCGGCCCTAGGCGGTCTCTATGCCCGCCTCGACACCGTGGCCGAGACTCTTCTGCGCGTCGTCTGCGGACTCGCGCTCGTCACCCACGGCTTCCCGAAGATCATGAACCCCTTCGGAGCGGTCGGGATGGTGGAGGGCCTCGGCTTCTATCCCGGCGTCGTCTGGTCGCCGCTGCTTGCGGCAACCGAGTTCTTCGGCGGCCTCCTTCTGGCGGTCGGCTTCCTCACGCGCCCCGCGGCGGTGGCGGCGACCATCGTTCTCCTGGTCACCGTCTGGTTTCACTGGGTGACGCAGGGTCAGGGCTATTCCGGCGCCGAGAAGTCGATCCTCTGGACGGCGATCACGCTCTTCTTCGCGATCCGCGGCGGGAACGCCCACTCCGTGGACGCCCGGATCGGCCGGAGCCTTTGACACCAGCCTCGCCGCCAACGGGAAGCCGGGTGGCGGCGATGGCCCTTCCTGCAACGCAACGAGGGGCGGCGCTGCGAAGCGCGCCGCCCCTCATCCATCGTTCATGCTGCGCGGGCGGCGGTCCAAGTCCGTGTATCCAGAGCCTGCAGTTGCCCGCGCCCAGAACGGATGCCGGCGGATCCGAGGATCAAGGCGCTTGCGGGCGGGCAACGGGCACATCGACGGACTGCTTCTTCGTGGGTCGCCGAGCTGCGATCAGCCGTTCAAGGTCTCGCGAAGCCTGTTCTTTCGGATCTTGCCGGTGCTGGTCCTCGGCAGTTCCTCGACGATCTGAAAGTGCTTCGGCACCTTGTAGCGGGCCAGCCGCCCCTCGCAGTGGACGCGCAACTCCCACTCGGCGTCCTCGCATCCTGGCTTCAGGATGACGAAGGCGTGGCCGACCTCGCCCCAGCGCGTATCCGGCACGCCGATCACCGCCGCAAGGCTCACCGCCGGGTGGTCGGCCAGCACGCTCTCGATTTCGACCGGGTAGACGTTCTCGCCGCCGGAAATGAACATGTCCTTCCGACGGTCGACGATCGATACGAACCCATCTGCGTCGCGTACCGCGATGTCTCCGGTGCGCAGCCATCCGTCGGGCGTGAAGGCGCTCTCGCGCTCGGCCGGGCGATTCCAGTAGCCGGGCGTGACATGGGGGCCCTTGACGATGATCTCGCCCGCCGTCCCGTCCGGAACATCCCGGTCCAGGGCATCGATGATGCGGATGGCCGTCGCCGGTCCCGCCTGGCCGACGGCACCGGCATGGGCCGCGATCAATGCAGGGTCGAGCGGCATCCCGAGGATCGTGCCGGCTTCGGTCATGCCGTAGCCGTCCACCATGGCGACCCCGCGCTCCAGCCACCAGCGGATGTTGGCGGGAGGATTGGGTCCGCCCCCCGTGAACAGTGCTTCGAGCGACCAGTCGTCCGGCCGGAAGCCCTCCGCATCGCGCAGAGCCGCCGCCATCTGCGGCACGCAGAAGTAATGGGTGATTCCGAGCGCCCGGTCGGCCAGGCGGCCATTGGTGACGGCCGGGTCGAAACCGGCCGAGACCAAGACCGTCCCCCCTTGCACGAGCGGCGGCCAGATGGATGTCACCAGACCGATCACATGGAACATCGGCGATTCGGCGAGGAACACCGATTTCGACGTCACCTGACCGAGGACGCCGAAATTGACCCCGGTGAAGAACAGCGTCTGGGGCGTCAGGATCACGCCCTTCGGCACCCCCGATGTCCCGGACGTGTAGAGGATCACGCAGGGCCTGCCCGCGTCGCCCGGAAGCCCGCGCGGACCGGCCGTGGCGGCTTCGCAGAGCGCGGCAAAGGCCGCGACGTCGAGAAGCTGCGTGCCTGCCCGCGGGGAGAAACCGGCCGTACCGTCCGTCAGGACGACCGTCGGCGTGCAATCGGCCAGGATCGCATCGAGTTCGGCCAGGGCAAGGCGCCAGTTCAACGGCGTGAAGATGGCACCCGAGCGGAGGCAGGCCTGCTGGGCGATCACCAGATCGGCGGAGTTGCGCGCGACCGCGGCCAAACGGCCGCCCGGACCGATGCCGAGCGCGCCGAGCGCGGCTCTCGCCTGCTCGATAGCCCGGTCGAGGGCGCTGTAGGTCCACCGTCGCCCGGAGGCCAGATCGACGAGGGCGAGTTTGTCCGGGCGCGCCTGCGCGTGCAGGCCAACCGGATCCGGAGCCAACCAGTCGTGCATGAATTTGGTCCTTCCTCCCAGTCGAACCGTCGTCAGCCGTGCGTCTTGGTCTTGTCGTAGGCGCCAAGGCCGGGCTTGTAGGTCTTCTCGTCGATGAACTGACGAATGCCTTCCTTGCGTCCCTCGTTGTCGAAGGAGTTCGCGGCTTCCTGGGCGCGCACGAGGTAGTCCTCGGCCTCGTCATAGGCCATGACGCCGACCCGCCGCACGGCGTCCTTGGTCGCCTTGAGGGCGACGGGGTTCTTGGACAGGAGCGCCTTGGCGACCTCCTCGACCCGCCCCTTCAGAGCAGCGAGGGGCAGGCTTTCGTTGACCAGCCCCCAGGCGGCGGCCTTCTGCCCGTCGATCGGCTCGCCCAGCATGGCGTGATACATCGCCTGCCGGAAAGACATGAGCTCGACCGCCACCTTGGTCGCTCCGCCGCCGGGCAGGATACCCCAGTTGATCTCTGACAGCCCGAACTTCGCCTCGTCTGCGGCAAAGGCCAGATCGCAGGCGAAGAGCGGACCATAGCCGCCGCCGAAGCACCAGCCGTTGACCATGGCGATGGTCGGCTTTTGATACCAGCGGAGCCGACGCCACCAGCCGTAGCTCTCGCGCTGGCTTTGCCGCACGCCGGCAAGCCCCTTGGCTTCGGTCTCGCGGAAATATTCCTTCAGATCCATGCCGGCCGTGAAGGCGCTGCCTTCGCCGGTGAGGACGAGGACCCCCACATCGTCGCGGAACTCCAGCTCGTCCAGAACGTCCATCATGCGCCGGTTGAGCGCCGGGCTCATGGCGTTGCGCTTCTCGGGGCGATTGAACCGCACCCAGGCGATGCCGTCCGTGATCTCGGCGACGACGATATCGGTCTTCGTTTCCAACGCACTCATGGTGGTCGTGTCCTTTCGAAGGGAAAAATCATGAAGGCAAGCCGCTCGGCGGCCGGTCTCGACAGGCCGGTCGGCCGCTGCTGCAGGCGGGATCGGAACGTCAGATCGGGAAGTGGCCGGGTTCGGTCTCGACCGTGATCCAGCGCAGCTCGGTGAATTCCGCGATGCCGGCCCTGCCGCCGAAGCGGCCGTAGCCCGACGCCCCGACGCCGCCGAACGGCATCTGCGCCTCGTCGTGCACCGTCGCGCCATTCACATGGCAGATGCCCGAGCGAATCTGGCGGGCGACCCGAAGACCCTGTGCGGCGTCGCGCGTGAAGACGGAGGCGGACAGTCCGTACTCGGTATCGTTGGCGATCCGGACGGCATCCGCCTCGTCGCGAGCCCGGATTACCGCCACGACCGGGCCGAAGCTTTCCTCGCGATACAGCCGCATGGCGGACGTCACGCCGCTCACGACGTGGGCGGGCACGAGAACGCCGTCCGCGGCGCCGGCCGCCATCACTTCGGCGCCCTTGGCTCGGGCGTCCTCGACGAGGCTTTCGAGCTTCTCCCTGGTCTTGAGATCCACCACGGCGCCGAGAGGCGAGACCCCGACCCGCGGGTCGCCGGCCGTGAGCGTCCGGACCTTGACGGCAAACCGTTCGAGAAAGGCGTCCGCAACGGCGTCGACGACGATGATCCGCTCCGTCGACATGCAGATCTGACCCTGGTTGAAGAAGGCGCCGAAGGCCGCAGCCTTCACGGCCTCGTCCAGGTCGGCATTGTCCAGAACCAGAAGGGGCGCCTTGCCGCCCAGTTCGAGCACACAGGGCTTGAGGTTCTCGGCGGCGCGAACCGCCACGATGCGCCCGACGGCCGTGGAGCCCGTGAAGTTGACGCGGCGCACCGCCGGATGATCGATCAGAGCGCCGACGACGTCGGCCGCATCCTCTGGCGCATTGGTGACGAGCTGGACGACGCCCTCCGGCAGTCCGGCCTCGCTCAAAGCCTCGACGATCAGGCCGTGCGTGCGCGGGCAGAGTTCGCTGGCCTTCAGAACCACGGCATTGCCGCAGGCGAGCGGGGTGGCCAGCGCCCTGACACCCAGGATGACCGGTGCGTTCCAGGGCGCGATCCCGAGGACGACGCCCGCCGGTTCGCGCACCGCCATCGCCAGACAACCCGGCTTGTCGGACGGGATGACTTCACCGCAGACCTGCGTCGTCAGGGCGGCGGCCTCGCGCAGCATCGAGGCGGCCAGCATGACGTTGAAGCGCGCCCAGGCCTGCGTCGCACCGATCTCGGCCATCATCGCGTCGGTGAAGGCATCGGCCTTCGCGGCGAGGGCATCCGCAGCCTTCAGAAGCGCCGCGCGGCGCGCGTTGGGCCCGAGCGCCGCCCATGACGGCATGGCCCGCGCCGCGGCATCAACGGCTGCCCGCGCCTCTTCCGGCGTCTGGGCGGGCGCCTCGCTCGCGACGTCGCCGCTGATCGGATCGATCCGGCGGAACAGGTGTCCGGTGGTCGTCATCTGGTCTCCTCCCCAGACGCTCCAGGGCCGCAGGGCTCCTGGAACATTGCTATTCGAAATAGCTATTGACTGCTATATCCCATAACGGTATTCCAGTCGCAAGAGGCTGCTGAAACTTTCGGGGAGGAACGGACGTGGTGGCGAGGGCGCGCAGGATCGAGGTGGCGAGGACGCCCGTTCTGGACGATCTCCTCGGCTATCATCTGCGCCGGGCCTCGCTTCTCGATTTGGCCTGTTTCGCACAGGCCCTGGGCGACGAGATCAAGCCCGTCGGCTTCACAGTCCTTTGCCTGATCAGGGAAACACCGGGCATCACGGCCGCGGAAATCGGACGCCAGGCGCGTCTGCAGCGCGCCAATCTCGCGCCGATGCTGGCCGAATTCGATACCAAGGGATGGATCGAGCGTCGGCCGGACGCCGAAGACCAGCGGATCCAGCACCTGCACTTGAGTCCGGCCGGCGAGGACGCGGTGTCGGGCTGGCGCGCCAGGGTCGAGGCGCAGGAGGAGCTGACGTTCGCCGCGCTGACGCCGAAGGAGCGCGAGGTGTTGCGCCAGCTCTTGTCGCGCATCTGGAAGGACGGCTGAACGCTTCCAGGAAGCCAATCCAGCCTCGGCATACGGCCGCCTTGACCGGCAGGGCGGCCCGAACGGGATCGCGGTCCGCTGAACGGGGCGGGCTCGGGGACGCGCAAAGCCGTCCTGCGAGCGGGGCCAGTCACGGGCCAAGCGAGTGTACAGCCGCCGAGTGGGCGGTCTCTGGGAGGAGAAGATCATGACCATAGCCACGCACTCGGGTGCGGGTCAGGGAACGCGCGCGCTGACGGTCGTGTTTCTCGCCGCGATCATCGAAGGCTTCGACCTTCAAGCGGCAGGCGTCGCCGCGCCGAAGCTTGCGCCCGCCTTCGGGCTCGCCCCCGGACAGATGGGGCTGTTCTTCTCGTCCGCGACGTTCGGTCTGGTGGTGGGGGCGCTCGCCGGCGGCTTCATCGCCGATCGCTGGGGGCGGCGCACGGGCCTCGTCCTGTCCATGATCGTCTTCGGACTCTTCTCGATCGGGACGGCCTTCTCCGACACGTTCGAGCATCTCGTCATCATGCGGTTTCTCACCGGCATCGGCCTGGGCGGAGCGCTGCCGAACCTCATCGCCATCGCGGCCGAGTCCGTATCGCCGGAACGGCGCGGACGTGCCGTCGCGATCATGTATGCCGGCGTACCGCTCGGCGGGGCCCTTGCCAGCCTCGTCGCCCTGTTCGGGCTTCACGACGACTGGCGGTCGATCTTCCTCATCGGCGGCATCCTGCCATTGCTCCTGGCGATACCGCTTCAGGTCTGGATGGCGCCGTTCCGCGTGACCCGCGACGCCGAAGTTCCCATGCGTCGTCGCGACGTGCTGCTGTCGTCCGGAACTCTGGTGCAGACGCTGCTGCTCTGGACGGCCTTCTTCTTCGGGCTCGTGGTCGTCTACCTGCTGCTCAACTGGCTGCCGCAGATCCTGGTGTCGCTGGGCTTCGCCCGCGAATCCGCCTCCATGGTCCAGATCGTGTTCAACATCGGCGGCTCGGCGGGTGCGATCCTGGGCGGACGGCTCCTCGACGGCAAGCGGCCGGCCCTGTCCGCGGCGCTCTGCTTCGTGGGCCTGATGCTGGCGATCTCGCTTCTTGCTATCGTGCCGGCCGGCAATATCGTCGCGGCCCTGGCTGCCGGAGCCTTTGTCGGGGCGACGGTGATCGGCGTGCAGGCATTGCTCTACGGCACCGCTCCGCAATGCTACCCGCGCGAGGTTCGCGGCGTCGGGGTCGGCCTTGCGGTTTCGGTCGGGCGGTTCGGCTCGATCTCCGGCCCCCTCGTCGCCGGATGGCTCCTGGCCAGCGGCATGGGTCCGCAGCAGCTTCTCTACGCGCTGCTACCGATCGCGGCCATCTGCGGCACGACGACCGTCATCCTCATCCTCCGCCGCAACGCTGCGCGTAGCGCGTAAGCGATCGAGCAGGTCGAGACGCGTCTCCCTCCGCAGCGCCGCAGCTGCGGAGGTTTTTCATCGACTGGCAATGCGTCGGATTTGGCGTCTCCACACGGGCGGCAGGCACGGACCAATGGCGCAAACCGGGCCGATCCGCACGCGCGGCCCCACCCCCGGTGCTTCGTCCAAGCGACCCATGCATGGATTCAAGGGCTCGGAATCATCTGCCGCTGGTCGGACTGACCGGAAAGTCATCGACCTGACTTTCCGTCCCCAGAGCCTGTTATGGCCCGCGTAGAAGACGCGTCCGAGCGGGGGGCGATCGGCGGCACGAGCACGAGACAGGTCGGCCGAGGCTCAAGCGGCCTGCCCGCCGCTTTCAAGAAAATCGCCCTGAAGAATCGCGCATGGATCCTGCGGATTGACAGGGGCCGGCATCGCAAGGGCGCGCCGAGGCTTGGAAAGCGTGCGGATGTCCTTGAGATGCCGGCCGAACGGGCGAGCGACCTTGAACGAGGCCGGAAACGGCCCCTTGCGGCTCGAAAGCTGAGAACCTTGTCAAGGAAACCGGCCTTCGATGGACCAATCAAGGCCGCATGGGCCGGTCGCGAGACCTGTCCGCGGGGACGCCTACCGGGCCGGCGACCCGCCGGGCGGACGCCCAAGAGCCTTCAGCGCATGGTCGAGGCGCTCGTCGGGTGGAGCGATCTCGGTCACCAGATCGCGCAGGTGGGCCTTGTTGGGCAGGGGCTGCAGCACCATCTCGCGCGGCTCGAGCCGTGCCGTGCAGGCATAGGTGACCTTGCCGTCAACGACGATCATGCACTCCTTGCAGGTGTTGGCGCTGATGCAGGAGTGCCGGACGCTCAGCGTCGGGTCGAGCACTTGGCGTACGAACCGCAGCCCGTCGAGAACCGACTGGCCGGGCGTATAGGGCACCGCATAGCGGCTGGAGGAAGCGTCCGCTCCCTGCCCGCGATGGACGACAAGGTATGCGGTGGCGCTCATTGAACGGGTTCCGGTGCGGCTTGGGCGCCCACAACGCGTGCGCGACCGAGAATCAAGGCGTCGAGCGATTTGTCGTCGCCCGAGAACGCGATCGTCTGATGCAGCGCCCAATCGTCATCCGTCTGCGGATGGTCGTCGCGCTGGTGCGCGCCTCGGCTCTCGCAACGGGCGAGGGCCGCGCGGGCGACGGCCTCGGCGGCGAGCAGCATCGCGCGCAGATCGAACCAGTCCAGCCGGGCCTGGGCATAGGGCCCTGGCTCGCCGGGCGGTCCGTCGCCGAGCGCATCCTTGAGGTTGCCGATCGCCTCCAGCGCCCGCGCAAGGCCTGCGCCGGTGCGGAACGGACCGACATACGTCGTCATGACGGTCTGGAGGGCGGCGATCGCGCCGGTGGCCTTGTCCTCGCGCCCCGACGTAGCATTGATCAGCGCCAGGGCCTCGACGCGCCCGATCGACGGCCGTGCGGCAGCGGTCGCGGCTCGCCGCGCCGCCGCTTCGCCGGCCCGGCGACCGAAGACCAAAGCCTCCGTGATGGCGTTGCCGGAGAGTCGGTTGGCACCGTTGGCTCCGGCCACGATCTCGCCCGCCGCGAAAAGGTTCGGCACACGCGTCTCCAGATCGGAATCCACCCGGACCCCGCCCATGTGGTAATGAGCGATCGGGGCGACCTCGACCGACGTGGTCGTGAGGTCGATCCCGTTGTCGGCGAGCCGATCGATGACCGGGCCGAAGGCGGCGCGGAGAGCGTCGGCACCGACATGCCGGAACGACAGGAAGGCACCGCCCGACGGAGAGCCCCGCCCCGCCTTGACCTCGCTCAGGATCGCATGGGTCGCCTGGTCGCGCGGCGCGTTGTAGCGCCCCTGCTCTTCGTGGCCGTAGTCGCGCATGAACTCGCGGCCTTCCGCGTTCAGCAGCCGCCCGCCGAGCTTGTAGCGGAAGGGATCCCACATGATCGGGTCCATGCCGACAAGCCGGGGTGCCAGGTGCCCGATCGGAAAGAACTGGACGAATTCCATGTCCATCAGTTCGGCACCGGCCCGCAGCGCGAGGGCATGGCCGTCTCCGCCCATGTTGGCGGAGGCGGAATTGCGCTGGTAGAGCCGGGTCAACCCGCCCGTGGCGAGCACCACCGCCGCCGCCTCGATCACGACCGGACGTCCGTCGGCGAGCGAAAAGCCAACCGCCCCCACCACCGCCCCGTCATGCAGCGCGAGGTCGACGATGCAGAGGTCGCCGATCCGCGTCACCCCGGCTTGGCGGATCACCTGCGCCCGTAGGGTCTTGGCAACGGCTGGCCCCGTCGAGAGAAAATCCACGTAGACGCAGCGGGGGCGGTCGTGCCCTGGCGCCTGCGCCTGCCGAATGGTGCCGTCGGGCCGCCGGGCCCAGCCGACGCGCCACCCGTCCAGGCGCCGGATTTCGTCCGGGCCCTGCTCGCAGACGAGACGCGCAAGGTCGGCGTCGCACAGGCCGCGTCCCGCTGCCAGCGTGTCGGCGAGATGATGCTCCCAATGATCGGGCTCCTCCTCGCCGAGGGCGGCCGCGACGGTCATCTGTGCCATGATGGTGGCGCCGCTGCGCCCGATCAGGCTCCGGTCCGCCAGCACGACACTCGCACCCCCGGAGGCGGCAGAGAGAGCGGCGGACAGACCAGCCGCTCCGGAGCCAACCACAAGCACATCGGTCGTCAGGGTGGCCGTGTCCAAAGGCATAGGGTTTCCTTCATCCAACCACTGAACGGGCGTGGAAGCGCCGGTACGGCCAGATTGGCTGACGCAGGAACCGGCCTCTGCGACATCGGTCCTGCGCAAGGGTCGCGCGCGCTGCTCAGTCTTCCTCTCCGCGCTTTTGTGTCAAGCCGAAAGACCTGAGCCGCCTTCGTCCTGCGAGCCCGTGCGCCCTCCATCGGTACGGTAGGCGCATACCATTCCCCGAAGCGACCGAAAGTTGACGAAGAGTATTCGTACTCGGATGCGCGAGACGATTTTACGAAGCTCGATGGTCGCAACGGGATCCGGACCGTCCCGTTCGGCCGCCGCAAGGCGATCTGCTTCTCGGATCACGGGATTCCACCAGCGCAACGATCGCCTCCCTCACCTCGGATCCGGACGAAGACGTCCCGGCGGCCCTTCGGAAGAGTGAGCGCGCGAGGGCTGGAACCGACAGGCCGGCACCCATCGATTTGCGGCACGCGGCCCGTCCCCTCCGGGGCCGGTCAGCCACCGCATCGGAGCGCGGCCTCGTGGGATGGACCGCTCAAAGCGCGATGACGCTCGGCGACCGGTTGCGGGATTCGTTGCGGGCTAATGGCACCAGGGCGTGCGGCTTCAAGCGATCGTCCCGCAATCCGCCCGTCCGTCACGACGAGCGTCGCCGCATCGGACGCGGCCGCATCGCGATCATGTTCGGGCGTTCGAAGCGCTGGAACCGGGTCGCCGCATGTCAGGACGCACGCGCAACCACCTTCTCCCCGCCCGCCACGCGGTCAGCCGCCGTCCCGTTCCGGCCTCGGGATAGAAGCCCCGAACCGGAAATCGACGGCTGCGCCTGCGAAAGCCGCTCGGGCCTGCCGATCAGGTATCCCTGAACAGCGTCGCACCCGATCTCACGCAGGAGCCGGAGTTGCTCGGGCGTCTCGACACCCTCGGCCAAGGTCGTCACGCCGAGCGTCCGCGCGATATGGGTGATCCCGTCCAGAACCGCCATGGCGTGCCGGTCGGTCGCGGCCTTGGCGACGAAGGAGCGGTCCACCTTGATGCGGTCGAGGGGAAAATCGCGCAGATGGGCGAAGGAGGAGTAGCCTGTGCCGAAGTCGTCCATGGCGACCGTCACCCCGAGGCGGCGCACGGCCGACAGCATTTCCGCCATCTGAGCGCCGTCCTCGACAATCGCCGTCTCGGTCAGTTCGATTTCCAGCCGCCTGGCGGGCAGTCCGCTCCGGGCCAGCGCCTGGGTCAGATGCGACAGGAGAAGCGGCGACCGAAACTGGACCGGCGAGACGTTCACCGCAACATAGACATCGGCGTCCAGTTCGGCGATCTGGCGGCAGGCCTCCTGCAGGACCCATGCGCCGATCGCCACGATCTGTCCGGTCTCCTCGGCCAAGGGAATGAACCGGGACGGCGCGACGGGACCGAGCTTGGGATGATCCCAGCGGATCAACGCCTCGTACCCGATGATGCGGTCGTCGGAAAAGGCCACCACGGGCTGGTAGGCCAGATGCATTTCGCCCCGTTCGATGGCCGTGCGCATGTCGGCTTCGAGCTGCACCCGCTCCGACACCGCCTCCAGCATGCCGGGCGTATAGCAGCTGGCTCGGCCTCGCCCCTGCCGCTTCGACTCGTAGAGGGCGATGTCGGCGAACTGCAGGAGTTCCACCGCGTCGCGCGCGTCGTCCGTGCAGCAGAGGCCGATGCTGCAACCGATCGACAACGCGATCCCGTTGATCTGAAACGGAGCCGCGATCGCCGCGATCACTTGCGTCGCAATCGCCATGGCCGCGTCGTGATCGTCGTAGACGAGAAGCGCCATCTCGTCTCCGCCCAGACGTGCGACGAAGCCGTCGGCGCCCGCGATCCGGGTCAGGCGTTCGGCGACCTGGACGAGCAGCCGGTCTCCCACGGCGTGGCCGTAGGTATCGTTGACGGGCTTGAAGCGGTCGAGATCGAGGAGGAGCAGCTTGAACCGCTGTTTGGGAAAGAAGTCGCGCTCCATCCGCTCGTTCAGCGCCCGCCGGTTGGCGAGCTTCGTCAGGGGATCGCAGAAGGCGAGTTCGGCGATCCGGCGCTGGGCGATCCGATCACCCGTGACGTCGTCGAACGTGATGACGGTGCCGCCTTCGGCGACGGGGCGGATCTCCACCTGCATGATGCGGCCGTCGTCCAGCGGGTAGTCGATCGACGTGTATCGGTCGACAGCGTGCCAGCTATCGAGACGCGCCCGCGCCATGACGCGGCGCTCCGGATCCCAGCCGTGCCGGTCTCCCACGAGATCGACGATCTCGTCGGCCGTCATTCCGATGAGGTCGGTGCCGTCCTCGAACCCGTAGATCTCCAGATAGCGGCGGTTGTAGAGCCGGACCCGATCGCCCTCGTCGAGATAGAGCAGTCCGTTCGACATGTTGTCGAGCGCGGTCTTGAGCACCGTGGAATGCGCCCGCTCCTGGGCATCGAACCGCTGGGCCGTCAGGATCGTCAGGAAGGCCCCCAGGAACAGGATGGCCGCGCCGGCGGCGGTGAAGACACTGAGCGCGAGATGCCCGCCCCCCAGTCCGCCGGGCAGGCCGACCGGCTCCAGACTTGTCCCGGCGATCGCAATGAAGTGGGTGCCCCCGACCGCCACCGTAAACAGGGCGCAGACCGCGCGCGTACCCGCCAGACGCGACGGCAGACCGCAGGCGAGAGCCAGACAGCCGCCGCCGACCCCGGTTGCGACCGCACTCGCCAACGGAGAATAGGTCTGCAGACATCCTTCGATGGCCGCCATGCCGGCATAGTGCATGGCTCCGATGCCCATGCCCGCAACCGCGCCGAGCCCCGCGCGCCAATGCCACGACGACAGAAGCCGCACCAGGGCTAGCGGCCCCCCGACCAAAAGGACCGCCACCAGCGCCGACAGCGCCGTGGTTCCGCTCCCGTAGCCCAGCATCAGATCGGACCGGTAGCCGAGCATGGCGATGAAATGGGTGGTCCAGACGCCAAGGCCCGCCACGACCGAGACCCCCGCCATCCAGCGCCATCGGGCGCCGGGCTTCGCATCGTGGACGTTGCGCATCAGCCGAGCCACGAGCCAGCCGGCCACCAGGCAGATGACGATGGAGGTGACGACGAAGCCGAGCGAATGGTCGTAGGCGAGGCGAGAAAGAATCAGCGACATGGCTCGAGCCTATGCCGGCGTCCCTCATCATCGGATGAAGGAAGACAGTGTACGGATGGTTCAGGTTCTTCGCCGGCACCGGCCGGGATCCACGCGCCCTCGCCCGTCACGAACGATAGCCGCTCCGCCATGCCTTTCGCGGGGCCACGGTCGCCCGCGGCCCCGACGTCTCGATAGGGGATCCTCCAAGCATCCGGACGCCGATGTTTCTGCAAACGGCCGGGTCGGATGGTCCCGGGTCGGCGAAAAGCCGCCAGCCATCAGGAAAGACGGCGCGCGGCCCCTTCCGCCAGCGATCCGAGGATCAGGGCGCAGGACGTCGCACCGGCATCGAGGACGCCGCGCGAACGCTCGCCGAGCCGGCTGGCCCGGCCGATCCTGGCCACGAGGTCGATCGTCGAATCGCGCCCCTTGTCGGCCGCTTCCACAAGGGCGTCGAGCGCCTCGGCGAACGAACGCCCTCCACCGGTCGCCGCGTCGAAGGCCTCCACCGCCGGGACGAACGTGTCGAGCAGCGTCTTGTCGCCGACCTTGGCCGAGCCGATCGACTGGACACCCTCCAGTCCCTTGTGGAGCATGGTCGAGAACAGGGCGGCGTCGATCCGCTCCACGCCCTCGATGGCTTCGGCGAACTCGGTGAACATCATGCCGTAGAGCGGCCCCATCGAGCCGCCGATCTCGCCCATCAGGACGTCGCCGAGAAGCGCCAACGCCTCTGCCAGCGTCGTGTCGCGCCCGGCCAGCCGCTCGGCCGCCAAGCCGAAGCCCTTAGCCATGTTCACGCCGTGGTCACCGTCGCCGATCTTGCCGTCGATCTCGGAGAGATAGGCGCGGTTCTCGACGATGCGGGCCGCCATCGCCTCGACGATGGCGCCGCCGCCGGCATTGGGAAAAGTCTGCATCGGACGGATCTCCCTCAGGCCTGATGGAAGCCGGGCGCATGCGCCTCGGCGTCGAGGAGGCGCTTCAGCTCGTCGTCGAGCGCCAGCACCGTCAAGGTCGCGCCCACCATCTCCAGCGAGGTGAAGTAGTTGCCGACATAGGTGCGATGGATCGACAGGCCGCGACCGACGATCTCCGCCTCGATCGTGTCGTTCAGGATGTAGAGTTCGTTCAGCGGCGTCGCGCCGAGTCCCGAAACGAGGACGGCCACCTCGGTGCCGGAAGGCAGCGCATGGTCGTCGAGCACGATCCTGGCCATGTCCCGCGCGACTTCGGCGGCCGTCTTCAGAGGCTCGACGCGGATGCCCGGCTCGCCGTGATGGCCGATGCCGACCTCCATCGTGCCCGCCTCGATCTGGAAGTTCGGGTGGCCGACGGCCGGCAGCGTGCAGGGGCCGAGGCCGACGCCGATGGAGCGGCAGTTGTCGATCGCCTTCTGGGCGGTCGCGCGCACTTCCTCGAGGCTTGCGCCCTCGTTCGCCTTGGCGCCGCCGATCTTCCACATGAAGATCTCGCCCGCCACGCCCCGGCGCTTCTCGCGCTCCTCCGGCGGGGCCGAGCAGACGTCGTCGTTGGCCACCACGACGGCGACCTCGATGCCGTCCTTCTGGCTGAGTTTCTGCGCCATCTTCACGTTCATGTTGTCGCCGGCATAGTTGCCGTAGAGGCAGACGACGCCCGCGCCGCCGCTCGCTTCCTTGATCGCGTCGTGGAAGCTCTTTGCGGTCGGCGAGGAGAAGAGCTCGCCGACGGCCACCGCATCGACGAGCCCCTTACCGGTGTAGCCGATGAAGGCGGGCTCGTGGCCCGAGCCGCCGCCGGTGACGACGCCGACGCGCCCCTGGCGCGGGGCCGCCGTCGAGACCACCACGCGCCGGTTCGTCTCCGACAGGCGCACGAGGTCGCGATGGGCCTTCACGAAGCCGCGGACGGTGTCGTCCACCACATTGTCGGGATCGTTGATGAAACGCTGCATGGGGTGGTCCGTCCTGAAAAGGAGAAACTGGAAAGGGGCGCGTCAGAGAATGGTGTAGCCGCCGTCGACCACGAGGTCGGCGCCGTTCACCATGGCCGCCGCATCGGAGGCGAGGAAGACGGCGGCGGCCGCGATCTCGTCCGGGTAGGCGAAACGGCCGGTCGGGATGCGCCGCTTGGCGGCCTCGCCCTTCTCTCCGGCCCAGGCGGCCTTGCCGAGCTCGGTGAGGACGACCGTCGGAGAGATCGTGTTGGCCGTGATGCCGTGGCGGCCCCATTCTGCAGCGAGCGTCTTGGTGAGGCCGATCACGCCGAACTTCGAGGCGCAGTAGGCGATGTGCTCCTCGATCGCGACCGTTCCGGCCTGCGAGGCGAGGTTGACGATGCGGCCGCCCCGGCCTTTCGCGATCATGCGCTTGCCGGCGGCCTGGCTGACCAGGAAGGTACCCTTGAGATTGATGTCGATGGTGCGGTCCCACTGATCGAGCGAAAGGGTCTCGGCCGGGGCAAGCGCCACGATGCCCGCGCTGTTCACCACGATGTCGATTCCACCGAAGGCCGCCTCGGCGGCGCCGACGGCTTCCGCGACGGAGGCGGGGTCGGCGACGTCGCAACGGAAGGCGCGCGCGTCGGCAAGCTCGGCGGCCGTCGCTTCCGCCGCCTGCAGATTGTTGTCGAGGAGCGCGACGCGCGCGCCCTTCTTGGCGAGAGCGCGGGCGATGGCCTGCCCGATCCCGGAGCCGCCGCCCGTGACGAGCGCGACCTTGGTCGCCAACGAGAAGTCGAGGTCGATGGAAGGGGCGTCGCTCAAGGGATCGGCTCCGGACAGGGGATAAGGGGAGGTGGCGGCCGGTCGGTCCGGCCGCCGCGGTTCAAACGCCTACTGGCGCGACTTCAGGAGTTCGTCCGCGTTCTCGGTCGTCACCGGGGTCCAGGGCACGAGATAGGTCTTGGCCTTGCCATCTTCCCACTTCATCGACGGATACTGGTTCCAGATCGCCGACTGCGGCTCGTAGTCCGCCTTCACCGCCTTGATGGCGACGTCGAGCGCGCCTTGCGCCTGCGCGTTGGCATCCTGCAGGATCGAGGCCATCTCGCCGGCCTTCACCGCGTTGATCGCGTCGGTCACGCCGTCGATGCCGGCGATGGCGAAGTCGTTGACGTCGAGGCCGGCGGCCTTGATCGCCTCGATCGCGCCGAGCGCCATCTCGTCGTTCTGGCCGATGACGCCCTGGATCTGGCCGGGGTTGGAGGTCAGCCAGTTCTCCATCAGGGTCTGGGCCTCGGCGCGCGACCAGTTGGCGGTCTGCTGCTGCAGCACCTTCACGTCGGGGCAGGCGGCGAGCGCCTTCTCGTTGCCCTCGAGACGCTGGATCTGGCCGCTCTGGCCGATCGGGCCCTCGATGATCACGACGTTGCCCTTGCAGCCCATCTTGTCGAGCACGGCCTTGGCCTCGAGCTCGCCCGCCTCGACGTCGTTGGAGCCGACATAGGAGGTGAGGAGGTCGGAGTTGACGCGGGCGTTGGAGCCGACGACGGGGATGCCGGCATCCACGGCGGCCTGCACCGGGGCGGCGCCCGCCTCGATGTCCATGGGCACGAAGATGATCGCGTCGTACTGCTGCGTGATCATCGTGTTGAACTGTTCCTGCTGGACCAGCGCGTCGTAGCGACCGTCGAACACGGTCACCTCGACCTCGCCGTTCTGGACGGCCGGGTGCTTCTGAAGGGCGGCGGTCCAGATCTGCATGAACTCGGCGTTGAGGCCGTAGACGGTCGCGCCGATCTTCAGCTTCTCCTGCGCGAGCACCGGGCCGGTGAGCGCGGTGGCCAGGCCGAGGGCGAGCAATAGGGTCTTCATGGTGGTCTCCTCCCGAGTGGAACTGGTGGTCGAGCGCGCCTGAATGGCGGCGCTCCGTTCGGCCCGGCGGTTCTCGCCGGGCGGAATGGTCGAGCGGTCAGCCGGCGTGGCTGCGCTTCTGGTCCAGCATCACCGCGCCCACGATCAGGGCGCCTTTCAGGATCTGCTGGTAGTAGGACTGGATGCCCATGAGATCGAGACCGTTGTTCATCACGCCGATGATGAGCGCGCCGATCAGGGTGCCGGTGACGCGCCCGACGCCGCCCGACAGGGACGTGCCGCCGATCACCACCGCCGCGATGGCGTCGAGCTCGTAGGCGACGCCCGCCTGGGGCAGGGCCGAGCCGGTGCGGGCCGACAGGATCATGCCGGCCAGCCCCGCCAGCCCGCCCGAGATGACGTAGACCAGGAAGCGGATGCGCGCGACGTTGATGCCGGAGGTCTTGGCGGCATGCGGGTTGCCGCCGACGGCGTAGATGTAGCGGCCGAAGCGCGTCGAGGAGAGCAGCCACCAGGAGACGGCGAAGACGAGACCAAGGATCACGACGGGCATCGGAATGCCGAAGACGTTGCCCGTGCCGATCCAGCGGAACTCCGGGATGAGGCCCGGGACGGGACGCCCGCCGCCGTAGATCAGCGTCATGCCGCGAGCGGCCGACAGCATGCCGAGGGTCGCGACGAAGGCGGGCACGTTGAAGCGCGAGACGATGAAGCCGACGATGGCGCCGGAGAGGACGCCGACGCCGATGCCGATCGCCAGGGCCAGCACCATCGGATACGGGCCGCCCGCGACGCTGGCATTGGCCGTCGTCGTCACGAAACTGGCGCTGACGATGCCGGCCAGCGCCACCACCGAGCCGACCGACAGGTCGATGCCGCGCGTCAGGATGACGAAGGTCATGCCGATGGCGAGGATGCCGTTGATCGACGTCTGCAGGAGGACGTTGGAGATGTTGCCGGCGGTGAGGAAGTAGGGACTGGAAAGGGCCAGGACGCCGACCAGGATGAGGAAGGCGATGAAGATGCCGTATTCCTGGATCAGGAGCCGCCGGCGCTCGGCATTGGCGCCGGGATCGGCGGCTTTGGCGTTGATGTCGGTCACGGGCGGTCTCTCCCAGATGGACGGCGCGAGCGCTGGCTCAAGCGGACGGGTTCAGGTCGACAGGTGGACGAGCGACTGGGCGCTCGCCTCGCCCCGCGCGAGGATGCCGGCCGGGCGCCCGCCCCGCATGACCATCACGCGGTCGGACAGGCCCAGCACCTCGTCGATCTCGGAGGAGATCATCGCCACGGTGCCGCCGGCGGCTGCGAACTCGCAGATGATGCGATAGATCTCGCGCTTGGCGCCGACATCGACGCCGCGCGTCGGCTCGTCGAGAAGCAGGACCCGGGGCTTCCTCAGGAACCACTTCCCCAGCACCACCTTCTGCTGGTTGCCGCCCGACAGGCCGGACACCGGCATCGTGTCGCGCGCCGCCTTGATGCGGAAGCGGTCGATCATCTCCCGCGCCGCCGAGGCTTCCTCGCGCGAGCGCATGGCGAAGGCGGGACTCATCTCGGGCAGGCTGGCCAGCGCGATGTTTCCGCGCACCGAATCGTGGAGGTTGAGGCCGGTCTGCTTGCGGTCCTCGGTGACGAGGGCGATCCCTTCCGCCATGGCATCCGCCGGCTTGCGGACCTCGACGGGCGCGCCGTCGATCGCCACGCGCCCTTTCGCCTTCGGGTCGAGCCCGAACAGGGCCTCGAAGATTTCCGTGCGCCCCGAGCCCATCAGGCCGTAGATGCCGAAGATCTCGCCCTTGCGCACGTCGAAGGAGATGTCCTCGATCCTGCCGGGGCTCTTCAGCCCTTCGACCGACAGGCCGACGGTCTCGGAGGGCATGTTGGTCTTGATGTATTCCTCGCCGAGCTCGCGCCCGACGATCATGCCGATGAGCCCCGGCCGGTCGATCTCGGCGAGGCGGCCGCTCGACACGTAGGCGCCGTCGCGGAACACCGTGTAGCTGTCGGCGATCTGGAAGATCTCGGACAGGCGGTGCGAAACGTAGACGATGCCGCGGCCTTGGCGCTTCAGGCGTTCGATCGCGGCGAAGAGGTGCTGCGCCTCGCGTTCGCCGATGGCCGACGTGGGCTCGTCCATGAAGATGACTTCGGCGTCGTGGCTGAGGGCCTTGGCGATCTCGACGAGCTGCATCTGGGCGACCGAGAGCCTGGCCATCGCCTGGCGCGCGTCGATCGCGAAGCCGAGCTCGTCGAGGAGCGCCTGCGCGCGTGCGTTCATGGTGCGGAAATCGATGCCGCCGAAGCGGCCGGCGGGCTCGCGGCCGAGATAGATGTTCTCCGCCACGCTCATGTGCGGAACCGGGCTCAGTTCCTGCTCGATGATGGCGATGCCGGCCTTCAGGGCATCGGCAGGGCTGGAAAACTCGACCGGCTGGCCGTTGCGGCGGATCGTGCCGCCGTCGCGCTTCTGGATGCCCATGACGATGGTCAGGAAGGTGGACTTGCCGGCGCCGTTGCCGCCGCACAGAGCGTGAACCGAGCCGGCCTCGAGCGTGAAGCGGCCGTCGCGCAGCGCGGCGACGCCGCCGAAGGACTTGCGCAGCCCTTCCACCTCCAGAAGCGGGATCGTCATCAAGCCTCCTCCCGAGGTCCTCCCGAACCCCTGCCCACCGCAGCTTCGGCGGTGAATTCTGACAATATTCAATTTGATTCCGACATTTGTCAACAGGCCATCGGAATTCGATGCTTGGATGCCTCGCCGTCTGGCCGTTCCGCTTGCCGAAACCGAAGCGCACTCCGACAATGCGAATCATGAGCACCATCGCACCGGATCAGTTCGTCGAAATCCTCCGCACCGTGTCGTCCCGGATCGACGAGGCGCGCGAGATGCTTGGAGAACTCGACGGAGCGATCGGCGACGCCGACCATGGCAGGACCATGTCCCAGGGCTTTGCGTCCGTGGTACGCGACACGCAGGACGCCGCCTCGAAGGGATCGGGCGTGCAGGAGATTCTGGGCATCGCAGCCCGGACGTTTCTCAACGCGGTCGGTGCGACCGCCGGCCCTCTCTACGCCGGCGCCTTCGAGGAAGCGGGACGTCGAATGGCCGGCCGTCACGCGCTGGAGGACGCCGACCTGATCGCGATCCTTGCCGGAATGACGGAGGGCATCGCCCGTCGAGGCAAGGCGGCGCTCGGCGACAAGACCATGCTGGATGCGTTCGAGCCCGCCATGCGCGCGGCAGTGGCGGCGACGGAGGCCGGCGCCTCGCCTCGGGACGCCCTGCGGGCCGCATCGCTCGCAGCGGCCCAGGGCCGCGAGACGACGCGCGCCATGATCGCCGCGAAGGGCCGCGCCGCGCGCCTCGGCGCGCGAAGTCTCGGCTTCGTGGATCCGGGCGCGGCCTCGGCCGCCATCGTCGTGGAAGCGATGCGCGAAGGCTACGAGGCGCTGCTCGCACGCAGGGCGGGCGAGCGCTGATGGCTCGATCCGCGGGCGAGGGGCCCATCCCGCTGCGCTTCGGCGACGACGCCCTGCTCTGGGCCGCGTGGCTCTACCACGAAGAAGGCATGACCCAAGGCGACATCGCGGGCGAGATGGGCATCTCCCGGGCCTCGGTGAACGCCTATCTCGCGGAAGCGCGCGCGCGGGGTCTCGTGACGATCGAGATCGAGCCGCAGCAGTTCCGCGCGCTGAGCGTTGCGGACGCCTTGCGCGAACGCTTCGGGCTCGAGGATTGCCTTGTGGTCCCGACGCAGGGCGGCGAACGCTCGCTGGCGGCCCGCCTCGGCTCGGCCGGAGCCAAGGCGCTGGCGCAGGTTGCCCGATCGGGCGACACGCTCGCGGTGACGTGGGGGCGCACCATTCTCGCGCTGGCCGAGGCGCTCCGCCTGCCCGGCCTCAGCGATGTCCGCGTGGTGCAGGCCACCGGCAGCACCACGGCGAAGATTCCCTGGACGCCGGAAGCCTGCGCGCAGCGCCTCGCCGAGGCACTGGGCGCCCGCTGCATCCCGCTCGCCGCGCCGGCCATCGTGTCGAGCGCCGCCATGCGCGACATGCTGGTCGCCGAGGCCGTGCTCACCGAGCAGATGGCGGTGCTCGGCGAGGCGAACCGTATCCTCTTCGGCATCTCCTCGCTGCGTCCCGAGAGCACGATCCATACGAGCGGCTTCCTGGACGATGCCGCGCTCCACGACCACTACCGCCATGCCGTCGGCAGCATCGCCGGTCGGTTCCTGTCGGCCGATGGCGAACCCGTGCCGGGGCCGCTGGACGGCCGGACGGTGGGCATCGATCTGGCGGCGCTGCGCACCGTTCCCCAGCGCATCGCGGTGGCCGGAGGCTCCGACAAGGTCGCGGCGGTTCTGGGAGCGCTGCGCGGGGGCTTCGCGAGCATCCTCGTCACCGATGCCGTGACCGGCTGGGGCATCCTCACGGCGGACGGCTGGAGGGAGCGTCCGCGGCGCGCGGCGGAACCGCCCTCCCCTCCCGCCTCCGGCCAGCGGACGCACGTCAAGAAGATGTTGAACGATCCGCGCGCCGCGGTGGACGAGGCCCTGGAAGGCGCCGTCGCCGCCCACGGGCATCTGATCGGCTTCGTTCCGGGCTTTTCCCGATCCGTGCGGGCGGTAAGAGGCCCGCGACCGGGGAAGGTGGGCGTCGTGATCGGCGGAGGCGCGGGACACGAGCCGGCCTTCTGGGGCTATGTGGGGCCCGGACTGGCCGACGCGACGGCGGTCGGGAACATCTTCTCGGCACCGCCGCCCGCCCCGATCCTGGCCGCCGCCCGTGCGGCCGACGGCGGCGCCGGCGTTCTTTTCGTCTACGGCAACTTCTCGGGCGACGTGATGAACTTCGACATGGCCGCTGACGAGGCGATGGCCGCCGGCATCCCCGTTCGCTCCGTCGTGACGGTCGACGACGTCGCCTCGGCGCCGGCGGATGCGATCGGGTCCCGGCGCGGCGTCGCCGGCAACGTCTTCGCCTTCAAGATCGCCGGCGCCGCGGCCGACCGCATGATGTCGCTGGAAGCGTGCGAGGCCATTACGCGGCGCGCCTGCTCCCAGACGTTCAGCATGGGCATCGCGCTCGAACCCAGCTCGATGCCGGAAACGCGCCGGCCGAGCTTCGTGCTGGGACAGGACGACATGGAGATCGGCGTCGGCGTCCATGGCGAACCCGGGATCTCTCGCGAGACGCTCGCCAGCGCGGACACGGTGGTGGACATCATCCTCGACCGCCTGTTCGCCGAGATGCACCTGTCCGAGGGGGACCGGGTCGCCGTCCTCGTCAACTCGCTTGGCGGCACGCCGGCAATGGAACTCTACATCGTCCAGCGCCGGGTCAGCCAGCGCCTCCGCGCTCGTCAGGTGCGGATCGTCGAAACGCTCGTGGGTCCCTACTACACCTCGCTCGACATGGCTGGCGTGTCGCTGTCGCTTCTTCGTCTCGATGACGAGTTGCAGACCCTCCTGCGTCATCCCTGCCGGAGCGTCGCCCTCAGCGTTCCCTGAAACCGGGACGGCCGACGGGCGCAAGATCCAGGGCATGGAGGCGCCGGCGGCCACGCCTTGCCCGGCTTCGATGACGGGCTGCGAAACGGCGACGGCTCGCCGGCGACGCCCGATGCGCAGCCGCCCTATCTCCATCGCGAGTTCTCGCGGCACTGCGCGGACGAGCATGGAGACACGACGATGAAGACGATGGCATTGCGCGCACCGGGCGGACTGGACCGTATCGTGATCGAGGACCGCCCCGATCCTGGTCAGCCCGGCCCCGGCGAGATCCGCGTTGCCCTGCACGGCGCTTCGCTGAACTACCACGACCTCGCCGTCGCCACGGGGCAGATGAAGACCGCAGACGGACGCGTCCTCCTGGCGGACGGCGCGGGCATCGTGGAAAGCGTCGGCGAGGGCGTCGGCGAATTCGCGCCGGGGGACATGGTCGTCTCCTGCTTCTTTCCGGATTGGCAGGACGGCTTGCCGACCAAGGGCGATTTCAGCCGCACGCCCGGCGACGGCATCGACGGTTTCGCCTGCGAGACCGCGATCCTCCCGGCCACCGCCTTCACTCGCGCTCCCCGAGGCTACGACGCGGTGGAGGCCGCCGCCATCACGACCGCCGGACTGACGGCCTGGCGCGCCCTCGTCGGCGACGGCCGATTGAAGGCGGGCGATACGGTCCTCCTCCTGGGTACGGGCGGCGTCTCCATCTGGGCGCTCCAGATCGCGCGGATGGTCGGCGCGCGCGTCGCCATCACCTCGTCCTCGGACGAGAAGCTGGAGCGCGCCCGCGCCTTGGGAGCCGAGTTCACGCTCAACTATCGTGCCGAGCCGGAATGGGGCCGCCGCGTTCGGGACTGGACCGGGGGCGAGGGCGTCGATCACGTGGTCGAGGTCGGAGGACCCGGAACCCTCGCGCAGTCCATCGAGGCCGTACGGATCGGCGGCCACATCGCGCTGATCGGCGTTCTCACGGGATTCTCGGGAGAGGTCCCGACCGGCGCCTTCATGAGCAAGCAGGCGCGGCTGCAAGGGCTGATCGTCGGGAGCCGGCGCCAGCAACAGGATTTCGTCCGCGCGCTGGAAGCGAACGCCGTCCGGCCGGTCATCGATCGCCGGTTTCCGCTGGAGGACCTCTCGGACGCCTTCCGGCACGAACAAGGCGCGAGCCATTTCGGCAAGATCGGGATCGAATGGTAGGAGGCTGACCAGCGAAGCGACCCTATCGGCGCCCGGTGCTGCTGGCAGACCCCGACGCGAGACCGGGGTCTGCGCTCCCGCGCGGCAGGACAGGATCGGAGCCCGTGACGACAGGCCGGTCGGGAACCTCGAGGTCACGGGAAGCGGGGCCTCGGGCTTCCCGCTGCGGGCCTCTCCAAGCCGTCGGCGCCAACGGGGACGTCGCCGGCGAGCCGTCGATACGTGACGGCCTGCCCGCGGAACCGTTCGGGAGCGAACCTTTGGCGGCCGGGCGGACCGGCGCCGATGGTCAGTACATGGGCATGCCGCCGGTGATCGGAATCACCGCGCCGGACATGTAACTGCCCTCCCGCGAGGCCAGCAGCACGTAAGCGGCGGCGAGTTCGCCCGGCTGCCCGGCCCGGCCGAGCGGCGTGTTGTGCCCAAGCGTCTCCAGCGTCTCCGAATCCTTGGCGATCGGCTGTATCGGGGTCCAGACCGGGCCGGGCGCGACCGCGTTGACGCGGATGCCCTTGGGGGCAAGGAGGTTCGAGAGACCGATCGTGAGGCTGGAGATCGCCCCCTTGGTGGCGGCGTAGACGATCATGCTTTCGGTTGCGACTTTCGCCTGCACGCTCGTCGTGTTCACGATGGCCGCGCCCGGTTTCATGTGCGGCACCGCCGCCTTGGACAGGCGGATCATCGCGAAGACGTTGGCCTGGAAGGCGGCCTCCATCTCGTCGTCGTCGATGTCGGCGAGATCCTCGTTGGTGGTCTGGGCCGCCGCGTTGTTGACGAGGATGTCGATCCCTCCGAACTCGGCGACCGTCCGATCGACGAGGGACGCGCAAACATCCCGCTCGCGGATGTCGCCCGGCAGGAGAAGGCAGCGGCGGCCTGCCTTCTCCACGAAGGCCCTCGTTTCCTCGGCGTCGGTCTGTTCCTCGGCGAGATAGGAGATCGCGACGTCGGCGCCTTCGCGGGCATAGGCGATGGCGACCGCCTTGCCGATGCCGGAGTCCCCGCCCGTGATCAGGGCGACTTTGCCTTCGAGCAGCCCCTTGCCGACGTAGCTTTCCTCGCCGTGGTCCGGCTTGAAGCGCATCCGGGTCTCGAAGCCCGGCTGCGGCTGCGGCTGTTCGCCGGGAAAGCGCGTCGGTTGGCTGGTGCGGGGATCATCGGTCATGCGGGAGCGTCCCATCTGAAAGGTTACCGGCGAAACGGTCCATGCCTCGCGATCGATCCGCCGCCGGAGGCAACGCGTCGTCTGACGAAGCCGATCCCGACGGGTGATGGCGACTGAACTCGTCTTGGCTGATCGGCATCGCTTTCCCAGTCCGGTCGCAAGGGTCCTCAAGCATCCTGGCCGCTCTGCTGCCCGAAGACCTCGGCTCGGTTTCCCGTGTCGAGGTGAGGACTTGCCAGAGGGCGTACCGGCGGGTACTGCCGGCCGGCAGCAAAGAAAGGTTTCCTTATGACATTCCTGGGTTCGGTGTCCGCGTTCGTGGGAAGGACGTTCGCGGTCTGGGTCATCGTGTTCGCCGCCCTCGGCTTCTTCCTGCCCGGCGCGTTCAGCCCCGTCGCGCCCTATATCGTCACGTTGCTGGGAATCATCATGTTCGGCATGGGGCTCACCCTGTCGCTCGACGACTTCCGCGAGGTCGCCCGCCGTCCCTTCGACGTCGGTGTCGGGGTGCTCGGCCAGTTCCTGATCATGCCGCTCGTGGCGGTTGCCCTGACCCGCATCGTCCCGATGACGCCGGAGGTCGCGGCGGGCGTGATTCTGGTCGGCTGCTGTCCGGGGGGCACGTCGAGCAACGTGATGACCTATCTGGGCAAGGGCGACGTCGCTCTCAGCGTGGCCTGCACCAGCGTCACGACGCTCCTGGCCCCGCTGGTGACGCCGTTCCTGGTCTGGCTCTTCGCCAGCCAGTTCCTGCCGGTCGATGCCATGAGCATGTTCGTCAGCATCGTGAAGGTCATCCTGATGCCGCTGGCCCTCGGCTTCGCGCTGCAGAAGCTTGCCCCTTCGCTGGTGCGCGTCGCCGAACCGGCGCTGCCGCTCGTCAGCGTCGCCGGCATCGTCCTGATCGTCGCGGCGGTCGTGGCCGTCAATCAGGCGGCCATCGCGACCTCCGGCCTCCTGATCTTCGCGGTGGTCATCCTGCACAACGGCATCGGATACACGCTGGGCTTCCTCGCGGCCTGGGCCTGCGGTCTGTCCCTGGCCCAACGCAAGGCCATCAGCATGGAGGTCGGCATGCAGAACAGCGGTCTGGGCGCGGCCCTGGCAAGTGCCCATTTCTCGCCGCTGGCTGCCGTCCCGAGCGCGATCTTCAGCGTCTGGCACAATATTTCCGGCGCGCTCCTCGCCAACCTCTTTGCGCGCATGCCCAACCGCGCCATCGAGGACCGAAGCGCCGCCCCCGCCGAATGAGCCTGTCGCACAGAAGCGGATGTCCGGAGGGGCAACGGCGGGGATGAGGCGGCAGCGAGCGAAGGCGTGAAGTCCGAACGGCCGGGCGTAGACCCGGCCGTCCACGACGGGCCTTCAGGCCGCCATCGGTGCGTGGCGTCGATGCCCTTTCACGTCGTAGCGATCCAGCATCATGACCTTGTCCCAGACGCGCACGAAGTCGCGTACGAAACGTGCTTCGCCATCCACCCCCGCGTAGACGTCGGCGATCGAGCGAAGCTGCGCGTTGGAGCCGAAAACGAGGTCGTTGCGCGAGGCCGTGAAGCGACGCTCCCCTGTCTCTCGGTCGACCAGTTCGAACGTCATGGCCCTGTCGTCGAGCTTGCGCCAAACGAGGTCGGTGCTCAGGAGATTGCGCAGGAAGTCGGTCGAGAGAACGCCCACCCGATCGGTGAAGACGCCTTGGTCCGAACCGTCGTGATTGGCGCCGAGCGCACGCAACCCGGCGGTCAGCACCGTCCATTCGGGAGCCGTCAGCTTCATGAGGTTGGCCTTGTCGAGGAACATCTCCTCGGGCGAGACACCCGTGCCGATCGTTCCGAAACCCTCGTCCACGTAGTTGCGGAAGCCGTCCACCACGGGCTTCAGCCAGTTGAACATCTCGATGTCGGTGAGTTCCTGCGTGGTGTCGACGCGGCCGGGCGTGAAGGGGACGCGCAACGCGCTGCCCGCCTCATGCGCCGCCCGCTCCACCGCCACGCATCCGCCGAGGACGATGAGGTCGGCGAGCGACACCCGCTTGCCGCCGCCCCGCCCCTCGTTGAACCTCGCCATGACACCGCGCAGCGCCTCCACGACGGGACCGGTTCGGCGGTTGACCGCCCAGCTCCGCTGCGGCTCCAGCGCCAGGCGTCCGCCGTTGGCACCGCCGCGCTTGTCGCTGTCGCGATAGGTGGAGGCGGCCGAGAAGGCGGTGAAGGCGAGGTCGGAGACCGAAAGGCCGGTGTCCGCGATCCGCCGCTTCAGCTCCTCGACCTCGGCGTCGCCGATCAGATCGTGGTCGCGATCGGGCAGCGGGTCCTGCCAGAGCAGCCCGTCCTCGATCGTCGCCTCCGGGCCCAGATAACGGTGCCTGGGGCCCATGTCGCGATGGGTCAGCTTGTACCAGGCCTTGGAGAAGGCCTGCGTGAAGGCATCGAAGTCGGCGAGGAACTTCTCGCAGACCTTGCGGTACTCGGGGTCCACCTTCAGCGCGATGTCGGTGGTCATCATCATAAGGGGATTCATCTGCCCCTCGACATGGGCGTCCGGCGTCTTGGGCGCGCCGGGATCGACGGGCGTCCACTGGATCGAGCCGGCGGGGCTCTTCGTCTGCTTCCACTCGTACCTGAACAGGTTCTCGAGGTAGCTGTTGTCCCAACGCGTCGGGTCGGGAGTCCAGGAGCCCTCGATGCCGTTGGTCATGGTGTCCTTGCCATGGCCCGTTCCGCGCGGATTGTGCCAGCCCAACCCCATGGCCTCCATCGGCGCCATTTCCGGCGGGGGGCCGATCTCCCGCGAAGGCGTCATGCCATGGCTCTTGCCGAAGGCATGGCCGCCCGCGATCAGCGCCACGGTCTCCTCGTCGTTCATCGCCATGCGCGTGAAGGTGACGCGGATGTCGCGCGCCGAGCCCATCGGATCGCCGTCGCCGTTGGAGCCTTCCGGGTTCACGTAGATCAGCGCCTGGTGCGAGGCGGCCAGAGGGTTCTCGAGATCGTAGTCGGGATCGCCGTTGCGGCCGCGCCAGCGCTTGTCGCGCGCCGTCATCTTCTCGTAGTCCTCGGCCTTCTCCATGTCGAGGACTTCCGGTCCCCAATAGGTCGCGTCGTCGGCCTCCCACGCATCGAGACGACCGCCGGCGAAGCCGTAGGTGTCGAGACCCATGATCTCCAGCGCGCAGTTGCCGGTCAGCACCATCAGGTCGGCCCAGGACAGGGCGTTGCCGTACTTGTGCTTGATCGGCTGGAGCAGGCGGCGCGACTTGTCGGTGTTGCCGTTGTCCCACCAGGAGGAGATGGGAGCGAAGCGCTGCATCCCGGTGCCCGCTCCCCCGCGCCCGTCGGCGATGCGGTAGGTTCCGGCCGAGTGCCAGGCCATGCGGATCATCTGGGGGCCGTAGTTGCCGTAGTCCGAGGGCCACCATGCGACCGAGGTGGTCAGGAAGGCCTTGATGTCGCGCTTCAGCTCGGCCAAGTCGATCCTGCCGAACTCGGCCGCGTAGTCGAAGTCGGGGCCAAGCGGATCGGCGGCCAGTCCGTTCTGGTGAAGAACCTCGACGCGCAGGCGGTGCGGATACCAGTTCTCAAGCGTCGGTCGGCTGCCCTGGGCACCGCCGATCCGGTCGCCGCCGAACGGGCACTTGCCCTTCATCGGATAGCTCTCGGTGTTGGTCTTGTCGTTCGGCAGATGGTCCATGGTGGCGTCCGCTCCGTCAGCAGGCGTCGCGCTCGAACGGTATGGAGGCGGCGGACGCCATCCGTCGCGACCGCTCCCCATCGCGTTCGAGGCGACTTCTATAGGCGGCAAATGACATGGCGCAGCCTGGCCCGTCTGCAACGTGTCGATCCTGTCTGAGACGTTTTGCCGTAGCTGTCGGAGAGGCACGTCCTCGCCCTTCGCCGGCACACGCGCTGCCGGCCTTCAGCAAGGCGGGAACCGGCCGAGGCATCGAAGCCAGGCGTCGGCGTTGATTGAGTCCCCTATCCGGGTGATGCGTCCACCGCAGCGTTCGCACCGGTTCTTTCCGGCGACAGCACGCCGCATCGGCGGACCGGCCGTGCCGACGACGTCGATGCCGCGGCGGTCATGGCGGACCTCTACCGGACCATCATGCCCGCGGACCCCGATGCGCGCTTCACGATCGGACGGATCGAGACGCGGCCCGGGTCCGTCAACGCGATACCCGAACGCGTGCGCTTCACCGTCGATTTGCGCCATCCCGACGCCGCGGTCCTGGATGCGCTGGCCCAGCGGATCCGGAGCGTCTGCGAGGAGGCCTCGGCGCAGGCCGGCTGCACCTGGTCGATGCAACGCCTCGTCGACATGCCGCCGACCGCCTTTCCCGTGGCCATGGTCGAACGGGTGGAGGCCAGCGCGCGGCGTGCAGGGCTCGCCTCGCGCCGCATCGTATCGGGCGCCTTCCACGACGCGCTCCATCTCGCCCGGTGCGCCCCGACCGCGATGATCTTCTGCCCCTGCCGCGAGGGAATCAGCCACAACGAGGCGGAGCATGTCGAGCCCCGCTTCGTCCTCGCAGGGGCGCAAGTCCTTCTGGAAGCCGCCCTGTCCCTGATCGAGATCGTGACGCCGGTCGGCCCGACGCCGGCATAGGCCCGGCATAGGCGTTCTCGTAGACCTCGCGCCCTTGCCTCCCTTCACAGACCTGTTCCACGTGAAACGGAAACGCGCGGGAAGCCGCCGCATGGGGTTCCTTCTCCGATCCATCGACGCGACGGTCTCCGCATTCTCCCAGCGGTTCAGGGGCGCTTCAGACACGGCCTTCCGTCCGCGACGGACATCCCGGCGTGCCTCAGCCGTCCCGCGGCTGAAGGAAATCCTGTCGAAAGGGCGTGAACGTATCGACGAGGCGCCCTGCTTCGAGGGCCTTCACGCCATGCCGCAGGCCGGACGGCACGATGAAGCAGTCGCCCGCCCGCAACGTCTCGGTGCGACCGTCGATCGTCACCTCGAAGGCGCCTTCGGCGACGTAGCTCGACTGGACATGCGGGTGCTCGTGCAGCCAGCCGACGCCGCCCGCCTCGAAGCGGAACTCCACCATCATCAGTTCGGGCGTCCAGCAGACGATGCGTCGCAGATTGCCGTCCGGCGTCGGCTCCCAGGTGCCGTCGCCGGCACGCGCGAAGATGTCGGAGGTTTGGGCTTCGGTCATCTCGGTCACCTCGCGAGCCAGCCGCCGTCGACCGGGAGGATGGCGCCATGGATGTATCGGGAGGCTCCGGCCAGCAGGAACACCGCCGCAGCGCCGATGTCGTCCGGCGCGCCCCAGCGGCCGGCGGGAATGCGCTCCAGAATGGCGCGCGAACGGTCGGGATCGGCCCGAAGCGCCTCGGTATTGTTGGTTTCGATGTAGCCGGGCGCGACGGCATTGACGTTGATGCCGCGCGACGCCCACTCGTTGGCGAGGATCTTGGTGATGCCCGCCACGCCGTGCTTGGCCGCCGTATAGGAGGGCACGCGGATGCCGCCCTGGAACGACAGGAGCGAGGCGATGTTGACGACCTGCCCGGGCAGGCCCTCGGCGAGGCGCCGCCGCGCGAAGGCCTGCGAGAGGAAGAACACCGACTTCAGATTCACGTCCATCACGCAATCCCAGTCGGCTTCGGTGAAGTCGACCGAATCCGCGCGGCGGATGATGCCGGCATTGTTGACGAGCCCGTCGAGCGGTGCCTGCTCCATCACGGTTTCCAAGGCCGCGACACCGGAGGCCACGTCGGACAGATCGACGACGCAGCTCGCGAACGAGCCGCCGACCTCCGCTACCTGTTCGGCGGTCTCGTCCATCGCCGAGCGGCCGATGCCGACCACCGCGCCGCCCGCGCGCGCAACGGCAAGGGCGATCCCTTGGCCGATCCCGGTGTTGGCGCCGGTCACCGCGACGCGCCTGCCGACGAGGCTGAACGGATCGCCGCTCATCAGCGCAGGTCCTGCAGCGGCGCGGGGTCCATGTCGGTGTAGTCGACATTGTCGCCGGCCATTGCCCAGACGAAGGAATAGGCCGCCGTTCCGCAGCCCGAATGGATCGACCAAGGCGGCGAGACCACGGCCTCCTCGTTGGCCATCACGATATGGCGGGTCTCGCTCGGCTCGCCCATGAGGTGGAAGACGCGGGCGGTGTCCGCGATGTCGAAGTAGAGATAGGCCTCCATGCGCCGGTCGTGCACATGGGCCGGCATGGTGTTCCAGACCGACCCGTCCGCGAGCTTGGTCATGCCCACGACGATCTGGCAGGTCTCGATCGTCGTCGTGTACTGGAAGATCGAGCGTTCGTTGGAGGTCTCGCGCGCACCGAGGTCGATACGCTTTGCGGCCTCGTGCGGGATGTGCCGGGTGGGTAGCGCCTTGTGGGCGGGCGCCGAGAGGAGATAGAGGCGGGCGGGATCCGCGGCGTCGGCCGAGCGGAACGTGACCTCCTGCCCCAGGCCGACATAGAGCATGTCGCGGGCCTTGAGCCGGTGCGTCTCGCCGCCAACGCCGATTTCCGCCCCGCCGCCGCCGACATGGACGACGACGAGTTCGCGCCGCTCCAGGAAGCGTGCCGTGCCGTTCGGGCGGATCGTCTCGAGCGCCAGCGGCTCGCCTCCGGGGACGGCGCCCCCGACGATCATGCGGTCGTAGTGGGTGTAGGTCAGTCGGATGCGGCCGGGCTGGAAAAGCTCCTGGATCAGGAAGTGGTGGCGGAGTTCCTCCGTTCCCATGGCCGCGGCGGCTTCGGGGTGAACGGCGAAGCGGGTCTCGTGATCGATCGTCATGACGGTCCTGATGCTGTGTCGGGAACGAGGTGGGCCGCGGCTGCGGCCGCGTAGGATTCCTGCTGGTAGGTCAGGCGGCGTCGGTAGCGTTGCTGGGCCGCGAAGAGGTGGCGGCGCATGGCGTCGCGTGCGCCTTGCGGGTCGCGCGTCGAAATGGCCTGGAGAATGGCGAGGTGCTCGCGCTGGAGGCCCATCAGATATTCGGGGGAAAGGACTTCCACCGAATACCAGGGCGACGTCCGGTCGCAAGGGATGGTCCGGTCGCCGAGCGCGTCGAGAATGTCGAGATAGAACGGATTGTTGGTCGCGGCCGCGATCTCGCGGTGAAAGGCGAAGTCGGCCTTGCCGGTCTGCTCGCCGCGCTGGATCAGCCGGTCGAATTCGAAGAAGGCTTCCTGGATGCGGGCGACCTGCGAGGCGTTGGAGCGCTCGGCCGCCAGCCCCGCGCTTTCGATCTCGAGGCCCATGCGCACTTCGAGGACGTTGATCGCCTGGCTGATGCGGTCGCCGACGTCGGCGGCGATGGAGGCGATCTTGTGCTGCGGGTTCATCCGCACGAAGACGCCGGCTCCGTGCCGGGCCTCCACCAGCCCGTCGGCCGACAAGATCGCGACCGCCTCTCGCACCACTGTCCGGCTGACGCCGAAGATCTCGGACATGCGCGTCTCGGTCGGCAGCTTCTCGCCGACCGAGAAGTCGCCGGCGATGATCTGAGCGCGCAGGGCCTGGACGACGCTGTCCGACAGCTTCGCCCTGCGCTCGACCCGCACCGTTCCGAAAACTTCGCTCATCCCAGCAATCCCCTATCGAAACACGGCCGGCAGCCAGAGCGACAGGGCGGGGATGTAGGTCACGAGCAGGAGAACCACGACGCCCGCCCCGTAGAACGGCCAGACGGAGCGCATCGCCTCCCATACCGATATCTTGCCGACGGCGCACGCCACGAACTGCACCCCGCCGACCGGCGGCGTGTTGAGGCCAATCCCGTAGTTGAGGATCATGATCACCCCGAAATGCACGGGATCGATCCCGTAGGCGGTGGCGATCGGCAGGAAGATCGGGGTCGTGATGATGATCGTCGGCCCCATGTCCATGAAGGTGCCCAGCAGCAGCATCAGGACGTTGAGGAGGAGGAGGATCATGATCGGGTTGTCGGACAGGCTCTGCATCCAGTCGACCAGGGTGGCCGGCACCCGCAGGAACGCCATCAGCCAGGAGAAGGCCGCCGCCGTGCCGATGATCAGGAGCACCATGGCGGTGGTCCGCACGGCGCCCATCGTGGCGTGGACGAAGTCGGCCCAAGTGAGCTGGCGATAGACGAAGACGGTGACGAGGAGGGCGTAGAGGACCGCGATGCAGGAGCTTTCGGTCGCCGTGAAGATGCCCGACCGCACGCCGCCGAAGATGATGGCGATGAGGAGGAGGCCGGGGATCGCCGCGGCCAGGAGATGGCCGATGACGAGGAAGCCCCCGAACGGCTCCGTCGGATAGCCGCGCTTGCGCGCGACGATATAGGCCGTCGTCATCAGGGACAGGGCCAGGAGCAGGCCCGGGATGATGCCGGCGGTGAAGAGGTCGGCAATGGAAATGCGGCCGCCCGCCGAGATCGAGTAGATGATCATGTTGTGGGACGGCGGCAGGAGGAGCGCGATCAGAGCCGCCATCGAGGTGACGTTGACGGCATAGTCGGCCCCGTAGCCGCGCGCCTTCATCTGCGGGATCATGATGCCGCCGACCGCGGCCGCTTCGGCCACCGCCGAGCCCGAGATGCCGCCGAAGAGGGTCGAGGTCAGGATGTTCACCT
This sequence comes from Aureimonas sp. SK2, assembly GCF_029813115.1. GTDB lineage: Bacteria > Pseudomonadota > Alphaproteobacteria > Rhizobiales > Rhizobiaceae > Aureimonas. The sequence goes on from NZ_JAPZDS010000010.1 coordinate 106,713, forward strand.
GGCCGAGGCCCCCGCGCACGTGGCCGATCACGCTGGCGGCGAAGGCGACGATGCGGCCGGCGATGCCGCCGCGCACCATGAGGTCGCCGGCATAGATGAAGAAGGGGATGGCGAGCATCGAGAACACGCTCATTCCCGAATTCAGCCGCTGGAACACCACGAGCGGCGGCAGGCCCATGTAGGCGACGGTGGCAAGGCTCGAGATGCCGAGGCAGAAGGCGATCGGCGTGCCGATCAGCATGAGGAGCGTGAAGACGCCGAAAAGGATCGTCAGTTCCATCGGCTCAACCCTTGCGCTGGAGGTCGGCCGCGTCGCGGCGCACGTCGGCGATATTGTCGAGTTCGACCGCGATCTCGGACGGGGCCACGTCGTCGAGGGTGGCGTCGATCGGGGCACCGGACAGGCGCAGGATGATGCGTTCCAGCGCGAAGAGGGAGACGAGCGCGCCGCCGCCCACGATCGGGTAGTAGTCCCAGGCTCCTGAAATGCCCAGCGCGGGCAGCGTCGTGTTGACCGTCAGCGAGACGAGGCTGGAGCCGTACCAGACCATGCCGATCCCGAAGATCAGGATCGCGATGTCTGAGATCATCCGCAGCCACTTCTTGGCCCCGGAAGGGACGACGTAGAGCAGCACGTCGAAGCCGAGATGGTTGTTCTCGCGCACGCCCACCGCCGCGCCGAGAAAGATGAACCAGCTCATCAGCATCACCGCGCCGGGCTCGGTCCAGCTCGGAGAATCGTTGAGGACGTAGCGGCAGAAGACCTGCCAGCCGACGATCACCGTCATCAGTACCAGCCCGAACCCCGCAAGATACAGCGCGGCGAGATTGAAGCGGGTGAGGATCGGAACGCCAAGGTTTGGCTGTGCGGACATCGGACCATCCGTTGCGGGCGGGGCAGCCATGTGCCGTCGCGGCTCGAGGACGAGCGCTCAGGCGATCGGTGACTGAAGTGCAGGAAACGGGTCCCGGCGCGCGGCGCCGGAACCCTGGCCTTGCGGCCTTACTGCGTGGCGCGCACGTCCTCGACGAGCTTGCGCAGGACGTCGTCCTTCACGTGCTTGTCGTAGACCGGCTTCATCGCATCGATGAAGCCCTGCTTCTCGACCTCGTTGATCTCCGCGCCCGCTTCTTGCGCCTTCTTGCGCGAGCTCTCGGTCATGGTCGTCCAGAGTTCGCGCTGGCGCCCGACGCTGTCCTTGGCGGCTTGGCGGAAAATGGCCTGGTCCTCGGGCGTCAGGCCATCGAAGGCCGCCTTGTTCATCACGAAGACTTCGGGAAGGATCGTGTGCTGGTCGAGCGAATAGTACTTCGCGACCTCGACGTGACGGGCGGTGTCGTAGCTCGGAAAGTTGTTCTCGGCACCGTCGATGACGCCGGTCTCGATCGAGGAATAGACCTCGCCGTAGGGCATGGGCGTCGCGTTCGCGCCGAGCGCGGACGTCATGTCGACGAAGATGTCGGACTGGATGACACGGAACTTCAGGCCGGCCATGTCGGCGACGGTGCGGATCGGCTTCTTGGAGTTGTAGAAGGAGCGCGAGCCCGCGTCGTAGAAGGCGAGCGCCACGAGGCCGGCGGGCTCGAAGGCGGCCTTGATCTGGTCGCCGATCGGTCCGTCCATCACCTTGTGCATGTGCTCCTCGTCGCGGAACACGTATGGCAAGGCCGGGACGATCGTCTCCTTCACGGTGCCGTTGAAGGGCGCCATCGACACGCGGTTCAGCTGGATCACCCCGGAGCGGACCTGCTCGATCGTGTCCTTCTCCTCGCCGAGCTGGGCGGAGTGGTAGACCTCGACCTCGTAGCGCCCCCCGGTGCGCTCCTTGACCAGCTCGCCGAAATACTTGACGCCTTCGACGGTCGGATAGCCGTCCGGATGGGTGTCGGACGAGCGGAGCACGGTCTGTGCGCCGGCCGCGCCGACGCCGAGGATGGATGCGAGCGCGACGCCCGCCAGAAGCCTCATCATGCGCATTCGGTTTTCCTCCGGTGGTTCCGGGCTTTTCGCCCTGTTTTGAAATTCAGAGACGGTAGGCCTTCTTGGCGAGGCCGTAGGCGAGGTCGCTCGCGAGTTCGTACGCTTCGTCCTCGCGCAGGCGGTGCTCGGTCACGAGGCGCGCCAGGAAGCTGCAGTCCACCCGGCGCGCGACGTCGTGGCGGGCAGGGATCGAAGGGAAGGCGCGCGTGTCGTCGTTGAAGCCGACCGTGTTGTAGAAGCCGGCCGTCTCCGTCGTCGCCTCTCGGAAGCGCCGCATGCCTTCCGGACTGTCGTGGAACCACCAGGCAGGTCCGAGTTTCAGCGCAGGATAGACGCCGGCCAGCGGTGCCAGCTCGCGCGCATAGCTCGTCTCGTCCAGGGTGAAGAGGATGACGCTCGCCTTCGGATCGGTGCCGACGGCGTCGAGCAGCGGCTGGAGCGCGCGCACGTAGTCGGTGCGGGTCGGGATGTCGAAGCCCTTGTCGCGTCCGAACCTGGCGAACATCGAAGCCGAATGGTTGCGCAAGGAGCCGGGATGGATCTGCATGACCAGTCCATCGTCGACGCCCATGCGCGCCATCTCGGTCAGCATCTGGGCACGGAACAGGGCACGCTCCCCGGCGTCAGCCGCACCGGTCCGAACGCGATCGAACAGCCGCGCGGCATCCGCCTGTCCGAGATTGGCGGTCTCTGCCGTCGGATGGCCATGGTCGGTCGCCGTGGCACCGAGCGCCTTGAAGGTTGCGCGCCGCTGGCGATGGGCGTCGAGATAGCCTTTCCAGTTGCCGGTGTCCTCGCCGGTCATGGCGCCGAGACGGTCGAGATGGCCGAGGAAGCCCTCGAAGTCCGGATCCACTACCGCGTCAGGCCGGTAGGTCGGCACGACGCGCCCACCCCAGCAGCTTTCGCGGATCGCCTCGTGTACGGCGAGGTCGTCGAGAGCGCCGTCCGTGGTGGCGATGACCTCGATGTTGAAGCGCTCATAAAGGGCGCGGGGACGGAAGGCATCCGTCCGGAGGCACCCGGCGATCGCGTCGTAATGACTGTCGGCGGTCTCGGCGGTCAGCGGCTCCGACAGGCCGAACAAGGTCTCGAGCGTGTAGTCGAGCCAGGCGCGGGTGGGCGTTCCGCGAAAGAGGTAATACGACTTGGCGAAGCGACGCCAGATCGTTCGGCCATCGGTCTCCACGGGTGCGCCGTCCAGCGTCGGCACCCCGAAGTCTTCCAGGCGCTCTCCCTGGCTGAAGAGCATGCGGAAGATGTAGTGGTCGGGAACGATCAGGAGTTGCGCCGGATCGGGGAACAGCCGATCCTCGGCGTACCAGCGGGGATCCGTGTGCCCGTGCGGGCTGACGATCGGCAGGCCCCTTACGCTCTCGTACAGCGCGCGTGCCAGCGGACGCACGCTGGAGTCGGCCGGAAACAGAAAGTTCGGATCGACGAGTGCCATGCGCTTGCTTGCCCCTCCCAAGGCAGTCGAACGGTATCGTTGCGTTGGAGATCATGTCAACATACAAATCGACAATTGATGTGATGACTTTTGTCGGGGGGAATTTCATGACGCGCGTTGCCATCATCGGTCTGGGCATGGCGGTGAAGCCGCACGTTGCGGCCCTCCACGCCCTGCGGCATCGCGCGGAGGTCGCCGCCTGCTACAGCCCCTCCCCCGAACGCCGGGCCGCCTTCGCCGGCACGCACGGCCTGCCCATCGCCGACGACCTCGACGCGATCCTTGCCGACCCGTCGATCGAGGCGGTCCTTGTGCTGACCCCACCTTCGACGCATCTCGACCTCGTGCGACGCGCAGCGGCAGCCGGCAAGCACGTCCTTCTGGAAAAGCCGCTGGAGATCGACGCGGGCCGCGCGCGGTCGTTGGTCGAAGCCGCCGAAGGGGCAGGCGTACGGCTCGGCATCGTGCTGCAGAACCGTTTTCGTCCATCGCTGGAAGGCGCGCGCGGCCTCCTGCGCGAGGGGACCCTCGGCGAGCTCGTCAGCGTATCGGCACGGCTCAGCAACTATCGCCCGCAAAGCTACTACGACGAGCCGGGGCGCGGGACGCGGGCGCGCGACGGCGGCGGCGTGCTGCTCACGCAAGGCATCCACACGCTCGATGCGATGATCGCGCTGACCGGCCTGCCGGAGGAGGTCGCGGGCTTCGCCGCCACCAGCCGCGCCCACCGGATGGAGACGGAGGACGTCGCCCATGCGGCGCTGCGCTTCGCGAACGGGGCGCTCGGCGCGGTCAGCGCGACGACGGCCGCCTTTCCCGGCTTTCCGGACGCGATCGACCTCTTCGGCACCCTGGGCTCGCTGCGCCTCGATTCCACCGGGGCGGACGTCGCCTTGCTGAACGGGCGGCAGTGGCGGATCGACGACGGAAGCGCGGGCAACGGCGCGGGCGCCGATCCCATGGCCTTTTCCAGCGCCAACCACGAGCGCCTCATCGCCGATTTTCTCGACAGCGTCTCGGAAGGCCGCGAGCCGCGCGTCAGCGGGCGCGAGGCGCTGAAGGTCCATGCCCTGATCGACGCGATCCTCGCCTCGTCCGAGGCTTCGGGCGCCCCCCGGCGGGTGGGCGGTTGACGGGCGACCGCTCAGGTGCCGGGACCGAAAAGCGCCGGATGGGCGGCCGCGATGATCGGGAGCGAGCGCAGGATCTCGCGAAGATGGGTGCGCATGACCGCCTCGGCCTCCGCCTCGCCCGCCGCCGCGACGGCATCGACGATGGCCTCGTGCTGCGAGACGAGAAGCCGGAGATGCACCTCTTCGGCGCTCAAGTAGCGAACGCGGTCCATCTGCGCCTTGACGTCCTCCACCACACGCCAGGCGAAGGGGACGCCCGCGACCTGGGCCAGCGTGCGGTGGAACAGTTCGTCGAGCTTCATGAAGGCGTGGACGTCGGTCTCGGCGACGCGCTTCTGGCGGGCGATCTGTTGGCGCAGGCCCTCCACGGCCTCCTGGGTCGCCTTGGCGGCCGCGTTGCGCGCGACGTCGGCCTCGATCGCCTCGCGCACGAAGCGCGCCTCCATGACGCGCGCGACCGAAATCGGCGAGATGTACGTGCCCCGCTGCGGGCGGATCTGAACGAGGCCAGCCTCGCCGAGCTTGATGAAGGCCTCGCGCACGGGCTGGCGCGAGACCGAATAGGCGCGAGCGATCTCGGTCTCGGAGATCGGCTCGCCGGGCTTCAGCTCCGCCCGCACGATGCGCTCCCGCAGCAGGCCATAGAGCTGAGGCGCGATGGCACCTGCAGCGTTCAACGCGCCGCCTCCGCCACCCGCCGGTCCGCTTCGCTCTTCGGCCATCCGCAACCTTCCGAAAGAACTCCAGCCGTACTCCCATACTTCCATACTAGTCAACGCTGAGCTAGAAGGGGTCGCGAGGGCGGTGACGTCCCGCCCAATTCCGACGAGGAATATTCTGATGCGGCAGACCTGGCGCTGGTTCGGACCACGCGATCTCACCTCGATCGACGACATGCGCCAAGCCGGCGTCGAGGGCGTCGTCAGCGCCCTTCATCATGTGCCGACGGGCGACGTCTGGACGCCAGAGGAAATTCGCCTGCGACAGGAGGAGATCGGGCGCACGAAGGACGGCTCGCCATCCGGGCTGAAATGGGAAGTGGTCGAGAGCCTGCCCGTATCGGAGGACATCAAGAAGCAGAAGGGCGCCTGGCGCGAGCATGTCGCGGCCTACAAGGAGAGCCTCGGGAATCTTCGCGAGGCAGGCCTGGAGACCATCTGCTACAACTTCATGCCCGTCCTCGACTGGACGCGCACGGACCTCGTCTTCCGTGTGCCGCACGGCGGCACGGCCATGCGCTTCGACCTCATCGACTTCGCCGCCTTCGACATCCACATCCTCCGACGCGACGGCGCGGCGGAGAGCTTCGCGCCGGAGGTCGTCGAAAGAGCCGCCCGGCGCTTTGCCGACATGAGCGAGACGCGCCGGCGCCAACTTGCCGCGAACGTCACGGCGGGCCTGCCGGGCTCGACCGAAAGCCTGTCGATCGAGGACGTGAAACGCCATCTCGCCGAATACGACCGGATCGATGCCGACGGCCTGCGCGCCAACTTCATCGCCTTTCTGGAGGAGGTCGCCCCGGTCGCGGAAAAGCTCGGCATGCGGCTGTGCTGCCACCCCGACGACCCGCCCTTCCCGCTCCTCGGCCTGCCGCGCATCATGTCGGATGCCGGGCACTACCGCAGGATCCTCGACGCGGTGGATGTCCCCGCCAACGGCATGACGCTCTGCTCGGGCTCGCTCGGTGCCCGACCCGACAACGACCTGCCGGCCATCATGGCCGAGTTCGGCCCGCGCGTTCACTTCATCCACCTGCGCAACGTCACCTTGGAGGAGCCGGGTGTACCGGCCTCCTTCCACGAGGCCGAGCACCTGGGCGGCGGAACGGACATGGTGGCGCTGATCGCCGCGATCGTCGCGGAGGAAAGGCGACGCAAGGCCGAAGGACGGAGCGACCACCAGATCCCCATGCGCCCCGACCACGGGCAGGACATCATCGACGACCTCAACCGTCGGGGCCAGCCGGGCTATCCGACGATCGGGCGATTGAAGGGCCTGGCCGAGCTTCGCGGCATCATGACCGCGCTGACCCATCCCAGCGTTTCGGTAAGCCCGTAACCAGGGCGATCCACGGCCCCGTCCTTGGGGAAAGGCCGGGACATCGATCCGACGCTGGATGCGAAGGCACCCGATACCAAAACCCGCACCGCCAAGGTTTCGCGGGGGCGGGCCGCCGTCCGGAAGCGCGTTTCCGGCGACCGCCGCCTCCAGGCAGCGCCCCGTCTCTAGAATCTCGCGGGCGCCGAAGCGGGAAGCCGCGAGGGAGCCTGCCCGGCGGCGGCATGCGCGCGGTGTTTCCCTCGTCCCGGCTGCGGCCGGCACGGGTGTCGACCTTTGTCGACAGGCTGGTGTCGTGCTTCAGGAGCGCTTAGCCGAGCACCGCGGCTTCGACGAGACGCCAAGCCTGCCGTCGTCCTGCCCGCCCCGAGCGGGACGGAGCCCTTGCCGTTCTGCTGGACGAAACGCGGTGGACCGGGCGCTGTACCGCCGGTGGAAGCTCACTTCGGCGAGGGCGGCAGCCACCGCGGCTTCGGCGTGCAGGGCGGTCGCATCGACGATCGGCACGAGGACGTCGAGCCCGTATCGCCCGGCGAGGCGGCCCTTTCGGACAGATGGAGCCTTTCGAAGCCGGCCTTGCGCGCCTGGACGGCCAGGTCGGGATCGTCTTCGACGAGAAGGATGCGCATGAAGGAAGCCTCGCCGGCCGGCCGTTCCGGGGTGGGAACCCACCTATAGCAGACCTCTTCGGCGACGAAGAGGCGGCCGGTCGGCCGGCGTTTCGCTTCATCGTCGCCGGCAGGACGTCGAACCCTCGGGCAATCGCCGCCGGCCCCGGTTCAGCCGACCCGGCGCAGCGGCGCCTCATGGAGCAGCGAGAGAGCCTCGTCGTCGGTCAGGGCCTCCGGTCGCGCGCAGCGCGAAGCCACGGCCAGACCGCGCCCCTCCTCCGCCGACCGAAGAATGGCGAGCATCACGTCGAGGATATGGAAGGCCCATGCGCCGCCGACGCGCGGCTCGCGCGCCCCTTCGATCGCGTTGGCCATCTCCGCGAGGCCGAGGCCGCGGTAGTTGGCATGGATCGGCTTGGCCGCGGGATAGTTCGCCCGGCCGTAGAAGCGGTCGGCCATGTCGGCGCCCGTCCAGCTGTCGCGGTCGACCGCCCGCTCGACGCGCCCGCCGAAGAAATTCGGGTCGGGCACCCGCAGCGAGGCGGTCTCGCCATGCAGTTCGATCGGCGCGTGGGCGTGTTTCCAGACGTCCCAGCTGGCCAGGAGCGTCACCTGCGCGCCGCTCTCGAAACCGAGGACGGCGTGAACCGTCGTCGGGACCTCGACGCGGATGCGCTGGCCGACATTCGGCCCCTCGGCCGTCACCACCCGCTCCGCCAAACCGACCCGGCCGACGGCCGTCACCTGGGCGACGGGTCCGAGCAGCGTGACGAGGGCGCCGATATAATAGGGGCCCATGTCGAGCACCGGGCCGCCGCCCGGCTGGAAGTAGTAGGCCGGCGCCGGGTGCCAGTGCTCCATGCCGCGCGACATGATGGTGGCGACGCCCGAGATCACCGGGCCGACCGTCCCGTCGTCGATCATGCGGCGGCAGGTCTGGAGGCCCGGCCCGAGGATCGTGTCGGGCGCTGAGCCGACCTGAAGCCCTTTTTCGCGCGCCTTGGCGACGATCGCCTCCCCGTCGGCGCGGGAGGTCGCCAGCGGCTTCTCGGTGTAGACGTGCTTGCCGGCGTCGAGTGCCTGGAGCGAGACGGCGGCGTGGGCCTCCGGGTTGGTGAGGTTGAGGACGATGTCGACCTCGGACGAAGCGTAGAGCTCGTCCGGCGACATCGCCCGCAGGCCGTATTGCGCGGCCCGCGCCTCGGCGGCCTCGGCGCGCATGTCGGCGCAGGCGGTGAAGCGGATGTCGCGGAAAAGGGCGGCGTTGCGCAGGTAGATGTCGGAAATGACCCCGCAGCCGATGAGGCCGATGCGCTGGACCATGGTCTCAATTCCCCTTGTCGAAGCGCCCGAAGGCTTCGATCGTGTTGCGTGCGAAGCGGCTGAAGTCGCTCGGATTGTCGTGCTCGGCGATCATCAGGTCGGCTCCCGCCGCCCGGCCCCTGGCCCAGAGCGAGGCCCAGTCGAGCGTGCCCTCGCCGACGTCGGCCCATCCGTCCTCGTCGGTCTTGGTGCCGGCTTCCGCGATGTCCTTGACGTGCAGCGCCGAGACGCGGCCGGAATAGCGATCGAGCCAGGCCGCCGGATCCTCTCCGCCGCGCACGACCCAGGCGAGATCGGCCTCCCATTCGAGCGCCGGATCGGCGTCGAGGATGTAGTCCAGCGGCCGCCCGCCGCCCTCGACCTCGCGCAGTTCGAAGTCGTGGTTGTGCCAGGCGGCGCGCAGGCCCTCCGCCTTCACGCGGCGTGCGACGGCCCCCATGCGGGAACCGAAGTCGCGCCAGCCGGCGGCGTCCGCCGGACGCTGGTCCGGCAGGAGGTAGGGCACAACCAGGATCTCGTTTCCGAGGGTGCGGGCGATCTCCAGCGAGCGGTCGAACTCCTTCTCCAGGAGATCGACGCTGAAATGGCCGCTGCGGGCCGTGAGACCGTTGGCCTGGAGGCCGGCCTTCAGCGCCGGCAGGTCGTCGTAGAGGCCGCGAAAGCATTCGACGTCGGTGTAGCCGAGTTCGGCGACCTCACGCAGCCGGTCGGCGAGCGGCGGAGCGTTGCGGGCGGAATAGAGCTGCATGGAGAAGGTGGTCATGAGGCACTCCGTGGATGCGAAGGATTGAAGGCGCGGGCACGGTCCGGCCGGCCGCGGACGTCGGACGGGCGTGCGGCGCGAGGGGTTGGGGAACGGCGGACCCTAGAGCCGCGCGCCGTCCGTGGCGAAGAGCGAGGCCTTGGGAAGGTCCAGACCGAACCGCAGCGTCTCGCCGACGCGATGGCGGCTTTCGCCGTCGGTGCGGATGGCGAGCGGCTGGCCGCCGAGGCTGGTCCAGAGCAGCGTGTCGGCGCCCATCGGCTCGACGACTTCGACGCGGCCCTCGGCCGACGCGAGGCCCGGCCCGACGGCCTCTCCGAGACGGATGTGCTCGGGCCGCAGGCCGAGGCTCGCCTCGCCGGACAGCGGGCCGGTTCCGGACGCCTCGTATCCTTCCAGCGAAAGCGCCTGCGAGCCGGCTTTGAAGCGCCCGTTCTCGACGCGACCCTCGACGAAGTTCATGGCGGGCGAACCGATGAAGCCCGCGACGAAGCGGTTCACGGGACGGCGATAGACGTCGCCCGGCGGTCCGATCTGCTGAATCACGCCGTTCTTCATGACGACGATCCGGTCGGCGAGGGTCAGTGCCTCGATCTGGTCGTGCGTGACGTAGATCATGGTGTTGCCGAGGCTCTGGTGGAGGCGCTTGATCTCCACCCGGAGCTCGGCCCTGAGCTTGGCGTCGAGGTTCGACAGGGGCTCGTCGAAGAGGAAGACGTCGACTTCGCGCACGAGGGCCCGGCCGATCGCGACGCGCTGGCGCTGGCCGCCCGACAGCTCCGCCGGACGGCGCTTGAGATAGGGCTCGAGCTGCAGCATCGTCGCCGCCTTCGCGACGCGCGCCTGGATCTCGGCTTTCGGGACCCCGTTCATCCGGAGCCCGAAGGACAGGTTGTCCTCGACGCTCATGCGCGGATAGAGGGCATAGGACTGGAACACCATGCCGATGCCGCGGTCCTTGGGCTCGGCCCAGGTCACGTTCCGGCCCGAGATCCAGATCTCGCCGTCGGTGATGTCGAGAAGGCCGGCGATCGCGTTCAGAAGCGTGGACTTGCCGCAGCCGGACGGCCCCAGCAGCACCAGGAACTCGCCCTGCCGAACCTCGAGATCGAGTCCGTCGATCGCCTTGTGCGCGCCGTAGTGGATGTCGAGCTCGCGCACCGCGACGCTCGACGGATGGACCGTTGATATCATCATCCCTTGACGCTCCCCGCTGCGATGCCCCGCACGAACCAGCGGCCGGACAGGAGGTAGACGACGAGCGGCACGAGGGCCGTCAGGATCGTCGCCGCCATGTTGACGTTGTAGAGTTTCTCGCCCTGGGCCGAGTTGACGATGTTGTTGAGCTGCACCGTCATCGGAAGGTTCTCCCGGCCGGCGAAGACGAGGCCGAGGATGAAGTCGTTCCAGATGCCCGTGACCTGTAGGATCACCGCCACCACCAGCATCGGCGTCGACATGGGCAGCATCACATGGACGAAGATCTGCCAGAAGCCTCCGCCATCGACGCGTGCCGCCTTGAACAGCTCGGCCGGCAGCCCCGCATAGAAGTTGCGGAACAGAAGCGTCATCACCGGCAGGCCGAAGATCACGTGCACGAGCACGATGCCAGGCAGCGACCCGTAGATGCCGAGCGCCGAGAAGATGCGCACGAGCGGATAGATGAAGACCTGGTAGGGGATGAAGGCGCCGAGCAGCAGGACGACGAAGAGGACGTTGGCCCCTTTCACGCGCCAGAGCGACAGCGCGTAGCCGGTGACGGAGCCCAGCGCGATCGAGGCGATCACCGACGGGATCAAGATCTTTACCGAGTTGAGGAAGCCGACCTGGATACCGGAGCAGTCGAGCCCGGTGCAGGCGGTGGACCACGCCGCGACCCAGGCCTGGAAGCTCGGGTCGGACGGCCAGGCGAAGATGTTGGCGAGGCGCACCTCGTCCATCGTCTTCAGCGAGGTGACGACCATGATGTAGAGCGGCAGCAGGAAGAACGCCGCCGACAGGGCGAGGAAGGCGTAGAGGCCGATCCGGCCCGCCGTCAGGCGCCGGGGCTTGCGGCCCCGATGGGTGGCGGCGCGGTCGAGCGTCGCCGGCGAAAGCGTGTCGATCGCGGTCATCAGGCGCCTCCCCGCTCTTTTCGGAAGTATTCGGCGTAGATCCAGGGCGCGAGGACGCAGAGCACGGTGACGAGGAGGACGGTCGAGGCCGCCGCCGCGAGGCCGATGTTCTGCCGCTCGAAGAGGTAATCCATGACGTATTTCGCGGGCACGGCCGTCGAGGTGCCGGGGCCGCCGTTGGTCAGCGCCACCACGAGGTCGTAGACCTTCACCACCGCGATCGAGAGCAGCACGACGGAGGTGATGATCATGGGTTTGAGGAGCGGCAGGACGATCGAGGTGTAGACGCGCCAGGCAGGGATGCCGTCGACGCGCGCCGCCTTCCAGAGGTCCTCGTCGACGCCGCGCAGGCCCGCCAGCATCAGCGCCATGACGAGGCCCGCCGACTGCCAGACGCCGGCGATCACGACGGCGTAGATCGCCATGTCGCGCCGCACGACCCAGTCGAAGCGGAAACTCTCCCAGCCCATCGCCTGCACGGCTTCCTGGATGCCGAGCGTCGGGTTCATCATCCACTGCCAGACGAGGCCGGTGACGATGAAGGACATGGCGTGCGGATAGAGGAAGATGGTCCGCAGCCCGTCCTCGCCGCGCACCCGCTGGTCGATCGCGACCGCCAGGAGAAAGCCGAGGACCAGGCAGAACCCGATGAACAGGACGCCGAACAGCGCCATGTTCTGGATCGACACGAGCCAGCGCGGATCGCCGAACAGGCGCTCGTACTGCTGCGTGCCGACGAAGCTGTTGACCGGCAAAAGGCGGGAGCCGGTGAAGGACATCCAGATCGTCCAGCCCATCGTGCCGACATAGGCGAAGAGGACGATCAGGATCGTGGGGGACAGCGCGACGACCGGAGCGGCCGAGCGCAGGGTGCGCGTCGCCATGGGCGGGCCTCCATTTCGAGCGATAGGGCTGGGCCGCCCGACGGGCGACCCGCCGTAGCGTCAGTCGGCCGAGCCGATCACGGAGGCGAAGTCCGAGGCGAAGTCTTCCGCCGTCGCGGACGGGTCGTTGAAGTAGGAGGTGATCGTGTCCTGCAGCGCGCCCACCGTGTCGGCCGAGACATGGAAATTGACCGAAGGGATCTGGTTGGCCTCGTCCCTGACGAGTTCGGCCCCGCGGCGCGCGCAGGCATCCATGCCCGAGACGTCGACATCGGTCCGCACGGGGATCGAGCCCTTCTTCTCGTTGAAGGCGATCTGCGTGGCGGGGTCGAGCATGGTCCTGGCCAGGAGGTTCTGCGCCTCGGTCGCCGCGCCGCCGCCGAGCTTGGGGAAGACGAAGACGTCGCCGCCCATCACGTAGCCCGTCTCGCCCGGCACGAGGGCGCAGCCCGCGTCCTCGCCCGGAACCATGCCGGCGGCGATGAAGTCGCCCTTGGCCCAGTCGCCCATGATCTGGACGCCCGCCTGGCCGGTGATCACCATGTTGGTGGCGTCGTTCCAGTTGCGGCCCGGCGCGCCGGCATCGACATAGTCGCGCATCCGATGGAAGGTGGCCGCGACGTTCCGGAACGCCTCGGAGGCGATCGCCTCCTCGTCCTTGTCGCGATAGACTTTCAGGAACAGTTCCTTGCCGCCTTGGCCCAGCAGCACGGCGTCGAAGACGAGGGCCTCCTGCCAGGGCTGGCCGCCCCATGCGATCGGCGTGACGCCGGCGGCCTTGAGCTTGTCCATGTCGGCGAAGAAGGCGTCGAAGGTCGTCGGCGCCTCGGTGATGCCGGCCTTCTGGAGGGTCGCGGTGTTGTAGAACATCCAGTTGTGGCCGTGGATGTTGACGGGAACCGCATAGAACTTGCCCTCGCGCGAGGCCGCGTTGACGATCGGCGCGGGGATCACCTCGCGCCATCCGCCCTCGCCCGCCACGGTGTCGAGATCGACCAGCAGACCCTGGCCGACGAGATCGTCGAACTGGCGGCCGGTGTTGAACTGCGACGAAGTCGGCGGATTGCCGCCGACGATGCGGTTGATGGCGGCCGCCCGGAGATTCTGTCCGCCGGCGATCGCCGCATCCACCCAGGTGCCGCCCGCCTTCTCGTAGGCTTCGGCGAAGACGCGCACGCCCGCAGCCTCGCCGCCCGAGGTCCACCAGTGCATGACTTCGGCTCGGTTCGGCTCCTGCGCCACCGCACCCGACAAAGAGGCGCAAAGCATCGTTGCGCTCAAAAGAGCGCCGCGCATCAGTTTCGACATGGTATCTCCTCCCAGAGACGTCTCGTTCGACTGATGTAATCGATTACAGATACGATGCTATTCGACAAGGAAATCGATTACAAGTATGCCTGTGCCAAATTCGTTCTTGCGGAGCAGCATCACGTGAATGGGAGGCGGACGCAGGCTGCGGGACGGGGCGTACGAATCGGCGATGTGGCGGTGGAGGCGGGCGTCTCCACCGCGACCGTCAGCCGCGCCCTTGCCAGCCCCGACCAGGTGCGGCCTGAGCTGCGCGCGCGCGTCCAGGCCGCCGTCGCCAAGCTCGGCTACACGCCGAACGCCGCCGCGCGCCAGCTGCGCGTCAAGCGCAGCCGCACGGCGCTCGTCGTCACGCGCCGCCGCTGGAGCGCGCCCTTCTTTGCCGAAGTGCTGCGCGGGCTGGACGAGGAACTTTCCGCCGCCGGCTATGCGATGGTGCTCGGCAATCTGGACGAGGAGGGCGGCGAGCGAAGCCGCCAGCTGGTCGACATGATGTTCTCCGGCACGATCGACGGAGCGGTGCTCCTGTCCGGCCGCGTGGCGGCGGCCGACGGGCGCGACATGTTCGGCGCGGGCCTGCCGCTCGTCTCGCTTTGCGCTGCCATCGAGGGCACGCACACGATCCTGACCGACGAAGGCGCGTGCATCGCACGAGGCGCGCGCGAACTCCTGGCGCTCGGCCACCGCGACTTCCTGTATCTGCCGGGACCGGCGGACAACTACAACGAACAGGTTCGCTGGGCGGCGATGTCGGAGGTCTTCGCGTCGGCGCCGTCCGACGCACGGCTCTTCCGCGCCGATCACTGCGATTTCTCCTTGGCGGCGGGTGTCCTCGCCGCCCGGGACTTCCTGGCCATGTCCTGCCGGCCGACAGCCGTCGTGGCGGTGTCCGACGAGAACGCCATCGGCTTTCTCCAGACGGTTCAGGAAGCCGGCGTCCGCGTGCCGGAGGACGTCTCGGTGTTGGGCTTCGACGGCATCGAGTTCGCCGACTTCTGCCGCCCGGCGCTGTCGACCATCCGCCAGCCGCGCCTGGAGCTCGGCCGTGCCGGGGCGCGAGCCCTCCTGAAGGCCATCGAAGACGGCCCCTCCCTGCCGCTCGTGCGGCAGGTCCTGCCGAACGAGTTGTGCCTGCGCGGCTCCACGGGTCCGGTCCGAGAGGCCGGACGCTCGTTCACGAGAGACTCGGGTCCGGGCGTCTCGCGGACCTGACGAGGGGGCCTCGGCCGATCCCGAGACGAACGCTCCCCGCGGGCGGGGCGGCTCCCCGCCATCGACACCCTGACGGTCGGCAGGCTGCGCCGGGCCGAAGCGGCGGCGCGCGGCCGGGCGAAAACTCGTATGGATCCTTTATGCCGATCGGGTCCACTTGAACGGCGATCCCGAAAGGAGGGTTCGCATGTTCGATCTGATCTACCTGGCCGTGGGCCTGGGCTTCTTCGTCTTGATGGGCGCCTATGCGCGCTGGGCGGGCCAGGCCTGACGATGTTCGACCTCGTCCTTGGCGGCGCCACGGCGCTCGCCCTCGCCGGATACCTCGTCTACGCGCTCGCGCGTCCCGAGCGGTTCTGATCCCCATCTTTTCCGAAAGTCAGATGCCATGACCCTCGTCGGCTGGCTGCAAATCATTCTCATCCTGGCGGCCGTGGTCGCCTTCGCCGTTCCGCTCGGCGCCTATATGGGCCGCGTCTTCGCGGGCGAGCGCACGATCCTCTCGCCCGTGCTCGATCCCGTCGAGCGCGGCTTCTACCGTGCCTCCGGCATCGACCCGGCACGGGAACAGGGCTGGCTCGCCTATACGCTGGCCATGCTCGCCTTCAACGCGGCGGGCTTCGCCCTCCTCTATGCGATCCTGCGGGCGCAGGGCGTCCTGCCGCTGAACCCGCAGGGCTTTTCCGGCCTGTCGCCGCACCTTGCCTTCAACACGGCCGTGTCCTTCGTGACCAACACGAACTGGCAGAGCTACGGCGGCGAGACCACGATGAGCCTCTTCAGCCAGATGGCCGGCCTCACCGTGCAGAACTTCCTGTCGGCGGCGACCGGCATCGCGCTGGCCGTCGCGCTGGTACGCGCCTTCGCGCGCTCGGGCGCCCAGACCGTCGGCAACTTCTTCACCGACATGACGCGCGCCACGCTCTACGTGCTCCTGCCGCTCGCCATCGTCACGGGCCTGGCGCAGGTCGCCATGGGCACGCCGCAGACGCTCAACGCGTCGGCGACCGTAGAGACGCTGGAAGGCCAGCCCCAGACACTGGCGCTCGGCCCCGTCGCCTCGCAGATCGCGATCAAGCAGCTCGGCACCAACGGCGGCGGCTTCTACAACGCCAATGCCACGCACCCCTACGAGAATCCCTCCCCGCTCTCCAACGCCCTGACGATCTGGCAGATGCTGGTGGTTTCCGTAGCGCTCGTCTTCGCCTTCGGCCGCCTCGTCGGCGACCGGCGGCAGGCGGTGGCGATCCTCTCGGTGATGGGGCTCCTCCTCCTCTCCGCCACGACGGTCTGTTACTGGGCGGAAGCCGCCGGAACCCCGGTCCTTTCCGCGGCCGGCATCGATCCCGCGGGCGGCAACATGGAGGGCAAGGAGGTCCGCTTCGGGCTTGCCGCGTCCGCCTTCTTCGCCTCCGTGACGACCGGCCTGTCGGACGGCGCGGTCAACGCCATGCACGGCTCCTTCACGCCGATCGGCGGCATGGTGCCGATGGTGCTGATCATGCTCGGCGAGATCCTGCCGGGCGGCGTCGGATCCGGCCTCTACGGCATCCTCGTGATCGCGATCATCTCGGTCTTCGTGGCGGGCCTCATGGTCGGCCGCACGCCGGAATATCTCGGCAAGAAGATCGAGGCCAAGGAGATGAAGATGGCGGTGCTCGCGATCCTGATCCTGCCGGCCGCGATCCTCGGCTTCTCGGCGGTCTCGGCCGTGCTGCCCGTCGCCTTGTCGGGTCTCGGCAATGCCGGCCCGCACGGCCTGTCGGAGATCTACTACGCCTACGCCTCGGCGGCGGGCAACAACGGCTCGGCCTTCGGCGGACTGTCGGCGAACGCGCCCTGGTGGAACACGACGCTGGGGCTCGCCATGCTCCTCGGCCGCTTCGCCTATATCGTGCCGATGATGGCGATCGCGGGCTCGCTGGTGGCCAAGACCAGGCTTGCCCCCTCCGCCGGCACCTTCCCGACCCACGGGCCGCTCTTCGTCGGGCTGCTGGCCGGCATCATCCTGATCCTCGGCGGCCTCCAGTTCTTCCCCGCCCTCGCCCTCGGCCCCATCGCCGAGCAGGTGCAGATGCTGGCGGGCAGGACCTTCTGACGCTTCAGGCACGGGGCCCCCGTCATCCGTTTCCATTCTTCGTCGCTCGCCCGCGCGATCCGACCACAAGGAATTTTTCCATGGCTGCCAAGGCCGCAACATCCACCTTCCGGCCCGACCTCGTCGGCCGGGCCACGGTCGACGCCTTCAGGAAGCTCAATCCCGCCGCCCTCTTGCGCAACCCGGTGATCTTCGTCACGGAAGTCGTCGCGGCCGTCGTCACCGTCCTCTTCCTGCGCGACCTCGTCGCCGGCAACCCGCTCCTCTTCACCGGCCAGATCATGGCCTGGCTCTGGTTTACGGTGCTGTTCGCCAACTTCGCCGAAGCCATCGCCGAAGGGCGCGGCCGGGCGCAGGCGGACTCATTGCGCAAGGCGCGCACCGACACGGTGGCCAAGCGCATGGCCTCGGCGAAGGACCGCGGCGCCATCCAGTCCGTCTCGGCGCTCGACCTGAAGGTCGGCGACCACGTGCTGGTCGAGACCGGCGACCTCGTGCCGGGCGACGGCGAGATCGTCGAGGGCATCGCCTCGGTCAACGAAGCGGCCGTCACCGGCGAATCGGCCCCCGTGATCCGCGAGGCGGGCGGCGACCGATCGGCGGTGACCGGCGGCACGACCGTCGTCTCCGACTGGCTGGTGGTGCGCATCACGGCGGCACCCGGCTCCTCCTTCCTCGACCGCATGATCGCGCTGGTCGAGGGCGCCGAGCGGCAGAAGACGCCGAACGAGCTGGCCCTCACCATCCTCCTCGTCGGCATGACGCTGATCTTCCTGATCGCCGTCGTCACCCTCGCCGGCCTCTCGACCTATGCCGGTGCCGCGGTCTCCGTACCGATCCTGGTGGCGCTCCTCGTCACCCTGATCCCGACCACGATCGGCGGCCTCCTGTCGGCCATCGGCATCGCCGGCATGGACCGCCTGATCCGCCACAACGTGCTGGCCATGTCCGGCAAGGCGGTGGAGGCGTCGGGCGACGTCGACACGCTGCTTCTCGACAAGACCGGAACGATCACCTTCGGCAACCGCATGGCCTCGGAGTTCGTCGCCGTCCAAGGGGTGACGGACACGGAAGCCGCCCACATCGCGGTGCAGGCCTCGCTTGCGGACGAGACGGCCGAAGGACGCTCGATCCTCGTTCTGGCGCGCGAGACCTACGGCGTCGCCGTGCCGGAGGCGCCGGAGGCGGGATCGACCTTCATCCCGTTCTCGGCCGCCACCCGCCTGTCCGGCGTCGACATGGGAGGCAGGACCATCCGCAAGGGCTCGGTCGACGCGATCCGCCGCTTCGTGCGCGAGACGGCGGGCCGCGAGGTGCCGGAACCCGCCGCCTTCACCCAGGCCGTGGAGCGCATCGCGAAATCCGGCGGCACGCCGCTGGGCCTTGCCGAGAACGGCCGCTACATCGGCGTCATCCACCTGAAGGACGTCGTGAAGCCCGACATCAAGGAGCGCTTCGCCGAGCTGCGTCGCATGGGCATCCGCACCGTGATGGTGACGGGCGACAACCCGGTCACGGCCGCCGCGATCGCGGGAGAGGCGGGCGTCGACGACTTCATCGCGGAAGCCACGCCCCAGGACAAGCTGAACTACATCCGGGCCGAGCAGCGCCAGGGACGGCTGGTCGCCATGTGCGGCGACGGCACCAACGACGCGCCCGCCCTCGCCCAGGCCGATGTCGGCGTCGCCATGCAGACCGGCACGCAGGCCGCGCGCGAGGCCGGCAACATGGTGGACCTCGATTCGGATCCCACCAAGCTCATCGAGATCGTAGGCATCGGCAAGCAGCTCCTGATGACGCGCGGCAGTCTCACCACGTTCTCGATCGCCAACGACGTCGCGAAGTACTTCGCGATCATCCCGGCGCTGTTCATCGCGGCGATCCCCGAGCTCGGCGTCCTCAACGTCATGCACCTTGCGACGCCGGAAAGCGCGATCCTCTCGGCGGTGATCTTCAACGCGCTCGTCATCGTCGCGCTGATCCCGCTGGCGCTGCGCGGCGTGCCCTACCGAGCGATGAGTGCCGCGACGGTGCTGCGGCGCAATCTCCTGATCTACGGCCTCGGCGGCATCCTCGTGCCCTTCGCCGGCATCAAGCTGATCGACCTCGCCGTTTCCGCCCTCGGCCTCGCCTGAACCTTTTCCAGGGACCTCCCACATGCTTTCGCAACTTCGCGCCGCGGCCACGCTCCTCGGCGTCCTCACGATCCTTCTCGGGATCCTCTACCCCGCGACGATGACCGCGATTGCGGGGGCTGTGATGCCGGGACAGGCGAACGGCAGCCTCCTGACGCGCGACGGCCAGCCCGTCGGCTCCTCGCTCATCGGGCAGGCCTTCACGCAGCCCGGCTACCTCCAGGGCCGCCCGTCGGCGGCCGGCAACGGCTACGACGGCGCGTCGTCGTCGGGCACCAACCTTGGCCCCACCAGCGCCAAGCTGGCGGACCGCCTGAAGACGGACGGCGAGGCGATGAAGGCCGAGACCGGGGCGGCGCTTCTTCCCGCCGATGCGATCACCACCTCGGGCTCGGGCCTCGACCCCGACGTTTCGCCCGCCTTCGCCGACATCCAGGTCGCCCGCATCGCCGCGGCGCGGAACATCTCGGCCGACGAGGTGCGCCGCCTGATCGCCCGCAACACGGCGGGCCGCACCTTCGGCGTCCTCGGAGAACCGCGCGTCAACGTCCTGGCCGTCAACCTCGCGCTCGACACGCTGCCCCCTGCACCCACCGGCGCGAACGAGGCCATGCCGACGGCGTCAGTCGCGGCGCCCGCGAACTGAAGCGCCGAGCGGTCCGGCCCGCCGGACCGTACCCTTGACCGCGCGGCGCGGATGGCCCCAATCGGATGGCCTTCCGCGCCGATGCCCGTATCCGGGCCGCCCCCCCGCGAGATCCCGACCGGCCATGATCCAGGACGACGCGCCCCGCGCTTCCCCCGACGCCCTTCTCGGACAGGCCGAGCGCGAGGGCCGGGGCAAGCTGCGCCTGTTCCTGGGCGCCGCGCCGGGGGTCGGCAAGACCTACGCGATGCTGCAGGCCGCCCGCGCGGCGCGGGCCGGGGGACGCGACGTCCTCGTCGGCATCGTCGAGACCCATGGACGGGCCGACACGCAGGCCATGGTCGCGGACCTCGAGGTGCTGCCGCGTCGCCTCGTCCCCTACAAGGGCCGCCTCGTGCCCGAGTTCGACCTCGACGCCGCCCTCGCCCGCCGCCCGTCGCTCCTTCTCGTCGACGAGTACGCCCATTCCAACGTCGAGGGCTCGCGCCACGCCAAGCGCTGGCAGGACGTGGCGGAAGCCCTGGCGGCCGGGATCGACGTCTGGACCACGATGAACGTCCAGCATGTGACGAGCCTCAACGACGTGGTCCAGCGCATCACCGGCGTGCGGGTGCGCGAGACCGTGCCGGACACGACGCTGGACGTGGCCGACGAGATCGTGCTGGTGGACCTGCCGTCCGACGAGCTGATCCGGCGCCTCGCCGAGGGAAAGGTTTACGTCGAGGACACGGCCACCCGCGCCACCCAGAACTTCTTCAAGCCGTCCAATCTCACCGCGCTGCGCGAGCTGGCCCTGCGCCAGGTGGCGGCGCAGGTCGACTCGGACCTCGTCGAGCGCATGCAGGGCGGCGCGATCGAGGGTCCCTGGGCGGCCGGCGAGCGTCTCCTCGTCTGCATCGGCCCCGACGCGCAGGCCGAGCGCCTGGTGCGCGAGGGCAAGCGCCTCGCCGACCTCCTCGACGCGCCCTGGTTCGCGGTGACGATCGAGCGCCCCGGCGCGACGCCGGAGCCTGCCGACGCCTCGCGGCTCGACGCGTCCCTGCAACTCGCCAAGAGCCTCGGCGCCGAGACGCACAATCTCGTCGCCGCCGATCTGCCGACCGAGATCCTGCGCTTCTCGCGCTTCGAGAACGTCACCCAGATCGTCGTCGGCAAGGCCCGGTCGCGCCGCCTCCGGCTGCCCTGGTCGAAGGCGAGTCTGGCCGACGCGCTGGTGAGCCGCGCCAGGGGCGTGTCCGTCTTGGTCCTCACCGAAGGCGAACCTGCGCCGATCCGGGTGCGGCGCTGGCCCGAGGCCGGCGGCTGGATCGGCTACGGGGCGGCCCTCGCCAGCGTCGGCGTGGCGACGCTGCTCGGCACGGAGCTCGTGCGGTTCGTCTCCCTGCCCAACGTCTCGATGCTCTATCTCCTGGCCGTGCTCGGGCCGGCCCTCCTTTATGGCGTCTGGGCGGCGATCTTCGCCTCCTTCCTGTCGTTCGGCGCCTACAACTTCTTCTTCATCGATCCAGCGGGCACGTTCACCGTCGCCCGGCCGCACGAGCTTCTGGCGCTGGCGATCTTCCTGATCATCGCCGTCACCATCTCGGCCGTCGCGGGGCAGGCGCGCGAGCAGATGCGCGCCTCCGCCCGGCGCACGCGCGCCGCCCGGCGCCTCTTCGAGTTCACGCGCACGCTCTCGGCCCTTCCCGACGCGGGCGCCGTGGCCGAGGCCGCCGCCAGCGAGATCAACGCGGCCGTGGGCCGCGCGGTGACGATCCTGCAGTCCGACGGGGCGGACCTTGCCATCGCCGCCGCCTGGCCGCCGGACGACCGCCTCGACGTTCCCGCCCGCACCGCCGCGCGCTGGGCGCACGAACACGGCGAGACGGCCGGCGCCGGGACGCAGACGCTGCCCTCCAGCGGGTGGACCTTTCTCCCGCTCGTCGTCCAGGAGGCCAAGGTCGGCGTGCTCGGCATCGAGCGTGCGGCGGGGAGCGAGCCCCTGGACGCGGAGGTCCGGACGCTTCTGTCGGCGCTCGCCGAGCAGACCGCGGCCGCGCTGCACCGCGCGCTCCTCTCGACCGAGGTGCGCAGTGCGCGGACCGCGGCCGAGACCGAGCGCGTCAGGAACATCCTCCTCGCCTCGATCAGCCACGACTTCCGCACCCCGCTCGCCTCCATCCTCGGATCCGCGACCGCGCTCATCGAGTATCGAGACCGGCTGGACGCCGCCGCGCGCGAGGACCTTCTCGCCCAGGTCCGGGACGAGGCGCGCCATCTCGACCAGATGGTCCGCAACCTCCTGTCGATGACCCGCCTGGAAGCGGGCGCGCTCGAGATCACGAGGGACTGGGTCGACATCCGGGAAATGCTCGACCGGCTCGCCGACCAGGCGCGTCGGCGCGGCGCCGCGCAGCGCTTCGTCCTCGACGTGCCCGGTGCGCCGATCCTCGCCTATGGCGACGGGACGCTTCTCGACCAGGCCGTCGGCAACGTCGTCGGCAACGCCGTCAAGCACGCGGGCGCCAACGCCACCGTGACGCTCCGCGCCCATGCCGGCCCCGGCGGCGTGACGATCGAGATCGCCGACGACGGACCCGGCGTGCCGGAAGACCTTCGCGGGCACGTCTTCGAGAAGTTCACGCGGTTGCGCCGCTCCGCCGCGGACGGCGGGGACAGCGCGGGGCTCGGCCTCGCCATCACCAGGGGCATCGTCGAGGCGCATGGCGGGACGGTGGAACTCCTGCCGCCCGATGCGTCACGGCCGCGCGGCGCGACCTTCCGCATCAGGCTGCCCAACCAACCGGACGGACATCCATGACCCAGACGACCATTCTCGTCGTCGACGACGAGCCGGCGATCCACCGCTTCCTGAAGCCGGTCCTGACCGCCGAAGGCTACCGCGTCGCCCAGGCCATGACGGGTGCCGAGGCCTTGCGGCTGGCCACGGACAGCCCGCCCGACGCCATCGTCCTCGACCTCGGGCTCCCCGATCTCGACGGCAAGGAGGTGATCCAGCGCATCCGCCGGGCCTCGTCCGTTCCGATCGTCGTCCTGTCGGCGCGCGACCGCGAGGCCGAGAAGATCCAGGCGCTCGACCTCGGCGCCGACGACTATGTCGAGAAGCCCTTCGGCGTCGGCGAACTGACGGCCCGGCTGCGCGCCGCCCTCAGGCACGCGAGGCCGAGGACCGACCAGGGGAGGTTCGCAGCGGGGGACGTCGAGGTCGACATCGGTGCCCATGTGGTGCGCAAGGCCGGGGCCGAGATCCGGCTGACGCGGCGCGAGTTCGACGTTCTCGTCGTCCTGATGCGCGAGGCCGGGAAGGTCGTCACCCATTCGCGAATTCTGCGCGAGGTCTGGGGCTCGGCGAACGCGGGCGACACGCAGTACCTGCGCGTCTATGTCGGCCAGATCCGCCAGAAGCTCGAGGACGACCCCGCCGCACCGCGCCTGATCCTGACCGAGCCCGGGATCGGGTACCGCATAGGCTGACGGGCGGTCTCACGCTTCAGAAATCGGCGACCTTTCCCCAGGCGGAGGTATCGAGGCGGGCCGGCGCATAGGGCCTCGGATCGACGATGGGCTCGGCGCCGGTCACGAGATCGGCCACGAGATGGCCAGCGCCCGGCCCGATGCCGAACCCGTGTCCGCTGAAGCCGGCCGCCAGCACGAAGCCCGGAACCGCCGCGATCTCGCCGATCGCCGGCACCCCGTCGGGAGTCGAATCGATGTAGCCGGCCCAGCTATGGGTCACGGTCGTGCCGCGCAGCCCCGGCAGGAGGTCGAGGGCGCGCCGATGGGTCAGCCGGATCTGCTTCATGTCGGGTCGGGGATCGAGGATGCGCATGTGCTCCATCGGCGTCGCCGCGTCCAGGCGCCAGCGGGCCAGCGTCTCGTGGCCGGAGCGCCAGCCCTCCAGGCCGCCGGGCGCGAGGCTCTTCCAGCGGCGGGCGAACATGGGCACGAACTCGCGCGCGAAGCGGATCTGCTGCGGCGTCGGGTCGACCCGCGCGCGGCCGCTGATGGCGAGCGTGTAGCCGCCGTTGCCGCGACGCGTCACCGAGACGTCGGCCGTATGGAGGGCGTCGGGCAGGTCGTTGGCGCCGGGCGAGACGGAGAGGATGGAGGAGCGCACCGCCGATTGCGTAAAGCGCAGGCCGAGCTGGCGGCAGAAGGACGAGGCCCAGGCCCCGCCGGCCATCACGGCGATCGTCGTGCGGATCGTGCCCTTCTCGGTGACGACGGCGCTGACCCGCCCGCCCGACAGTTCGAGGCCGCGGGCGGCGCATCCCTGGTGCACCGTGCCGCCGTGGGCCATGATGGCGCGCGCCACCACGGGCACGGCGCGCGAGGGGTCGGCCGTTCCGTCGCTCGGTGAGAAGACGCCCCCCTTCCAGGCGCGGCCGGTGGCGGCGCCACGCGCCGTCGCCTCGTCGGCGGTGAGCATGTGGGTCGTCACCCCCACCGTTCGGGCGAAGTCGCGCCACCGCGCCCAGCCCTCCAGCTCGGCCTCGTTCTGCGAGAGGTAGAACAGGCCGCAGCGGCGGAAGCCGACGTCCTCCCCGGTTTCCTCCGCGAGCCGGTCCCAGAGGTCGAGGCTGCGGGTCGAGATCGGGAGTTCACGCGCGTCGCGGTTCTGCTGGCGGCACCAGCCCCAGTTGCGGCTGGACTGCTCGGCGCCCACGAGCCCCTTCTCGACGAGCGCGACCTTCACGCCGCGCCGGGCGAGATAGTAGGCCGAAAAGACCCCCGCCACGCCGCCGCCGATCACCACGACGTCCGCTTCGGCGGGAAGCCCGGGGCTCGTCTCGATCTGCATCAAAGGGGCGCGCATCGGATCTCCTTGCAACGGGCGGCCGAGATAGCGGGGGTCCGGCATCCCCTGATGCCCATATCGCCGATCGCCCCGCAGATCCTGTCGTTCCTCCGAGGTGCCGCAGACGAATGTCCCGTTCGCTCGCAGGGGCGGCGGCGGGGTGACCACGCGCCAGAGCTGCGATAAGAAATCAGCCACGACACGAAGCCCGCTGGAGGGTCATGAAGCTCGACCGGATCGACTTGAGAATTCTCTCGGAACTTCAGAAGAACGGTCGCATCTCGAATGTCGAGCTGGCCGGGCTCGTCAACCTGTCGCCGAGCCCATGCCTCATGCGTGTGCGCAGGCTCCAGAGCGAAGGCTTCATCACCAACTACTCGGCTCAGATCGACCTTTCCAAGCTCGGGCAGACCCTGACCGTCTTCACCGAGATCACGCTGAAGAACCATCACCCGATCGACTTCAACCGCTTCGTGGCGGCGATCGAGACGGTGGACGGCGTGATGGAATGCTATCTGATCTCGGGCGGCTACGACTATCTCATCAAGTTCGTGATGCCGGGCATCGTCCAGTACCAGGCGACGATGGAGCGGCTGATGAAGATGGACATCGGGATCGAGAAGTATTTCAGCTTCGTCGTCCTGAAGGCGCCGCTGATCCGAACCCATCTGCCGCTCGACAAGATGTTCCCGGCCTGAACTCTCGGAGGCTGTTCTTCGCTGATCCGACCAACGCCTGTCGAAGACCCATAACAGCCTCAGCGCTGCGCGAAGGCCTGCAGGAGTTCGGGGTCCTGCTCCAAGCCGTCCAGCCAGCCGGTCCGAAGCTGCGGCACGGAGGAGAACAGGAGCCGCGAATAGGGGTGGGCCGGCTGCCCGCCGTTCAGCGTGGGTGAAAGGTGCTCGATCTTCTGGCCCTTGTACATCACCACCACCTCGTCGCAGATCGCGCGCACCGTGGTCAGATCGTGGCTGATGAACAGGTAGGACAGGGACAGCTCGCGCTGCAGCTCCTTCAGAAGCTCGATGATCGCGGCGGCCACCACCGTGTCGAGCGCGGAGGTGATCTCGTCGCAGAGGATCAGCTTGGCGTCTGCGGCCAGCGCGCGGGCGAGGTTGACGCGCTGCTTCTGTCCGCCCGAGAGCTCGCCCGACCGCCGGTCGCGAAGGGCTCTGGGGAGGTGGACCATGTCGAGGAGCTGATCGATCCGCGCCTCGCGCTCGCGCCCTCCCGTGCCGTGGTAGAAGACCAGCGGGCGGGCGAGGATCTCGCCGATCGATTTGGCCGGGTTGAGCGCGGTGTCGGCGAACTGGAACACGATCTGAAGGTCGCGCAGTTCGCTCCGGCTGCGCTGGCGCAGGTCGCGCGCCAGCGGCTTGCCGTCGAAGACGACCTCGCCGGAGGCGGCGGGCAGGATGCCGGCGATGACGCGGGCGAGCGTCGATTTCCCGCAGCCCGATTCCCCGATGATGCCGAGGTTGCGGCCGCGCTGGAGTTCCAGGCTCACGTCGTCGAGGACGCGGATCTTGGGCGCACCCTCGGACGTGAGTTCGCCGTAACCCGCTACGATGTTGCGCACGGCAAGGAGCGGCGCGGGCGAGGCCGTGTCCGCCTCGGGCGCCTTCGCCTTTGCGGCGGGGCGGAAGGCGGCGAGAAGCTGCCGCGTGTAGGGATGCTGTGCGCGTTCCAGGATGTCCGCCGTCGTGCCCTCTTCCTGCACCTGCCCGTGGCGAAGGACGATGATCCGGTCGGCGATCTGCGCCACCACGGCCAAGTCGTGCGAGACGTAGACGCCGGCCGCGCCGCTCTTGCGCATCACCGACCGGAAGGCGCGCAGCACCTCGACCTGCGTGGTGACGTCGAGCGCGGTGGTCGGCTCGTCGAAGACGACGAGCTTGGGATCGCCGATCAGCGCCATGGCGGCCGACAGCCGCTGGAGCTGGCCGCCCGACACCTGATGCGGGAACCGGTCGCCGATGGTCTCGGGGTCGGGAAGGGCGAGCGCGCGGAACAGCTCGACGGCCTTGCGCTTCGCCTCGGCGAGCGGCATCGAGCCGTGGATGCGCGTGACCTCCACGACCTGATCGATGATCCGGTGCGCGGGGTTGAAGGCGGCCGCCGCGCTCTGCGGCACGTAGGAGATCTGCACGCCGCGCCGCTCGGCCCTCTGGCGCTCGCTGAGCGTGACCATGTCGTCGCCGGCGAAGCGGACGGAGCCGCCGGTCACGCGGCATCCCGGCCGCGTGTAGCCCATGAGGTTGAGCGCGATGGTCGTCTTGCCCGAGCCGCTTTCCCCGATCAGGGCGACGATCTCGCCCTCGGCTATGTCGAACGAGACGCCCCGGATGATCTCGACGTTGCGGCCGGCGTCGGTGCGCGCCTCGATCTTCAGGTCGCGGACTTCGACGAGGCGGCTCATGCTTCTTCGCTCCGGTCGCGGATCTTTCGGGGCAGGTTGTCGATCAGAAGGTTGACGCTGATCGTCAGGCTGGCGATGGCGATCGAGGGGAAGATCACGGCCGGAGCCGCAAAGGACAGGCCGCCGATGTTCTCCTTCACCAGGGCGCCCCAGTCGGCGTTCGGGGGCTGCACGCCGAGCCCCAGGAAGGACAGGCTGGACAGGAGAAGCACGATGAACACGAAGCGCAGGCCGAAGTCGGCGAGGACCGGACCGATGATCCCGGGCAGGATCTCGGCGCGGATCAGATAGCCGAGCCGCTCGCCTCGCGCGCGCGCCACGGTCACGTAGTCCATGGCGTTGACGTTGACCGACAGCGCCCGGGCGAAGCGGTAGCAGCCGGGAATGTAGATGAAGGCCAGCGTCAGGATCAGGATCGGGATCGACGAGCCGACCGCCGCGACGAGAACCAGCGCCAGGATCTTGTTCGGGATGGAGGTGAGGGCGTCGAAGAAGCGGCTGAGCACGCTGTCGAACCAGCCCCCGACGACCGCCGCGGTCATGCCGAAGGTGACGCCGCAAAAGCATGCGATGGACACGGCCGCCAGCGAGATGCCGACCGTGTAGCTCGCGCCGTGGATGATGCGCGACAGGACGTCCCGCCCGAGATAGTCGGTTCCCAGGGGATAGAGTTCCGACATCGGACCGAAGAAGTCGAAGTCCACGATCTCGCCCACCGGATGGGGCGCGATCCAGGGCGCGAGGACGGCGACGGCGGCCCAGGCGAGGATCACCAGGAAGGACAGGACGCCGACGGCGTTGACGCTGTAGCGGTCGCGGCGACGGCCCCGCTGCCCGCCGCTTGGGATCGAGAGCGTCATGACCGGCGAAGCCTCGGGTTGGACACGATGGCCACGAGGTCGGCGATCGTGATGAGGATGAGATAGGCGACGCAGAAGATCATCGCGCAGCTCTGGATCAGCGGGAGGTCGCGCGTCGAGACGGCGTCCAACATCAGCTTGGCGATGCCGGGATAGTTGAAGATCGTCTCCACGATGATCACCCCGCCGAGGAGGTAGGACAAGGACAGCGCCACCGCGTTGACGATGGGACCAAGCGCGTTGGGCAGGGCATGGTGCAGCACCATGCGGCGGCGCGAGGCGCCCTTCAGGAGCGCCATCTCGACATAGGGCGTGTTGAGCGTCTCGATCACGGCCGCGCGCGTCATCCGGATCATCTGCGCCGAGATCACGAAGCTCAGGGTGATGACCGGCATCGCGTAGGCCTTCAGGAGGCCCGCGAAGCTCGCCACGTCCGCCGTCATGGAGAGCGCGGGAAGCCAGCCGAGATAGACGGCGA
The DNA here is from genome assembly GCF_029813115.1 of Aureimonas sp. SK2. Taxonomy (GTDB): domain Bacteria; phylum Pseudomonadota; class Alphaproteobacteria; order Rhizobiales; family Rhizobiaceae; genus Aureimonas. The sequence goes on from NZ_JAPZDS010000010.1 coordinate 134,984, forward strand.
AGATCAGAACCGCGAGCGTCGCCACGAGGAATTCGGGGATCGAGATGATGCCGATCGTCATGAAGGAGATGGCGCGGTCGTAGACCGTGCCGCGCAGGATGGCGGCCGTGATGCCGAGGCTCAGCGCGACGGGAACCGAGATGACGGCCGTGATGCCGGCGAGCTTCAGGGAGTTCCCGAGGCGGCTGCCGATGAGGTCGGCGACGGGGATGTTGTTGACGTAGGAAACGCCGAGATCGCCCGTGGCGATGTTTCCGAGCCAGAGAAAGAACCGCGCGACGGCTGGCTGGTCGAGATGCATCGCGGTTCGCAGGCCCGCGACCGCCTCGGGCGTCGCGGCCTGGCCGAGAAGAATCTCGGCGACGTCGCCGGGCAGGAGCGCGGTGGCGCAGAAGATGGTGACCGCGACGATCAGGAGCGTCACCAGCGCGACCCCGACGCGCGCCGCGACCAGGCGGAGGATGAGAGAGTTCATGGACGACCCATCCGTTGCGACGAGGTGAAAAGAGTATCGGGCGAGGGCGCGGGACGCGCCATCGCCCGATGGAACGGATGGTCGATCAGGCCTCGAGCCAAGCGTAGGCCGCCGCGTTGAAGCCCATCTGGCCGCCCAGGGGGTTGGCGACGAGCCCCCTCAGCTTGGGCGACAGGCCGTCCACGTTGGACTGGAACACCGGAATGACCGTACCGGCCTCGTTGTGGACCATGGTCTGCATCTCGCCGTAGATCTCCTTGCGCTTGGCATCGTCCAGAAGACCGCGCGCCTCGAGCAGCATGGCGTCGAACTTCGGCGACTTGAAGCCGCTTTCGTTCCAGGCCGCATCGGACTGGTACAGGAGCGAGAACAGAATGTCGGGCGTCGGGCGGGCGTTGAGATTGCCGAAGTGGACCGGATCCTTGATCCAGTGGTTCGACCAGTAGCCGTCGGAGGGAACGCGGTCGATCACCACGTTCAGGCCGATCTGGCCCGCCGCCTGCTGCACCACGGCGGCATAGTCGAGCGATGCGCTCGCCGCTTCCGACGCGGTGATATGGATGGCCTGGCCGAGCACGCCCGCCTTCTCGAACAGGGACTTGGCCCGATCGGGATCGAACTCGCGCTGCTTCAGTTCGGCGTTGAAGTACGGGTTCCAGGGCGGGATCGGATGGTCGTTGGCGATCTCGGCCAGACCGCGCATCACCGACTTCTGGATCGTTTCGCGGTTGATGAGGTACTTGAACCCTTCCGCCACGCCCGCCTTGTCGCCCGGTGCCATGTCGAGGCGGATGTTGAGATTGGTGTAGGTGCCGAGCTTGGAAATGAAGATCTGAGCTGCCGGATCGTTCTCCAGGACGCGCAAGGAGCGCGGGCTGAGATTGGCGGCGATCCCGATGTCTCCCGAAAGAAGCGCGTTGCGTCGCGCCGTCTCGTCGACGATCGCAAAGGACTCGAACGAGTCGAGATACGGACCGCTGGACTTCCAGTAGTTCTCGTTCCGCTCGACCACCGCACGCACGCCCGGCTGGAACTCGCGCAGCTTGAAGGGACCGGTGCCGTTGCCCTTCGAGAAGTCCGTCGTGCCGTCCGCCACGATCATGAAGTGGTGGAGGCCGAGGATCGTCGGCAGGTCGGCATTGGGTGCCGTGAGGACAATCTCGGCCGTGGTGTCGTCGACGGCCTTGATGTCGGCGAACTGCTTGGCGAGGGCGTTGACCTTGGAGCCGACGGCCGGATCGAGATGGCGCTTCAGCGAAAAGACGACGTCGTCGGCGGTCAGGCTCTTTCCGTCATGGAACGTGACGCCTTTGCGCAGCTTGACCGTCCACGTCGTCGCGTCGGCGCTTTCGACGCTTTCCGCCAGCTCCATCGTCGCGTTGCCGGAGCCGTCGATGAAGGTGAGACGATTGTAGACGTTGCAGCAGCGCGTGTAGTCGGTCGAGTTGGACGCTTTGGCCGGATCGAGCGTATCGGCGGTGGAAGACGTCCAGCCCGCCGACTTGAGATGGCCGCCGCGCACCGGCTCGGCGGCGACCGCTGCCGTGGCGCGGCCGAGGATGCCGGCGCCGGCCGTCAGCGCGACGCCGCCCATCAGCATCATCTGGAGAAGTTCGCGGCGGTTCGCCCCGCGCCGAATCGCATTCTCGACCGCGGCATCGTCACGAGACGTCCAGTTGGCGATCTTATCGGACATGGCATTTCCCCTGAGTTGACGGCGGATGGTCGGTTGAGGGATGGGGCGAATGGGTGGTCAGGCTTCCACAGCGTCGGCAAGGCCCGCCAGGCTGGTGAAATGGTAGTCCGGCTTGGTGAAGCCGCTCGGCTCGATCGAGCCGCCGTAACCTGCGACGCCGTGACGACGCTCGATCCAGCAATTGGTCATGCCGAGCTGACGCGAAATGCCGATGTCGTGGTATTGGCTCTGGGCGACGTGGAGGATGTCGTCCTTGGAATATCCTTCGCTTTCAACGAAGCGGAAGACCTTCTCGAAGAAGGCGGGATCCGGCTTGTCGACGCCGGTGTCGTCGACCGTGAAGCTGGCGTAGAACGGCTCTCCCAGAGTGCGCGAGAAGCCTTCGAAGGCCCAGCGCTGCGCATTGGTCATTGCCACGAGGCGGTAGCGCTTGGCGAGGCGCGCCATGGCCTCGACGCTGTCGGGGAAGGCCTTCCAGTCCTTGACTCCGTCCCGGAGGGCGTTTGCATGATCGCTGCCCTCCGGCAGGCCGAGCGCGGGCGCGATCTGATGGTAGACGCGAACAAGATCGTCGGGGAAGCGTCCGACGTCCTTGTCGGTGCGGGCCTTGCGATACAGGTTGAGCGCATGCTCCCCGTCGACCTCGCGTCCCGCCGTCGCGCCGATCTTCTTGAGCGAGGCGATGAGCCCCCCTTCGAAATCGATCAGGGTGCCGACGACGTCGAACGTCAAGTAGCGGAAAGAATTGAGGTCTTTTGCCATGGGTCGCCGTTTCCTGAACCCAACCGGTTGCTCGCCGGGCGTTCCCGGCATCCGATCGAGCCATCCGTCCAGAAGGTTTCGATCGGTCCAGTTTGCATTCTGGCTTTTGCAAATTGCGCCGAAATTCACTTCTCAGACAGCATAAAATTGCGAATATGACAGTCTGACAGCACTCGTGCGAAGATCGTCACCTGTGCTGAAAAACTGGTCAGTTGGACACGACCCGACCGGGCCGCGGTTGCGGGACGCGCGCTCGCCCATCCCATACAAAGTCTTCGGCGGGCCGGCCGGCATCCGCGGCGGGGCCGCGAGATCGCGGTCGTGTTGCCGGGCGGGAAAACACTCTGCCGCCGGGATCGAGCGATACGCAACAATCTGCTTCGCCGCGCCACCAATGCAGTCGAACGTCCGGCTGACCCGTCACTATGATCCGAGGCGTCCGGCGGCCCTCGGGCCGCCGGGAACCTCTGAGGACCCCAGGCCGGGAAGCGCAACCATGCAGTTCAAGTCCTACTGGCACGACACCGCCCCGCGCTTTGCCGGAGGCGCCACGGGTCCCGTGGAGGGGTCCTACGACGTCGCCGTGATCGGAGCGGGCTTCACCGGTCTTTCCGCCGCGCTGCAGCTCGCCAAGGCCGGCACGCGGGTGATCGTCCTGGAAGCGGGAACCGTCGGCGTCGGCGCCTCGGGGCGCAACGGCGGACATCTCAACAACGGCGTCGCTCACGGCTATGCCAGCGCCAAGGCCCATCTGGGAGCCGAGCGCGCCAAGCGGCTCTACAAGACCTACGACGACGCGGTCGACACGATCGAGCGCATCGTCCGGGAAGAAGGCATCGACTGCTCCTTCCGCCGCTCCGGCAAGCTCAAGCTCGCCTCCAAGCCTGCACATGCCGAAAGTCTGCGAAAGAACTTCGAACTGATCCATGCGGAGGTGGACCCCGATACGGCCTTCCTGACGCGCGAGGACCTGCGCGACGAGATCGGATCCGACGCCTTCCACGGGGCGATGCTGTCGAAGAAGAGCGGCATGGCCCATATGGGCCGCCTCGTGACGGGGCTCGCGGAGACCGCCGCACGCCATGGCGCGACGATCTACGAGCACACGCCCGTCTCCGAGCGCAGGACGGAAGGCGGGCGAAGCCGCCTCGTCACGTCCCGCGGCACGGTCACCGCCGACACGGTCCTCCTGGCGACCGGTGCCTATACGACGGAGGGCTTCGCCCATTTCCGGCGCCGCATCATTCCCGTCGGCAGCTTCATCCTCGCCACGCGCCCTCTCACGCAGGACGAGATCGCGCGGACCTTGCCGGGCAACCGGACCTACACGACCTCCCTGAACATCGGAAACTACTTCCGCCTTTCCCCGGACGGGCGGCTGATCTTCGGGGGACGGGCGCGCTTCTCGTCGCGATCCGACCAGACCTCGGATGCGCGCAGCGGCGCGATCCTGCGCGCCAGCCTCAAGCAATTTTTCCCGCATCTGGCCGATGTCGAGATCGACTACTGCTGGGGCGGCCTCGTCGACATGACGCAGGACCGCTTTCCCCGGGCGGGGTTCGCCGACGGCGTCTGGTTCGCCATGGGCTATTCCGGCCACGGGGCGCAGATGTCGACGCAGATGGGCACGATCATCGCCGACGCGATCCTCGGCCGGGAGAACCGCAATCCGGTGGACGGGCTCGATTGGCCGACGATCGCGGGCTATTCCGGCAAGCCCTGGTTCCTGCCCATGGTCGGCCTCTACTACAAGATGCTCGACAAGATCCGTTGAGGCTCTTCGGCCGGTGACGAAGGCGGTTTCGGCCGTCTGGGCCCCGAGCCCGACGGTCGGATGGTCGGCACGACCCGGTGGCCTCCAACGGGGCGGCCGGCGCGATCGTTCATCGAAACCGCGCAGGCTCTCGCCACCCTGGCAACGTCTTTCGCCGGAGGAGTTCGTATTGTTTCCGCCGCCGCAGCCCTTCGAGGTCGAGACACGCGACGGGGGAGAAACGCGGTCGACAGGGGGTTTCGATGTGCTAGCGTGGCGCCGATTCCCGTCCGGCGGCTCCCGTCCGGATTCGAGACTCGGATCCCATCGATGAAGCTCGACCGCATCGACATCAAGATCCTGCACGAGTTGCAGAAGAACGGTCGCGTGACCAATGTCGAACTTGCCAAATTGGTCAATCTGTCGGCGAGCCCCTGCCTGATACGCGTGAAGAAGCTTCAGGCGGAAGGCTACATTTCGGGCTATTCCGCTCAGGTCAACGTCGCCAAGCTCGGCGCGACCCTGACGGTCTTCACCGAGGTCACGCTCAAGAACCACCAGCAGATCGACTTCGCCCGCTTTCTGGCGGCCGTCGAGAAGATCGACGAAGTGGTGGAATGCCATCTCGTGTCGGGCGGTTACGACTATCTCCTGAAGGTCGTCACGGCCGGCATCGGCGAGTATCAGGCCATCATGGAGCGCCTGTCGGGCCTGGACGTCGGGATCGACAAGTATTTCAGCTACGTGGTGCTGAAATCCCCGCTCGTGCGTGCGCATCTGCCTTTGAAGTCGCTGTTTCCCTATTGAGCCTCCGCTCCCGTCCGCACATCCGAGCTATTCCGCCGGCTCGATCGGGATGAACGGCGTTGGCCGCCGGACGCGATGAGCGTCCGGCGGCATGGCGGTGAGTTCGGCCGGGGCCCTATGATCGGGCCGGCGTGTCCTGTCCGGCCGGTTGTTCGGGCGATGCCAGCTCGTGCGGGGAGGTGTCAGCCTGTCATGGCGGCCCGCACGTCCGGGTCCTCCAGCGTCTGGTCGAGCGTCCTCCTCGTGCTCTCGACGATGGCGTCGATATCGTCGTCCGTGCAGCAGAGCGGCGGGGCGAAGCCGAGGATCCCCGTCGGGAAGGCACGCACGACGAGTCCGTTGTCCCAGGCGCGGTCGAAGACGCGGCGGGCCGGATCGGCGCTTGCGGGCAGCGGCGTCTTCTTCGCCTTGTCGGTGACGAGTTCCACGGCGGCCAGCATCCCGCGCCCGCGCACCTCGCCGACCAGCGGATGGTCCGACAGGCCGCGCAAGCCCGCCATCAGCCGCTGCCCGGCACGGCGGCCGTTCTCCAGGAGGCCGTTCTCGTAGAGGTCGAGGCAGGCGAGCCCGACGGCGGCGCTCACCGGATGGGCGGAATAGGTGTAGCCGTGGCCGACGGCCGCCGCCCCCGCCCCGTCCGCGATCGTGTCGTAGACCTTGTCCGACAGGAATACCGCGCCCATCGGGCAGTAGCCGGAGGTCAGGCCCTTGGCGACCGTCATCAGGTCCGGCACGACGCCCTCGTCCTCGCAGGCGAAGAGCGGGCCGGTGCGCCCGAAGCCGGTGATGACCTCGTCGGCGACGAACAGGATGTCGAGTTCGCGGCAGGTCTCGCGCATCGCCTTGACCCAGCCGTCCGGCGGCACCAGCACGCCGCCCGAGCCCTGGATCGGCTCGAGATAGAAGGCGGCGACGCGATCGGCGCCCAGTTCCTCGACCTTGGCGCGCAGAGCCGCCACCGAGGCGTCGATGATGGCGCGCGGATCGCTGCCGACCGGGTTGCGGTAGCTGTAGTGCGAGGGGATCTTGTGCTGCCAGTCGAAGGGCAGGCCGAAGCCGGCATGGAAGGCCGGCAGGGCGGTCAGGCCCGCACCCACGGTCGAGGAGCCATGGTAGCCGTTCATCACGGAGATGAACTGGTCCTTTTCCGGCTTGCCCAGCGAATGGTAGTAGTAGCGGATGAAGCGGACGGTGGAATCCACCGCGTCCGAGCCGCCGAGCGTGAAGTAGACGTGGTTGAGATCGCCCGGCGCGCGGTCGGCGAGTTCGGAGGCCAGCCGGATCGCCGGTTCCGAGCCGAGGCCGAAATAGCCCGTCGCATAGGGAAGCTCGCGCAGCTGGCGCGTCGCGGCCTCGACGATCTTGTCCTGCCCGTAGCCGGCATTGACGCACCAGAGCCCGGCGAAGCCGTCGACGAGCTCGTGGCCGGAGGCGTCCCGGACGCGGGCCCCCCTGCCCGAGGCCAGGACCCGGACGCCAGTCTTCTCGTGGCCGCGATAGGAGGCCACGGGATGGACGAGATGGGCGCGGTCGAGCTCGACCAGCGAATTCATGAACATGGTGACACTCCTCTAAGTGGCGGCCGCTTCGTCAGGCGCTCTGACGGATGCCGCCCATGTGGAGGGTCTTCACCTCCAGATATTCCTCGATCCCGAGATGGGATCCCTCGCGCCCGAGGCCCGACTGCTTGACGCCGCCGAACGGGGCGACCTCGGTCGAGATCAGGCCCGTGTTGAGCCCGACCATGCCGAACTCCAGCGCCTCGCCGACGCGCCAGGCGCGCGACAGGCCTTCGGTGAAGAAATAGGCAGCCAGGCCGAAGGGCGTGCCGTTGGCGATGGCGACGGCCTCTTCCTCGGTTTCGAAGCGGAAGAGCGGGGCGACCGGGCCGAACGTCTCCTCCGAGGCGAGCAGCATCTCGGTCGTCGCCTCGCCGATCACGACGGGGCGCGCATACTGCGCACCGTCCGCAACGCTCTGGCTTTCGGCCAGGATCCGGCCGCCCTTGGCCTCGGCGTCCGCGACGTGGCGCTCGATCTTCTCGATCGCCGCCCGATTGATCATCGGGCCGATCGAAACGCCGTCGTCCGTGCCCGGCCCGACCTTCATGGCCCGGACCTTCTCCGCGAGGCGCTCGGCAAAGCGATCGTAGATGCCGGACTGGACGAGGATGCGGTTGGCGCAGACGCAGGTCTGGCCGCCGTTGCGGAACTTCGAGACGAGGACGCCCTCGATCGCGAGGTCGAGATCGGCGTCGTCGAAGACGATGAAGGGCGCGTTGCCGCCGAGCTCCAGGCTGAGCCGCTTGATCGTGTCGGACGCGCCCCGCATCAGGAGCGCGCCGACGCGGGTCGAGCCGGTGAAGGAGATCTTGCGGACCGCCTCGCTCTCCATCATCGCCTTGCCGATGCCGGCCGGCATGCCGGTGACGATGTTGACGACGCCTGCCGGAATGCCGGCGCGCTCGGCCAGGACGCCAAGGGCCAGCGCCGAATAGGGCGTGAACTCGGACGGCTTGATGACGACGGTGCAGCCGGCGGCGAGGGCGGGCGCGACCTTGCGGGTGATCATCGCGTTGGGGAAGTTCCAGGGCGTGATGATGCCGCACACGCCCACCGCCTCCTTGACGACGAGGATGCGCCGGTCGGGCGTCGGCGAGGGGATGGTCGCCCCGTTGATGCGCCGCGCCTCCTCGGCGAACCACTTCACGAAGCTCGCGCCGTAGCGGATCTCGCCGCGCGCCTCGCCGAGCGGCTTGCCCTGCTCCCATGTCAGGATGCGGGCCAGGTCCTCCTCGTGCTTGACCATGAGCGCGTGCCAGGCCTCCAGAAGGCTCGCGCGCTCGGCATGAGTCTTGCGTTTCCAGGGCTTGAAGGCGCGCTCGGCCGCGGCGATCGCCGCCAGCGTCTCCGTCTCGCCCATGTCGGGCACGGTGCCGATCGCGCCCTGGCTGGCGGGATCGACGACCTCGATCGTCGCACCCGAGCCCGCGTCCTGCCAGCGCCCGTCGATCAGCCCCTGGAAGCGCAGGAGATCCTTGTCCGTCAACTGCATGTCGCTCGTCCTTGTCGTCAGCCCAGCGCTTCGAGAACCGCCTTGGCGATCGCGTCCGTCTTGTCCTGGCCGGGCCGGATGCCGATCCCGCGCCCGGTCGTCGCCTCCACCGCGCGCATCACGTCCGCGGCGGCGCCCTGCTCGCCCAGATGCTCCAGCATCATGGCGCCCGACCAGATCGTCGCGATCGGGTTGGCGACACCGAGATGCGCGATGTCCGGCGCCGAGCCGTGGACGGGCTCGAACATGGAGGGCGCGGTGCGGTCTGGATTGATGTTGGCCGAGGCCGCGAAGCCGAGGCCGCCCTGGATGGCCGCGCCGAGGTCGGTGAGGATGTCGCCGAAGAGGTTGGAGGCGACGACCACGTCGAGCGTCTCTGGCGCCATGACCATGCGGGCCGCCATCGCGTCGATGTGGTAGGGCGTCACCTCGACGTCCGGATACTCGGCGGCCAGGAGCTGGGTCATCTCGTCCCAGAACACCATCGTGTGCTTCTGGGCGTTGGACTTCGTGACGGAAGCCAGCTTGCCGCGGCGCGCGCGCGCCTGCTCGAAGCCGAAGCGCAGGATGCGCTCGACGCCGACCCGCGTGAAGATCGCCGTCTCCACCGCGACCTCGTCGGGCGTGCCGACATGGACCCGGCCGCCGGCGCCCGAATACTCCCCTTCCGTGTTCTCGCGGATGCAGAGGATGTCGAAGCCCTCCTTCCGCAGGGGACCCTCGACGCCGGGCAGCAGCCGGTGCGGCCGGATGTTGGCGTACTGGCGGAAGGCCTTGCGGATCGGCAGGAGAAGGCCGTGCAGCGAGACGGAATCGGGCACCTCGGCCGGCCAGCCGACGGCCCCGAGAAACACCGCGTCGAAGCGGCGCAGCGTCTCGATCCCGTCCGCCGGCATCATCGCGCCGGTCTGGCGATAGAAGTCGCAGGACCAGGGGAAGCGCGTGGCGGACAGCGAGGCGCCGTGGCGCGAGGCGGCGCGCTGAAGCACCTCCCAGGCGGCGTCGATGACGGCCGGGCCGATGCCGTCGCCCGGAATGAGCGCGATGTCGTGGGTCTTCATGATCTTCCCTGATGATGGAGGGGGTCCGGCCGGCGCGACGGCCGGCGGTCCGTCACTCGTAGACGCAGACGTAGATCTTGCGAACCGTCTCGATCGTGCGCCAGACGCCGACGAAGCCGGGCTTCATCACGAAGCTGTCGCCCGCCTTGAACGTGTAGGTCTGCCCGTCCTTCTCGGCGATCTCCACATGGCCGGAGAGGATGTGGCAGAACTCGAACGTGGTGCCCTTGATCGAATGCGTCTCGCCGGGCGTCGCTTCCCAGACGCCGGTCTTGACCATCTCGCCCTTGGAATCGTCCTGCGCCCAGGTCTTGAAGGTCGGCGAGCCCGAGATCAGCCGCTCTGGCAGCGGCACGCCGGGCTTGGGATCGAAGGACGGGTTGGGATCGATCGGAACGATCAGCGACATGGGAACTCTCCTTGAGTGGGAAAACGAAGGGGTCAGTAGCCGCGCGCGCGGTCGACGAGGCCGACCATCGGACGGCCGGCCCGGTGGCGGCGGACATTGTCGATCACGGTGCGGGCCGCCGTGCCCGCTTGCGTCACGCTCGCCACGTGCGGCGTGATCATGATCTTGGGGTGGCGCCAGAGCGGGTCGCCGGCCGGCAGCGGCTCGGGGTCGGTGACGTCGAGGACGGCCCCCGAAAGGTGCCCGGCGTCCAGCGCCGCGAGCAGCGCGGCCGCGTCGAGCTGCGGCCCCCGCCCGGTATGGACCAGCGCCGCCCCTTGCGGCAGCCGGGCGAACAGCTCGGCGTTCAGGAAGCCGCGCGTCTCGTCCGTCAGCGGCAGGAGGCACACGAGGATGTCGGTCCGCGCCAGGAATTCGCCCAGACCCGCCTCGCCGTGGAAGCTCTCGACTCCGTCGATGGCGCGCGCCGAGCGGCTCCAGCCGGCGAGCGGGAAGCCGAAGGGCCGCAGCCGCTCCATCGCCGCCTGCGCCAGCATGCCCTGTCCCAGGAAGCCGACACGGCGCTCGCCTGCCTGCCGGGGCGGCAGGGCGCGCCAGACCTCGGCGGCCTGCTGGCCGAGATAGGCCGGCAGGTCGCGGTGGAGTGTGAGGACCGCCAGCGCGACATATTCCTGCATCATGCGGATGATGCCGTCCTCCACCATGCGCACCAGGGCGACATGCGGCGGCAGGCCGGCCGCGTCGAACTGGTCCACGCCGGCCCCGATGGAGAAGACGACCTCGAGGTTGCGGTAGCGGGACAGGTCGGGGGGCAGCGTCCAGGTGATGAGGTAGCGCACCTCGTCCGGCGCGACGGCGGCGGCGTCCGTCTCGAAGGCGATGTCGGGCAGATCCGCCGCAAAGGCCGGCCCGAAAACGGCGGCGCGTTCGGCGGTGGAGTTGAACAGGAACACGGGACGACCGGTCATGCGCGAAGCCTTTCCCCCAGGGCGAGGATCATAGCGAGGCAGGCCGCGAGCTCCCCGCGCGTGACGAACTCGTCGGGTCGATGGGCCCGGGCGATGTCGCCGGGTCCGCAGATCACGGCGTCGTAGCCGGCCTCCTGGAAGAGCCCCGCTTCCGTCCCGTAGCTCACCGCCGCGCACGGGGGCCGGCCGGTGAGCTCGCCCGTCAGCCGCGCGAGGTCGCTATCGGCCGGGAGCGCCAGCGCCGGATAGGCCGAGAGATCCGTCCAATCGACGCGAAAGCCCTTCGGCTCCAACGCCGCGAGACCGGCCCGCACCGGCTCCAGCAGGGCGCCCGGGTCGGCGCCCGCGATGGCACGGACCTCGATCTCGGCGATGCAGCGATCGGGGATCACGTTGAGCGCCCGTCCGCCCGAGACGATGCCGACCTGGAGCGTCGAATGGGGCGGCTCGAAGCGCGCGTCGAAGGGACCGCCCTCCAGGTCGCGCCCGTGCGCGGTCGCCGCGCCCAGGACCTCGATCATCGCATGCACGGCGTTGAGGCCCTGGTCGGGACGCGAGGAGTGGCCGGACCGCCCGGTGATCTCCAGCCGCGCCGCCGCCTTGCCCTTGTGGGCGAGAACCGCCTGGAGACCGCTCGGCTCGCCGACGACGACGCCGAGCGGCTTGGCGCAGAGCTTCGGCAGTTCGGCGATCATGTGCGGGACGCCCCGGCAGCCCGCCTCCTCGTCGTAGGAGAAAGCGAGGTGCAGGGGCCGCTTCAGCGGGCCGGCGGCGAGGACGGGGAGCGCGGCCAAGGCGCAGGCGAGAAAGCCCTTCATGTCCGTCGTGCCGCGCCCGTAGAGGCGCTCGCCCTCCACCCGCAGCGTAAAGGGATCGGCGCTCCATCCGTCCTCGCCGGCGGGCACGACGTCGGTATGGCCGGACAGGACATAGCCCGGCACGTCGGCGGGGCCGAGCGTGACGAAGAGGTTGGCCCGGTCGCCCTCCGGCCCCGGCAGGACATGGACCCGCGCACCGTGCGAGCGGCAGTGGTCGGCGATCCAGTCCGTGATCGGGGCATTGGGCGTGCCGACGACGGAGGAAAAGGCGACCAGCCTCGCCAGGATCTCCTCCACCATGTCAGCGCCTCCTTCGGGAATATGCGCTCAGCGTAAAGAAACGGGTGTGCCGTTCCTGCCGTAGATCGGGGATCTTCGAAACATGATGCCGAAATGCCGTTGATCTGCGGTAGAACCTTCGGCCCCTCCCGGAACACCATGAAGGCCGGAAATACGGCGCTTGCGCTCTCCCGACGGGAGGGGGAACCCGCAAGCCCCCTCCCGTCGGAACGAAGGCGGGCGGGTGCGCGATATCCGGGCGCGCACCCGAAACGCCAGCAGGGACATGCGAAGGCATCATGGATAACGCAGCCATTCGGGATCGGGAGACCGCTTTGGGAGAGGTCGCGATGGTGCCCTTCTCCACCCGCCATCTCGCGGGCGCCCACAAGCTCTCCCTGGATCTTCGCTGGCCCTACCGGCTGGAGGACTGGGCCTTCGCCCTCCACCTCGGTCGGGGCTTCGTCCTGGAGCGCGGCAGCGAGGTGGTGGGGACCGCCGCCTGGTTCCCCTATGGCGAGACCTGCGCGACGGTCGGCATGATCATCGTGTCGGGCGAGATCCAGGGGCGCGGATACGGCGCCAAGCTCCTGGATGCGCTTCTGGCGGCGGCCGGCCCGCGCACCGTCCTTCTCAACGCGACGCCGGAGGGCCAGGCGCTCTATGCGCGCCGCGGCTTCGTGCCGGCCGGGACGATCCACCAGCACCAGGGCGTCCCGTCCCGGCCGATCGCGGCGCCCCCTTCGAGTGTCGTGCGCCCGATAGCGGCCGGCGACATCGAGGCGGTCCTGCGTCTCGACCGCGAGGCGACCGGCTTCGAGCGCCGCCCGCTCCTGGAAAGGCTCCTGGAGACCGGCGAGGCGCAGGTGCTTCTCGAAGGGGGCGGCTTGGCCGGCTATGTCGTGTCGCGCGTCTGGGGGCGCGGGCATGTCGTGGGGCCGGTGGTGGCACCCACGTCCGAAGGCGCGCGTCGCCTGATCGAAGCCGCCCTGTCGCGTCTCGAAGGCTGCTTCGTGCGCCTCGACACGGAGGTCGGCACCGGCCTGTCGCCCTGGTTCGAGGCGATCGGCCTGCCGCAGGTCAGCGACGCGCTGGTCATGGTCCGGGGCACCATGCCGCCGACCGGTCCGGCGCGCGTCTTCGCCCTATCCAACCAGTCGCTCAACTGAGGGCACCGATCAGGACGCCGTCATGGACCTCGGGGACGCGTCGGATCGCCGACATTGTCCAGGTTCCCTGTCCGAGGTCCGCAACGATCTTCAGCGCGCCAAGGCGGGAGCTTTCGGCAGGCCCCTCAGCGCATTGGCAAGGGCGACCCCCGCCGCGACCGCGACGACGCCGACCAGGGTCAGGACCGTCGGCTGCTCGCCGAGGAGGGGCATGGCCGCCGCCGTCGCCAGCACCGGAGCCAGGGCGCCCATCGTGCTGCAGCGCAGGGCGCCGAGATGCCGGACGGCCAGGGCGTAGACGAGCGTCGAGACGATGCCCGTGCCCACGCCCTGCACGCCGGCAAAGAGAAGGATCTCCCGGAGATCGACGCTTGCGAGGTGGCTGTCGAAGACGCCGGCCAGTTTCAGGACCGCGATCACGATCGCCGACGGATAGGTCACCAGCATCAGGCAAGTCAGCGGCCGCACCGCGGCCATCCGCATGCCCAGCGTGTAGCCGCCCCACAGGAGACTGGCCCCGAGAAGCAGGCCGGCGCCGAGGATCGCCCGGGCGTCGAAGCTTCCCAGCCCTGCGACGAGCAGCACGACGCCGAGGACAATCGTCACGAGGCCCGGCCCGAGCGCCAGCCTCTCGCCCATGAGAAGGCGGGCGAGGATGGAGACGGCCAGCGGCGCCGTCCCCGCGACCAGGGCGCTGACATGCGCCGCCGAGGTGAAGCCGCCGCCGGCCGCGACGAGCCCGAAGAAGGGCAGGCCCGCCCCCGATGCGATCATCGCGGCCGGCGCGAGCGGAAGGGACGTCAACTCCCGCAGGCGCGAGGGCAGGAGCGGCAGCAGGATCAGGGCTGGGACGGCGAAGCGCAGCAAGGCGACGTCGCTCGGGCTGAGCGTCGAGGCGCCGATGCTGCGCATCGACAGGCTGAAGCCCGCCCAGGTGACGAGCGCGGCTCCCATGGCCGCCCAGCCGACGATCGAGCGGGTGGCGAGCGGCGGCGCGAATGTTGTCGGGGCGAGAGACACGTGGCCGTCCTTCGTCGGAGAGATGGCCGCAAAATACCAAGATGCCCGCGCTAAATCCTGCCTATCTCAACCACATCGGCATCTGATATTGGCAGATCATACCAATCGTGGGAGATGTCTGATGGATCGCAAGGACCGGCAGATCATCGCCGAGCTCCAGGCCAACGCCCGGCTCACCAACAACGAGCTCGCCGAGCGCGTGAACCTGTCGCCCTCGCCCTGCCTGCGCCGGGTGCGCCTTCTGGAGGAGGCGGGCGTTCTCAAGGCCTATACGGCGATCGTGGACGCCGAAGCCTGCGGCTACCCCGTGACGGCCTTCGTGCGCATCCGCCTGTCGCCCCACAACGGCGAAACCGTCCAGGCCTTCGAGGAGGCGATCGCGCGGATCGACGTCGTGATGGACAGCTACGTCATGGCCGGCAACGCCGACTACATGCTGCGGGTGGTCGTCAAAAGCCTCAAGCATTACGAAGCCTTCATCCGCAACGACCTCCATTCGGTGCCGGGCGTCGCCTCGATCGACACGAGCTTCACCTATGGGCACGTCAAGCGCTCGCTGGTGCTCCCGATCGACTGACGGGGCGCCCGACCAGCGCCCGGCCGCCCCGCCCATGCCGGCGGTCATGCCGCCGAGCCGAAGAGGGACGCGGACGCCATTGGCCCTGGATCGGGCTGCGCAGACCGAGGTGCCCGGATCATCGGCGCTCCCGAACGTGTGACATCCACCCCCTTGTCGGGCGGATTTCCTGTATCAATTCATGGGACGGGTGTCGGTCCATCGGGGGCCGGCAGGTCTATCGCGTTGGTCGGGCCGCCAGCGGCGGGGACCTGTGCATGACGATTGCAGACCTCTTCGTCCTTGGCGTCGTGGCCACGTTCCTCGGCTTCGTCGTCTGGGTGAACGTGCATCATCGGAAGAAGAAGGTTGCGAGAAAGGACAGGACGCGTGAAGGCTCCAGGTTCGATGCCCCTGTCACCAGCGTGAATCGAGCCGCCTGAACCCCGTGCGTCGCCGCCCTGTTCATCGGATAGTCTTCGTTGCCGAGCCACCGAGCGTTGAGCGTCGGGGCCGTCGCTCGCATGTGAGCGCCGTGGGCCGACGGCAGAGCTGTGCATCGCCGCGGCCCGGTCCCGCAGCTGCGAAGGTGCGGTTCGGCTTTCTGTCGATGGGCGTCGCCATCGACGGCGCAACCCTGCGTGAAGCGTGGGCTGCGCCCTTCCGACGGACAAGCCCAACGGGAAAATCCGGGCCGGTGCCCTCGCGAATCGCCGGCGGATCTGTTTTCACGACCCCTGCTCCGAAGGACGGGCGGAATCGCAGATCCCCTGTGGTCGGCCGTCGCCGGCCCGACGGGGCGTCGCCACGACGCTCGGATCGTGCTCCGGCTTGGAGACCGACCATCCCCAACCTCGCCGCCCAAACGGAAGGCAACGCTCCATGCCGCTGACGGCCTGTATCGCAGTCGCCTTCGTCTCCGCCCTCGTCGCCCGCCTTTCCGCCCCTCGGCTCCGGCATCCCGGCTGGGTCCTGGCCTCGATCCCGGCGGCGCTGTTCGTCGCCTTCCTGTGGCTGGGCGCGGGGATCGAGGGCACGGCGGCCGTAACGGAGCGGATCGAGTGGGTTCCGGCGCTCGGCGTCGCTCTCGATTTTCGCCTCGACGGCTTCTCGCTCCTGTTCTGCCTGCTGATCACCGGGATCGGTGCGCTGGTGACGATCTATGCGGGCGCCTACTTCGCCGAGAAGCCGCGCGACAAGGGCGCGCGCTTCCTCGCGCTCATCCTCCTGTTCATGGCGGCGATGCTGGGCACCCTCCTCTCGGACAACCTGATCGGCCTCTATGTCTTCTGGGAACTGACCAGCCTCGTCTCGTTCCTGCTCATCGGCTTCGATTCCCAGCAACTGGCCGCCCGCAAGGCCGCGCTGCAATCGCTGATCGTCACCGCCGGCGGCGGGCTCTGCCTCTTTGCCGCGATCCTCCTGACCGGGTCGGCACTCGGTACCTTCACCCTGTCCGAGGTGGTCGCGCGCGGGGGCGAACTCACGGCCTCGCCGCTGGCACCGGCCATCCTCGTGCTCCTGTGCCTCGGCGCCTTCACGAAGTCGGCGCAGGTGCCGTTCCACTTCTGGCTGCCCAACGCCATGCAGGCCCCGACGCCGGCTTCCGCCTATCTCCACTCGGCCACCATGGTGAAGCTCGGCGTCTACCTCCTCGCCCGCTTCGACCAGGCCTTCGCCGGGATGCCGGCCTTCGGCACCACGCTCGTCGTCTTCGGCACGGCGACGCTCCTGGTCGGCGGGCTTCGGGCCATGATGCAGTCCGGCTTCAAGGGCGTGCTCGCGCAGTCCACCGTCGGTTCGCTCGGCCTCCTCGTCCTCCTGATCGGCCTCGGCGGAGAGACGGCGGCCGTGGCGACGGTCGGCTTCATTCTGGCCCATGCGCTCTACAAGGCCGCCCTGTTCTTCTGCGCCGGCAACGCGATCCACGCCACTGGTAGGACCCAGATCACGCAGATGTCCGGTCTCGGCGCCCGGCTGCCGATGACGGCGCTGGCCGCCGCGCTGGCGGCCGTCTCGATGGCGGGCCTGCCGCCGATGGTCGGCTTCATCTCCAAGGAGCTCGTCTTCGAGGCACAGCTCGCCGACACAGCGAGCGCGATCGCCGTCGCGCTGGCCGTTCTCGGCAATGCGGCCTTTGTGATGATCGCGCTCCTGTCGGCGATCGACCCGTTCTGGAAGCGTCGCCAAAGCCCGAGCGAAGTGCATCACGACGAGACGCCGGGCCTCGTCGCCGGGCCGCTCGTGCTGGCGGGCCTCGGCCTCCTGTTCGGGCTCTTTCCGGCCCTCGTCGCCCATTCGCTCGTCGTGCCGGCCGCGAGCGCCCTTGCCGGCCGGCCGATCGAGGCATCCTTCTATCTCTGGCACGGCTTCACGCCGATGCTCGCGCTCAGCGCGGCCGTGGTCGCTCTCGGCGCCGTCCTTTATGCGATCTGGCCACGCATCCATTGGCGCCTCGGCGAATGGCCTCCCCTCGTCGCGCTTCTCGGAGACCGGGGCTACTTCCGCGTCTTCGACGGTCTCCTCGACCTGGCCGGCCGCTCGACCCGCCTTCTCCAGAACGGCGACCAGCGCGCCTACACCGCCACCGTCGTCGCCGCGACGCTGGTGCTCCTGGCCGCGGGCCTCGTCGCGGCCTCGCCCGGCTTCTCCGTCGATCTCGACCTGTCGGATCTGCGGATCGCGCCGGTCGCGGTGCTGGTCTTCATGGTGATCGGGGCGGTCGCCGCCACACGAACGCGCTCGCTTCTGGCAGCCATGGTGTGCGTGGGCGTCGTCGGCTTCGGTTCGGCCCTGGTGTTCCTCCTCAACGGCGCGCCGGACCTTGCCCTCACGCAGTTCTCCGTCGAGGTGCTGGTGGTGGTGATCCTGACCGCCCTTCTCCTGCGCATACCGCTGCGACCGGCTTCCACCCGCACGACGGGGGAGAAGGGCTTCGACGTGGTCCTTGCAGGCGGCTTCGGCCTGTTGGTGTTCGGCGCGCTCGCCGCCATGACGGCCGTGCCCTTCGATCCGCGTCTGTCGGCCTTCTTTGCCGCGGCGAGCTATCCGGAGGCCTGGGGCCGCAACGTCGTGAACGTCATCCTGGTCGACTTCCGGGCGATCGACACGCTCGGCGAGATCGCCGTCGTCTGCTTCGCCGCTCTGGGCGCCTGGAGCCTTCTGTCGCGCACGCGCCGGCGCGGAGGCGCCCGATGAACTCCCTGGTCCTGTCCGCCTTCGCGCGGCTCTTCTTCTGGCTGATGATCGCCGTGTCGCTCTACATCCTCTATCGCGGGCACAACGAGCCGGGCGGCGGCTTCGTCGGCGGGCTCGTCGGCGCATCCGCCTTCGCCATCCTGGTGCTGGCGGAGGGCGTCGGCGCCGCACGCGCCGCCCTGCGCGTCCACCCCGTCGTGGCCATGGGCACGGGGCTTGTCCTCGCCCTCCTGTCGGGCCTGCCGGGCCTGTTCCTGGAAGGGTCCTTCCTGACCCATTGGTGGCTGCATCTCGGCAGCTTCCACACCGGAACGGCGCTTCTCTTCGATATCGGTGTGTATCTCGTGGTCGTGGGCGGCATCCTCGCCCTCGTCCTGCGCTTCTACGAGGAGGACGCCCGTCCATGACGCTCGTCTATGCCCTCGCGATCGCGGTCATCGCGGCCTGCGGCGTCTATCTCATGCTGTCGCGCCATGTCGTGCGCATCCTGTTCGGCGTGGCGGTCCTGTCGGCTGCGGTCAACCTCGTGATCCTCTATGCCGGTCGCATCGTCTCGACCGTGCCGCCGGTGATCCCGGGCGGCGAGACCGCGCTGGCGGTCGATGCCGCCAATCCCCTGCCCCAGGCGCTGATCCTGACCGCCATCGTCATCGGCTTCGCTCTGGTCGCCTTCTTCGCGGCGCTCGCCCTGCGGACCCAGCGCTCGCTCGGAACGCTCGACAACCGCGCCCTCGACGATGCCGAGCGCCTCGGCACGCCCTTCGGCGACGAGGGGAAGCGCGCGTGATGGGGGCTCTCCTGCAGAACGCCGTCCTCTGGCCCGTCGCCGTGCCGCTCGCGACGGCCGCGCTCTGCGCCGCGCTCTGGGGCCGCATCGAGGCGCAGCGCCTCGTATCCTGGATCGGTACGCTTCTCCTCTTCGGCGTATCCCTGGTCCTCCTGTCGCGCACCGCCTCGCAAGGCATGCAGACCGTCCAGTTCGGCAACTGGGCGGCGCCCTTCGGCATCACCTTCGCGGCCGATCGCCTCGGCGCCGCCATGGCGGCGATCACCGGCCTCATGGCGCTCGCCACGATGATCTTCGGCCTCGCCGATATCCGGCGACGCGAGGAGCTGGCCGGTTTCCACGTCCTCTTCCACGGCATGCTGGCAGGCGTGAACGGCGCCTTCCTGACCGGCGACATATTCAATCTCTACGTCTGGTTCGAGATCATGCTCATCACCGCGATGGGCCTTCTGTCGATCCGGCGCACGCGCGCGCAGCTCGACGGCACGCTGAAATACGCCGTCCTGAACCTCTTCTCGACGCTGCTCTTCCTTATGGCGGTCGCCCTTCTCTACGGCGCGACGGGCACGCTCAACATGGCCGATCTCGGCCGCATCATGCCGACCCTGCCGCCCTCCGCGACGCTGACCCTCTCCGCGCTCCTGTTCCTGGCGGGCTTCGGTATCAAGGCGGGCTACTTTCCGCTCTTCTTCTGGCTGCCGGCCTCCTACCACACGGCCTCGATCACGATCGCAGCCATCTTCGCCGGGCTCCTGACCAAGGTCGGCGTCTACGCCTGCTACCGCGTGTTCACGCTGATCTTCGCGGTGGAGGCGAGCGGACTGCGCGACATCCTGGCGGTGATGGCGGCGGGCACGATGCTGTTCGGCGTCTTCGGGGCGGCCGTGCAGTGGGACGTTCGACGCATCCTGTCCTTCCACATCGTCAGCCAGATCGGCTACATGCTCCTCGGCCTCGCGCTGGCGACGCCGGCAGGCCTTGCGGGCGGCGTCTTCTACATCGTCCACCACATCGTGGTGAAGGCGAACCTCTTCCTGATCGCGGGCGCGATCCACCGGGCCTCCGGCACGTTCGACCTGCGGCGCTCGGGCGGGCTCCTGAAGCGCTCGCCGCTGCTCGCCATGCTGTTCCTCGTTCCGGCCCTGTCGCTGGGCGGCATCCCGCCCCTGTCCGGCTTCTGGGCGAAGTTCATGGTGATCGACGCCTCCGTACAGAGCCGGGCCTGGTGGCTGGTCGGCGTCTCGCTCTTCGTCGGTATCCTGACCCTCTACTCGATGACCAAGATCTGGATGGAAGCCTTCTGGAAGAGCCCGGTCCTGCCGCGCAAGGCGGCGCGTCCCGTGCCCCGTCCGATGCTGGCGGCCATCGCGCTCCTGTCGGCCGTCACCATCGCGATCGGCCTCTTCGCAGAGCCCTTCGTGCTCTACGCCAACGAGGCGGCGGTGGGCCTTTCCGATCCCGCCGCCTATGTCGACGCGGTGCTCGGGCCGGGCATGGCCGCCCACGGGGGGATGGCGCCATGAGACGCTCGCTTCCCGCCCGTGCCGTCGATGCCGTCGTGCTGACGGTCGTCTTCCTGCGCGAGCTCCTGAAGTCCTCTGTCGCCGTGGCGCGCGCCGCGTTCGCGCGCCATCCGCGAACGGCGTCCGCGATCCTCGCGGTGCCGATCGACCTTCGCACCGACTTCGGCATCGCGGTTCTCGCCAATCTCGTCACGCTGACGCCGGGAACCTGCTCGCTGCATGTCAGCGACGACCGGCGGACGCTCTATGTCCACAGCCTCGACGCCGACAATCCCGCCGCGATCGTCGCCGACATCCGCCGGACGTTCGAGGACCGCATCCGGAGGATCGAGGGATGATCGATACCCTGTCCGCCATGCTCGACTGGCTCGCCGCGGGTCTCGTGGCGGTGCTCATGGTGCCGCTGGCCATGACCTTCTGGCGCCTGGTGCGCGGCCCCGGCTATGCCGACCGCTTCATCGCCGTGGACATGCTGACCGGCATCGCCGTCGCCATGGCCGCGCTCGTCGCGGGGACGACCGGGCGGCGCGAGTTCCTCGACGTCGCCTTCGGCATCGCGCTCATTTCCTTCGTGGGGACCTGCGCCTTCGCCGCCTTTCTGGAGCGCAAGGGGGGCCGCCGATGATCCTGCTCGCGCTCCTGTCCCTCGTCGCCAAGCTCGTCGGCACCGTGTTCCTGTTCGCCGCCGCCCTCGGGCTCCTGCGCTTCTCCGATCCGTTCCAGCGCATGCACGCCGCCACCAAGGCCGGGACGCTGGGCGCGGGCTTCGTGGTCCTGGGCGTCCTTCTTCAGCTCCAGCGGCTTGACGCGACGCTGATCGGAATCGCCGTCATCCTGTTCCTGCTCCTGACCATTCCGGTCGCCGGCCACCTTCTCGGCCGGGCCGCCTACGTGTCGGGCGCGAGCATCGGCGGGTTGACGGGAGACGACGCGCTGCAGGGCGTGCTCGACCGGCAGCAGGGCTCGCTAGAAGCGCGGCTGGACGAGTGAACGAGACTTCGGGCGCCGATGCGGGAGCGCGTCATGCGACCGCCGGCCGAAGGTACAGCAGTCGCGCGGTGCGCGATGGCGACGGAACGTCGACGGGGTTCGCTCCGAGCCTCGGCCGACATGCGCACCGCCCGCCTCTCCCTGGGGTCATCGACCGCTGGGGCCGCTCCCAGGCCGCAGAAGCCCGGCCGAACGCAGAGCGTCCATTGGATCGAACGAAGCGCCGCGCTCGCCGTTTCGACGGGACTCGGCGGCCGCGCCGTCCCAGCCTGCCATCCAGTCGGAGCAAGCGGGCGCATCCGACGGATCGTAGGGGCAGGCGGAACGCGGCAGACCCTTCTCGTGGGCCAAACGGCCTTCGCGGACATGGGACATCATCGACCCTCCTTTCGTCAGAGCAGCAGCTTTGAATTATGCTCCCGTCGAAGCCGGACAATGTCCGTAAAGTCCATGGCATCGCGCGGGGGCCAAACCACAGATCTGTACACGGCTATCCCTTCGCAACGGCGGGTCGGCAGCCCTGACGAACTTTTGACCGGAGCTCCTTAGGCGCGACTGGACCACGTGCATCCACGCGCCAGGTACCGGGCTCATGAAGCATTTCGCTACATTGGCCGCCCGTTCTGTCGTGTTCACGCTTCTCTGGCTCGTGCTCGCCGGGCCGGAGCCGTTCTCCCTTGTCTACGGCCTGCCCGGCGCCGTCGCGGCGGCGTGGCTCAGCCTGCGCCTGACGCCCCCCGGATCGAGCGGCATCCGCCTGCCGGCGGCACTCAGCCTCGTTCCCAACGCGGCCTATCGCATCCTGCTCGGGGCGATCGACGTGTCCTGGCGGGCCTTGTCGCCGACGCCGCGCATCGCGCCGGGCTGGGTGCTGCACCGCTCGCGTCTTCCGGCGGGCGCCCCGCAGCTTCTCCTGACCTGCGAGACCAGCCTCTTTCCTGGGTCGCTCGTGGCGGCCCGGCAAGGCGATCGCCTGCTGATCCACTGCCTCGACCGCACGCTGGACGTCGCATCCGAGTTCGCCCGCGAGGAGCGGCGCGTGGCCGAGAGCGTGGCCGCCCCACAAGCGGGGGGAGGCCGGGCATGAGTCTGTTCCTGGACCTCGCCGCGGTCGTCCTCGCGGCCACCATCGGCTTCAGCCTCGTGCGGACCTTTCGCGGGCCGACCCAGGCCGACCGAATGATGGGCATCCAGCTCGTGGGCACGGGCGGCATCGCGGCCGCGATCCTCTTCGCCGCCCGGGCGCGCGAGCCGGCCATGGTGGACGTCGCCCTGATCCTCGCCCTGTTCGCCGCCTTCGCGGCCGTCGCCTTCGTGAAGTCGACCACGCCGGACGGCGCAGGCGATCCGGAGGCCGACGACCGGTGACCGCCCTGCTCGACCTTCTGGCGGGCGCGAGCATCCTTCTCGGCCTGTTCTTCTTCGTCGCCGGCACCGTCGGCCTCCTGCGCTTTCCCGATCCGCACAGCCGGCTCCACGCGCTGACCAAGGCCGATACGCTGGGCCTCGGCTTCGTCGCGCTGGGCGCCGCCCTTCACCTCGGCGACCTCGGCCTCGGCGCCAAGCTTCTTCTGGTCTGGCTTCTCGTGCTCTTCGCCGCCGCCGCGATCGCCCAGCTCGTGGGCCGCGCCGCGCTGGCCGAGACGCCGGTCGACGTCGCCCGATCCCTGCCCGCGGAGGACGTGTGAGCGCCCTCGTCGCCGACCTCGCCTTCGTCGTCATCGCGCTCGCCACGGCGGCCGCCGCCGTCCTGGTGCGGGACCTCTTCGCCGGCATCGTCCTCTTCATCGGCTACGGCGTGGTCCTGGCGCTCCTCTGGTTGCGCCTTGGCGCCGTCGACGTCGCGATGGCGGAAGCGGCCATCGGCGCCGGGCTGACGGGCGTCCTTCTGATCGGCGCCTGGTCGCGCGTCGGCCGGCTCGGCGCCCTTGCCGAGCCGAGGGCGCCGCTGGCCGGGCGCGCGGCCGCCGCCGCCCTGTCGGGGGGCGTCGGACTCCTGCTCGTGGTCGCCCTCGTCGCCCTGCCGGCCGGGGAGCCGGGGCTGGGGCCGTCCGTCATGGGCAATCTCGACCGCGCCGGCGTCCCGCAGCCCGTGACCGCCGTGCTTCTCAACATGCGCGCCTTCGACACGCTTCTGGAAAGCATCGTTCTCCTGGCGGCCCTCGCGGCGGTCTGGACTCTCATGCCGCGCGACGCGCTGGCGAATCCGGCGGGCCTGCGCCAGCGTGCCGCGCCGGACGGCGTTCTCGCCGCTCTCGGCCGGCTCCTGCCGCCGCTCGGCATCGTGGTGGCCGTCTATCTCGTCTGGGCGGGCAGCAGCCGGCCGGGCGGCGCGTTCCAGGCTGGAACCGTGCTCGCCGCCGTCTTCCTCCTGACCATGCTGGCCGCGCTGGTGCCGGCGCCCCGCCCCGCCTCGCGCCGCCTCGCCCTGGCGCTGGTCGGGGGGCCGTTCGTCTTCCTCGCCGTGGGGCTGGCGGGAGCCGCGTCCGGAACCTTCCTGCTCCTGCCCGAAGGCTTGGCGGGAACCCTGATCGTGCTGATCGAATACGCCCTCGCCGCCTCCATCGCCCCGGCCCTCGCCATGCTCGTCGTCGGTGTGTCCAAGGAGGGCGGCCGATGAGCGGGACGCCGCTGGTCCTGGCGCTGTGCGGCGCGGGGCTCGTCTCCATCGGCCTCTACGGCTTCCTGGCGGGGCTCCATCTCCTGCGGCGCGTTCTCGCCTTCAACGTCATGGGGGGCGGTCTCTTCCTCCTGTTCGGGGCGACGGCGGCCCGATCCGGCCCCGTGGATCCGGTGCCGCAGGCCCTGATCATCACCGGCATCGTGGTCGCGCTGTCCCTCACGGCCCTGGCGGTCGCCCTGGTCGCCGCGCTCGCCGGCGAGAGCGGCCGGGGGACGCTCCCCGAGGAAACGCCGGACAGCGCCCCATGACGGTCCTTCGCGAACTCGCCCTGCCCGAACTCCTCGTCGCGCTGCCGCTCCTGGCGGCGCTGGTCTCGCTCGTCCAACCGTCGCGGCCGGGCCTCGTCCTCGCGCTCTCGCAAGGGGCTCAGGTCGCCTGCGCCGTGGCGCTCGCCGCCACGGTCTGGACCGGCGGGCCCGTGGCGCGCGCCGTGGGCGGCTGGGAGCCGCCGCTCGGGATCGTCCTCCATGCCGATGGGCTGGCCACCGCCTTCGTCCTCGCCTCGACGATGCTGATGCTCGGCGTCGGGGCCTTTGCGCATCTCTCCTCGGAACTCGCGCGCGTGCGGGGGCCGGGACCCTTCGCCTTCTGGCCGCTGTTCCATCTGATGGCGGCCGCCCTGGCGGTGCTCTTCCTGTCGCGCGACCTCTTCAACCTCTATGTCGGCCTCGAGCTTCTCACCATCTCGGCCGTCGGCATGGTCGCGCTCGGCAGCGTCGCGGCGGCGACCCGCTACCTTCTCTTCGCGCTGATGGGTTCGCTCGCCTATCTCGCCGGCGTCGTCCTCTTCTACGCGGCGGCGGGAACGCTCGACATCGACTTCCTGGCCGCAAGCGGCGGCGAGCCGACGGTCGTGGGCATCGGCGCGGCCCTCGTGACGGCGGGGCTCCTCGTCAAGACGGCGCTGTTTCCCTTCCACGCCTGGCTGCCGGAAGCCCACGGCAGCGCCCCGGCCCCGGCGAGCGCCCTCCTTTCCGCCCTGGTCGTGAAGGCCTCGTTCCTGATCCTCGCGCGCCTGTGGTTCGAGATCCTGCCCGACGCGGGACCGGACGCGCTGATGCAGCTCCTCGGCCTTCTCGGCGCCTGCGCCGTGATCTACGGCTCGCTTCTGGCCCTGCGCGAAGACAGCCTGAAGCGCATCGTCGCCTATTCCACGGTCGCGCAGCTCGGCTACCTCTTCTTCGTCTTCCCGCTCGCCGCCGTCGGCGGCGCGAGCGAGCCGATCGAGGCGGCCGGCTGGTCCGGCGCGATGATCCATGCCCTGTCGCACGCCTTCGCCAAGTCCGCCCTCTTCCTCTGCGCGGGGATCGTGGTGACGGCGCGCGGCGGCGGCACGCTGGAGCACATGCGCGGGCTGGCCCGTGCCCTGCCGATGACGATCACCGCCTTCGGCCTTGCCGCCGTCTCGATCATGGGCCTGCCGCCGAGCGGCGGCTTCATGGCCAAGTATCTGATGCTCACCTCGGCGCTGGCGCAAGGCAAGCTCGCGCTGGCGCTCGTCATGCTCGTCGGCGGACTGCTCGCCGCGATCTACCTGTTCCGCCCGCTGAACGCGGCCATGGCCAGGTCGGACGTGCCGGAGATCCGCCCGGTGCCGCGCAGCCTGGAGCTGATCGCGCTCGGCCTCGCGCTCGTCGCCACGCTTCTCGGCATCTTCTCGGCCGCCCCATACGAGTTCCTGCAGATCGGCCGTCCGGCCATCACCGGCGAGGCGATCCCATGAGCGCGGCCGTTCCCGTCCTGCTTCTCCTCTGCGCCTTCGTGCCCGCCGTGATCACGCTGTTCCTGCCGGAGCGCCGGGCCGCGCTGCGCAACCGCATCTCGATCGGCTCGGCCCTCGTGAAGCTCGCGCTCGTGGCCTATCTCATCGAAAGCGTCAGGCGGGGCCAGACGTTCGAGGCCCGCTTCGCCTTCGTGCCGGGCCTCGACATGGTGCTGCGCGTCGATGCGCTGGCCCTCCTGTTCGTGACGCTGTCGGTCTTCCTGTGGCTGGTCACCACGATCTACGCGATCGCCTATTTCGGACGGGGCGCCAACCTCTCGCGCTTCTTCGGCTTCTTCAATCTGTGCGTCTTCGCCACCACGGGCATTGCCCTGTCGGGATCGCTCATCACCTTCTTCTTCTTCTACGAGCTCCTGACCCTCTCCACCTGGCCGCTCGTGATCCACAAGGGCGACGACAAGTCGATCGCGGCCGGGCGCACCTATCTCACCTATACGATGGTCGGCAGCGCGGCCCTCCTCCTCGGCATCGTCTCGCTGGAAGGGCTGGCCGGGCCGGTCGAGTTCGTGCGTCCCGGCTCGCTGGATGCGATCGACCCCTGGGCGCTCAGGGCGATCTTCGTCCTGTGCATCGGAGGCATGGCGGTGAAGGCCGCGGTGTTCCCCCTGCACGGCTGGCTGCCCAAGGCGATGGCCGCGCCCGCGCCGGTCTCCTCGCTGCTTCATGCCGTCGCGGTCGTGAAGGCCGGCGCCTTCGGCATCGTGCGCTTCGTCTACGACGTCTACGGCACCGCGCGGGTCGACGCCCTGTCGCTCGCCCTGCCGCTCGCGATCCTCGCCTCCTTCACGATCCTCTACGGCTCGGTCCTCGCCGTGCGCCAGACGGACATCAAGCGGCGCCTCGCCTATTCGACCGTCAGCCAAGTCTCCTACATCGTGCTCGGCGCGAGCCTCGCCGGGCCGATCGCCACGATCGGCGGCCTCGTCCACCTCGTGCACCAGGGCCTGATGAAGATCACCCTGTTCTTCGGCGCGGGCGCGCTGGCCGAGCGGATGGGCGTGACGCGGATCGACCAGCTCGACGGGGCCGGCCGTCGCATGCCGATCACCATGGCCGCCTTTTCCATCGCCGCGTTCGGCATGATCGGGGTGCCGCCGGTCGCCGGCTTCGTGTCGAAATGGTATCTCGGCCTCGGCGGCCTGCAGGGCGGCGAGACCTTCGTGGTCGGCGTCCTCGTCGGTTCGAGCCTGCTCAACGCCGCCTACTTCCTCCCGCTCCTCTACCGGGCTTGGTTTCTGCCACCGCGCGAGGGGTCGCGCGCGCCGGAGGGGGGAGAGGGCCCGCGGGCGCTGATCTGGCCTGCCGCCGTGACCGCGGCGGCGGCGCTCGGCGCCGGCCTCTTCGCGGCCTATCCGCTCTCGCCGCTCGGCTGGGCCACGAGCATCGTCGAGGAGTTCTACTCGCAGTGATCGACGCGCTCTCGCCCCTCTTGATCCTTCTGGCGGTCGCGCTGCCGCTGGCGCTCGCGCTGGCGGCGGCCCTGCCGGCCTTCCGTGCGCGGGCGCTCGATCTCCTGCCATTCGCGCCGCTGCCGAGCCTTGCCGCCGCGCTCCTCGCCACCGAGGGCGCGCGCGTCGGCGTGCCCGAACTTCTCTTCGGCGTCCGTCTGGAGCTGCGGGGCGAAGGGCGCCTCTTTCTCGGCTTCGCCTCGTTCCTCTGGTGCCTTGCGGGGCTCTATGCCCGTTCGGAAATGCGGGGGACGCAGCGGCCGACGCTGTTCGCCGTGTCCTGGTGCCTGGCGCTCGCCGGCAATCTCGGCGTCTTCCTGGCCGGGGACGTCGTCACCTTCTACACGGCCTTCGCGTGCCTGACCTTCGCGGCCTATCCGGCGATCGTATCGAGCGGCACCGAAGCGGCCTATCGGGCCGGGCGCGTCTACATGGTCTTTTCCGTGGCGGGCGAGACCGCGCTCCTCGCCGCCCTCATGCTGGCCGCGTCCGGGGCCGTGTCGCTGTCGATCGGCGGGGTCTCGGCCTCGATTGCGTCCCTGCCGCAGCGCGACGTGGTGCACCTGCTTCTGCTCGTCGGCTTCGGCATCAAGGCCGGTCTCGTGCCGCTCCATCTCTGGCTGCCGCTGGCCCACCCAGCCGCGCCTCCGGCGGCGTCCGCCGTCCTGTCGGGCGCCATGGTCAAGGCCGGCCTCTTCGGTCTCATGCGCTTCATGCCGGGCGACGGGGCGCTGGGCGACGCCTGGCCACTTCTGCTTTTGGCGCTCGGCCTCGCCGGCTGCTTCTACGGCATCGCGATGGGGCTGACGCAGACCAAGCCGAAGACGATCCTCGCCTATTCCACCGTCAGCCAGATGAGCCTCATGGTGGCGCTGCTGTCGGCCGGCCTCGGCGAGGGCGCGGCGGGCGCCGCCTTCGGCGCCCTGTCGCTCTATGCGCTGCATCACGGACTCGCCAAGGGTGCGCTGTTCATGGGAGCCGGGCTCGCCCCCCTCGCCCGGCCCGGCGCGCGGATCGGATTTCTCGCGCTTCTGGCCCTGCCGGCCCTTTCCGTCGCCGGCCTGCCGCTCACCGGCGGCGCCTTGGCAAAGCTCGCGGGCAAGATGCCCTTCTCGGGCGCGGCCGAAACGCTGGTGACGCTTTCGGCCGCCGGCACCACCCTCGTCATGCTCCGCTTCCTGGCGGCGGCGGGCAGCCAAGCGGGGTCCGGGAGCGAGCGGCTTCCCGCGGCCCGCCTCGCGCCGATGATCGCCGCGACGCTCGCGGCCGTCGCGCTGCCCTGGTGGCTCTTTCCGGCGCTCTCCGGACAGGATCTCGGCTACGTCCTGCGGCCGGACAACCTGTGGAGCGCGGCCTGGCCCGTCGCGCTCGCGGCCGCCGGCTTCCTGGTCTGGCGACGGGCGGGGTTTCCGGCGCCGGCCGTGCCGCCGGGCGATATCCTCGTCCCCCTCACCGCGGCCCTCGAAAGGCTGCGCAAGCCCTGGGCCGCCATCCACTATCCGCCCTTTCCCAAGCGGCGCAGCGCGCAGCTCCGGGCGCGCGGGATGAAGGTCCTTCTCGCCTCGGAGCGCGGGCTGCTGAGCTGGTCCCTGGCGGGGCCGCTCGTATTGGCGGTGGTTCTCTTTGCCGCCCTCTACCGTCCCTGAAGCGGAGGGCGCATCGGTATCAGGCGGCCGTCCTGTCGACGATGACGTGGCGCCGGCCCTGCGAACAGGTCTCGACGCGGGCTTCGACGCGGTAGACCGCGCGCAGCATGTCCGACGTGATGACCTCCGCCGTCGAGCCGCCCGCCGCCATGCGCCCGTCGGCGATCACGATGGTCTGGTCGCAGTAGCGCAGCGCATGGTTGAGATCGTGCAGCGCGATCAGGACCGCCATCCCGCGCTCGGCCGCGCGCCGGGACATGAAGTCGAGCACCTCGATCTGCCGGTAGAGATCGAGCGCGGAGGTCGGCTCGTCCATCAGGAGGACGTCGGGATTGCGCACCAGCGCCTGGGCGATGGCGACGAGCTGGCGCTGGCCGCCCGAGAGTTCGCCGAGGCCCCGGAAGGACAGCTCGGTGATCTTCAGCGCG
The DNA here is from genome assembly GCF_029813115.1 of Aureimonas sp. SK2. Classification (GTDB taxonomy): domain Bacteria; phylum Pseudomonadota; class Alphaproteobacteria; order Rhizobiales; family Rhizobiaceae; genus Aureimonas. The sequence continues at coordinate 164,297 of NZ_JAPZDS010000010.1, forward strand.
GCGAGGATGCCGTCGATCTCGGACAGCTCGCCGTCGCTGACGCGCCAGCCCGAGCCTTGCTTGGCGGCGAGAAGCACGGATTCGTAGACGGTCAGGACGGCATTGCCGCCGGTGTCCTGGGGCATGTAGCGGATCGCGTCCGCCCCGGCTCGCGCATCCGTCAGATGCACCGTTCCCGGGCCGGAGATCAGCCCCGCGATCCGCCGGAAGAGGGTCGACTTCCCCGCTGCGTTCGGGCCGATCACCGCCGTCAGCGTGCCGCACCGCAGGAGGCCGGTGGCGATGTCCGACAGGATCGTGCGTTTGCCGTAGGAGGCGCCGAGGCCGTCGAGCGCGAGGGCTACCATGCGCGTTTCCGGTTGGTGAAGATCAGGACGAAGAAGAAGGGCACGCCGACAAGGGCCGTGATGACGCCGATCGGCAGGATCGCGCCCGGCAGCAGCGTCTTGGAGACCACCGACGTCACGGACAGGAGCAGCGCGCCGCACAGGACGGAGGCCGGCAGGAAGAAGCGCTGGTCCTCGCCCACCAGCATGCGCGCCATGTGCGGGCCGACCAGCCCGACGAAGCCGATCGTGCCGACGAAGGCGACGGGGATGGCGGCCAGGAGGCTGACGGTCAGCATGGTGCGCAGGCGCAGACGCCGCACGTTCACGCCGAAGCTCGCCGCCTTGTCCTCGCCGAGGCGAAGCGCGGTCAGCGCCCAGGCCTGGCGGGCGAAGAGCGGCACGGTGACGACGAGGACGGCGGCCGTGATCGCGACCTTCGGCCAGGTCGCCTTCGTGAGGCTTCCCATGGTCCAGAACACCACGGCGGCCAGCGCCTGTTCCGAGGCCAGATACTCCAGGAGCGACAGGAGCGCGTTGAAGGTGAAGACGAGGGCGATGCCGAGGAGCACGATCGTCTCCACCGTGACGCCCCGCATGGTGGAGGCGAAGTGGATGAAGAGCGCGGCGGCCATCGCCATCAGGAAGGCGTTGATCGGCACCATGTAGTTGATGGCGACGGGCAGGATCGCGGTGCCGGCGACCAGCGCCAGCGCCGCGCCGAAGGCGGCGGCCGCCGAGATGCCGAGCGTGAAGGGGCTCGCCAGGGGGTTGGCGAGGATAGTCTGCATCTGCGCGCCGGCCACCGAGAGCGAGGCGCCCACCGTCACCGCCATCAGCGCGATCGGCATGCGGATGTCCCAGACCACGACGCGGAGCTGGTCGCTGACGGACGAGGCGTCGAACAGGGCGTCGAGGACCTGTCCGACCGCGTAGTTCGCCGGCCCCAACGCCATGTCGACGCAGATGCTGACGAGAAGGGCGGCCAGGAGGACGAGGAGAAGGGCGATACGGCGAAAGGCGAGGACGCGATAGCGCCCCTGCCCCTCCGCCGCGCACTCGGGCAGGGCGATGGCGCTCATTTCGGGTCCGTCAGCGAGACGAAGTAGCCCGGCTTGTAGTCGAGCGGCAGGAAGCGGGCGTGCAGTTCCTTGAACGTCGCTTCCGGGTCGAGGTCGCGGAACGCTTCGGGATGCAGCCACTTGGCGATCTCCTGGATCGCCACGAACTGGTAGGGATTGTTGTAGAACTGGTGCCAGATCGCATGGACCTCGCCGTTCTCGACCGCCTTGATGCCGGTGAAGGCGGGACGCTTTGTGAGCGCCTCCAGCTTCTCGCGCGCCTTGGTGAGATCCGCCCCGTAGCCGACGCCGACCCAGTTGCCCCCGGGCACATAGCCCTCCCAGTTGCCGCCGGTGATGATCACCTGGTCGGGGTTGGAGGCAATGATCTGCTCGGGGTTGACCGTGCCGAACGTGCCGGGGATGAGGTCCTTGGCCATGTTCCGGCCGCCGGCGATCTCGACCATCTTGCCGAAGTTCTCGTCGCCGAAGCTCATGCAGCAGTCGTCGGAATAGCCGCCGGCGCGCTCCATGAAGACGAGCGGGGCCTTGGGCTTCTCCCTTGCCAGCACGTCCGTCACCGCCGCGATGCTCTTGGCGCGGAAGGCGATAAAGTCCTCGGCCACCTCTTCCTTGTCGAAGAGCTTGCCGATCAGGCGCATGGAGGGCTCGGTGTTCACCATCGGCTTCTCGCGGAAGTCGACATAGACGAGCGGGATGCCGACCTTGGCCAGCGTCTCGATATAGCCCGCCTCCTCCGTCGCCGTCTTGGCGTCGACGTTCATGAGAATCACGTCGGGCTTCAGCGAGACGGCCTGCTCGACGTCGAACGTGCCGTCCTTCATGCCGCCGAAGGTCGGCAGCTTGGCGATCTCCGGATACTTGGCGAGATAGGCCGCATAGGTCTCGGGGTCGGCCTTGCCGAGATCGTCACGCCAGCCGACGATATGCTCGAAGGGCGCCTCGCGCTCAAGCGCGGCGACGAAATAGATCTGGCGTCCCTCGCCCAGGATCACCCGCTGGACCGGCGCCTCGACCTGGACCTCGCGTCCGGTCACGTCGGTGACGGTCACCGTTTCGGCCAGCGCCGTGCCGGCTAGGAACGGCAGACAGACGAAAGCGGCAAGCATGGCGTAGCGCGTGGTCGACATTGCGGACCCCCTGGTGGACGACGGCGCGTTCTACGAATACTGGAAAACCGTGGTCAACTATTATGTTTTAGAAGCATTCAAGGCGGAACGCATGACGGACGATGTGACCGGGCGCAGCAACTACGGTCTTCGGGAGGACATCCAGGCGTTCTGGTCGGAGCGCGCGGCGACCTTCGACGAGTTCCCGGGGCACGAGATCTTTTCCGACGCCGAGCGCCGAGCCTGGCACCGGCTCCTGACGCGCCATCTCGGGCCGGCGAACGGGCGCGCGGCGCTCGACCTCGCGTCCGGCACCGGCGTGATCTCCCATCTCCTCGACGATCTCGGCTTTCGCGTCACCGGCCTCGACTGGTCCGAGGCGATGATCGCCAAGGCCAGGGCGAAGGCGGCCTCGCGGGGCCGCTCCATCGCCTTCCGCCTCGGCGACGCCGAGCGGATCCTGGAGGACGACGCGAGCTTCGACGTCCTCGTCACGCGCCACCTCGTCTGGACCCTGGTCGATCCCGCGGCCTGCTTCCGCGAATGGTCGCGCGTCCTGAAGCCGGGCGGCACGCTCTTGGTCGTGGACGGCGATTTCGTGCGGTCGAGCCTCGCGGAGCGTCTCCTCGCGCGGCTGGAAGCGGTCCTGCCGGGCTGGGCGAGAGCCGCCGCCGCTCCCTCCCTGCCGGCCGCCCTCCTCCAGCGGCACCGGGACATTCTCTCCCGCGTCCACTTCAAGGACGGGGCGAGAGCCGAGGACATCGCGTCCATGCTGGGCGAGGCCGGCTTCGTCGACATCGGCATCGACACCCGCCTCGGCGCCATCCACCGCGCCCAGGCGCGGCACATGCCATTTCCCAAGGGCTTGGCGCGGCAGGTCCAGCATCGCTACGCCGTCACGGCGAGGAAGCCGCAGACGTGACGATCCGAGGCTGGGGGGCTCAGGAGACGACGGCGACCCGTTCGACCGCCGCCAGCACCTGGGAGGGAAGGTAGGGCTTGCCGACGAAGCCCAGCGGCTTCCATCCGAGGCCGCGCGCCCGCTCCTCCTCTTCCATGTGCGCGGAAACGAACAAGGCTTCCACGCCGTGCTCCCTGCGCAGCCTGTCCGCCGCCTCGATCCCGTCGTCGCCCCGGGCGAGGTCGATATCGAGGACGGCGAGGTCGAGAGGAGCCGAGGCGCCCGCCATCCGGAGCGCCTGCGCCGTGGTCATCGCGATCCCCACCACGACGTGCCCGGCCTCGGTCAGGATATCCTGAAGGTCCAGGGCGATGACGGCTTCGTCTTCGACGATCATGACCCGCAGGCTGCGCACGATACCACTCCGTTCGACATGTCGTCGTGAACCGGCAAGCGCCGGACTCGTTCCGGCGCGGCGATGCGTCGAGCGCCCTTTGCGGCAGGACGGTTCGCCCCCCGGAACAGGATGCCGCAATTCCGGTTTGATGTGGACCAAAGCGAAAGGACGCTCCGCATGGCCTATATCGAATCCAAGGACGGCACCCAGATCCACGTGAAGGACATGGGCCAGGGCCGTCCGGTGGTCCTGATCCACGGCTGGCCGCTCACCGGCGACATGTTCGAGTACCAGACGGTGGCCCTTCTCGAAGCGGGCTTCCGCGTGATCACCTACGACCGGCGCGGCTTCGGCCAGTCGGGCCATCCGGCGACGGGCTACGACTACGACACGTTCGCCGACGACCTGGCGGCTGTGCTGGAGGGCCTCGACCTCCGCGACGTGTCGCTGGTGGGCTTCTCCATGGGCGGCGGCGAGATCGCCCGCTACCTCACCCGCCACGGCGCCTCGCGCATCGCCAAGGCCGTCCTCGTCGCCTCGGTCGCGGGCTATCTCCTGAAGGACGACAGCAATCCCGACGGCGTGGACGCGAGCGTCTTCGAGGACATGAAGGCCCAGATCCGGAAGGATCGCTTCGCCTTCCTCCAGAGCTTCGCCAAGCAGTTCTACGGGGTCGGCGTCCTGTCCAAGCCGGTCAGCCAGAGCGTCCTCGACTGGAGCTTCGTGCTGGGCGTGATGGCGAGCCCGCTGGCGACGATCCGGTGCGTGGACGCCTTCGGCAAGACGGACTTCCGCCCGGACTTCCGCAGCTTCACCGTGCCGACGCTGGTGATCCACGGTACCGGCGACGACACGGTGCCGATCGACGTGACCGGGCGGGCGGCCGCCAAGGCCATTCCCGGCGCCAAGCTCGTCGAATACGAGGGCGAGCCGCACGGCCTGTTCGCCACCGTGCCGGACCGGCTGAACGAGGACCTCGTCGCGTTCCTTCGCTGAGGCGCGATGCGGCGCACCGCCGATCCGATGACCGACCCCCCGCTCGGCCCCGACGACGGGCCGGGCGCGGGTCGGTCGCCGACCATGGCGTCGGGGGACCTTGGACGGCGCCGGCCCTGTTCAAGCTCCCTGGCAGTCTTTAGGAATGGGAGGGGGATGCGGCGTTGCGAGCCGCGATCGGGCGGGAAGACGACATGAGCGCAGGAGGCGCAGATCGGCCGAGCCCGTCGGCGCCGGCGACCCGCATCCAGGCCGTCACGCGCGTCTTGATCCTCGACGCCGCGCTCGACGTCTTCTCCCGGCACGGCTTCCGCGGCTCCACGGTCGACGAGATCGCGGCCCGCGCGGGCATGTCCAAGGCGAACCTCCTCTACTACTACCGGCGCAAGCAGGACCTCTACGAGGCCGTCCTCGAGCGCACCTTAAGGGAATGGCTTCAGCCGCTCGAGGCGCTGGACGCCGACGGCGACCCGGTGGAGGAGCTGCGCCGCTACATCGAGGCCAAGCTCGTCCTGTCGGCCGAACGGCCGGAAGCCTCGCGCCTCTTCGTCAACGAGATCCTGGCCGGCGCCCCGGTGATCCTGCCGACCCTCCAGACGTCGCTGCGCTCGCTCGTGGCGGAGAAGGCCGCGATCATCGGGGCCTGGATGTCCGAAGGGCGGCTCACGCCCGTCGACCCCATCCACCTCATCTTCGCGATCTGGGCGACGACCCAGCACTATGCCGACTTCGCCGTGCAGATCCGCGCCGTGCTCGGGACCGATGCTGAGCGGCCCGGCTTCCACGAGGACGCCTCGCGGGCGGTCCTCTCGATCATCCTCCAGGGGGTGACGCCGCGCTGAGCGCGCTCAGAGCGTGCGATACGCCCGGTCGAGATAGATCAGCGCGTCCCCGTCCCCGCGCGAGCGGATCGAGACGACGCGGCAGAACAGGACATCGTGCGTGCCGGCCTGCGTCACCGTCTGGACCTCGCAGCCGATCGAGGCGAGGGCGCCGTCGAGTTCGGGCAGGCCGAATCCGCCCCCGCCCCAGGTGCCCGCCGCGAACCGCTCCGCCATGGGCGTCCGTCCGCCGAACACGCGGGCGATCCCGGCCTGCTCGCCGGCCAAGACGTTGACGCAGATCCGGCCGTTCCGCCGGACGGCGGGATGGGCGGACGAGCCGCGGTTGAGGCAGACGAGAAGCGTCGGCGGGTCGTCGGTGACGCTGCACACGGCGGTGGCGGCAAAGCCCGCGCGGCCGGCCGGCCCGTCGGTGGTGACGATTGAAACGGCGGCCCCGAGGCGCGCCATGGCGTCGCGGAAGGCGAGGCGGTCGGCTCCCTCGTTCGGGACAAGGGGATCGACGGAGGCGGAAGCGGCGATCATGGCGGCGAAACGATCCCTGTGCCGGTGAAGAACGATTGGACGACCCCGTCGAACCAAGCGGGTTCGGTGATGTTGACCGCGTGGCCGCCGTGGTCCGACAGCGCGAGAACGGCCTGCGGGATCGCCTCGGCGAGAGCGAGCGAGCGCGTGTAGGGGACGAGGAGGTCGTCCTTGGCCGCCACCACCAGCGTCGGCACCGCGACGGCGCCGAGACGCGCCTCCGCGTCGAAGGCGCGCAGCGCCGCGATGCGCGACAGAACGTTGTCCCGCCCCTGGAAATGCGCGATCCCATGCGCGATCTCGGCTTCCAGGCGTTCCCCGTTCTCCGCCATCCAGACGGCGGGATAGAGGAACAGCGGCTGCGCCCGGACGAAGGCCTCGACGCCCGCCGCCTCCAGAAGGGTGATGCGCGTGTCGAAGCAGCGGCCGGAATGCGGGTCGGCCCGGCCCCAGGCGTTGACGAGGACGAGGCTCTCGACGGGGGAGGCGGGCCGCAGCGCGAGATCGAGCCCGATCAGGCCGCCGAGCGCATGGCCCATGAAGTGGAAGCGCGTCGCCCCGACCGCCGCAGCAACAGCCAAGACGTCGTCGGCCATGGCCGCGATCGTGTCCTGCCCGGCGCCGCCGCTCCGGTTGGTGCCGCGATGGTCGTAGGTGACGACCCGGAAATGCTCCGCCAGCGCCGTGATCTGGGGCGCCCAGTAGGCCGAGGCGCCGCCAAGGCCGGACGACAGGATGAGCGTCGGCGCGTCCGTCCCGTCGCGGCCCCGGACCTCGTGGTGGAGCGTCATGGGCGGCCGATATGGGCGACGCTGGCGATCTCGACCAGCGCGTCGGGCTTCACCAGGCCGCAGAGCACGCAGTAGCGCGCCGGCTCGTCGCCCGGAAAGTATTCGGCATAGACCGCGTTGACGGCCGCGTAGTTCGCCCAGTCGGTGATGAAGATGTGGTTCATGGTCACGTCGGCCATGGTGCCGCCGGCCGTCTCGATGACGGACTTGATGGTCTCAAGGACATGGCGCGTCTGCGCGCCGGCGTCGCCGACATGGACGACGTCGTTGTTGGCGTCGAAGGGCAGCGTTCCCGAGACGTAGACGACGCCGTCGGCGAGCGTGCCGGGCGAGAAGGGCGCGATCGGCTTCGAGGTCCCTTCGGGAACGACGATGGATTTGGGCATGGGGGCTCCGGGATCAGATCGAAGGGGAAGGGGGCAGGGGCGCGGCCTGGCTGACCGCGCCGCAGAAATCGGAGACCGTGGACACCCATCCGAAGAAGGTCTCGACGTTGTAGGCGGCCGCTTCCTGGATGAAGGCGGGGCCGAGCTGGTGGGTCGCGTCCTCCAGCATCACCGCGAAATATTCGAGGTGGAAGGCGTCGCGCAGCGTGCTCTCGACGCAGACATTGGTGGCGATGCCTACGAACACGAGGTTGCGGATGCCGCGCGCGCGCAAGGTGCTGTCGAGGGTGGAATTGAAGAAGCCGCTGTAGCGCGTCTTGGGCACGAGGAGGTCGCCCGGGCGCGGCTGGAGGCCATCGACGATCGCGTAGTCCCAGGTGCCCTTGGCGAGCAGCGTGCCGGCAAGTTCCGGCCGGCGGCGCATGGTCTTCAGGGCGTTGGACTTGTGCCAGTTGGGCGAGCCGGGGCCGCCGGCCTCCTGGTAGTCCCTGTCCCAGCCGTTCTGGAGATAGACGACGAGAATGCCGGCAGCCCGCGCCGCCGCCAGCGCCTTGCCGATGGCACCGATCGTGCCCGCCGCGCCGGAAATGTCGAAGCCGGCGAGATCAACATAGCCGCCGGGAGTCGCATAGGCGTTCTGCATGTCGACCACGACGACGGCGGTCTCGTGGGGCTTGAGAGACAGCGGCTCGGGACGTGCGGGCAGGGTGACGCTCTGACGCGTCTCCGGCCGGGGGACGTGACCGGCAGAGGACAGGGCGCTCATTCGGCAGCCTCCAGCTGTGCCGTGACGTGGCGGCGCGATGCCATCAGCGGCTGGATGCGGGTGCCGAAGGCCTCGACGCCAGCCACGAAGTCGTCGAAGGTGAGGAGGACGCCACCGGTGCCGGGTACGCCCGCCACCTCGTCGAGAAGCCGCGCCACCGTCTCATAGGAGCCGACGAGCGTTCCCATGTTGATGTTCACGGCCGAGACCGGATCGGCCATCTGCCGGACGTTGGTGTCGGCGCCGGACTTGGTGTCGGCCGCGCCCTGGACGCCCAGCCAGGCGATGGCCTCCCCGTCGGCGCCGGCCTTGTAGTGCTCCCACTTGGCGCGGGCCGCCTCGTCGGTCTCGTCGGCGATGATCATGAAGAGGACGAAGGTCGAGACGTCCCGCCCGGTCTGCGCGGTCGCCGCCTTGAGCCGCTCCGTGTTGCCGGCAAAGGCCTTGGGCGTATTGACGCCGATGCCGAAGCAGAAGTTGTAGTCGGCGTAGCTCGCCGAGAAGGCCATGCCGGCATTGGACGAACCGGCGCAGATGATCTTCACCGGCGCCTGCGGGCGAGGCGAAAGGCGGCAGTCATCCATCTGGAAGAACTCGCCCTTGAGGTCGGACCGGCCGGTCTCCCAGAGCTCGCGCAGGATCGTGGCGTATTCGGCGAGGTAGTCGTAGCGCCGGGCGAAGTACTCGTCGCCGGGCCAGAGCCCCATCTGCGAATATTCCGGGCGCTGCCAGCCGGTGACGAGGTTGAGCCCGAAGCGCCCGTCCGAGATCGAATCGATCGTCGAGGCCATCCGGGCGACGATCGCCGGCGGCATCACCAGCGTCGCGGCCGTGGCGAAGAGCTTGATGCGCGTCGTGACGGCGGCCAGGCCCGCCATCAGCGTGAAGCTTTCCAGATTGTGGTCCCAGAACTCGGTCTTGCCGCCGAAGCCGCGCAGCTTGATCATCGACAGCGCGAAGTCGAAGCCGTGGCGCTCGGCGCTCTGCACCACCGCCTTGTTGAGCGCGAAGCTCGGCTTGTACTGGGGCGCGTTCTCCGAGATCAGCCAGCCGTTGTTCCCGATCGGAATGAAGACACCGATTTCCATCCGTCCTCCTGCTCCTTGGCCGCGGCGTGGTCGCCGCATGCGAAGGTCAGCAATTCGCGTGCCAAGAAGACTTCTCCGTTTTCATTCAATGACTTGGAAGGAGGGTCGGCATCGAATCATTTTGCGACGACCCAAAAACTGACCAAATGGACAAAAATGACTTCGGGATTGCCGGAAATCGCGTCAACGGGTGACCAAGTCGTGAGCATACGACGCTCATGACCTGCAGCGGGCAAATCGCGTCCAGCGGCCGGCCGCCTGGCATCTCGAACTGATACAGCGCCTCAACCGCCTGTTTTCATTGATCGGTCCGGGCGACATGCAGCCGACGGCAGCGGTTCGGCGGATGCGCCGCCGCGAGCCGGCGGCTGCGGGTTTGCGCGCCGGGGCGGGCGGCTCAGCGGCCCCGTGCTTCCAGCGCCTTCACCGCGCAGACGACACCGTCGAGGACGGGCAGTCCGAAGCGCGCGGAAAACGTTTCGGCAAGATCCGCCATGCCGGCGCAGCCGAGCACGATCGCGTCCGGCCGGTCCTCGCCGAGCGCTGCCGCGATCTCGGCCGCCACCGTCTCGCGCGCGGCGCTGCCGGGCTCCTCCAGCGCCAGCACCGGCACTTCGGAGGCGCGCACCCGGCGGCAGGCGGCCTCCAGCCCATAGGCCCGGACGTTCTCCTCGATCACGGGCACGGAGACGGAGAGCGTCGTCACCACGCTGAAGGCCCGCCCCCCGGCGCCCGCCGCCCGCATCGCAGCCTCGCCGATGCCGAGCACGGGCTTGTCCGTCAACGCGCGGGCGCGCTCCAGGCCCGTGTCGTCGAAGCAGGCGATCACGAAGGCGTCCGCTTCCCCTTCCCGCTCGCCGATCAGCGCGAGGAGGCCGGGCTCGGCCGCGTCGCCGTCCGCCGGCCCCTGGATGGAGGGCGGGCCGGCCCGGTTGGTGGCCGACAGGATGACCGTGCCCGGCCCCGCCGCGGCCTTTGCCGCCGCCGCGATCTTGTCGGTCATCGAGGCGGTGGCGTTGGGATTGATGAAGAGGATGCGCATGAGGTCTTTCAGAGCGTCCCCTTGCCCGCGTCCGACGCCCCGCGCATCCGGCGCGCGCGCAGGAACAGGCCGGTGCCGAGCGTCAGGGCGATGACGAGGAACGATACGGCCGTCGTCAGGGTGCCGAGCGCATAGATCGCGGGGTTGGTGACCGTGGTGGTGAGGCCCTGGAGTTCGAGCGGCAGCGTGTTCGGCCCGCCGATCGCCTGGGAGGTGCGGGCGATCTCGTCCCACGACAGCGTGAAGCCGAACAGCGCGACGCCGACGAGATAGGGCGCGATGATCGGCAGCACGACGTGGGCAAAGGTCTGCCAGGGCGTCGCGCCGAGATCGCGTGCGGCCTCTTCGTAGGCCGGGTCGAAGCGGTTGAAGACCGCGAACATGACGAGCATGCCGAAGGGGAGCGTCCAGGTGAGATGCGCGCCAAGCGCCGAGGTGAAGAGACCCATGGCCGACTGGTAGCCGTCGCCGCCGAGCCCGTAGGCCTTCACGAAGTCGTCGAAGATGCGGAATTCGAGCGCGATGCCGAGCGAGACCGCGATGGACGGCAGGATCAGGCTCGCGATCGCCGTGTAGAAGAGCAGCGTCGAGCCGCGGAAGCGGCGCCGGAAGGCAAGCCCCGCCAGCACCGAGATCACGACGGTCAGCACCGTCACCACCAGCCCCAGCCGGAACGAGCGACCGAAGGCCGCCCAGACATCCACGACGCCGAGCCCCTGCCAGAGCACGCCGAACCAGTGCGTCGAGACGCCGTTCATCGGAAAGGTCAGCCCGCCCTGCGGCCCCTGGAACGACAGGACCAGGACGGTCAGCGTCGGCCCGTAGAGGAACAGGACGAAGAGGGCGAAGAAGATCGCCAGGGGCACGAAGGCGCGGGAGCGTTTTTCCGGCACTCAGAGCTCCTTGCGGATGTCGACGACGCGCAGGAGCGCGAAGACGATGAGGAGGACGGTGGCCAGCAGCACCACGGCGTTGGCGGCGGCGATCGGGAACTGGAGGTAGCTGATCTCCGTCTGGATCGTCTTGCCGACGGAGGCGATCTGCTGCCCGCCCATCAGGCCGACCGTGACGAAGTCGCCCATCACGATCGTCAGCACGAAGATCGAGCCGATGGCGATGCCGGTCTTCGACAGGGGCACGATCACGTTCCAGAGGATCTGCCAGCCGGAGGCGCCCGCGTCCCGAGCCGCCTCGATCAGCGAGCGGTCGATGCGCAGCATCGAGTTGTAGATCGGCACGACCATGAAGAAGGTGAAGAGGTGCACGAAGGTCAGCGTCACCGAGAAGGAGGAGTAGAGCAGCCAGTCGATCGGCTGGTCGATCGCGCCGATCCCCATCAGGGTCCGGTTCACGAGGCCCTCGCGCCCGAGCAGCGGGATCCACGAGATCATGCGGATCACGTTGGAGGTCCAGAAGGGGATCGTGCAGACCAGGAACAGCATCGACTGCACCGTCTTCGACCGGACCTCGAAGGCGAGGAAATAGGCGATCGTGAACCCGATCCCGAGCGTCAGCACCCAGACCCGGAGCGCGAAGCCGAGCGTCGAGAGATAGGTGCGGAAGGTCGTGCAGAGCGTCGGCAGGCGCGCGATGCAGCGGTCGAAGACGTCCGCGTAGTTCTGCAAGGTGAAGGCCGGCTGGATCTGGTAGTTGTCGTAGGTCCAGAAGCTCACCATCACGATGAAGGCGAGCGGCACCACCAGAAACAACAGGAACACCAGCGCCAGCGGCGCCGCCTGGAGATAGGGCGCGAGCCCCGTGCGATCGGTCGCGGCCATGCGGCCTCCGTGGGTGGGAACATCGTGGCGTGGGTTGGTGGCGGGGCTGCCGCCCCCGGTCCCCTGTCTTGTTTTGGGACCCTTTCCGAAGCGCAGGAGAGCCTGCGGCCCTCCTGCGCTTCGGACACATCTCAACAGGCGAGGGGTCCAGGGGAATTCAATTCCCCTGGCGGGGTGCAGGGGCAGCGCCCCTGCGAGAGCCGCCGCGCCTCAGGCCGCGACGAACTCGTTCCACTTGCGGATCATGTAGGCGTCCTCGTCCATGACGGCGTTCCAGCAGGCGACGGCGCCCATGCGCTCGGCGAAGGAGCCGCCGTCGCGGGTGTCGCCGGCCTTGGCGATGACCTGGCCCTGCGGGGAGAGGATGTCCTTCTCGGCGGGCTTGCCCTCCATCCAGTAGGCCCACTCGTAGGGCTCCATGGAGGCCTGGGCGGTGGGGAGGACGGCGGAATAGTAGCCCTGGCGGTTGAGGAAGGCGCCGGCCCAGCCGGACAGGAACCAGTTGACGAACTCGTAGGCCGCGTCGAGCTTCGGGCCGTCGAGCGTGGCGGGCAGGGCGAAGCCGGAGGCCCAGGCGCGATAGCCCTCTTTGAGCGGCTGGAAGCGGCAGTCGATGCCCTTGGCGCGCACGGCGGTGACGGCGGGCGACCACATGGACTGGATCACGGTCTCGCCCGACGCCATCAGGTTGACGCTCTCGTTGAAGTCCGACCAGAGGGCGCGGAACTGGCCGGCCTGCTTGGCCTCGATCAGGGCGTCGATCGTCAGGTCGATCTCGTCGCGGGTCATGTTGCCCTTGTCGGGATACTTGTACTTGCCGGACGCCTCGATCGCCATGGCGGCGTCCATGATGCCGATCGAGGGGATGTTGAGGATGGACGCCTTGCCCTTGAACTCGGGGTTCAGGAGTTCGGCCCAGCTCTCGATCGGGCGCTTGATGAGGTCGGGGCGGATGCCGAGCGTGTCGGCATTGTAGGTGGTGGGGATCAACGAGATCCATTCGGTGGGCGTCGCCGAGAAGGCCTTGGACTTGTTGGCCTCGAGATAGAGCACCTTCCAGGGCGCGGTGCCCTGGTCGCCGATCTTCCGGCCGTCGATCTCGCCCTTGGTGAAGACGGTGGTGATGTTGTCGAATTCCTTGATGCGCTTGGCGTCCATGCCCATCAGGTTGCCGGTCGGCACGAACTTCTTGAGGGAGAAGTACTCGGTGTCGACGATGTCGAACGTGTTGGGCTGGGTGATGATGCGCTTGGTCACCTCGTCGGTGGTGACGGGCACGTATTCGATCGTGATGCCGAGATCCTCCTTCACCTTGGCGGCGATCTCGGTGGACTGGTTCACCGCCGTGCCGAGATAGCGCAGCGTCTTGGCCTCCTGCGCGCGCGCGCCGGAGACGAAGGGAAATCCGGTGACCTTGGTGGTCACCGCGGCGCCGGCGGCGAAGGCGGCGCCGGTCTTCAGGAAGGCGCGGCGGTCGAATCCGGACGTCTTGGTCGTGTCGCTCATGATTCTGTCTCCTGGGGTGAAGGGCGGGGCTGGAAGGGTCAGGCGGCCTGGAGGGCGAACTCGTCGCCGCGCGACCAGTGGACGGCACGCGTTTCCCCGAGCTCGGCGGGTGTCGCGTTGAAGAGTTCCTCGGGGATCACGGCGGTGATCTCGCCGGCCTCCCCGGCATGGACGACGACGGTGACAGTGGCTCCGCCGTATTCGACGCCCCGCACCTCGCCGCTCAGGGAGCGGGCGTCGGTGTCGCCGCTCCCGATGCGCACGCGGTCGGCGCGGACCGAGACGGGGCGGCCGTCGAGGGTCAGGACGTTGTGGCCGCCCATGAAGCGAGCGACGAAGCCGGTGGCGGGGCGATGGAAGACGTCCTGCGGAGAGCCCGCCTGCTCGATCCGCCCGTCCCGCATGATGACCACGAGGTCGGCGAGCGCCATGGCCTCGTCCTGGCCGTGCGTGACATGGAGGAAGGAGATGCCGAGTTCGCGCTGGAGGCGCTTCAGCTCCGTGCGCACGCGAAGGCGCAGGAACGGGTCGAGGGCCGAAAGCGGCTCGTCCAGAAGCAGGATGCCGGGATCGGTGACGAGGGCGCGGGCTAGCGCCACGCGCTGCTGTTGGCCGCCCGAAAGCTGGGCGGGCATGCGCGTCTCGAAGCGGGCGAGATCGACCAGCTCCATCACGACGCGCGCCTTGCGATAGCGCTCGTCCCTGGCGGCGCCCTTCATCTTGAGGGAGAAGGCGACGTTGTCGAGGACGGTGAGATGCGGGAACAGGGCGTAGGACTGAAACATCATCGCCGTGCCGCGCCGGGCGGGGGGCAGGTCGGTCACGTTCTGGGCGCCGAGGATGATGTCGCCACCCGACACGCTCTCGTGGCCGGCGATCATGCGCATGGTGGACGACTTGCCGCAGCCCGAAGGCCCGAGAAAGCAGCAATAGGTGCCGGCGGGAACACGCAGGTCGATCGCGTCGACGGCCGTCGTCGCGCCGTAGCGCTTGGTCAGCTTGACGAGTTCGAGGTCTCCAGGGGCCATGCGTCGGTCTCCGCTTCACTCGGATGAGGGAAAGCAGGAAGCGTGCCACACGGCTGGATCGGCCCGCCGCCATGCCCGATCGGCATCTCGCGCGGCATGGTAGGATGGCTGCGGGAAGCGATTGCCCACGAACCGGGCGCCGCGAACAAGGCGAATGCCTAAATCGTATACAATCATTGTATCCGATTGCCGTTTGCCGCCCCGCCGGGGAATGGCACGGTTCGTGCAAGAAGCGACGCGCGGCCACCGGCCGCCTGTCGGGGAGACGACGCGTGCCTTCCAAGCCCATTTCCCGCCGGGAGGCCGCCGCCTCCTGGCAGCCGATCTACGACGGCGTCCTGAATGCGATCGCGCGTCACCGGCTGGGCCCCGGGGCCAAGCTCGTGGAGGAGGAGATCGCCGAGATCTACGGCGTCAGCCGCACGGTGGTGCGGGCCGCCCTCCAGGGGCTGGCGCGCGACGGCGTGGTGATCCTCCAGCGCAACAAGGGCGCCCGCGTCGCCCATCCCAGGCCGGACGAGGCGCGCGAGATCTTCGAGGCGCGGGCCGTGGTGGAGCCCCCGCTCGCCGCGCTTGCCGCCACGCGCATGGGGCCGGGTGACGCGGAGGGTCTGCGCGCCTCGATCGAGGCCGAGCACGGCGCGCTCCATGCCGACAACCCGCGGGAGGCCGTGTTCCATTCCGCCGAGTTCCACCGCCACATCGCGCGGCTCTCCGGGCAGAGCGTGCTCGCTGCGATCGTCGACGGTCTCCTGTCGCGCTCCTCCCTGGTGATTGCCCTCTACTGGCGCCAGCCGACGACGCTGTGCGACAATGCCGCCCATCTCGCGCTTCTGGACGCCTTGGCGCGCGGTGCGCCGTCGGAGGCCTCCGACCTCATGCGGCGGCATATCGAGGCGCTGCTCGCCGAACTCGACCTCACGTCCGGTCCGCTCCCCTCCTCCGACCTCGCCAGCGCCCTGCGGACCGGCGGCTGAAGGCGCGAGAGCGCCGCACCGGCCCCGTTTGACAGCCGCGCGCGGATGGCGGATCGGACATCTTCGAGCCGCCGAGCCGCGGGCCGGCGACGAGACCATCGGCGAAGGGAAGCATGAAGGACCACAGCGCGACCGCCGCCCCGACGCTTCTGGACGTCGCCCGTCATGCCGATGTCAGCCTCGCCACGGCCGACCGCGTCGTGAACCGGCGGCCGGGCGTGCGGCCGGCGACGATCGAGCGGGTGGAAGCGGCGGTGCGCGAACTGGGGTTCGAGCGCCATGCCGGTGCGGCCGCCCTCGCCCGCCGGTCCGGATTTCGCGTCACGGCGATCCTGCCGCGGCTGACCAATCCCTTCGTCGCCCGGCTGGCCGCCGAGCTCGGCACGGCCTGCCGCGTCGAAGGCCGGCGCCGGCTGAGCCTGACGCTGGACGAGATGGGCCATGCCTCCCCCGCCCTTCTCGCGAGCGCCCTGGAACGGGCGGCGGAGGCGGGGGATGCCGTGATCGCGATGGGCCTCGACGACCCGGCCGTGGCCGCCGCCATCGACGCGGCGGCCGAAAAGGGCGTGCATGTCGTGACCCTCGTGTCGGACGTGCCGGGCTCGGCGCGGCACCGCTATGTCGGGATCGACAATCGGGCCGCCGGACGCGTCGCGGCCAACCTCGTCGGGCGCTTCGCCGCCGATCCCGCGGGCCGGGTCCTCGTGGTGCTGGGCTCGCTCGGCCTGCGCGACCACCGCGACCGGCTGGAGGGCTTCCGGGCCGCGCTCGCCGAAGGCTTTCCCGGAATGGCGGTCGCCGGCGTGGTGGAAGGCGAGGACGACGTCGATCGCACGCGCAGCGCGGTCGCGCGTGCCCTGGCGGGCCAGCCGCCGCCTTGCGCGGTCTACAGCGCCGGAGCGGGAACGTCGGGCCTTGCGGCCGCTCTGGCCGAGGCCGGCATCGCGCGGGTCGTGATCGGGCACGAGCTGACCGGGGAAACCCGGCCGCTTCTGGAGGAAGGCGTCCTCGACGCCCTGATCGTGCAGGATCCGGGCCACGAGGCGCGGTCGGCCGTTCGCATCCTGATGGCGGCCCTCACCGGCACCTCCCTCAACGAGAACCAGGAGCGGATTCGCATCGAGGTTCTCTTCAAAGACAACCTGCCCGCAGCCGAGTTGCCAGCTTCGGGTTCTTGAGGTACGCAAGTCATCAAGGTCGAGGTCCGCGTCCGGACGCCTGTCCGAGAACGGTCCGCAGGGGGCTTTTCAGGCTTGCCGGGGCTGCGGGTGGGCACTGGCCGGATGCGCACGGGGGATCGGGAGACCCGCCGCGGCCGGGCCTGGACCATGGGACATCATGCCGAGGGAGGGCGGGTCGCGGGACCCGGCATCGGCACGGGAGAGAACCACATGAATCGCAGAACCATGCTTCTGGCGGCGACGCTTCTCGGCTTCGGGCTGGCGACGCCGGCCGCCTTCGCGCAGGAGAAGGGCACCGTCGGCGTGCTGATGCCGACCAAGTCCTCGCAGCGCTGGATCCAGGACGGCGACAACATCGTCAAGCAGTTGCAGGAGCGCGGCTACAAGACCGATCTGCAGTATGCCGAGGACGACATCCCGACGCAGATCAGCCAGCTCGAGAACATGGTTGCCGCCGGCGTCCAGTCGCTGGTGATCGCCTCCATCGACGGCACCACGCTGACCGACGTGCTCCAGCAGGCGCACGACAAGGGCATCAAGGTCATCGCCTACGACCGCCTGATCCGCAACTCGCCCAATGTCGACTACTACACGACCTTCGACAACTTCCAGGTCGGCGTCCTCCAGGCGACCTCGATCGCCGACAAGCTCGACCTGGAGAACGCGTCCGGCCCCTTCGCCATCGAACTCTTCGGCGGATCGCCGGACGACAACAACGCCTTCTTCTTCTACAACGGCGCCATGAGCGTGCTGCAGCCCTATATCGACCAGGGCAAGCTCGTCGTGACCTCGGGCGAGATGGGCATGGACAAGATCGGGACGCTCCGCTGGGACCCTGCCACGGCCCAGTCCCGCATGGAGAACCTCCTCTCGTCCTACTATGGCGACAAGACGATCGACGCGATCCTCTCGCCGAACGACAGCCTCGCCATCGGCATCATCTCGGCGCTCACCGCCAACGGCTACGGCGGCAGCGGCAAA
Source organism: Aureimonas sp. SK2 (assembly GCF_029813115.1). Classification (GTDB taxonomy): domain Bacteria; phylum Pseudomonadota; class Alphaproteobacteria; order Rhizobiales; family Rhizobiaceae; genus Aureimonas. The sequence goes on from NZ_JAPZDS010000010.1 coordinate 181,999, forward strand.
CCGATGCCGGTGATCTCGGGCCAGGACGCGGACCTGCCTTCCGTCAAGGCGATCCTGGCGGGCGAGCAGTATTCCACCGTGTTCAAGGACACGCGCGACCTCGCCAAGGTGACCGTCGACATGATCGACGCGATCGGCCAGGGCAAGGAGCCGGAGGTCAACGACACCAAGACCTACGAGAACGGCGTGAAGGTCGTTCCCGCCAACCTCCTGAAGCCGGTCCTCGTCACCAAGGACGACATCCAGAAGGTGATCGTCGACAGCGGCTACTACACGGCCGCCCAACTGAAATAGGCCGCTCCGGTCCGGACATGCGAGGCCCGCCGCGCTCGCAGGAACGTGGCGGGTCAGGCGTTCTGGAGGATGAACTCGCGCGCGGCGGCCTTGCTCATCGGCGCGGCGAACAGGGACCCTGGCGCCTGCGTGCAGCCGTTGGCTGTGATGGAGTCGGGCTGGGCCGGCGTCTCGACGCCCTCGCCCGTCGTGGTCATGCCGATCGAGGAGGAAAGGTCCCCGACCGACTTGATGATCACCACGCTCTTGGCGTCGCCCCCGATGGCCTGGATGAGGCTGCGGTCGATCTGAATCTTGTCGAAGCGGCGGTTCCGCAGCGAGCTCATGGACGAGTAGCCGGTGCCGAAATCGTCGATCGAGACCCGGACGCCGAGTTCCTGGACGGTCCGGAGGAAGGCGACCGGCTCGGGCTTCAGCGTTGGGAGCGAGCTTTCCGTGATCTCCGGTGCCACTCGGGCGGGCCGCAGGCCGGTGGCTGTCGAGGTGGAGAACCGCTTCACCCCGTCGATTCCCGAGTTCCGCTACAACTCGCCGGGCGGGAGCACCCGCGACACGCTCTACGGTTACACGGTCGGCGCCGGCGTGAAGCACAAGCTGACCCAGTCGGTCAGCCTGCGGGCCGAGGGCCTTTCCCACTACGACCCCGAGAACACCACGGTCTTCGCGACCGACCCCGCGTCGTTCCCCGGCCAGCGGATCTCCTACGGCTTCGACAACGACGGCTTCATCGGCCGCGTCTTCCAGTCCTGAAGGCTCGTCGCCCGCTATCCTGCGGGATCGAAACGCGCCCGGCGGCCCTTCGGCTCGGCGGGCGTCGTCGTTTGCGAAGGCGCCGTCAGCCTTCCGCCATGGCCGCGCGAGCCGCCCGTTCGGCGGCCTGGAGGGCGCGGTAGGCCTCGAACTTGGCGGCGTGGAAGCGGGCCGCCTCGCCGCCGGCAGGCGCCGTCGCCTCGCCCGTGCGGCACATCAGCGTCGCGGCCGAGGCGAGGTCGGCTTGCCGGCCCGACGCCACCGCCCCCAGCATCGCGCTGCCGAGCAGCACCGGTTCCGTCGTTTCCGGCAGAACCACGGTGGTCCCCGTCGCGTCCGCCAGGATGCGGCGCAGGAGCGCCGATCGCGACGCGCCGCCCGACACCACGATCCGCTCCAGCCCGACCCCCTTGCGGCGCATCGCCTCCACGATGTCGCGCGTGCCGTAGCAGAGGCCGCACAGCGCGGCGACGAAGAGGCGCACGACCGCGTCCTCGTCGCTCGAAAGCGTCAGGCCGCTGATCGTCCCCGTGGCATGCGGGTCGGCATGGGGCGAGCGGTTGCCGAGATGGTCGGGCACGACGTGGAGACGCACGGCAAGGCGCGCGGCCGCCGCAACCGATCCCGCCAGCGCCACCGCCCGCGCCTCCAGATGGTCGAGGACGCCATGCCCCGCGCGCTCGGCATCCTCCCGCGCGCCCGCAAAGCCCGGATGCGAGCCGACAAGGTGGTCGAGGGCCGCGCCGTAGCCGGACTGGCCGCCCTCCAGAAGCCAGGCGCCCGGCAGCATGGCGCCGAAATAGGGTCCCCAGACCCCGTCCACGAAGGTCGCTTGCGCACTCACCGCCATGGCGCAGGCGGAGGTGCCCATGATCAGCGCAAGGTCGCGCCCGACGCCCGACACCGTGCCGACGCCTCCCGCATGGGCGTCGATCAGCGCGGCGCCGACGGGCGTCCCCGCGATCAGCCCGAGATCGGCGGCCGCCTCGGCGGTCAGACCGTTGCCCACCGGACGGCCGATGTCCAGCACCTCTCGGCCGATGCGCGCGAAGCCCTCGTCGGCGAGTTGCCCGAGGCCGATCGCGCGGAAATAGTCCTCGTCCCAGCGCCGCTCGTGCGCGAGATAGGTCCACTTGCAGGTGATGGTGCAGACCGAGCGCGCGGCCGAGCCCGTGGCGCGCCACGTGAGATAGTCGGCGAGATCGAAGAAGTGCTCGGCCGCTTCGAACGTGTCCGGCTTGTTCTCCTTGAGCCAAAGCAGTTTCGGCGTCTCCATCTCGGGCGAGATGCGTCCGCCGACGTAAGCGAGGACCGAGTGGCCCGTGGCGTTGATGCGCTCGGCCTGCCCGATCGCGCGGTGGTCCATCCACACCACGATGTCGCGCTGCGGATCATCGGACGGACCGACGGCGAGCGCCCGCCCGCCGGGTCCGACCGCGACCAGCGAACAGGTCGCGTCGAAGCCGATGCCCCGCACACGGGCCGGATCGCCGCCGGCCGCCCCCAGCGCCTCGCGCACGCTCTCGCAGACCGCGCGCCAGATGTCGGCCGAGGACTGCTCGACGATCTCGCCGGGCTCGCGCCACATGCGGATCGGACGTTTGGCGGTGGCGACGAGGCGGCCCTCCCCGTCGAAGAAGCCAGCCCGCGCGCTGCCCGTGCCGACGTCGATGCCGAGAAAGAGATCGTTGGCGCTCATCGGGTTCTCTCGCCCCAGGCGAGCGACGCCGCTCGGCGGATCCCAGGACCGCTAGGCCGCCACGGGGTGCGCGGCCCGAGGACCGCGTCCGCCGGCGGGCTGGAGACCCGCGCCGACGAGTGAGCGATACAGCCGACGGCGGCGGCCGCGTCGGGACGAGTTTCCAGCTTCCGGTCTTCCATCGGCGCAGAGTGACGCATCGGGCGCCGACTGGCCAGCCTTTACCGGTCAGAACTCCTCCCAGCTGTCGGCCGAGGGGGCCGGAGCCGCCCCGCCCCGGCCGAGCGTGCGCATCTGCACCGCAGCGCCGGGCGCCGCCGCTTTCGCGGCGATGCGGACGGAGCGCGTCGCGGCGGGCACGGCCGAGCCGGCCGAACGGGTCCGGAACCGACCGACCAGCTGGCCGAGATTCTCGGTCTCGGCCGAGAGCGACTGCGCGGCGGCCGTCGTCTCCTCCACCATGGCCGCGTTCTGCTGGGTCACCTTGTCCATGCCGTCGGCCGCGGTCGACACTTCCTTCAGGCTGATCGCCTGCTCGCGCGCCGACTGCGCCATCTGGGAAATCACCTGGGCGACCCCGCCGACCTGGTCGACGATCTGCTCCAAGCTCCGGCCCGAGGCCGATACGAGGTCGACGCCGTCAGAAACCTGCGTCGAGGAAGTCGCGATCAGATCCTTGATCTCCTTGGCCGCTTCCGCCGAGCGCTGGGCGAGCCCGCGCACTTCCTGGGCGACCACCGCGAAGCCCCGGCCCGCCTCGCCGGCGCGCGCGGCCTCGACGCCGGCATTCAGCGCGAGGAGGTTGGTCTGGAAGGCGATCTCGTCGATGACGCCGATGATGTTGCCGATGCGCTGCGAGGAGCGCTCGATCTCGGCCATCGCGGCCATGGCCTGCGACACGACCTGACCGCCCTTCTCGGCCTCCCTCTGGGCCTGCGAGGCGGCGGCACGCGCGCTGTCGGCGCTTCTGGCCGTCTCGCCGACGCCGCGCGCCACCTCGCCGAGCGCCGCTACGGTCTCTTCGAGGCTCGCCGCCTGCTGCTCGGTGCGCTGCGACAGGTCGCCCGCCGCCACCGTGATCTCGGACAGCCCCGACCGCATGGAGGCGACCGCTCCGACCACCGAGCCGATCGTGCTCTCGAGCTGGCCGACGCTGGCGTTGAAGAGTTCGCAGACCTCGACATAGTCGGCGTTGGCCTCGGGATCGATCCGCGCGGTGAGGTCGCCGGCGGACAGGCGCTCGAAGCTCGGCCGGACCGCCGCGACGAAGGCGTCGCGGGCTGCCGCCGCGGCGCGCTGCTCGGCCGCGAGCCGCGCTTTCTCGGCCGCCTGCCGTTCGCTCGCCGTCATGCCCTCTAGGCGCTCCTTCTCGATGGCCGCCTGCCGGAAGCTCTCCAGCGCGCCGGCCATGTCGCCGAGTTCGTCCCGCTGCCCCATGGCCGGAACGGCCACCGCGTTGTCGCCCCCCGCCAGCCGCTTCATCGCGGCGGTCATGGCGAGCATCGGCCGGGCGACGCTGCGCGACAGGAGCCAGCCCATCGAGCCGGCGACGAGGAAGGCGACGCATGCGCCCAGACCGAGCGTCCAGTAGGCGGAGGCGAAGGAGTTCTCGGTGTCCGCGCGCCGCTTCGTCAGCAGCGCCTCTTCCGCCCCCGTGATCTCGCCGATGATCGACTTGACCGCGCTGGCATAGGTGCTGGCGGTGCCGGCGACGGTGATCGCGGCGGCCTGGTCGCGCGTGGCCGGGTTCGCCGCGAGACGACGCTGCGGGTCGGCGACCTTCGCGACATAGTCCGCACCGGCGGTCTTGAGCCGGGCGACGCGCTCCTGCTGCTGCGGGTTGTCCGAGGTCAGCGCCGCGATCTCGCTCGCGGCGCTCTCGAACAGCGATCGCCCGTTCTCGTAGTCCTTCAGGTAGCTGTCCTGCCCGGCGATGATGTAGCCCCGCATGCCGGCCACCTGCTCGAGAATGCCCTGCCGGGCCTTCTGCGCCTCGGCGAGCACCTTTGTGGTGTGCTGGTCCCAGCCGGCCGCGGTCTGGATGTCGGAAATGTTGTTCAGCACAACGCCCGTCATGACGGTGACCGCCGCCAGGATGGGCGCGAAGGCGATGGCGAGCTTGCGATTGACCCGGATATTCTTGAACGACATGGCGCGATTCACCAGGGAAGCCGAAGACACGCTCGGAAGAGCAGGGATGGCGAATCGTGAGACGGAATTCTCGGTAAATCGTAAACGATATAAACGCACCGACGTATTCTCCAGCGGGTGTGACGAGAGGGGCCATCGTTCCCTCGAACCTTCCGCAACGAGCATCGGCAACGACGACCCGGGACAGGAAAACCCGGCGCATCGACCCGCAGGGTTTCGTCCTCGGCTCTTAGCCGCCAAGCGAAACATCGGGGCCACCGGTCGCCTGCTCCTCTGTCCGCTGGCGGCCTCGGTCCCACCTCCCCACGGAGGATCTGCGGAATCATCCGCAGCCGGTGGAGGGCGTGCGGTTTGCTGTTGGCAGGAGCTTCCCCGGTGCAGCCCGACCATCCCGTCGTGGCGGTTCCCGTGCGAAACGAGGAGCGCCGCATCGCGAACCTCCTGCGCGCACTGGCCGCGCAGTCCTGGTGTCGGACGACCGGACGCCGCCTTCCCGTGGTCCTCGTCCTCAACAACTGCACGGACCGAACGCACGACGTCGTCGCCCAGGCCCTGAGCGATCTCGCGTTCCTGCGCGTCGATCTCCTCGACATCCACCTGCCGGCCGCGCAGGCCCATGTCGGCACGGCGCGGCGCATGGCGATGGACCGGGCCGCGGCCCTGTGCCCGCCGGGCCGGGGCGTCGTCCTGACGACGGACGCCGACGCGGTGCCCGATCCCGACTGGATCGAGGCCACCTTGCGGGCGGTCGCGCGGGGGGCCGACCTCGTCGGCGGCAAGCTCTACGGCAATCGGGCGGAGGAGGAGCGCCTCGGCGCCGCCTTCAGCGCGCGGGCCGCGAGCGCCGCGACCTATGCCGGGCACTGCGACCGCCTCGCGGCGCTGATCGACCCGCTCGACCACGATCCCTGGCCGCGTCACGCCGATCACACGGGCGGCAGCCTTGCCATCCGCGCCGATCTCTATCGCGCCCTCGGCGGTCTGCCGCCCCTGCCCCGGCGCGAGGACCTCGCGCTCGTTTCCGCCGCGCGGGCGGCCGGGGCGCTCGTCGCCCATCCGCCGGACGTGCGCGTCGAGGTCTCGGCCCGCCTGATCGGCCGGGCGCAGGGCGGCATGGCCGACTGCCTCAAGGCCTGGATGCGGGCGGAGACGGAAGGGCTTCCCCTCTTGGTCGAGGCGCCGTCCCGCGTCGAGGCGCGCCTGAAGCGGCGGCGGGCCGTCCGCGACCTCCATCGCCTGCCGCCGCCCGCGCGCGGCCGGGCGATGCGCGCGCTGGGGATCGACCCCAGCCTGTTTCCCGCCGGATCCGAGCTGCCCTCGCCGGGCTGGCTGGTGGAGCGCTTTGCCCCGGACGAGCCCGACGCCGAGGCCGACACGCCCGTCGGCGAGGCGATCGCCGGCATGCTCGAGCGGATCGCGCGGCAGGAAGGAGCGATGCGTGCGGCTTGAACGCTTCACCCCGCTCCACGAGGTGCTTGGTGCGCAAAGCGCCGAGCGCGATCGCGACGGCGGCTTCCCGTATGCCGCCTTCGCCGCGCTGCACGGCCATGGTCTCCTGGCCGAGCCGCCGCTCGGCGACGGCGAGATCGGCTCCCTCCTGCGCTGCCTCGCGCAGATCGGGCGCGGCGACCTGCCGGTCGGCCGGATCTTCGAGGGCCATGTCAACGCGCTTCTCCTGATGCGCCGCCACGGGACGCCTGATCAAGTCCGGCGGTTCGACGCCCTGGCGCGGGACGGCCAGGTCTTCGGCATCTGGAACACGGACAAGCCCGGCGATCCGCTGCGGCTTGAGGGCGGGCGCCTCCAGGGCGCCAAGAATTTCGCGTCCGGCGTCGACGGCCTGTCGCACGCGATCGTCACCGTGCCGGAGCCGGAAGGCCGCCGCATGATCGTCGTCCCGCTCGCCGGTCTCCCCGTGGACCGGTCCTGGTGGCGGCCCATGGGCATGCGCGCCTCGGGCAGCCACGTGGTGGACTTCACCGGCCTCCCCGTGACGCCGGACATGGTCCTCGGGCTCCCCGACGCCTATCTCGAAGCACCCTGGTTCTTTGCAGGCGCCATCCGCTTCGTCGCCGTCCATGTCGGCGGCATGCACGCGGTCTTCGAAGCCGCGGTCGACCATCTCAAGGCGTCCGGCCGGATCGGCGACCCCTACCAATCGCACCGTGCCGCGCGCATGGGCACGGCGGTGGAGGGCGGCTACGGCTGGCTCGACCGGGCGGCCCGCGAATGGGCGGCGGTGGCCGCCGGCCGCGCCCCATCCGCCTCGCTGGTCGCCACGGTGAACGCCGCGCGCGGCGCGGTGGAGGCGGCGGCGCTCCATGTGCTGGAGGAAGCCGAGCGCGGCGTCGGCGCCGCCGGCCTGATCGCGCCCCATCCGCTGGAGCGCCTCCTGCGCGACCTCCGAACCTATCTGCGCCAGCCCAATCCCGACGGGGCGCTCGCCGGTCTCGGCGCCGCCATCGCGTCCGGCGACTGGGAGCCCGGCCGCCACGGCGACGGGAGCCGCCTGTGACTGAGACGCTCCTCGATCCCGGAGCGATCGATGCCCGCCGCGTGCTGGTGGTCGCCCCTCACCCCGACGACGAGGCGCTGGGCTGCGGCGGCCTTCTCTGGCATCTCGCGCGCCTCGGCCGCGCCGTCCATGTCGCCTTCGTCACCGACGGCGGCGCCTCGCACCCGAACTCCCCGACCTGGCCGCGGCCGCGCCTGGCCGCCGCGCGCGAGGCCGAGGCGGCGGAAGCCCTCGCCCGGCTCGGCCTCGGGCAGGCCGGGCGCAGCTTCCTACGCCTTCGCGACGCCGACATGCCGGTGGAGGGCACGCCCGACCACGACGCAGCCCTCCAGGCCGCGACCGCCGTCGTCCGCGCGTTCCGGCCCGACCTCCTGCTCCTGCCCTGGCGCCGCGATCCCCACCGCGACCACCGCGACAGTTGGCGCCTGTTCACGCAGGCGGCCGAAAGGGCCGGGTTGCGGCCCGGCACTCTCGAATACGCGATCTGGCTGGACGAGATCGGGGCGCCGGGCGATCATCCGGCGCCCGGCGAAATGGAGCGGGTTGATATCGCCATCGGCCCGGCGCTGGAGGCCAAGCGCTTCGCCGTCACGGCCCACCGGACGCAGACCGGGGGCGTGATCCCGGACGATCCGACCGCCTTCCGCCTGACGGAGGCGACGATCGAGCGCCTCGCCGGCCCGGTCGAGACCTTCTGGCGGCCGCTCCCGTGAAACCGATCGACCTCGCCGGCTTCGAGGCGAAGTTCCAGGCCTCGGGCGACCCGTGGAACTACCGGACCTCCGCCTTCGAGGCGGCCAAGCGGCGCGTGCTCCTGCGCGCCTGCGGCCCGGTGCGTCTCGGGCGCGGCCTGGAGCTCGCCTGCGCGATCGGCGAAACCTCGCGGGCGCTCGCCTCGCGCTGCCTGACGCTCACGGCGACCGACGGCGCGCCGACCGCGCTCGACACCGCCCGCCGCCTGACGCCACCCGCCCTGCGCATCGACTACCGGCACGCCGTCCTGCCTCAGGGCGTGCCGCGCGGCCCCTTCGACCTCGTCGTCGTCTCGGAGATCGCCTACTATCTGTCGGCCCGCGACCTCGACCGCCTCGCCCGCCGCCTCGCCCGGACGCTGGCGCCCGGCGGGCGGATCGTGGTGCTGCACCATGTCGTGCCCTTCGACGACACAGCGCAGGCCCCCGCCCGCGCGCAGGAAAGGCTCTGCCGCGCGCTTGCGGGGTCGATGCCGAGGGTCGTCCACCGGCACCACGGACGCTATGCCGTCTCGGCCTTCCGGCGGCCGCGCTGAGCGCCGCCGTCAGGCCGGCCCGGCGTCGATGCGGATGCGCAGGATGGCGTAGGGCGGCTTCTGGAGGTCCGTGCCACCGTTGTATTCGGGCCGGCGGTTGACCTGCGCGGCCGAGACGTAGAGCCACTGGTCCTGCGTGATCACGATCGTGTCGGCCCAGATCAGGCGCGGGTCGGAAGCAAGCACCTCCACCGTGCCGTCGGGCAGGCGCCGCCCGACGGCGTTCTGCTCCTGCAGCGTCAGGTAGACGCGATCCTCGGCGTCCGCGCCCAGGCCCCCGGTCATGCCCTTCTCGCCGAGATCCTCGACCCCAGCCGCGACGTCGGCATCCGACAGGGCGGGGTCGAGGAGGCTCTCCGCATCCACGCCGTAGAGGCGCCGTCCCATCAGCGGCGCATAGTAGAGGCGGCGCCCGTCCGGCCCGAGCGCGATGCCGTTCGCCCCGCCCTGGACGGGCGCTGGCTTGCCGCCCCCGCTCGTGCGCAGCACCGGCCGATGCTCCACGAACTTCTGGATGCCCTTCTGCGAGCGGGTGCTCGCATGAGAGCCGAGCCGGCGCACCACGCGGCCCGTGGCGAGGTCGACGGCCAGGATCGCCCCCTGCCCGTCCTGACCCTGGTCGGTGACGAAGGCATGGGCGCGACCGTCGGCGATGTCGACGCGCAGGTCGTTGAGCGAGGAGGTCGGCTCGACGCCGGGATCGAGCGGCACGACGCGCAGCACCTCGTTCGTCTCGACATCCATCTGCACGAGCTTGGTCGCGCCCGGCGTTGGCGGGCCGGATCCCGTCGGGAGCCCGGCGTCGAGCAGCCAGAGCCGGCCGTCGCGGTCGAAGACGCCGTTCGGCACGTGGAACAGCGTCGCCTGCGGCCGTTCGGGATCGGGCGTGTTGGCGGCGGCGTCGGGATAGGGCGCGACGGAGCCGTCCGGCGCCACCTCGCCGAGGGTGAAGGGTTCCTTCCCCGTGAAGCGGGGCATCATCACGAAGACGCGCCCGCCCGGCGAGATGGCAAGGCCCGTGGGCGTCGAGGGCGCGTCTGCGAGGATCGCAAGCTCCATCTCGCCGGCTTCGCGCGCGGCCTCGGCCTTCCCGCCCGCGGCGGGCGCGGGCGAGCCTTCCGCGAGCGCCCGGCCGGCGAAGGGAAGGACGGCGGCGCCCGCGAGGGCGGAGGCGAGGAAGCGGCGGCGGGCGATGGTCATGGGCGTTCCTTCGTCGGGCCTCAAAGGCGCAAGCCCTCGGCCTTGAGCTCGATGGCGTGAATGGACGTGCCGGAGGCGACGAAAAGGCGGCGCCGGTCCGGCCCTCCGAACGCGACGTTGGCGGCGGGACCCGGCGTCGCGATGCGCCCGATCAAGGTGCCGTCGGGATCATAGACACGCACGCCATCCTCGCAGGCGGCATAGAGGCGACCAGTGGAATCGACGCAGAGGCCGTCCGGCACGCCGCTCTCCATCGCCGCGAAGGTCCGGCCCTCGCCGGGTCGTCCGTCGGCCTGGATCGGAAAGGCGACGATCCGGCGCGGCCCTTCCGGGTTGAGCGCGGCGCCCGCGTCGGCGACGTAGAGCGTCCGACCGTCCGGCGAGAAGGCGATCCCATTGGGCTGGTCGAGCGTGTCGACCATGGCCTCCACGGGACCGGCCGGATCGATCCGGTAGACCCGCCGCGCCGCCTGCTCCGGCTCGGCCATGAGGCCCTCGTCCGGCTGGCGGATGCCGAAGACCGGGTCGGTGAACCAGATCGCGCCGTCGGGCGCCAGCGCGGCGTCGTTGGGAGAGTTGAGCGGCTTGTCGTCGAACCGGTCGGCGAGGATGGTGAGGCTGCCGTCGGCCTCCTGGCGCACCACGCGCCGGGTGCGGTGCTCGCAGGTGACGAGGCGCCCTTCGGCGTCGAGCACGTTGCCGTTGCTGTTGTCGGACGGGTCGCGCAGCGCCTCGACCGTGCCGTCCTCCCTGAGGAGGTCGAGCCGGTTGCGCCGGACATCGCTGAAGACGAGGCCGCCGAGGTCGGGCGCCCAGCACGGGCCTTCGCACCAGCGTCCGCCGGAATAAAGCTCCTGAAGCGCCGCGCCCGGCTCCACCACGGCGTCGAACCGGGGATCCAGAGCCTCGACGCCGGGCCTTGCCGGCGCGCCGCGCGTCGTCGCCGCCAGCGCCAGCGCCGCCAGTCCGATCTTCAGGACGGCCCGTCGTCCACCATCGTGCATCCGCCACCTCGCCGCCTTGTCGGTTGGGGCAACGACGGGCGGGGCGAAACGATCCCGAGGGCCGACCGAGGCCGGATTCCCTTCAGCGGCTCGTGCTTTCCCGCTTCTTCCCAGAGCTGCGCCGGCGCGAGGCCAGGATCTCGGGGAGGCTCACCGGCCGGTAGGGAAAGACATCGACGCCGACGTCGAACTGGCGGGGCAGCGGCTTCAGCCGCGCGTGGGAATGGCCGTGAAGGTTGATCGCGCCCTTGCCCATCCCGTTCCAGGTCCGGAACGCATAGTGGCACAGGACCAGCCGCGTGCCGTCGACGTCGAGTTCCGCATAGGCCTGGACGCTGCGCCAGTGCGAATTCTCGAGAGTCGCCGCATCGTCGTTGTTGCCGGCGATCAGGTGCTTGGTCCCGTTCAGCCGCGACAGGAGCCCGTCCTTGAAGGCAGGCGTGCCGCGCGCCACGTCGCCGAGATGCCAGACCTCGTCCTCCGCGCCGACCGCCGCGTTCCAGGCGGCGACCAGGGCCTCGTCGTGCTCGGCGAGATCGGCGAAGGGTCGCCGGTCGAGCCGCAGGACGCGCGGATCGTTGAAATGCGTGTCGCCGGTGAAGAAGATCATCGCCCGCGCTCACTCCTCGCTCGCAGGGAACGGGAGATAGGGCGGCACCCGGCGGGTTCGCTCACCCTTCCAGGCGGTAGAAGCGCGCGGCGTTGCCGCCGAAGATCGCGTCCATCTCGGCCGGCCCGAAACGGCGTCCCAGAAGGGCGCGGGCGGCGTTGGCGACCTCGCCGTATCCGGCGGCGAGCGTGGCGACCGGCCAGTCGGAGCCGAACAGGAGCCGGCCAGGGCCGAAGCACTCGGCCACGTGGTCGACATAGGGGGCGAGGTCCTCCAGCGCCCACTCGGCCGTCGCCTCCGTGACCATGCCCGACACCTTGCAGGACACGTTCGGAAAGGCCGCGACCGCCGCGATGTCGTCCCGCCAGGGGTCGAGGCCGCCCGCGGCGATGGGCGGCTTGGACAGGTGGTCCACCACGGCGCGCAGCCCCGGGACGGCCTCCAGCGCCTTTGCGACATGCGGCAGGTGGCGGGGGAAGGTCAGGATGTCGAAGGCAAGGCCCGCTTCGGCCACCCGCTTCAGATTGTCGAGGACGCGCGGGCGCAAGATGAAGGCGTCGTCGGCGAGATCCTGAAGCATCGGGCGCAGGCCCACGAACTTCGGCTGCGCGCGGTAGTGGTCGAGGCGCTCGGCGAAGCCGTCCGCGTCCATGTCGAGCCAGCCGACGACGCCCGCCACGAAGGGCGTGCGCGCAGCGATGTCGAGGAGGAAGTCCGTCTCGGCCTGCGTGTCGGCGGCTTGGACGAGGATCGTCCGGTCGATGCCGGCGCGGCGCAGGAGGGGTTCGAGGTCCGCCGGCATGAAGTCGCGCAGGAGCGGCGCCACGCTTTCGTCCATCCAGCCGTAGTCGCCGCGCGCCACCTGCCAGAAGTGCTGGTGGCTGTCGATGGTGGCGGTCCGGGTGGCGGAGGTCATGGCGGCGGCGCTCCCTTTGGCGAGACGGATGACCTCATACAGCGCCGGCCTCGCCGTGGCGATCACCGAAGAATGCCTTCGAGGATCGGAGACCGCCGCCGCGAGCGGTAAACAGGCGAACCGCCCGTACGGCGGCGGTCGGGGCGGTCCGGGTCGCCGCCACCAGGAAGTTCCTCGATGCAGGCTGACCGTTTCCGGCGAGCGACAGGGGAAGACCTCGCGACCCTCCACCGCTGGCGGGAGACGCCCGCCGTCCGACGCTGGTGGATCGATGCGGACGGGCGGCCGAGCGAGCCGATCAGCCTCGACGATCTGGCCGCCCCGGACGTCGCGATGTGGATCGTGTCCCTTGGCGACCGTCCCTTCGCCTTCATGCAGGACTACGATCCGCATGCCGTCGCGGGGCATCACGTCGCGCATCTGCCCCCGGCTCACGCGGGATCGACCAGTTCATCGGCGAAGCCGACCTGATCGGCCGAGGCCATGGCTCCGGCTTCATCCGTGCTTGAGTGGACGCGCTTCTGGCGGCCGGTGTCCCGGCCGTCGGCACCGATCCGCATCCGGACAATGCGCGGGCGATCCGAGCCTACGAGAAGGCGGGATTTCGTGGCCGTAAGGTCGAGATGATGGCGTGGGGCCGCTGCGTCCTGATGGAGCGCCATGCGGACGCGCCTGCCTGAGCGGACGCGGCGGACATCTCCACCGGGCCAAGCTGACATGCCGCAGATGAACGATTGACAGGTTACTGACATGTTAGATAGAGGTCACGGAAGGAGGACCTTCCATGCACCCCAATCCGTTCGGCCTGTCGGCTGCCCTGACGACCCCTTTCGACGCCGTGGGCCGCTGCGCGACCGACGTGGCGATCGCCCATGCCAGGCGCTGCCTGCGGGACGGTTGCAGCAGCGTCACCCTGTTCGGCACGACGGGCGAGGGCTCGTCGATTTCGGCACCCGAGCGCACCGCCATCCTGGATGCGTTCGAGGCCGGCGGCATCCGGGGCGACCAGCTCGTCGCCTGCGTGATGGCGAACGCAGCGGGCGACGCGGTGGCGCAGTCCGCCGAGATCCTGGCGCGCGGGGCGCGGGGCGTCCTCCTGGCGCCGCCCTCCTACTTCAAGAACGTCTCCGAGGCGGGCGTGCTGGCCTGGTTCCGCGAGGTGATCGGCGGGCTCGGAGCCGAGGCACGCGGCATCATCCTCTACAACATCCCCTCCGTCACCGCCGTGGAGCTGCCCGTCTCGCTGATCTCGGCGCTGCGGGCGGAGTTCGGTCCGGCGATCGTCGGGGTGAAGGATTCCTCGGGCAACTGGTCCTATACCGAGCGGCTCCTCGCCGGGCACCGCGACATCGCGATCCTCATCGGCGACGAGCGGAGCCTGGCCGCCGGCGTCCGGCTCGGCGCGCAAGGGGCGATCTCGGGTATGGCCAACGTCCTGCCCCAGCGACTTTCGGCCCTGATCCGGGACGGGCGCGACAACCCCACCATCAGCGAGCTGGTCGAAGTGGTGCTGAAATATCCGGTCACGCCGGCCGTCAAGGCGCTGGTCGCCCACCGCAGCGGCGACGAGGGCTGGACGCGCGTGCGCGCGCCCCTCGTTTCGACGCCTGCCGAGGGGCGCGCGCGTCTCGGGCCGATGATCGACCGCTTCTTCGCGGCCGCGGCGGCCTGACGCCATGGAGGAGGTCGCGGACGAGGGCATCAGGGCGAAGGGGGGCGACGCGCTCAAGCTGCGCGAGCTCGCCTACGAGAGCATCATCGAGAAGCTGATCTCGCGCGACTTCGCCCCCGGCGAATTCGTCACCCAGCGCCAGCTCGTCCAGCGCACCGGCCTGCCGCTCGGGGCGATCCGCGAGATCATCCCGCGCCTGGAGTCCGAGGGTCTCCTGCGCACCGTGCCCCAGCGCGGCATCCAGATCGCCCATGTCGACCTCAACCTCATCCGCGAGGCGTTCCAGTTCCGCCTCTTTCTGGAAAAGGAGGCGGTCGCGACCTTCACCCGTTCGGCGCCGGACCATGTGGTGGCGGCGCTGCGGCGAGAGCACGAGGACATGCTGGCGCTCGCCCTGTCGCGCTCGCTGACGCCCGAGGAGGAGCAGGCGGCGCAGGCGATCGACTGGCGCCTGCACGACACGTTCATCGACGCGCTCGGCAATTCCATCATCTCCATGGCCTACCGCGTCAACTCGGTGAAGCTGCGGCTCATCCACCACGAGCGCTACCGGATCGACGGGCGCGTGGTGCCGGTGATGAACGAGCATCTCGCCGTCATCGAGGCCATCGAGAGCCGCGACCCCGCCCGCGCGGCGCAGGCCGTCGGCGCCCATATCGACAATGCCAGGAGGCTGGCGCTCACCATCTGACACCGGCCGGAGAACCGCGTTGGAGGACGCGCCGGCCCCTTGAGGAGGATCATCCGCATGACCCAAGAAACGCTCCACCTGTCGCGCCGCCGCTTCCTGGCCGGCACCGCCGCGCTCGGAACCCTGGCGCTCGCGGGCGCCCGTCCCGCCTTCGCCGCGGGCGTCGACTGGAAGAAGCATGCCGGCACGACGCTCGAGGTCAATCTCACCAAGAATCCGCGCGGCGAGCTCCTGCGCAAGTACCAGGCCGAGTTCGAGGAGCTGACGGGGATCAAGGTCAACTCGGAAGCCACACCGGAGCAGCAGCAGCGCCAGAAGGCGGTGATCGAGCTGACCTCGGGCCGTCCGAGCTTCGACGTGATCCACATTTCCTTCCACGCCCAGAAGCGCCAGTACGAAAAGGCCGGCTGGCTCGCCGACCTTTCGGCCTTCATGGCCGACCCTGCCATGACCGACGCCTCGCTGACGGCAAGCGACTTCGCCCCCGCGGGCCTGTCCTATGCGAAGGACGCCGAGGGCCGCATCCGCGCCCTGCCCTTCTCCGTCGACTACTGGATCGTCTACTGGAACAAGGATCTGTTCGAGGCCAAGGGCCTCGCCTACCCTGAGACCTTCGACGCCATGCTGGCCGCCGCCAAGGCGCTGACCGACAAGGATGCCGGCACGTCCGGCTTCGTCGCGCGCGGCATGAAGAACGCCAACACGCCGGTCTGGACCTCCCTGATGCTCGGCTTCGGCCAGCAGGCGATCGGGCCGGACGGGACGATCCTCGCCGACAACGAGAAGGGCGTCGAGGCGGCGAAACTCTATCAGGCGCTGATGACCGAGACCGCGCCGCGCGGCGTCACCGGCTTCAACTGGGCCGAGTGCCAGTCCGCCTTTCTGCAGGGCAAGGTCGGCATGTGGTTCGACGGCGTGGGCTTTGCCGCGCCGCTCGAAAACCCGGAGCTCTCGCGCGTCGTAGGCAAGGTCGGCTATGGCGTGGTGCCGGCCGGTCCCGCCGGCCGCGCCGCCCCGACCCTTGGCGACGGCATCGCGGTGACGGAGGCCTCCACCAAGAAGGAAGCGGCCTATCTCTACTGCCAGTGGGCGGTGTCCAAGGAAATGGGCGCCCGCCTCTTCCAGGCCGGTGCGGGCGTGCCGTTCCGCACCTCGGTGGTCGAGGACGCCGAGGTGCGCAAGGGCGTCACCATGCCGGCCGAATGGGCCGACGCGGTGGCCCAGTCCGCCAAGGTCAGTCAGATCGCGCTCCCCGTCGTGATCCCGGTCACCGAGTTCCGCGACATCTATGGCGTTGCGCTCACCAACCTTCTCGGCGGCGCCGACCCGGCGGCCGAGCTGAAGGCCGCCACCGAGCAGTTCAAGCCCATCCTGGAGCGCAGCGAGGCCTGATGAGCGCCGTGACCTCCCATGCCGGCGAAACCGCGGCGGTGCCCGTCGCCGCGGGCAAGCGCGGGCGGCTTCGCCCGAGCTACTGGCCCTTCGTCATCCCCGCCCTCGTGGTGGTAGTCGCGGTGATCGTCTTCCCCTGGGCCTTCACGCTGTGGATGAGCGTGAACGCCTGGCGGCTCGGCGGGGAGGTCTCGTTGGTCGGCTGGGAGAACTACGCGCGGCTGGCGACGGACACCCGCTTCTGGGAATCGATGGGCCACACGCTCCTCTACACCGCGCTCTCGGTGATAGCGCCGCTCGTCCTCGGCACGCTCGCCGCCGTGCTCTTCGATTCCAAGATGCCGCTGAAGGGCGTGCTGCGCGCCATCTTCGTGATGCCGATGATGGCGACGCCGGTCGCGATCGCGCTGGTCTGGACCATGATGTTCAATCCCTCGCTCGGCGTCCTCAACTATCTCCTGTCCCTGATCGGCCTGCCCGAGCAGTCCTGGATCTACGACCAGTCCACCGTGATCCCCTCGCTGGTGCTGGTCGAGACCTGGCAGTGGACGCCGCTGGTCATGCTGATCGTGCTGGGCGGGCTCGCCTCGCTGCCGCGCGAGCCGTATGAGGGCGCCGAGATCGACGGGGCCAACGGCTGGCAGAAGTTCCGCTACATCACCCTGCCGCTGATCGCGCCCTTCATGATGGTGGCGGTGATCATCCGCTCGATCGACGCCCTGAAGAGCTTCGACATCATCTACGCGATGACCCAGGGCGGGCCGGGCACGGCGTCGGAGACGATCAACATCTACCTCTACAACGTCGCCTTCTCCTACTACGACATCGGCTACGGGTCGGCGATCGCCGTCGTCTTCTTCGTGGTCATCATCGCCATGTCGCTCGTCATGCTGCACCTGAAGCAGCGGGCGAAGTGGAACGGCTGAGAGGAGCCCGCACCATGAAGCTCCGTCGCCTTCTCGACCGCGCAGGCCTCCTGTTCCTCGGCCTCGTCTTCGTCTCGCCGGCCGTGTTCTTCTTCGTCTGGATGCTGTCGCTCTCGCTGAAGTTCGAGATCGACAACGGCGCCTATCCGCCGATCCTGATCCCCGATCGCATCGCCTGGGCGAACTACACGCGCATCTTCGCCGAGAACGACTTCCTCCTCTACTTCTGGAACTCGGTCCTCGTCACGGGCACGGCGACCCTCCTCGCCCTCCTCGTCGGCGTTCCTGCCGGCTACGGCATCGCGCGCCTGAAGGCCAACAAGGCCGCGATCGTCATCATGATCGCGCGCATGACGCCGGGCCTGTCCTTCCTGATCCCGCTCTTCCTCCTGTTCCAGACGATCGGGCTTCTCGGCACGCTGTGGCCGCAGATCGTGATCCATCTCGTGGTCACCGTGCCGATCGTGATCTGGGTGATGATCGGCTATTTCGAGACGACGCCGATAGAGCTGGAGGAGGCCGCCGTGATCGACGGCGCCACGGGCTGGCAGGTCTTCTCCAAGGTGGCGCTGCCGATCGCGCGGCCGGGCGTCGTGGTCTCGCTGATCCTTGCCGTGATCTTCTCCTGGAACAACTTCGTCTTCGGCATCGTGCTGGCCAGCCGCGAAACGCGCACGCTGCCCGTCGCCGTCTACAACATGCTCTCCTTCGAGCAGGTGAGCTGGGGTCCGCTGGCGGCGGCCGCCCTCGTCGTCACCCTGCCCGTCCTCGTCCTCACCATCGTCGCCCAGCGCCAGATCGTCGCCGGTCTGACGGCTGGTGCCGTCAAGTAGGAGCCCGCCATGGCCCCCGTCACCATCCGCAACGTGAAGAAGAGCTACGGCTCGGTCGCCACGATCCACGGCGTGTCGATCGACATCGCGGACGGCGAGTTCGTGGTGCTGGTGGGCCCGTCCGGCTGCGGGAAATCGACATTGCTGCGCATGCTGGCCGGCCTCGAGGAGATCTCGGGCGGCGAGATCCTGATCGGCGGCCGGGTGGTCAACGACCTGCCGGCCAAGGAGCGGGACATCGCCATGGTGTTCCAGAACTACGCGCTCTACCCGCACATGTCGGTCGCCGACAACATGGGCTTCGCGCTGAAGCTGAAGAGTGCCGCGAGGGACGAGATCGCGGCCCGCGTGAAGCCTGCGGCCGACATCCTCGGCCTGACGCCCCTCCTCGACCGCTTCCCGCGCCAACTCTCCGGCGGCCAGCGCCAGCGCGTCGCGATGGGCCGCGCCATCGTGCGCGACCCGCAGGTCTTCCTGTTCGACGAGCCCTTGTCCAACCTCGACGCGAAACTCCGCGTGTCGATGCGCGCCGAGATCAAGAACCTCCATCAGCGCCTCGGCACGACGATCGTCTACGTCACCCACGACCAGATCGAGGCCATGACCATGGCCGACAAGATCGTCGTCATGCGCGACGGGCGGGTGGAACAGGTCGGAGCCCCGCTCGACCTCTACGACCGGCCGGCCAACACCTTCGTCGCCGGCTTCATCGGCTCGCCCGCCATGAACTTCGTCCACGGCCGGGTCGAGGCCGACCGCTTCGTGACGGAAGGCGGCCAGGCGCTGCCCCTGCCGGGCGGGAGCGGCGCGGCGAAGCCGGGCAAGGCGACCTACGGCATCCGGCCCGAGCATGTGACCATCGACGAAGGCGGCGTGCCGATCAGGGTCGAAGTGGTGGAGCCGACGGGCTCGGAGGTGATGGTGGCGGCGCGTCTCGGCGATCAGCCGATCTCCTGCCTCTTCCGCGAGCGCCTGGCACTCAGGCCGGGCGAGACGATCCCCGTCCGCTTCAACCCGGCCTCGGCGCACCTTTTCGACGGCGACAGCGGCGCGCGCATCGCGGCCTCCCGGTAGCCGTCCCGATCCCGGCCGACCCGAACCGTCAGGGCGCCGAGCACCACGTCGGCGTCCGCTAGTGCCCGCCCGCCGGCGCCCCGCTGCCGAGCTTGACGTTGCGCAGGATCAGCGCGAGCGGCACGGCGGCGGCGGAGATCAGCATCAGGACGTGGAACACGTCGATATAGGCGAGGTATCCGACCTGGCGCTGCAGCGTCTGGCCGATCAGCGCCATGGCGCCCGACTGCGCGTCGGCCGGCGAGAACCCTTGCGTCTGGAGATAGCCGCTCATCGTGCGCATGGCCTCCTGATAGGCGGGCTCGGTCGGCACGATGTGCTCCACCAGCCGGCTCTGGTGGAACTGCTCGCGCCAGGCCAGCGTGTTCTGCGCGATCGACACGCCGATCGAGCCGCCGACGTTGCGCGCGACGTTGATCAGCGCCGAGGCCTGGTCGGTCTTGTCCGGCGGGATGCCGTCGTAGGAGGCCGTGGTGATCGGGATGAAGATCAGCGGCAGGCCGAGGCCGATATAGACGCGCGACCAGACGAAGAAGCCGAAGTTGAGGTCGGGAAAGAGGCGCGTGAGGTCCCACATGGCCCCGGCCACGATGGCGGCGCCCAGCGCGATGAGATATTTCGGCTGGACGGCGCTGGTCAGCCGCCCGACCACGAACATCATGGTCATGGTGACGACGCCGCCGGGCGAGAGCGCGAGGCCCGCCCAGGTCGCGGTGTAGCCGTAGAAGGTCTGGAGGAGTTCCGGCAGGAACTGGGTGGTGGCGATCAGGATCGCGCCGGTCGCCAGCATGACGAGGAAGCACGAGCCGAACTGCCGGCTCCAGATCATCCGGAGGTCCACCACCGGATTGGCATGCCGCAGCTCCCACGGAATCATGAACAGGAAGGCGAGGACGCAGACCGCCGTCGCGAGAATGATGAAGTTCGAGCCGAACCAGTCCTCCGTCTGGCCGCGGTCGAGGACGAGTTCCAGCGCGCCGAGGAAGGTCGCGACCGCCAGGAAGCCCACGAGGTCGAAGCGGATGCCCTTGCGCTTCAGCTTCTGCCGCTCGCGCACGGTCTCGGCCGATTCCGTCACCAGCGTCCACACCAGCACGAAGGCGAGGACGCCGATCGGCCCGTTGATCAGGAAGCACCAGTGCCAGGAGTAGTTGTCCGACAGCCAGCCGCCGAGCGTCGGGCCGACCACCGGCGCCACCACGACGGCGACACCGAAGAGCGCGAAGGCCTGGCCGCGCTTTTCCGGCGGGAAGCTGTCGGCGAGGATCGACTGCGAGATCGGCACCATGCCGCCGCCGGCAAAACCCTGGAGCACCCGAAAGAAGAGAAGCGACTCGATGTTCCAGGCGAGCCCGCACAGGACCGAGGACACGGTGAAGAGAGCCAGGCACACCAGATAGAACCGCTTGCGCCCGTAGCGCTTGGCGATGAAGCTCGAGGCCGTCAGCACGATCGCGTTGGACACGAGATAGGTCGTGACCACCCAGGACGCCTCGTCCGACGAGACGCCCAGCCCGCCCGAGACGTAGCGCAGCGCGACGTTGGCGATCGTCGTATCGAGAACCTCCATGAAGGTCGCGATCGAGACGACCACCGCGATCAGCCACGGATTGCCCGGCCGCCCCGCCGCGGCGTTCGACGACGCGCTCAACCGCTCAATCCTGCGGGCGCACTGTGACGGTCGGCACCACCGACATGCCGGGTCCGATCGACACGTCGGTCGGCCAGTCGTCGGCGACGATCTTGACCGGAATCCGCTGCACCACCTTCACGTAGTTGCCCGTCGCGTTCTCGGCCGGCAGCAGCGAGAAGGCGGTGCCCGAGCCGGGCTGCACCGAATCCACGCGCCCGGTGATCTTGTGGTCGGGATAGGCGTCGATCCTGACGTCCACCGGCTGGCCCGGCCGCATGTCGGTGATCTGCGTCTCCTTGAAGTTCGCCGTCACCCAGATTTCGTCGGGCACGAACATGGTGAGGCTCTGGCCGGCCTGGACATATTGCCCCCTGGCGCCCGTCAGGCGCACCACGCGGCCGGACTGGGCGGCCGTGACCGTCACGTAGGACAGGCTCAGCTCGGCCTGCGCGGCTTGCGCCTCGGCCTGCCGGAGGTCGGCGATCGCGGTCGCCTTCTGGGCCTGGAGCGAGCCGACCTGCTTCTGGGCCGAGACGACGCCGGCACGCGCGCTGGCAAGTTCCGCCTCCTGCTGCTGTAGGGCGGAGGTCTGCTGCTGGGCGGTCTGGACCGTGCCGGCGCCCGAGCGGACGAGTTCCTGGGCGCGCTGGGCCTGCTGCTGGGCGAAGGCGAGGCTCGCCTGCGCCTGTTCGACGCGCGAGTTGGCCTCCTCCACCTGCGCCTGCTGGGCGGCGATCTGCGCGTCGGCGCCGTTGACGCTGGCCTGCGCGCTCGCCACCCGCGCCTTGGCCTCCTCCAGCGCGGCCTGGTAGTCTCGCGGGTCGATGCGGAACAGGACGTCGCCGGCCTTCACATGCTGGTTGTCCTCCACCAGCACCTCGGCGATCGCGCCCGAAACCTGCGGCGCCACGGCGAACTGACGCGAATCGATGAAGGCGTCGTCCGTGGTCTCGTAGGGGTAGGAGTAGGTCAGCCAGTACCAGTAGCCGCCGGCTGCCGCCGCGATCACGACGACCACGGCCAGAAGGATCCAGACGGGATGGCGCTTCAGGAGGCCTGCCCGCTTCGGCTGAGCATCGCTCGGCGTTTCCTGTTTCGGTTCGGTGCCGGAGGCCGCATCCCGCGGCGCGGCCGGCTCGTCCGTCCTCTCCTGCCGCTCCGGCCGCGTCACGGGCCTTTCCTCGTCCAACGCCATGACATCCCCGCTCGCGCGAACCCGAAACGGATCACGAAGCCATCAACACTTCGCGAGCCGTCCCGTTCCAAGCTACGGTTCCTCCCGTCGCCGATCAACCCTGCCCTTCCGATCCCCGCTGGCCTTGTGGCGGCGGAGGCGTAGATTGGCCGGATCGAAGGATGTGCCGCAGTTCAGGGAGGAACCGCATCATGTCTGAACCGCAGATCGTCGGCTGGGCCCATTCGCGCTTCGGCAAGTCGGAGGCGCCCCACACGCGCGCGCTGATGGCGGAGGTCGCGCTTCCCGCCATCCACGATGCCGGCCTGTCGCCCGACGACGTCGACGGC
>NZ_JAPZDS010000011.1 GCF_029813115.1 Aureimonas sp. SK2
GATGCATGAAGGGAACTGCCGCCAACTGTGCACCTATGGGAGAGAAACATCGAAATATCTTCTGGACGCCCGCGCCTCGAAGTCGACCAGCGCGCTCGTTCGGCGAGTCTTGTCGTTCTGGGCGTCCGTAGCAACTTCCACGGCAGACATGACCTCTTCGACGCAGCCGTCGCCCAGGCGTCTGACCGCATCACTCATAGAAACTGCGATCTGGTGACGAGGGTTCGGTGTCGCGAGGCCAGCCGCTGCCGACTTGCCCAAGCCTTGTCGATGTCGGTCGCAACGCTCGCGGGTCGGTTCTTTCAGAAGCACGGCCCCACGAACTGCCGCACGCCGTTTCGCTTCTGGCCCATCTGCCGGGCATCCCGAAGTGGGGCGTGACCGACCGCGTCTACACCAGCCATGCCTTCCGCCAGCACATCCGGGACATGGGTGCCCGGTCTGCCTCCGCCGCTTCACCACGAAGCGCCTGTCGCCTGCCCGGAGTGAATCTACAACAATTGCAACAAGGTCGAGCGCCTGTGGGCTCGGCTGAAGGAGTGGTGCGCCATCGCCACACGCCACGAGAAGACCGCCGTTAGTTTCCTCGGCGTCCTCTGCCTCGCAGCCGCGCTCGATGGGATCAAGCGCCAACAGGCCCTAGACGAGGCCGTGCGAGCCATCGATCTTTCGGCAGATCGCGCTTCAGCCAAAAAGGCACAAATCTCATTCGTATGAACGGGCATCCCTTTTTCCTGTATCGCATGCAGAAAATGATGATTTCTGTATGCATTGAGGCGTGTGTGCGAGGTTGTCTCTGACCTTATGACGCTTTCTCTGCACCAAAGAGGGTGTTACTCGCGAGGCGAACCGAGAAGGGAGTCGGGCGTGACGGGCGATGCGATCGAAGACGACAGGGCGGTTGTGACGGATCGCGCCTCGGCGATCTGCCGCGCCATCCGGCGGGCGATCCTCGAGCGCGCATTGGCGCCGGGCGACAAGCTGCCGGAAGATCAGTTGGGCGAGCGGTTCGGCGTCAGTCGCACTTTGGCGCGGCATGCCCTTGGGCAGCTGGCATCCGAAGGTCTCGTGGAACTGCGCCGCAACCGCATCGCCGTGGTGGCGACGCCGTCGTTCGAAGATGCGCGTGACGAGTTCGACATTCGTATCGAACTCGAGCGCCTTGTCGTCCGAAGGCTGGCCGGGCGCTTGTCTTCACGCCAGCTTGCGGAACTGAGCGCGCATGTCGATGCCGAGGAAGATGCCAGGGGCGGGTCCGAGGCAGCGTCGCTGCGGCTGGCGACCGAATTCCACGTTCGCCTCGCCGAGATGACGGGGCGTCCCACACTGTCGCGCTACGTGCGCGAAACCGCTTATCGCTCCTGTCTCTCCCTTGCCGCGTTCGGCCGTCCGCACTCGTCGGAATGTGCCGTCTCCGAGCACCGCGAGGTGCTCAAGGCACTGGAGACTGGCGACGTGGAGCGGGCAGGGGAACTGATGGCTCATCATCTCGATCAGGTCGCCCAACGTGCCCTCCTCAAGGCGCCGGAAGCGCGGGGCGATCTCATGGACATTCTGGCTCCCTATGCCGAGTTCGAGCCAACGGCCCCGCGGCGGCGGCGAAAGCAGCGCGCCGGCAACTGACGCAGATCAGCGACGCAGCGAAGGGTCGAGAATCCATTCCGCGCTGTCGTTCCAGACATCCATGCGGGTAAGGCGTCCGTCCACCACTTCGAAGCGATCGACGTAGCGGTTGCCATCGAACGGTGTGCCATCCGGCCATTCGCCGTAGAGATGGCCGATCGAATAGACGACCGTCACGTCCGGTGCCATGGCTACATCGAACCGCAGCATGCGCTTCTTGACCCACTTGTATCGGTCGGCATTCACGGAGGTGGGGCCACGCGGATGGCCGAAGACCCGTCCGCCGGTGAAGGTGATCGTGCAGCCGGGCGCCATGTAGCTCGCAGCGCGGTCCGGGTCGGGCACCATCGAGGCTTCGAGATAATCGCGGACCGTTTCCACACCCTGCCGGGCGACGTCGGATAATCCTGTATGCAATTCGTCGGTCAAATCGCTTTTCCCCCTTTTCAAAACTTCATGCAATCCATACCATTGACCGGTGGGATGCAATGGGAGTCTGTGAACGTTTTTTGTGCAGATGCTCTCGCGCCCTCCGTGCGTCAGCGAATTCGTCCTGAACCGATCCCCTAGGAGCCGACATGACACGCTTCAAACTGGCCGCCGTGGCCGCAGCCCTTCTGGCCTTCGCCGCGCCCGCCAGCGCCAAGTCGCTGACCGTCGGCGCCAATGTCGGCAATGTCCCTTGGGAGTTCCAGGACGAGAAGGGCGAGATCGTCGGCTTCGAAGTCGAACTGGTGCGCGAAGCCGCCAAGCGCATGGGCTACGACGACGTGCAGTTCGAGAACATTCCGTTCAACGGCCTGTTTTCCGCGGTCCAGTCCGGCCGCATCGACGCGGCGGTTTCCTCCATCACCATCACCAAGAAGCGACTGGAATCGGTCTCCTTCGCTCAACCATACTACGACAGCGACCAGTCGCTTTCGGTGCTGAAGAGCTCCGGCATCACCGGGCTGGCGGGCCTGAGCGGGAAGGTCGTGGGTGTCGACACCGGTTCGACCGGCGATATCTACGCGACCCAGCACGAGAAGGATCTTGGCCTTTCCGAAATCCGCCGCTTCGAAGGCCTGTCGCCGGCCATGCTCGACATGGCTGCCGGACGCATCGACGGTTACATTTCCGACATTCCGGCGGTGGCCTACTACATCAAGGACAAGCCGGATTACGCCGTGGTCGAGCGCATTCCGACGGGCGAACAGTATTCGATCATGTTTGCCAAGGACTCGCCACTTGCCGCCGAAGCCACCAAGGCGATCACCGACATGAAGAACGATGGGTTCCTCGCCCAACTTCACGAGAAATGGTTCGGCTCCAAGCCTGATGCCTCGACCTCGACGGTCAAGGTGCTCGACGCGCCGAAGCTCTGACGGCCGGAAGCAGACGAGGGACGGGTGCGGCGCCACCAGCGCCGCGCCCGGAATCTCCCAATCGCAGGGCTCGGCATGGACATCGTCACAACCTTCTTCAACGTTGACGTTCTTTGGCGCTCGATGCCGCAGCTCCTTCAAGGACTGTGGCGTACTATCCTGCTCGGAGGCCTGTCGATCTTGCTCGGCCTTGTCGCCGGACTGGCCCTGGCGCTGGTTCGCCTGTATGGGCCCCGTCCCGTGCGCTGGATCGCCATCGCTTACATCGACGTCTTTCGGGCGCTGCCTGTGCTCGTCTGGCTCGTCATCGTTTACTACGCCTTTCCCTTCATCGGCATCCGCCTTTCGCCCTTCGCTTCCGCTTGCCTCGCCCTCACCACCGTCTCGGCAGCCTATACGGCGGAGATCTACCGGGCCGGCATCGAGGCTATCCCCCGGGGCCAGTTCGAGGCGGCGCAGTCGATCGGCCTCACGGCCTTCGACGTGATGCGCGATGTGGTTCTCCCGCAAGCGGTGCGGATCGTCATACCGCCGCTCACCAACAATTCGATCAACGTGATGAAGGACACGGCGCTCGCCTCCGTCGTGGCGCTGCCCGACCTCCTGAAGCAAGCGACCCAAGCACAGGCGCTCGCAGCGAACCCTACGCCGCTGATCGGTGCCGCGCTCCTCTATCTCGTCCTTCTCCTGCCGCTCGTGCGCCTCGTGGCCCGCTTCGAGACGCGCTATTCGGCGCGGGAGGCCCGCTGACATGGCGCCGTCCCCCATATCCGAACCCATCATCCGCATGCGTGGCGTCCAGAAGCGTTACGGCCAGTTTACGGCTTTGAAGGGCGTCGATCTGGATGTCGCGGCGGGCGAGGTCGTGGTGCTGCTCGGACCGTCCGGCTCGGGCAAGTCGACGCTGATCCGCTGCATCAACCATCTGGAGGAATACGACGCGGGCGATGTCTTCGTCGGCGGCGTACGGGTCGAGCGGGGGCGCAACCTCCTGAAGGTCCGCCAGCAGACCGGCATGGTATTCCAGGCCTTCAACCTGTTCCCAAACCTTTCGGTGCTCGACAACGTGGCGCTCGGCCCGGTGCGGGTGAAGAAGCGGTCCTGGGATGCAAGCCGCGCCAAGGCGCAGGGGCTCCTCGACCGCGTCGGCATCGGGGCACAGGCCGGCAAGTTTCCCGGCCAGCTCTCGGGTGGCCAGCAGCAGCGCGTAGGCATTGCACGCGCGCTCGCCATGGAGCCTCGCATTCTTCTCTTCGACGAGCCGACCTCGGCACTCGATCCCGAGATGGTCGGAGAGGTGCTCGACGTCATTAAGGGCCTTGCCCATTCGGGCGTCACGCTCGTCCTCGTCACCCACGAGATGGGCTTCGCGCGCCAGGTCGCCGATCGGATCGTCTTCATGGAGGACGGGGAGATCCGGGAGGTCTCGACGCCGGACGTTTTCTTCACCTCGACACGCAACGAGCGCGCCCGCGCCTTTCTCGACGCGGTCCTCAACCATTGATCTCCAGACAGGCGCGGGGAGAGACGCGCCGGCAAGGCTTAGGCATGACCCTCGATCTCGATTACGTCCGCGCCCAGTTTCCCGCGCTTCAGGGCGAGTGGACCTTCATGGACAATGCCGGCGGCAGCCAGGTTCTGCGCCGTGTGGCCGAGCGGGTATCCGACTATCTCCTCACCACCAACGTCCAGACCGGCGCGAGCTACGAGCCGAGCCGCATCTCGACCGCGCGGGTGTCGCAGTCGCGCGAGGCCTTCGCCCGCTTCATGAACTGCGAACCCGGCGAGATCGTCGAGGGGCCGTCCACCACGATCCTGATCCGCTTCCTCTCGGAGGCCATGACCGGTCGCCTCCAGCCCGGCGACGAGATCATCCTCACCAACACGGATCACGAGGCCAATATCGGCCCCTGGCTCAAACACCAGGCGCGGGGCGTGCAGATTCGCTGGTGGCGCTGCGACCCCGAAACCTTCGAGCTCGACCTCGAGGACCTGAAGGGCCTGATGAACGAGCGCACCAAGCTCGTCTGCGTGACCCATGCATCCAACATCCTCGGCACGATCAACCCGATCCCTGAGATCGCCGATATCGCGCATTCCGGCGGGGCCGAGCTCTGTGTCGACGCCGTCGCCTATGCCCCGCACCGCGCGATCGACGTGAAGGCGCTCGGTGTCGATTACTACATCTTCAGCGTCTACAAGGTGTTCGGGCCGCATCATGCGGTGATGTTCGGCAAGCGTGACAAGCTCCTCGCCCTCGACAACATCTACCACTACTTCTTCGACAAGGCCCGCGTGCCCCACAAGCTGGAGCCCGGCAACATCAACTACGAATGCGCCTGGGGCTCGATCGGCGCGGTGGACTATGTCGAGGAGCTGGGATCTCGCGCCGGGGTCGGCGATGGCCGTCCCGCGATCGAGGCCGGCTTTGCCGCCATCGCTGAGCAGGAGCGGGCGGTGACCGAGCGCTTGATGGATTTCCTTCGAAGCCGCAATTCCGTACGCGTCATCGGCCGGTCCTCAACAGCTATCGCGGACCGCGTCTCCACGGTCTCCTTCACCGTGGGCGAGAAAAGCTCGAGGGAGGTGGTGGAAGCGGTAGATCAGGCGAAGATCGGTATCCGCTACGGCGACTTCTACGCCAAGCGCATCGTTGAAGAGCACGGGCTGACGAAAACCGACGGTGCCGTGCGCGTTTCCATGGTCCACTACAACACGATTGAAGAAGTCGATCGCCTCGTAGCCGCGCTGGAGCCCGCGCTGTGAGCGGAGGCTTCGACCTCGTGATCCGCGGCGGGACGGTGGCCACCGCATCCGACACCTTCCTCGCCGATGTCGGCATCCGCGACGGGCGGATCGTCCAGATCGGGGAGAGGCTGACGGAAGGACGCGAGGAGATCGACGCCACGGGGCGCTTCGTGCTGCCCGGCGGCATCGACAGCCATGTCCACCTCTCGCAGCCGTCGGGCGAGGGGATCGTCATGGCCGACGACTTCGAGAGCGGCACGCGCTCGGCGCTGTTCGGCGGCAACACGTGCGTCCTGCCCTTCTGCCTGCAGGAGAAGGGCCAGTCGCTGCGCGAGGCGCTGACGGCCTACCACGCGCTGGCGCAAGGCAACTGCTACACCGACCATTCCTTCCATATGATCGTCTCGGACCCGACCGCGTCGGTCCTCGGTCAGGAACTGCCGGCGCTGGTGGTCGACGGCTACACTTCGTTCAAGGTCTTCATGACCTACGAGGGCCTGCGGTTGAACGATGCGCAGATCCTGGAGACCATGGACGTCGCCCGGCGAACCGGGGCCCTAGTCATGGTCCACTGCGAGAACGAGGACGCGATCCGCTACCTCATTGGCCGGCACGAGGCCGAGGGCGACGTCGCCCCGAGCGCGCACGCGACGACGCGGCCGATCGTGGTGGAACGCGAGGCGACGCACCGTGCCTTGTCGCTCGCCGAGGTGGTGGACGTACCGGTGGTCATCGTCCATGTCTCGAACGGGCCGGCGATCGACGAGATCCGCGCGGCGCGCGCGCGGGGCCGCAAGGTCATCGGCGAGACCTGCCCGCAATACCTGATGCTCACAGCCGACGATCTCGACGGCATGGACTGGGAGGGGGCGAAGTTCGTCTGCTCGCCGCCGCCGCGCGACACGGCGAGCCAGGACGCGTGCTGGAACGGGCTGGAGACCGGCGTCTTCGATCTCTTCTCGTCCGACCATTGCCCGTTCCGCTACGACGATCCCGCCGGCAAGCTGAACCCGAAAGGCAAGACGAGCTTCCGTCACATCCCGAACGGCATTCCCGGCGTCGAGACGCGGCTGCCGATCCTCTTCTCGGAAGGGGTGATGAAGAGGCGGATCGACCTTTCGCGCTTCGTGGCGCTGACGGCCACGAACCACGCCAAGGTCTATGGCCTGGAGCGCAAGGGTCGGATCGCCGTCGGCATGGACGCCGACATCGCGATCTGGGACCCGACCGAGCGCCGCACCATTCGCCATGCCGACCTTCACGACGGCGCCGACTACAGCCCTTACGAGGGGCTCGAGGTCCAGGGCTGGCCGACCACGGTGGTCCTCGGCGGCAAAGTCATGGTCCGGGACGGGGCGCTGGTGGGCGCCAAGGGAGACGGACGCTACCGGTCGCGCTCTGCGCCGGCGATCTGACGGCGCTTCTTGCCGCCTCATCGTTGGACCGAGGGCGCCGCTCCGCATTTTCGCTGCCAACCCCTGACGGATGCCCGCATGTGAATGCTCTCTAGGCGGCAACGAACTTTCATGCGTTGGCCGACAGGATGACCATCACAAATTCGCAGTCATCCCCCAAGGCGACTCTCGACACGCGCGCATTCAGGGCAATCTATCGCCCTGAATATTCGAGGACTTCGATCGCTCAGGTCATGGAGCTGATGCCAAGTTTTCGAGACGCAATCGAAACCGAGACCGCGATGAGCGAAACGTCCCTTGCCGGAGCAGCCTGCTCCATTTCCACCGGATGCCTCGAAGACATGACGAAGCGCGTTCGCGATCGCGCCTTCTTTCTCTGGGAAGGCGCCGGGCGCCCCTGGGGCCGCGAGCACGAGTTCTGGGCCAAGGCGTCGACGGAAATCGAGGGCGAGCATCACGCCGAGCGGAAGCCCGACCGCATCGTCGCGCGGTGATCCAGGTCGCCCAACACGAGTAAGACCTCACGGAGCCGCACTCGGCTTCGTGGGCGTTCCGCGCAAAACGCTGATCCATCGGAAAAGGGGTCTGGCATCCTTTTCCTGCAGTTTAGTCGTGCGTCCGGCGCTTCGGCATCGTGACGCAACGGGAAACGGGCGCTTGACGGTCGATCGTCGTCGGCAATCTGGATCTCATCCCTCCTTGAGCTGAGGCGCTCCCCTTGAGCATGATCGAGATCGGGACAGGGCAAGGACCGCGTTGCGAAATCCGAGCGAAGCGGGACGGCCGGCTTC
Source organism: Aureimonas sp. SK2 (assembly GCF_029813115.1). Lineage (GTDB taxonomy): Bacteria > Pseudomonadota > Alphaproteobacteria > Rhizobiales > Rhizobiaceae > Aureimonas. The sequence goes on from NZ_JAPZDS010000011.1 coordinate 7,942, forward strand.
GGCGAACGACGACCCTTGCTATCCTCATCGTCGTCGGTCTGCTCGCTGGAGCCTGCACGACGACGTCCCAGGTCTCGACGCGCTACTACGATGTGACCGGCGCAACCGCCCGCGATCTTGAACGCGGCATCCGTCGGAAGGGCCCGCAAAACGGGAAGGCCGTCGCGATGGCGGGGATCAGCTTCCGGCCTGTGACATTGGAAACCGCGGTCGGCGACGGTGGATGCCGCTTCCGCCGGGCTCGGTTCCGCGTCAATGCAGACTTGACGCTGCCGCGTTGGCGGGAGGCGGCGCGCAGCCGGGATGCGGCCCTCCAGCGAAACTGGAAGGGGTTCGCGGCCTATGCGCGCGCGCATGAGGAAGCGCATGTGAAGATCGCGGAGGCTTTTGCCAAAGCCCTCGAACAAGCCTTTCTCGCGATTCCGCCGCAACCGTCCTGCGCGCGCCTGGAGGCAGTCGGGATCGCATTGATCCGCAGAGCGATGCCGGCGCACGAAAGGGCGCAACTGGCCTTCGATGAAAGCGAGAAGCGGCGCCTAGCGCGTCTCATGGCGCAAGCCGAGCGCCAGCGGCGGTGAGAACGAGACGAACCGCCGGCGTGGACGATGCCGGGCCTCGACCTCGGGCGGCGGCCGCCCGAGGTCGCATCATTTCGATCAGGCGGCCAGCGCGCCGTGCGGGTCGAGCACGAACTTGACGGCGGCGCCCTGGTCGAAGGTCTCGTAGCCCTCGGCCGCATCGTCGAGCGGGATGATCTTGGCGTTGACGATGTCGGCGATCGGCAGGCGGTCGTGCAGGATAGCCTGCATGAGCTGGCGGTTGTACTTCAGAACCGGGGTCTGGCCGGTATGGAAGGATTGCGCCTTAGCCCAGCCGAGGCCGAACCGGAGCGACAGGCTGCCCTGCTTGGCCGCGCTGTCGACAGCACCGGGATCCTCGGTCACGTAGAGGCCGGGAATGCCGATGGAGCCGGCCGCGCGGGTGATCTCCATCATCTGGTTGAGGACGATCGCCGGCTGCTCGCCGCCGGAATGGCCGCGTGCCTCGAAGCCCACGGCGTCGATCGCGGCATCGACCTCGTTGGAGCCGGTCACCTGCGCGATCATCTCGCCGAGATTATCGTGGCGGGACAGGTCGATCGGTTCGAAGCCCATCTTGGCCGCGTGGGCCAGACGGTCCTTGTTGAAGTCGCCGATCATGACCACCGCCGCGCCGAGGATGCGCGCCGACGCCGCAGCCGCGAGACCCACCGGCCCTGCGCCGGCCACATAGGCCACGGAGCCGACGCCGACCCCCGCCTTGACGGCTCCGTGGAAGCCGGTCGGCAGGATGTCGGACAGCATGGTGAGGTCGCGGATCTTGCTCATGGCGCGATCGCGATCGGGGAACTTCAGTAGGTTGAAGTCCGCATAGGGCACGGTGACATAGCGCGCCTGCCCGCCGATCCAGCCGCCCATATCGACATAGCCGTAGGCCCCGCCGGCACGCGCCGGGTTGACGGTGAGGCAGACGCCGGTGTCCTGCGCCTTACAGCAGCGACAGCGTCCGCAGGCCACGTTGAAGGGCACGGAGACGATATCGCCGATCTCCAGCATCTCGACGTCGATGCCCTTTTCGATCACCTCGCCGGTGATCTCGTGCCCGAGGACGAGGCCCGGCTCGGCGGTCGTGCGGCCGCGCACCATATGCTGGTCCGATCCGCAGATATTGGTGGAAATGACCTTAAGGATGACACCGTGCTCGATGCGCCGGCCGTCGGGTGCGGCGAGTTTGGCGTCGTCGATGTTTCGGACCTCGACCTTGCCGGGTTCGAGGTAGACCACTCCGCGGTTGCTGCTCATCGAGACTTCCTCCCTGGATTCGCCCGCCGAGCGGAATGCACTCGGCCCGATTGATCGCCGATCCTCCCAGATAGGCGCCTTCGAGCTTCGCCCTCATGGCACTCGCTGTCCAGAATAAGTGCGCTGCCGTCGCAGGATTTTCGAGACGAGGGGAAGCTACGCCGGGGATGCAAGGAGACTCGGCACTCGGGGAGAGATTGCGACGGGAGCGTTTGGCAGCAGGGCGCGAAAGAGCTCGAAATGCATGATGCGAACCGGAGGGCTACCCCGAGGCAGGCGATGTTGAAAGCTGGTTAATGGCGAGAAGGATTTCGCGACCCCCACAAACGCGAGCAAACTTGCTGCTGCGCGGCTACACCCGAACGGATTCGCTGCCGATTCTCCCACACCGGCTCCATTGAGCTTCGCCTCCATGTCATCGCCTCTCCAGAGAAAGCGCACTGCGATCGCAACAAGAATCGGATCCTAGATGGCCATCTGTGATGGAGGCCAACTTTCACAAACGAGGAAAACTCATGCGGCCACATAGATTAACCCAGAGCAGCAATCAGGCGGCGACATGCTCTCGTCAAGAAACTGGTATTTAATCTATGCCAAATATATCTCTAGAATATATCTTTTCTTTTTTGTCCGAAATATCATCAGATATTCTGTTTGCAACGATCAAGCATGATCTATTCTTGAAATATTCAATATCTGAAATGACTAAAGACCCTAAAAATTCTTCAGATACTAAATTTGGTTCATATAATATAACTTCCACACCCCTTTTTTTTATGTATTCCATAACATCAATTACAGAGGATTCTCTGAAATTATCCGAGCCCAATTTCATAGATAAGCGGTAAATGCCGACAGTTTTGGGTTTTTTGCGCAGAATGCATTCGGCGATAAACTCCTTTCGTGTCCTGTTGGATTCGACGACCGCCTTGATGATATTTTGCGGGACGTCGCGATAGTTCGCTAGAAGTTGTTGCGTGTCTTTTGGGAGACAATAGCCACCGTATCCAAAAGAAGGATTATTGTAGAATGAGCCAATTCTAGGGTCGAGGCACACGCCGCTTATTACTTCTAAGGGATTTAATTCGTGCATTGATGCATAAGAGTCTAACTCGTTGAAATACGCTATTCTCATTGCTAAATAAGTATTTGAAAATAGTTTAATGGCTTCTGCTTCAGATGATCCCGTATGGATGGCTTCTATGTCGTTGCGCAGGGCTGCCGATCTAAGTATATCGGAAAATCGCCGTGCTCTGGCTGATCGATCCCCGATTACGATACGAGACGGATAGAGACAGTCATAAAGAGCGTGCCCCTCTCGGAGGAATTCAGGAGAGAATATGATGCTATCGACACCAAACTGCTCGCGAACCTTGAGGGTGTACCCAACTGGAACCGTCGATCTGATGACGATACACGCGGATGGGGACGCAGCTAGGACATCTGTAATAGCGGCTTCAACGAGACTCGTGTCGAAGCTGTTCGTTTTTGGATCGTAGTTAGTCGGTGTCGCGATAATGACGTAATCCGAATCCCGGTAGGCCTCATGAGGATTCGAAGTAACATGCAATTGGAGTTTATCTGACTGCAGATACGCTCCTACTTCGTTGTCGATGATGGGTGAGATGCCTCGTCTGATCGCTTCAATACGGCTGCAATCAGGATCGTAAGCATAGACGAGGTGATTCCGGGCAAGCAGGACAGCGTTCGAGACTCCGACATACCCCAGCCCAGCAACAGAAATCTTCATGGACCGCCTCAATCATAGGCGTCAACATTAGTGCTGACACATCAGGCAAGGCTAATTGGAAAAATTTACACTATTATGACAAATAAAAATGTCGTACGGAAGATTTAAAACAAGGGGAATTGAATTACTGGGAATTTAATGAATGGTTTTCTAGAAATCGACGGACGTGGGGGGTTAGGTTTAGTTTGAGAGCATCGCAGGGGCTCTCCATGCGAGTTGCTGTTATTTCTCGGTTGTCAATCGAGATTATTGGGAGTTTCTCAAAAATAGTATGGAAAAATGTTACATGATCGCGGCGGTGGTGGTATATCATCTCCATCGCCCCCCCGGGGATGAGTGCATCCTCGGAAATCTCTAAGCTTAGCTCTTCTTTTGCTTCTCTGGCTGCTGCCTGAAGTGCATCTTCGTTCGCGTCGACGCCTCCCCCTGGGAGCGTCCATTCTGTACGATAGGAATTTCGTACAAGAAGAACCCGGCCATCATGCCAAACTGCTACTAGTGCGCCATTGATCCGAGGGGAGGTAAACCGCCAGACCACTCTTGCGCATCTATATCCGAGGAAGTATGTTATGCGAAATAGCGCGTCGATCATCTTTTAAGCCGGATTTGATGCGGATCTGCACGATTGAGGTTATGGACGGTGCTCAGAGATAATCTGCAAATTTCTGACGAGTGCGGAACGCCTAACGCGGCCAGCGAAGGTCTAGCAAACGGACTTTTGGTCTCATGGATAATCTGGCTTCTCTTGGCAATTGGTCTTCTGACTGGCATCTAAAATTGCGAATGACGAGGTGGCTCGCTCGGATACTTTCCGCAAGCCGAGCGAGCCTTGCACGTTTGTCCGGAAACAACTGTGCACTGCAGCATCTTGAAGATTGGATGGCTGGCTGTCAACTCAACTGCGGCGATCGAAATGCCGTTCGAACTCAAATGTTCCGTCAGATTGTTTTAAAAAATCATAGGGTGCAGGCAATATCATTGCATCGGGAATGGTATTTCGATGTGTTTTTTTTCGATAATGGGAAACAAGTAGATGCTATAGGGTCGACTGGCTAGAATAATGCTGTAATAAGCCGTCCATTTCCTCGACCGCGCCAAGGAGGACGGCAAGGCTGTCCACGTCCATTGTCCCGTCTACGCCCTGCATATCGAGACCAAGGTGTCCGGTGCCAGGGAGGCGCTGGAGGCCGGCGACCTCGACACGGCCAAGACGTTCATCCGCAAGCTTCTCGACACGGCGGCGGCTGCCCTGCCTGCGGATTTCGCAGGTTCAATCGACGTCGTGAACGAGGATGTGGCCGGGGAGTTCGAGAATCGCGGCTGGATCGCCCATGCCATCAGCTGGCCCTTCGGTTCCCTCCTGGAGTTCTGGCGGTTCTGCTTCCGCGAAGCCAGGCACCGCTGGCCGAAGGCCGGTCTCTTCGTCTGCATGAACAACACGGAGGAGGTCGGGAACAGCGGGTATCACCAGATGGCCCGGTACCAGTTCCTGGGGCATCTCAAACGGGCGGTCGGGGAGGGGGTGGACATGGACGGGGTGACCCTCCAGTGCCACTGCATCTTCCGGCGCGGAACGGTCGACGGGCGGTTCGTGGACTATCTGAAGGCGATCCGCGGGCTCGGCCTCCGGCTGCGCCTGGGCGAACTCGACGCACGGTCCTCCGAGGACCCTGGCCAGTTCATCGGCGACTACGACGACGAGCGCTATACGAGACTAGTCGCATGGCACCACTCGGCGTTGCTCCAGGCGGCCTTGCCCTATGTCACCGACGGCGTGACGCTGTGGACGCTTTCGGACGCCGACAATTCCTGGAAGCGAAACCTGGCGGACACGCAGGACAGCGGCGAAAGGCCGTGCGCCTTCGACGCCGACTTCCAGCCCAAGCCCCAGGTGGTGGCGGCGATCGCGGAGCCTTCGAGGGGCGGAAGGCCGCGACCGACTTTTCGCTCGATCCCGACCGCGAGCGCATCGACAACGGGACGTTCAGCAGCAACCTCAGCGGCTTCGGCATCGAGGATCCGGACTTCCAATGGGTCGCGGGCAAGGCGAGGGGCACGTCGACCGGTGGCGCCGCCCGGCTGGTGCAGGTCGTGGAGGCCGAGCCCGGACTGGTCCTCCGGCTGAACCTGAACCGGCCGCTGGACACGACCTCCATGCATGTCGGCGTGTCGCAGTCGCTGGGGACGCGCGAGTATCTCGCGCCGCCGAACGTGGCCTACGAGGACGACTACCCGGAAACGCGCTTCACCGTGCCGGAGGACTGCTATGCGCTGGCCGTTCTCCTGACGACCGGAAATCCGGGCCGCGGAAGCACTGCCTTCGTCGACGACGTCTCGTTCAGGACCTGAGGCCCGGCCTCCTTCGCCGGATGCCCGGATGCCGAGGGAGGGGCCGCGCGCCGACCGGGCCGGCGGTTCTCAGTAGCTGTCCCGCGCGCTCGCGACCACCACGACGGTGCGCAGGAGGATGCGCAGGTCGGTGGAGGGTCTGCGGGTGCGGACATAGGCGACGTCCATGGCGACGCGCTCGGCATAGCTCGTGCCGCTGCGACCGCTGACCTGCCAGAGGCCAGTGATGCCGGGACGCACGGCGAGGTAATGCTCGATCGCCTCGCCGTAGCGAGCGACCTCCTGCCGGACGATGGGGCGCGGCCCGACGAGGCTCATGTCTCCGCGCAGCACGTTGAAGAGCTGCGGAAGCTCGTCCAGGCTCAGCTTGCGGATGACGTGGCCGACGGCGAGGATCCGAGGATCCTCGCGCAGCTTCTGCGTCTCCTCCCACTCGCGCCGATGCTCGCCGGACTGCCGGATCAGCGCCTGTAGCCGGGCGTCGGCATCCTTCACCATGCTTCGGATCTTCAGGCAGTCGAATTCCCGACCGTTCCGGCCGACCCGCCTGTGTCGGTAGAGAAAGGGCCGCCCGTCCTCGATCAGGATCGCGGCGGCCAGAAGAAGGAAGACCGGCAGGAGAAAGAGGATCAGCGCGAGGGACAGGACGACATCGAAGATCCGCTTGAACGACAGGTTCCACCGAGCCGAGCCGTCGGCGGCGCCGTCATAGCTGCACGAAAGGAGGGCGGCGGGCGGCCGTTGCGTGACCGGTGCCGTGCCGGGCTGAGGGCATTGCGTCGCTTCGCCGGCCAGCACGAACTCGTCGCTCACCACGCTCACCAGATCTCTCCGCGCGTTGAAGGGAATGCGCCGCCGAACCGTCGCGATCCGAATGTCTATCGTTGGACCTGCTCGTTCTCACGGTGGGCGATCGCCGATCGGCGAAGCGCTCCGCATCGTGATGGGTATAGATGTCGCTGCCCACATTCGACGGATGCTCGATCATGGACCGCGAGGACGATGCTTGCGACACGACGCATCGATCCACCTTTCAGAGCGACAAGGCGGAGAATGTGTGATCTCAACTGCGAGCACCCCATCCTTCGACTGTCATAGAACAAATGTTGAAGTCGTACAATCGGCATTTAACGAAGCGCTAACCGTTTCATCCCGCCTGTCTATGGAGGTGCGGCGGCGAAGGAAGAGCGTACGCCTGGGCAGAATAGTCTTACGGGATCAGGTGGTTGACCGGATATCCGGGGGAGCCGGCCGGTGTGAAGAACCGGCCGGAGGCTGGAACCGGCATCAAGAAGCTGCACGATCGTTTTTATAAGCTCAACTGACATCGTTGAATGGTTAATCAGTAAATCCTCTGGTCTCGGGTGCGGGGTAGCTTCGTGGGAGGCGCAGGTGAGAGCCAGCCCCACCGGCACGTGGGTAGCGAAGCGCAATCCGTGGCGCCCTCAGCCTTTGACGCCCCGTGCGGCAAGGCCCGTCGATCCTCGCAGGGGGCGACGGATCGCGTCCCCGCCGCGGCCCTTCGCGCCTCCGCCAAATGGTGCGGAGGCGAAAACGGTCGGTCCATGCCGGCCTGCGGCGAGGAATCGCTGGTGCATCGCGGTAAGAAGCGGCAATAGTCCCGCCAGCACTGGGAGGAGACACATGAAGTTCGGAGTTCCCAAGGAACGCTTTGCGGGCGAGCGGCGCGTGGCGCTGACGCCGGAAAGCGTGGGCCGTCTGCAGAAGCTCGGCTACGAGTGCCTGGTGGAAGCCGGGGCGGGCGACGCCGCACGCTTCTCCGACGCGGCCTTTGAAGCGGTCGGCGCGCGCGTCGTGCCCGACGCCGCCGCGCTTTGGGGGGAAGCCGACATCGTCGCCAAGGTCCGCCCGCCGGAGGCCGACGAGGTGGCGCTGGTCCGCGCCGGCCAGATCCTGATCTCGTTTCTCTATCCCGCACAGAACGCCGATCTCCTGGAAGAACTGCGTGCCAAGGGTGCGACGGTTCTTGCGATGGACATGGTGCCGCGCATCAGCCGCGCCCAGAAGATGGATGCGCTGTCCTCCATGGCCAACATCGCGGGCTACCGCGCGGTGATCGAGGCGGGCAACCAGTTCGGCCGCTTCTTCACCGGCCAGATCACGGCCGCCGGCAAGGTGCCGCCGGCGCGCGTCCTCGTCATCGGCGCGGGCGTCGCGGGTCTCGCCGCCATCGGCACGGCACAGTCGCTGGGCGCCCAGGTGCGCGCCTTCGACGTGCGCCCCGAGGTCGCCGAGCAGATCCAGTCGATGGGCGCCGAGTTCCTGTTCCTCGACTTCAACGAGGCCGCCGACGGTGCGGCGACGGGCGGCTACGCCGCTCCGTCCTCGCCGGAGTTCCGCGCCAAGCAGCTCGAGCTCTTCCGGGCCCAAGCGCCCGAGGTCGACATCGTCATCACGACGGCGCTGATCCCCGGCCGCGACGCGCCCAAGCTCTGGCTGGAAGACATGGTCGCCCTGATGAAGCCGGGCTCGGTCGTTGTGGACCTTGCCGCCGAGCGCGGCGGCAACTGCGATCTCACCGTGCCCGACGACATCGTGGAGACCGCGAACGGCGTGCGGATCGTCGGCTACACCGACTATCCCAGCCGTATGGCGACGCAGGCCTCGACGCTCTACGCCACCAACGTCAGACACATGATGGACGACCTGACGCCGAAGAAGGACGGCGTGCCGGTGGTCAACATGGAGGATGACGTCATCCGCGGCGCGACCGTCACGCATGAGGGCGCGATCACCTGGCCGCCCCCGCCACCTAAGATCCAGGCCATCGCCAAGCAGGCACCGAAGAAGGCCGTCGAGGAGACGGGGGCCGAGAAGGCGGCGCGCGAGGCGCTCGACACCAAGAAGAGCGGCCAGCGTCAGGTCATGCTCTTGGCGGGCGGCGCGATCCTCCTCATGCTGATCGGCCTGACGGCGCCGCCGAGCTTCCTTCAGCACTTCGTGGTCTTCGCGCTGTCCTGCTTCGTCGGATACCACGTCATCTGGAACGTCAGCCACGCGCTCCATACGCCCCTGATGGCCGTGACCAACGCGGTGTCCTCGATCATCATCCTCGGCGCGCTGCTTCAGGTCGGCACATCCGGCTGGCTGGTCTCGTTCCTCGCCGGCCTCGCCATCCTGATGGCGTCGGTCAACATCTTCGGCGGGTTCATGGTGACGCGCCGGATGCTCAAGATGTTCCAGAAGAGCTGAGGAAGGCGATTCCATGAGCCAAGGTCTCGTCGGCGCGTCCTATATCGTCGCCTCCATCCTCTTCATCCTCTCGCTCGGCGGTCTGTCCAACCAGGAAAGCGCCAAGCGCGCCGTCTGGTACGGCATCGTCGGCATGGCGCTGGCCGTCTTCGCCACGATCACCGGCCCCGCCGTCGGTGCGCTCTGGCTGATCGTGCCCCTGATCGTCATCGGCGGTCTGATCGGCGGCTGGCTCGCCGGCCGGGTGCAGATGACGCAGATGCCCGAGCTCGTCGCGGCACTGCACTCCTTCGTGGGTCTGGCCGCCGTATTCATCGGTTTCAACGCCGATTTGGAAGCGGCCCATGTCGCCCATGCGCTGGCCGAGGGCCGGGGCGATCTCCTAACCGGCTTTGCCGCGACGCTCGCCACCAAGACCCCGGTGGAACTTGCCATCATGCGCGTCGAGGTGTTCCTCGGCGTCTTCATCGGCGCAGTCACCTTCACCGGTTCCGTCGTCGCCTATGGCAAGCTGTCCGGCCGCCTCGACTCCAAGGCGCTGGTCCTTCCCAATCGCCACGCGATCAACCTCGCGGGCGTCGTGGTCGCGCTTCTGCTCGGTCTTCTGTACTTCAACGGGGCCGGTCTCTGGACGCTGATCCTCGTCGCGATCCTCGCCGGCGCGCTCGGCTGGCACCTGATCATGGCGATCGGCGGGGCGGACATGCCCGTCGTCGTCTCGATGCTGAACTCGTATTCGGGCTGGGCGGCCGCCGCCATCGGCTTCACGCTCGGCAACGATCTCCTGATCGTCACGGGCGCGCTCGTCGGCTCGTCGGGCGCGATCCTCTCCTACATCATGTGCCGCGCGATGAACCGGAACTTCGTCTCCGTCATCCTCGGCGGCTGGGGCGGCACGAGCGGGCCGGCGCAGGAGATCACGGGCGAGCAGGTCGCGATCGACACCGACGGCGTCGCGCAGGCGCTGGACGAGGCGGATTCGGTCGTGATCGTTCCGGGCTACGGCCTCGCGGTGGCTCAGGCGCAAGGCTCGATCTCGGAGCTGACGCGCCGCCTTCGCGCCAAAGGCAAGACCGTGCGCTTCGCGATCCACCCGGTCGCCGGCCGTCTGCCGGGCCACATGAACGTGCTCCTTGCCGAAGCCAAGGTGCCTTACGACATCGTTCTCGAAATGGACGAGATCAACGAGGATTTCCCCTCGACGGATGTGGCGATCGTCATCGGCGCCAACGACATCGTCAATCCGGCGGCCGAGGAGGACCCGAACTCGCCCATCGCCGGCATGCCGGTGATCGAGGTCTGGAAGGCGCGGCGCGTCATCGTGTCGAAGCGCGGGCAGGGCACCGGCTATTCCGGCATCGAGAACCCGCTCTTCTACAAGGAGAACACGCGCATGTTCTACGGCGACGCCAAGAAGTCGCTCGACGACCTGCTCAAGCAGATCGGCTGACGCCGTCCCTGCAAAAGGCCGGAGAGCCGCGCGTGCGACTCTCCGACGTTCGACAGAACCTCTGGTTTCATAAAATCAATTTTTAGATGTCCTCGGCTAGGGTCTCTGGCGTTCGCGTCGATCAGCGCGTGTCGGAGACCATGGAAGACAAACTCGCTACGATCCCCGGGCTCTTCGAGCGGCTTGCCGCTTCGAGCCGTGGTCTTTTGTCCCGCAGCACGACGTTCGGACGGCGCGTCTTCCAGGCGTCCCGGGTCGAGGTTTACGTCCTCGAAGGCGAACAGCTCCAGCTGATCGAGTCCGCCGGTCGGGCAAGGCTGAAAGGCGGCTCCGCCACAGAGCTTCTGCCCGAGCTTCGAGGGGAACGGGGCGTCCTCTTCCGACCCGCCGATGCCGGCGAACGCGCCCGGCCGCTTCTCGGCGCGCATGTGCCGATCCGGCTTTTCGACGGCTCCCTGGCCGGTTGCTACAGCGTCTTCTATTCCGCCCGGCGCGGCCGGCTCGGCGCGGTCGAGCGGCGGACGATGCGCGAGATCGTCGCTTTCCTTGCCCAGCAGATCGAAGCCGTCCGGCGCATCGAACTCGTCCAGCGCTCGACGGCCCGGGCGGACGTCAGCTTCGAGGGCATCGCCCAGTCGTCGCCCGATGCGATCGTGGCGGCCGATGCCCACAACATCATCCTGGCATGGAACGTCGGCGCCGAGCGCCTGTTCGGCTACACGGCCGAGGAGGCGGTCGGGCGGTCGCTCGACCTCATCATCCCGCCCGCGATGCGGCAGGGGCACCGCGCCGGCATGAAGCGCGTGGCGGACGATGGCCCGACCAGGCTCATCGGCCGGGCGATCGACCTCCAGGCGCTGCGCAAGGACGGAAGCAGCGTGCCGGTGGAGCTGTCCCTGTCGCAGTGGATGGAGGGCAGCCAGCGTCGCTTCGGCGCGATCATGCGCGACATCAGCGAGCGGCAACGGCTCGAAGAGAACCTGCGCGTCGCGGCCATGTTGGACCACCTCACCGGCCTGTCCAACCGCGCCTGCCTCGACCACCGCCTCGAGCAGGTCCTTCGGTCCGGCCGGCGTGCCACGGCGCTGCTTGTGGATCTCGACGGCTTCAAGGACGTCAACGACACGCTCGGCCATCAGGCGGGCGATCTCGTCCTGGCCGAAGTCGCCCGTCGGCTCCGCTCGAACGTCCATGCCGCCCATTTCATCGCGCGCCTGGGCGGCGACGAGTTCGTCGTGCTGCTCGAGGATACGGCGAACCCGCTGGAAGGCGACTGGCTGGGCGAGACGCTGATCAACGCGATCGAGGAGACGATCCCCGCCGACGGCAATCTCGTGAGCATCAGCGCGAGCGTCGGCATCGCCTGTTCCTACGACGGCTGCACCGCCGAGACGCTGCTCGGCGACGCGGATCTGGCGCTCTACAAGGCCAAACGCGACGGGCGGGGACGCACCCAGCTCTTTACGCCGGACCTGCGCCATCGCCTCGTGGAGAAGGGGCTGGCGCGGACCGAACTCACCACGGCCTGGGCGCAGGATCAGTTCGAGCTCTACTACCAGCCGCAGCTTTTTCTGGAGGACGCCCGTGTCTGCGGAGCGGAGGCGCTCCTGCGCTGGAACCATCCCAGCCGCGGCGTCATCTCGCCGGCCGCCTTCCTGCCGCTCCTCGAAACCGACACGCTGGCCGTGTCGGTCGGCGACTGGATCATCGGCGAGGCCTGCCGGCAGGCGGCCGAATGGCGCCGCACCGCCTTTCCCGACATTCGCGTCGCCGTGAACCTCTTCGCCCTCCAGTTCAAGTCGGGTGACATCGTGGGCGAAGTGGCGCGCGCCTTGGAGCGCAACGGCCTGTCGCCCGACGGGCTGGAGATCGAGATCACCGAGAACACGATTCTCCAGACGGACGAGCGCATCCTCCGGCAGTTGAAGCGCCTGCGCGACCTCGGTGTCGGTCTCGCCTTCGACGATTTCGGCACCGGCTACGCCTCCCTGAGCATGCTGCGCCATTACCCCGTGACCAAGATCAAGATCGACCGGTCCTTCGTCAGCGGGCGCGACGTCAGCGACAAGGACCAGGCGATCACCCGGGCGCTGGTCCAGATGGCGGAAGGGCTCGGCATCACGGTGACTGCCGAAGGCATCGAGACGCCCGCGCAGCATGCCTTGATGCGTGACCAGGGCTGCCATGTCGGCCAGGGCTATCTCTACAGCCGGCCGGTGCCGGCCGCGATGTTCCAGGCGCTGCCGCTCGAGGCGATGTCGGGCTGGCGGGTCGCGGGCTGAATCAGGCGAGACATCGCGTCCCAGACGTGCCCGCTCTCCATCTGCGCCGCATTGAAGCGCATGAAGCGACTTGCGCTGCCCGACGGGCTGAACACGTCGCCGGGCGCGAGGACCAAGCCCTGCGCATGTGCCGCCCGCGCAAGGGCGGCCGCTTCGAGCCCTTCGGGCAGTTCGCACCAGAGGTTGAAGCCGCCGCGCGGCGCCGTCCACGGGCGGAAGCCGAGCCCTTCCAGCCGCGCACCCACGTCGCGGCGGCTGCGCGCCAGGCGCCGACGCAGCGTGTCCATGTGCCGGCGATAGCCGCCGTCCGCCAAGACGCCGAGCACGATCTCGGCCGCCAGAGGGCTGACGGCCGAAAAGCTCGTGGCGATCTGGAGGTCGATCAGGCCCTCGATCCAGTCCGGCCGGGCGGCGATGTAGCCGCAGCGCACCGAGGCGGACAGGGTCTTGGAAAACGAACCGATGCGCAGGACGCGCGCGAGACCGTCGAGCGCGGCCAGGCGTGCGGAGGGTTCCGGCTCGAAGTCGGCGAAGATCTCGTCCTCGACGATCGTCATGTCGTGCTCTGCTGCCGATGCCAGGATCCGGTGCGCCACGGCAGGGGAAAGGCGGGCGCCCGTCGGATTGTGGATCGCAGCGTTGGTCACGTAGAGGCGCGGCCGATGGTCGGCGGCGATGGATGCGAAGCGCTGCGGGTCCGGTCCGGCCGGCGTCATGGGAACGCCGACGACGCTGACACGGTGCGCGGCCAGAAGCGCCCGGAAATTGAAGTAGCAAGGGTCGTCAACAAGCACGGTGTCGCCCGGCCGCAGCAGAAGGCGGCAGACGAGGTCGAGCCCCTGGGTGCCCGAGCCTGTGAGGAGAACGGCCTCCGGCCCGATGTCGAGGCCGTCCGCTTGAGCCCTTCGCGCGATGAGTTCGCGTAAGGCCGGCGAGCCGCGTGCGGGTCCGTAGTCCGTCAGGAGCGCGTCGGCCCCGCGTGAGGCCTTGCGCATCGCGCGGCGGATCGTCTCGGTCGGCAGCCAGTCCGCCGGCAGCCATCCGCAACCGGGCGAAGGGACGGCCGCATCGGCGTCGAGCGACTGGCGCGACACCCAGAACGGATCGATCGCGCGCTCCGAACGGCTCTTCAATGGTGCCACCGAAAGGGGCGCGGCCGAGCGTGCGACATAGACGCCCGAGCCCGGCCGCGCCCGGACCAGCCCTTCCGCGCCGAGCCGCTCGTAGGCTTCGACCACGGTAGAGGGGGAGACGCCGAGCGTCCGTGCCAAGCCCCGGATCGAGGGCAGCTTGTCGCCGGCGACGAGCGCGCGCGCTGCGACCCGCTCCCGGATCGCCGCCATCACCGCATTCGTGCGCGTCTCCGCCATGCGCTCCGCCTCCGATCGTATGGTTTGCTGAGCCCATACGGTTTGCCCAAACTGTATCGCACCGTTTCTGGCCGGACCAGGCATGCCGGGATATCCCTTTCCCCGAAACCAGGGAGGCGGACCGTGAGCGGATCGATGCGGGGGTGGGGCAGCGGGCTTGCCGGAGTGGCGATCTTCAGCGGGTCGCTGCCGGCGACGCGCGTGGCGGTGGAAGGCTTCCCGCCCGTCTTTCTCACCTCCGCACGCGCGGTGATCGCGGCCGGCCTTGCCCTTATCCTTCTGCGCCTTGCAGGGGAGGGGCGGCTCCGGCGGGAGGACGTCCCGGCCCTCGGCGTCGTGGCACTTGGCGTGGTGGTCGGCTTTCCCCTCCTGACGGCGCTGGCGTTGCGGCATGTGACGGCCGCCCATTCCATCGTGTTCATCGGGCTCCTTCCGCTCGCGACGGCCCTGTTCGGCGTTTTGCGAGCGGGAGAGCGGCCGAAGCCGGCGTTCTGGCTCTTCTCGGGCCTCGGAGCCCTCCTGGTGTCCGGCTTCGCCTTGGCGCAAGGCGGAGCGGCTTCGCTCGAGGGCGATCTCCTGATGGTGGCGGCGGTCCTCGTCTGCGGGCTCGGCTATGCCGAAGGCGCGCGCCTGTCGCGCCGCCTCGGCGGCTGGCAGGTCATCTCCCACGCACTGGTGCTCGCCCTGCCGGCCATGGCTCTCGTCGCCGTCCTGACGCTCCCTTCGGACTGGAGCGCCGTCGGTGCGCCGGCCTGGATGGGCCTCGCCTATGTCTCGGTCTTCTCGATGCTGGTCGGCTTCGTGTTCTGGTACCGGGGTCTCGCGCTCGGCGGCATCGCCGGCGTCGGCCAGCTCCAGCTTCTCCAGCCGTTCCTCGGTCTCGGTCTCGCCGGCCTCCTGCTCGGCGAGCCCGTCGCGCCGGCAATGATCGTCGTCACCCTCGGCGTCGTCGCCTGCGTTGCCGGCGCGCGGCGCTACGCCTGAGCCGCGGTTCTCAACCGTTCGTCGCGGTTGGCGGCCGCGAGCACCCGCGAGGGGCTGCGCGTCGGCTCGATCGCATAGGTTTCCATCGCCCAGCGCAGCGCTTCGTCGCGCCGGTCACCGTCGAGGGCGCGTTCCAGATGCACGGTGCGCCGGTCGCGCGGATCGAGCCGATGGATGCCCGTCCAGTCGCCGTGGAACACGAGCCAGACCTCGCCCGGCCGCTTGGCGTAGCCCGTGCCGGCATGGCGCGAGAGGCCGAGGAAGCGGCGCTCGATGCCGGCGGCGGCGAGCGGGTGAGGGGAAGATTCCGGACAAGGCATGCGCGTCTCCGCCGATGGTCTCGGGGCCGATGCGCAGGATGTGGCGGGGCTCCGTTTGGTTGCCGGTGCGGCCACATCCCCCTTGCGGAGCGCCACCTTGCCCGGACGGCAGGTTGGCGTTGGACATCGGTCCAACTCTTGATGCTGCGTGTCGCCTATCACTTTGTCGCGTGGAGCACAACGGGCGGCGCTTCGCCGCCTTGCTGCGGTCACCGGCTTCGCCTATCGAGCGGCGCTAGACGCCGATTGATCCGCCGCTCCGGAAGGCCCGCCGATGACCGAGCAAGTCCCGTCCACCGGCCTGCCTCCGCCCAAGCTGCGCGGGTTCGGGCATCTGGTGGCGGCCGCCGGCTACTCGATCAACGGCGGAAAGCGGCTCCTGCGGGAGCCCGCCTTCCGGCACGAGATCCTGTTCGGCATCGTGCTCCTCGTCGTTCTCGCGTTGCACGGCGCTTCGGCCGCGGCCTTCCTGGTGCAGCTCGTGCTGCTGGCGATCCTCGGCGCCATCGAAGCCGTCAACACCGCGATCGAGCTGATCGTCGATCGCGTGTCGCCGGAGTTCTCGTCCTTCGCCAAGCATGCGAAGGACCTCGGCTCCTTCGCCGTCTTCTGTCTGCTGGTGGCCAACACCGCCTTCTGCGCGGCCGTGCTGTTCAAGGATTCGGCGTCGTTTCTCTGATGGCTTCGGCGCGCAGGCGCTTGGCCTCGGCGCGGCAGCGGTCGGAGCAGTAGAGAACGTCGTCCCACGTCTTCGCCCAGGCCTTGCGCCAGACCATGGGCCGGCCGCACTGGAGGCAGGCTTTCTGCGGCAGGTCGGCCTTGCGCCGCATCTTGGGCATGTCTCGTCCTTGCGCCGATCGGGCCAACGGAACCGAAGCGTCGGGCGATCGGTTCCGGCGACCGCATCGGCACGAGGCGGAGAATCCCCATGCTTCCATCGCTCAGCGAAGGCTACCGCGCCCTGGTCTTCGGGGCGACCGGCGGCATCGGCCGGGCGATCGTGGAGGCGCTGCAGAGCGATCCGCGCTGCGGGAGCCTCACCGGCCTGTCGCGGCGGGACGGGTTCGACCTCGAGGACGAGGCCTCGATCGCCGCCGCCGCGGAGCGGCTCGGCGGCCAGACCTTCGATCTCCTGTTCGATGCGACGGGTGCTCTCACGATCGACGGAACGGGTCCGGAAAAGTCCCTGCGGGCGATCGATCCCGCTGCCATGGCACGCCAGTTCGCGGTCAACGCCATCGGCCCGGCGCTGATCCTCAAGCATTTCGCGGGGCTCCTGCCGCGCGACCGTCGCTCCCTCTTCGGCACGCTCGGCGCCCGCGTCGGCTCGATCGGCGACAACCGCTTAGGGGGATGGATCTCCTACCGCGCGGCCAAAGCGGCGCTCAATCAGATCGTGCGCACGGCCGCCGTCGAGGTCGCGCGCACGAGACCGGAGGCGGTGCTCGCCGCGCTTCATCCCGGCACGGTCGAGACCCGCCTGTCCGACCCTTTCGCCGGCAGCCGCGAGCGGCTGACGCCGCAGGCCTCCGCCGCAGGGCTCCTGTCGGTTCTCGACGGCCTGCCGGCGGAGCGCAGCGGCTGTTTCGTTGCCTATGACGGAAAGCCGATCGAGTGGTAAGGCCTCACTTGCCCGCCTCGGCCTTGGCGAGCTTGTCGACCGTCGCGACATAGGCGTCGGCATCGAACTTCTTCAGCGTCGCGGGGCCGAGATAGCGGATGCTGCCGAAGATCGGACGCGAGCCCCAGGGCCGGTCGTGCAGGCCGAAGAGCCAGGCGACGTTGGTGAAGGAATTGGCGTCGCGCCCGTCGAGGAAATAGCGGTTGTTGAGCCGCAGAGCCGTGCGGAAGGCCTCCTCGGGAGAGGGCGACCATTCCACGATCTTCTTGCCCCAGTACATGCGGAGCTGGTTGTGCATGAAGCCGGTCTCGCGCATCTCGCGCATCGACGCGTTCCAGTACTCGTCGTGCGTCTCCCCGGCGGCGAGCTGCCGCTCCGTGTAGACGTGCTCGCGCTTGTCCTTCGCGTGCTCGCCGAGCGTCTTGCGGCACCAGTCGGGCAGGCAGGCGTAGTCGTCGTAGCGTTCCTCGTAGAAGACGTGGTTGGTCGCAAGCTCCCGGCGCACGATCAGCTCTTCGAGATAGGAGGCCTTGTCCTCGTCGCCGCCCGTCGTCGCCTCGCGCACGGCCAGCGCGATCTCCAGCGGGCCGATCTGCCCGAAATGGAGATAGGGGCTCATGTGTGAGGCGGCCGACGCCTCCGGCCGGTTTCGGTCGGTGCCGTAGGTCGCGAAGGATTTGCCGAGAAAGGCCTTCAGCCGCTTGCGCGCCTCGCCCTGTCCGCCGCGAAAGCGCTTCACCGCGCCGATCCCGTGATCGAGCTTCATGGACGCGACGAGCTTGGCGGGATCGGACAGGTCGAGCTTGGACTTCGGAACGTCCGCCGGCTCCTTGCGCTTCACCCGGCGCTCCGACAGCGGCACGAGGAACTCGTCCCAGAGCTTGTGGATCTTCGGGCGGAGCGTGCGCGCGGCGTACTCGTGCTTGGGAGAGGCGGTCTCGACGGGAACCACGACCTCCGTCTCGATCTGGTGCAGCGGGCAATCGATGGCCTTCGCGAGCTTTTGGCGCCATTCCTTCTCGATGCGCAGATACCCGCGGTCGGTGACGACCAATGCCGCCTTCTTCGACAGGCCGAGCGCCACCTCGTCCGGGCTTCCGAGCGCCCCATGGAACGTTACATGGCGCCGGGCGAGGTCCCGCTCGACCTCCGCCAGACCCTCGACCATGAAGTGGTAATGCCGCGCATTGCCGTCGGGAAAGGCGTCGGTCATGCCGAAGACGCAGGCGAGCGGCAGGTCGAGCTCGTTGGCCCGGTCGATCGCGTATTCCAACGCATGGTTGCCGTGAACGCGCTTGGCCGCCTGCATCCAGTAGAGGACATAGGCGCTGCCCTCCCTCGGCTCGCCGTCCTTCAGCATGCGGATGCGTTGCGGCTGGATCGTCATGCCACGGGTCCTTCGACGGGGGAGGGGCTCAGCCGCGACGCGGCACGGCGAGGCGGCGTTCGAGGAGGGTGAGGGCGTCGAACGAGAGGACGGCGAGAAGCCCGACGATCACCGCGCCCTGCACCACGAAAGCGAGATTGCCCGACAGAAGCCCCGCGATGATCACCTCGCCGAGCGTCGGCGCGCCGACCGTCGAGCCGATGGTCGCCGTTCCGAGGCCGACCACGACGGACAGGCGCAGGCCGGAAACGATCAGCGGCAGGGCGAGCGGCAATTCCACCCGCAAGAGCCGCTGCCGGGGTGTCAGTCCGACGCCGCGCGCCGCCTCGATCACCGGCGGCCCCGCCGCTCTCAGGCCCGCGACGGCGTTCTCGAAGATCGGCAGGAGGCCGTAGAGGAAGAGGGCGATCAGCGTCGGGGCGAGGCCGAAGCCGACGGCGGGCACGGCGAGCGCCAGCACGGCGACGGGCGGGAAGGTCTGCCCGACATTGACGATGCTGCGCGACAGGGGAAGGAAGTCGGCCCCGAACCGCCGGGTGACGAGGACGGCAAGGCTCGTCGCGACCACGAAGGCGGCCGAAATGGCCGCGGCGACGAGTTCGAGATGGCTCAAGGTGAGCGAGAGAAGGCTGGTCTGAGTGTAGATCGGTGCCGCGCCGTTGCTCGTCAGCGGCCGAAGGAGCGGCGCGAAGGCGTCCGGCGCGAGGAGAGCTGCCGCCAGCAGCGCCAGGGCCAGGACGCGGGCGAGGGGGGCGGCGAGCTTCACGCGGGGCGGGCCGCGCTCTGGATCAGCGCATCGCGCCGGATGATGCCGGCGGGCAGCCCGAGTTCGTCGAGGACGGGCGCCGCCTCGCGGCCCGACCAGAGGAGCTCGGCCAGCGCATCGCGGCGGTTGAGGCCGCGAGCCAGCGGTGCCCCGCCTGCCTCGCCAGGCTCGAGGAGCGCGTCTATCGCCTCCACCGCCAGGAGCCGCAAGGCCCGGTCGCCGCTGCCGACCATCTCCTCCACGAACCCGTCGGCGGGCCGCGCCAGGATCTCGGACGGCGTCGCGCATTGCACGACGCGCCCGTTGCGCATCACGGCGATGCGATGGCCGAGGCGGATCGCCTCCTCCATGTCGTGGGTGACGAGGACGATCGTCGTCTCCGTCGCCTTCTGGAGCGCTTCCAAATCACTCTGCGCCTTGGCGCGGATGATCGGGTCGAGCGCGCCGAAGGGCTCGTCCATCAGGAGGATGTTGGGCCGGGCGGCCAGTGCGCGGGCGACGCCGACGCGCTGCTGCTGGCCGCCCGACAATTCATGCGGCAAGCGGTCCGCGAAGTCGGCGGCGGGCATCTGGAAGAGATCGAGGAGTTCGTCGACCCGAGCCGCGACGTCGTTCTCGCTCCAGCCGAGGAGGCGCGGCACGGTGGCGATGTTCTGCGCGACCGTCCGGTGCGGAAACAGGCCGTGGTTCTGGATGACGTAGCCGATGCGCCGTCGCAGGAGGGGGCCGGGTACGGAGCGGATGTCGGTCCCGTCGATGCGGATCGTGCCGGACGTCGGCTCGATCATCCGGTTGATCATCCGCATCAGGGTGGTCTTGCCCGAACCGCTGGTCCCGACGATCGCCATCACCGTGCGCGGCTCGACGGTAAGCGAGACGTCGTCCACCACGGCCGTCTCGTCGTAGCGCTTGGTGACGTTGCGGATCTCGATCACGGGGCGTCTCCCTTTCGGGTGATGGTGGCGAAGTCGATGGCGGCGTCGAGGACGGTGGCCGAGGCGAAGGCGAGGGCGACGGTCGGCAGCGCGCCGAGAAGCACGAGGTCGGTGGCGTTCTGCCCGAGCCCCTGGAACACGAACACCCCGAACCCCCCGCCGCCGATCAGCGCGGCCACCGTCGCGAGGCCGATATTCTGCACGAGCACGATGCGGATGCCGGCGAGGATCACCGGCAGCGCCAGCGGCAGTTCGACGCCGACCAGGCGCTGGCGCCGCGTCATGCCGATGCCGGTCGCCGCGTCGCGTGCGGCCTCCGGCACGGCGGCGAGGCCCGCCAGGGTGTTGGCGACCACCGGCAGCAGCGAATAGAGCACCAGCGCGACGAGGGCCGGCGCCGCCCCGATGCCGCGCACGCCGAGCGCGGAAGCGCCGGGAACATGGAGCGCGATCCAGCCGAGCGGCGCGATCAGGAGGCCGAACAGCGCAATCGACGGCACGGTCTGCACGACGTTGAGGACGGCAAGGGCCGGAGCGCGGAGAGGCTTCACCCGCCAGGCGACGAGCGCGAAGGGAATTCCGAGCCCAACCGCGATCGCCATGGATCCGAAGGCGAGCGCGAGATGACGCAAGGCCTCTTGCGCGAAGCTCTCCCGCCGGACGGCATATTCGCGCATCACCGACAGTCCTTCGAAGAAGCCTGACCCGAGAAGTGCGAGCACCCCGGCCAGAACGAAACCGAGGAGAACGAGTCGCAGGGCCGGGCTCGGGCGCAGGCGCGTCAGCGCGTCCGTCGCCAGAAGCGCGAAGGCGGCGAGCGCCGTCCAGAAGCCGGAGGCCGGGGAGACCCGGGCATAGGGATTGCCGGGAGCGGCCAGGAACGCGGAGGCGAAGCCGATCGCCACAAGCAGCCCCGCCAGCCCAACCAGCGCCCCGCCGAGCCGAAGCACCGCGGGAAGGCGCAGGGCGCCGGCGACGGCCAATGCGAGGAGCAGGAAGAGAAGCGCCGGCCCCGCCGTGGAGGGCAGGGCGGCCAGCAACCCGTGCGCCTCGCCGGGAACGATGCGATTGGCCTTGGCCGTGGCAAAAGGCAGGGCCAGGAGCGCGAAGAGGAGGAGGAGCGCGGCGGGAACGCCGACCTTGTCCACCGACGCCCAGGCGAAGCGTCTGTCGCCCACGTCCGGCTCCGCCGGGGCGTCCGGCTCTCCGGTCCCGCCGACCGGCGCTCGGAGAAAAAGGACGGCCATGGCTCAACTCTCCGATACGCGTCGCACCGTCCGACATGCGGACACGCCATGTTCGTCACGCGATCCGCCGCGTCACTCGGAGATTATGGGGCAGGCAGACGATTCGTCAGGACCCTGCCCGCGTCTTGCGACCGCATGGCGCGGGCCTCCGAAGGGAAATCGACTGCTTCTCGACCGCTTTCGTGACCGTCGTCCCAGGGCGTGAGCGCGCCTGTGTATGCGACGAGCAAGCCGATCAGGGGAAGGTTGATCGACACGTCGAAAGAAAAGCATCCTTCGCGTTCGGCCTCGAAAGCTTCGCCCGATGGCAGGAGCGCTCTTGGAATGGGTAAGCCGAAGATGCTCCCCTTTTGGGGCAGGATCCTCAGTCGCTCGCCGTCCGGTATCAACCGTGAACCGACCCGAACCGGCCCGAACCGTTCGAAGAGCAGAGGACTCGATCCCCGATCGCCCGCCCACTGAAAGGAGCGGAGAACCTGACCGCCGAAGTTTCGTGTCCACATCTCCCCGTGACGATGGGGAGTGACGGTGACGCATATCGGCACCCGAAGGCCGGCACGCGGGAAGCCGAAGAGGGTCGCAAGCATGCGTGCCGGCGCTCCTCCACCGCGCCGGACATCGCAGACGCCCGCCCAACGGCGAACGCCGACACCCTCATGAAAGGCCTGAACCTGCGGCGGCAAGGAACCCAAGGCAGATCCCATGACCTGTCGGTAGGGGGAGGTCCCGGTCGTGCTCAAAGAACGCGGCTTCTATGCTCCGGCGCCGGGATCCAGCACGTGTCCCGCTTTCCGAACAGGCGGTACCGATTGCGGGCGACCCATCGGTACACTGTGTCCCGCAAGGGTCTCGGCACCAGACGAAACAGCGTCATCAGCCGCCAGGGAAAGCCGATGGCTTCGTAGATGCTCAGCACGGCATCGCTGTCCCGACGCAGGCGCTCCCCCTCGACGATGATCATGGTCGAAGGATCGTTGGGATCCATGCCATGCTGCCGATAGAGAGCCTGCCCGACCTCGCCCTGCATGGACGCCAGGCGGAAATGTCCGGTCCTGTCGTGATCGAGCACGAAGCGGGCATTGGCCGAGCAGAGGACGCATTCCGCATCGAAGAGAATGATGGGTCCACCCGTGGGCGAGGATGCGTTGGAGGGGAGGACCATGAGGGCAGCCTTTGCTCGGCGGCGGGGCGGCCCGCGGCGCATCCAGGCTAATGGAAATGCCGCCGGTCACCAAGACGCTCGGTGTCCGACCGATCGATCAGAAGCGGAAGCGCAGCGAGCCGATCACGTCGCGGCCCTGCTCGCGATAGCAGTAGCCGTTGTTGCAGAGCGAGGCGCGGTTGTCGAAGAGGTTGTTCGCGTTGACCTGCGCGCGGATGCCTTCGAGCCTGGGGTTCGCCGCGCCGAAGTCGTAGCTGACGGCCGCGTCGACCAGGATGCGCGAATCGTTCTCCCGCGTGTTGGCGTCGTTGGCTGGGTTGGCGCCGAGAAAGCGGCTTCCGATCCCGAGCCCCAAACCCTCGGCCGCGCCGGACTGCACCTCGTAGTTGCCCCAGAGCGAGAACTGGTGCTCGGGAATGCCCGCCACCTGGTTTCCGACATTGTCGCCCTCGGTGAAGGAAATGTCGGTGTAGGAATAGGCGGCGACAAGGCTCAGGCCTTCGGCAAGGGCGGCATTGGCCTGCAACTCGAAGCCCTGCGAGCGGACCGCGCCGGTCTGGATCTGGAAGAAGCCGGCGGTGTTGACCGGGTCGGTGACGAGGAGGTTGTCCTGCTCGATGCGGAAGAGCGCTGCGTCCACCGTCAGGCCGATCCAGTCCGGCGCGTATTTGACGCCGACCTCGACCTGCTCGCCCCGCGTCGGATCGAAGGGCGACCCGTCGAAGGCGGTGCCGACGGTCGGCGCGAAGGAGGTCGAGACGTTGGCGTAAGGGGTGACGCCGTTGTCGAAGAGATAGGACAGCCCGACGCGGCCGGAAAAGTTGCGGTCTTCGGCGCGCACCGTGGCGGACGGGTCGTTGTTGTTGAACGTGTCGGTGTCCAGCCAGTCGTACCGGCCGCCGATGGTCAGGACGAGGCGTTCGTATTCGGCCTGGTCCTGAAGGTAGAGTCCGATCTGGCTCTGATGGGTCGTCGTGTTGACGAGGTTGTGGGACGTCGGGCCGGCGATCGGCTGCGCGCCGTAATTGCGCGTGACGAGGTTTAGGTCGGGCGCCGAAGCGCCGCCGTAGCGGTATTGGCCGTCGAAATAGGTGTAGTCGAGGCCGCCGAGCAGCGTGTGGGCGACGGCTCCGGTCTGAAAGTTGCCCTGGATCTGGTTGTCCACCGCTAGACCGTCGGCATCGTCCAGGATCTCGCCCGCGCTGCGGAAGGCCGAGAGCCCGCCGGGGTTGATCCCGAGCACCGAGGTGAAGCGCATGTCCGTACGGATCGACTGGTAGCGCAGGTTCTGGCGCACCGCGAGATTTTCGTTGAAGCGGTGCTCGAACTCGTAGCCGACGCGTCCCTGCGTCTGGTCGAGGTCGCGGAAGGCGGGGTCCCCCTGCTCGATGCCGGTAATGCGGGCGTCCGGCGTCGTGTAGAAGCCGCGCCCGCCGCCGGACTTGGTGTCGGTGTATTCGCTCAGGAACGTGAACTGGGTGTCGCGGTCGTCCGAGCGCAGGGTGAAGGCGGGGGCGATATAGGTGCGGTCGTCGCGCGCGGCGACGAACTCGGTGTCGGCCGAGCGCTTGATGCCGGTGAGGCGGTAGAGGACGTTCCCGTTGCCGCCGAGCGGGCCGGAGGCGTCGAAATTCGCCTGATAGTGGTTGTCGGTGCCGATCTGGCCGACGACCTCGCGGAAGGGCGCGTCGGTCGGGCGCTTGGTGACGAGGTTGACGATGCCGCCGGGCGCGGACGCGCCGTAGAGGACCGAGCTCGGCCCTTTCAGGATCGAAACGCCCTCCAGCCCGTAGGGCTCGTTGCGGAAGAAGGCGAAGGAGCCGCCGAGCGAGCGCAGGCCATCGCGGTAGTAGCCCGTATTGGCGACGTTGAAGCCGCGCACATACAACGTGTCGAAGGCCGGATCGAAGCCGAACGTGCCGGCCCGCACGCCAGCCGAGTAGCGCGCCGCTTCGACCAGCGTCTGGACGTTGCGGTCGTCGAGTTCCTGCCGCGAGACGACGGAGACGGCCTGAGGCACCTTGCGCAGGTCGGTATCGGTCTTGGTGCCGACGCGAGCCTCGCGTCTGACATAGCCGTCCGTCTTCAACCCGCCGCCGATCCCGACACCTGTCGCCGCGCCTCCGGAGCCCGAGCCCGCGCCGTCCACCACGACCGTATCGAGAACCACGTCCTGCGCCGCCGCAGGAAATGCTAGCGCCGGCAGACTGCAGCCGAGAAGGGCGGCGCATCGAACGGCGCGAAGGGTTCGGGATGGGGTTCGCATGTGGGCCGCTTTCGATCTGTGGCGATTTCGAGGCACGTCCTTTCAAAGCTGACTACGATAGTCAAGTAATGGCGACGGCGAACTGTCGGCGTGGCTGAGGATGAGGCGAGTGCCCGTCTGGGGCCGTGTCATGCAAGTGCCGTTCCCGCTTTCGGCGGTAAGCCCAAAGCTGCTAAGGGAGCCGCGTGAGCGACATCCCTTCTCCCAGAACCGCCATCTACGGTGCGCCGCCCTCCGATCTCGTCGACGTGCCGGACGATGCCGTCCAGGTGTCGCCGCTTCGCCCCGGCGCGGCGGCGCTGGAGGACCTGCCCGGGAAGTCCCTTGAGGCGATCGTCGTCGCAGCACCGCCCGGCTCGGTCGAGCGCCGCTTCGTGCTGGCGCATGCCTTGCGCGCGCTCGCCCCCGGCGGCACGCTTGCAGCGCTCGCGCCCAAGGACAAGGGGGGGCAGCGCCTGCGTGGGGAACTCGAAGCCTTCGGTTGCACGGTGGCCGAGCGCTCGAAAGCCCGCCAGCGGATCTGCACCGCGACGCGGCCCGAAACCGTGTCGGGAGTGGCCAAGGCCATCGCGGAAGGGGCTCCCGTCGTCGTGGACGACATGGGCCTCCATTCGCAGCCCGGCGTCTTCTCCTGGAACCGGGTCGATCCCGGCACGGCGCTTCTCCTGCGCCATCTGCCGTCCTTCAGCGGCCGGGGCGCCGACCTGGGCGCCGGGCTCGGCATTCTGGCGAGAGCCGTTCTGGCATCCGCCGCCGTGTCCGAGCTGACGCTGGTGGAGCTCGACCGGCGCGCGGTGAACGCGTCGAAGGCC
The DNA here is from genome assembly GCF_029813115.1 of Aureimonas sp. SK2. Taxonomy (GTDB): domain Bacteria; phylum Pseudomonadota; class Alphaproteobacteria; order Rhizobiales; family Rhizobiaceae; genus Aureimonas. Next base: position 33,697 of record NZ_JAPZDS010000011.1, read on the forward strand.
AACCTCGCCGATCCGCGCGCCCGCTTCCTCTGGGCGGACGCGCGTTCGGTCGCACTCGCCGACCTCGACTTCGTCGTATCCAACCCGCCCTTCCACGCCGAAGGCATCGAGGACCGCGCGCTCGGCCAGTCCTTTATCGCGGCCGCCTCGCGCATGCTGCGCCGCTCGGGAACGCTGGTTCTGGTGGCCAACCGCCACATGCCCTATGAGGAGACCCTGCGCGCCGCCTTCCGCAGCATGACCGTTCTGGCCGACGAGGCCGGTTACAAGATCATCGAAGCGCGCAAATGACCAAGGTGCCGACCTCCCGCCTCGACAAGCTCCTCGCCAATATGGGCTACGCCTCGCGCCGCGAGATCCAGCTGTTGGCGAAGAACGGGCGCATCCGGCTGGACGGGGCGCCCGTCGCGCGTGCCGACGAGCGCATCGCCCTGACCGCCGACCTCGAAACGCGCCTTGTGGTGGACGGGGAGCCGCTCGATCCGCTGCCGGGCTTCGCCCTCATGGTCCACAAGCCGCTCGGGGTCACCTGTTCGCACAAGGAGGCGGGGCCGCTCGTCTACGAGCTCCTGCCCGCGCGCTGGCGTCGGCGCGATCCGGCGATCTCGACGGTCGGGCGGCTCGACAAGGAAACGTCCGGACTCCTCCTGATGACGGACGACGGGGCGCTGCTCCACCGCATCATCTCGCCGAACCGGCATGTGCCGAAGATCTATCGAGCCCGTCTCGCCCGACCGATGACGGGCACCGAAGGCGAGCTGTTCGCCTCGGGCACGCTGATGCTGGACGGCGAGGACAAGCCGCTGAAGCCCGCCGAACTCACCGTGGTCGGCCCGCAGGAGGCCCTGCTCGAGGTGCACGAGGGGCGCTACCATCAGGTACGCCGTATGTTCGCGGCGGCGGGCAACCATGTCGAGGCGCTGCATCGCGAGGCGATCGGGTGCCTCGCGATGCCGGCGGACCTCGCGCCCGGCCAGATTCGCCGCCTCGGCGAAGCCGATCTCGCCGCCATCTTCGCGGCCGCTTGACACGCCGCGGTTGACGAGGCCCTGCGGCATCCCAATGTCACGCTGAAGCCACCCTTTCGCGCTTTGGGTGGGCAAACGCTCGAATCGCATCTGGATCTGGACACATGGCCGCGAGGCTTCGCAGGATACTGACGGGCCTACTCGTGCTCGGCCTCGGGGCAGGCGCCTATCTCGCGTTCGACCGGGTTGCCGAGCGATCGGACGCGGCCGTGATGACCCCGGCCGCCCGCGAGCCCGGCCCGGTGGAACTCGCCGCCTTCGAGGTCGAGACGCTGACGGCGCGCGATTTCGCGCGTACCGTCGCCGTGTCCGGGCCGGCGCGCCCGATCAGGCGCGCCGTGGTGACGGCCGAGGTGTCGGGCCGCCTGTCCGAGGTCGGCGTCGAGGTGGGCCAGAAGGTGACGGCCGGCGACGTGCTCGCGCGTTTCGACGAGACCCTCCTGCGCTCCGCCCTGTCGGCGCGCGAGGCGACGCTGGAGGCGCGGCGCTCCGAGATCCGGCTGGCGGAATGGACCTTGGAGCGGCGCGAGCAGCTCGGCAATCGCGGCATCGCGTCCGAGGCCGATCTTCTCGCCGCTCAGTCGCAGCTTCTCAATCTCCAGGCCCAGGCCCGCGCGCTGGAGGCCGAGGTCGGCGACGCCCGCAAGGCCCTCGAGGACGCGGTGGTGACCGCGCCCTTCGACGGCATCGTCGCGACCCGCGCGGTGGAGCCCGGCCAGACCGTCGCGATGAACGCCGAGCTTCTGCAGCTCGTCGACCTCTCGTCGGTCGAGGTGGAGGCCAGCGTGCCGACGAGCCGCATCGGCGAAATCGCCGCCGGACAGGTCGCTCGCCTCAGGTTCGAGGGGGCCGGCGACCGCCTCTTCGAGGGGCGGGTGTCGCGGATCGCGCCCGAGGCCGGGGCGGGGTCGCGTGCCATCAGCGTCTTCGTGACCCTTCCCAATCCCGACGGCGCGATCCGGGGCGGCATGTTCGCCGTCGGCGAGATCGCCGTGGAATCGATGGAACAGGTCGTCGCGCTTCCCGTCGCCGCCATTCGTCGCGACAATGCGGGCAGCTTCGTGCTGGCCGCGAAGGACGGCAGGCTGGAGCGGCGGGCCGTCGAGACGGGCGCCAGCCTGCCGCGCGAGGGGCTGGTCGTCGTCAGCGCCGGCCTTGCGCCGGGCGAGACGGTGGTCGTCGCGCCCTTGCCCGATCTCCAGGCCGAGACGGCGGTGACGATCGAGGGCGCCGGCCCGGCATGATCCTCACCCGTATCAGCGTCGCCCATCCGGTCTTCGCCACCATGATGATGGTGGCGATCCTGGTGATCGGCCTGTTCTCCTACAGCCGGCTCGGCCTCGACCAGTTTCCGGATGTCGACCTGCCCGTGGTGGTGGTGGCGACGACCTATTCCGGCGCATCGCCCGAAACGGTGGAGTCGGAGATCACTCGCCCGGTGGAGCAGGCCGTCAACACGATCGGCGGCGTCGATCGCGTGACGTCGCAGAGCTTCGAGGGGCGCTCGCTCGTCATCGTCGAGTTCACGCTCGACACGGATTCGCGCACCGCCGCGCAGGAGGTCCGCGACCGGGTCTCGCGCCTGGAGGCCGGCTTTGCCGACGGCATCGACACGCCGCAGATCACGCGCTTCAATCCCGACGACCAGCCGATCCTTTCCCTTGCGGTGTCCTCGGCCACGAAGACGCTGCCCGAGCTCACGACGATTGCCGATCAGGTCATCACGCGGCGGCTGAACGTCGTGCCGGGGGTCGGCCAGACCACGATCGTCGGCGGCGCCGAGCGGCAGATTCAGGTGCTGCTCGATCCCGATCGCATGGCGGCCTTCGGCGTCGCGCCGTCCGGCGTGATGGAGGCGATCCGCCGCGAGAACCAGGACATCGCCGCCGGCACGCTGACCGCCGGCATCACCGGACGCAACGTGACGGTGGAAGGGCGCATCGCGGATGTCGCCGGCTTCGAGCGCATCATCGTCACGTCCGATGCGGGGGCGCCCATCCGGCTTGCGGACGTCGCCACGGTTCGCGAGGGCGGCGCCGAGCTGACGAGCCGCGCGAGCTACGGCGGCGTGCCGGCGCTCGGCGTCGACGTGGTGAAGGTCCAGGGTGCCAACACGGTCGCGGTCGCTCGCGCGCTCCAGGGCGAAATCGAGCAGCTGCGGAGCGAGCTGGGCGCGCAGGGCATCGATCTCGCCGTCTCACGCGACAACTCGCGCTCCATCGCCGCGCAGGTCCGGGACGTCCAGCGCACGCTGATCGAAGGCGCGATCCTGACCGTTGTGATCGTCTTCCTGTTCCTGAACTCGTGGCGGTCCACGGTGATCGTGGGCACGACGCTGCCGATCTCGGTGATCGGCACCTTCGCCGCGATCCATTTCCTCGGCTTCACGCTCAACACGATGACGCTCCTAGCGCTCTCGCTGTCGATCGGCATCCTGATCGACGACGCGATCGTGGTTCGCGAGAACATCACGCGGCACCTCCATATGGGCAAGTCGCACCGGCAGGCCGCGATCGACGGCACGAACGAGATCGGCCTCGCGGTCCTGGCGACGACGCTCTCGATCGTCGCGGTCTTCCTGCCGGTGGCCTTCATGGGCGGCATCATCGGCCGCTTCTTCCTGGAGTTCGGCGTGACGGTGGCGGTGGCCGTCGTGATCTCGCTCTTCGTTTCCTTCACCTTCGACCCTATGCTCTCCAGCGTCTGGTACGATCCGGCCGCGGAAAGGGACGCCAGGCGCGGCCCGATCGGCCGCCTCGTCGCGCGCTTCGATCGCGCCTTCGAGCGCACCGCCGCGCGCTATGCGTCGGTGATCCGCTGGACGTTCCGCCATCGTGTGATCACGCTGGGCGTGATCCTTCTCACCTTCGGCGCCAGTCTGGCTCTCGTGCCGCGGATCGGCGCGGAGTTCGTGCCGGCCGGCGACCTCGGCGAGTTCACCGTGTCGATCGAGACGCCCGAAGGCTCCTCGCTCGACTACACCGCCATGAAGGTGGCTCAGGTCGAGCGCGTGATCGCCGAGGTGCCCGAGGTCGCGTCCTACTACTCGACGGTCAACGCCGCGGCCGCGCGCGGCTTCAACTCGGCCAGCATCGCGGTGACGCTCGTCCCCATTACCGAGCGCAGCCGCGCCACGATGGATCTGGCCGAGCCTCTTCGCGAGCGCCTGTCGCGCATCGCCGGACTGACGGTCTCCGTCAATCAGCCCTCGATGGGCGGCGGGGGCGGGGGAGCGGATGCCAAGCCCCTGCAGGTGTCGGTGCTGGGCGAGGGCGAGGCGGAACTCGACCGCCTGTCCGACGAGATCATGACGCGGCTGCGCGCCATTCCCGGTGCGGTCGAAGTGGAATCGACGCTGGACGACGAGCAGCCGACCCTGGCCGTGCGGATCCGGCAGGAGGCCGCGAGCGACCTCGGCGTGTCCCTCCAGGCGATCGGCGACACGCTTCGCCCTCTCGTCGCCGGTGACGCGATCTCGGTCTGGAACGCGCCGGACGGCGAGACCTACGACGTCCTCGTGCGACTTCCCGAGACCGGGCGCGAGCGGGCGGCGCAGTTACGCGAACTGCGCGTCGCCTCCAGCCGGCAGGATGCGAGCGGGCGACCGGTCCTCGTTTCACTCGACCAGGTGGCCGATGTCGTGGACAGCGTCGCGCCGTCCTCGATCAACCGGCGCGACCTTCAGCGCGAAGTGCGCATCTCGGCCAATGTCGAGGGGCGGGCACTCGGCGAGGTCGTTTCCGACTTGCAGCGCGAGATCGCGACGCTCGACCTGCCGCCGGGCTACCGGGTGATCTTCGGCGGCGAGGCGGAGGACATGGCCGAGAGCTTCGGTTACGCCGTTCAGGCGCTGGGCCTCGCCGTCATTTTCATATACCTGATCCTCGCCTCGCAGTTCGGCTCGTTCCTCCAGCCGCTGGCGATCATGACCTCGCTGCCGCTTTCGCTGATCGGCGTGCTGCTCGGGCTCCTGGCGACGGGCTCGACGCTCAACATCTTCTCCATCATCGGCTTCATCATGCTGATGGGCCTCGTAACGAAGAACGCGATCCTCCTCGTCGACTATTCCAACCAGGCGCGGCTACGCGGGCTTTCGCTTCGGGAGAGTCTGGTCGAGGCCGGGCAGGTGCGCCTGCGTCCGATCGTGATGACGACGCTCGCGATGATCTTCGGCATGCTGCCGCTGGCCCTGGGCCTCGGCGAAGGCGGCGAACAGCGCGCGCCCATGGCCCATGCCGTCATCGGCGGGCTCCTGTCCTCCACCGTTCTGACCCTGATCTTCGTGCCCGTGGCGCTGACCTATCTCGACGGGCTCGCCAGGCGCGTGCGCCCATGGCTGCCGCGCTCGGCCGACGCCGCCCATCCCGAAAAGGCCGCACAGCCCGCCGAGTAGGGCGCGGCGAGCGCAAACGTTCCGCGCAAAGGCCTGTGGACGCAACGGACGCGTCTTGTGTTTGCGCCGCGCAGGCGGTGAGATGAGCGTCTCGGGAGCGATGCTCCCATCCATGTCCGCGCGCGGACAGGCAGGAGACCCGCATGATCCGAAACGCATCCCTCGCGCTCGCCACCCTTTCGGTCGGTCTCGGCCTCGCCGGCTCGGCCCTGGCGGCCGACCCCGCCGCCTGCAAGACCGTGCGCATGTCCGATCCCGGCTGGAGCGACATCACTTCCACCAACGCCCTCGCCGGCGTGGTGCTCGATGGGCTCGGCTACGAGCAGACGGTGGAGACGCTCGGCGTTCCCGTCGGCTACCAGGCGCTGGCCAACAAGCAGATCGACGTCTTCCTCGGCAACTGGATGCCGGCACAGCAGAAGTTCCGCGACGAGCTCGAGGCCAACAAGACAGCCGAGGTGCTGACGCGGAATCTCGAAGGGATTCGCTTCACGCTGGCGGTGCCGAACTACGTCGCCGAAGGCGGGGTGAAGGACGTGAAGGACCTCGCCGCCAACGCCGACAAGTTCAAGAAGGAAATCTACGGGATCGAGCCCGGCGCGCCGGCCAACCAGAACATCCAGTCCATGATCGACGCGCCGGCCTACAACCTGAGCGGCTGGAAGCTCGTCGATTCGAGCGAGCAGGGCATGCTCTCCCAGGTCCAGCGCGCTTCGCGCTCGAAGGACTGGATCGTATTTCTGGGTTGGGAGCCCCATCCGATGAACAATATGGGCCTGACCTACCTGTCGGGCGCCGACGAGTTCTTCGGCAAGAACTATGGCGCGGCCGAGGTCTTCACCCTCGCCCGTACAGGCTACGCCACCGATTGCCCGAACGCTGCCAAGTTCTTCACGCAGCTTCGCTTCACCGTGGATCAGGAAAACGAGATCATGGCGGCGCTTGCCGATGGAACGGAGGCGGACAAGGCGGCCCGGGACTGGCTGAAGGCCAATCCCGGCGTGCTCGACGCTTGGCTCGCCGGCGTGACGACGCTTGACGGCCAGCCCGGATTGCCGGCCGTCAAGGCCGCGGTCGAGGGCTGATCGCGCATAATGCTTGACGGGCGCGGGGCGTCGCGGTCATTGCCGCGACGGATCCGATCTCACAGACCCCGAGCCCGTCATGAACCAGAGCCGGCCCAACTTCCTGATCATCATGGTGGACCAGCTGAACGGGACGCTGTTTCCCGACGGGCCGGCCCGTTTCCTCCATGCGCCCAATCTCAAGGCGCTGGCCGCGCGCTCGGCCCGCTTCGTCAATTCCTATACCGCGAGCCCGCTCTGCGCGCCGGCGCGCGCCTCCTTCATGAGCGGGCAGTTGCCGTCCAAGACGCGCGTCTACGACAACGCCGCCGAGTTCGCGTCGGACATCCCGACCTTCGCCCACTACCTGCGCCGGGCAGGCTATCGCACCTGCCTCTCGGGCAAGATGCACTTCGTCGGTCCCGATCAGCTCCACGGCTTCGAGGAGCGGCTGACGACGGACGTCTATCCCGCCGACTTCGGCTGGACGCCCGACTACACCAAGCCCGGCGAGCGGATCGACTGGTGGTACCACAATCTCGGCTCGGTGACGGGCGCGGGCGTCGCCGAGATCACCAACCAGCTCGAATACGACGACGAGGTCGCCCATCACGCCGGCGCCAAGCTCTACGATCTGTCGCGCGGCCACGACGACCGGTCCTTCTGCCTGACCGTGTCCTTCACCCATCCGCACGACCCCTATGTCGCGCGGCGGCGCTTCTTCGACCTCTACAATGACGCGCCCGCCTTGCTGCCGGCGGTGGAGCGGATCGAGTTCGCCGACCAGGACCCGCATTCCCAGCGCCTGATGATCGCCTGCGAGGACGGCACCTACCGCATCACGGACGACATGATCGCCCGCTCGCGCCAGGCCTACTTCGCCAATATCAGCTATATCGACGAGAAGGTCGGCGAGCTGCTCGGCATCCTCGAGCGCACGCGGATGCTGGACGACACGGTGATCCTCTTCGTGTCCGACCACGGCGACATGCTGGGCGAGCGCGGCCTCTGGTTCAAGATGAACTTCTTCGAGGGCTCGGCCCGCGTGCCGCTGATGGTCTCGGCCCCCGCCCTGCCGCCCGGCCCCTACACGCAGCCCGTCTCGACCCTGGACGTCCTGCCGACGCTGGCGGAGCTTGCCGGCATCGACCTGTCCGACGGAGCGCAGTGGCTCGACGGCATCTCGCTCCTCGATACCGCGCGGCGGGGCGAACGTGCGCGCTCCGTCCCCATGGAATACGCCGCCGAGGCGTCGGTCGCGCCGATGGTCGCCATCCGGCGCGGACGCTGGAAGTTCACTCGCTGCGCCGCCGATCCCGATCAGCTCTTCGACCTCGAAGCGGATCCTTCGGAGCTTCGCGATCTCGCGGGCGATCCTGCCCATGCCGAGGTGCTGGCCGGCTTCGACAGGGAGGCGAAGGCGCTCTGGAACCTGCGTTCCTTCGACGCGGACGTGCGCCAGAGCCAGGCGCGGCGGCACGTCACCTACGAGGCGCTGCGCAACGGCGCCTACTACCCGTGGGATTTCCAGCCGCTGCAGAAAGCCTCCGAGCGCTACATGCGCAACCACATGGATCTCAACGTCCTGGAGGATTCTCAGCGCTTCCCGCGGGGCGAATAAGCGCACCTCGTGCATGTGGAAAGCGAAAAGTGAAGCCTTCTCATGGCTTTGCGCTGTCATGAAAGCAACGTAAGTTCGACATGCGACTGTTGGTTCGCGCCGCTAGGAGGGCGGCGACGGACCGTGGCCATCAAGGCCCGGCGCTGGGAGCCTTTGCGATGACCAAGACGACGACCGCCGCTGCGACCCTCGTGGCCGCCCTTTTCGCTTCGACCGCCGCCATGGCGCAGACCGAGATCCAGTGGTGGCACGCCATGAGCGGCGCCAACAACGATGTCGTCGAGCAGCTCGCCAAGGAATTCAACGAGAAGCAGTCCGACTACAAGATCACCCCGGTCTTCAAGGGCACGTACCCCGAGACGCTGAACGCCGGCATCGCCGCCTTCCGGGCCAAGCAGGCGCCCGCCATCATCCAGATCTTCGATGCCGGCACGGGCGTGATGATGGGCGCCGAGGGCGCCATCAAGCCGGTCGCCGAGGTGATCGAGATGGGCGGCCAGAGCTTCGACAAGTCGAAGTACCTGCCGGGCATCGTGTCCTATTATTCGAAGCCCGACGGGACGATGCTCAGCTTCCCGTACAATTCGTCCTCGCCGATCATGTACTACAACAAGGACGCCTTCCAGAAGGCGGGCCTGGACGTCGACAACCCGCCCAAGACCTGGCCCGAGGTCTTCGAGGCCGCCAAGAAGATCAAGGCGTCGGGCGCCGCGCCCTGCGGCTTCACCTCGACCTGGCTGACCTGGATCCAGACCGAGAACTTCGCCGCCTGGAACAACGTGCCCTACGGCACCAACGAGAACGGGCTCGCCAGCCTGGACGTCAAGCTCCAGATCGACGCGCCGATCTTCGTCGAGCACTTCCAGGCGATCGCCGACCTCGCCAAGGACGGTACCTTCCGCTACGGCGGCCGCACCTCCGAGGCCAAGCAGCTCTTCCTGTCGGGCGAATGCGCCATGATGACCGAATCGTCGGGCGGCCTCGGCGACGTCGTGAAGTCCGGCATGAACTACGGCACGGGCCAGCTTCCCTACGACCCGAACGGCAACGGCGCGCCGCAGAACACCATCCCCGGCGGCGCCAGCCTCTGGGTCTTCGGCGGCAAGTCGGACGAGGAGTACAAGGCCGTCGCTGCCTTCTTCGACTTCCTCTCGCAGACCGATATCCAGTCGCGCCTGCATCAGGTCTCGGGCTACCTCCCGGTGACGCTCGCCGCCTACGAGGCGACCAAGGCCAGCGGCTTCTACGAGAAGAATCCGGCCCGCGAGATCCCGATCCAGCAGATGATGGGCAAGGCCCCGACCGAGAACTCCAAGGGCGTGCGCCTGCCCAACCTGCCGCAGGTGCGCGACATCATGAACGAGGAGTTCGAGGCCATGCTCAACGGCAGCCAGGACGCCAAGACCGCGCTGACCAAGGCCGTGGAGCGCGGCAACGCGGCCATCGCCCAGGCCGCCGGCCAGTAAGCTTTCGCCCGTTCCAGCGCCTCGCCGTTTCCCGGCGGGGCGCTCCCACTCGTGTCAGGGCGTCCGCTTGCAGACCCGCGTCATCTTTCCCAACAAGTTCCTGCCCTACCTGCTGCTCGCGCCGCAGGTTCTCGTCACGCTCGTGTTCTTCTACTGGCCGGGCGCGCAGGCGCTCTACCAGTCGGTCCTGCGCGAGGACGCGTTCGGACTGAAGACCGAGTTCGTCGGCCTCGCCAACTTCCGGCAGGTTCTCACCGATCCGGGCTACCTCCACGCCCTGCAGACGACGATCGTCTTCAGCCTGTCGACCGCCGTGCTCGCCATGGGCCTCGCGCTGCTGCTCGCGACCTCGGCCGAGAAGGTGCTGCGCGGCAAGGCCTTCTACCGGACGCTCCTGATCTGGCCCTATGCCGTGGCACCCGCGATCGCCGGCATGCTCTGGCTCTTCATGTTCAACCCGACCATGGGCACCTTCGCCTACATGCTGCGTGCGGCTGGCTACAACTGGGACCCACTGTTGCAGGGCGACCAGGCCATGCTCCTGGTGATCGTGGCCGCCGCCTGGAAGCAGATTTCCTACAACTTCCTGTTCTTCGTGGCCGCGCTCCAGTCCATCCCGCGCTCGCTGATCGAGGCCGCGGCGATCGACGGCGCGCGGGGGCCGAAGCGCTTCTGGACGATCGTCTTTCCGCTGATCGCGCCGACGACCTTCTTCCTTCTGGTCGTCAATACCGTCTACGCCTTCTTCGACACGTTCGGCATCATCGATTCGGTGACCGGCGGCGGCCCGGCCAAGGCGACGGAAACGCTGGTCTACAAGGTCTACACGGACGGCTTCGTGAACCTCAATCTCGGCGCCTCGGCTGCCCAGTCGGTGATCCTGATGGCGATCGTCGTGGCGCTTACCGCCTTCCAGTTCCGCTTCGTCGAGCGGCGCGTGCACTACGGGTGAGGCGATGATCGAGAACCGCCCCTTCGCCACCGCGCTCGCCCATTGCGTCCTGATCCTCGGCGTCCTGATTGTCGCCTTCCCGATCTACTACACGTTCGTCGCCTCAACCCTCTCGGTGCCCGAAATCCTGCGCCCGCCGCTGCCGCTCCTGCCCGGCGAACACTTCGCCGAGAATTATGGCCAGGCGCTGTTCGGCGGCGTGGGGCGGATCGGCGGCGTCGACGTCTGGACGCTCCTGTTCAACACCTCGGTCATGGCCTTCGGCATCGCGATCGGTAAGATCGTGATCTCGCTCCTTTCGGCCTTCGCCATCGTCTTCTTCCGCTTTCCCTTCCGGATGGCGTTCTTCTGGCTGATCTTCATGACGCTGATGCTGCCCGTCGAGGTGCGCATCCTGCCGACCTACAAGGTGATGGTCGATCTCGGCCTGATCGACACCTATGCCGGACTGATCCTGCCTCTGGTGGCGTCCGCCACGGCGACGCTCCTGTTCCGCCAGTTCTTCCTGACCATCCCCGGCGAACTGGTGGAGGCCGCGCGCGTCGATGCGGCGGGGCCGATGCGCTTCTTCAAGGACATCCTCCTGCCCCTGTCGAAGACCAACATCGCTGCACTCTTCGTCATCCTCTTCATCTACGGCTGGACCCAGTATCTCTGGCCGCTCCTCGTCACCAACGACAACTCCATGAACACGATCGTCATCGGCCTGAGGAAGATGATCTCCTTCGCCGACGCCGACACGCCGTGGAACCTCGTCATGGTGACGGCGATCCTCGCGATCCTGCCCCCCGTCCTCGTGGTGGTGCTGATGCAGCGCTGGTTCGTCAAAGGCCTTGTGGAATCGGAAAAGTAATGGCCTCGATCACGCTTCACGACGTCCGCAAGACCTATCCCAACGGGCAGGAGGCGGTGAAGGGCATCTCGCTCGACATCGCGGACGGCGAGTTCGTCGTCCTCGTCGGCCCCTCGGGCTGCGGCAAGTCCACGCTGCTGCGCATGGTGGCGGGGCTGGAGACGATCACCGGCGGCGAGGTCCGGATCGGCGAGCGGCGGGTCAACGACCTCGAGCCGGCCGACCGCGACATCGCCATGGTGTTCCAGAACTACGCGCTCTACCCCCATATGAGCGTGCGCCAGAACCTCGCCTATGGCCTCAAGAACCGGAAGATGCCGGCCCAAGAGATCGAGCGGCGCATCGGCGAGGCGGCACGGGCGCTCGAAATCGAGACCTATCTTGACCGCAAGCCGGGGCAGCTCTCGGGCGGCCAGCGCCAGCGTGTCGCCATGGGCCGGGCCATCGTGCGCGAGCCGGCGGCCTTCCTGTTCGACGAGCCGCTGTCCAACCTCGACGCCAAGCTGCGCGTCTCCATGCGCGCCGAGATCCGCCGCCTGCAGAAGCGGCTGAAGACGACGAGCCTCTACGTCACTCACGACCAGCTCGAAGCCATGACGCTGGCCGACCGGCTGGTGGTGCTCAACGCCGGACAGGTCGAGCAGGTCGGCACGCCGATCGAGGTCTACGAGCGCCCGGCCTCGCTCTTCGTCGCGAGCTTCATCGGCTCGCCCGCCATGAACCTCGTGCCTCTGGCCGACGCGCTGACCATCGAGGGCATGGACCGTGCGCTCGGTACCGCCCCGGGGGGCACGCAGGTGCTGGGTATCCGGCCCGAGCACGTCGCCATCCTCGACGGGGCAGGGGACGGACGTCCGGCCGTCGAGGTCACGCTGAACGCCATCGAGCGCGTCGGCGCCGAGACCTATCTCTACGGCTCACTGCCCTCGGGCGGCGCCGACATCGCCCTTCGCACGCCCGGCCACGTCCGCAAGGACCTCGGGGAGCGGGTGCGCGTCGGCTTCGAGCCGGCCGCGCTGCATCTCTTCTCCGCCGATACGGGACGCAGGGTTGCCTAGACTTTAGGCCGGTCTGCGGATTCTTTGATCTTGCCGCATTCGTCCTATCCCGCTATGTACCGCCTATCGCCGCTTGCGGGAGAGACCGGCCGAAAGGCCGGCGCCGAAGGAGCAACCGCCCCGGAAACTCTCAGGCAAAAGGACCGCGCGGCGCAAACCATATCCGGAGAGTGGCGATCCTTTCGGGTCGTCCGCCGACGAAGAAAGCGGTGGGGGAACGATTCCCTTTCCGTGAAACTTTCAGGCTATTGACGGAGGGGCGTGAACCAGACCCGCAGGATGCGGGGAAAGGATCCGTCGTGACCTCTGTTGCCGTCATCGGCGCCGGCATTACCGGCATCACCACCGCCTACAAGCTCCTGTCCCAGGGCCTGGACGTGACGGTCTTCGACCGCAACGCCTATTCGGCCATGGAAACCTCGTTCGCCAACGGCGGCCAGCTCTCGGCCTCCAACGCCGAGGTATGGAACTCGCCGTCCACCTTCATCAAGGGCATCAAGTGGATGCTCAAGAAGGACGCGCCGCTTCTCGTCCATCCCGCGCCGACCTGGCACAAGCTGTCCTGGATGGCCGAGTTCGTGCTCGCCGCGCGCTCCTACGAGGAGAACACGGTGGCGACCGTCAAGCTCGCCATCGCCGCGCGCCGTCACCTCATCGAGATGGCCGAACGCGAGGGCTTCGAGTTCGATCTCGTCAAGCGCGGCATCCTGCATGTCTACGAATCGAAGTCCGAGTTCGAGCATGCGACCCGCGTCAGCGCCCTCTACGCCAAGGGCGGGCTGGAGCGCCGAAGCCTGACCGACGCCGAGATCCATGCCATCGAGCCGACGCTTGCCGGCACGTTCCACGGCGGCTTCTTCACCGAGTCCGACTTCACCGGCGACATCCACAAGTACACGCGCGGCCTTGCCGACGCCGTCGTCCGCCGCGGCGGTAAGATCCGCTACGAGGCCGACGTCACGCAGCTCTCGACCCGCACCGAGGGCGGCGCGGCCGTCTTCTCCCGGACCGTGGGCAGCGAGGCGGAGCCCGCGCGCGAGGACTTCGATGCCGTGGTGGTCTGCGCCGGCGTGGCCAGCCGGCGTTTCGCGAGCCAGCTCGGCGATCGCGTCAACGTCTATCCCGTGAAGGGCTACTCGATCACCGTGAACCTGACCGACGAGGCCAGCCGCGCGGGCGCCCCTTACGTCTCGCTTCTCGACGACAAGGCCAAGATCGTCACCAGCCGTCTGGGCGAGGACCGCCTGCGCATCGCCGGCACCGCCGAGTTCGCGGGCGAGAACCGCGACATCCGCATGGACCGCATCAAGCCGCTGGTGGACTGGTGCCGCCATCGCTTCCCCGGTGTCTCGACCGCCTCGGTCGTGCCCTGGGCGGGCCTTCGCCCGATGATGCCCGACATGATGCCCCGCGTCGGCCGCGGCAAGGCCAAGGGCGTCTACTACAACACCGGCCACGGCCATCTCGGCTGGACGCTGTCTGCCATCACCGCCGACACGATCGCGGCGGAAGTCGCGGGCGACTATGCCGCGCCGGGCGTGTTCGTGCGCCCGGAGCTGAAGCCCGTGCCGGCGGTGCGCGCCGAAGCCGAGCGCCTCACCGAAGCGGCCTGACCGCCCGATCGAATGAAAGCCCGGCCCGACCCATCCGTCGGGCCGGGCTTTTCGCGTCAGCTCAGCGCCGTCTCGAAGGCGCTGGTCGCCAGCGTCAGCTCGACCGTTTCCGGCGTGTCCCCCGCGGCGCTCGCCGGCCACCGCGCGCCGAGGAACTGCGCCTTGGCCAGGCGCCTGACGTTGACGGCGTCGCTCTGGTTGCCGCCGAGCACGTAGAAGCCTCGCGCGTCCTCGCCCGCATAGAAGCCGACATGGCCCTTGCCGCTCGCGCGGCTTTCCCGCCAGAACACGAGCACGCTGCCGAGGCCCGGCTCGCACGCCCGCCCGAAGCGCATCCAGTTGCGCGCGCCGAGCGGATAGGCGGGCAGGGGCTCGTCCGCCAGGGTCGCCCCGATGCAATGGGCGACGAAGAGCCCGCACCAGGGGATGTCGTCGCCGGGATAGGGGATGCCGAGGCCCTTCGCCCAGTCCTCGATCACGGGATTGCTGCCGGGACCCGGCACCTCCCGCGTGCCGATCAGGCGGCGCGCCTCCTCGTACCACGGCCGGTCCGGTGCGCCTGCCTCCGCCGCGGCCTCCGGGAACAGGAGCGCGCGCGTCCGGGGGCCGATCACCCCGTCGGGAAGGAGCCCCCGGTCGCGCTGGAAGGCTCGGATCGCGGCCGCGGTCCGCCGGCCTCGGATGCCGTCGACCGGGCCGGGATCGAAGCCGAGCGACGCGAGCCGTGTCTGAATGAGGGATGTGGGATGCGCCATGTCCTGCCTCCTTCTGGCGGGGCGAGGGCGCCTTCGAGGGCGCCTTGCTGCGGAGGCGCATCATCCGGTGCGGGGCGCGGGCGGGGACGGATTGCGGAGATTGTGTCCGGCTAAAGGCATTTTCAAGCGCATTTTGTGGGTAGGCATCCCCCTCGTTTCCCCTATCTTGGGCGCCATGAACCTCCCCCCGACGCTCGACCCCGATCGCCACGCGCTGTTCATCGATTTCGACGGGACGCTCGTCGAACTCGTCGATCGGCCGGAGGATGTCCGCATCTCCCGGCAGGCTGTGGAGCGCCTCGCCGAGTTGCAGCGCGCCTGTTCGGGCGCCTTCGCGCTGCTCAGCGGGCGCCGCATCGCCGATCTCGACCATTTCCTGTCGCCGCTCGCCTTTGCCGCCGGCGGCGTGCACGGGCTGGAGCGGCGCGAGGAGCCGGGCGGCGCCGTCGTGCCGCTGGCCGGTCCGGCCGGCCTCGATCCCGTCCGACTGATCCTTTCGGTTGGCGTGACGGAGGAGCCGCGCCTCAGGCTGGAGGACAAGGGCACCGCGCTTGTGATCCACTATCGCGGCTATCCCGAACTCGAGGATGCGGCGATGGAACTGGTCAACCGCTCCGTCCGGGACGAGCCGGGCTTTGCCGTGATGAAGGGCGACAACATCGTCGAGGTGCATCTGGGCGGCATGGACAAGGGCAAGGCACTGGCCGCCTTCATGACGCGCGAGCCCTTCGTCGGCCGCGTGCCGGTCTATCTCGGCGACGACACGACCGACGAGTTCGGCTTCGCCGCCGTCAAGGCGCTGAACGGCGTCTCGGTCAAGGTCGGCAACGGGCCGAGCGAAGCGGACTACCGGCTCGCCGGCGTCGATTCCGTCCACCGCTGGCTCGGGGTGGAGCCGGTTTCGCAAGACGACGGCATCAGGGAGGCGTCTTGAGCATGGGGGCAGGCAATCATCGGCTTGTGGTCGTCTCCAACCGGGTCGGCCCCTTGAGCGACGAGGGCAAGGCGGGTGGGCTCGCGGTGGGACTGGCGGATGCGCTGCGGCGCCGGGGCGGCCTCTGGTTCGGATGGAGCGGGCAGATCTCGCCCGAGGGAACCAGCAGCGAGATCCGCGTCGAGGAACACGGGCACACCGCCCTCAAGACGATCGACCTGTCGGAGGAGGAGATCGAAGGCTTCTATCTCGGCTACGCCAACCGCTCGCTCTGGCCGCTCCTGCACTACCGGCTCGACATCGCCGCCTTCGACAGGCAGTCCGAGCGGGTCTATCGCGCGGTCAACAAGCGCTTCGCGGAACGCCTGATGCCGCTGTTGGAAGCCGACGACCTCGTCTGGGTCCACGACTACCACTTCTTCTTCCTCGGCCAGGACCTGCGGCAGGCCGGCTATGACGGCCGCCTCGGCTTCTTCCTGCATATTCCATTCTGCCCGCCCGACATGCTGACGGCGCTGCCCGCGAGCCAGGATCTGGTGCGCGCCATGCTCGCCTACGACGTGATCGGCTTCCAGACCGACAACGACCGGCGCAACTTCGTCGCCTTCTGCACCCAGGAGTTCGGCGCGGAAGACATCGATGGCGACCGGCTCCGCACCGCCGACGGGCGCATCGTGCGCGCCTCCGCCTTCCCGATCGGCATCGACGCGGAGGGCTTTGCCGAGTTCGCGGTCTCGGAGGAGGCGCGCGAGCACGAGAGGATGGTCGAGAGCATCTCGCACGGGCGCCACCAGATCGTCGGCGTCGACCGGATGGACTATTCCAAGGGCATCGTGGAGCGCTTCCGCGGCTACGAACTCCTTCTGGAGGACAATCCGACCTTACGCGGCCAGACGCAGTTCCTCCAGGTCGCGCCCGTCTCGCGCGGCGAGGTGGAGGCCTATGCCGACCTGCGCGTCGAACTGGAGGGGCTCGCGGGCAACATCAACGGTCGCTTCGCCACCCTCGACTGGAACCCGATCCAGATCATGGTCAACGGCTTCACGCGCCGTGCGCTCGCCGGCATCTACCGCGCCGCGCAGATCTGCATGGTGACGCCGCTGCGCGACGGCATGAACCTCGTCGCCAAGGAGTTCGTCGCCGCGCAGGACCGGGCCGATCCCGGCGTCCTGATCCTGTCGCGCTTTGCCGGCGCGCGCGCCGAGCTTCCCGAGGCGCTGATCGTCAATCCCTATTCGCCCGACGACCTGGCGCGCGCCCTGAAGCAGGCGCTCGAAATGCCCCTGGAGGAGCGGCAGCGCCGGCACGAGGCGATGCGCGCGCGCGTCTTCTCCAACACGGCGCACAACTGGTGCGAGACGTTCCTGGCCGTCCTCGACGCACCGGCCGAGCGTGATCTCCAGCCGCGATCCTGGTGGGACCGCTTCCGCGCCGGCATGGCGATGAGCTGGTAGCAAATCGATTGAAATGGCGGGTTCCGGCGGGCTTGCGCTTCAGCTAAAGCTCGTGTGGAGCCAAACGCCAGCGTTGAAGGACCGGACGCCATGACCCAGAAGACCCATGCCCTGATGGAGATCCTGACGGGCCAGCCCGTCATGCCGGTCGTGGCGGTGGAGAGCGCCGCCGAGGGTGTCCAGCTCGCCCGAGCCCTGACGGCCGGTGGTCTGCCGGGTATCGAGGTCACGCTGCGCACGCCGGCCGCCCTCGACGCGATCAAGGCCATTTCCGCCGAGGTGCCCGAGGCCCTGTGCGGCGCGGGCACGATCCTTACGCCGCGCCAGTTCGATCAGGCGGTCGAGGCGGGCGCCCGCTTCATCGTCTCGCCCGGCACGACGCACGAGGTTCTGGACGCGGCCAAGACCTCCGACGTGCCGCTCCTGCCGGGCGCGGCGACGCCGAGCGAGCTGATGGCCATGATCGAGGAAGGCTACGAGATCCTGAAGTTCTTCCCCGCCGAACAGCTCGGCGGCATTCCCTATCTCAAGGCGCTGGCGCCGGTGTTCCAGGGCATCCGCTTCTGCCCGACGGGCGGCGTCAGCACCAAGAACGTCGGCGACTACCTCGCGCTGCCCAACGTTGTCTGTGTCGGCGGCTCCTGGGTTGCGCCGAAGGATCTCGTCTCGGCCGGGCGCTTCGACGAGGTCACCGCGCTGGCGCGCGAAGCCGCGGCGCTTAGCCGCCGCTGATCATCGGGCGGAAGCGGCGGCTGGCCTCCGCTTCCGCCTGTTCCATCTGATGCGGGACTGCCCCTCTCCTCCGGTCCTGCGATCCCCGCCTTGCGCTCCCTGTCCCGTCTGCTTCTCCTCGTGTCGCTTGCCGGCCTTCTGACGGCCTGTTCGGGCGCCGCGCTCCTCAACGCTGTCACCAGCCGGTCCGGCTTCGAGACCATGCGCGATCTCCGCTACGGGCCGGGCGAGCGCGGAACGTTCGATCTCTACGTGCCGGCCGGGGCGGGACCTTCCACGCCGATCGTCGTCTTCATCTACGGCGGGAGCTGGGATTCCGGCTCGAAATCGCTCTATCCTTTCGTCGGACAGTCGCTTGCGTCCGCCGGATACATCGTCGCGATCCCCGACTATCGCGTTTATCCCGCGGTCCGATTTCCCGGCTTCGTGGAGGACGGCGCCGAGGCCGTCGCCGCCGTGGAGCGGCTGGCGCGCCAGGGCGGGGCGGGCATCGCCGCAGGCCGGCATCCGGTCTTCCTGATGGGCCATTCGGCCGGCGCGCAGATCGCGGCGCTCCTCGCCTATGACGAACGCTATCTGCGCGCCGCCGGAGCACCCGAGCGCACGGTCGCCGGCTTCATCGGCCTGTCCGGCCCCTACGACTTCCTGCCGCTGAAGGAGGAGCGCTACAAGCGCATCTTTCCGCCTGCCCTGCGCGAGGACAGCCAACCGGTCCGCTTCGTCGGCGCCGGCGACCCGCCGACCTTCCTTGCCCATGGTGGACGCGACACGACCGTGGATCCGGAGAACATGCGCTCGCTGGCGGGCCGGCTGCGGGCGGCGGACGTTCCGGTCTCGGAGAATCTCTATCCCGACCTCGACCATATCGGTACCGTCAGCTCCTTCGCGACGGCCCTGCCGCTCGGCAATAGGCAATTGCGCGCGGATGTTCTGGCGTTTCTGAGGGACCGATCGAGATGACGAGCCACGACCTGTCGCATTGGGAGCCGCGCGAGCTGCCGGGTCACAGGACCATGATCGGCAATCATGTCCGGGTGGAGCCGATCCGAGACGCAAGGCGCTTCGCCGAGCTCCATGCCGCCTTCGAAGGGCACGACAGGCTCTGGGACTATCTCGCCTACGGACCGTTCGAGACGGCGGAGGATTTCGGTCGCTTCGCCAACACGACCTATGTCGGTGCCGATCCGATGTTCCACGCGATCGTGCCGACCCTGTCGAACCGGGCGGAGGGCGTCGCGGCGCTGATGCGGCTCGATCCGGCCAACGGCGTGGTGGAGATCGGCCATATCTGTCTGTCTCCCGGCCTCCAGCAGACGCGGGCGGCGACGGAGGCCTTCTTCCTCCTCTTCGAGCGGGTTTTCGACGAACTCGGCTACCGACGGCTGGAATGGAAGTGCAACGACCGCAACGCGCCCTCCAAGCGGGCGGCCGAGAGGCTCGGCTTCCACCACGAGGGCCTTTTCCGGCAGCACATGGTGAGCAAGGGCCGCAACCGCGACACGGCGTGGTTCTCGATCATCGACGGGGACTGGCCGAAGGTGAGGGCCGGTTTCGAAGCCTGGCTCGACCCGGACAACTTCGACCGGAACGGCCGGCAGCGCCGCTCTCTCGCGCAGTGCCGCCCCTGAGGACCTTCAGCCTCGTGCGGGGACGATCGTGATGAGGGCGTTGGCGGGGTAGACGCTCTCGAAAAGGACGCCGTCGCCCGGAATGAACTCCAGCACCGTCTCGCCGCCGCCGTCGGCCATGATCAGCGCGCCGTCGTCGGTGGTCTTCCAGTAGGCGACGCGGGCGAGGTCCGGCGAGGCGGCGCAGTCGGGGCCGAGCGGCGCGCGGCGGAACCCGGCATCGGCTCCGGCAGGGCCGGCGATCTTGCAGGTGGCGCCGTTGCGCAGGTCGATGAGACGGATCGCGGCCGCCGGCTGCGGCCCGTTCGGGGACACCGAGCCGGTGATCTCGGAGGACGGACGCATCAGGGAGACCAGGCTCCCGGCGTTCTCGTCCGAATGGGCGGGAAGGTTGGCGAGAAGCGTTCCGACGAAGCCGACGCCAAGCGCCACGGCTGCAAATCTCATGACCAATCTCCGAATGCGCCGCGTTGCCGAGCGGCACCAAACCCTTGAACGGCCTGCGGCTCCCGGGAAACGAAGGCTCCCGAATGGGCGGAGGGGCAGGCGAACAGAGGGGGAGTATCGCATCGTTAGCCTTACCTGAAGGTTAACGAGGCGGCATCGGGTCAGAACTTCGCTTCCAGCCGGAACTGGAGCGAGCGCGTATCGCCATCCCCGCCGAAGCGGGAGCGATGCTCGACCCGCGCGGTCCAATGGGGTGCGAGCTCGGCTTCGATCTCCGGTGCCAGGGTGAATTCCTGGGCCATGCGCCGCCCGAGCGACGGGCTGCGCGAAAGGTCCTGTCGAACCTCCAGCCGAAGGGCCGGGGCGAGCGCATGGTCGGCCCGGCGGATCGGCCGCGCGGTCTTGAGCCCTGCCACGGCCGAGGTTCGGCTGGCATGGAGCGCGGCGCTGTTCGCGAGGCCGCGGGGGTCGGCACGCACCCATGCGGTCTCGACGCGTCCAAAGGGCGAGAGAACGACGGCGCCGGTACGGGTGCGCGCTCCGAACGTCGCGGTCGCGAAGGCCGCCTCGCCGGCGTCGATCACGCCCCCTGCCGAGGGGGCCGAAGCATGGAGCGGGCCGAGGCCGGCCGCGAGATCCACGAAGCTGCTCGTTGTCGGCGCGAAGGTGCCGTAGGTCGATAAGGTCGGCAGGTCCAGCGATCCGGCCCCGTCCATGTGGACGCGGTTGAAACCGAGAGCCGCGCCCATCGTCGCGCGGGCGGAAAGCGACAGGTCGAGCCCCGTGGCGATGTCGGCGCGCGACTGGCGCGAGGCGATCATCCCGTCCGGATCCCGCCCGAACTCAACGGTTCCCGAGCCCCACAGGTCGCCAGTCCCGTCGCTCGCAGTCTTGCGCTTGACCTCCAGCTCGGCGGCAGGGACCGGGCGCCAGTCGAAGTCGTTGTCCCAGAAGAGGGTGGGCAGATCCGGTTCGGGTCCGAGGAGAAACGGGTCCAGCGTACGGTCCGCCTCGGCTCGTTCGATGCGCAGAGCGAGATCGACGCCGGACATCGCGGTGATGCCGGGATCGCGCACGTCCTCGATCCGTGCGTTGAGCCGGGCACCGGCGGCAAGGGCGAGGTCGCTCGCCGTGCGCAGCGCAGCGTCCAGCGGCGCGGCGGAGGCTGGGGGCCCGGACAGGAATGCCGGGCCAAGAATGAACAAGGCTGCCAACGCCGCGAGCCGGAGGTCGCGACGCGTATCGAGCCGGAGAGCGGACATGGACCGTCCCCCAGGATATGGGTTCTGTCACGGATTATCGCAGCGCAGCATAACCCGTGGCTGGATCACGGAAAAGGGCGGAGGCGGCGCCCGCCGATCACGAAGCCTTGGCGCGGGACAGGCCCGCCGCTTCGCTTTCCGGCACGGGCGTCGGCAGCGGTTCGCCCGCGAACCACGCCGACAGGTTGTCGGCGACGAGATCGCCCATGGCGCGGCGTGTATCGCGCGAAGCCGAGGCGACGTGCGGCAGCAGCGTGGCGTTCGGCAGGGCCATGAGGTCTGCCGGAATGCGCGGCTCGTCGGCGAAGACGTCGAGGCCCGCGCGCGCGATCGTGCCGTTCTTCAAGGCGTCGATCAGCGCCGGCTCGTCCACGGTGGAGCCGCGCCCGATGTTGATGAAGATTCCCTCGGCGCCGAGCGCCGTCAGCACACCTTCGTTCACCGCCTTGTCCGTGGACGGCCCGCCGGGCGCGGCGACGATCAGGATGTCCACCGCCTTCGCAAGGCCTTCCAGCGTGTCGTGATAGGCATAGGCCACGTCGCTGCGCCGCGAGCGGTTGTGATAGGCGACCTCGAGCCCGAAGGCTTCCAGCCTCTCGGCGATGGCAAGGCCGATGCGCCCGAGACCCATGATGCCGGCGGTCTTGCCGCGCAGGCTGAAGCGCGTGAGCGGGTAGGGGCCTTCCGCTTCCCAGCGGCCGGCGCGCGCATAGGCTTCGGCAAGACCGAGTTCGCGAACCGTCATCAGCAGCAGGCCGAGCGTCGTGTCGGCGACTTCTTCCGTGAGGACGTCGGGCGTATTGGTGACGGCGACCCCCCGCGAAGCGGCATGGCCGGCGTCGACGCCGTCGTAGCCGACCCCGAAATGGCCGATGATCTCGAGGTTCGGCAGTGCGTCGATCGCGGCGTTGGGAATGCGACCGGCGACGGCCACGGCCCGGATGCCGCCGCGCTCGGCCTCGGGCAGTTCCGCGATATCGCGCGTCTTCAGGTGGCGCACCGTGAAGCGCCGTTCCAGTTCGGCGATGCCGTCGCCGTTGTAGGGGCCGAAGACAAGAACGGTGACGTCGCTGGATGAGGACAAGGGAACGCTCGCTTTATTGGGATGGAGATGTGGCCGGCCTCAGAAGGCTGGACTGGCGCACGCGAAGTTCGGGACGGATCAGCTCCAGCCGCTCCTCGGCGGGTTCGCCGCCCAGCCGCGCCAGCAGGGCACCGGCCGCACGGTGGCCGACCTCGGCTTGGCCGTTGGCGACGGTGGTGAGCGGGGGCATGGCGATCGCCGCCTCGTCGATGTCGTCGTAGCCGCAGACGGCGATATCGACGCCCGGCCGGACGCCCGCGCGCGACAGGCCGTACATCAGGCCGAGCGCGACGAGATCGGAAAAGCACACGACGGCGCTTGGCCGGTCCGGTAGCGATAGGAAGTCGGCTGCGGCATCGAAGCCCTGGTGGCGCGAGCGCGCCCCCTTGATCCACCAGTCCGGCCGGAAGGGAATGCCGGCCGCCTCCAGCGCGTCGCGATAGCCTTGCGCGCGGTCGCGTCCGGTGGAGGTCTGGTCCGTGCCGCCGACGAGCGCGATCCTCTGATGACCTTCGTCGATCAGGTGGCGCACCACGAGCGACATGCCGTAGGCGTCGTCGCCGCGAAACGAGGCGACGCCCGAGCCCTCCACCGTGCGCGCGATCAGCGCGACGGGAAGGTCGTTGTCCTCGGCGAGGCGGATGTCGGAGGCAGGCGTGCCGATGGCGGGCGACATGATCAGCCCGTCCGCGCCGAGCTGGAGCATCGTGTCCAGGAACGAGCGCTGCTTCGACAGGTCGTCGTAGTGGTTGCAGAGAACGAAGGTCTGGCGGTGGCGGTCGAGTTCGTCCTCGATCGCCTTCAGGATCTCGCCATAGAACGGGTTCATGATGTCGTGGACGCAGACGCCGACGATGCCGGACTTGGAGGTCCGAAGGCTCGCCGCCCGGCGGTTGTAAATATAGCCGGAGGTGCGGGCCTCTTCCTTGATGCGCTCGCGCGTCACCTCGGCGACGAGCGGACTGTCGCGCAGCGCCAGCGAGACGGTGGCCGTGGACAGGCCGAGCCGCTCGGCGATCGTCGACAATTTGACCTTCTGCGCCACCTAGTGCCGTTCCATGTCCATCCGAGACGTTCGATCCTCCGGGTGTAAGGACTGGCCCTGCCCGACGCAACCGGAGGCGGTCAATCGTCGATCTCGCCGGTGGCGCCGTCCGCGCCCTCGGCGGCGACGTTGCGCTCGATGCGGCGCAGGAGCTTTCGCAGCCTGCGGGCGTCCTTGGCCTTCACGCCCTTCAGCGCCCGTTTTTCCAGGCCCGCGCGGGCGGCGCGCACCTCGTCCACGAGGCCCTCGCCCTTTTCGGTGAGATGGACGAAGTTCTGACGCGCGTCGGCGCGCGAAGGGCGGCGCTCGACGATCCCCTGGGCGGAGAGGCGCGCCATGGTCTTGGTGACGGTGGGCGGCCGCACGCTCAGCCGCTCCGCGAGGTCGCGCAGCGAGATGCCGTCCGCCTCGGTGGCAATGGCGAGGAGCACCGCGTCCTGCCCGGGATAGAGGCCGCGCGCCGCCAACTCGTGCGACAAGGCGTTGCGCAGGGCGCGCGCCGTCAGGGTAAGCTGCACGCTCACCGCCGATCCCTTGATCTTCTTGCGCTCGCCCATGACCGACCACCCGAACGGAAACGCGAGGATGACCGGGCCGCCCGGTCATGTCCACGCCGCATCCCTTTCACCATTCCCCTGGGGCATCTACAAGCCTCGCAGCTTGAGGAGACAGGGCCGATGCCACTCGCGCGCCGATTCGAGGACGTGACCAGTGCCGAGCTGCGTGCGCGCCGGGGCGATCTTGGCCGGGCCGTCGCCGTCCTGCCGGTCGCCGCCGTGGAGCAGCATGGCGCGCACCTTCCGCTCGGCACGGACGCCATGATCGCCGACGCGATGGTGGCCGAGGCGATCGCCCGGCTGCCGGCGGCCTTCGAGGCCGTGTTCCTCCCGGTTCTGCGGATCGGCGCATCGGACGAACACCTCGCCTTTCCCGGCACGCTGTCGCTCGGCTGGCGCGTGGCGACGGAGACGATCGTCCGGCTGGGCGAGGGCGTCGCCGGCGCGGGCTTCGCCCGCTTGGCGATCGTGTCCTCGCACGGTGGCAACACGCAGGCGGTGGAGGCCGCCGCGCTCGACCTTCGCCGCCGGCGCGGCCTCCTGTGCGCCAGCGCCGCCTGGAACCGCTTCGGCTTGCCGCCCGGTCTCCTGCCGGAGGACGAGGTGGCCGTCGGTATTCACGGCGGCGCGGTGGAGACGGCGCTGATGCTGCACATCCGCCCGGACCTCGTGCGACGGGAGCATGTCCTCGATCAGCCCTCGCTCCAGTCCCGCCTCGTCGCCGAGCGGCACCACCTGCGCGCGCACGGTCGGCTCGGATTCGCCTGGGCCGCCGAGGACCTCAACCCGGTCGGAACCGTGGGTGACGCGCGCCTCGGAACGGCGGACATGGGCCGGGCGATCCTGCAGCATCAGGCGGGGCGCTTCGTCGAGTTCCTGGAGGACGTGGCGGCGGTGGATTGGCCGCCTTCACCCGTGCAAAACGGATAGGACGGGCCTATATCGGGCGCTCCAGGCAAGGAGGCATCCCGATGTCCGACACGTCCCGCCCGACCGAGGGCCAGATTCCCGTCACCGTTCTCACCGGCTATCTCGGCTCCGGCAAGACGACGCTGCTCAACCGCATCCTCACCGAGGACCACGGCAAGCGCTACGCCGTGATCGTCAACGAGTTCGGCGAGATCGGCATCGACAACGACCTCATCGTCGAGACCGACGAAGAGATCTACGAGATGAACAACGGCTGCATCTGCTGCACCGTGCGCGGCGACCTCGTGCGTGTCGTGGAGAACCTGACCAAGCGCACCGGCCGCTTCGACGCGATCATCGTCGAGACCACGGGCCTCGCCGACCCGGTGCCGGTGGCGCAGACCTTCTTCATGGACGACGACGTGCGCTCCAAGACGCGCCTCGACGCCGTGGTCGCGCTGGTGGACGCCAAGCACATCGGCCTGCGGCTGAAGGATTCGCGCGAGGCCGAGGACCAGATCGCCTTTGCCGACGTCGTGCTTCTCAACAAGACCGACCTCGTCAGCGCCGAGGAACTCGCGCGCGTCGAGGCGACCGTGCGGGCCATCAACCCGTCTGCCGTGATCCACCGCACCGAGCGCTCGGCCATCCGTCTCGACCGGGTGCTCGGGCAGGGCGCCTTCGACCTGAAGCGCGTGCTCGACCAGGAGCCGCACTTCCTCGAAGAGGCGGCCCACGCGCACGACGACCATGTCTGCGGGCCGGACTGCGACCACGACCATCCCCACCATCACGGCCATGATCACCACCATCACGATCATGGACACGACCACCATCATCACGACCACGACCACGACCACCACCACCACGCCCACGGCGCGGTCGCCCCGATCCACGACGTGACCGTGACCTCGGTCTCGCTGCGCGGCGGCGAGCTGGACCAGAACCGCTTCTTCCCCTGGATCCAGAACCTGACCCAGACCGAAGGGCCGAACATCCTGCGCCTCAAGGGTATCCTCGCCTTCAAGGGCGATCCCGACCGCTACGTCGTCCAGGGCGTCCACATGATCATCGAGGGCGACCATCAGCGACCCTGGCGCGAGGACGAGGCGCGCGAGAGCCGGCTCGTCTTCATCGGGCGCGAGCTCGACGCCGAGCGTCTGGAGGCTGAGTTCCGGTCCTGTGCGGCCAAGACCCGCGAGGCCGCGCCCGCCTGATGCCGCAGATCGCCCCATACTCGTTCGACGGCTACGTCGAGACGGCCGCCTTCCTGAAGGACGAACCGGTCTTCGCCCTGTCGGACGGCACGATCCGCTTCCCCGCAGGGGGCGAAACCGCGATCGAGGCGCACAAGGGCGGGCTCCTGTCCGCCCGGCTCGACCCGTTCTCGGCCCGGCTCCTGTCCGGCGGCGAGGACGGCCGGGTCGTCGCCACGACGCCGGACCGGCAGTCCGCCGAACTCGCCTCGGCGGGGCGCAAGTGGATCTCGGCCGTCGCGGGCGGCCCCGGC
The DNA here is from genome assembly GCF_029813115.1 of Aureimonas sp. SK2. Classification (GTDB taxonomy): domain Bacteria; phylum Pseudomonadota; class Alphaproteobacteria; order Rhizobiales; family Rhizobiaceae; genus Aureimonas. The sequence continues at coordinate 60,062 of NZ_JAPZDS010000011.1, forward strand.
GGCGCGGTCGGTTATGCCGTGGGGCGGGCGGCCTTCGTGCGCGATGCGAAGGGCGAGGTCCGCGAGTTCGCTCACGGGCGCACGGTGGAGGACATCGCCTTCGCGCCGAAGGGGCTGCGGATCGCAACCGCGCGCTACGACGGCGCCTCGCTCTTCTTCGCCGGCACCGACGCCAAGGCGCAGGAACTGGAATGGAAGGGCGCCCATACCGGCGTCACCTTCTCGCCCGATGGGCGCTTCCTGGTCTCCGTGATGCAGGAGAACGCGCTGCACGGCTGGCGCCTCGACGATGGCAAGCATATGCGCATGACGGGCTATCCGGCCAAGGTGAAGAGCCTGTCTTGGTCGGCCAAGGGCAAGTTCCTCGCGACCTCCGGCGCGCCCGCCGCCATCCTCTGGCCCTTCACGGGCAAGGACGGCCCGATGGGCAAGGCCCCGCTGGAACTCGGCACTCGCGGCGATACCAGCGTCGTCTCCGTCGCCTGCCACCCGGCGGACGACGTGGTGGCGATCGGCTATGCCGACGGCATGATCCTGGCCGTTCGCTTCTCCGACGCCAAGGAGGCTCTGCTCCGCCGCGGCGGCAGCGGCCCGGTGCGCACGCTCGGCTGGGATTCCAAGGGCCGGTTCCTGGCCTTCGGATCGGAAAGCGGCGAGGCCGGCGTGATCGACATCGCCGGCTGACGGGTCAGGCGTCGCCGAGACCGGAGGGGAGGACGCTGTCCTCCGGATCGAGCTGGAGATCGGCCTCGATGGTGCAGACGAGGCCGGCTGGGTCGTAGGTGACGACCACCTCGCCGCCGAACTCGGCGGCGAGCGACTGCTCGATCAGACGCGATCCGAACCCCTTGCGCTCGGGCGCGACCACCGGCGGGCCGCCGCTTTCGCGCCATTCGAACCGTATCGTCTCGCAGCCCTCGCCGCGCGCCACCTGCCAGCCGATCCGCACCTGCCCGGTCTCGTTGGACAGGGCGCCGTACTTCGCGGCGTTGGTCGCCAGCTCGTGCAGGGCGAGCGCGAGGGCCAGACTCTGACGGGCCGTCAGGCGCAGGTCGGGGCCGGACCAGGCGATGCGCTCGTCCTCGCCGCCATGCGTGGCGAGCGCCTGCGAGACGATGGCCTCGATGGGCGCGCTGGTCCAGCTCGTCTGTGTCAGGATGTCGTGGGCATGGCTGAGGGCCATCAGCCGGGCGGAAAAGGCCGCGAGGCCTTCCTGCGCGGTCGCGGCCCGCCGAAGCGTCTGGTTCGCCAGCGCGTTGACCATGGCGAGCGTGTTCTTGACCCGGTGCTGAAGCTCGCGCGTCAGCAGGGTCTGCCGCTCCTCGGCTTCCTTGGCATCCGTCACGTCGCGCACGGCGCAGACGATCCGAACCGGCACGCCGTCGCTGCTCACGCAGCGCCCGTTGGCATGGACGACGCGCGATCCCCCGTCGTCGCCCCCGACCGTGCGGAACACGAGGTCGAAGCTGCCGTCGCTGTCCGGCTCCATCGCCTTGCGCGCGGCCGCCTCGACACGCTCCCGGTCCTCCGGATGGATCTGCGGGCGAAGCGTCCCCGAATAGGTGACGGTCGCCTCGTCGCCGATGCCGAAGATCGCGCGGCAACGGGCGTCGCATACCATCTCGCCGGTCTGGAGATCGTAGTCGAAACTGCCCATCTCCGCCGCCTCGTGGGCGAGGCGCAGGCGGGTCTCCGCCTCGATCAGCGAGCGCTCGGCCAGACGACGTCGGGAATAGGTCCAGGCACGGTTCAGCACTTCCCGAATGAAGCCGATCTCGTCCTCGGTCCAGACGCGCGGCGCAGTGTGGTGGAGGTAGAGGATGACCTGGAGCCGGCTTCCTTCACGCACGACGAGGTTGATCATCGACAATGAGCCGATCGCCTCCCACGCCGCCGCGCCGTCCCGGGTGATCGGATCGGTCCGCACGTCCTCGACCACGGTCATGCCGGCCTGCAGCGCCTTGACGAGGGAGCTGCCGAAATCGCCGATCCGCTTGCGGCCGGTGAGGGGGGTGAGCCCCGGCGCCGTCCACTCGCCGAGGATCGTCGCATAGGTTTCCGTCGGATCGACCGTGGCATAGCCGACGCGTCCGATCTCCAGCGTCTCTCCGAGGAGGTTCAGGGCCTTCAGCGTATAGTCGATCGCCTCGCCGAAACCGCCTTCGTCACCGAGGCGCAGGAGCGCGTCCTGGCGGCGCTCGCGCAGCTTGTCGCGCGTGACGTCCACCACCGCGCCGGGAAAGCGCACGGGTCGTCCGGCATCGTTGAGGAAGCAGCGGCCGCGCGCGTGGAGCCAGCGCACCGTGCCGTCGCTGCCGATCGTGCGGTAGTCGGCGGAGAAATCGCCGCCCGTCGCCAGCGCTTCCTGGATGGCCGCGCCGGCATGGGCTCGATCCTCGGGGTGGATGCCGTGGAGATAGGTCTCGATCGGAAGCCCCGACGCAGCGAGGGCCTCGTCCACGCCGTAGAGCGCCGCAAAGCGCGCGTCGGCATAGATGATGTCATCCGGCAGGATCCAGTCCCAAGTCCCGACCAGTGCCGAGGCGTCGAGGGCGAACTGAAGCCGCTCCCGGCTCGCGGCCAGTTCCAGCCGGGAAACCTCCTCGTCCGTCCTGTCGCGCAGGATCTTCAGGAAGCCGATCTGCCGACCGCCCGCGTCGCGCAGCGGCACGAGTTCGCCCCGGGCGAAGAAGGTTTCGCCGTCCCTGCGCAGGAGCCAGCGGTTGTCGGTGGCGCGCCCTTCGCGCGTCGCCGTCGCCATCTCCTCTTCCGCGAGCCCGGCGGCGCGATCCTCGGGGGTGAAGAGGTCGGCGATCGGTCGCCCGATCATACGGTCCTGCGGCCAGCCGAAGACGTCGGCGGCCGCCTTGTTCCAGAGGGTGATCCGCCCGAGGAGGTCGGTTGCGACCAGGGCATAGTCTGCGACGTTGGCGGTCAGTGTTTCGTAGACGGCTAACGGAAGTGCCGCTGTCGAACCCTCCTCGGGTGCCGGTGTGTCCGGGGACCGGAGACGCTCGTTCTCGAGCGTCAATTCAGCGATTCTGCTTTCGGCTGCAGCCAGTCGGGCCGCCGCGTCCCCCGTCATTTCCAGTTCCACGCCATGCCATCTTGAAGACCGCCGGACCGAAGCGCCGACGGCCATGTCTGAGCCCCCGGATCACGTGAAGCACGTTCGCGTGCCGGGGGCAAAGGCAAAGGTCGGTCAGGGAACAATAAACGCCTGCCTTACGGTCCCGGCGTCAGCCAGCGGACGGGATTTCCGCCGGCCGCCCCGTCGGCACGATCAGTCCCGACGCGCCGGCCAGGACGTCGTCGCGGAGCGTGAGCCCCAGAAGGCGGTGGCGTTCGAACGGGCCGGGCATCGACAGGCGAGCGGCCGCCTCGGCCGAGAAGCCGAAGCGCTCGTAATACGGGGCGTCGCCCACCAGCACGATGGCGCCGTGCCCGCGCCAGCGGCTTTCGGCGATCGCCCGGCGCATCAATGCCGATCCGATGCCGAGCCCCTCGCAGCGCGCGGAGACGGCGAGCGGCCCGAGCAGCAGCGCCGGCACATCCTCGCCCGCGCGCGTGCCGGCCGAGACGTTCCAGAGGCGCACGGTGCCCAGGAGCTCGCCCTGATCCGATTCGACCACCAGCGACAGGCCTTCGGCGGGAAGGCGGTCGCGGCGGATCGCCTCCGACGACTTGCGGCGCCGGTTGGGACCCATGGCGGCGTCGAGCAGCGCCTCGCGCGCGGCCTCGTCCGAGGCGGTCTCGGCACGCAGCGCGAAGGCGGGCGGCAGAAAGGGGAGGTCGGCAAAGAGTTGCGAGCGCGCGAACATCGGCGTTCATCCTCCGGGCATGGGGACGAGCGAGAGCGCGGCGCTCCGATGGAGGAGCGCCGGCGACGGGCCTCCCGGCACGCGGGCGCGCCGGGACGGATGTTCAGGATGGGACGGGCGGCCCGCCGTCAGATGACGTAGGAGCGGAGCGGCTCGAACCCGTTGAAGGCGACGGCCGAATAGGTCGTCGTGTAGGCACCGGTGCCCTCGATCAGAACCTCGTCGCCCACCGTCAGCGAGATCGGCAGCGGGTAGGGGGTCTTCTCGTAGAGCACGTCGGCCGAGTCGCAGGTCGGCCCGGCGATGACGCAGGGCTCCATGCGGTCGTGGTCGCGCGCCGTCACGATCGGATAGCGGATCGCCTCGTCCATCGTCTCGGCGAGACCGCCGAACTTGCCGATGTCGAGATAGACCCAGCGGTTCTTGTCCTCGACCGACTTCTTCGAGACCAGAACGACCTCGGCTTTGATGACGCCCGCGTCGCCGACCATGCCGCGGCCCGGCTCGATGATCGTCTCCGGGATCTTGTTTCCGAAGTGGCGTCGCAGCGCCGCGAAGATCGAGCGGCCATAGGCCTGGGCCGACGGCACGTCCTTCAGGTAGCGCGTCGGGAAGCCGCCGCCCATGTTGACGAGCGTCAGCACGATGCCGCGCTCGGCAAGCTGGCCGAAGACCATGGCGGCGTCCGCCAGCGCCTTGTCCCAGGCCTCGGTGTCGCACTGCTGCGAACCGACATGGAACGAGACGCCGGTGGCGACGAGGCCGAGGTCGCGGGCGTGGGTCAGGACGTCGATCGCCATCGCCGGCACGCAGCCGAACTTGCGCGACAGCGGCCACTCGGCACCCTCGCCGTCCGTCAGGACGCGGCAGAAGACGCGTGCGCCGGGCGCGGCGCGGGCCACCTTCTCGACCTCCTCGACGCAGTCGACGGCGAAGAGCGACACGCCGAGCGCGTGGGCGGCCGCCACGTCGCGCTCCTTCTTGATCGTGTTGCCGAAGGAGATGCGGTTCGGCGTCGCGCCGGCGTCCAGCGCCATCTCGATCTCGGCGACGGAGGCGCAGTCGAAGGACGAGCCCAGCGAGGCCAGGAGACGCAGGATCTCCGGCGCGGGATTGGCCTTCACGGCATAGAAGATGGAGCTGTCCGGCAGCGCCTTGCGGAACGCGCGGAAATTGTCCTCGACGATGTCGAGATCGACCACGAGGCAGGGGCCGGCGGGACGGCGGGTGGCGATGAAGTCGAGAATGCGCTGCGTAGCCATCGGAAGCTCCGGTTAACCATGAGGTTGACGAGGAGCGCACGCATTCGTTCCCACGAGCGGCCGATGGAGACCCCGCCCATGAAGCGAACGCGAAACGCGACATATGCGGACCCGACGACGGCGAGAAGCCGACATAAGATCCGAAGAGTCTGCCGTGGATTGGAGAGCTACGCTCGCCGCACTTCGGGCAAGGAAGGTGTGCCTCTGCAGTATTCCCGGCTATGGAGACCAGGAGAGACCAGAAAGGCCCTCACCGTCGTTGCTTCAAGGCGTCCACGATTTCGCCAGCAGCGAAACCGACCTGGAGACGAACTCCAGTGACCGACCCGGTGATCTCCGCATTCGAAGGTCCGGGGGACGCCCACAGGCACGTGCGACATTGGGCAAGGCGGGATATAGGCAGGGCGTCTGTCATACACAACAGAAAAAATGCCCCTCGCGGCGGTTTTTGAAATTGCGCTGGACTTCGGTCCATCATGTCGTCAGACGGCAACACCGGTCAGCTTCGCACACGAAAGATATGCCGATGGACACCCTGACCCGCATGCGCGCCTTTCTTGCCGTGGTGGAGAACGAGGGCTTCTCGGCGGCCGCGCGCAAGACCGGCCGATCCAAGGCGCTTCTATCGAAGTACGTGCGCGAGCTGGAGGACGAACTCGGCGTCCTTCTCGTCAATCGGACGACGCGGCAGGTCGCGCTGACGGCGGCGGGCGAGGTCTACGTCTCGCGCGCCTCGGCGATCCTGGCCGACCTCGAGACCCTCAACGAGGAAGCGCGGGAGGCGACGGGCGAGGCCAAGGGCACCCTGCGCGTGACGGCCGCGCGGACGTTCGGTGACGCCGAACTCGGCCTCAGCCTCGTGGAGTTCTCGGCCGCGCACCCGGACATCTCGCTCGATCTCCATCTCAACGACAGCTTCGTCAATCTCCTGGAGGAGAATTTCGACGTCGCTATCCGCATGACGCGGCTGACCGATTCCGCGATGATCGCCCGGCGCCTCGGCTCGCTCGACTTCACCATCTGCGCGACGCCGGAATTCCTGGCCGCCCACGGCACGCCGACCCATCCGAGCCAGATCTCGCGCATGCCGGCCGTGATCGATTCCAACGCCAAGGTCCTCTACAACTGGACCTTCAAGGATCCGAAGACGGGCGACCCCATCCCGATCAGCGTTTCGGGACGGTTCTCCGCGAACTCGCCCTACACGGTCCGGGCGGCGACGCTCGCAGGGCTCGGCATCGCCATGCTGCCCGAGTTCGTCGCGCGGCCGGAGATCACCGCGGGGCGGCTTGTTTCGGTGCTCGACGACTTCGTCCCGAAGGACGCCGGGATCTATGCGGTGTTTCCGCACCGTCGCCATCTTCCCGCGAGAACGCGCGTCTTCGTTGACTTCTTGGCAACCTGGTTCCGTAAGAATAACCCGGGCCGGGACATCAGCGCCGCCGCCTGACGCAAGGGATCCCGGCATCATCCAGAATGCCGAGGGTCCGCATGCGTCCGATCACCAAGCTTCTCGCCGCCGCCCTGTTCCTCGGGGCCGGATCGATGGCCCATGCCGGCGTTCAGGCGCGCGAAACGGTGTTCATCGGCGACTACGAACCCGGCACGATCGTGGTGATGACAGGCGCGCGCCAGCTCTTCCTCGTCACGGGCGAAGACACGGCCCTTCAGTACGACATCGCCGTCGGCAAGCCGAGCGAGCAGTGGTTCGGCACGAGCTGGGTGTCCAAGAAGCGTCTCAACCCGACCTGGGTGCCGACGCCCTCCATGCGCGAGAAGAAGCCGAGCCTGCCCGCCTCCATGGGGCCGGGGCCGAACAACCCGCTCGGCAAGCGTGCCATGAATCTAGGCTGGGGCACCTATCGCATCCACGGCACCAATTCGCCGAACTCCATCGGCTCCGCGGCCTCCGCCGGCTGTTTCCGCATGCGCAACGACGACGTGATGGACCTCTTCGAGCGCGTCCATGTCGGCGCGCGGGTCGTCGTCCTCCAGTGAGGCTCGGAGCCCTTCTCCGCACTTTCGCCTTGGTTTAAGCGTCGTTCCCGGTCGAGAGCGAACCGGGGACGAGCATGCGGCGACCTTCCATCCTGACCGGAACCTGCGCCGCCGCGCTTCTGGCGGCGTGCCTGCCGGCGTCCGCCCACCCCCACGTCTTCGCCGATTCGCGCATGGAGATCGTCGGCACCGCCGACGGCATGCTCTCCTCGGTCCGCAACATCTGGCGCTTCGACGAGCTGTTCTCATCCAGCGTCGTCGTGGACTTCGACAAGAACGGCAACGGCACCTTGGACGACGACGAGGTCCAGGCCGTGGCCGAGACGGTGCGCCAGTCGATCGCCGAATGGGACTTCTACACGTTCGTCAGCATCGGCAATCGCGACCTCAAGCTGACGCCTCCCGCCGACATCCGTGGTCTGTTCGACCACGGGCAGCTCCTCCTGTTCTTCGAGATGAAGCCCACCGAGCCCGTGGACCTGAAGGCCGCGCCCGTCACCTTCTCCGTCTATGACGAGTCCTATTTCGTCGCCTTCGACTTCGCCGACGAAAACGCCTTCCAGCTCCTCGACCTGCCCAAGACCTGCACCAAGGCCTATACGCGGCCCGATCCGGACGAGGACGCCAGCGAGTGGATGAATTCGGTGTCGATGCTCAAGCCCGGCCAGTCCATTCCCGAGGACGGCGTGAACTTCTCGCAGCTTCTGGCCACACGGGTGGACGTCTCGTGCAAGGCCGGCTGACGCGCCTCGGCGCGGCCGCCGCGCTGCTTCTCGTCACGGCCGCCGCGGCGCATGCCCAGTCCTCGCTCGGCATCGGAAATGCCGAGGTGACGAGCGCGCCGTCCGGCCCGTTCGCCGGGTTGTTCGCGGAGATCCTCGCCGTCCAGCGCCAGTTCTTCGTGGAACTGCGCCAGGCCCTCGTGGCGTTGCGCGACGGGCAGGGCGGGTTCCTTTGGCTCGCGGGCCTCTCCTTCGTCTACGGCGTGTTCCACGCGGCGGGGCCGGGACACGGCAAGGCCGTGCTCTCGTCCTACATGCTGGCCAACGAGGTGGCGCTCAGGCGAGGCGTCGTCCTGTCCTTCGCCGCGGCGCTGGTCCAGGCGCTGTCGGCTTTGGTGGTCGTCGCGCTGGGCTGGTTCGTGCTGCGCGGGGCGAGCCTGTCGATGACCGACCTCGCCTTCGGGCTGGAGCTTGGTTCCTATGCCATGATCGCGCTGGTCGGCGCATGGCTTCTCCTGCGCAAGGGGTGGCCGCTCCTGCGCTGGACCGTTTCGCGCGCCCGCGCCCTGGCCCCCGCGCCGCGCAACGGCCTCGCCTTCGCCGGACGGGGCACGTTCACGCAAGTTCCAACGCAGCCCACCACGTTACGTGCGTCGGGCGGCTATGGCGCCGAGATCTGCGACGATCCGGCAGGCGACGCCTGCGACTGCGGCCGGCCGCATATCCTGGCGGCGCGTGACCTTCAGGGGCCGTCCTTCTCCTGGCGCACGGCGCTCGCGACCGTCGTCGCGATCGGCCTCCGGCCCTGCTCGGGCGCCATCGTGGTTCTGACCTTCGCCCTGATGAACGGGCTCTACGGCGCGGGCGGCCTTTCGGTTCTGGCCATGGCGCTCGGCACCGCCATCACGGTCTCGGCCATTGCGGCGCTGGCCGTCTCCGGCAAGGGGCTGGCGCTTCTGGCGGGGCGGATCGGAGGCTGGGGGCGGGGGCTGCGCGCCGGCCTGGAAGTGGCCGGCGCGATGCTTCTGATGGCGGTCGGGCTCGGCCTTTTCCTGGCTTCGCTGCCGCGCTAGCGCGCGTCGCGATACTGCCGGCAGGCGTCGCCGAAGGCCTCGAAGATCGCGCGCGAGGCGGGGTCCGAACTCGCCCAGTATTCCGGATGCCACTGGAGCCCAAGGGCAAAGCCCTTCGCGCCCGAAACCGACACCGCTTCGACCGTCCCGTCGGGCGCGCGCGCCTCGACGCTGAGGCCGTTGGCCAGGCGGTCGATCGCCTGCCGGTGCAGGGAGTTCACCTCCACCGCGCCGTCGCCGACGATCGCCGCCAGCCGCCCGCCGGGCTCGACGGACACGGGGTGGCGCAGCGCGAAGCGCGCGTCCTGTTCGGGATGCGTCGGAGCGCGGTGGTCCATGCGTCCGTCGAATTCCTGGATCTCGGTGGCCAGCGATCCGCCCAGCGCCACGTTAAGCTCCTGGTGGCCCCGGCAGATCGCAAGAAGCGGGATGTCGCGCTGGAGCGCCAACCGGATCAGCGCCTCGGTCAGCCGGTCACGTGCCGGATCGAAGGGCTCGTGCGCGGCGGTCGGCTCGACGCCGTAGCGACCGGGATGGACGTTGGAGGCCGATCCCGTGATCAGGACCCCGTCCACCCGGTCGAGCACGGTTCCGATCGCGGCCTCGTCCAGAAGCGCGGGTACGATGATCGGCACACCGCCGGCGGCGCTCGAAATGGCCGCGAGATAGGTGGACGGGGCGGCATGCCATTCGTAGTTCTCGAACCGACGGGTATCGGCGGGGACCGCGATCAGGGTGGGCGCGTCGGGCACGGGAACAGTCCTCGTCGGGGCAGGGATGGTTCGCCTTCCGCTAAACCTGCGTTTGCCGCACCGCAAGGCCCGGTCAAGCAGCACGCGATTTACTGTCGGCATCGAACACCGCCCACCAGATCGGGTGCGTGGGGCGTTTCCGAAAGGGGCGGCCCGATGCTTCCAGAAGGAAATGCCATGACGCCCGTCCTCTCGATCGGCTCGCTCAAGACTTCCGGTTCCACCACGCTCGCCCTGACGCTCGCCGGCGTCGCCGCCGCGGCCGACATTCCCGTCGTGCTGGTCGATGCCGGGCGCGACAAGGACCTCGTGGACTGGGCGGCCAAGCCGGGCTGCCCGTCCCTCTGCACGGTCGAGGTGGCCGACGACGAGATCACGCTGGAGCGCGTTGTGCGCGCCGCCCGCCGCCGCGGCGACCTCGCCATCATCGATGCCGGCGACAATGCCGAGATGATCCGCGCCGGCGCCCGCCTGTCCGACCGCGCGCTGATCCCCGTCCGCTTCTCGCCGCTTTCGGCCTATGCCGCGCTGGCCACCGACCGCCTGCTCGCCACGGAGGCCGACAAGGGCCGTCGCGGCCGCGACTGGGCGTTCGTCGCCAGCGCCGTCACCACCATCCCGAGCCGCGTCGCACGCAGCATCGAGGGCATGATCGCGCGCTCCGACACCGCGCGGCTCGAGGTCGGCCTCGTGCTGCGCGCGGCCTACGAGGCGCCCTTCCTGCACGGCGGCACGCTGTTCAACCTCGGCGAGGACCTCGTGCCGGGCATCGAGCGCGCCCGCACCGAAGCGGCGACCATCGCCTACGAGATCGGCATCCTCGGCCACGACGTGGACGCGGCCACGGTGATCCGCGAGAGCGGCTCCTTCGAGGCGGCCGCCGCCGCGGCCTGAACCCCCTTCTCTTTTCGGAAAAGCTCGGCGGCCTCTTACGGGGCCGTTTTGCTGTTCGCGGGCGGTGACCTCGGGCGGCCGGCGACTTAAGTTCCCGCCATGCGAGACACCGACAGTTCCAACGCCCGCACCGCCCGCCCGATCACCCGCGAATGGCTGTTCCGGGCGGCGAGCCATTACCTCGAACGCTACGCCTCGACGGAAGCGAACCTGCGCCGCGTGCTGGAGCGAAAGGTGATGCGGCGTGCCCATCTGCGCGGGGAGGAGCCGGGCGAGTTCGAGCCGTTGATCGGGGAGACTGTGGCGCGCTTCGTGGATCTCAAGCTGATTGACGACCGCAGCTTCGCCGAAGCGCGTCTCGCCTCTCTGCGGCGCCGAGGCACCTCCCTTCGTCAGACGGCCGCCAAGCTCGCGGAAAAGGGCGTCGATCGCGAGACGGTGGCCACCGTCCTGGCCGGCGACGAGACGGACGAGGCGGAGGCCGCCCGGCGGCTCGCCAAGCGCCGGCGCCTCGGACCGCACCGGCTGCGGGACCGTGCCGAGCGTCGGGACCGCGACATCGCCGCGCTCATGCGCGCCGGATTTTCCTATAAGCACGCGTCCGATGCGATCGACGGAGAAGCCGATAGCCAGGACTGAACCAGGAACCCTTCCCCATGGCCTCCGTTGGTGACCCGAACATCATCAATGGCGGACAGGTCGTCGAGGCTTCGGTCTCGGATCCGGCATGTCCGTGACCCGAAGGGAAACCATCCGATGCCCAGCATCCGCGACGCCAAGATCGCCATTCTCGCCACCGACGGCTTCGAACAGTCGGAACTGATGCAGCCGCTGGAGAAGCTCCGCGCGGCCGGCGCCACCGTCCATGTCGTGTCCCTGAAGGAAGGCTCGATCAAGGGCTGGGATGAGACCGACTGGGGCCAGAGCGTGCCGGTGGACAAGGTTCTGTCGCAGGTCTCCGTGTCCGACTACGACGCGCTGGTCCTGCCGGGCGGCCAGATCAATCCGGACAAGCTGCGCGCCGAGGAGAGCGTCGTGTCCTTCGTGCGCGACTTCTACAATTCCAAGAAGACGCTGGCGGCGATCTGCCACGCGCCCTGGCTGCTGGTCGAGGCCGACGTGATCAAGGGCCGCGACGTGACCTCGTTCAAGTCGATCAAGACGGACGTCGTCAACGCAGGCGGGCGCTGGCACGACGAGGAGGTCGTGACGGACCAGGCGCTAATCACCTCGCGCAACCCGAACGATCTGCCGGCCTTCATCGCCAAGATCATCGAGGAGGTCGAGGAAGGCCGCCACGAGAAGCGTCAGGCCGCCTGACGGCGGGGCTTCAGAGCACTGGGGAACGGGGCGCTTCGGCGCCCCGTTTTCATGACGGGCGTTGCGTTCGGGCGATTGTCACCCGCCCGGCTTCCCGTATAACAGCAGCGAAACACGCCGTGGCGGAGAGGATGAGAGCGTATGGCCGAGGATCAGGGCTACGAGTGGAAGGGCACCACGATGGACTACGCCGAGCATGACAGGACCTATATGGGGTTCCTGGCTCTGGTGAAGTACGGGACGATCGCGGTGATCGCCATCCTGATCGGCATGCTGGCCGGCCTGATCGCGGGCGCGGGCATCATCATGAGCGTGCTCGCCGCCGTGATCTTCTTCGCCGTCGCCAGCTACCTTCTCGGCGGTTCCACCGAAGCGAAGCACGATCGCCCGGACCTGAAGACGCATCACTGACGTCCGACCGCTCGAACGCGAAAAAGAGGCCCGCACATCCATGCGGGCCTTTTTCGTATCCGCCCTTACGGCTTGTAGATCACCGCCACGGGTTCGGCTTCCTCCAGCGTCAGCCGCGCGACGCCGACCGTCGCGTTGACGCCCTCCTGGACCTGAAGGCTGGTCGGCTGCAGGGTGAAGCCGCGATCCGGGCCGCCGATCAGCGACTTGGCCCCGACGCCCACCGCGAAGGACGCATCGACGCTCGTGCCGAAATAGCGGCCCGCGAGCGACCGCGGCTGACCGGGCTCGAAGCTTGCCGCCAGCACCGACCAGGTCATCAGCGTGCGGCCGGTGATGCCGAGATCGACGCCATAGGTGTCGAGCGTGCCCACATAGGTTTCGCTGGCGCGCGTCCGGCCGAACGGGATGTAGTTGCAGAGCACCGTCTCGCTGGACGACACGACCTGGTTGATCGTGCCCTGGCTCCTGCAGACGAGCGTTCCGACCTTCACCCCGGCTTCTGCGGCGGAGGGAAGGGCGGCGGCGGAGGCAAGCGCGAGGGCGGAGAGGAGGATCTTCTTCATGGCATGTCACTCGACTGCTAACGCTGGGATGCCGCGTTAACCCTATGCCATGTCGATTGGTTTCCGCCCGCGCCCTGCCGCGCCCGTCACGAAAGGTGACGGGCTGAAACGTCAGGCCCCGGTGCCGCCGGCCGAGCCGCGCGTGCGCGCCACGCCGTCCTTGGCCGGCTGGTAGTTCGGGTCGAGCGAGGCGGCGTGCGCGAAGGAGCGGTAGGCCTTCGCCCGGTCGCCGCGCGCTTCCAGGACGAGCCCCTGCGTCGCCCAGAACTCGGCACGCTTGCCGTCGAGCTGGATGGCGCGGTTGATGTCGTCCGCCGCGTCCTCGACGTTGTTGAGCGCGAGATAGGAGACCGCGCGGCCGGAATAGGGCTCCGGCGCGTTGGCGTCCATGGAGATCGCGGTCGCGAAGTCCTCGATCGCCTGCCGGTGCTGACCGTCGAGCTGATACAGGAGGCCGCGGTTGTGATAGGCGCGCGGGTCGGTCGTATTGAGGTCGATGGCCCGCTGGAAGTCGCCCAGCGCCTCGCGGTTGCGGCCGGCGACCCGGTAGATGTTGCCGCGGCCGATATAGGCGGAATCGTAGTTCGGGTTGATCCTGAGCGCCTGGTTGTAGTCGGCGACGGCCTCGGCGTTCTGGTTGGTCTGGCGCAGAACCAGCGCCCGGTTGGCGTAGGCCTGGTAGAAGTTCGGATCAAGCTGGATCGCGGTCGTGAAATCCTCGATCGCCCGCTTGTTGTCGCCCGAGCGGCCGTAGGCGATGCCGCGCACGTTGTAGGCTTCCGGGTTGCGCGGATCGGCGTTCACCGCGGCGGTCAGCGAGGAGATGTTCTCCGCCGAGCCCTGCGCCTGGTCGATGCTGATGGCCTGGAGGGTCGGGCCGCTCTGGCAGCCGGCGAGCGAAAGCAGAACGGCCCCGCCGAGGATCGGGAGGAGACGGCTGCGGCGCTGGTCGAGGAGGAGCGAGGTCACGCGGCGAAGGTCCTTCAGAAGTGTCGGTTCGGCAAGGCGCATGCGCAGGACGGAGCCGTCAGAAAGAGGGCGGAACGACGACGTTGCCAGGGAATTCGCGGCGCGTGGCAGGGAAAGTCGGGCCGTGATGCGTCCATGCCACGTTCCCGGCCGGTTTGTGAAGCGGTTTCAGGTGTTTCCCGCCTTCGGCCCCAGCCTGGCGCCAGCGTCGGGACCGGCCTCCGGCCGAAGCTGCGACAGGGTATGGGTGATGGCCCGCACCGCGAGAACCGGGTCGAGTTCATCGGCGGTCGCAACGTCCTCCGACGTCCGATCCGGAGCTCGGCGCGGCAGCGTTGCCATACGCTGGAAGAAGTCGGCCGCCGACACCGCGGCGATCGCCTCGCGGCAACGGCCGAGCTCGCGCTCCAGCGCGGCCTGGTCCGCGACCGGTCCGATGGCGGCGGCCGCGAGCCGATGCGCCCAGTGGCCGATCACGGCGAAGCGCAGCCGTCCGATGCGCGCCGAGCGGCGCCGCTGGCCCGATGCCCAGGTCCGCCCGAGGGGACGGCTGGCGGCCAGGATCGCGGCATGGTGCCGGTCGAGCGCGCGGGAAATGGCGTAGATGCGCCATTCCGAGGCGTTGCCGTCGAGCCTCTCCCGCACGACCTCCATGAGCCGGTCGAGATCCTTCAGGAAGGCCGCGGCGGCCCGGCCGGTGGCGGCGCTCGTCCGCTGGGGGAAGACGAGAAACGAGACCAGGATGCCGGAGGCCGTTCCGATCACCGTTTCCTCGAGGCGGAGGACGAGGAGGTCCGGGGTGAAGTTTCCGAGCAGGCCGTAGACCAGCGACAGGGTGACCGTCATGAAGAAGGTCATCGTTCCGTAGGACGCCTGTAGGAAGAAGAAGGCCAGGAAAACGCACACCGCCGACAGGATGAGGCTCGCGGCGACCGCGCCGTGCAGGAGCGTCGCCACGACCATGCCGACTCCGATCCCGGCCGCCGTGCCGCCGGCCCTCGCCAGACCGCGAACGGCCGTATCGCCGCGCGACTGGACGTTGGTGAAGACGAGAAAGGCCGTCAGCACCGCCCAGAACCAGCGGTCGGCGGACAGCCACATGCCGCCCGCCATGGCGAGGGCGCAGGCCAGCATCACCTGGAGCGCCAGGCGCGTCGCGTCGTCCTTCCAGAAGGGCGCCCTGCCTCCGGAGGCCGCAGGCGGGCGCATGGATGCGGCGCCGTCTGCCAGATCCGCATCGGAGAGTTCGGCGGCCGCCCGGCGAAGGCGCCGCCGCAGCCGCGCCAGACGTCGAAGGCTCTCGGCGAGGTGACGGCGCGTCGTCGCGTCGCCGATGCCCTGCGACAGCGCCTCGTCGATCACCGATTCCAGTGCGAGATTGAGGTCGAACAGTTCGATCGCCAAGGGAGCGGCCGAGGGCGACGCCTCGCCGCGTTGCGGCTCGTCCGGCAGCATGGCCTCGACCATGCCCAGCGCATCGCGCACGCCGTCATGCGCGGAGCGGACGCTCCGCCGCCTTCGCTCCGTCCAGCCCTTGCGCCCGCCCTCCCGGATCAGCGTCCCGACATGGCCGATGCGGTGGTCGACGCTGGTCAGGGCTCGGCGGAGGTCCGCCAGCGGCCGATCGGGAAAGATCACTTCGCGCACCAGATACGCGGCAGCTCCCGTCACGACGATCGCCAGCGCGATGCCGGGTATATCGGGGAGGGAGGGTCGGAAGTAGGCGCCGGCGAAGCTCGCCATGAAGGAGAACATGCCGACCGCGGTCCAGCGCGGACCCCAGCGGCGCGCGTACACGGCCGCGAACGCGACGACCAGGAAGAAGCCGTCGACGAGGCGCGGCTGCGACACCAGCACGGCACAGAGGGACAGCATCGCGAACCCTGCCGCACCCGAGATGACTCGCGTGCGAAGGCGGCCGGCCGGCGACGGGTCCCGGATCGCGACGACCCCCTGAATGGCGAAGAGCAAGCCGGCGGAAAAGGCGGGCGGCGTCAGCGTCACGAGGGTGGTGGAGATCAGGGTCAGGCAAGTCAGAACCAGGGCGGCGGTAAGCGTGACGCGCGAGGCCATCCGGACCCGAACGAGTCCGGGATCGGCAGCCATCAAACGCGCGCTCAGTTCACCCAACGTCACCTTGCCTCCGGCATCTTGCGAAAATCGATCGTGCAAGACAGGAATCATGTCGTCCCCGCCCTGGAAAACCAGCCGGTCGCTCCATTTTACGTCCCAACCACCGGCTTCGTGCCGGAAGGGACATCACACCGCCGCTGGGCAAGCGGTCGAGTCATAGGTGGAGTAAATCAAGATGGTCGATGTCGTCGATCGCAGTGCATACGCGGCTGCGCCGCTCAAGCGCATTTCCTGGGGTGCCATCGTCGCAGGGACGATCCTTGCGCTGGTCTTCCAGGTGATGCTCGCGCTTCTTGGGCTCGGCATCGGCCTCGCAACCCTGGACCCGCAGAACAGCGGCGATAATCCGGCCCTGTCGACCTTCACCTCGGTCGGTGGGATTTGGGCGGTCTTGACCGTCCTGATCGCGACCTTCCTCGGCGCGTTCGCAGCCGCTCGCTTCGCCGGCAGCGTCAACAAGCGCGATGCCGCCCTGCACGGCATCACCACCTGGGCAACCGCGACGCTCGTTGCCGTGTATCTCCTGACCAGCGGTGCTTCGGCGCTGGTGACGAGCACGTTCGGCGCGCTGGGCTCGACCGTGTCGTCGCTCGGCTCCGCTGTGCAGGCCGTCGTGCCGAACTCGCTCGACGCGCTGCCGCCCGAGCTGCAGAACCAGGCACGCCAGCTTCTTGCCCGCGGCGAGGATCAGGCCCAGCAGGCGGCGGGCGAGGTGCAGGATCAGGCCCAGCAGGCCGCCAACGAGGCGCGTCAGGCGACCGGCCAGCAGGATCTCGGTTCCGCCGTGTCGCAGATCTTCCAGGGTCTCGGCCAGGATGCCACGCCGCAGCAGCGCAGCGCCGCCGTGCAGCTGATCGCCTCGCAGGCCAATATCAGCCAGGCCGAGGCGGAGCAGCGCCTGAACCAGTTCCAGCAGCAGTACGACCAGGCGGTCGAGCAGGCGCGCCAGGCGGCGGGCCAGGCCGCCGATGCGGCGTCCGGCGCGGCCTTCGGGGCGTTCGTCGGCCTGCTCCTCGGCCTCATCGCGGGCGCCGTCGGTGGCATCGTCGGCCGGACCAAGCGCGCGGTCGGCTACTATCGCGATTGATCCTCGTCTCACCGGCGAGTTCGGGGGAAGGGAGGGGCACGCCCCTCCCTTTTTCATGTCATCGATCCATGATGTCTGCGCCTCGGACCGGCGTTCGTTCAAGTTTTCGGGATGCGCGTCGGGGGGCGGGGCGAAGCAACGATGAAGGTCGGAAAGCGGCCGAACCTGTTTGAACCGATTTTAATATGGGCATCTGCTTGTTCCCCGCTTTACGGGAGCTCGGCTCCTCCGCATGACAGCGGCAGTTCCGGCGCGGCCGGACGTTGCACATCAGGGAAGGGCAGAAGAGCCGATGTTGAGAACCGAAACCGTCCGGAAGATCCTCTCCTGGTACGAGGGCGAGACGCCCGGTCTGAAGTCCAATCTCTCTCGCCTGCTGATGCACGGTCGGCTGGCCGGCACCGGCCGTCTGGTGATCCTTCCGGTCGATCAGGGCTTCGAGCACGGTCCGGCGCGCAGCTTCGCGCCCAATCCCGTCGCCTACGATCCGCACTACCTCTACAATCTCGCCATCGAATCCGGCGTGTCGGGCTACGCCGCACCGCTCGGCCTCTTGGAGCAGGGCGCCGACACGTTCGCCGGCGAGGTGCCCCTCATCCTCAAGCTCAACAGCGGCAACTCCCTGGTCAACAAGCAGGACCAGGCGCTGACCGGCACGGTCGAGGACGCCTTGCGGCTCGGCTGCGTGGGCGTCGGCTTTACGATCTACCCCGGTGCGGACGACTCCTACGACATGATGGAGGAACTGCGCGAGATCACCCTTCAGGCGAAGTCGCGCGGCCTGATGACCGTCGTCTGGTCCTATCCGCGCGGCGGCAAGGTCACCAAGGAAGGCGAGACCGGCCTCGACATCATCGCCTATGCCGCGCACATGGCGGCGCTGCTCGGCGCGACCATCATCAAGGTCAAGCTGCCGACCGACCACATCGATCTCGGCGACGCCAAGTCGAGCTACGAGAAGAACGAGATCCCGCGCGCGAATGCGGCCGACCGCGTCCGCCACATCATGCAGGCGTCCTTCGCCGGCAAGCGAATCGTGGTGTTCTCGGGCGGCGCCGCCAAAAACACGGCCGAGCTTCTGGACGAGGTCCGCGCCATCCGCGAAGGCGGCGGCAACGGCTCGATCATCGGCCGCAATTCCTTCCAACGCAGCAAGGACGATGCGCTGAAGCTCCTGGCGGAAGTCATGGACATCTACGCCTGAGGAAGTCCTGCAGGCCGCCGCCCGCGGCGGCTTGCCCACAGGGGCGGGGGAGATTGCCGCTTACGTCAAGGAGGCGCAAGAGTCCCGTCATCGATTTGCAGCCGACGCGTGTGCCCTGGTCGTCTGGCGGACGAGACCGCGACTCAACCCGAAATCTTAACGAATTTCAGGAGTTGCGGCGATTTGGCGGCGAAAACAAGGCGTGTTCCGGAGTTGCCGACGGAAGGCTCTGTGCGACGCACACGAAAGGTTCAAGGGGCGGCCGGCGATTTCGCATCACATGTATCGAGTGCCGGAAAACTCTCGTGAAATCGGGACCCGCGGCTCACATAAGCTACTGATAATAAATCAGAAACGGGAAAACCGCCCATGTAGGCGGTTAAACTTGCCTTAAGGTTGCGGACCTATTCATCGGCCCGAACGTCATCCTGGCAGAACGGCCCCTGTTGCTAGCCTGCCACATGACGGTCGGGATCGCCTCCGGTGCCATTGCCTCAACAGGGGTGCGGACCCTAAATCGCCTCAAGCCCGGAAAAAACCGGGTCCCATCTTTCGGACGAACAGTCCGTCGGAAGAAACGTCGCCAAGGCGACACTGGAGTATCGATATGAAGCGTTTCGCCCTTCTCCTGGCCTCCACGGCCTTCGTCACCCCGGCTCTCGCTGCCGACGTCATCTATGAGGAGCCCGCTGCTCCGGCCGTCGTCGAAGTGGCTCCGGCCTACTCCTGGACCGGCTTCTACGTCGGTGGCCAGGCTGGCGTGGCGTTCAACCGCGATGCCGGCGACGTCCGCTACAACCCGCAGACCGGCGTCGTCCAGACGACGGCCTTCACGGGCGGCTCGTCCGACAGCGACAGCGCGGCCTTCATCGGCGGCGTGCACGTCGGCTACGACTACCAGATCAACAACTTCATCGTTGGTGCGGTCGCCGACATCAACTACATCGACGCGTCGTCGACCTCGACCTACCAGCTCGGCACGGACGTGTTCGGCCTGTCGTCGGACATCAACTTCGTGGGCACCGTCCGCGCGAAGGTCGGTGTCGCGGCTGACCGCTTCGCCGTCTACGCCACGGGTGGTCTCGCCTACGCCGACACCGAAGTGAAGTTCTTCGCTCCGGGCACGCTCACGGGCAACCTCGCCGGCTTCACGCCGACGGTCGACTCCAACTCGGACGACGTCGGCTACGCCGTCGGCGCCGGTGTCGACTACCTCGTCACGCCGAACCTCTCGCTCGGCCTCGAGTACCTCTACACCGACCTCGGCTCGACCGACACGACGGTCACCTACCGCAACGCGGCCGGCGCGACCCTGCCGTTCACGGCGACCTCGAACGACGACCTCGACTTCCACACCGTGTGGGCCAAGGCTTCGTTCCGCTTCAACTAAGAAGCGGACATCGGAGGGCCGGCAGCGGTCCTCCGATGGTCTGACAGAAAAACCCGCCGCTCGATCGAGCGGCGGGTTTTTTGTTGTCCGGCCGTATGGGATGGCCGACGCGCGCCGAATGCGAGAAGCGACGGCCGGCGCGCCGCTTTCTCCTTGCCTCGTTGCCGGCTCAGGCGAGGGGCGGCAGGCCGAGATCGGCGCGCCGGGGCAGGTCGGCCCCGCGGCGCGAACAGGTAAGGGCTGCGGCCCGAACCGCGAAGGTCAGGAGTTCCGAAAGCTCGTCGCCCTCGAGGCCCGCGACGCCTTCGGCGGAAAGGCGCCCGGCCTCGAAGAGGCGCGCCAGGAGAGTCGCCTGGAACGTGTCGCCGGCGCCGACCGTATCGGCCACCGTGATCGATAGGCCCGGCGCCTCGGCCCGCGCCCCGCCTTTCGCCATGGCCACCGCGCCCTTGTCGCCGAGCGTGACCACGGCAAGGGACGCGCCCGCGTCGAGCCATCCGGCCAGCGCGCTCTCCGTGCTCCGACCGGGATAGACCTGCTCCAGATCTTCCTCGCTTGCCTTGACCATGGTGGCGAAGGGCACGGTGGCGCCAATGCGCGAGCGCCAGACGTCGAGATCGGGCACGACCGAAGCGCGGATGTTCGGATCATAGGAGATGAAGCGGCGCCCGTGCTCCTGCGCCGCCAGCCTGGCGAGGGCGCTCGCGGTGGGCTCGGCCACGGTCGAATAGGAGCCCGCGAGGTGGATCGCCGCCAGCTCGTCCGGCAGCGCCGCCGGGATCTCGGACGAGTCAATCGAACGGTCGGCAGTCCCTTCGATATAGAAATCGTAGCGCGGCGTGCCGCCACCCGACAGCGACACCATGGCGAGCGTCGTGTTGCGATCGGTGTCGATCACGAAGCGGCGGTCGATACCCTCGCGATCCATGAACGCCTTGATCCGCTGGCCGAACAGGTCGCTCGACACTTTCGAGAAGAAGGCGGAGCGATGACCGAGCCGGGCGAGGCCGAGTGCGACGTTGAGCGCCGACCCGCCGATCCGGCCGTTGAGCGCGATATGAGAGACGTCGGCCGCCTCGCTGTCCGCGAACAGGTCGAAGAGGTTGTCGCCGCAGCTTAGGAACATGGTCGTCTCTCCCTCGGGCATTTCGCGCCCCGCCTCCCGGCTAGCAAATTCCCAAGCCGCAGGGAATGCGCGGCGACGCGGGGTCAACCGATGAGAGAGAGGCTGCCGAAACCGGGAACCTTGAGGAGGCCGCGCAGAGGATCGATGCCTGCGACGAGGCCCAGGAACTGGAGTTCCAGCCCGCTGCGCGCGCCGATCGCAAAGCCCGCATAGCCGAACAGGGAGGCACGCAGCTCCCACGCCGCGAGGTCCAGCGACACGAGGCGTCCGTCGACCGGAAAGTCGCGCCCGACGGCGGCCGGCGGCAGAACGGCGCCGAGTTCGGGCACGTTGCGAAGCACGTGCGCCACGAAGCTGTTGGAGTTGGGACCTGGGAAGATGCGGTAGCCGCCGCGTGCCGCGAACGGATAGCTTTCGATGGCCGCCCGTACCTTGGGGATGGCCCGCTCGGCCGCCGCGCCCTCCAACCGCGCGACGATGCGGGGCTCGTTGGAATACCACCGACCGTCCGCCGCATAGCCGTTGCGCCGGATCGGCGAGCCCCAGCCGACCTTGTCGAAGCGCTCGTAGGCTGTCGCACCCGCAGGCTTGACGACGATCCATGAATGCTCGGACAGCGCGCCCTTCAGCCCGCCCGTGCGCGCGGCAAGCACATACACCGCCGCCTCGTCATCGCGCGCGGCGGGAAGGATTGCGGCCGAACTCCAGTCCGCCTCGCGCCAGGAAGCGGGATGCTCGCCGAGCTTCCAGGACAGGACCGACAGCGCGGCGGGCAGGAGGAACAGGAGGGCGATGCCGAGGACGGCGGCGCGCAGCAGGATCATCTGGGTTCCGATGACGGACGGAATCGGGGCATGCTAGGGGCGGGGCCGCCGGGACTGCGGCAGCCGGGAGACACCAGCCATGACCACACATCTTGTCATCGAAACGACACGCGGCAAGGCCGTCGAGAGCCGTCATCTCGTCGATGTCGCGGTGTGCGACGCATCGGGGCGGTCGGTGCTGGCCTGCGGCGACACCGACCATGCGGTGTTTCCGCGTTCGGCGATCAAGGTCTTCCAGGCCATTCCCCTGATCGAGACCGGTGCGGCCGACGCCCTCGGGCTCGATGCCGGCGACCTGTCGCTCGCCTGCGCTTCCCATTCGGGCGAGGAGGGGCATGTGGCGCGCGCCGCCTCCATTCTCGGCAAGGCGGGTCTCGGCGAGGCCGATCTCGAATGCGGTTGCCATTGGCCCTTCGACCAGCGCGTGGCGCTCGCGCTGGCGCAGGCCGGCGGCGCCCCCAACCAGCTACACAACAATTGTTCGGGCAAGCATGCGGGCTTCCTCTGCACCGCGATCCACGAGGGCGAGGATCCGCGCGCCTATGTCATGCCCGACCATCCCGTGCAGCGCCGCGTGCGGGACGCCCTGGCGGACCTGACGCGGACGCGGCCGGGCGAGGACCAGCCCGCCGGCATCGACGGCTGCTCCATCCCGACCTATGCCGCGCCGCTGCGCAGCTTCGCCGAGGGCTTCGCCCGGCTGGCGGCAGGGCAGAACGTCGATGCAGGTCGGGCGGCCGCCGGCCGGCGGCTGATGGCGGCCTGCATGGCCGAGCCGTGGCTGATGGCCGGCACGCGTCGCGCCTGCGTCGCCCTGATGGAGGCGGCGCCCGGCCGCGTCTTCGCCAAGACGGGCGCCGAGGGCGTCTTCTGCGGCGCGGTTCCCGAACTCGGTCTCGGCTTCGCCCTTAAAGCCTCGGACGGGGCGACGCGCGCCGCCGAGGCGGCGGTCGCCGCCACGCTCGCCCATATCCTGCGCCCGCACGACGGCCCGCTGGCCGAACGTTACGACGCCCTCTCGCGCACGACCCTTCGCAACTGGAAGGGCACGGCGGTCGGCGAGGTGAGGGCGGCCGGGCTCTGACGGGCTGAACTGGTCGAGATCCGCTCGTCGGAGGCTCAGCCGGGTGTCGCAGGCTTTCGCGCCGGACCGCGGGCAGGGGCGGCCGACCCCTTGGCAGCCGGCGCCGGCTTGGCTCCCGCGGCCGGTTTCGATGCCGATGCCGGCTTGGCTGCGGCAGGAGGTTTGGTGGCGGCCGTGCGAGTGCGCAGGCGCAGCGTGCCGCTGTTGCTCTTCTCGAGATCGAACAGGCCGGACGCCCGGACGAGGTCGCTCAGCTTCTTGTGCCCGTAGGTGCGGGGGTCGAAATCGGACTGACGGTTGAGAAGCCGCTGACCGAACAGGCCGAGCGGCACCCAGCCGTCGTCCGTCTCGATCTGGTCCATCACCTGCCGAAGCAGCGGCTTGGCGCTGACGGCGCGCTCGACCGCCGGCACGGCCGCGGCGGCTTCGGGGCGCAGGTTCTCGGTGTAGACGAAGCGGCGGCAGGCCTGCCGGAAGCTTTCCGGTGTCTTCTGTTCCCCGAACCCGTAGACGTCGATCCCCTGCTCGCGGATGCGTGCGGCGAGGCGCGTGAAGTCACTGTCGGAAGAGACGAGACAGAAGCCATCGAAGCGGCCGGAATGAAGAAGGTCCATCGCGTCGATCACCAGCGCGATGTCGGAGGCGTTCTTGCCCGTGACGTAGGCGAACTGCTGGTGCGGGATGATCGCGTGCTTGGACAGGACCTCCGTCCAGCCCTTGGATCGGGTGGAAGAGAAGTCGCCGTAGATGCGGCGCACGCTCGCCTCGCCGATCGTGGCGATCTCCTCGAAGAGTCCGTCGGCGATCTGCGCCGAGGCGTTGTCGGCGTCGATCAGGACGGCGAGACGGGCCGGGCGGTCGTCGCGCATGTCGCTTCTCCTCTCACAGCCACTTCTTGTAGCGGAAGTACAGGAGCGGGAAGACGGCGGTCAGCACCATGAGGAGTATTGCCAGCGGATAGCCGAAGTCCCAGTTCAGTTCGGGCATGTGGACGAAGTTCATGCCGTAGATCGAGGCGACGAGGGTCGGCGGCATGAAGCCGACGGCGGCGACCGAGAAGATCTTGATGATGGCGTTCTGCTCGATCGAGATCATGCCGACGGTCGTATCGAGCAGGAAGGTCGTCTTGTTGGACAGGAAGGACACGAAGTCGTTCAGTGAAGCGACGTCGCGGGCCATCGCCTTGACGCGCATCTTGAGCTCCTTCTGCGGCTTGCGACGGTCCAGAACGAACTGGAGGAAGGGCAGGAGGCGGTCGAGCGTGGCGAGGCTTTCGCGGGTTCGCGAGGAGAGATCGCCCGCGGCGCCGAGGCGCTGGAGCAGTTCCTTGAAGTCGGAGGTCGCCGTCGGCGTGTTGTCGCCGGACGAGCGGAAGATGTCGGCGCCAATCCGATCGAGGTCGGCGGCGATGGATTCCAGAAGGTCGGCCACGCGGTCGACGACGGTTTCGAGAAGGCCGATCGCGATGGAATCGGCCGTGGCGCCGCGCGTGCGCGAGGGCTTGGGCGGCGCCGGCGGCGGGCCGTAGAGTTCGAGCGACGCAAGGGTCTGGGCAGCCGCCGCGTCGCCCCCTTCGCCCCGGCAGAGCTTGTTGGAGAAGATCTGGAACGAGCGCGGCTCGGTGTAGCGCAAGGTAATCAGGCGCTGCCCGACCAGGATGAAGGTGACGGGTCCGAAGTCCGGCCGTCCCTCGTCCAGGCCGTAGACCAGCGACGCGGTCATGAAGTCGCCGCCGTCCTCCGAGTACAGACGGCTCGACACCTCGATCTCGCGCATTTCCTCGCGCGTCGGCACTTCGATGCCGCACAGGCTCTCGATCGCGTGCTCTTCCTCGCGCGTCGGGTTGCGCAGGTCGATCCACACCGCCTCCGGCGGAAGCTCGTCGGGCGTGATTCGGGCATGGCGCCGAACATGCGAACCAAAGACCGTGTAGGCGTCGATCATGGGCCGTCGTCCTCGCTTTCACGCAAACGCGGCATCGAGGCCGCGACGCTTCGCTCGCGCGCGAGCCAAAGCCCGGTCCGCGACGAAACGCAAGACCGGGCTCGGGAAACTTCGTCGACGGGCCGGCGCCTATGGCCGGCCGGTCACGCGTTCAGACGAACGGAGCGAGAGCCGGGACGGAGTTGATGGCTTGGTTCACGGTGTCCTCGCCGGCCGTCGACTTGGAATAGGCCACGAGTTCCTCGGCCGCCGAGCGGATCTGACCCATGTCGAGCCCGAGACCCATCAGCTTGGCGCCGAGCGCCATGATGCCACCGGAATAATCCTCCTCGCCGGCCGCGGCCAGAGCGTCCGTCGCGCCCGGCGTTTCCTCGATCATGCGGCCCACCGCCGGATCGGAGCTTTCCGAGCGCATGTAGGAGAGGATGTGGCCCACCGCGACCTTGGCGGTCTCGGCATCGGTCTCGGCCGACGTGGCGATGCGGTTCCAGAGTTCGTTCATGAACGGCGTGATTCCCCAAGCGGCGGCGGCCGTGCGGCCGGCAATGGGCGCAAGATGGCAAGTCTGCCCGGCGGGCGCAATCGGCGCCGGGGGCGAGAAGACGGAATCGACGCCTCCCGTCGTCAGGCGGTATCATTCCGCCAGCCGAACGGGTTGGGAGCCGAATCATGCTCGAAGACGGGCGCATTCTCCTTGGGGGGATCAGCACGGGCGCCGAGGCGGGGCCGGAATATCTCGACCTGGCCTTCGCCAACCGCCACGGGCTGGTGACGGGCGCGACCGGCACCGGCAAGACGGTAACGCTCCAGGTGCTGGCCGAAGGCTTTTCCGACGCCGGGGTGCCGGTCTTCTGCGCCGACATCAAGGGCGACCTCTCCGGCCTGTCGGTGCGCGGCGAGCCGAAGGATGTGTTCGCCAGGCGCGCGGCCGAGATCGGCCTCGATCCCTGGTACAACGATTTCTTCCCGACGATCTTCTGGGACCTTTTCGGGCGCAAGGGCCATCCCGTGCGCACCACGGTGTCGGAGATGGGGCCGCTTCTCCTGTCGCGCCTGATGGATCTCACGGAAGCGCAGGAGGGCGTCCTCAACATCGCCTTCCGCATCGCCGACGAGGAGGGGCTTCTCCTTCTCGACCTCAAGGACCTGCAGGCGATGCTCGCCCATATCCTCGACCGGGCGGACGAGATCTCGCGGCTCTACGGCAACGTGGCCAAGGCGACGGTAGGCGCCATCCAGCGCCAGCTCCTCGTCCTCGAAACCCAAGGCGGCGACCGCTTCTTCGGCGAGCCGGCGCTCAGCATAGCCGATATCATGCGCTGCGACCGCGAAGGGCGGGGTGTCGTCAGCGTCCTGGCGGCGGACGAGCTGATGCGCAGCCCGCGGCTTTACGCGACTTTCCTGCTCTGGCTCCTGTCGGAACTGTTCGAGGAGCTTCCCGAGGTCGGCGATCTCGACAAGCCCAAGCTCGTCTTCTTCTTCGACGAGGCGCATCTCCTGTTCGACGACGCGCCGAAGGCGCTGGTGGACCGGGTTGAGCAAGTGGTGCGCCTGATCCGCTCCAAGGGCGTCGGGGTGTTCTTCGTCACGCAGAACCCGCTGGACCTGCCGGAAAAGGTGCTGGCGCAGCTCGGCAACCGCGTCCAGCACGCGCTGCGGGCCTATAGCCCGCGCGAGCAGAAGGCGGTGCGCACGGCGGCCGAGACCTTCCGCGCCAATCCCGCCTTCGACAGCGCCACGGCCATCACCGAACTCGGCACCGGCGAGGCGCTGGTCTCCGTCCTCGGCCAGGGCGGGGCGCCCTCCATGGTCGAGCGCGTGAAGATCCGCCCGCCGGCGGGCCGCGTCGGGCCGATCACGGAAGCCGAGCGCACCGAGCTGATGCGCATGAGCCCCGTTGCCGGCCGTTACGACACCGCGGTGGACCGCGAGTCCGCCTACGAACTCCTGAACGGTCGCGCCGAGGCCGAGCTCAACCGCCAGGAAGCGGTGCGCGCGGAGGCGCAAGCGGCGGTGCAGCGGCGACGCGACACGGGCGTCAGCCGTGCGGAGGCGGCCGCGCGCCGTTCGGCCGAGCCGCGCGCGCCCTGGGGGCAGGCGGAGGACGTTCCCTACGAGGACGCAGCCGAGGAGCGCCCGGTTCGACGCTCGGCTCCCCGCGCCGCGCCGCGGGCCGGCTACCAGCGCCAGACGGTCGCCGAAACCGTGATGAAGCAGGTCGGCCGCACGGTCGCCTCCACCGTCACCACGGCGATCGTGCGCGGCATCCTGGGGTCCTTCAAGCGCGGGCGGTGAGCGGGGGTCGAAATCCGGGCGGCGGATCTCCATCTTTCGGGGAACACCCGAACAGGAGACCCCCCATGAAATTCGGCCCGGCCGCCTTCGTCCTCTGGCTCTGCTGCCTGCTCGGGATCTGCGGCCTGCACCGCTTCTATCTCGGCCGGCCCTGGACGGGACTCCTCTGGCTGGTCACCCTCGGCGTCTTCGGCATCGGGCAGATCATCGATCTGTTCCTCCTGCCGTCGATGATCCGGCAGGAGAACCTGGAGCGCAGGCTCGACCGGATGGAGACCCGGACCGTCCTGCGCTGACCACGCTTCACCTCTTGGGCAGGAGGGCCGCCGGATCCCACCCGGCGGCTTCCAAGGCGGCGCGCTCCGGCGCCGGCTCGTGCAGCATCAGGGCGTGGAGCGCGGGCGTGCGGTCGGCCTTGCCGAGGCCGAGGGCTGCCAGCACCCGGCCGTCTTTCACGTAGAAGGCCGTGTAGGAGTTTTCCTCCAACGATCCCTCGATATGCACCTCGTCGAAGCTTTCGGCATGGCCGAGGTAGCTGAGGCGCCCGTGCTGGGCCGACCAGAAGTAGGGAATACCGGAAAACGGCGTCGCGTCGCCGAGCATCGCACCCGCCGCGTGGCGCCCGTGCTGTTCGGCCACCCGCCAGTGCTCGATGCGGGCGTGCTCGCCTATCGCCGCCAGCGGGAACGAGGCGATGTCGCCGCCGGCGTGCAGGCCTTCGGCAGCCCGGAGCGTCGCGTCGACCTTGATGCCCTTGCCGGCTCGGTCCGCGCCCGAGACGAGGTCCGTGCGCGGCGCCGCGCCGAGAGCCGCGATCACGAGGTCCGCCTCGATCGAGCTTCCATCCTTGAGCCGAACGGCGGTGACGCGGTTACCCTCGACCGTCAGCCCGCCGACGTCCGCGCCCGTGCGCACGTCCACGCCCTTGGCCCGATGGGTGGCGAGCAGCTGCCTGGCGACTGCCTCGCCGAACTGCTTGGCGAAGGGAAGCGCCGAGCGCGAGATCACCGTGACCGACCGGTCGGGAGCAAGAAGGCTTGCCGCCGCCTCCATGCCGATGAAGCCGGAACCGACGATGACGATCCGGCGCGCAGCCCCGAGGCGGGCCTTGAGATCGCGCGCGTCGTCGTGGCTGCGCAGGGACACGACGTTCTCGGCCTCGGCTCCGGGGAGGTCGAAGGGTGCGGCGTCGCTGCCGGGCGCGGCGAAGCATTCGTCGAAGCGGAGTGTCTCTCCGCCCTTCAGGTGCAGGCGCCTGCTGCCCGCATCGATCCGCTCGACCGCCGTCTCAATGAGCTCGATCCCGAGCGCTTGGAGCCGTTCGCGCGGGTAGAGCGCCAGCGCCTCGTCGCTCTTCTTGCCCTGCAGATACATCTTGGACAGGTCCGTGCGGTCGTAGGGCGGTTCGCGCTCGGGCACGAACATGACGATCCGGCCGTCGAAGCCGCGCTTCACCAGCTCTTCGGCGCAGGCGAGCCCCGCCGCGCCCCCGCCCACGATGGCGAACACGCGGTCGCCGCCCGTCTTGCGATCAGCCGGTTCGACCTCCGGCCGGTGCGCGCCGGCGCCGTCCGGCACCTCGACGACCACGCGACCATCCTCGACGCTGGCTCGGAAGCGCGCGAGGCAGCCTTTGCCCGGCGGCTCGATATGGTCGCCCGTATCGAGGTCGAAGATCGCATGGTGCCAGGGGCAGATGACGCGGTTGCCGACGCGCTTGCCGTTCTTCAGCGGTGCGCCCTTGTGGGTGCACGTGGCACCCGTCGCCAGGACCCGGTCGCCGTCCCGTGCGAGGAGAATCTTGAGGTCGCCCACCGCGACTTCGGTCAGGCCCTCGGGAGGGAGATCGGCGAGGGCGAGGACGTCGTGGCGCATCGGGCGGCTCTCCATCTGGAATGGTTCCACCTAATAATATCCTGGGCGCCTGCGTTCCGGGCCTAGGACAATTCGGCCACCTCCCGGCGCTGTATCCCAGACGCGCCGGGTTATATGGAAGGGTGATCCGAGACGAGGAACGAACGCGATGACCGATCACGCCGGTGCCCCCAGGCTGGAGCCCTGGAAGGTCGGGATGCGCGGCCGCTGCCCCCGCTGCGGCGAGGGCAAGCTGTTCGACGGTTTCCTGCCGCTGGCCAAGAGTTGCGACCGCTGCGGCCTCGACTATTCCTTCGCCGACCCGGCCGACGGCCCCGCCTTCTTCGTGGTCTGCTTCGGTTGCATTCCGGCGGTGCTCTTCGCGGTCTGGCTGGAAGTGTCCTTCGAGCCGTCCTTCTGGGTCCACGTCTTCGTGTCCCTGCCGTTCCTTCTCCTCACATGCATCCTGCCGCTGCGCCCGCTCAAGGGCTGGCTGGTCGCCAGCCAGTACTACCACAAGGCCGAGGAAGGGCGCCTCGTCGCGCGGACGCCGCCGGCCGTCGAGGATCACCCGCGCTGACGGCAACCTTCGTCGGGACGGCGATAAATCCGCCAACGGACCTTCAAGGCGGCGGCACGTGTTTGTAGGCTGACCCTGACGGATCGGCGCGCCCCGCGCCGCGGGAGGGACGCTGCCCCATGAAGAAGCTCATCAACGACCCCGGCACTGTCGTGGACGAGATGCTGGCGGGTCTCTGCCTTGCCCATCCCGGCCTCGCGATCCTTGAGGGCGAACGGGTGCTGGTGCGCGCCGATCTCCCGGCCTTTCGCGAGCGCGAGCACGTCGCCCTGATCTCGGGCGGCGGGTCCGGACATGAGCCGGCCCATGCCGGCTATGTCGGCGAGGGGCTGCTCACGGCCGCCGTCTGTGGCGACGTCTTCACCTCGCCGTCCACCGACGCGGTGCTGGCCGCCATCCGCGCGGTGGGCGATCCGGCCGGCGTGCTCCTGATCGTCAAGAACTACACGGGCGACCGCCTGAACTTCGGCCTCGCCGCCGAGATCGCGCGCGGCGAGGGGATCCCCGTCGAGATGGTGGTGGTCGCCGACGACGTCGCTCTGGCCGCCACGACCGACAATGCCGGGCGGCGCGGCATCGCCGGCACCGTCCTCGTCCACAAGGTGGCCGGCGCGCGAGCGGCCGAGGGCGGCTCGCTCACCGAGGTCAAGGCCGCAGCGGAGCGGGCGATCGCGGCGCTCGGCTCGATGGGCGTCGCCTTGTCGGCCTGCACCGTGCCGGCCGCGGGCAAGCCAGGCTTCGAACTGGGCGAGGCCGAGGTGGAACTCGGGCTCGGCATCCACGGCGAGGCGGGCGTGCGGCGCGAGCCCCTGCGCCCCGCCCGCGACCTCGCCGCGACCCTGATCGAGCGCATCGTCGCGGAACTCGCCCTGCGTCGGGACGAGCCGGTGGCGCTCCTCGTCAACAATCTCGGTGCGACGCCGACGATGGAAATGCAGATCGTCGCGCACGGCGCCGTCGCGGCAGCTAGTTCGCACGGCCTGCGGATCGAGCGGCTCTGGACCGGAACCTTCCTGACCGCGCTGGAGATGGCGGGATGTTCGCTCTCGCTGCTTCGCGCCGACGCCGAGACGCTTCGCCTCCTCGACGCGCCGGCCTTTGCGCCCGCCTGGCCGGGCCGCGGCGCGGGACCGCTGCGGGATGGTCCTGCCGTCGTTCCCATGGCGTCCCGCGAAGCGCAGGCCATGCAGCCTGGCCATGGCGCGCCGATCGTCGATGCGCTCCGCGAGGCCGCCCGGCGGCTGGTGGCGGAGGAGGGGCGGCTGACGGCGCTCGACCAGAAGGTCGGCGACGGCGATCTCGGACTCAACCTCGCACGGGGCGCGACGGTCGCCCTGGCCGAAATGGACGGCTAAACCGGCGCCGAAGCCGCCTCGATCCTGCGGGCTCTTTCGGCCTCGCTGCGCCGGTCCGTCGGCGGAACCTCGGGTGCCCTCTACGCGGCGGGTCTCCTGCGGGCCGCCCGCGACCTGGACGGCGTGGCCGAGCCCGGCGGGCGCGAATGGGCGTCGGCACTCGCACGCGGGGCGGAGGCGATCGCGACCCTCGGCGACACGAGGCCCGGCGACCGCACCATGCTGGACGCGCTATGGCCTGCGGCAGAGGCTCTCGAAGGCGGTGCCGGCCTTGGCGAGGCCGTGGAGGCGGCGCGGGCCGGGGCCGAGGCGACGGCGGCCATGGCGCCCCGGCGCGGGCGGTCGAGCTATCTCGGGGAGCGCGCGGTCGGCGTTCCCGATCCCGGCGCGGAGGCGGTGGTGGTCTGGCTGGCGGCGATCCGGGACCATATCGACGCCCGATGAATTTCATCGGCCAATGTCATGCTTCCGTAACGTGATGCCGCTATTGGCTCGTTTGCAATACCAGGCGGGGCGAGACCCGGCGTCCCATCCGCCCAGCTTCGCGCCCGCCGCCCAGGTTTCGAAAGTCCGCCCGCCCGTTCAATGGAGCTGGTGCGGCTTCAGGCCGATGATGTCGAGCGCCACCGAGCACGCTTCCAGAAAGGCGGCCCGGTCGAGATCGGGGTGGTGCTCGAAGAAGCGGCGCGCGATCGCGCTGCCGTCGTCTTCTTCCTCGACGAGGCGCAGGATCGTGATGATGGGGTCGACCTCTTCCATCGCTGCCGCTTCTAGACACTCTCCGACAACGCGCCCGATGCCGTTTCTCCATGCGGAAATACGGAAGGAAGGCCATTTCGGAAAGGGCTTTGCGGCAATCCGCGCGCCGATCGCTCAGCCGTTCGGGCGCTCGCGCAACAGAGCCCAGGCCTCGGCGGCTTCGGTGATCGTTTCCCGTGCGGCGTCGATGAAGCGCCCGGCCGACGCGAAACCGTGGATCTGCTCGTCCCGGCGGCGCAGCACCAGCGGCACGCCTGCCGCCCGCAGCCGCTCGGCATAGGCTTCGCCCTCGTCGGCAAGGATGTCCTGCCCCGCCAACACCACGAAAGCCGGCGGCGCGCCGGCAAGGCTTTCCGCCAGGAGCGGCGAGACGCGCCAGTCGCCGATGTCGGTCTCGCCGCGGACATACTGATCGCGGAACCAGCGCATGGTGCGGCTGGTGAGCCCGAACCCTTGCGCAAAGCGGCGGTAGCTGTCGGCGGTCTGCCGGGCGTCCGTGTTGGGGTAGAGGAGAAGTTGCGCCTCCAACGGCGGCACGGCGCCGTCGCGCGACATCAGGGCCAGCACGGCCGCGAGGTTGCCACCGGCGCTGTCGCCCGCGACCGCGATGCGGGCCGGATCGATACGCAGGTCCGCGGCATGGGCGACGAGATGGTCGAGCGCCGCAGCGGCATCCTCCACCGCGGCGGGGAAGCGATGTTCGGGCGCGAGCCGATAGTCCGGACAGGCGACGGCGCAACGCGCGGCATTGGCGAACCATCGGCAGATGTCGTCGTGGGAGTCGAGGTCGCCGATCACCCAGCCACCGCCGTGGAGGTAGAGGAGGGCCGGCGCTTCCGTCTCCGGGGTGCCGAGACCGCGATGGATGCGCATCGCGAACGAGCCGTCAGATCCCTCCACCGCCTCCTCACGGGTTTCCGCGACCGGCTCCAACTCGCCGCGCAGGGCGCGATAGGAGGCGCGATAGGCCTGACGCGCCTCTTCCGCCGTCCCGTCCTCGAAGGGCGGCGTTTTCGCTCGCGCCCCGAGCGCCAGCACCTCGGCGGCCTGCGGGTGGAGCGTCATGCCGCGTCGCTCGACAGGAGGGCCGTCGCCTCGTCCTCGCCGAGCGCGGCGGGGCGCTCCACCGCACCTTCGATCGAAACGGCCGACCCGGTCTCGCCGGCCGTGAGGATCGCCTCCATCACCTCCAAGACGTGCAGCGCCAGACGCCCGGAGGCGCGCGCCTCACGGTCCTCCCGGATCGAGCGCACGAGGTCGGCGACGCCGAGCATGCGGTAGTTGGCGAGGCGCGGCGCGTCGAAGGGCCAGTTGATTGCGCCGAACGGCTCGGGTTCGCTCGGATGCTCGGCCCAGGGCTCGCCCCGTGGCGACAGGGCGACGTCGCCGCCGAACGTATCGGGGTCGGGCAGGCGCAGCGAGCCTTCCGTGCCGTGCAGTTCGATCGGATGGTTGGAGTGGCGGAACACGTCCCAGGAGGCGCCGAAGGTGACGACGGCGCCGCCCGCGAACTCCAGAAGTGACAGAAGACTCGTCGGCGTTCCGACGGGAAAGCGGGTGTTCCGGAACGGTCCCTCGGCGGTGATCAGACGCTCGGCCTCGCCCGTCCGGGCGACGGCGGAGACGCGGACGACGGGGCCGAGGAGGTTGACCAGCGTGGTCAGATAGTAGGGGCCCATGTCGAGCACCGGCCCGCCGCCCGGCTGGTAGTAGAATTGCGGGTTGGGATGCCAGTGCTCCATGCCGCGACCCATCATGAAGGCGGTGCCGAGCACAGGCCTGCCGATCGCGCCCTTGTCGATCAGCGCTCGGGCGCGGCGCCCGGCGGCGCCGAGAAACGTGTCGGGCGCGGAGCCGAGCCGGAGGCCGCGCCGTTCGGCCTCCGCCACCAGCTCCCGTCCCTCCCGGAGCGTCACGCCGAGCGGCTTCTCGGTGAAGACGTGCTTGCCGGCGGCGAGCGCGGCTTGCGTCACCTCGCGGTGGGCGGCGGGGATGGTGAGGTTGAGCACGAGATCGATCGCCGGCTCGGCCAGGAGGGCGTCGACGCCCATGGCCCGGAGCCCGAACTCGCCCGCGCGGCGCTCCGCCATCTCCGGCACGCGGTCGGCGCAGGCGATAAGGTCCACGTCGCCGAACAGCGCGGCGTTGCGCAGGTAGGTGGCAGCGATGTTGCCGCAGCCGATGATGCCGATCCCCATGCGGGCCATTCCGTCGTTCCCCCTTAACGCGTGGCGTGCGAATCAGGCGCTCGGCAGCGGCACCACGGTCAGGGCGGTGCCGCCCGCGCGCAAGGCCGCCGCGGTCTCGGCATCGATGCCCTGGTCGGTGATGACCTCGGAGAACTGCGAGAGCTGCGCGAAGGTGCAGAAGGCCGGCGCCTGGAACTTGGTGCTGTCGACCAGAAGGATGGTCCGCCGGGCGGACTGGATCATGGCGCGCTTGATCGACGCGACCTCCATGGAGGCGTCGGTCAGGAGCTGCCCCGTGACGGCATAGGCGCCGGTGAAGCAGATATCGGCGTGGATGGTCTCGAAGAAGGACTCCCCCGGCTGCCCGGTCAGGATGTCGTCCCCCGGCCGCAGCGTGCCGCCGGTCACGATGACTCGCCATTCCGGCACGCTGGAGCCGATGCGCGCGATCTCGATATTGTTGGTGACGACGGTGAGCGGGATACGCCGGAGCGCGGTGGCGCGCACCACTTCGATCACGGTCGAGCTGGAATCGAAGATGACGCTCTCGCCGCCCTTGAGCCGGGAGGTCGCCTCCTGCCCGATCGCCGCTTTCTGCCGGTGCTGATAGTGGGCGTTGAGCGCGGGCTCGCGCTCGAAGGTCGCCCTCAGCGGTGGAACCAGGAGCGCCCCGCCGTGCGTGCGCTCGAGATAGCCGCCCTCGGTGAGCTGTTCGAGGTCGCGCCGGATGGTGGACTGCGACCCGCCGATCGCCTCCGTCAGCTCGCCGATGGAGGCCGTCCCGTTGAGCTTGAGATAGTCGAGGATCATCGCGCGACGCTTGGCCGGAATGATCTCGACGCGCTTGGTGGGGGCATCCATGGAAGATCCTGTCGCCGCTGTCCGCCTCGGCCGTTCGTTCGCGCGGGCGGTCTCCCGTGGTATCAAAAGGCGTCGCCGCAGGCCACCGCGACGATGGCTGCGGTCGTCAGGAGGCGGCGCGGCGCCAGTTGCTCGTGTCGTGCAGCGCGACGATCTCCGCGTCCTCGAAATCGGCCACCACCAGATCGGCGCCGGCGGCTCTCAAATCGTCCGGCGAACGGCTGGTGGCGACGCCGACGCAAAAGAGGCCCGCACGCTTGGCGGCCGTCAGGCCGGGGAGGGAGTCCTCGAAAGCGAGGGCCTGATCGGCGCGAAGGCCGAAAGCGTCGAGCGCCATGCAATAGGGCAGGGGATCGGGCTTTCCGCGCTCCAGTTCGTCGCCGTAGATCACCGTCTCGAACCGGTTCGCGATGCCGAGCGCGCCCAGCATATGCTTCACGTTGGCGCGCGGCGCATTGGTGACGAGGGCGATGCGCAGGCCGTCGGCCCGTGCCCGGTCGATGAAGGCGACGACGCCGGCAAGCGGGGTCAGTTCGCCGGCCAGTTCCCGAAACCGCGCCTCCTTGCGCTCCACGAAGGCGCGGTGCTCCGCCGGTGTCCGGTCGGGAAAGAAGTGCCGCCCGATCTCGTCGTTCGGCTGGCCGGACACGCGCTTTGCGAAGGTCTCCTCGTCGATCGCGAGACCCTCCATTTCCAGAACCGCGCGCATGGCGACGAGGTGCAGAGGATCGGTGTGGACGAGCGTGCCGTCGAGGTCGAACAGGAGCGCTTCGATGGCGCTCGGAGTCTCTGTCATGCGTCTTGCGTCCCGTTCAGGTGTGCTGCACTCCGCGCAAGGTCATAGCCAAGGAGGCGCCGGGCTCCAAGTCTTGCGCGCTGCCCTCCACGATCAGGGGGACCGCTTTCCGGTTGGCCGGGTCCGCCGAGACCGCAAGTCGCGTGCCGTCGAGCTCGATCCTGAGCGAGCTGAACCGGAACAGGACATGGGCGCGGATGCGCCCGAGGCTCGGCGGCGGGGCGGGGTCGATCCGAAGCCCTGCCTCGGATGGGCGCAGGCCAAGGAACATGCGTTGGAGGATGTCGAGCGTCGCGGCCATCGCGCCGAGATGGACCCCTTTTTCCGTGCCCGAGTGGCCCGACTTCTCGTCCGGATGCAGGGCGTCGCGGAACATCTCCCATGCCCGCTCCGGGCGCGTGTCCAGAAGCGCCCCGGCATAGACGAGATCGGACAGGCTGGAATCGTGCGACGTGCGTTCGAAGTCGCCCTCGACCGTGCGCGCGATCGTCTCCGCCGAGACGGAACAGCCCAGGCCGGCGAGGAGTTCGACGAGTTCGGCGGTCTCGAACAGGTAGGGCAGCATGGCGAACTGCGCCTGCTTCAAAACCTGGAAGGCGTTGACGTCGAGCCCCTGGGCCTCCAGCGACCAATCGATGCGCTCGCCCGGATGCCCGGCCTCGTAGGCTTCGAGGTCGAAGGGTTCGAGGCGGTCGAATCCCTCGAAGGGCAGGAACAGTCCGTCGGCATCGCGCGGGAGGTGAAGCCGCGAGGCCGTGTCGCGCCAGCGGTCGAATTCCTCGTCGGCCAGGCGCAGCTTGGAGCGGATGGCGTCGCGGTCGCAGGCCGGCAGGTGATCCAGCACCTCCGCGGCGCGACGCAGCGTCCAGGCGGCCATGACGTTGGTGTAGACGTTGTCGGCTAGGCCCGGCTCGTCCGCGTCGGGATAGCGCGTGTGGAATTCGTCGGGTCCGACGATGCCGCGAAGGGTGAGGCGTCCCGCATGCTCGGGATGGGGCTCGGCCAGCGCGGCCCAGGCGCGCGCCACCTCGATCAGCATCTCCGCGCCGTAGCCGGCCATGAAGTCGAGGTCGCGGGTCGCGATGTAATATTGCCAGACATTGTAGGCGACGGCCGAGCCGACATGGAACTGCAGCCGCGTGTCGTCGCGGTGCCAGCGTCCCGACATCGGGTTTTCCTGAAAGGCCGGTGTTTCCTCGAAGCCGGCGGCTCCGCTGCGCCAGGGATAAAGCGCGCCGGTCGCCCCCCGTTCGGCCGCGCGCATCCGCGCCGCGCCGAGACGCCGCGCCCGGTGGATCAGCGCCGAGCGCGCGACCTCGGGAAAGCGCAGGCTGAGGAACGGAAAGGACAGCGTCTCGTCCCAGAAGATCTGGCCGTGATAGGCCTCCTGCCAGCCCCGCGACGGGATGCCGGCGTCATAGGCGGTGCCGTGCGGCGAGGCGGTCTGCAGCAGGTGGAAGGCGTGGAGTGCCGCGGCGCGCGCGAGGTTGTCGTTGTCGATCCGGAGGTCGGAGCGGTGCCAAAGCTGCGCCCAGGCGCGCTCGTGGTCGTCGCGCAGCCGGTCGAAGTCCGGGGCACGGCAGGCGGATTCCCGCGCGGCGTCGGCGGGCGATCCGATCGCGTCGTCCCGGCCGGTGTAGACGGCGCCGATCTTCTCCACCGTCACCGCCAAGCCGACGCTGACGGCGACCGTCGCCCGGTGGCCGAAACCCGCCTGCCGTTCGATCGGGACGAGCCGCGTGCCAGGCGCGATCCAGGTGCGCGCGGCCACGGCGACCCGCACACCGGTGCCCAGCGTTTCCGCCTCGACGAGGAGGCATTCCTCCGTGGGCCACGAGGCCCGAAGAATGCGGACGGCCTCGGGATCGTAACCGCCTTCGGTCACGGCGAGCTCGTTCACCGGATCGGTCCCGATGCCGGACCGGATCTCCAGTGTACCGGACCAGTTGAGCGGGGTGGCGCGCGTGCGCAGGGCGGCGAGATGGGGCGCGGCCATGGAGACGAAGCGCTGTTCCTCGATCAGCGTCTCGCGCCCCGCCTCGTCGCGCAGCGAAAGGGTGCGGGTCAGGAGGCCCGAGCGCATGTCGAGGCTCTGGCGATAGGACAGGATCTCCGCCGTATCGGGCGACAGAACCGTCTCGCTCCCTTCGATCGAGAAGGCGAGCGGCAGCCAGTCCGGGAGATTGGCGAGGCTGTCCACCGCCACATCCTCGCCTTCGACCCGGCCCGTCAGCCGCGCGTAGATCCCGGCTCGGTAGGAGCCGGGATAGTGGCGTTCGCCCCGCGGGCATTCGGGCGCACTCGATCGGCAGTGGAGGACGCCGTTGCCGAGCGAGAGAAGCGACTCCCGTCGCCGCTCGTCCTCCGGGTCGTAGTGGTCGAAGACGATCTCGAAGGCGCCGCTCGGCGCGGTTTCGGAGGGCTGCGGGAACTCGAAGGTCACAAGGCATCACCCGCTGGAGGCATTCATGGACACCGCTCGGCGTGAGGGCCGGTAGCTGCCACGCGCATGGGGTATGCCCTATCTAGGGAGGGGCGCCGTCGCGCCAGCGCGCAACGACGCGATCGTGATCGCCCAGCCCTCACTTGATGGGTCGCTTCTCCAATTTGCGGGCCAAGGTGCGCCGATGCATGCCGAGCCGCCGGGCGGCTTCGGAAATGTTGAAGTCTGTCTCGACCAGCACCTCGTGGATCCGTTCCCATTCCAGCGTCTTGATGGAGGTCGGGCGGTTGGTGAGCGGCACGTTGGCGTCGCCCGCTACCCGACCGAAAGCGGCTTCGATGTCGTCGGTGTTGGCGGGCTTGGCCAGATAGTGGCAGGCGCCGAGCTTGATAGCCTCCACCGCCGTCGCGATGCTGGCGAAGCCGGTGAGGACGACGATCAGCGTGTCCGGGTCGTGCTCGTGCAGCATCTCGACGCAGGCAAGGCCCGAGGCGCCGGCAAGCTTCAGGTCCACCACCGCGAAGCCCGGCGTGCGCTCGTCGAGAAGCGCACGCAGGCGCTCGGCGTCGGGCGCCACCACCACCTCGTACTCGCGCCGCTCGAACGAACGCTTCAGCGTCTTGGCGAAGGCTTCGTCGTCGTCCACGACCACCAGCAGGCGCTCGCTCATCGCCCTTCCTCCTCGATCGAGAGAGCGTCCAGCGGAAGCGTCAGTTCCACCATCGCGCCGCCGGCAGCGAGATTGTCGGCGCGCACGTTGCCGCCGAGCTTGCGCACTACGTTGAACACGAGGAAGAGACCCAGGCCACCGCCGAGACGGCCCTTGGTCGACTGGTACGGCCGCCCGAGCGCCGCGAGGATCGCCGGATCGAAACCCGGGCCGCGGTCCTCGATGCGCAGGCGCAGCTTGTCGCCGATGCGCGCCGCGTGAAACCGGATGAAGGTCGGCGAGACCTCGTAGGCATTGTCGAGGACGTTGAAGATGACCTGGCGCAGCGTCGATTCCGAGACGATCGGCAGATCCCGGTCGAAGCCGTTCTCGTAGTGGAGCCTGGCGCTCGGGCGCGTCGCCGACCAGTCGGCCGCGAGCCCATCGAGGAACTGGTGCATGGTCGTCAGGCCCGCCTCCAGGCCCCGTGCTTCGCCGGCCGACATCAGGATGTTGGTGACGATCGACTTGCAGCGCCGCACCTCGGCCTGCATCGCCTCGATCTCGTCCGTCAGTTCGGGATTGGCGGTCAATGCGGGCATCCGGCGCCAGTCGCCGAGGATGATCGAGAGCGTGGAAAGCGGCGTTCCGAGCTCGTGCGCGGCGCCCGAGGCGAGAAGGCCCATGCGCACGATATGGTCCTCCTCCGCCGCCTGCTGGCGCAGGTTCGCGAGCCGCGTGTCGCGCTCGCGCAGGTTCCGCCCGATCCGGGTGACGAACACCACGAGGAGCGCCGCGTTCAGGGCGAAGCAGATCAGCATGCCGATGATGTGGAGATCCATCAGCCCGACGCCGTTCTGGCTGGCGAAGACGAGCGGCCGGTAGCCCACCGTCAGCCCGGCGAAGCAGAGCACCGTGATCAGGACGAGCGCGATGGAGAACCAGGGGGTGAGCAGCACCGCGCCCAGCGTCACCTGAAGGAGATAGAGCGAGGTGAACGGATTGGTGGCGCCGCCGCTGAGGTAGAGCTGCGCCGTCAGACCCGCGACATCGAAGAGCAGCGCGGCGAAGAGCTCGAGATTGCTCACCCCGAGCCGCAGGCGCAGCCGGAGGAGGCTCGCCAGGTTCAGAAGCACGAGGCCGAGAATCACCGCCATCATGGGCAGGACCGGCAGGTCGACGCCGAGGAACTGCGTGACGACGAGGATGCTGGCGACTTGCCCGGCGGCGGCCAGCCAGCGGAGCTGGATCAGCAGGAGGAGGTTCTTGCGCCCCGCCGCGTCCTCCAGCGGCATGCCGCCCCCAAGTCGCGCGCGCATGCGCGCCAAGCGTGTCGGCGGCGGCGAGACGGTGGCCGGCGCGGTGCTCATGCCGGCGCTCCGTCCCGCGGAGGCGCCCGGCGGCGGCGGATTTCGTCGCGGGCGACCCAGGCGCCGGCGCCCGCCAGCATGGCGGCCAACGTGAACCAGGTCAGCGCGTAGACCAGGTGATGGTTGCGGAAGGCGACGACCGTCAGACCGCCGACAGGCATTCCGCCGGGCGTCTCGCCGGCTGCCTGGTCGACGAAGAACGGGGCGACCGGGCCGAGGTCGCGAGCGGCGGCGATGGCGGCGACGTCGCGCGAGAACCAGCGGTCGCCCTCAGGATCGTTGGAGCGCAGGAACGCGCCGCCGGGCTCGGTCAGGCGCAGGAGGCCGGTGACGGAAACGGGACCCGGCACCTGACCTTCGGCCCGCGTCGCGGGATCGCGGCGCTCGGGCGGGACGAAGCCGCGATTGACGAGAACCGTCGTGCCGTCCGGCGAAACGAGGGGCGTGAGGACCCAGAAACCTGCGCCGCGTTCGGTCAGGGCTTGAACCAGCGTCTCGTGGTCGTGCCTGAACGTGCCTTCCACACGGACGCGGCGATATTCTTCCGCCTCGCCGTCGAAGGCGGCCCATTGTGCCGGGGAGGGAGGGGGCGCGGGCGGCGCATGGATGCGGGCCTCCACCCGCTCGATCAGGTCGAGCTTCCAGTGGAGGCGCTGCACCTGCCAGACACCCAGGGCCATCAGCACGGCGAAGACCACGAGCCCCGCCGCACCGAGAATCAAGAGGGAGAGGCGACCGCGAGGCCGCACCGCCCGTTCCATGCGGTCCGGCCCCGGCGCCGGGCGCCGGGGAGCCGTCACGGCATCTGGCTCATGTCGTGCTGCATCGCCGGCATCATGTTGGTGTTCAGGTGGTACATGACCCAGAGCGAACCCGCGATGGTGATGGCGAGGATCACCACGGTGAAGATGAGCGCGAGCATGTTCCAGCCGCCCTCGGATTTCGTGTTCATGTGCAGGAAGTAGACCATGTGGACGACGATCTGCACCGCGCCGAGGCCCATGATCAGAAAGACCGTGAGGTTGCGGCTGTCGAGCACGTCTCCCATCACCAGCCAGAAGGGGATGGCGGTCAGGATGACGGAGAGGACGAAGCCCGTCAGATATCCCTTGAACGTGCCGTGGCCGGCCGCGTGGTCGTCGTGGAGAACCTCGACCTGCGCGCCGTGATGATGCTCGGTCATACCATCGACCCCATCAGATAGACGAAGGAGAAGACGCCGATCCAGACGACGTCGAGGAAGTGCCAGAACATGGACAGGCACATGAGGCGGCGGCGGTTTTCCGGGATCAGGCCCTTCCAGGCCACCTGGATCATCAGCACCACCAGCCACAGGGCGCCGAAGGCCACGTGCAGGGCGTGGGTGCCCACCAGCGCGAAGAATGAGGACAGGAAGGCCGAGCGCTGCGGCCCCGCGCCGATCTCGATCAGGTGGTGGAACTCGTAGGTGGTGATGCCGAGGAAGCCGAGGCCGAAGACACCGGTCACGCCGAGCCAGGCCAGCGTCAGCCCCTTGGTGCCCTTCTCCATGGCCAGCATCGCCATGCCGTAGGTGATCGACGACACGAGGAGGAGGCCGGTGGCGAGCGCCACGAGTTCCAGTTCGAAGAGGTCGGCCCCGGAGGGACCGGCCGCGAAGGAGCGTCCGTAGACGCCGTAGCAGGCGAAGAGGACCGCGAAGATCAGGCAGTCGCTCATGAGGTAGAGCCAGAAGCCGAGCAGCGTGCCGCCCTCGGCGTGGCCGTCCTCTTCCGCGACGTAGAACTTCAGCTCGTTCTCGTCCTTGCCGGAGGCGGAGATCGCGTGTGCCGTGGCCATGCTTCAGACCCCCGCCGTCGTCAGGAGCTGGGTACGCTCCTGTTCTGCCCGCGCCACGTCATCGGCCGGGATGTAGTAGTCGCGCTTGTAGTTGAAGCTGTGCGCGATCGAGAAGACGACGATGCCGACGAAGGACAGGGCGGCGAGCCACCACATGTACCAGACCAGCCCGAAGCCGCAGGCCACGGCCAACGCCGAGAGGATCACGCCGGCGCCCGTGTTCTTGGGCATGTGGATCGGGCGGAAGCCTTCCAGCGGACGGGCATAGCCGCGACGCTTCATGTCCCACCAGGCGTCGCCGTCGTGGATCATCGGCGTGAAGGCGAAGTTGTAGACCGGCGGGGGCGAGGAGGTCGCCCATTCCAGCGTGCGGCCGCCCCACGGATCGCCCGTCAGGTCGCGCAGCTCGTGCCGGTTCTTGATGCTCACGTAGATCTGGATGAGGAACGAGGCGATGCCGAGCGCCACCAGGAAGGCGCCGAAGGCGGCGATCACGAACCAGATCTGCAGCGAGGGGTCCTCGAAGTGGTTGACGCGGCGCGTCACGCCCATGAGGCCGAGCACGTAGAGCGGGGCGAAGGCGAACCAGAAGCCGGTCAGCCAGAACCAGAAGCTCATCTTGCCCCAGAACTCGTCGAGCTTGAAGCCGAAAGCCTTGGGCCACCAGTAGTTCACGCCGGCGAAGAGGCCGAACAGGACGCCGCCGATGATGACGTTGTGGAAGTGCGCCACCAGGAACAGCGAGTTGTGCAGAACGAAGTCGGCCGGGGGCACCGCGAGGAGGACGCCCGTCATGCCGCCGATCACGAAGGTGACCATGAAGCCCATGGTCCAGAGCATCGGCACCTCGAAGCGGATGCGCCCGCGATACATCGTGAACAGCCAGTTGAAGATCTTGGCGCCCGTCGGGATCGAGATGATCATCGTCGTGATGCCGAAGAAGGAGTTCACGCTGGCGCCCGAACCCATCGTGAAGAAGTGGTGCAGCCACACGAGGTAGGACAGGATCGTGATGACGACGGTCGCGTAGACCATCGAGGCGTAGCCGAAGAGGCGCTTGGAGGAATAGGTCGAGACGACCTCGGAGAAGATGCCGAAGGCCGGCAGGATCAGGATGTAGACCTCCGGGTGGCCCCAGATCCAGATGAGGTTGACGTACATCATCGGATTGCCGCCGAGATCGTTCGAGAAGAAGTTCGTCCCGACGTAGCGATCCAGCGAAAGAAGGGTGAGCACCGCCGTCAGCACCGGGAAGGCGGCGACGATGAGCACGTTGGTGCAGAGCGAGGTCCAGGTGAAGACGGGCATCTTCATCATGGTCATGCCGGGGGCGCGCATCTTCACGATCGTCACGATCAGGTTGATGCCCGACAGAAGCGTCCCGACGCCCGCGATCTGCAGCGCCCAGATGTAGTAGTCGACGCCGACGCCCGGCGAATAGGCCGGTCCCGACAGGGGCGGCATCGCCAGCCAGCCGGTGCGCGCGAACTCGCCGATGAAGAGCGAGAACATCACCATCACCGCGCCGCCGACCGTCATCCAGAACGAGAAGTTGTTCAGGAAGGGGAAGGCCACGTCCCGCGTGCCGATCTGCAGCGGAACGACGTAGTTCATCAGGCCGGTGATGAACGGCATCGCCACGAAGAAAATCATGATCACGCCGTGGGCGGTGAAGATCTGGTCGTAGTGGTGCGGCGGCAGATAGCCCTCGTTGGCGCCGAAGGCGATGGCCTGCTGGATGCGCATGAGGATGGCGTCGGAGAAGCCGCGCAGCAGCATCACGATCGCCAGGATGCAGTACATGATGCCGATCTTCTTGTGGTCGACGGTCGTGAACCACTCCGTCCAGAGATAGCCCCACAGGCGGTAGTAGGTGATCGCGCTGACCAGCGCGATGCCGCCGATCGCCACCACCGCGAAGGTCACGACCAGGATGGGATCGTAGTAGGGGATGGCATCGAGCGACAGGCGCCCGAAGACCAGTTGCTGGAGATCCATATTGGAAAACATCGGTCGGATCCGCTGACTCGCGCTGGGCCGGTCCGGAGCGGTCGTCCGCCCCGGCGTCTCGATCAGTTCGTCTGGTTCAATTGGTTCGGGGCGATGTCGCCGCCGGATTGGCCACCGTGGCCCTCATGGCCGTCGTGGCCCTCATGCTCCGAACTGCCGGTCTGGCCGGCCGGCGCGCCCTGCGGCGCGACACCGTCCGGAGTTTCCTGCGAACGGGCACCCCGGCCCGAGGCGGGGAAGGTCGCGCCCGGCTCCTCGGTGCCGCCGGCCGCGCCGGCATAGCCCGAAGGACCGTGGCCCGCCCCGTCGTGGCTGCGGTGGCCGTCGTAGACCAGCCGATCGCGGATGTCGGCGCTGTCGCGGCCGCCGCCGCCCTGCATGTCGATATGCATCATCTCGTTCATGCACATCTTGCCCGGGGCCACGCACATGTTGAGGATCGCCTGGTAGAGGCCGTCCTCCACGGACGAGTAGTAGTGGACCGGCTCCGCTTCGCTCGGCTTCTCCAGCTCCATGTAGAGCGCACGATCGAGCGGACGGCCTTCGGCCCGCACCTTCTCGACCCAGGCGTCGAACTCGCCCTGCTCGAGGCCGTGGAACTTGAAGTGCATGTTGGAGAAGCCGGCGCCGGAATAGTTGCCGGAAATGCCGCCGTAGACGCCGGGCTCGTTGATCACGGCGTGCAGCTTCGTCTCCATGCCGGGCATCGTGTAGATCATGCCGGCCAGCGCGGGCACGTAGAACGTGTTCATGATCGCGCTGGACGTCAGCTTGAAGTTGATCGGCCGGTCCACGGGCGCGGCGAGCTCGTTGATCGTCGCGATGCCGTATTCGGGATAAAGGAACATCCACTTCCAGTCGAGCGCGACGACCTCGACGGTGATCGGGGGCGTCTCGGCCGTCACGGGGCGGGCGGCGTCGATGCGGTCCAGCGGCCGATAGGGGTCG
The DNA here is from genome assembly GCF_029813115.1 of Aureimonas sp. SK2. Taxonomy (GTDB): domain Bacteria; phylum Pseudomonadota; class Alphaproteobacteria; order Rhizobiales; family Rhizobiaceae; genus Aureimonas. The sequence goes on from NZ_JAPZDS010000011.1 coordinate 104,569, forward strand.
AGGAGGTGGGTCGAAATCCAGGTGATGGCGCCGAGCGCGATGATGATCATCAGCGGCGCGGTCCAGATCAGCACCTCGAGGCGCGTCGAATGATGCCAGTCCCCGTCGTACTTCGCGTCCGGGTTGCCGGCGCGGTAGCGCCAGGCGAACCAGAAGGTCGCCGCGATCACCGGCACGATGATCAGAAGCATCAGGCCGGTGGAGATGAGGATCAGGTTGGCCTGCTGGTTGGCGATATAGCCCGACGGGTTCATCACCACGAGGTTGCAGCCGCCCAGCAGCAGCAGGAGCGGAAGCAGAACAAGCGCGCGCACGGATCTCTGGAGCAAAACGACCATCTCAGTCCCGATGTCTTGTTGCGCGATGTATGTTTTGCAATGCGGAATGGGGATTGGACGTTTTGTCCAACCGCGCTCCGTTTGACGAATATGCGGCGGCCGACCTATTCGACATCGTAGCACGCCATATTTTTCGCGGGCGGGCCCCCTCGCGCCCTTAAACAGCAGGAGCTGCGGCATGTCGACGCCGAACCAGTCAGTGGCTTCGTCCACGGAAATGGAGCGCGACGCTCGTCTCGTCTCGACCGACGGTCACGTATCGCCCGGCGAGCTGGCGATCGGCGTCGTGATCGGACGCGCGTCGGAGGCCTTCGACTTCTTCGTCTACGGCATCGCGTCGGTGATCGTGTTTCCCGCGCTGATCTTCCCCTTCACCGATACGCTGACCGGAACGCTCTACGCCTTCGCCGTCTTCGGTCTCGCCTTCGTTGCTCGGCCCTTCGGCTCGATTCTTTTCATGGAAGTGGACCGCCGGCACGGGCGCGGCGTCAAGCTGACGATCGCGCTGTTCCTCCTCGGCGGATCGACGGCGGCCATCGCCTTCATTCCCTCATACGAGTCGATCGGGATGTGGGCGGTCTTCTCGCTGATCCTGTTCCGGCTGGGTCAGGGCTTCGCGCTCGGCGGCGCATGGGACGGCCTGGCCTCGCTCCTGGCGCTCCACGCGCCGGAGAAGCATCGCGCCTGGTATGCGATGCTGCCGCAGCTCGGCACGCCCATCGGCTTCATCATCGCGAGCTCGCTCTTCGCCTTCTTCTACCTCAACCTCTCGTCGGAGGACTTCCTCAGCTGGGGCTGGCGCTATCCGTTCTTCGTCGCCTTCACGATCAACGTCGTGGCGCTGTTCGCGCGCCTGCGCCTGATCGCCACCGAGGAATATGCCGAACTCTACCAGACGCGCGACCTGACCCCGGTCAGCGTCAAGGAGATCGTGTCCAAGCAGGGCAACGCGGTGCTCGTCGGCGCCTTCGTACCGCTCGCGAGCTTCGCGCTCTTCCACCTCGTGACCATCTTCCCGATCTCCTATATCGACCTCTTCTCGGACCGGTCGCCCGGCGAGTTCCTTCTCACGCAGCTCGGCGGCGCGGCCATCTGCCTCGTGTGCATCCTTCTGTCGGGATCGATCGCCGACCGGATCGGGCGGCGCACACATCTGGGCATCTGCGCCGGGGCGATCGCCGTGTTCAGCGTCGCGGCGCCGTTTCTTCTCGGCGGCGGCACGAACGGCCAGACGGCCTTCATCCTGATCGGCTTCGCGCTGCTGGGCCTGAGCCACGGCCAGTCGGCGGGCGCGGTGGCATCGAACTTCGCCAGCCGCGACCGCTATACCGGCTCGGCCCTGACCACCGATCTCGCCTGGCTGATCGGCGCCGGCTTCGCGCCGCTGGTGGCGCTTGGCGCGACGAGCCGCTTCGGGCTGGTCGCGGTGGGCATCTATCTCCTGTCCGGCGCGGTGTGCACGCTGATCGCGCTCCGGGTGAACCGCGAACTCCGCCTGCGCGCCGTCTGATCCAGCGCGTTCAGCGAGTCAGGAAGGCGAAGACGAGGCCGCCGATCAGGACGTAGACGGCCAGGAAGACCATCAGCTTGGTCATTCCCGTCCCCTCGCTGCCGCCGAAGAGGACGCGCCAGAACCTGAGGAGGAAGCTCGTTTCCTTGGGCATCGTGTCCATTTGGACCTCCATCTCCTTGAGAGGCCGGCACCGGAAGCGGCGCCGGCCTTTTCGGTGAGTTACGGACCGACAGCCGGCGAACCGGGCTCGGCGCCGTGTTCGCTGTCCTCCCCCGGCGCGGCGCCGACCGCTTCCACGCCCCATTCGTCGCGCGCCTGCACGGTCGTGCGGTTGAGGATCACCACGCCGTTCTGGACGCGGCCGACGCTGTCGAGATGGAGGAAGTGGTGCTCCCCGCCCGCCGCCGGATCGGTTCGGGTCAGCTTGATCCGGTCGCCGTCGAGATGATCGACGGTGCCGACATGGCCTCCGTCCGACCCTTTCACCTCCTGATGCTCGCGGATGCTTTCGCGTTCGACCATGATCGGTCCCTTCCTGTGTGGGCGAGGGCTCGGCGCCCTCCATGCCTGCGGTCGCAATGGAAGCGCGCGCCGGCCGGTTCCGGAGACCGGAGGGGCAGTTGCATGGCTGGCAAGGAAGCCGAACGGCGGGAGCCGGAGCCGGCCTCCCGCGTTGACGAGCGCACGGGCAGCGGAGGATGTATGGCAAAGAACGAGAGAGGCTTCGATCGCCCGGAGGCATTCGCCGCCGCGCTCGCCCGCTTCGACCCCGATCCGCTTGTCGTCTGTCACAACGATGCGGACGGCCTTTCGGCCGGCGTGACCCTTCGCAAGGCCATGGCGCGCGCCGGCCACCCGTCGGCCGTCCGCATCGTCGGCAAGGGCGAGAACGCCTATTCCGATGCCTTCCGCGACGAATTTGCGGGGCGGCCTCTGGGCGGGCTGGTGATCGCCGACCTCGGCGTCGCCCCGCGACTGCCGCGCGAGGACGTGCCGACGATCCTCGTGGATCACCACGTCCCGACCGGCCATCCCTCCGACGCCACGGTGATCAGCGGCGTCACGGACGACCCGATCCCGACCTCCAGCCTTCTCGCCTACCGCTGCGCAAAGGCGCTGGGGCCGGCGGACGATCTTCTCTGGCTTGCCGCGATCGGCCTGATCGGCGATCTCGCCGACGAGGCCGGCTTTCCCGAGATGGCCGAGGCGCGGGCGCGCTACGGCATCACCGCGCTGCGCAAGGCGGCCTCGCTCGTCAACGCGCCGCGCCGCACGTCCAGCGGCGACGCCTCTGCCGCCTTCGCGCTCCTGGAGAAGGCGGACGGGCCGAAGGCTGTCCTGTCCGGCGAGCATGCCGAGACGGCTGGCCTCCTGGAAGCCAAGGCCGAGGTTGCGGCTGCGCTCGAGGCTGCGCGCAAGCTGCCGCCCAAGGTCGTCGGCGACGTCGCGGTGATCCGCTTCTCCTCGCCGTGCCAGATCCATCCGCTGGTCGCGCAGGCCTGGCGCGGGCGGCTGAAGGACAGGATCGTCATCGCCGCCAATACGGGCTATCGGCCGGGCTGGGTGCATTTCGCGGCTCGCACGGCCACGGACCGCGACATTCTTGCCTTTCTGGCCGAGCATCGCCCCGCAGGGGCCGACGAGCAGTACGGCAACGGCCATCGCGCGGCGTCCGGGGGAGCCCTGCGCGTGCGCGACTGGAACGCGTTCGCCGCGGGCCTCGGCTTCGGCCCGGAGATGGCCGTCGGCGACGAGGGCGCTTGAACGCCCGGCGCGATCCGTCGCAAGAAGGGGCCACCTGCCGGAACGCGCCGCGTTCCCGCCATCAAGCCTGGTCCCCGGAGCCCATGTCCGCCAACGATCCCTTCCGCGCCACCCGCGCGCTCTTCGACCTGCCCGAGGGCGTGATCTATCTCGACGGAAACTCGCTGGGCGCCTTGCCCAAGGGCGTCTCGGCACGCGTCTCGGAGGTCATCGCGAACGAATGGGGGCGCGAGTTGATCGGCGCATGGAACAGCGCCGGCTGGGTCGACCTGCCGCGCCGCGTCGGCGACCGCGTCGGCCGCCTGATCGGTGCGCCGGAGGGCACGGTCGTGATGGGCGATACCCTGTCGATTAAGGTCTACCAAGCGCTCGCCGCCGCACTGGACCTCGTGCCCCAGCGCCGGGTGATCCTGTCGGACACCGGCAACTTCCCGACCGACCTCTATATGGCAGAGGGGCTGATCGCTTCGCTCGGGCGAGGCCACGAGTTGCGCGTGGTGGAGCCGGAGGCGGTGGAGGCCGCCATCGAGGAAAACGTCGCGGCCGTGATGCTGACGCAGGTGGACTACCGCACCGGCCGGCTCCACGACATGGCCGCGCTGACCGCCAAGGCCCATGCGGCCGGGGCGCTGGCGATCTGGGACCTCGCCCATTCCGCCGGCGCGCTGCCGGTGGACGTTGCGGGCGCGAAGGCGGACTTCGCCGTCGGCTGCACCTACAAATACCTCAACGGCGGGCCGGGGGCGCCGGCCTTCATCTACGTGGCACCGCATCTGGCGGAGTCGGCGCGCCCGGCTTTGTCCGGCTGGTTCGGACACGAGGCGCCCTTCGCCTTCGAGCCCGCCTATCGTCCGGCGGCGGGCGTCGAGCGCATGCGCGTCGGCACGCCGCCGATCCTGGCTCTGGCCGCGCTCGACGCGGCGCTGGACGTTTGGGACGGGATCGACATGGAGACGGTGCGCGCCCGCTCGATCCAGCTCGGCGAGCTGTTCATCCGGGCGGTGCAGGCCGCGGTTCCGGGTCTGGAACTCGCCTCGCCGAAGGGGCCGGCCGCGCGGGGCTCGCAGGTCTCGTTCCGGCACGCCGACGGCTATGCCGTCATGCAGGCGCTGATCGCGGAAGGGGTCATCGGCGACTATCGCGCGCCGGACATCATGCGCTTCGGCTTCACGCCGCTCTATCTCGGCGAGGACGAGGTGCGCCGGGGCGCGGCGATCCTCGCGGACATCCTGACGACCGGTCGCTGGGATACGCCGGAGTTCCGCCGCCGGAACAAGGTGACCTGACCGGCGGCGAAGCTCGGGGCGGGCGGGTCAGACCGAGGCGCCGCCTTCCTGGTTCACGATCACGGTCGCGCCAGCGCTGGCGCGGTCGTAGAGGTCGATGATGTCGTGGTTCATGAAGCGCACGCAGCCCGACGAGACCGCCTTTCCGATGGTCCACCATTCCGGCGTGCCATGGAGGCGATAGAGCGTGTCCTTGCCGTTCTGGAAGAGATAGAGCGCCCGGGCGCCGAGCGGGTTCTTCAGGCCCGGTTCCATGCCCTCGCGGTAGATCTCGAGTTCCGGCTGGCGGGCGATCATCTCGGCCGGCGGGGTCCAGCGCGGCCATTCGCGCTTGAACTGAACGCGGGCGCGGCCCTCCCAGGCAAAGCCGTCGCGGCCGATGCCGACGCCGTAGCGCATCGCCGTGCCGCCCGGCTGGATGAGGTAGGCGTAGCGCGTCGGCGTGTCGATGATGATCGTGCCGGGCTCCTCGGAGCCGGCATAGGCCACTTGGCGGCGCAGATAGCGCACGTCCATGCGGCGCAGGTCGATGGCCGGGATCGTGTAGCCGCCATCCTGGATCGGGCCGTAGGCCGTCAGATATTCGGGATTCACGCCACCGGGGCCGGTGCCGCCGTTGAACGGCGTGAGATTGGAGACGCGCGCGCGGCTGTCGGTGGTGCAGCCTGACAAGGCGAGGGCTGCGGCCCCGAGGCCGAGCCCCTGCAGAAGGGAGCGGCGCGACAGGGCGCGGGAAAATCGTTCGTCGGTCATGATCCAGCCAGAACTGGCGGCCCGTTCTGCCTTCTGTTCCGAGGGCTTGGGTTCGGGTCGCGTCAACATATGCGCCAGCAACGCGCCGGCCGGATGTTCGTTCCCAAGCCTTAAGGTCTCCTCACCGCCGCGCGAGCCGCGGAGAGATATTCCTCACGGCGGCGTGGTTTCGCAGCCCCCGAGGCTGACAAAGCGGGCTCGAGGCTCTAGCTAAAGGCCCGGTTTCAGCGCCCGTGCCGGGATCGAATCACACGGTGCGGGTTCGAGAGAAGAAGGAGACGACCGATGGCCTTCACCCTGCCCGAACTGCCCTACGCCTATGATGCACTCCAGCCCTATATGTCCAAGGAGACGCTGGAGTACCACCACGACAAGCACCATCAGGCCTATGTCGACATGGGCAACAAGCTCGCCGCGGAAGCCGGTCTCGCCGACGCCTCGCTGGAAGAGGTGGTGAAGCAGTCCTTCGGCAAGAACCAGCCGCTCTTCAACAATGCCGGCCAGCACTACAACCACATCCACTTCTGGAAGTGGATGAAGCCGAACGGCGGGGGCAAGAGCCTGCCGGGCAAGCTGCAGACGGCGATCGACTCCGATCTCGGCGGCTACGACAAGTTCCGCAACGACTTCATCGAGGCCGGCAAGACGCAGTTCGGCTCCGGCTGGGCCTGGCTCGCGGTCAAGGACGGCAAGCTTCAGATCGCCAAGACGCCCAACGGCGAGAACCCGCTGGTGCACGGCGCGACCCCGATCCTCGGCGTCGACGTGTGGGAGCACTCCTACTACATCGACTACCGCAACGCGCGCCCGAAGTACCTCGAGGCCTTCGTCGACAACCTGATCAACTGGGACTACGTCCTGGAGCGCTACGAGGCCGCCGGCGCCTGATCGGCACGACACCGCCCGAAGATCCCGAAGGCCCCGCCGCGCGGCGGGGCCTTTCTCGTTCCAAGCTCGTCCGCGACCATCGTACGGATGGACAGCCGACGAATTCCACTATTTCCTCCCTGGAAGCGTTCCAGATTCGCTCGGGAGAAATCGATCATGTCGACGTGGAAGACGGGTTTTGCGGGTCTCATCGTTTCTGCGGCGCTGCTGGCGCCGCTCCTGCCCGCGACGGCGCAGAACACCGATGTGATCGCCGAGCGCCAGCAGCTCATGAAGAACAACGCCGCGGCCGCTCGCGCCGCCAACGCCCTGATCAAGGGCGAGCAGCCCTACGATGCGGCCAAGGCGACGGAAATCCTCACCACGCTGAACACGGACGCCCAAAAGTTCGGTACCCTGTTCCCCGAAGATTCCAAGACCGGCGGCAAGACCGAAGCCGCTGCGGCGATCTGGGAGAAGCCGGCCGAGTTCGAAGCCGCCAACGCCAAGTTCGTCGCCGATACGCAGGCGGCGCTCGACGCGAAGCCGGCCGATGTCGAGGCCTTCAAGACGGCCTTCGCAGGCGTTGCCGCGAACTGCCAGAGCTGCCACCAGCAGTTCCGCCAGAGGTAGGGAGCGGCGCATGGCCGCGCGCGGGATCGTCGTCGCCCTTGGTGCGATCGTCCTCGCCGCCGGCGGGGCCTACGCCTTGACGACGCCGTCTCGTCTGCCGGCAGAGGCGGTCGCGGCAGACGGCAGCGGCGATGCGGCGCGCGGCGAGCGCCTGTTCCATGCGGGCGGTTGCGCTTCCTGCCATGCGCCTTCGGAGGGAGGCGGTGAGGGACCGGTAGTGCTCGCCGGTGGCCCGCCGCTCGTCACGAAGTTCGGAACGTTCCACGCGCCCAACATCTCGTCCGATCCGCAGGCTGGCATCGGTGCCTGGTCGCTGGCCGACTTCGCCAATGCCATGCAGCGCGGCGTCGGGCCGAACGGCGAGCCGCTCTATCCGGCCTTCCCCTATACGTCCTACGCCCGGATGACGCCGGGCGACATCGCCGACCTCCACGCCTACCTGATGACCCTGCCGGCCTCGAAGGCGGCCTCGCTGCCGAACGAACTCGCCTTCCCCTACAGCATCCGCCGCGGCGTCGGGCTCTGGCAGCGCGTCTTCCTCGACCCGTCGCCCGTGGTCACGTTGCCGGCGGATGCGCCGGAGCCGGTCAAGCGCGGACAGTATCTCGTGGAAGGACCGGGCCATTGCGGCGAATGCCATACCCCGCGCACGTTCGGTGGCCTCGGGGGGCTCGACCATTCCCGCTGGCTGGCGGGCGGGCCGGCGCCGGAGGGCGAGGGCAGCATTCCCGACATCACGCCGGGCGGCGACATCGCCGACTGGTCGGAAAGCGACCTCGTGAATTACTTCGAGACCGGGTTCACGCCAGACTTCGACAGCGTCGGCGGCTCCATGGTGGCCGTCCAGAACAACCTGGCCAAGCTCCCCGCCGAAGACCGCGAGGCGATCGCCGCCTATCTCAAGGCGATTCCCGCCGTGGCGAAGGCGGGCGAGAGGAACTGACGCTCCCCTCGCACCCGTTTCATCAAGCGGCCGGCTTGCGCTGCGGCAGGCCCATCAGCTTCAGGGCGAAGGCATAGATCATCGCCACCTCGTCGAGCTTGGCGAAGCGCCCCGAAGCACCACCATGGCCGGCTCCCATGTTGGTGTGAAGCACGACGGGATTGGCGTCGGTCTTCACGGCGCGCAGCCGCGCCACCCACTTCGCCGGTTCCCAATAGGTCACGCGCGGATCGGTGAGACCGGCGAGCGCCAGGATCGGCGGGTAGGCCTGAGGCTTGACGTTGTCGTAGGGGCTGTAGTCCGCGATCGTCGCATAGTCGGCCGCGGAAGCGATCGGGTTTCCCCATTCCGGCCATTCGGGCGGCGTGAGCGGCAGCGTGTCGTCCAGCATCGTGTTGAGGACGTCCACGAAGGGCACGACCGCAACGATGCCGCCGAACTTCTCCGGCGCGAGGTTGGCGACGGCGCCCATCAGCATGCCGCCCGCCGAGCCGCCGTGGGCGACGATCCGGTCGTAACGCGTGAGCCCTTCCGCGACGAGATGATCGGCGGCCGCGATGAAGTCGGTGAACGTGTTGCGCTTGTGCTCGCGCCGGCCCGCCTCGTACCAGCGGAACCCCTTGTCCTTGCCGCCGCGGATATGCGCGATGGCGTAGACGAAGCCCCGGTCCACCAGCGACAGGCAGTTGGTGTTGAACGAGGCCGGGATGGTCATCCCGTAGGAGCCGTAGCCGTAGAGCATGCAGGGCGCCGAGCCGTCGAGCGGCGTGTCGCGGCGATAGACCAGCGAGATCGGCACGGTCTCCCCGTCGGAGGCGGGCGCATGGATGCGGCGCGTGACATAATGCGCCGGGTCGTGGCCGGACGGCACTTCCTGGGTCTTGAGGAGCGTGCGCTCGCGCGTCTCCACGTCGTATTCGAAGGTCTGGTTGGGCGTCGTCATCGACGAATAGGAGAAGCGGATCGTGTCCGTATCGAACTCGTAGGTGCCGGCGAGGCCGAGCGAATAGGCCTCCTCGTCGAAGGCGACGACATGCTCCGCACCGTCCGCCAGCCGCTTGACGACGATGCGGGGCAGCCCGTCGCGGCGCTCCAGCCAAATCAGGTGCCGCTTGAGCACGAGGTGGTTGAGGATCAGCCGTCCGTCCTCGTGGGGCACGTAGTCCCGCCAGTTCTCCTTGCCCGGCAGGTCGGCCGGGGCGGTGGCGATCTTGAAGTCACGGGCGCCGTCGGCGTTGGTCAGGATGTAGAGGGTGCCGTCGCCCTCGTCGATGTCGTACTCGACGCCGGTCTGCCGGCGCATCACGAGGCGGGGCTCGGCGGCCGGGTTGGCGGCGGGGATCAGCCAGGCTTCCGACGTCTCGTGGTCGTGGATGTCGATCACGACGAAGCTGTTCGACTGCGTGCCGCCGACACCCATGAAGAAGCCGGTGTCTGTCTCCTCGTAGATCAGCCGGTCCTCGGCGGCGTCGGTGCCGAGTGCATGGTAGAAGACCCGGCTCGGGCGGTGGTTGGCGTCGAGGCGCGTGTAGAAGAAGCCGTGCGAGCGCGAGTCCCAGGCGACCCCGCCACTGGTGTCCGCGACGAGTTCGGCCGTGTCCTTGCCGGTTTCGAGATCGCGCACCGAGAGGTCGTAGAACTCGGATCCCTTGTCATCGCGCGACCAGGCGAGCCAGCGATGGTCGGGCGAATGGTCGACGCCGCCGAGCGAGAAGTAGTCGGAGCCCTCCGCCTCGACCTCTCCGTCGAGGATCACAGCCTCCTCGCCGCCCTCGCGCGGGCGCCGGACGAAGCGCGGATACTCGGCGCCGTGGCGGTAGGATACGCCATAGGCATAGGGGCCATCCGGGGCCGGCACGGAGGAATCGTCCTCCTTGATGCGCCCGCGCATTTCCGCGATCAGCTCCGCCTTCAGCCCGTCGAGTTCGCCCATGACCGCCTTGGCATAGGCGTTCTCCGCGTCGAGATGGGCGCGGATCGCCGGATCGAGGAGCGAGGTGTCCTTGAACATCTCCTGCCAGTTCGGCGCGCGCAGCCAGGCGTAGTCGTCGGTGCGCCGCTGGCCGTGCCGCTCGTCGGAAACGGGACGGCGGACGGCGGGCGGGGGAGGGGGAAGGTCGTCGCGAAAGACGGGGGGCATGGCGTGTCCGATCAGAGCCGCGGGAGCGAAGCGCCGGGCGCCTCGCCTTTCGGAGCCTCGTGGCTCAATCGCGCTGGAAGTTCAACGCATATCCGTTCATGCAATAGCGAAGGCCCGTCGGCCGCGGACCGTCGTCGAAGACGTGGCCGAGATGGGCGTCGCAATCGGCGCAGCGCACCTCTGTGCGCACCATGCCATGCGAGCGGTCGGTGACCTCGGCGACCGATTCGCGCTCGACGGGTTGCGTGAAGCTCGGCCAGCCGGTGCCCGATTCGAACTTGGTCTCCGAGCGGAAGAGCGGCCGGTCGCAGCAGACGCAGGTGTAGAGCCCATCCGCCTTCTGGTCCCAGTTGGGTCCGGTGAAGGGGCGTTCCGTACCGTGGCCGCGCGCAACTTGGTACTGTTCGGGCGTCAGCTGCTCGCGCCATTCGGCGTCGCTCTTCTGCACCTTGAGATGGTCGGCCATCGGGTCCTCCTGTTCGTTCGATCGGTTGCAGCCTAGCTAGGAGACCGACCCCGCGCTCACAAGAACGCGAGCCTTCGGAAAGCGCCCGAACAGCGTCTCCAGAGGGTGTTTAGCCTTGAAAACGAGGCGTTTCGCCTTACCCTTCGCTGCATAGCGGCAAGGAGGGTGCCGCGCGGATCGCGAGGGCTCACGGGGACTGAATGGACGACCTGTCGAACGGATTGCTTTTTCTTCTTCTTGCGCTTCCGTTCCTTGGAGCCATCGCCGCCCCGGTTTCCATCATTCTCCTGGATCGGCTCGGATCGGTGCTCCTGGCACTCTTTCCGGCGGCCGGTCTCGCCATTCTGTTCAGGCACGCCGCCGAGGTCCAGGCGCGGGTACCGGTGCTTTTCGGATTCGACTGGGTGCCGTCCTTCGGCGTCCGCTTCGCGTTCCGCCTCGACGGCCTGTCCTTCGGCTTTGCCTTCCTGATCCTCTTCATCGGCGCCCTGGTCGTCATCTATTCGGGCGGCTACATGCCCCGCGGGTCCAATCGCGGCCGGTTCCACGCCTATATCCTCCTGTTCATGGGGTCGATGCTCGGCCTGGTGCTGGCCGACGATCTCATCACCCTGTTCATCTTCTGGGAGCTGACCTCGATCACCAGCTTCCTGCTGATCGGCTTCGACCACGAGCGCGAGGCGGCGCGGCGCGGCGCGGTGCAGGCGCTGGTCGTCACCGGCGGCGGTGGTCTGGCATTGCTGGCCGGCCTCCTGATGATGCGCGAGGCGACCGGCCTGTCCTCGCTCAGCCTCCTCCTCGACGCGCCGGACGCCTTCCGCAACAGCAGCCTCTTCGCGCCTGCGCTGCTTCTGATCCTGCTCGGCGCCTTCACCAAGTCGGCGCAGATGCCGTTCCATGTCTGGCTGCCCAACGCCATGGAGGCGCCGACGCCCGTCTCCGCCTATCTCCATTCGGCGACCATGGTGAAGGCAGGCATCTACCTCCTGATGCGCATGTTCCCGATGGCCGGCGACACGGCGCTCTGGGCCACCGTCCTGCCCGTCTTCGGGGGCATCACGCTGGTGGTCGGCTCCGTTCTGGCCCTGCGGCAGAGCGACATCAAGCTGATGCTCGCCTACACGACCGTCGCCTCGCTGGGCCTTCTCGTCATGCTTCTCGGCATCGGCTCGGAGATCGCTGTGGAGGCGGCGGTCCTCTACCTCTTCGCCCATTCGCTGGCGAAGGCTTGCCTCTTCATGGTGGCGGGCTCCATCGACCACGGCGCGGGCACGCGCGACATCCGCGCGCTCGGCGGCCTGCGCGGCAAGATGCCCGTCACCTTCGCCGCCGCGATCCTTGGGGCCGCGGCCATGGGCGGCCTGCCGCCGCTGTTCGGCTTCCTCGCCAAGGAGGAAGTCTATGCGGCCACGGCCGTCGTCGACCTTCGCGGTGTCCTCACCACCATCGCGGCCGTGGCCGGCAATGCGCTGATGTTCGCGGTGGCCTTGCTCGTCGCGTTGAAGCCGTTCCTCGGCCCGCTGCCGAGCGGCATGCGGCGTGCGCACGAAACGAGCCCGATGATCTGGTTCGGGCCGCTGCTTCTGGGCGTCGTCGGTCTTCTCGCGGCGATCTTTTCCGAGACCACGCACCGGTTCATCTCCAACCCCATGTCGCCGCCGGCGCTGGACGGAGCGCTGGCCATCGACATCGCGCTCGGCCTCCATTGGGGTTCGGCGCTGATCCTCTCGATCGTCACCGTGCTGCTCGGCGTCGTCCTGTTCCTGCGCGCGCAGGCCATGCGCTCGTCCATCGCGGCGCTTCTCGCCCGCATCGGATGGGGACCGGACAAGGGCTTCGACCAGACCATGCGCGGGCTGGTGATCCTGGCGTCCATCATCACCAACCGCCTCCAGCCGGGCCGGCTCGACGTCTACATGCGCGTCACCTTCGGCGTCATCGTCGCCACCGTCTGGATCACCATGCTCTGGACGGACTCGCTGCCGGCTATGCCCGCCTGGCCGCGCCTGTTCTTCTACGAGTGGGCGGTGATCGGCATGGTCGTGCTCGGGTGCCTGGTCGTGGCCTTCTCGACCAGCCGACTGACGGCCATCGTCTCGCTCGGCATCCAGGGCCTCGCGGTCGCGCTGCTCTTCATGCTGCTCGGGGCGCCCGACCTCTCGTTCACGCAGTTCATGGTCGAGATCCTGTCCGTCTCGATCCTCGCCCTCGTCATGACGCGCCTGCGGCTGATGCCGGCGGACCGGCGGCCCTGGAAGAAGGTCCTGCCGGAGGCGGCGCTGGCGGTCGCCGGCGGCGCCGGGTTCGGGCTGTTCCTTCTGTCGGTGACGCAGCGCCCGTTCGACGCCGAACTCGCGCGCTTCTACGAGGCCTTCAGCTACACGATCGCTCACGGCCGCAACATCGTGAACGTGATCCTGGTGGACTTCCGCGGGCTCGACACATGGGGCGAGATCGCAGTCGTCCTGACCACCGGCGCCGCGATCCTGGCGCTGGTGCGCATCCGGGCCGCCAAGCCGGATGTCCGCCATTCGCGCAAGCGCCGCCGCCGGTCCGCGGAGCTGCATCTATGAGAACGGTCATCTTCCGGGTCATGGCCCCTTACATCACTGCGCTGATGCTTCTGTTCTCGCTGTTCGTGCTTCTGCGCGGTCACAACGAGCCGGGTGGCGGCTTCATCGGCGGCCTGATCGCCTCGTCCGCCATCGCCGTCTACGGCATGGCCTGCGGCGTGGATGCCGTGCGCCGTGCCTTGCACTTCCATCCCATCGCCTATGCCGCCTTCGGCCTGCTGATGGCGGTCCTTGCCGGGATGATGCCGCTGTTCGGCGGCGCGCAGTACATGACCGGACTCTGGGCCTTCGTGTCGGTGGCGGGGGCGGAACTCGCGCTGTCGACGACGCTGATCTTCGACCTCGGTGTGTTTCTGGTGATCGTCGGCGCGATCTCCGCGATCGCGCTGTCCCTCGAAGAACGCTACTCGGGATGAGGGAGGCCGTCTGACATGGAAATCGCCCTGGCCGGCCTCGTCGCAGTCATGTTCTCGATCACGATCTACCTGCTTCTGTCGCGCTACATCATCCGCATGCTTCTGGGCGTGGTGCTGCTCGGCAATTCGGTCAACCTGTCGCTGTTCGTCGCCGGGCGGATCGATCCGATCGCGCCCCCCCTGATCCCGGCCGCCCTCAAGGTGCCGCCGCAGGCGATCGCCAATCCCGTGCCGCAGGCGCTGATCCTGACGGCGATCGTCATCTCCTTCTCCTTCTTCGTGTTCCTGCTCGTGCTCGCCTATCGCGCCTACCAAGACCTCGAAACCGACGACACGATGGAGATGCGCGTGGCCGAGCCCGAGGACGAGGGGCTGCCGCCCCTCGGCTTCTGAGGGAGGAGGGATCATGGACGAGACCGCCGCTCTCATCGCCGACGCCATGGTGTTCGAACGCTTCCGGCCGGATCAGGCGCTCCTGATCCTGCCCGTGGCGATCTGCTTCGTCTTCGGCGCCGTCCTTCTCATGATGCGCCGCCGGATGGACCTCCACCCGGTGATCGCGGTGATCGGGCTGACGCTGCTCTTGGCGTGCGATCTCGCGCTTCTCTGGCGGATCGCCGAGGCCGGGCCGATGTCGATGGCCATGGGCGGATGGAAGCCGCCCTTCGGCATCTCCTTCTCCGCCGACATCCTGAGCGCCCTGTTCCTGTCCGTGGCGGGTTTCGCGGGGCTCGCCTGCGGCATCTACGCGATCGCCTCGATCGACGAGGAGGGGCGGCGATACGGCTTCTACCCGTTCCTGTTCATGGTCATGGGTGGGGTGTCGGGTGCCTTCCTGACCGGCGACATCTTCAACCTCTATGTCTGGTTCGAGGTGCTGCTGATCGGCTCCTTCGGGCTGCTCATCCTGGGCTCGGAGCGCGAGCAGCTCGACGGGGCGACCAAGTACTGCTTTCTGAACCTCATCGGCGCGACGCTCTTCCTGCTGACCACCGGCTATCTCTTCGGCCTCTTCGGCACGCTGAACATGGCCGAGATCGCCGTGAAGTCCGCGCAGATGGAGGGGAACGGCATCCTCCTCACCATCGCTTCGCTCTATGTCGTGGCCTTCGCCATGAAGGCGGCGGCCTTTCCGCTGAACTTCTGGCTTCCCGCCTCCTACCATACGCCGCGCTTCGTCGTGTCGGCGCTCTTTGCCGGCCTGCTGACCAAGGTCGGCATCTATGCTCTGATCCGCGTCGTGCTCATGCTGTTTCCGCCCGAGCGCGGCGGGCTCGGCACGGTGATCGCCTGGATGGCGGCCCTCACCATGCTGATCGGCGCGTTGGGCGCGCTCGCGCAGTCCGACCTTCGCCGCATGCTGAACTATGCCGTGATCACGGGGATCGGCACGATCATGGTCGGCATTGCCATCCCCCCGGTCCTGGAAAGCGCCTCCACGGCCATCACCACGGGCGCGTCCAGCGTCCTGCGGGGTGCCGAGGTGGGCGATCTGATCCAGAACGGCGTTTCGCCCGACGGGCCGCTCGCCACGGGTCTCGGCGGCGCGATCTTCTATGCCGTGCATTCCATCGTGGTGATGACGGCCCTCTATCTCGCCGCGGGCGTCGCGGCCTTCCGCAACGGCTCCTCGTCGCTTCACGAGATGGGCGGCCTGTGGCGGCGCCATCCCCTGTTCTCCGCGCTGATGCTGGTACTTCTTCTGGCCGTCTCGGGTCTGCCCCCATTCTCGGGCTTCTGGCCGAAGATGCTCTTGGTGCGGGCGTCGATCTCGGCGGACCTGCCGTGGCTGGCCTTTGCCGTGCTTCTCTCGGGTTTCCTGCTGACGATCGCCTGCGCGCGCGTCTTCGCGCTCGCCTTCTGGCGTCCGCTTCCGGCGCTCGCCGACGCCGAGCCGCACGCCGCCGAGGACGCGTTCCGCGCGCCGCCGCCCGGTCGCCCGCTCGCAACCATTCCGCTGGTGGCCCTGTGCGTCTTCGTGGTGGCGATCGGCGTCTGGCCACAGCCGCTCGCGGGCCTCTCGATGCAGGCGGCGCACCAGGTCCTGCACCCCGCCCAGTATCTCAACGCGGTTCTGGGAGCCGTGCCATGACCCCCTTCGTCGCCAACCTCCTCCTGGCCCTCGTCTGGCTCGTCATCACCGGTGGCTTCAGCCTCGCGAACCTGATCTTCGGCTTCATCCTGGGCGCCGCGTCGCTCTATCTGATCCGCGAGCAGGTGGGGGCGGGAGGCTATTTCCGTCGGGGCCGCAAGGTCGGTTCGCTGATCCTCTTCCTGATCTACGACCTTGCCGTCTCCGCCTGGCGGATCGCCATCGTCGTGATGCGGCCGAAGATGGGGCTGAAGCCCGGCGTGTTCCTGTATCGCCACAAGGTGGGCAGCGAGTTCGAGATCGCGCTCCTGTCCAATCTGGTCGGCCTGACGCCGGGAACGCTGATCTTCGACATTTCCGACGACGAGCGCACGCTCTTCGTC
This sequence comes from Aureimonas sp. SK2, assembly GCF_029813115.1. GTDB lineage: Bacteria > Pseudomonadota > Alphaproteobacteria > Rhizobiales > Rhizobiaceae > Aureimonas. The sequence continues at coordinate 120,736 of NZ_JAPZDS010000011.1, forward strand.
CATGCGTTCGACTGTTCCGACCCGGACGCACGCCGCCGCGAGATCGCCGAGGGCTTCGAGCGCCGCATCCTGGAGCTGTCGCGATGAGCTTCCTTCAGTTCTCCGAGCTGGTTCTCGACTGGGCACTCTCGATCGCGCTGCTTATTCTGTGCGTCTCGATGTTTCTGACCATCGTGCGCATCTTCAAGGGCCCGACGCTGCCGGATCGCGTGCTCGGGCTCGACGTGCTCACCAGTTCCTCGATCGGTCTGATCGCCGTGATCGGCATCGATACGGGCTTCACGCTCTATGTCGACATCGCCATCGCGCTCGGGCTCGTCGGCTTCCTCGCGACGATCTCCTTCGCGCGCTTCATCATGGCGCGCGGCGACACCGAGCGGTCGCCGGTCTCGACCGGCGAGGCGGCCGAACCCGACCAGCCCGTCCTGACCCAGGAGCAGATACGATGACCGCATTCGGCAACCTCCTCGCGGCCCTGTTCGTGGTGCTCGGCGCCTCGTTCGCGCTGGTTGCCGCGGTGGGCATCCTGCGTCTGCCGGACTTCTACTCCCGCATGCACGCCGCCTCCAAGGTCGGCACGGTGGGCTCGGCGCTTGCGCTTGTGGCTCTCGCCATCGTCTCCGTCCAGACGGCCGAGGTGCTGCGGGCCATCGCCGCGATCGTCTTCTTCTTCCTGACCGCTCCCATCGCAGCGCATCTTCTCGGCAAGGCTGCCTATTCGGCCGGCTATCCCATGTGGTCCGGGTCGGTGCTCAACGAGATGACGTCGCGCAGGAACGCTGCGGCCGGCGAAGAAGAACTCGACCCACGGCGGCCGATCCTGTGACGGCCCGGATCTTCGTCGCCGCTGCCGGCATCTTCGGCGCTGCCGGCACGGCCGGTGCGGCCTTCGCCTCTTCGCCAATGCCGCGCCGATCGGCGGCTCCGTGCTGATCCTCGCCTGGATCAGCCTGGTCGTGCTCGCCGCCCTGCCGCCGCGCCGAGCTTGACGCGGGCGCGCCCGACCGGTCCGATGGGCGGACAGGGAGGCCAAGCATGAACGGATACGATTCGGCGCTGTTCGAGAACCGGACGGTGGTGGTGACGGGCGCCGGCCGCGGGATCGGCGCGGCGGTGGTGGTGGCCTTTCTCGGCTGCGGCGCGAAGGTCGTCGCCCATGCCGGCCGCGATCTGTCGCACACGGAGGGCGATCTCCTGTCCCGCGTGCCGCAAGGGGCGCGCTCGCGCCTCACGCTCCTCACTGAAGACCTTTCGCAGCCTGAAGGCGGCGCGGACCTCGCGCGCCAGATCCTCGACCGGACGGATCGCGTCGACGTCCTCGTCAACAATGCCGGGACGATGGGCGGTCGCATCGCGGCGGGCACGGAAACGCGCGAGGACTACGACCACATCCTCGACCTCAACATCCGCTCGGTGGTGGCGCTGACCGGCGCGCTCCTGCCGGCGTTGAAGGCGGTCGACGGGGCCTCGATCGTCAACACCGTGTCGATCTCCGGGCGCTCGGGCGGCAGCGCCGGCTCGGCGCTCTATTCGGGCGCGAAGGCCTTCGTTTCCGCCTGGACCAAGACCCTGGCGAAGGAACTCGCGCCCGACGGCATCCGCGTCAACGCCGTGTCGCCGGGCACGATCATGACCGATTTCCACCGGCGCTACTCTTCCAAGGAGAAGCTCGACGCGACCGCCGCCGCCATTCCGCTGAAGCGGCTGGGGACGGCCGACGACTGCGCGCCGGCCTATCTGTTCCTCGCCGCCAACGCCCTGTCCGGCTACATGACGGGCCAGATCCTCGAGGTCAACGGCGGCCAGCTCATGCCCTGACCGAAGGCGCTCAGCGCGCCGGGGGCGCGGGCGGACCTGCCGGCGGCGGCGGTTCGGCAAGGCCGGCCTGCGGTCCGCTCATGAGGGCGGCGAGAAGGCGGGCGGCGAGGCTGTCGTAGTTGCCGTCGAAATGGTGGCCGCCCTCCAGCGGCAGCTTCGTGACGGCCGCGAGCTTCGGGTCGAGACAGGCAGTGTCGTCCTCGTCCTTGCCGTAGACGCACAGGACGCGATCGGCGGGCAGACCCGCGGCGGCGGCTACCACGTCGCTATCGCCGGTGGACATGCCGAGCCAACCGCCGACCGAAATCTGGAACCCGGTCTGGTGGGAGGGCGCGAGCAGGCCGACCAGCGACACGCGCTTCGTCCACTCGCCAGGCATGTCGGCGAAGGCGAAGGGAAGCGTGTCGGCGCCGAACGAGTAGCCGAGGAGGCCGATCGGCAGGTTCGCGGCGGGCTTGGCGTCGGCGAGCATCGAGGAAATGTCGTCTGCCATCTGCTTGGCCGACTTTTCCGACCAGAAATAGCGCAGGGAATCGACGCCGATCACCTCGATCCCTTCGGCGGTCAGCCAGTCGCCGATCGTCTTGTCGAGGTCGCGCCAGCCGCCGTCGCCGGAAAAGAAGACCACGAGGCCGCGCGGCTGGCCCTTGGGCTTGCCCACGACGATCGGCAGTTCGGTCCTGTCGGCATCGGCGATGGCTCGCGCACCCTGGACTGTGGCTGTCTCCTGCGCCTCGGCGCCCGCGACGGTGGTCTGCCCGGCGCGCATCGGCGCCGACATGGCGGTCGCGATCTCGGTGCCGCTCTGCGCCACGAAGGTGAAGGGCGCGGGAAGTTCGGCGCCGCGGTCGTAGGCGAAGGCGCCCGGTCCCTCGGGCGTCGCCGTCGCCCCTTCGCAGACCGGAATGCGCGAGCGGGCGGCGGGCGGAGCGTTCAGGCCGATCCCGCCCGCGAGCGTCGCCGCCGGGGCATCGGCGACGGCGGCATAGGCGAGGGTCCCTCCCTCGCCGCGACCGACCACGACGGGGTGGAAATAGGTGTCGAGTTCGAGCGCGCGCAGGGCCTCCTTGGCGATCCCCTCGAGGTCGGAGCCGAGATAGATGCACTCGCCGTCCGGCCCGGCATCCGTGTCCAACGCCGCCATCCAGCGGTCGAGGTCCACGGGAAGGACGATCAGGCCTTCGTCCACGAGCTGCGAGGCGAGTTCGCGGTCGGCGGACGTGAGGCCGCCGCGATCCGACAGGAGGACCACGAGGCCGGCCGGATCGTCGCCGGGCGTCAGCACCTCCACGTCGCGCAGGTTGTCGGAGGTGATGCGCGTGACGGCGAGGCTCCCGGCAGCTTCGTCCAGCGCATGCGAGGCGAGCCAGGCGGAACTCGCGCCGCCGAGGATCATGAGGGTCAGCGAGGCGGTCAGGACGGTCAGGGAGCGCTTCATGAATCCTGCTTGGGTCGGCCGGAAATCAGGGCGGTGACATCGACGAGGCATTTGGCCGTGTCGAAGCCGCCGGGACAGATCAGGTAGTGCGGCGTCCAGACGGGATTGAACTTCTGCTTGAACGCCTTCAGCCCGTCGAAATGATAGAAGTTGCCGCCCTTGCGATACAGGAAGGAGCCGAAGCGGTTCCAGCGCGATGCGCCGCGCCGGTCCACGAGGCCCGACAAGGGAGCCGCCCCAAGGTTGAACCAGCGATAGCCCTCGTCCTTGCCGTACATCAGGAGCCTGGCGAAGAGCGCATCCATGAGCACGCGCGACACGTCGGGCAGGAAGCGCATGAGATCGATCGAAAGCTCCTCCTTGCCGGCCCCCCGCCAGAGATTGGCGAAGGCGACGATCGCGCCGTCCTTGCGCATGACCGCCATGTCGAAGTGCCGGAGATAGTCGGGGTCGAAATAGCCGAGCGAGAAGCCCTTCTCGGAGCCGGCCTTGTTCTGGAGCCACGCGTCGGAGACCGCGCGCAGCTCCTCTATCTCGGCCATCACCGCTTCCGGCCCGATGATCTCGAATTCCAGCCCCTCGCGCTCCGCACGCCGGATGGCGGTACGCAGGTTCTGCATCTTGGGGCCTTCGAGCTTGAAGGCCGGCAGATCCACGCGCGCGACCTCGCCGAGCTTGAGTGCGGTCAGGCCCATGTCCAGGAACAGCGGAAGGCTCGGGGCGCCCACCTCGTAGAAGACCGGCCGCTCCGCCTGCCGGTCCGCGAGGTCGCGGAAGCTCCAGGCGAGTTCGGTGACGACATCGGGCGGGCCGACGGGCTCGCCGAGCGCGATCAGGCTTCCGCCCGAGCGCGCATACATCACGAAGCCGCGCCGGTCGGGCGAGAACAGGAAGCGTTTGTCCCCGAGCAGGGCCAGACAGGACATCGTGGACGGAGAGGTCGCGACGATCTCGGGAACTTCCGGCGGTACGGCGCTGGCGCGCTGCAGGCGCTCGGTCCGCCGGTGGATGGCGACGTCGAGACCGACCGCCGCCACGATCGCCACCGCCACCACGCTCGCCCGCAGGAAGCGCGGCGCGTCGGCGTCCAGCGCGAAGTCCCACCACATCGTGTTGGCGTATTCCACGTGGCGATAGGCGAAGAAGCCGAGCCAGATGGACGCCATGACCGTGGCGAGGACCGCCGCCAGCCAGCTCCAGGTGAGGGCGAACGGGTTGAGCACGGAGCGCCGGTAGAAGGCACGCCGGAAGCCGAGGAGAAGCGTCGCCTGGACCACGAGGAGCACGGCCTCCTCCCAGTCGAGACCGCGGAAGACGGCGAACACCGCACCGGCGAGGAGAAGGCCGAGCGAGACGACCCAGGCGCGCCACAGCCGCTTGGCAAGTCCCCGCGCGACGATCAGCAGCGCCACACCGACGAAGCTCGCCGCGAGCTGCGACATCTCGATGAAGGGGAGCGGGACGATGTCGCCCAGCGTGCCGATGCGCTGCTCGGCGGTGGGCAGCGAGCCGGAGGCGAGCAGCACCAGTCCGCCGCCGAACGTCAGGGCGGCGACGGCCGGCGGCACGATGGGCTCGACCGCCCGCACGAGTTCCTTCGCCGGCCCGGTCACCACGCCGCGGCGGCGGACTGCTTCCACCACCGCGAGGCCGATCACGGTCACGACCAGCGGCATCACCGTGTAGATGAGGCGGTACAGCACCAGGGCCGCGACGACATCTGCGCGGTCCGAAAGGCCGAGCGTGACAAGTAGCGTCGCCTCGAAGGCGCCGAGCCCCCCCGGCGCAGAGGACGCCACGCCGACCACGGTGGCCACGGCGAAGACCAGGGAGAAGAGAAGGAAGCTGCCCACCGTGCCCGGAGGCATCAGGACGTAGAGGACGGCCGCGGCGGCCCCCACATCGACGATGCCGGCCACGAGTTGGACCAGCGCCCCGCGATGCGAAGGCAGGGCCATGTGGAAGCGGCCGATCCGCACTTCGCGCGCCCCGCGCGAAAGCCAGAACACGAAGAGCGCGACCAACGCGACGATCACGACGCCGAGAACCAGATCGACGCGGTGGTCGATGTCCCGGAGGAAGGGGATGCCGCTCGGATCCACCATCAGAGCGACGCCGAGCATGATGGCGAGCGCGAACCAGAGGGCGAACCAGGACGTGCCGACGATGCGGCCGATGTCGGCCAGCTCGATCCCGCCGGACTTGTAGGCATGGTAGCGCAGGGCGCCGCCGGTCAGCAGCGGGAAGCCGAGCGCGTTGGAGATGGCGTAGCCCGCCGCCCCGACGGTGGCCGCGACGGGGCGCGACACGCGGCCAGGCGCGATCGTTTCGACGGCGACGACATCGTAGAGGGAAACCGCCGCGAAGCTGACGACGGTGAAGAAGACGGCGAGGACGAGTGCCGTCGCCGGGACGTTCGAGAACGCGGCGCGGATCTCGTCCAGCGAGAGATCCGCCATCATGGCGTGAAGCGTCGTGAACGCGACCGCCGTGATCGCCAGACCGATGCCGACGGGTATCCAGGTCTTCCAGCCGCGCCCCGATCGTGGCGCCGGTTCGCTGACTTCCGCTTCCACGCTCATCGCCACCTGCACGTCCTGGCTTTTCGCCATATGCCCGCATGGGCATCGGCGGGAAGGGGGAGTGACCCAAAACGTGGGCGGCCACAAGTCGTGCGATCCGTCTTACGGAAAATTAAGACGCCGAGCCCAACCATTCGCCGAAGGTCCCCGTCCTGGTTCACCTGTGCTGCTGCCATCGTCGACGATCCGTCAGGTAACGGAACCATAACGTGCACGATCTAAGGAATATTGCCGAACATTTCGTTCTTCGCGGCCCGATCTCAGGGTGGACAGAGGCTTCGTGAAAACACGGTCGTACATCTCGATCAACGCGAAGCTCCTGGCGTGCGGGCTGGCCCTGGCGCTTTTGGGTGCCGGCTTCACCATGGCCGTCAACCGCAGCAGCGAGGCGGTGGTCGAGTCGGTCGACCGCGTCTTCCGCGAGGGCGCCGATCCTCTGGCGCGCGTCGAAGCCGCCTTCGTGCGGGCGGACGAACTGGCCGAGCGGTTCTCCAACGAGCGTATGGGCGACCCGAACCGCATCGTCACGCGCGAGGAGACCTCGCGGCTGGCCGAAGGGCTGTCCAAGATCCTGACCGAGTTGCGGACGGTGTCGCTGGAAGGGCGTCCCGTCAGCCGTCGCCTCGACAATCTCGCCTACGCAATCAACCGGTTGCGCATGGCGGACGGGGACATCACCCGGCGTCTTCTGCGCCGAGAGATGAGCCAGATCGTGACCAGCCTCAACTTCATCACCCGCGACATGCGCGACGAGGTGGCGGCTTTGCGCGCGGAAACCGCCTCCCGCTCGGAGAACCTGAAGCGCTTCCTGTCGCTCGGGGTTCTGGCCGGAATCATGGCCGGCCTGCTGATGCTCCTGTTCCTGATGCGTAGCATCGCGCGGTCCATCCGACAGGCCACCGTGAACCTTCTGAGGGTGAGCGGGGAGGACGTGCAGCCTCCCCGGCACGGCGATGCGATCGAGCAGCTCGAGGCGGCGATCCACTTCATCGAGGCGACGGTCGACGGACGCTTCCAGGAGATCGCCGAGGGCGGCAACCGGACGAAGCGCCGCTTCGAGGAAGAGCTTCAGCGCCAGCGCCGCCGCTTCGACGACGCGCTGAACAACGTACCGCAGGCCTTCTGCGTGATCGACGATGAGAACAAGCTTCTCAGCGTCAACGCGGCCTTCTCGGAACTGTTTCCGACCATGCGCGTCGGAATGGCGACGATGGGCGAGGAGGCCGATCCGCTGCTGGCCGCGCTTCTGGCCGGACCGCACCAGGAGTTCGAGTCGCGCGAGACGGCGGATGGTCGAAACTTCGAGCTTCGCCGCCATGCCAGCCCGCATGTCGGCGGCACGATCGTGATCTTCGAGGACGTGACCCGGATCCAGGCCGCGAACCGGGAGATGGAACGGCTTTCCGGTCAGGACCCCCTCACGGGCCTCGCCAACCGCACCCGCTTCTATACCGCTCTCGACGAGATGCTGCAGGGCTACGGCGGCGACAGCGACATCGTGGTCCTGTCGATCGACGTCGAGGACTTCAACACCGTGAACGCCACGCTGGGCCAGCGGGCCGGCGACGATCTGCTTCGTCAGCTCGGCGAGCGGTTCAGGAGCCTGGTTCCCTCCGACGCGCTCGTCGCGCGGCTGGACGGCGACGAGTTCGGCATCCTCCTCGTGGCCCCGGAGGAACCGGGCTCCAAGCAGCGGCTGGTGCGGGCCGTGATGGACGTCGTGGACGGGCGTCCGATCCGCGTGGCGGGGCGTCCGCTCGCCGTGTCCGTCGCGGTCGGCATGGTCTCGATCAGCCGCGACGACCGGACGTCGGGCCTCGACGCGGCCCGCGCGATGCAGGACTGCGAACTCGCGCTCCAGCAGGCGAAGGCGCAGCCGACGCGCAAGTTCAAGGCCTATCGTCCCGAGCTGCGCGAGGAGCTCCAGGCGAAGCAACTGATGATCGCCGACCTGCGCGCCGCGCTCGAGCGGGGCGAGTTCGAGCTGCATTTCCAGCCCTTCGTCGATCTCAAGCGACGGGCCGTGTCGGGCTTCGAGGCGCTGGTGCGCTGGCGTCATCCGACGCGCGGACTGGTCGGGCCTGCGACCTTCATCCCCCTGATGGAGGAGATGGGGATGATCGTCCCGCTCGGGCGCTTCGTGCTGGCCGAGGCCTGCCGCCAGGCCGCCGGGTGGCCGGCGAACCTCACCATCTCGGTCAACCTGTCGCCGATCCAGGTGAAGAGCCCGGGCCTCGTCGCAGCCGTCCAAAGCGCTTTGAAGACCAGCGGTCTCGCGCCCCAGCGCCTGCAGCTCGAGGTCACGGAATCACTGTTCCTCGACGACGCGGAAGGGGTTCTCGAGACGCTCCAGAACCTTCGCAAGCTCGGGCTCGTCGTTTCCATGGACGATTTCGGGACCGGCTATTCGTCGCTCGGCTATCTCAGCCGTTTCCCCTTCGACAAGATCAAGATCGACCAGTCCTTCGTGCGCGACATGAACCGCGACGAGAACATCGCCATCGTGCGCGCCGTGATGGGGCTCGGCGCGGCGATGAAGATGAACGTCATCGCCGAAGGCGTCGAGACGGTCGACCAGCTTTTGCGCCTCGAGCAGGAGGGCTGCCGCGAGGTCCAGGGATACCTCTTCGCCAAGCCGCGCCCCGCTTCGGACCTGCCCAAGATCCTGGTGGACGTGCGCGAGGGGTTCCGGAGCGGCCGCTTCAGCGGCAAGCCGCCGGCCGAGGTCATGAAGGCCGGCTGAGGTCAGCCAGGGGAGATCGACGTCTTCAGCCGCCGCGACAGCTCGTCGAACGGGGCGGTGGACGGGTCGTCGACCGGATGCTGCATCATGCAGCCGTAGACGTGGGGCACCAGGTCCACGGCCTGATCGAGCGTCGGATCGGCACCGCGCTGGTAGCCGCCGAGCAGACGCAGGTCGCGCGTGTCCTCGTAGCGCGCGATCATCGCCTTGAGCCGGGAGACGAGCTCACGCTCCTCCGGCTTCCAGGCGAGGTCGGCCATGCGCGAGATCGACTTCAGGAGATCGATCGCGGGAAAGCGGCCTTCCTCGGCGATCGCCCGGTCGAGGACGATATGCCCGTCGAGCGTGCCGCGGATCGCGTCGGCCACCGGCTCGTTGTGGTCGTCGCCATCGACCAGCACGGCGAAGAGGCCGGTGATCGTGCCCTTTCCTTCCGCGCCGGGACCGGCCCGCTCCAGAAGGCGGGGCAGTTCGGAGAAGACGCTGGGCGGATAGCCGCGCGCCACCGGCGGCTCGCCGGCCGCGAGCGCCACGTCGCGCGCCGCATGGGCGAGGCGCGTCACGGAATCGACGATCAGGAGGACATGGTCGCCCTGGTCGCGGAAGTATTCCGCAACGGTCATCGCGGTCTTGGGGGCAAGGCGGCGCATCATGGCGCTCTCGTCGCCCGTCGCCACCACCGTGACGACGCGCGAGAGGTCGCCGCGCATGGTCTCCTCCAGGAACTCGCGCACCTCTCGGCCGCGCTCGCCGACCAGGGCCACGACCACCGTGTCGAAGCCGGGCGCCCGCGCCAGCATGCCCATCAGGGTCGACTTGCCGACGCCCGAGCCGGCGAAGATCCCCATGCGCTGGCCGCGGATCAGCGGCGTGAAGATGTCGATCGCGCGCACCCGCGTCGGTACGGGCTGGCGGATGCGGGCGCGCCGCATCGCCGCGTCGGGAAGCTGGTCGGTGACGAACTCGGTGTCGCCGTTCTCCAGCGGCCCGAGATCGTCGCAGGGGCGTCCGAAGGCGTCCACCGTCCGTCCCTTCCAGGCAGGGGACGGCGCGACCGTGACCGGGCCGGTGCGCCAGGCCAGCGTGCGCACGCCGCTGTGGAAGCGCACGGCAAACGGCTTGACGGTGGCCGCGGCCTCCTCGACGCGCACGACCTCGCCGAGCTCGGGTCCCTGCGGACCCTCGCAGACCACGCAGTCGCCGAGCCGCACATAAGGGCTGAGGCCGGCCACGCGGAACGACTGGGGCGTAACGTCGACCACATGGCCGCTGACGCGCACCAAGGGCTGATCCAGGCCGGACAGATCCTTCCTCCGGCTGGCTTCCGTCACTTGTTGGCTCCGAGCTGGGTGACAGCCCCGTTCAGCGAGTTCTCGGAGGTCTGGATCACGCTGGCGGCCTGCTCGAACACCCGCTGCACTTCGATGAGGCGGGTCATCTCAAGGATCGGATTGACGTTGGAGCCTTCCACGAAGCCTTGTGCGATGCGGTCGTCGTTGAAGTCCACGACGGGCTGCGCCGGCGCATCGGGCACCACGCCGGACGTGCCGGCGCGCGACAGGTTGGCCCCGGCCGGCATCCGGAAGAGGCCGACGGCGCCGATCTGGCCGCCGCCCTGGGTGATCATGCCGTCACGGGCGACCTGGATCGGGCCGCCGTTCGGGTCGATCTGGAGCGGTGCGCCGCCGACGTCGAGAAAGGGCTCGCCGTTCACGGTGCGCAGTTCGCCTTCCTCGGACATCATCATCCGCCCGTCGCGCGTGTAGACGGGGCCGCGCGGGGTCTGGATCGCGAAGAAGGCGTCGCCGGCCACCGCCAGGTCGAGCGGGTTGCCGGTCTGGGTCAGCGCGCCGGCGCGGGTCGACAGGAACTGCTGCCCTTCGGAGACGAAGGCCACCGGCCGATTGGACGCGCGCGACAGGATCGTCTCGAACTTCACCTCTTCCGCACGAAACCCGGGCGTGGACGCATTCGCCAGCTTGTTGGCCAGCGACTCTAGACGCTTCTCCATGGCGAGCTGCGCGGAAAGGGCGACGGGGAGCGTGGTTTGCATGGGGTATCCGGGACTGATCGGCTGGAACGGGGTCGGCCCTGTGCGGGGACGGACCGAAGCGCCGCCATCCTGCCCGATGCGAATGGATCGAGGCTGACCGCTGCCGCGAGCCGGCCAAGGGACCGCCGGCTGCGACCGGTCTCCCCGCACAGTCTCGCGCAAGTCCGCCCCGTTAATCCTTCTTACCAATTCCTTTATCGTTCAAGGACAGCCCGATGGGTATCATTCTCGGCCTTATCGTGACGGTCGGCTGCGTTCTCGGCGGCTATGTCGCGGCAGGCGGACATCTCTATGTGCTCTGGCAGCCCTACGAGCTCGTCATCATCCTGGGCGCCGCCCTCGGCACGTTCCTGATCGCCAACAACATGAAAGTGGTGAAGGACACCGGAAAGGCGATCGGCGAGGCCTTCAAGAACGCCGTTCCCAAGCAGCGCGACTATCTCGACCTCCTGAGCCTCCTTCACTCGCTGATGCGCGAGATGAAGTCGAAGTCGCGCTCGGAGTTCGAGTCGCACGTCGACAACCCGGCAGAATCCTCGATCTTCAGCGCCTTCCCGAACATCCTGAAGAACAAGCCGATGACCGACTTCATCTGCGACTACTGCCGCCTGATCATCGTCGGCAACGCCCGTCCGCACGAGATCGAGGCGCTGATGGAGGAGGAGATCCAGACGGTCGCGCGCGACCAGCTGAAGCCCAAGCACGCCATCCAGGACATCGCCGACGGTCTGCCGGCGCTGGGCATCGTGGCCGCGGTTCTGGGTATCGTGCACGCCATGGGCGCCCTCGACCAGTCGCCGGAAGTGCTCGGCCATCTCGTGGGCGCGGCGCTCGTCGGCACCTTCGCGGGCATCTTCTTTGCCTATGGCGTCTTCGGCCCGCTCGCCACCAAGGTGAAGAGCGTGCGCGAGAAGAAGATGCGCATGTACGTCATCATCAAGCAGACGCTGATCGCCTACATGAACGGCGCTCTTCCGCAGGTGGCACTGGAATACGGCCGCAAGGCGATCTCAGCCTACGACCGTCCGACCATCGACCAGGTGGAAGCCGAGACGATCGGCGGCGCGCCCTCGGCCGCATAAGGAGGGACCATGGACACGGTCACCGAACGCAACATCGGCGAGCGCCTGCGCTCCGCCGCCCGGATCGAGCCGGAAAAGTTCCCGCGCCTCAAGATCATCGGAACCCAGTGGGCCGAGGCCGTGTCCGCCAAGCTGGCGGCCAGCCACGCCAGTCCGCTCGCCGTCGAGTTCGTCGCGTCCTCGCCCTTCGCGCTGTCGCGCTCGGCCCTCGCCGAGACGGACACGCAGCTCGCCCTGACGGTCCGCTCGTCCAAGTGGCGCGAGATGGCTCTCGTCGCCGCCGACGGCCGCTTCGCCGATACGGTGACCGAAGCCGGCTTCGGCGGCGACGGGCGCGACGCGCCCGGGCCGGCGCGTCCGCTCACCAGCGTCGGGCGTTTCTTCGCCGACGCCGCACTGCGCGCCTTCGTCGATGCCGGCAACGCGGTGTTCGCCGATGTCGTCGCGCTCGGCATGTCGCCCGACCGCTTCGTCAGCGACGGCATCGGCGAGAAGCTCGACGAATGGATCGCGCCGGAAGCGCGCAGCTTCGTGGAGTTCCGCTTCCGCGTGTCGATCGGACGCTGCGAGGCGGCGCTGAGGGTGGCGGTTCCCGAGGCCGCGCTGGCGCCGCACCGCCGCAAGTTCGCCGCCGTTCCCGAGGAAGGCCCGTCCATCGTTGACGAGACCTGGACGCGCGACCTGGAGGCCGGCTTCCAGAAGACGGACATGCACGTGCGCGCCATCCTTTGCGAGCAGCAGACGTCCCTCGGCGAGATCTCGATGCTCCAGGTCGGCCAGACGCTGGCGCTCGACGCCACGATGCAGAGCCTGGTGCTTCTGGAATGCGAGGGCCAGCGCCTGTTCCGCGGCACGATGGGCCGCTCGCGCGACACCTATGTCGTCAAGGTCTCGGAACCCGTGGACCCGACGGAGGAGTTCATCGATGACATCCTGGCTCATTGACGCCGTCCTGATCGGCGCCCTCATCGTCACGAGCTGGCGGACGGGCTCCATGTACAAGGAGCTGAAGCGGCTGCGCTCGGAGGAGACCGGCTTCTGGCAGGCTCTGGAGGACGCCGACGCCTCGATCAACCGCGCGGCCAATGCCGTGGTGCTCCTGAAGAGCGAGGGCGTGCGCACGCTGCGTGCTCTGGAAGAGCGGGCCGCCGAAGCGCACGAGCTGGCCGAGCGCCTGGACATCCTGCTCGACGCCTATGAGCAGAAGCGCGTCGCTCCAGTCACATCCGCCCCCATCCCGCACGACAACGACGCGATCTCCCGTTTCGCGTCAGTTCCGAACACTATTCGTTGATTCCAGGATCGCCCGCGATCCGACCCCATTCCAAGGACGACCCCGATGCAGAACGAGACGATGGAACTCGAGACCGAAAGCCAGTTCGGTGGCCAGTTCGGCGCCATGGACGCGGGCTTCGACATGGACGAGACGGTCGAGGACACCGACGAGGACGATCACGGCCTGGACCATGGCATGGATCACGGCATGGGCTTTGCCGACGTCGAGGAGGAGCCGGTCGTCGAGGCGCAGCCCAATCTCGACGTCATCATGAGCATCCCCGTGACCATGCAGGTCGTGCTCGGCTCCACGGTGATGCCGGTCGCCAACCTGATGAAGCTCGGGCGCGGCGCCGTGGTGAAGCTCGACACCAGCATCTCCGATCCGGTTGACCTCATCGTCAACGGGCGCATCGTCGCCCGCGGCGAGGTCGTCGTCCTGGAGAACGAGGAGTCCCGCTTCGGCATCACGCTGACCGAGATCGTCTCGCCCACCGCCCGCCAGCCGCGCGCCAAGGGCGCCTGACGACTGATGCTCCTGGAAGCCTATCAGAGCCGAGAGCTGGGAGCGCCGACCCTGTCCGGTGCGTCGCGCGCCGCCATCCTGCTCCTGACGCTGGGCGGGGAGGGCGCCACCAAGCTCCTGAAGCACTTCTCCTCCGAGGAGATCAAGGCGCTGCGCCAGAGCGCGGCGCTGCCCAACCCCGTCACGCCGATGGAGCTCGACGAGATCGTCGCCGACTTCCAGGACGCCTTTCGCGCCGGACCGGCCATCACGGGTCTCGAGGACGAGCTGACCAAGCTCCTGCGCAGCAGCCTGCCCAAGGAAGAGCTGGCGCTGGTCTTCGAGGGCGAGACCTTGTCGGCCGAGGAGGGCGGACCGCCCGTCTGGCAGGAGATCGAGCAGCTCGGGAGTGACGCGGTCCTGAAGATTCTGGACCGCGAGCACCCGCAGGTCGCGGCCTATATCCTGCAGCGCCTGAAGTCGGATCTCGCCGCCACGGTCGTCGCCAGCATGCCGCCGGCCCGGCGCAACGACGTCATGCGCCGCATGCTGTCCTCCGCGCCGCCGCCGGAGTCGGTGGCCCGGCTGATCGAGAAGCGCTGCCGCGACGCCTTCGTGTCCTCCTCCAACGGGGCGGAGCGCCGCGAGCGCTACGCGACCATGGCGGAGATCGTGAACCGGATGGACAAGGCACAGACCGAGGAACTCCTGTCCTCGCTCGAGAGTGCCGAGCCCGAAGAGGCGGCGGCGCTGCGCAAGCTGCTCTTCGCCTTCGAGGACGTCGGGTCCTTGAGCAAGAAGGCGCGTCTCGTCCTGTTCGACGCGATCCCGGTGGAGCAGGTCACCGTGGCGCTGACCGGCGCCGCGCAGGACCTTCGCGAGGCCGTGCTCTCGGCGCTCGGCGCGCGCGCCCGGCGCATGGTGGAAGCCGAGCTCGGTCGCAACGAGCCCGCGGCGGCCGACGCCATCCAGGCGGCCCGGCGCGCCATCGCCTCCACCGCCCTGCGCATGTCCGGCGAAGGTCGCATCGACCTCACCGAGCCGGCCGACGCCTGAACCCATCGACCCGGCCCCGGCGCTGAAAGGCGGCCGGGGCCGGTCTAATTTCGCAGGAAGGCGAGCGCGCGATGTCGGAGGGTGCGGACAAGGAGTCCCAAACCGAGGAACCGACCGAGAAGAAGATCCGCGATACCGTCGAGAAGGGCAATCTTCCCATCTCGCGCGAGGCGCCGATCCTGGCTTCTCTCCTGGCCGCCATCGCCGTCGTGGTCTTCCAGGCGCGCAACAATGCGGCGCAACTGGCCGGCGACCTCAAGGTCACCTTCGAGAATCCGCTGCAATGGTCGATCGGGAACGGCATCGACGCCCTGCAGTTCCTGCACACGATCACCGCCCAGAGCGCGCGCTTCGTGCTGCCAGCGACCGGTCTCTTCCTGCTGGCGGGCATCCTTGCTTCGCTGCTCCAAAATCCGCCTCAGATCAATCTTGAGCGCATCCGCCCGAAATACTCCAACATCTCGCCGTCGAGCGGTTGGGGCCGAATGTTTGGACGTCGAGGATTCACGGAATTCGGTAAATCCTTATTCAAGTTCTCCGCCGTTACGATCCTGGTCGGTTGGATCTTGTCCGACGAACTGCCACTCCTCCTGAAGACGATGTTCTCGGACCCACTCCTTCTTCCCGAAACGATCCTGGGCCTGGCCATGCGGCTGCTGGCCGCGGTGTCGGTGGCCACGATCGTGCTCGTCGCCGCCGATCTTCTCTTCTCCCGCATCCTGTGGCGGCGCGACCTGCGCATGTCCAAGCAGGAGATCAAGGACGAGATGAAGCAGTCGGAAGGCGATCCCATGGTCAAGGCGCGCCAGCGCCAGATCGCCCGCGAGCGCACCAAGAAGCGCATGATGGCTGCCGTGCCGCGCGCCACGGTCGTGATCGCCAACCCGACCCACTACGCCATCGCGCTGCGCTACGTGCGCGAGGAGGGCGGGGCGCCGGTGGTCGTGGCCAAGGGCGTCGACGTGCTCGCGCTCAAGATCCGCGAGATCGCAGAGGCCAACGAGATTCCGGTGATCGAAGACAAGCTCTTGGCAAGGTCGATGTATGATCATGTTGAAATCGACCAGATGATTCCGCCGCAATTCTTCAAGGCGGTCGCGGAACTCATCTACTTCCTGCAGGCGCGGTCACAATCGCGCCTGGAGATCGGGGCAGCCTGAACCGGCGACCTGTCGACGCCTGCCTTCCCTTCGGGGAGGTCGTAACGGTCCATTTCGCGTAAAGGTCCTCCATGGGTTCCCACGTCATGCTCAACGTTCGCAACAAGTACGCCGCCGATCGCGAGAAGGCGCTGGCGAACGGGATCAAGGAAGTGGTGGCCGAGCTGCGGCTGGTCGATGTGGTCGATTATGTCGCGTTCCTGCGCATGGACCAGTTCGGCAACATCGCCGACATCCTCGACTCCTCCGCCCAGCTCTATCTTGCGCCCGGCGCGCTGCGCTTTGCGGGCGGCGGTGACGTGCACCTCACCTGGGGCTCGACACCCACCATCGATCTCGACATGGAATTCCACGGGATCGACGTGACCGTCCATTTCAAGCTGTCGCTGACGGCTACGAAGGCGGGCGTTCACATTAACTACATCGCCTTTTCCGATCCGGACGCCGATCCCGCGGCCAACACGGAGCGCCTCAAGGCGGCCATCGCCGCCGCGCGCCTGACGACCGCCGGCTCCGCCTGACGACCGCCGATCCGATCCGAGGATCCAGGGCCCCGCCAGCTGGCGGGGCCCTTTTTCTTGTCCGGATTTTGATTTCGTTAATACTTTTTAACGATCGGTTAATACTAAGAAATCTGTAAGATCGTCAGTTTCGGACAAGTGCCTCTTCCTATGAATGGGGCAACCCAAGACCTGTCCCAGGACGCGATCCATGAGCGAGTTCTACCTCTTCGGGCTCAGTTCCCGCCGCGCCGAATGGCTGTCCGCCCGTCAGGCGGTGGTGGCCGAGAACGTCGCCAACGCCAATACGCCGACCTATCGCGCCAAGGACGTCACGCCCTTCTCCGAGGTGTTGGAAACCACCGCCCTCCAGATGTCGGGCACCAGCGCGAACCATCTCGTGGCCTCGGCCGGGCGCGACTTCGGCGTCGACGAGACCAAGCAGAAGCCCTGGGACGTCACCCATTCCGGCAACTCGGTGAGCTTGGAGCAGGAGATGCTGAAGGCGGGCGAGATCTCGCGCGACTTCACGCTCTCGACCTCGGTCGCCAAGTCGTTCCACCGCATGTTCATGTCGACGCTGAAGGGCTGAGCCCATGACCGACTCCATTTCTTCCGCCCTCAAGATCGCCGCGAGCGGCCTGGAAGCACAGTCCGAGCGCATGCGCGTCGTGTCCGAGAACGTCGCCAACGCGCGTTCCACGGGCGAAACGCCGGGCAGCGATCCCTATCGCCGCAAGACGGTGGCCTTCACCAGCGAGATGGACCGGCTGCTCGGCGCCGACCTCGTGCGCATCAAGTCGGTCGGCACCGATCGCTCCGACTTCAAGATGGAGCTCGACCCCGGCAACCCGGCCGCCGACAAGGACGGCTACGTCAAGATGCCGAACGTCAACATGCTGGTCGAGATGGCCGACATGCGCGAGGCCAACCGGTCCTACGAAGCGAACCTGCAGGTGATCAAGCAGGCGCGCGAACTCATCAACCTCACCATCGATCTCATGAGAGGCTGACGCCCATGATCCCCGCCATCGGCAACGCCATGCCGCGCGTCGACGCCCTGCGCCTCGACGGCCTGTCCGCCCCCTCCGTCGCCGCCGGCGCGTCCAACGTCGCGGAGGCCGGCCAGGGCTTCGCCGCCGCCATGACCGAGATCGCCCGCGAGGCGAGCCAGACCATGAAGAGCGCGGAGACGGTCTCCATCCAGGGCGTCAACGGCAAGGCCTCCGCGCAGGCCGTCGTCGACGCCGTGATGGGCGCCGAGCGGACGCTCCAGACGGCCGTCGCGCTGCGCGACAAGGTCGTCTCCGCCTATCTCGAACTTTCCCGCATGTCGATCTAACGAAAGTACAAGCCCATGCGCGCCCTTGCGATCGCCGCGACCGGCATGAACGCCCAGCAGACCAATGTCGAAGTGATCGCGAACAACATCGCGAACATCAACACCACCGGCTTCAAGCGCTCGCGCGCCGAGTTCACCGATCTTCTCTACCAGGTGGAGCGGATGCAGGGCGTGCCGGCGCGCGGCGGCGAGAACGTCGTGCCCGAGGGGGCGCGGATCGGCCTCGGCGTGCGCACGGCCGCCGTGCGCGCCGTCCATATCCAGGGCGCGCTCGAGCAGACCGGCAACAATCTCGACCTCGCCATCAACGGCCAGGGCTGGTTCCAGATCCAGGGCCCGGGCGGCGAGACGCTCTATACGCGCGACGGCGCCTTTAACAAGAACGACGCCGGCCAGATCGTCACCATCGACGGCTTCACCGTCGATCCCGGCATCACCGTGCCGCAGAACACGACGGACATCGCCGTCAACGATTCGGGCGAGGTCTATGCCACGGTGGACGGCGAGGCGCAGCTCATCGGCCAGTTGACGATCGTCAACTTCGCCAACGAGCCCGGTCTGGCCGCCGAGGGCGGAAACCTCTTCCGCGAGACGGCCGCCTCCGGCGCGCCGATCGCTGGCGTGCCGGGCGATCCGGGTTACGGCGTCATCAAGCAGGGCTACCTGGAAAACTCCAACGTCGATCCGGTGAAGGAAATCTCCGAGCTGATCTCGGCGCAGCGCGCCTACGAGATGAACTCCAAGGTCATCCAGGCCGCAGACGAGATGTCCGGCGTCGTCTCCAAGGGTATCCGCTAAGCGTCATGACCGTCCTCGTCCGCACCGTCCGAAACGTCCTGGCCGCCGCCGCGCTCGGTCTCGTCCCGGCCGCAGGCTCTGCGGGCGCGGCGGACCTCAACCTTCCCGTGCCGACGGTCGTGGTCTATCCCGGCCAGAGCGTTCTGGAGCGGGGCGTCATCTCGGCCCGCTTCACCGTTCCCGGCAATCAGCTCTCCGCCTATGTGGTGGAGGAGGGCATGCTGAAGGACCGGCTCGCCCGCCGCACCCTTCTGCCCAACCAGCCGATCCTGCTCAGCGACCTGAAGTCGCCCGACGCCGTGACCGTCGGCGTGCCGGTGACGCTCGTCTACCGCGAGGAAGGGCTGCTGATCACCGGCAAGGGCGTGCCGCTCCAGTCCGCCCAGGCGGGTCAGGCGGTTCGCGTGCGCAACGTCGACAGCGGCGTTACCATCAGCGGCGTGGCGAGCGAAGACGGAAGCATCGAGGTGTCCTCGCGATGACCGCTGTGATCAGACGTCTCCTGGTCGGCTCCTGCCTCCTCGGTCTCGCGCTTCCGGCCGATGCGGCCGACTACGGCACCGCCGGCTACGGCTATGCGCAGGCCGGTATCGGCGCGCACGAGAGCTTCAGGACCGTCGTGCCGCGCGCCCACCAGTCGGGCGGCGTGCGCATCAAGGACGTCACCACCATCAAGGGCGTGCGTGACAACCAGCTCGTGGGTTACGGCCTCGTCATCGGCCTGCAGGGCACGGGCGACAGCTTGCGCAACTCGCCCTTCACCGAGCAGTCGCTGCAGTCGATGCTCGACCGGATGGGCGTCAACGTGCGCGGCGCGAACCCGCGCACCCGCAACGTCGCCGCCGTCATCGTCACGGCTGACCTCCCGGCCTTCGCCGGCATCGGCTCGCGCATCGACGTGTCGGTCTCCTCGCTCGGCGACGCCGCCTCGCTGATGGGCGGCACGCTGGTGATGACGCCGCTCTACGGTCCCGACGGCGAAATCTACGCGGTGGGGCAGGGGGCGCTCGCCGTCAGCGGCTTCACCTCGGAAGGGACGAGCGAGAGCCTGACGCAGGGGACCCCCACCACCGGGCGCATCGCCGGCGGCGCGCTGATCGAGCGCGAAGTGCCGCGCGCGACGGTGGACACGCCGATCATCACGATGGAGCTGCGCAATCCGGACTACCGGACCGCGATCCGCGTGGTGGACGCGATCAACGCCTTCTCGGCCCGCACCTACGGCAAGCCGGTGGCGCGCGAGCAGGACTTCCGCACGATCTCGCTGACGCGGCCGGACAAGCTGTCCTCGACTCGCTTCATCGCCGATCTCGGCGACCTGATGATCGAGCCGGACATGGCCGCGCGCGTCGTCATCGACGAGCGCACGGGCACCGTCGTGATCGGCAAGGACGTCCAGATCTCGACCGTCGCCGTGACCCACGGCAGCTTGACGGTGCGCATCACCGACATTCCCAACGTGTCCCAGCCCGCGCCCTTCAGCGATGGGCAGACGGTGGTGACCGCGGACACGACGGTGAACGCGGAGCAGGGCGGCGGCAACCTCGCCATCGTGCAAGGGGCCAATCTCGAAAGCGTGGTGCGCGGGCTCAACCGCCTCGGCCTCAAGCCGACGGGCATCATCGCCATTCTTCAGGCTATCAAGACGGCCGGCGCCATGCAGGCCGAGATCGTGGTGCAGTGATGACCTCAGCCGTTTCTCCGCGCGCCCGCACCGGGCTCGGCCTCGCGCTGCCGCTCCTCCTGGCCGCCTGGACCGCCGGCTCGGCCCTCGCCGCCGAGGGGGGCGCCGCCGCGCCGCCGCCACAGATGCCCACGACCCCGGCCAAGGTGCGCGTCATCGGCGAGGACGGAAAGGAGATCGTGCCGGTCGCCGTGCCGATGTCCGACACCGACCGCTACTGCTCCAACATCGCCAATCCCGCGCTCGACGCGCGCAACGCCATGCAGCTCGCCGAGATCAAGCAGGCGGAGGACCAGATCTCCGCGAAGATCGACGAGCTGGAGGCCAAGCGTGCCGAGGTCGAGAAGTGGCTCGGCGAGCGGCGCGACTTCATCGAGTCGACCTCCGACATCGTGATCGGCATTTATGCGGGCATGAAGCCGGACGCAGCCGCCGCGCAGATGGCCGCGCTCGACCGGCCCGTGGCGGCCTCGCTGCTGACGCGCCTCAAGCCGCGTCAGGCCAGCTCGATCCTCGCCGAAATGCCGGCGCCCGTCGCCTCCGAGCTCGCGGCGCTGATCGTCAAGAAGACCGACCGCGCCTCCGCCGAGGCCGGTTCGAAGGACAAGAGCCTGTGAGAGCCATCGCCCCCCTCCTGGCCGTCGGCCTCCTCGCCGGCTGCTCCACGACGCGCGAGGACGTGTTCCGCGAGCCGGTGCTGTCGCCCGTGGGAACCGGGCTCTACCAGAACGCCCCGATCGTGCAGCCGGCGCCCGGCCCTGGCCCGACCGACCTGCCACGGCACGTGAACTCGCTCTGGACGGGCCGCAATGCCGACCTCTTCCGTGACACGCGCGCGCTCAACGTCGGCGACATCGTCACGGTCAAGATCAAGATCGACGACAAGGCCTCGCTCGACAACAACACCAAGCGTTCGCGCGATTCCGGCGTGAATGTCGGCGCGGACCTCAAGGGCTCGATCGGATCCTACGGCCTGCCGACGGTCGGCACGACGCTCGGCCTCAAGAACGGCACCAAGGCGACGGGCAAGGGCACCGTGGACCGCAAGGAGGAGATCAATGTCTCCGTCGCGGCCGTGGTGACGCAGGTCCTGCCGAACGGGAACCTCTACATCGCCGGTCAGCAGGAGGTGCGCGTCAACTTCGAGGTGCGCGTCCTGTCCATCGCCGGCATCATCCGGCCGGGCGATATCCTGCCCAACAACACGATCAACTACGACAAGATCGCCGAAGCGCGCATCTCCTACGGCGGGCGCGGACGGTTGACCGAAGTGCAACAGCCGGGCTGGGGCCAGCAGGTCCTCGACACGGTCCTGCCTTACTGACCTCGGCGGTCCCGTCGCATCGCGGCAAGGCTCGCGACAGGGCAATTCGTTAACACTTCCTTGCCGGGCCGCGGTGCCCGGCGGGAAACTCCCGCCTCCTCCGCGCCCGGCAGCCCCATTCCATGCCGCCGGAGCGCCGAATGACCGAGCTCAGCCCCGAAGCCCTGGCTTTGCTGCCCGAGGGTGCCGCGCCGTCCAAGAAGGGCGGCAAGCTCCAGACGATCGGCGCGCTGGTCGGCGTGACGCTGATCGCGCTTGCCGGCGGCAGCGCGCTCGGCTTCCTCCTCAAGAAGGATCCGCCGCCCGCCGAGCCGCCGGCCGTCGAGGCCGTGCCCGAGGCGGCCAAGCCGACGACCTTCGCCGTGGCTCCGGCCGGCACAAAGGAGATCGTCCAGCCGCTGGAGCCGGTCCTGACCGACCTCGCGGCGCCGCTGGGAACGCAGGTGCGCCTCGAAGCCGGGCTGGTCCTGTCCCTGTCGGAGGACGAAGCGGTCGACCAGACAGTGCTTGCCGCACAGATCCAGGCAGACATGCTCGTGTTCCTGCGTACGCTGGAGCTCGCGCAGATCGAGGGCTCGCGAGGTCTTCTCCACCTGAAGGAAGACCTTCTGGAGCGTGCCCGGATGCGCTCGACCGCGGTCGAGGACGTCATCGTGCGCGCGTTGATCGTCAAGTGAAGCGGCTTCTCGTCCTTCTGGCGCTGCTCGTCGCGAGCGCCGCGCCCGCCTTCGCGCAGGACGCCGCCGCGACCGCCGCCAGCGGCCTCGCCTCGTTGATCCCGGCCGGGGACACGGCCGTGTCGGGCCGCATCGTGCAACTCTTCGGTATCGTCACCGTCCTGTCGGTTGCGCCGGGCCTGCTCGTGATGGTCACCGCCTTCACCCGCGTCGTGATCGCCTTGTCGATCCTGCGCACGGGCCTCGGCCTCCAGACGACGCCGGCCAACCTCATCCTCATCTCGCTGTCGCTCTTCATCACCTTCTTCGTGATGATGCCGACCTTCGACCAGTCCTGGCGCGACGGTCTCCAGCCGCTGATGCGCGGCGAGATCACGGAGGAAGAGGCGCTGCCGCGCATCGCCGAGCCCTTCCGCGAGTTCATGCTGGATCAGGTGCGCGAGGAGGACCTCGCCCTCTTCAACAACATCAACGAGGCCTCGATCCGCGACCGCCTCCCCGTCGTGGAGCAGGGCTCGAACGACGACACGGTCGACTTCCGCATCCTCGTTCCGGCCTTCATGATCTCCGAATTGCGGCGCGGCTTCGAGATCGGCTTCCTGATCGTGCTGCCCTTCCTCGTCATCGACCTGATCGTCGCGACCCTGACCATGTCCATGGGCATGATGATGCTGCCGCCAACCATCATCTCCCTGCCGTTCAAGATCCTGTTCTTCGTGCTGATCGACGGCTGGAACATGCTGACGGGGAGCCTTGTCCGCTCCTTCATGTAGCGACGCTCCCGCGCAGTCTCGTTTTCTCAAGGCCCTCGGACCGACTGGTCCGAGGGCCTTTTGCGTTGGCTCCCAGCACGGGGCGAGGCGATTCAACGGCTTGGCGTGAAATCGCTAAAACTCGAATAGAATGCCGTCGAGGACTTCAGTCGTCTGTCATCTATACTATAGGTCGGAAAGTCGTTTTGGGCCGTTCCGTCGAATTTTAGCGATCGAATACAGCAGGTATTCCGAGTCTCCCGGTAGTTTTGTCTTCGAAGCAGAGAGCAAGAGCTCAAAGCAAAGCTTCGAAAATACAACGGGGAAAACTACAATGTTCGGCATCAATTCTTCGGTCAACTCGACGATCCTCGCCAATCTGCGCCAGATCAATTCCGATATCGCGACGACGCAGACGCGCATCGGCACCGGGAAGAAGGTCAACTCCGCTGCGGACGATGCCGCGGTCTGGGCGGTTGTGCAGAGCATCCGTACCGATCAGAGCCGCCAGGAAAGCCTGTCCTCCGGCATCAGCCTCGCTAAGGCGCGCGCCGATGCGGCAGTCGCCGCGCTCAACACCACGTCCAACCTGCTCACGCAGATGACCAAGCTTGCCGATGACGCCGCAGGGGCGAGCCCTGATTACACGGCAATCACCAACAAGTTTGCTGCTCTCAAGGTTCAGATCCAGTCGGTGCTGAACGGCGCAGATGTCAAGGGGACGAGCTACGTCATCGATGCGACTGCGGTATCGGTTCAGATTGGTGCGGATGCAGCCAATAAGGTCGATCTGGCTCCCGCTAACCAGCAGACTGCCACCGCGATGGCCGCACTTCTTGCAGTCACCACGGTTAGCAGCAGCGGCGGCAGCGCGACCGACATGACGAGTTCTGAGCTTCGGACGGCGATTACGAATGCTACGACGCAGGTCAGCAGTTATCAGGCGACGCTTTCGACCTTCGCCAGCTCTCTGGGTGCGCAGCAGGACTTCCTGACGGCTCTCTCCGATATCCGCGCCTCTGCTGTGAGTTCCCTCGTTGATGCCGACATGACGAAGGAGTCCGCCAAGATCGCCGCTTTGCAGACGCAGCAGCAGCTTGCCTACCAGGCTCTGTCGATCAGCAACTCGTCGGCCCAGAACATCCTCATGCTCTTCCGCTAAGCCCAAGGCGACCAACCGCGTCTCCCCGTCGCGCCACTCGCTGGCGGCTTACGAAGAACCCTCCGGTGCTCCCCGTGCCGGAGGGTTTTCGATTCCGGGCACAACTTCCGGTCCTTCATTCTTCATCATTCGGTAAGGTCATCACGCCCACGCAAGCTTGTGCGGCCAGATTGCGGACATCACTTCCCGCATTCCGCAGGCGAACGCATGGCGATGGTCGCTCGGGCCGAGGCCCAAAAACTCCTGTCCAACCTCCAAGCGCTGGGTGGCCGCAAGCTGGGCGCTCTGGCGCTGATCGGCGTGGTCGCCATCGCGCTGGTGAGCCTCGCCGCCTTCTACCTCTCCAAGCCGACCATGGAGACGCTGTATTCCGGCCTCGACCGGCAGGACGTGACGCGCATCGGCGCCGCCCTGACCGAGGCCGGCATTCCGTTCGACGTCAACGCGGCCGGCGACACGGTCTCGACCAACTTCTCCCAGACCGCCAACGCCCGCATGCTGCTCGCCGAGAAGGGGCTGCCGCGCTCGGAGAACGCCGGCTACGAACTCTTCGATTCCATGGGCTCGATGGGGCTCACGACCTTCATGCAGGAAGTGACGCGCGTTCGCGCCCTGGAGGGCGAGCTCGCCCGCACCATCCAGACGCTCAAGGACGTGCGCGCCGCTCGCGTCCATATCGTGCTGCCCGAGCCCGGCTCCTTCCGCCGCGAGAGCCAGAAGCCGTCCGCCAGCGTCGTGATCCGCACCGACAACACCGAGGACTTCGCCAACGCGCAGGCGATCCGCCACCTCGTGTCCTCTGCCATCCCCGGCATGCAGGTCGACCAGGTGACGGTGCTGAACACCGATGGCACGCTGCTCGCCTCGGGCGACGACGCCTCGAACGCCACCTCCACCAAGCAGCTCGGCATGGAGGGTATCGTCTCCTCGTCCATCCAGGACTCGATCCGCCGCACGCTCGCGCCCTATCTCGGCGTCGGCAATTTCCAGTCCAGCGTCATCGCCCGCCTCGACACCGACCGCCGCCAGATCTCCTCGCGCAAGTTCGACCCCGAGGGCCGCGTCGAGCGCTCGACCCGCACCGTCCGCGAGACGGGCCAGTCCAGCGACTCCGCCGCCAACGACAACGCTGCGACGGCCGCGCAGAACGTGCCGCAGGCGGCGCCCGAGACCGCGACGCCCGGCACGTCGTCCTCGCAAGCCAATGAGCGGCGTGAGGAACTGACCAACTACGAGATCAACGAGACGACGACCCAGACCGTTTCCGATGGCTACGACGTTCGTCGCCTGTCGATCGCCGTGGTCGTCAACCGCGCCCGGCTGGTCGCCACGCTCGGCGAGAACCCGACTCAGGAGCAGATCGACGCCGCGCTCGCCGAGGTGAAGACCCTCGTGGCGTCGGCCGCCGGCATCACCCAGAGCCGAGGCGACCAGCTCGAGGTCACCGCCGTCGACTTCGTCACCAATGGCCAGGACCTCCAGCCCGTCCCCTCGCTCGGCTACGGCGAGATGCTGCTCAAGCAGTCCGGTACCGTGGTCAACGCGCTCACCATCCTCGTGGTCGCCGTCATGGTCATCTGGTTCGGCCTGAAGCCGGCCATCCGCGCCATCTCGGCTCCCGTCGCCAACGACAACCTCGCCGAGGGCCTGCTCGAAGGCGACAGCCCGATCGAGCTGCAGAACCCGATGCTGGGCGGGGACGATCTCGGCCCGCTCAACACGCCGCCGGGCTTCGGCGCCGATCTGGTGGCCTCGCTCGGCTACGGCGAGCCGGCGGGCGGCGACGACCTCCTCGACGAACTCACCCGCAACCGTGCCAACTCGCCCAAGGTCCGCCTCGAGAAGCTCGTCGATTTCGACGAGGCTCAAGCGGCGGCCATCCTCAAGCAGTGGATTCACCAGAAAGAGGCGGCCTAAGCCATGATCCCTCTCGCGCAATTCCTGTCGGACGAAACCGAGGACGAGTTCGTGCCGCTGCGCACCGCGCAGGCACCGCGCCGGGCCGCCCCTGCCGCGCCCCGCGCCTTCGAATCCGCCCTGCCGCGTGTCTCCTCGCCGGCGCCCCAGGCTCCGCAGACCCCGCGCACGGCCTCGCGCAGCGCCCAGCCGGCGGCGGCCCCCGCCCTTCGGCCGACGGCGGTGCCGGCGAAGGCCCTGCAGGCGGCTGGCGTCGCCCCCACGCAGCCGCGCCAGCAGACCGAGCCGCGCGTTCCGCTGCGCGAGCTGGAGGCCGAGCGCAAGGCTTGGGCGCGCGAGCGCGAGAGCCTGCTTCGCGGCCACGAGATCGCGCTCGCGCAGGCGCATCAGGACGGCGCGGCGGAAGCCGAGGCGAGCGTGCGCCAGGACTTGGAGCGCGTGTCGGCCGAGCGTCTGGAGGAGCTGCGCCGGACGTTGTCGGCCGATCACGACGGGGCCCTCGCCGAGGCGCGCCGCAAGTGGGTCGAGACCGAGGGCGACCGGCTGGCCGACCTCGTGATCCTGCAGATGGCCGTGTTCGAGGACGCGTTGAAGGCGACGCTGAGCGCGCTCCTGCGGCCCCTCGTGCTCGACGCGCGCAAGCGCATGACGGTGGACGAGCTGGCGGGCGCGGTGAAGACCATCGCCTTCGACGGCTCGACCGTGAAGATCGCCGCCTCCGGTCCCAGCGACCTTCTCCATTCGCTGGAGGACAAGCTCGGCGATCACGCGCGTCACGTGTCCTTCGACGCCGACGAGACGCATACCGACGTGCGCATCGACGCCAACCAGACGGTCATCGAGACCCGCCTGGCGGCCTGGCTCAAGGCCGTCGAGGAGGCGCTCTCGTGAGCGCAGCCGACGCCGAAAGGCATGAGATCATCATCGTCCGCCGGGGCGGTGAGGGCGAGGACGGGCACCACGGCGGCGCCTGGAAGATCGCGTTCGCCGACTTCATGACGGCCATGATGGCCTTCTTCCTCGTGATGTGGCTGACCAGCGTTTCCGACGACGCGACGAAGAAGCAGATCGCCCAGTACTTCAATCCGATCGAACTCAACAGTGCCCTGCCGCCGACCGCGGGTCTCAGCCAGGACAACACGGAAGCGACGGCGGCATCGCAGTCGCTCGGCGAGACCCAGACGCTGGGAACCGCCGGCGGCAAGCCGGTGGGCGGCGAAGCGCAGGGCGGGCAGGACCAGGCCCTGTTCCGCGACCCCTATGCCGTTCTCGCCGAGATCGTGGCCGAGAGCGGGAACGCGGCCGGATCCGACAAGAGCGCCGGAAAGCCGGACGGTTCGGGCCTGCCGGGCCTCAACGGCGGCGACGCCTATCGCGATCCGTTCGACCCGACGTCCTGGCAGCTGACGCCGAATGCCCTTCAGGGCAAGCAGGTGGAGGTTACGCCCGACGACTTCGCGACCGTGGCCGTCGAACCCAAGCCGCCCGAGCCGCAAGCCCCGCCGGCGGCGACGCCCGCAGCGCCCGTGACCGCCGAGCAGAAGGACGCGGCCGAGTTGGAGAGGCAGATCGAGGCCAGCGTTCCCTCGCAGGACGGTGCCGACGTCGAGGTCAAGAGCGGGGAAGCCGGTTCGGGCACGGTGACGATCTCGCTGGCCGACACGCTCGACACCGGGATGTTCCAGATCGGCTCCGCCCGCCCGACCGCCGACGCGATCCGCCTCATGGAGAAGATCGCCGCGATCCTGAAGGACCGACCGGGCGAGATCGTGATCCGCGGCCACACCGACGCGCGACCGTTTTCGGGCGGCGGCCAGGTCGACAACTGGCGCCTGTCCACCGACCGCGCGCACATGGCCTACTACATGCTCCGTCGCGGTGGTCTCGACGACAAGCGGGTCGAGGCGATCGAGGGCGTGGCCGACCGCCAGCCGAGCAACGCATCCGATCCCGACGCCGCCAGCAACCGGCGCATCGAGATCCTCCTGAAAGAGCCCAAGACGTGAAGCAATCCCTGCGGCTCCTGCTCGGCTCCTTGCTGATCGGTGCCACCATGCTGCCGGCGCGCGGCATGGAGGCGCCTGCCGCGCCCGAAGCCGCGGAGCAAGAAGCGCATTCGCCGGAGGCCGTCGCGCCGGCCCCGACCGCCGATGGGTCGCACGCGATGGACGAGGCGCCTGCACACGCCGAGGCCGCCCCGGACGGGGAGGGGCACGAGACGGCCGAAGCGCCCGCCGCCGCGGAGGCACCCGTCGAGGGACGGGACACGCATTGGTCGGACGAGCGCCGGCCCATGCCCTTCGACGTCATGCGCTCGGTCCAGTTCCTCCAGGACCAGGTGGCGCGCGGCAACGTGCGGGCCATTCGCGTGCAGGCGCTACTCCTGCGCCGCTTCGGCCGCACCTTCATCGAGGCGCCCGCCGAGGTCTGGAACGACGAGCGCAATGCGCGCGCGGTCGTTCTCTTCACCTTCAGCGGCGGCGAGCCCGACGTGATCGAGGCCCTGATCCGCGAGGGACGCCTGCCGGAAAGCCAGCGGCCCTTGTTCGAAGGGGCGCTGGCCTATGTCCGCAACGACCTGCAGGGCGCGGCCAAGAAGCTCCAGACCGTCGCGATCGACAAGCTGGAGCCGGTGCTCGCCGCCCAGGTCAGTCTGGCGCTCGGGCAGATCCAGCAAGCCGAACACCCCGACACGGCGATCGGACACCTTGCGAAGGCGCGGCTCCTGGCGCCCGGCACCCTGATCGAAGAGGCTGCGCTGCGTCTCGGCGCGCCGCTCGTGGATGCGACCGGCGACCATGCGCAGGCCGACCGGCTCGCCCGGCGCTATTTCGACGCCTATCGCGAGTCCAGCTACGTCTCGAACTTCGAGACCCGCTACGTCGCGATGGTGGTCGGACGCGTCATGCCGGATCCGGAAGGGGCGCTCCTGTCGATGGACGCGGTCCTCGACGGCCTGCCGGCGAGCCGTCGTCAACGATTGTACCTCGCCGCCGCACGGAGGTCGCTCGTTTCGGGGAACCTCGAGTTCTCGGCGCTGGCGGCGGACCGTGCCATCGGCCTCGGCGGGCTGGAGCCCGGCGACGATGCGCGCGCGACGCTCTATCGCACCGCCGCCTCGCTCGGCGTCGAAGGGCAGGACGCCTCGCGCGCCGTCCTCGATCGGATCGACCGGACGCTCCTGCATCCCGAGGACGGGAAGCTTCTCGAAGCCGCCTATTCCGTGCTGGATTCCATGGCCAGGCCTGCCCTGCTGACCGAGGCCAGCAGCAAGCCGCCGGAAACGCCCGAGCAATCCGCCGTACTCTCACGGGCTCGCCAGGCTCTCGAAGCCGCGTCCCAGGAAATGAAGAAGTCCCAGCCATGAAGATCGATCTGGCCATCGTTTCATACGAGAAGGACGCGCCGCAGAAGGGCGCGGGCAATGGGGGGGCCGAACGCGGTGCGATGGGCGACGCCTTCGGCAAGGCCGTGCGCGACGCCGAGGGAAATCGCCCGGCCCCGACAAAGGACAAGCCGCGTGCCGGCGCCGAGACCGTCGCGGCGGACGAGGGCGACAAGGCGGCGTCGGTGACGGACGCCGACACCGCCGCCGACGCCGACGAGCCGGTCGCGACGGAGGCAGACCCGCTCCAGTCGCTGCTCGGTGCGCTCGCGGCCGGGCCGGCGGTCAAGGCCGTGTCCGGCAAGGACGCCGCGCAGGCCCAGTCACAGGCCGAGAAGGGCGAGGGAGCGCAAACGCCTTCCGTGCCCGATCCCAAGCTCGACGGCTCCCTCGTCGCGGAGGAGCTGACCGTCAAGGACAAGCGCCCGGTGCAGCTCGACGTCCTGCGCATGGAAACGCATTTCGAGCCGCGCCAGGACGGCATGGTTCTGGTCGAGGGAGCGGCCGCAGGCGGCAAGCCGAGCGAGCCGGGCGCCATCGACCTGAAGACCAGGGCGGCAGCATCCAGGTCGGAAGGACCCGCATCGGCGCTGGCTGACCTCGCGAAGCCGAAGGCGGCGGACGCCGTCGCCAAGCCCATGCCTGACAAGGCGCCTGCGAGCGACGACGCATCGTTGCCGCCCATGCGGTTCGACGAGGCGCTGGCGCAGCTCGGGCGCGGCGGCGGCGATCGGTCCGGCGACGATAGCCGTCGCGATCGCGGAGCCTCGCCGCTCGCCGAAATCGCCGCACGCCGTGCGGCGGCCAAGGGTGCCGAACCCGTGTCGACCATCACCGGTCCGCAGCCGGGCCCTTCGCCCTACAACCTGGCCGCGCAGGTCGCCGGGCCGATCATGGACGCGCTGGGCGAACCCGGAAAGGCGGCCAGCCAGCCGTCCTCCGCCTCCAGCGATGCGCATCTGCGCATGCGCGCGGGCGGCGGCGCCCTGAAGACGCTGACGATCCAGCTCCATCCCGAGCATCTCGGCACGGTCGACGTGTCGCTGCGCCTCAACGAAGGCCGCCTGACGCTGGAGCTGGCTGCGAGCCGCAGCGACACGGCCTCGATGCTGCTCGACGATCAGGCCTCGCTGCGCAAGCTTCTGGAGCACGCCGGCTTCTCGCTGGACGATGCGGCGATTTCGGTGATCACGCGCGACAGCGGCCAGTTGCGTGCGGCCGAGAGCGGCACGACCGGCGGCCAGCAGCGCGACCCCTCCAATGGCGGGGGTGGAGAGGGCCGATCGGAGGCGCGCGCGCAGTCAGGCGGCTCGGACGACCAGCAGCCGCGTCGCAGACCCGCGCCGCAGGCCCGGGAGGACAGGTCCGCCAGCCCCGCCCGGTCCGGCGCAACCTACCTCTGACGATCGCGGAAAAGGCGCCGCGGACCTTGCGTCCGCGGCGCCTTTTTTCGTTTCGAGACGGCGCAACCTGATGCGGGACTGGATGCTCTCCAGGAGAGCAAGCTCCGCGAAAGAATGCACCTATAAGTTGAAAACATAGGGCGCGCGCTAAATAATCGTTGTGAGGATTTGTGGTTAACTGGTTGTAAATGCGGGGGAACGAAGGCGACGGGATAACCCGGCGTTAACCCTATAGTGATTTTTGGGGATGGCCCGATTCGCGGCGGATTGGTTATTTGTTTCCTAACGAAACGCAAGCGATGCGGCGGGGACAGATGATCGTAGTTGTGGACAATCGCGAACTGGTCACGAACGGCTACAAGTCCCTCTTCGGGACCGAAGGCGTCTCCTCCGCAGGCTTCGGCGTCGAGGAGTTCCGCGACTGGGTGGAGTCCGCTTCCGACAACGACCTGTCGGCCGTCGAGGCATTCCTGCTCGGCGACTTCCCCGAGCGTGGCGCCTTCACCCGCTTGGTCCGCAGCCGCTCCACCGCCCCGATGATCGCGCTGGCCGAGGCCAAGGCGCTGAACTCCACGCTCGACCTCTTCGCCGCCGGCATCGACGACGTCGTCGCCAAGCCGGTGCATGTGAAGGAGATCCTCGCCCGCGTCGGCGCCATCCGCCGCCGCGAGGTCGCCGTGGACCGCGCCAAGACGGTCGTCGACGAGATTTGCGTCTTCGCCGACGGCCGCGACGCCGAAGTCGCCGGCCAGCCCATGGTCCTGCCGCGCCGTGAGCGCCGCATCCTGGAATACCTGGTTGCTAACAAGGGGCGCCGCGTTTCCAAGCAGCAGCTCTTCAGCGCCATCTACGGCATCTTCGACGAGAACGTCGAGGAGAACGTGATCGAAAGCCACATCTCCAAGCTGCGCAAGAAGCTTAAGATGCGTCTCGGCTACGATCCGGTCTCCTCCAAGCGCTACCTCGGATACGGCATCGGCGTCTGATCTGCCGAAATACATCCAAAGTATAGAAGAATGAATATTGATGGGCCCGGCACGAAAGTGCTGGGCCCATTGATTTATGAAGAATTGGTTAATGATCCATCTTATAAATTCTATGTGACAGCAGCTTCGCGCAAGCCACCCTGGCTAGTGTGGGTGCAATTCCAGGTAACGGATGAGGCTGGCAGTATGAGCATCGGCGGAACAATGCGCACGAGCGTCTCGGGCATGAACGCGCAGGCGACCCGCCTCAGCGCCGTGGCCGAGAACATCGCGAACGCCAACACGAACGGCTACAAGCAGACGACCACCGAGTTCGCTTCGCAGATGCTGGCCAACGGCAAGGGCCAGTACAACTCGGGCGCCGTCGAAGCCAATGTCCGCACGCTGATCAGCGAGCAGGGCGGCCTCAGCTACACCGCCAACTCCGTCAACTCCAAGAAGGTCGATCTGGCCATCTCCGGCCAGGGATTCCTGGTCGTCGACGACGGTAACGGCGGCAGCGTCCTGACGCGCGCGGGCTCGTTCACGCAGCAGCCGGACGGAACCCTCGTCAATGCCGCGGGTTATGTCCTCAAGGGCTATCCCATGACGACGACCGGCACGAACTCCGTCCTGAACGGCTTCGCCGGCCTGGAGAAGGTCAATCTGAACCAGGGCCTTCTGAGCGCATCCCCGACCACCGAGGGCAAGCTCACCATTCCGCTCAACAAGAACTTTGTGGCGGCCGACCCGGCGGACAGTATCCCGAGCGACAACGACCCGGTGATCCCCAACAAGGACACCACGATATCGAAGTCGATCACCGTGTACTCGAACGCGGGCGAACCCATTCCGCTCGACATCTATTACACGAAGACGGGCAAGGACACGTGGGAGGTCGCGATCTTCGACGGTCGTGCCCGCGGAACCGGCCCGGAGAGGCCGTTCCCCTACGCCAAGGCCAATCTGCCTGCGACCGCCCAGGGCACTAAGCCCATGATCGGCAAGGCGACGATCACGTTCGACGAGACGAACAACTACAGCTTGAAAGATATCGTCGGCTCTACCACCTCCCCTACTGTTCCCGGTGATGCAGTGAAGGGTATCGACAAGAAGTATCTCGGCATCGACCTCTCGGACATCGGCGGCTCGGCCGCTTTCCGCCTCGACATCAGCAGCACCACCCAGTTCTATGGCGACAACCAGCCGCTGGAAGCGACGGTGAACGGCAATCCCGCCGAGGTGATCGACAAGGTCAGCGTCGGCGAGGACGGCACTGTGCGGGCGAACTTCACCTCCGGCACCTTCCGCGACCTCTACAAGATCCCGCTCGCCAAGGTGGCCGCGCCGGACAACATGACCGTTCTGTCGGGCAACGCCTTCGCGCCGAGCCTGGAGTCCGGCAGCGTCCTGATGGGCTTCGGCGGATCGGACGGGTTCGGCACGATCGTGTCGGGCGCGCTCGAAAGCTCCACCGTCGATCTCGCCTCCGAACTCACCACCATGATCGAGAGCCAGCGGTCCTATACGGCCAATTCCAAGGTCTTCCAGACCGGCTCGGAAATCATGGACGTCCTGGTCAACCTCAAGCGCTGACCACTAGAGCCTCGCCGGACCACTGAATTACGCACGCGCCGCGCCTCCGCGGCGCGTGCGCCAGACAGCCGCCGCCCCCTTCGCCTCTCCGGAACGCCCCCATGTCGCTCTCCGCCGCGTTGAACACTGCCAAGTCGTCGCTCGCCGCGTCGCAGCTCCAGACGCAGATCACGTCGAGCAACATCGCCAACGTGAACACGGCCGGGGCGACGCGCAAGATCGCCAACGTCGTGACGGGGCCGAACGGCAGCGTCTCGGTCACCTCGATCTCGCAATCGTCGAACTCGGTCCTGTTCCGCAACATGCTGGACGCGACGTCGAAGCTGTCCTCGGCCACCGCGCAGTCGGACGCCTACGCCCGCTTCAACGAGGTGGTCGGCGACACCAACGCCAAGCTTTCGCCGCAGGCGAAGGTCTCCGCGCTGAACGACGCGCTGAACTCGCTGGCCAACACGCCCGGCAACTACGATCTGGCGCGGGCCGCGGCGCAGGCCGCCCAGGATCTCGTCACCACGATCCGCGACAATGCGGAAACGGTCCAGACCGTGCGGCGCGACGCGGACAACCGCCTGTCGATCGCCGCCGACGACATGAACCGGATCCTGAAGGACCTGGAGACGGTCAATCGCCAGGTCGTCGCGGGGACGACGAAGGGCGACGACATCACCGACCTGTCCGACAAGCGGGACCGTCTGGTGAAGCAACTGTCGGAATATG
>NZ_JAPZDS010000012.1 GCF_029813115.1 Aureimonas sp. SK2
GAAGAGGAGTAAGCCGGGCGTCGCCCTCCCGGTCAGCCGTGCAGCTCCACCGGCGTGGAGTGACCTCGATGCGAGTTGAAGCGCGAGAGCCGGAAAGGATCGATCGGCAGTTCGGTCGCGCCCCCTTCCGCCAAATCCGCCAGGATCTGACCGGTGACGGGACCGAGGCAGAAGCCGTGTCCGGAGAAGCCGGTGGCCAGCACCAGTCCGCCAGCCTCTGGCAAGACGTCGATCACCGGCAACGCATCGACCGTCTGATCGATCAACCCGCACCAGACTTTATCGACGCGCACGTTCGCCATCATCGGAACGAGACTGCGCACACTTTCCAGAATGCGCAGCACGCTGTCGGTGGTCGGCCGGACCTGCGGGCGTGGATTGTACTGCGCCCGCCCGTCCCAGGTTTCGTGACCGCCACCGAAACGGAACTCTCCGCCGACCTCCTGGCGAAGGGTCGTGTCGCCGTTCGCGACGCCGATTACGGGCAGTGGCTCGCCCGGGGTGGATACGGAACGGAGCATCGTCGCACTCATAACTTCGAACGGCACACGCAGGTCGAAGGGCGCGATCAGCTCGTTGCCGTGGACCCCGGTCGCGAGCACGACCTGCGATACGTCGTACCGCCCGGCCGGTGTTCGCACGCTTTTGCTTCCTCCGGCACGAACCTCCACCGCTTCGACTCGCTCGCCGAACCGCGTCACCACGCCATGGCGCTCACCTGCTGCCACGAAGGCCCCGACCGTCGCAGAAGGGTCGGCGTGGCCGTCACTTGGGCAGAAACTTGCGGCCAGCACACGTTCCGAAACTACCGGCACTGCGTCGCGCACAGCGACTCCTTCCAACAGCTTCATCTCAAGACCAGCATCTTCGTGCTCGGCAACAACGGCCTTGATGCGTTGGACCTCACTCTCGTCGCGAGCGCAGCGCAGGTTGCCGACCTGCCGATAATGGGTCGGACCGTCGAGCCGCTCGGCAAGGTCCTGCCAAAGCTCGACCGCGCGCTTTGCCAATGGCACCTCAGCTGGGTGGCGGCCCGATTGCCGCACGCCGGCGAGGGTCCACCCAGATGCCATGGCCGCGGGGCCGTATTGATCGATCAAGACGACCTTATGTCCGCGGAGCGCCAGCTCGTATGCTGTTGCAGATCCACTGATGCCCGCCCCTACCACTGCAATATCGAAGCGCATTGCCATTCCCCGATCGCTGATCTCCTGCCCTAGACTGGCCCGATAATGCGTTTTTGACAAAGCAATCGGTGCCGATAAAAGGTATATCGAGAAGTTTGTACGGAGATTGGCTGTGTCGACGGAGAGTTCCAGTACGACCGAAAGGGCAGCAGAGATTCTCATCCACCTTGGGGCTGCCGGAAGCGATGGACTATCCCTGCAAGCTCTGTCGCAGCATCTGGGTGGAGCAAAATCTGCCGTCCGTCGAGGCTTGATCGCCCTGTCGAAGAGCGGTTTTGTCGAGAACGCTGGACGATATGGACACTATCGGCTTGGCCCCGCAATTTTCGGCCTAGCCAATCGTCCGTCCTCAACGATCGAACTCGTCCGTCGCTACCGGCCCGCTCTAGCCGAGGTTGCAGCAGTTACTCAGCAGGCAAGTTATCTGATGGTCCGCGCAGGCTTCGATGCCATCTGCATCGACATGCACGAAGGCACCGCCTTCGTGCAAACCCTGACAGGGGGTATTGGAGGCCGTGTTCCGCTGGGCATTGGCCCTGGCTCAATCAGTCTCCTGACCCTTCTCGACACACGCTTGGCAAACAGTACCATCGACCACAACGCGGCAAGGTTCGAGCGATACAACGGAGCGGATACGACGAAGGTGCGTCAAACCTTAGAACGGGCGCGCATGCTGGGATACAGCTACGATATTGGGGAAACCTTCCCAGACGCAGGGGGTGTTGGCGTTCCTGTTGTAGCGAGTTGGGGGAAAACCGCCGCTGCCATCTCCATCGCTATTCCGGCTTCGCTGCTGAACCCAAAACGCGCAGCCGAGATCGCTACCGAGATCCGGGCCGCTATTTCAGCCTGCCCATCCGCCTGATCGATGTAGGCAGGCTATACAATCTGGTCGACCGACCCTGTAGTCCGCGGGCTTATCGCACTGATCCTGATGCGAACGGCGTGGAGTTTGATCGAAGGAAAGGTGATCTGCTCCCGAAAAACTGGATCGTTCTGAACTGGAGTTTTCTGCGGTAGCATCCCTTGGCCGGGAGGAGCGGAGAACGATGAAGGCATCGAAGTTCTCGGACGCCCAGAAGGCGTTCATTTTGAAGCAGGGCGCTGATGGCATCGCAGTCGCCGAGATATGCCGACGGGCCGGGATCAGCCAGGCGACCTACTTCAACTGGAAGAAGAAGTATGACGGTCTGCTGCCGACGGAGATGAGGCGGCTGAAGCA
This sequence comes from Aureimonas sp. SK2, assembly GCF_029813115.1. Classification (GTDB taxonomy): domain Bacteria; phylum Pseudomonadota; class Alphaproteobacteria; order Rhizobiales; family Rhizobiaceae; genus Aureimonas. The sequence continues at coordinate 2,410 of NZ_JAPZDS010000012.1, forward strand.
GCTCGAAGACGAGAACGGAAAGCTTCGCAAACTCGTCGCGGACCTGTCGTTGGACAAGGAGATGCTGCAGGACGTGATCCGCCGAAAACTGTGAGGCCTGGCCGCAAACGCGAGCTGGTGGCGGAGACGTGCAAGGAATGGGGTGTCTCGATCCGGCGAGCTTGCCGGGTCCTGGAGTTCGACACCTCGACCTATCACTACAAGTCCCGTCGCCGGGATCAGGCCGGTTTGGCAGCTCGCATCAAGGACATCTGCATAACGCGGGTCAGCTACGGTTACCGTCGCGTTCACGTACTGCTTCGGCGCGAGGGCTGGGCTGGCAACATCAAGCGAACCTATCGGGTCTACAGGGATCTCTACCTGCAACTGCGGAACAAAACGCCGAAGCAGCGGGTAAAGGCCAAACTCCGGGACGATCGGCAGATGGCTGCCGGCCCGAACGAGGTCTGGGCGATGGACTTCGTCCACGATCAGCTCGCGATGGACAGGAAGATCAGGATTCTCACGATCATCGATACGTTCAGCCGCTACGTGCCCGCGCTCGACCCTCGGTGCCGATATCGGGCCGAGGACGTCGTGCGAACGCTCGAGCAAATCTGTCCCGTCATCGGTTATCCCAAGACCATCCGCGTCGATCAGGGCACCGAGTTCGTATCCCGCGAACTCGACCTATGGGCCTACACGAATGGCGTGACACTGGACTTCTCCCGGCCGGGCAAGCCCACCGACAACGCCTACATTGAAGCCTTCAACGGAAGGTTCCGAGCGGAGTGCCTCAACCAGCACTGGCTCCTGACGCTTGCCGACGCCGTGGAAAAGTTGGAGGGTTGGCGCAGATACTACAACGAGGAGCGCCCACACGGGGCGATCGGGAACAAGGTCCCGATCTCGTTCATCAATCCCGACGGCGCCACCGGCCCGCCGTCGTGACGAAGCCGGGAAACTCCAGCTTCCGCCGGTCCAAGGTTTGGGAGCGGATCAATCACTCCTGCCCCCGGCTAATTGCGCAACAAAACTATATTTTATGCGCAACAAACGGGAGATAATTGCGCAACAGCACATCGAGTCAGCCGCCTCAGATGTCGAGGTTGGCGACCTGCAGGGCGTTGTCCTGAATGAACTCGCGGCGCGGCTCGACCTCGTCGCCCATCAGGCGGGCGAAGAGCTGGTCGGCGTCCGTGGCGTCGGCGATCTTCACCTGGAGGAGCGAGCGGACCTCCGGGTCGAGCGTGGTTTCCCAGAGCTGTACGGGGTCCATCTCGCCGAGGCCCTTGTAGCGCTGGAGCGACAAGCCCTTGCGGCCGACCTCGAAGACGGCGTTGAGGAGATCGAGCGGCCCCGACAGGGTGCGCTCGGTTTCCTTGCGCTTGAGAACCGGCGGCGTGTCGTAGATCTCGCCGAGCCGGCCGGCCAGGCGGTGCAGTGCGATGGCGTCGGCCGAGGCGATCAGGGCGGCGTCGAGTGCCTGGACCTCCAGGACGCCGCGCACAGTGCGCTGGAAGCGGTAGCCCCCCTCGCCGTCCGCCTCGCCGATCCAGCCGCGCTCGGTCTCCTCGGCCACGGCGTCCAGCGCCTTGGCGATGCGATCGGCCATGACCTCGGCCTCGCCGCGGTTCTCCGCGACCGCGGGGCTGAGGGCACCCGCGACGGCCGCATGCTCGACCACCGGCCGGGCATAGCGCGAATGGAGGCCGTTCAGGATCTGCCGAACCTGCAGCGCATCGTCCACCACGGCGCGGAGGTCGCGGCCGGAACGGACCTCGCCCGAACCCAGCGTCAGCACCGCGTCTTCCAGCCCGCCGTCGATCAGGTAGTTCTCCAGGGCCTTCTCGTTCTTGAGATACTGGCTCTGCTTGCCGCGCGTCACCTTATAAAGCGGCGGCTGGGCGATGTAGACGTAGCCGCGCTCGATCAGCTCCGGCATCTGCCGGAAGAAGAAGGTGAGGAGCAACGTGCGGATATGGGCGCCGTCGACGTCGGCGTCCGTCATGATGATGATCTTGTGGTAGCGCAGCTTGTCGGCGTCGAACCCGTAGGTCGAGCCCTCGAACGTGCCGATGCCGGTGCCGAGCGCGGTGATCAAGGTGCCGATCTGGTCGGACGAGATCATTCGGTCGAAACGCACGCGCTCGACGTTCAGGATCTTGCCGCGCAGGGGCAGGATCGCCTGGTTCTGGCGCGAGCGGGCGCCCTTGGCCGAGCCGCCGGCCGAATCGCCCTCGACGATGAAGATCTCGCTCTTGGCGGGGTCCTTCTCCTGGCAGTCGGCGAGCTTGCCGGGCAGCGTCGAGACGCTCATGACGTCCTTGCGCACGGTCTCGCGCGCCTTTCGCGCCGCCTCGCGGGCGGCCGCCGCCTGGACCATCTTGCCGACCACGGTACGCGCGTCCGACGGGTGCTCCTCGAACCAGGAGCTCAGCGCCTCGTTCATGGCGCCCTCCACCACCGGGCGCACCTCGGACGAGACCAGCTTGCCCTTGGTCTGGGACGAGAACTTCGGATCCGGCACCTTGACCGACAGGACGCAGGTCAACCCTTCCCGGCAGTCGTCGCCGGTCGGCTGGACCTTTTCCTTCTTGAGCTGGCCGGAGCTTTCGGCATAGCCGATCACCTGACGCGTCAGCGCGCCGCGGAAGCCCGCCATGTGCGTGCCGCCGTCGCGCTGGGGAATGTTGTTGGTGAAGCACAGGACGTTGTCCTGGTAGCTGTCGTTCCACCAGAGCGCGGCTTCCACCGTGATGCCTTCGCGCTCCGCCTTCACGGTGATCGGCTCGGCGATCAGCGGCTTGCGGGCGCGGTCGAGATAGCGGACGAAGGCCTCGAGCCCGCCCTCGTAGAACAGCTCGTTGCGCTTCTCGTCGGCATGGCGCTTGTCCGACAGGACGATGCGCACGCCCGAATTCAGGAAGGCGAGCTCGCGAAGGCGATGCTCCAGCGTGCCGTAGTCGAAGGTCGTCACGCCCCGGAACGTGTCCGTCGAGGGCAGGAAGGTGATGGCCGTCCCCGTCTCGGAGCCTGCATCGCCTGTCACCTTCAGCGGCGCGTCGGCGACGCCGTGGGTGAAGCTCATCTCGTGGATCTGCCCCTTGCGGCGGATCTTCATCTTCAGCCACACCGACAGCGCGTTGACGACGGAAACGCCGACGCCGTGAAGACCGCCCGAGACCTTGTAGGAATTCTGGTCGAACTTACCGCCGGCGTGGAGCTGGGTCATGATGACCTCGGCCGCCGAGACGCCTTCGGAGGAGTGGATGTCGGTCGGAATGCCGCGGCCGTTGTCGGTCACGGTGCAGGAGCCGTCGGGGTTGAGCGTGACGGTGACCAGCGTCGCGTGGCCGGCCAGGGCCTCGTCGATCGCGTTGTCCACCACCTCGTAGACCATGTGGTGGAGGCCGGAGCCGTCGTCCGTGTCGCCGATATACATGCCGGGACGCTTGCGGACGGCGTCGAGACCCTTCAGCACCTTGATGGAATCGGCGCCGTACTCGGCCGCCGCGCCGGTGTTCGTCTCGAAGGCTTCTGACATGATGTTCCTGTGGTGACGCGAGAGGGAGCGTGACAGCTCCGCCCGCCCTGCACTCCTGCCCGTCCGGGCCTTCCGGATATAATGGTTTCCGCCCCGGAATCCAAGCTTTCCAGAGCTTTCCAGCAAAGGCCGCCGGGCTTTCGGCCAGCGCACCGCCTCCCCATATCAGCCGCTCCGACCAACCGGAGGACAGCGCGATGTCCGCAACCGCCGAGGCCTTCCTCGCCCCCGCCCCACGCCCGCAGCCGCGCCCGCTCTCGACGCCGGCCTTCATCTGGACCGCGATGCGCAACCCGATCGAGATCTGGGGCGAGCGCGCCTATCGCGAGAAGGTGCTGCGCGACGACTGGCTGAAGGTTCCCACGATCATCGTCAACGATCCGGCGGCGATCCGCCACTGCCTCGTCGACAATGCGGGAAACTATGCCATGCAGCCGCTGCGCCAGCGCGTGCTGCGGCCCATGCTGCGCGACGGCCTCCTGACCGCCGAGGGCGAGCTCTGGCGCCGCACGCGCCGCGCGATGGCGCCGATCTTCACCCCGCGCAACATCGGCGGGCTCGCGCCCATCATGGCGGACCGCTCGCAGGCCTTCGCCGAACGGCTCGCCGCCGGAACCGCCGCGGGATCGGTGGACGCGGCGAACGAGATGACGCTCCTCACCTACGACATCCTGCAGGCGACGCTCTTCACCGACGCGATCGCCGGCGAGCCCGTCGAGTTCGCGCGGGCCATGGACGACTTCCTCCACCGCATGGGGCGCGTCGATCCGCTCGATCTTCTCGACGCGCCGGCCTTTCTGCCGCGCATCGGCCGCTTCCTCGGGCGTCGCTCGACGGCCTATTTCCGCCGCCTCATCGCCGAGACGGCCGAGCGACGGCGCACGCTGCTGGCGCAGGACCCGGAAGGGGCGCCGCGCGATCTCCTGACCCTTCTCCTGCGGACGGACGGCCTGTCGCAGGCGGAGGTCGAGGACAACATCATCACCTTCATCGGAGCCGGCCACGAGACCACGGCCCGGGCGCTCGGCTGGACGCTGTATCTTCTCGCCAGCGCTCCGGCCGAGCGCGAGAAGGTCGAGCGCGAGCTGGACGAGGCGCTGCCGGGCCTGCCCGACCCGCGCGAATGGGCCGACGCGCTGCCGCGCACGCGCGCCGCGCTGGAAGAGGCGATGCGGCTCTATCCGCCCGCCCCTTCGCTCAACCGCATGGCGCTGGAGCGCGACGAGGTGTGCGGGCTCGAAGTGCCGGCCGGCGCCTCGCTCCTCGTCCTGCCGTGGCTCGTCCACCGGCACGAGGCGCTGTGGGACGATCCGTGGCACTTCAAGCCGGATCGGTTCCTGCCGCAGAATCGGTCGCGCCTCGACCGCTTCCAGTACATTCCCTTCGGCGTCGGTCCGCGCGTGTGCATCGGCGCCTCCTTCGCCCTTCAGGAAGGCGTGATCGCGCTCGCCTGTCTCCTGAAGGAGCTGCGCTTCGACTATGTCGGCGCCCGGCCGCCGCACCCGGTGCAGAAGATCACGGTCCAGCCGCGCGACGGCCTGCCCATGCGCGTCTCCCGGCGGCAAAAGACGCGATGACGCGACACGATCCGCCGGGAAGAGGCGGTTGCACCTTGATTTTGGCAGCGAAAGGCGCCATTGACACGCGATCGTTTGCCTGCCGACCGCGACGGACGTGGCCTATCCCCCCGGGAGAGGCCCCGAGCCATTCGGCTCCGCCGCCGACGGACGAATGAACACTGGAACTTCCGGGTGATCCCCGGACCTCAACCCACGGGGCCACGCCCCGGCCCTTATCGAAAGGATGCCCATGAAGGTCGACGTTCGCGACAACAATGTGGAACAGGCGCTGCGCGCCCTGAAGAAGAAGCTCCAGCGTGAGGGCGTCTTCCGCGAGATGAAGGAGCGCCGGGCTTACGAGAAGCCGTCCGAGCGCCGCGTCCGCGAGAAGCAGGATGCCATCCGCCGCACCCGCAAGGCCGCCCGCAAGCAGGCCCAGCGCGAGGGTCTTCTGCCCGCGCCCAAGAAGGCCGTTCGTCCCGGCCGCTGAGCCGACGCGCCTTTCGAGTTTCGTGAGGGCGGTGGATCTTCGGATCCGCCGCCCTTTTCGATTGTCCCGCTTCTTTATCCGCGTGGGTTGTCGACGACGCCCTGGCTCGGCGCTTCCGGCCTGTTGTTGACGAGGGCCGGATTGGCCGCCGGCGCCTCGTCCTGGCCGAGATAGCGCGAGGGATCGCTGTCGGTCGGCACGATGCGCTGGATCGCCTTCGGCTCCATGCCGCTGCCGAAGCGCTCCGCGAAACGCAGGCGGATGGCTTCCGCGATCCGCCGCTGAGCCGTCGCCGTCTCGCCCTCCGTCACGCGTCCGCGCAGCACCAGGACCTGCGCATCGGCGGTCAACTGGTCGAGAAAGGCCACGGGCTCGCTGAGCCGGCCCTCCCGGTCCGCCCCCTGCCACGCCTCGATCAGCGCCTGCCGCGCGTCCTCGAAGGGCATGTCGCGCGGCACGGTCACCGACCACGCGAGTAGGCGCGAGGCGGCGCGCGAGTGGTTGCGCATCCAGACGTTCCACAGCGTCGAGTTCGGCGCGAAGACGAACAGGCCGTCGAACGTCTCGAGATGGGACACGAAGAGCCCGATCTCGTGAACGCGGCCGGCGACGTTCTGGGTCTCGATATAGTCGCCGACGCGGAACGGGCGCAGCCACAGGAGCATGATGCCGGCGGCGATGTTGGTGAGCGTGCCCTGCAGGGCCAAGCCGACGGCAAGGCCCGCGGCGCCGAGCACGGCCAGCAGCGAGGTCATCTGCACGCCGACCTGGCCGAGGGCGATGATCAGCGTGAGGATGATCACCACGTACCGCACGATCGCGACCAGCGGCTCGCGCACCGTCACGTCGATCTTGGACGAGACGCCGAAGGCCCGCGTGACGAGATGCGCCAGCCGTCCGGCGAGAAAGAAGCCGGCGGCAAGAATCAGGATCGCGGCGACGAGATTGGGAAGAAAGGCGGCGGCCTCCGAGGCCAGACGCGTGAGAAAGGTGTGAGAGGTTTCCAGCGTTTCCTGAATGGGCATTCCTGTCGGTCCGTTCTGGCGGCGATGCGTCGGGCGAACGCCGCCTCCCGCACGGCGCCTCCCTTACAAGGGACAGGCGGCCCAAAAGGAAAGGGCCGCTGAGCGCGACCCTTTCCGTGGGTTATCCTCGGCCGACGTCAGATCGAGGGGGTGCCGCGCGGCGGCTCCTTGGGCTCGGCCTCGTCCACCAGCCCTTCGAACAACGCGGTCGAGAGGTAGCGCTCGGCGAAGGAGGGGATGATCACGACGATGGTCTTGCCGGCGTTCTCCTCGCGCTGGCCGACCTTGATCGCGGCCGCGAGCGCCGCGCCCGACGAGATGCCGACCGGCACGCCTTCGAGGCGCGCCACGAGGCGGGCGGTCTCGAAGCTGTCGTCGTTGGAGACGGTCACGACCTCGTCGTAGATCTCGCGGTCGAGGATGGGCGGCGCAAAGCCCGCGCCGATGCCCTGGATCTTGTGCGGCCCCGGCGCGCCGCCGGACAGGACCGGCGAGGCCTCCGGCTCCACGGCCACGACCTTGACGCCGGGCTTTCGGCTCTTGAGCACCTGGCCGGTGCCGGTGATGGTGCCGCCCGTGCCGATGCCCGATACGAGGATGTCGACGCCGCCCGCCGTGTCGTTCCAGATCTCTTCGGCCGTGGTCACGCGATGGATCTGCGGGTTGGCCGGGTTCTCGAACTGCTGGGGGATCACCGCGTTCGGGATCTCGGCCTTGAGTTCCTCGGCCTTGGCGATCGCGCCCTTCATGCCGCGCGCGCCTTCGGTCAGCACGAGTTCGGCACCGAGCAGCCGCAGCATCTTGCGCCGCTCGATCGACATGGTCTCGGGCATGGTGAGGATGAGCTGATAACCCTTGGCCGCGGCCGCGAAGGCGAGCGCGATGCCGGTGTTGCCCGAGGTCGGCTCGATCAGCGTGTTGCGGCCCGGGTGGATCGTGCCCGCCGCTTCCAGGGCCTCCAGCATGGCGACGCCGATGCGGTCCTTCACGGAGGCGATCGGGTTGAAGAACTCGAGCTTGGCGACGAGATGGGCCTTCACGCCCTTTTCGCGCGCCAGCTTGTCCAAGCGCACCAGCGGCGTGTCGCCGATCGTGTCGAGGATGGAATCGTAGATCCGGCCCCGGCCATGGGTGCGCGCGGCGGTTTCGCTCTTGGGATTGTCCATGGGATGCGCGTCCTCTTCCTGGTTTGCGGCGCCTTCGCGCTTGGAGTTCAGTCTAGGGCGAACGCGAGCCGCGACCCAGCCTTGTCCGGCCGCCAGAACGCTCTTCACGGCAATTTTGTGCCTCTGAAGCGCGCTGCCGCGGAATGAACGTCGCCCGACGCGCCGCACGGTCGAGCGCGATCGCTTCAATTGTCGCAAACGGCTTCACCTCGGCGAAAGACGCGAGCCTCAAACTCGGAAGTCGGACAGCGACCCAAGGGCATCATGCGACAGACTTCGATCGACGACCTCGCGCGGTTCTCCCTCGAGCTTCTCGGCCTGACGATGACGATGGGCGCCGTCATGGTGATCGCGGCCTTCTATACGTTCGACGGCTTCGGACTGCCGGCGACCCGCGCCACGCTCCTGTTCTGCCTGCTCGCGCTGTTCGGCTGCGCGTTGCCGCTCCAGGCCTACGCCGCCTTTCGCATCGTGCAGCTTCGGCGGCAGAACCGGCGGCTCCACCATGCCGCGACGCGCGACGGACTGACCCAGGTGCTCAACCGCGCGGCGTTCAAGCAGGCCGCCGAAGCCGAGATCGGCGTCTTCGCCCGCCGGCGCAACCGCGACGCCACGAACTATGCACTGCTGATCCTGGATGCCGACCACTTCAAGAAGATCAACGACCGGCTCGGCCACCATGTCGGCGACGAGGCGCTCACCGCGATCGCCTCCACCTTGCGGCGCTCTGTGCGCGAGGACGACCTCGTGGGGCGCCTGGGGGGCGAGGAGTTCGCCATCCTCCTGAAGGATGCGGGCGTCGAGGAAGCGCGCATCGTCGCCGAACGGCTTCGCCTGGCGATCGCGCGCGTCGAGGTCGGTCCGCCCGACCGCCGCACCAGGCTTTCCGTCTCGACCGGCGGCGTCGCCTTCCGGGGATCAGTCGGCTTCCAGGCGCTCTACCGAATGGCCGACGCCAATCTCTACGAGGCCAAGCGCAAGGGTCGGAACCGGGTCGAACTGTCCCGTCTCGGCTCCCTTGGCCGGGGTCCGACGATCGAGGGCGCGCCCGTCGCGCGGCGCCAGCGCGACGGCGAGGCGCGCCGGTTGACGGCGCGCTGAGAGGATCAGGCGCGGCGCGCCACCGTCCAAACCGCCGCGCCGGCCAGAAACACGGCGGCGCTGCGGTTGAGGCGCGCCAGCATGGCCGGCCGGCGCAGGAAGCCGCGAGCCCGCGCGGCCAAGGCCGCATAGGGCGTCATCACCAGAACGAGGACCGCCGCCGTCAGGAGCGCGAGGGCGAGATAGTCGGTCATCGTCACGCGGCGAAGATCCACGAGCGTCGGGACGAGCGCGAGGTAGAACACGATGGTCTTCGGATTGCCGAGCGTGACGACGAGACCGGCCAGGAAGCTGCGCGAGGCGCGCTCGCCGTTCAGGGCCGCGACCTGGGTGGGATCGCCCGCCGCGCTCCAGAGGCGAAAGGCCAGCCACATCAGGTAGACCGCGCCGCCGTAGCGCACCAGGACGAACAGGCTGCCCAGCATGTCCGCCACCAGGGCCAGGCCGAACACGGCGGCCGACAGGTAGACGAGGTCGCCGAGGACGAGCCCGGCGGCGAAGGCCATGCCATGGCGAAAGCCCGCCCCGAGCGCCCGTGCGACAAGGGCGACGACGCCGGGACCGGGCACCGCCGCCGCGATGCCGAGCGCCAGCGCATAGGCGAGAAATCCTGCGAGCGTCATCCTCTCACCTCCCCGTCGAGCCGAAGCCGCCCGCGCCGCGTCCGGAGGAGGACACCGCGTCCACCGTCTCGAACAGAGCCTGCGCCACCGGGGCGACCACGATCTGCGCGATCCGCTCGCCGCGCCCGATCGTGAAGGGCTCCGGGCCGAGGTTGACGAGGATCACCATGACCTCGCCGCGGTAGTCGCTGTCCACCGTGCCGGGGCTGTTGAGGACTGTTACGCCATGCCGGGCGGCGAGCCCCGAGCGCGGGCGAACCTGCACCTCCCAGCCGTCCGGGATGTCCATCACGAGACCCGTCGGAACCAGGGCGCGGGCCATGGGAGCGAGCACCAGCGGCTCGGACACCGCCGCGCGGATATCGGCCCCCGCCGCCCCGGCGGACTGGTAGGCGGGAAGGTCGAGGCCTTCGGCGTGGGGCAGGCGCCGGATGCCGATCTGCGGACGGGTGCTCATGCCTCGCCGCTTGCCGCGAGTCGGCGCGCGATGTCCAGGGCCAGCCGGTCGGCGACCTCCCCCTTGGGCAGCGTCGGCCATTCCTCGACGCCCTCGCGGGAGACGAGGCGCACCGTGTTGGCCTCTCCGCCCATGACGTCGCCCGACACGTCGTTGGCGACGATAAGATCGGCGCCCTTGCGCTCCAGCTTGGCCGCCGCATTCGTCAGGAGGTCGCGTGTCTCGGCGGCAAAACCGACGACGAGCCGGGGCCGGCGCGCCCCGGTTCCGACGGTGCGCAGGATGTCGGGGTTTTCCACGAGATGAAGAGCCGGCGGGCCGGCCGCGGTCTTCTTGATCTTGTGGGCGGCGTCGCCATCCGTGCGCCAGTCGGCGACGGCCGCGACGAACACGGCGGCGTCGGCCGGCAGCGCCGCCTCCACCGCCGCCAGCATCTCGCGCGCCGTCTCGACATGGACGGTCGTCACGCCCGACGGATCGGGCAGCGCCACGGGTCCGGAGACCAGCGTCACCTTCGCGCCGAGCCGGGCGAGGCTTGCCGCGATCGCATGGCCCTGCCGGCCGGACGAGCGGTTGGCGATGTAGCGCACGGGGTCGATCGGCTCGTGCGTCGGACCGGAAGTGACGAGGACGTGCCGCCCGGCGAGCGGGCCTTGACCCGCCCCGAGGATGGCCTCGGCGGCGGCGACGATCTCCAGCGGCTCGGCCATACGCCCCTCGCCCGCCTCCCCGCTTTCGGCCATCTCGCCGCGGTTCGGCCCGACGAAGTGCAGGCCGTCGCCCTTCAGCGTGGCAAGGCTGCGGCGCGTGGCCGGATGGGTCCACATCGCGGGGTTCATGGCGGGCGCGAGGAGGACCGGCGCGCGGGTGGCGAGCAGGATCGCACCCGCAAGATCATCGCCGATGCCGGCCGCCATCTTGCCCATGCGCGTCGCGCTGGCGGGCGCGAGGATCACGAGGTCGGCGCCGCGGGCCAGGCGGATATGGCCGACGTCCTGCTCGTCGTCGCGGTCGAAGAGATCGCCATAGACCTTCACGCCGGAGAGTGCCCCGACCGACAGGGGCGTGACGAACTCGCCCGCCGCCTTCGTCATCACCGGCGTCACCTTGGCCCCCCGCTCGCGCAGACGCCGGATCAGGTCGAGACACTTGTAGGCGGCGATCCCGCCGCCGACGATCAGGAGGACGCGCTTGTCGGCAAGGGTCATGGCGGGCTCGGGAGGGCGGAGCGGACGTCGGTATGGACGAAGTCGTCGCCCTTGAAGAGGAGCGGCGCGTCGAGAGAGCGGGCGAGCGCGTAGGAGAAGCAGTCGCCGAGATTAAGCTTGGCGGCATGCCCGCTCCCGCGCCCGAAACGCTCGGCGCATAGGAGTGCAATATCGGCTTGTGTGCGATCGAAAGGAACGACGCCCACCCGCAGGTTCGTCAATATCGCAGCGAGGCGCTTCAAACCTTCGGGCCCCAGACGCCTGAGAGTGAGGATCTGCAATTCGACGTGGGAGGCAGCCGACAGGAACACTCTCTCGGCCTGGACGGCCGCCCCCAGAAGATCGGCAGCCTCGGGTTCGCCATCGAGAATGGCAAAGAGCGCCGACGTATCGACGACGATCACTCCAGGAAATCCCATATCGCGTCGGATTCAGCCTTCCAGTCGATCGGCTGATCCGGTTTGCGCGCATAGGACAGGAGGCGCTGAACGCGCGCCTGCTTCTCCTCGTCCGTGAGCGGCGCTGGGCTACTCGCCGTGATCGGAACACCCATGAGCGCTTCCGCCAGGATGCGCTCCGCTTCTTGAGAAACGGACAAGCCGTGCTCGGCTGCGCGCTGACGCAGCTTGCGTTCAACGACCGGATCGAGCGCCTCGATCAGAATAGTGTCCATGGTCCACCCCATCTGTGACGATAGGCGCGGCAACGCCTCGGAGTTTTTCCACCCTACCCGAAGGTCAGCTGCCAGGCGATCACCACCAGCGCGATCGCCGAGGCGATCTGCGCGATATGCCCGATGATCAACCCCGTGCGCGATTCCTTGGCGAGCTGGACGAGGTCGTCGTCGTTGATGTGAATACCGTTCTCGATGAGGTCCGGCATGTTGTTGGCGAAGACCTCGAGCCCTGCGGCGAAATCCGGGAAGCGGTGGACGACGCGGCCGATCGCCTCCAGCCCCCTCCTCGCATCGCGCAGCTTGGCGGCGGGGCCGAGCTCGGAGACGATGTAGTCCGTCACCACCGGCTCGGCGGCTTCCCACATGTTGAAGCGCGGGTCGTAGGAGCGGGCGACGCCCTCCACCACCACCATGGTCTTCTGCAGGAGCACGAGCTCGGGCCGCGTCTGCATGTCGAAGAGCTCCGTCACCTCGAAGAGGAGGGTGAGGAGATGGGCCATGGAGATGGTCTCGGCCGGCTGGCCGTGGATCGGCTCGCCGATCGCGCGCAGCGCCTGCGCGAAGGAGAGGACGTCCTGCGTGCGCGGCACGTAGCCGGCCTCGAAATGCACCTCGGCGACACGCTGATAGTCGCGTCGGATGAAGCCGTAGAGGATCTCGGCGAGGAAGCGGCGGGAATCCGCCGTCAGGCGCCCGACGATCCCGAGATCCACCGCCACGATCGTGCCGTCCGGCACCACGAAGAGGTTTCCGGGGTGCATGTCGGCATGGAAGAAGCCGTCGCGCATCGAATGGCGCAGGAAGGACTGGACGAGATCGACGCCGAGACGCGGCAGGTCGTGACCCGCCGCGCGCACGGCGGCGACGTCGTTCATCTTGATGCCGTCGATCCACTCCATCGTCAGGACGTCGCGGCCCGTGCGCTCCCAGTCGATGCCGGGCACGCGGAAATGCGGGTCGCCCGCGACGTTATCGGCCATCTCGGAGGAGGCCGCCGCCTCCAGCCGGAGGTCCATCTCGATCCGGGTGGACTGGGCGAGCGTCTCCACCACCGCGACGGGGCGCAGGCGGCGCGAGGAGCGCACCAGCATCTCCAGCACCCGCGCGATGAAGGCGAAGGCCTCCAGCTCGCGCCGGAAGCGCACGCGCACGCCCGGCCGGATGACCTTGACCGCGACGTCGCGATAGGTGCCGTCGCGTGTCAGGACGCGCGCCTTGTGGACCTGGGCGATGGAGGCCGCGCCCACCACGTCGCCGAATTCGACGAAGAGGTCGTCGATCCTTCGGCCGAGCGTTACCTCGATGTCGCGGATGGCCTGCTCGCGCGGGAAGGGCGGAACCTTGTCCTGGAGCTGGCTGAGCTCCAGCGCGATCTCGGTGCCGACGATGTCGGGCCGGGTCGCCAGGAACTGGCCGAGCTTCACATAGGACGGCCCGAGCCGGTTCAGCGCCTGGGACAAGCGCTCCGAACGCGCCGCGCGCCGGGCCGAGCGGCGGGAGATCAGCCCGGCCACGCGGTGGGCTAGCGCCGCCATGGGCGGCAGGCCCTCGGCCGGAAGCGCCGAGACGACCCCCTCGCGCGCCAGGATATAGACCGCGCGCAGAAGCGCGATCGTGCCGGTGACGGGATTGCTCAAGGCTTAGAGCTTCCAGCCCGAATGGATGGCCGCAATGCCCCCGGTCAGGTTGCGGTGCGTGACGCGCTCGAAGCCGGCCCGCCGGATCGCGGCCTCGAAATTCGCCTGGTTGGGGAAGCGGCGGATCGATTCCACGAGATACTCGTAGGACTCGCGGTCCTTGGCCACGGCGCCGCCGATGGCCGGAATCGCCTTGAAGCTCCAGAGATCGTAGATCTTGTCGAGGACGGGCAAGTCGACCTCGGAGAACTCCAGGCACAGGAACCGCCCGCCGGGCTTCAGCACGCGATAGGCTTCGGACAGCGCGAGGTCGATGCGCGGCACGTTGCGGATGCCGAAGGCGATCGTATAGGCGTCGAAGCTGTCGTCCGGCAGCTTCAAGTCCTCGGCATTTCCTTCGACGAAGGTGAGGTTGCCGGAGAGGCCCCGCTTCTCGGCCCGCTCGGCGCCGACGGCCAGCATGGAGGCGTTGATGTCGAGCACGGTGCCCTCGGCGGCGCCGCGCGAGGCGTCCACGATCCGGAAGGCGATGTCGCCGGTACCGCCTGCCACGTCCAGGAAGCGCCAGCCAGGCCGGCGCGAGGGCGCGAGCCACTGCACCATCGCGTCCTTCCACAGGCGGTGCATGCCGCCCGACATCAGGTCGTTCATCAGGTCGTAGTTGGAGGCGACGCGGTGAAACACCTCGTTCACGCGGGCCTGCTTCTCCTCTCGGCCCGAGACCGTCTCGAAACCGTAGGAGGTTTCCATGCCCTCCGTTGCGCCGACGCGGGTTCGCGACATGCTGATCGACCTCTCAGAATTCCGGCGCGCGACCGGCGCGGCGCCACCGGCGACCCATAGCGGAACGGGCCTTGGCACGCCATGTCTTGTGCCGCACCCAGGTTTCGGGCGCGCCTGTCGCGGGAGATGATAAGCAGCAATGCCCGAATTGCCAGAGGTCGAGACCGTCCGCCGCGGGCTGGCGCCCGTGATGGAGGGCGCGCGCATCGCCCGTGTCGAGATGCGGCGCGACACCTTGCGCTTTCCCTTGCCCGAGCGCTTTTCCGAGCGTCTCGAAGGACGGCGCATCCTCTCGCTCGGGCGCCGCGCCAAATATCTCCTGGCGGACATCGAGGGCGACCTGCTCCTGGCCATGCATCTCGGCATGTCCGGCTCGTTCCGCATCGAGAGGCTGGATGGCACGGGCGCGGCCGAACCGGTGGCGGGCGCGGCGTTCCATCTGGCGCGCTCGGAGGACCGGCTGCACGACCACGTGCTCTTCCATCTCGAAGGGCCGGGCGCCCGGATCGTCTTCAACGACCCGCGGCGCTTCGGCTACATGAGCCTGATCGAGGCGGCCTCGCGCGACACGCACCCGCATTTCCGCGCGCTCGGGATCGAGCCGACGGGCAACGCCCTGTCGGGCGAGGCGCTGGCATCGCGCCTCAAGGGAAAGGCGGCGCCGCTGAAGGCCGCGCTTCTCGACCAGACCATCATCGCCGGGCTCGGCAACATCTATGTCTGCGAGGCGCTCTGGCGCGCGCGCCTGTCGCCGCGCCGTCTCGCGGGCTCGCTGGTGAAGGTGGACGGACGTCCGACACGGCGGCTGGACGACCTCGCGCTTCACATCCGCGAGACCATAGCGGATGCGATCGAGGCCGGCGGCTCCACCTTACGCGACTACCGGCAGGCGGACGGCGCGCTCGGCTATTTCCAGCATCGATTCTCCGTCTACGACCGCGAGGGCGAGCCCTGCCGGCGCGAGGGGTGCCGGGGCATCGTCCAGCGCATCGTCCAGTCCGGCCGGTCGACCTTCTTCTGCCCGGTCTGCCAGAGGTGAAGGCGCCCTACCTGCGCACGCCGGACGGGCGATACTTCGTGGCCAAGGGGCGGCTCTGGCGCTGCTCGAACCCTGACCTGCCGGAGGCCGAGCGTCAGGCGGCGGTGGACGCGCTGATGGACGCAAGACGCGCGGTGCGCGATGCCGAGACGGACGAGGCGCGCCGTGCGGCGAGACGAGCCGTCGACGCCGCCAAGCGGACCCTCGGCGAACGCGGAGACGTCTGGTGGAGCGACGGCGCACGCGACTGGACGCGCTTCGCCCCGAAGAACACGCCCTATGCCGACTGGTTCGCCGCCCTCCCCGCCGCGGAGCGCGAGGCGGACGGCGCCTGAACGGCTTGGCGGATCCTCCGCCCGCCCCTATCCTTTGGCGCGAGCAACGGGGAGAGCGGGCATGGACTACACGAGTATCAAGGTGGAGCGGCGCGGGCGGGTCGGCTGGATGATCATCGACCGACCCAAGGCACTGAACGCCCTGAACACGCAGGTGCTCACAGAACTCCTCCACGCCTCCGACGCCTTCGCGGCCGATGCCGAGATCGGCGCGGTGGTGCTCACGGGCTCGGAGCGCGCCTTCGCGGCCGGGGCCGACATCAAGGAGATGCAGCCCTTCGGTTTCGCCGAGGTGTATCTTTCGGACTTCGCCGGCGGCTGGGACCGGTTCGCCAATGCGCGCAAGCCGATGATCGCGGCCGTTGCGGGCTATGCGCTCGGTGGCGGCTGCGAGGTCGCCATGATGTGCGACTTCATCATCGCCGCCGAATCGGCGAAGTTCGGACAGCCCGAGATCACGCTCGGCGTCCTGCCCGGCATGGGCGGCACGCAGCGCATGGCGCGCGCCATCGGCAAGGCCAAGACCATGGACCTCTGCCTCACCGGCCGGATGATGGATGCCGCCGAAGCCGAGCGCTCGGGCCTCGTCGCCCGCGTCGTGCCCGATGCCGACCTGCTCGGCGAGGCCCAGAAGGCGGCAGAAACGATCGCCGGCTTCTCGTTGCCTGCTGCCATGATGGCCAAGGAGGCCGTCAACAGGGCCTTCGACACGACGTTGACGGAAGGGCTTCGCGCCGAGCGGCGCCTGTTCGCCGCCGCCTTCGCGCTGGAGGACCAGACAGAGGGCATGGCCGCCTTCGTGGAGAAGCGCAAACCCGCCTTCCGCCATCGCTGAACGGGAGTTGCGTGCGGGCCGTTGACGCTTCGGGCTCTTGCGCCTATAAGCGCGCCAGATTTCAGGCGGCACCGACGAGGTGCGGCCTTTCGCGCCTTGCCGCTCGGGTTATCGTTCGGCTCGGCGGCTTCACGCTGAAACCATTCGCGCGGAGACAGGCGGCCCGGTTGGCCGTTCGGTTCCGCGTCAAGCCGAGAGAGACTGAACATGGCCAATACGCCGTCGGCCAAGAAGGCCGCCCGCAAGATCGCCCGTCGCACCGCCATCAACAAGGCGCGCCGCTCGCGCGTGCGCACCTTCCTGCGCAAGGTCGAGGAAGCGATCCTGACCGGCGACAAGGCGGCGGCCCAGGAGGCGTTCAAGGCGGCCGAGCCCGAGCTGGCGCGCGCGGCCTCCAAGGGCGTGATCCACCGCAACACCGCCTCGCGCAAGATCTCGCGTCTGGCGAGCCGCGTGAAGGCCGTCGGCGCCGCCTGAGCGCCATAAGCGACGCATTTGAAAAGGCTCGGAGCTACCGCTCCGGGCCTTTTTTCGTTTCCCGCATGGACGCGCCAATCCGGTGTTCGCGCAGCCGCTCTATGGCTGGCCAAGCACATCGCCCGATGTCACCCACTTGTCATTTTGGCCACGGGCGATAGAGGCGAGCCACCTCGCGTGAATCACAAATATCGCTTGTTTCTCAGAGGCTTGCCGAAGGTTACCGGGCGCCTTGCCGCCATAACCTGGGCGATCGCGTGAGTCGCCAGAGTCAAGCCGGAGTCCGAAAAAGAATCTCGTCTTCAGACCTGCGACCAAATCGCGGCCGGGCGTCTCAATGAATCTCCCGAGGAATCAGGCGATTGCGAACGGAGCGCCGAAAACGGCCATGTCGGACTCGCCACAGTTCGGTCACGGTGAGGTCGCGAACGCCGATTCAAAGCTTGCCCGAACCTGGGCTGTTCCGTAGCTTTTGCCTCACGACAAGAGCGCCGGACGGTGAAGGCTGGGGACAAGGGGTGTTTTCCAGAACTTAAGACGATCCACCCGAAGCCGGACCGTCCAGGCGCTTTCCGTTAATCGATGAGTATCACCCGGCCGTCCGCCCTTCGTTCAAGAGCGGATTGGGTGAATTTCGTTCTGCGTTCCGCTGCGTCCGACCTCGATCGGCGCGGCGTGTTGGGAGTTCGCAATGAGCCGTTCCTACAAGGGCGACGTTTCGGTCGAAGACTGCTGGGCCGCCCTGCAATCCGATTCCGACAGTTTCCTGATCGATGTGCGCACTTCCGCCGAATGGAATTTCGTGGGCTTTCCGCTCGTGCCGGAGACCGGCCACGACGCGGTGTTCGCCGAGTGGCAGATCTATCCGTCCATGGCGGTGGACAGCGCCTTCGCCGAGCGCGTCGGCGGCGCCATCCGGGCGGCGGGGGGCTCCCCGTCCTCCAGGCTCTACTTCCTCTGCCGCTCCGGCGCCCGCTCCATGTCGAGCGCCGCGGCCATGACGGCGGCGGGCTTCTCCGAATGCTTCAACATCCTGGACGGCTTCGAGGGGCCGCCCAACCCCGAGGGCCATCGCGGCCTCGTCGCGGGTTGGAAGGCTGCCGGCCTGCCCTGGAGGCAGAAATGACGGCGCTGCATGCGGGCGGCAAGCCCGTCCCCTCCCTACCCGGCGCGCGCGGGCGCGCCTTCCCCTCCACCCCCAACCGCGCGGCCCCGGCCGTGCAGCATGATGGCGAGATCTCGATGGCAGCACCGGCACGCGACGAGACGACGATCCTCGATCGTGTGAACGCCCGTCTCAAGGCGCAGCTCGGCCCCGACGTCTTCGCCTCCTGGTTCGCCCGCCTGAAGCTCGAGCATGTCGGCAAGGGCGTGGTGCAGCTTTCGGTGCCGACCGCCTTCCTGAAGTCCTGGATCAACGGTCACTACCGCGACCTCCTGCTCCAGATCTTCGCCGAGGAAGTGCCGGGGACCTTGAAGGTGGACGTCGCCGTGCGCTCGGCCGTGCGTGGGGCGAGCGTGCCGCCGCCGGCCGCCAATGCCGACGGGCCGGCCGCAGCCGACGAGACGGCCGTCCGCCTGCCCGCAGCCGTCCTGCCCCGGGCACAGGCCGGCACGGAGCGCGCGTCCGCCTCGGAGGGGTCGCGGTCCGAGTTCGGCTCGCCGCTCGATCCGCGCTATGTCTTCTCCACCTTCGTGGAAGGCGCGTCCAACCGCGTGGCGCTCGCCGCCGCCCGCTCGATCGCCGAGAACGGGCCGCAGTCGGTGCGATTCAACCCGCTCTTCCTCCACGCCTCCGTCGGCCTCGGCAAGACGCATCTCCTCCAGGCGATCGCCAACGCGGCCGTGGCGCGCGAGGACAAGCCGCGGGTCGTGTACCTCACGGCCGAATACTTCATGTGGCGCTTCGCCACCGCGATCCGCGACAACCAGGCGCTCGACTTCAAGGAGAACCTGCGCGGCATCGACATCCTGATCATCGACGACATGCAGTTCCTGCAGGGCAAGTCGATCCAGCAGGAGTTCTGCCACCTTCTCAACGCGCTGATCGATTCGGCGCGGCAGGTGATCGTGGCGGCCGACCGGCCCGCCTTCGAGCTGGAATCGCTGGACAGCCGCGTGCGTTCGCGCCTGTCGGGGGGCGTGGCCATCGAGATGGTCTCGCCCGACTTCGAGATGCGCCGCGGCATCCTCGCCTCGCGCGTTTCGGCGATGAAGGCGGGCGATCCGAGCTTCTCGATCCCTGAGACGGTGGTGGATACGATCGCGCGGCGGGTCGTCGGCTCGGGCCGCGATCTGGAAGGCGCCTTCAATCAGATCGCCTTCCGGCATGCGGTTGGCCAGCCGCTCTCGGCCGAGCATCTCGACGATCTCCTCAACCAGCTCACCCGCGCCGGCGGCGAGAAGCGGGTGCGGATCGAGGACATCCTGAAATTCGTCTCGCGCCACTACAACGTGTCGCGCACCGACATTCTTTCGGCCCGGCGCACGCGCACCATCGTGCGCCCGCGCCAGATCGCCATGTATCTCGCCAAGACGATGACGCCGCGCTCGCTGCCCGAGATCGGCCGCCGTTTCGGCGGGCGCGACCATACGACGGTGCTCCATGCCGTGCGCAAGATCGAGGCGGAGCGCTCGGCCGACGAGAAGCTCTCGGAGGAGCTCGACGTTATCCGCCGCATGATCGAGGAATAAGAGCGGACCGCCTTAGCCATCCCGCCGGAAACCACAGGGTTTCCGGCGGTTTTCCTTTGCGCCCGTCGCCCTTTGCTCTAAAACGTCGAGACCTTTTGCGAAGGGTCCGGCAGGCTCGGCGCCCTTTCGATGTTCCGAACGGTTGTCGTCCATGCGTATCATCATCGAGCGATCGAACCTCCTCAAGTCGCTGAGCCACATCCAGCGCGTGGTGGAGCGGCGCAACACGATCCCGATCCTGTCCAACGTCCTCCTGAAGACCGAGGACGGCGCGATGCGCCTCAAGGCGACGGACCTCGACATCGAGATCACCGAAAGCGTGCCGGCGAGCGGCGACGTGCCGGGCGCCACCACGGTGCCGGCCCATCTCCTCTACGACATCGTCCGCAAGCTGCCCGACGGCTCGGAGGTGAAGCTCGAGACGACCGGCGACGGCGCGCAGATGACCGTCTCCTCCGGGCGCTCCACATTCCGCCTCCAGTGCCTGCCCGAGACCGACTTTCCCGACATCACGGCCGGCGCCTTCACCCACGCCTTCACGTTGAAGGCGGCCGATCTCGCGCGCCTCGTCGAGCGCACGCAGTTCGCGATCTCGACGGAAGAGACGCGCTACTACCTGAACGGCATCTTCCTCCACACGATCGAGGCGGGCGGCGCCTTGACGCTGCGCGCGGTCGCGACGGACGGCCACCGCCTCGCGCGCGCCGAGATGCCGGCGCCGGCGGGCTCGGAAGGGATGCCGGGCATCATCGTGCCGCGCAAGACCGTCGCCGAGATCCAGAAGCTCCTCGGCGAAGGCGCCGAGACCGTCGAGGTCGAGCTGTCGGATTCCAAGATCCGCTTCACGCTCGGGCAGGTCGTCATGACCTCCAAGCTCATCGACGGCACCTTCCCGGATTATCAGCGCGTCATCCCGACCGGCAACGACAAGGCCCTGACGCTCGACCGGCAGAGCTTTTCGGCCGCCGTCGACCGCGTCTCCACCATTTCGTCCGAGCGCGGCCGCGCGGTGAAGCTCGCGCTCGGTCAGGGCCAGCTCGTCCTCACCGTCAATTCGCCCGATGCCGGCACCGCGACCGAGGAACTGCCCGTCGGCTACGATGCGGAGGAGATCGAGATCGGCTTCAACGCCCGCTACCTCCTCGACATCACCGGCCAGCTCTCGGGTGACAGCGCCGTGTTCATGATGGCCGATCCCGGCTCGCCGACGCTGATTCGCGACGGCGGCGACGAGGGCACGCTCTACGTCCTGATGCCGATGCGCGTCTGACGGAGCGCACCGCAGCTTCCATGGATTCGTCCCGCGATGCCCGGATCCGCGTGACCGGGCTCGGCCTCGTGGACTTCCGCAACTACGAGACGCTGAACCTCGGGCTCACCTCCCGCTTCGTCGTGCTGCACGGCGACAACGGGTCGGGCAAGACCAACCTCCTCGAAGCCGTCTCGCTCCTGTCGCCCGGCAAGGGCCTGCGCCGCGCCGCCTATGGCGAGATCGCGCGCTCGGGAGGACCGGCAGCGAGCGGCGGCTTCTCCGTGCGCGCGCGCCTCGCGCCCTTGGGGCCGGACGTCGAGCCGACCGACGTCCTAACCCTGGTCCGGCCCGACGAGGGCACGGCCCAGCGCCTCGTGCGCCTCGACGGCACGCTTACGCGCTCCACCGACGAGCTTCTCGACCTCCTGCGCGTGATCTGGCTGACGCCGGCCATGGACGGGCTCTTCACCGGCCCCGCCGCCGACCGCCGGCGCTTTCTCGACCGCATGGTGCTGACGGTCGATCCCGGCCACGGCCGGCGCACGCTCGACTACGAACGCGCGATGCGCGGGCGCAACCGGCTCCTGTCGGACGATCGGCTGGACGACCGCTGGCTGGCCGGCATCGAGCGGCAGATGGCCGAACTCGGCCTTGCCATCGCGCTGGCACGCGACGACCTCGTGGCCCGCCTCGCGGGCCTCCTCGACGCGTCCTCCGCCTCGCCCTTCCCGGTCGCCGCGCTCGATCTCCAATCCGGCTACGAGGACCTTTCCCTGGAGGGCGCGGCGGTGGACCTCGAGGATCGGGTCGCCGAACGCCTCGCCAGGCGCCGCATGGTGGACCGCGCGGCGGGCCGCACGCTGGAGGGCCCCCATCGCGGCGACCTCCTCGTCAGCCACCGCGCCAAGGCGATGCCGGCCGCCCTTTCCTCGACCGGCGAGCAGAAGGCGCTCCTGATCGGCCTGGTGCTCGCCCACGCGCGCCTGGTGGAGGCTTCGTCCGGCATGGCGCCGGTCCTGCTCCTCGACGAGATCGCCGCCCATCTCGATCCCGGCCGGCGTGCCGCCCTGTTCGACATTCTCGATGGGTTCGGCGTCCAGTCCTTCCTCACCGGCACCGACGCCGCGCTGTTTTCCGCGCTCGACGGCCGGGCGCAGATGCTCCTCGTCGCCAACGGAGCCGTATCATGACGCTCTCGCCCCCCCTCTCGACCGACGAACTCGGCCGCTACGCCCGCCATATCGTGCTTCCCGAGATCGGCGGTCCCGGCCAGCAGCGGCTGAAGGGCGCGCGGGTTCTCCTCGTCGGAGCCGGCGGCATCGGCTCGCCGGCGGCGCTGTATCTCGCGGCGGCGGGCCTCGGCACGATCGGCCTCGTCGACGACGACCGGGTGTCCCTGTCCAACCTCCAGCGCCAGATCCTGTTCGGCACGCCCGATCTCGACCGTCTCAAGGTGGAGGCGGCAGCCGAAGCGCTCGGCCACCTCAATCCGCATGTCGCGGTCGAGACCCACGCCCTTCGGCTCGACGGCGCGAACGGGCCGGCGCTTCTAGCACGCTACGACGTGGTGATCGACGGATCGGACAATTTCGCGACCCGCTTCCTGGTGGCCGATCTCTGTGAGGCGGTGGGCATTCCCCTCGTCACCGTGGCGGTGCAGCGCTTCTCAGGCTCGCTCACCACCCTCCTGCCCCATCGGGAGGGTCCGGACGGCCGGCTCTATCCGCGCTACCGCGACCTGTTCCCCGAGCCGCCGCCGGAGGGCATGGTGCCGGCCTGCGCCGAGGCCGGCATTCTCGGCGTCGTCACCGGCATCATGGGAACCCTCGGCGCGGCCGAGGCGATCAAGCTCGTGGCGGGCGTCGGGGACCTCATGGCGGGGCGCTTGCTGTTGGTGGATGTCCTGCGCATGCGTTTCGAAGAAATTCGTTACCGAAGACATGAAAATAACCATCGATGAGGTCATTTATCGTTAAGCAGGATTCCAACTACTCTTTCTTGACCATAACGAACACGTGAGACGACTGGAGAAATGACGTAGCGTCTACCCGCGGCCTCGAGACTGCTCGTCACAGTTGGCGAACACGACCGTCGGGAGTTGAGTGGATGATGAAGCCGATCGCAGTATTGGGTGCAGGTCTGGCAGGTCTGACGGCAGCGGCCGAGTTGAAGCGGCGCGGCCTCCCGGCCATCGTCTTCGAGGCCGGTCGCTCGGTCGGCGGCATGGCCGCCTCCTTCAAGGACGCCGAGGGCTTCTCCTACGACTACGGCGCCCATTTCATCTCCAACCGGCTGGCCAAGGCGCTCGGCGCCGAAGACATCTGCCGCACGGTCCGCCACTACGGCGAGGCGGTGGTGGTGAACGGGCGCAGCCGCAGCCATCCTTTCGGCCTGATGCTGGAGCCGCGCTATGTCGCGAGCGCCCTGAAGAGCCGCTTCGCCCGGCGCGACGAGGGCCCCGCCCGCCACGCCGAGGACTGGATGCGCCGCAGCTACGGCGACGCCATGGCCGAGGAAGTCGCCATGCCCCTCGTCGAGGCGTGGTCGGGCGCACCGGCCTGCGAGCTCTCGCCCTCCGTCGGCGAGAAGTTCGGCAACAGCATCTTCAAGTCGCTCTATCTCAACGCCGCCGCCAAGGTGACGCAGCGCGCCGTGTGCAACGGCTACACGCGCACCATGCCCGAGGGGGCCGGCGTCTATCACGTCTATCCCGAGGGCGGCCTCGCCAAGCTCCTGGAGCCGACGCTGCGCAAGCTCAACGGCGCCGTGCGGCTGGAATCACCGGTCGAGCGCATCCTGGTCGACAAGGGCCGCGTCGTCGCCGTTCGCAGCGGCGGCGCGGAGGTGCCCGTATCGGCGGTGATCTCGACCGCCCCGGTCAACGTCCTGCCGCGCATCGTCGAGGGCACCGACGCACTGGCGCCGATGGCGGCCTTCCGCTACCGGCCGATGATGTTCGTGAACCTGCGCTTCTCCGGTCGCGCCATCCTGCCCGACACGATGGTCTGGGTGCCCGATCGCAGCCAGCTCTCCTTCCGCCTGACCGAGGCGCCGATCTCGATGCCGTGGCTGGCGCCCGAGGGCAAGACGCTGATCACCTTCGACATCGGCTGCGAGAAGGGCGACGCCCGCTGGTCGATGAGCGACGAGGATCTGGCCAAGGCCTGCCTCGACCAGCTCTGCGCGATCTACGGCGAGGAGCTGCGCGCGCGCTATCTCGGCGCCGGCGGCACCATCCGCACCCCGATCTCCTATCCCGTCTACCTCAAGGCCTACGAGGAGCAGCGCCTGCGCTTCGGCCAGTCCACCGGCGTCCAGGGCCTCTACAGCGTCGGGCGCAACGGCGAGTTCGCCCATATCCTGATGGAAGACGTCTTCTGGCGCACCATCCGGCGCATGGACGACGTCGCCCGCTATGTCGGCGGCACGGAGGCGGGCGGGCGCCCCGGCTTCTCGCTGGGGCAGGGCCTCTCGGCCATCGGCCTCGGCGGCGCCTCGCTCACGCAGGCCGCCTGACGCACCGCGAGGCCGCGATCCGGCGGCGGCCCTACCGGCATCGGGCGGGCGCCGCGGCACGGATTCTCAAGCTTCGGGCAAGGGGTTGTTAACCCCAATTCGCGATCATGCTTGGGTGCCGGGTCTGGCCGCCTCCCTCGGGGAGCGCTCCAGGCGCCCGGCGGGTCCGGTTCGCCCGGGCCGCAGCCTTCCCGCATGTTCGGAGACCCAAGCCCCCGTGTCCCGCCTTTCCCGCTTCGGCTCGATCGCCCTCGCCCTTCTCGTCGCGCTGCCGGCCCTCGGAACCGCCCGCGCCCAGTCTCCGGCCGCCGCCGCGACCCCGCCGGCCGCGGCCGCCGCCGAGGAGGGCCAGGACGCCGAGATGCAGCGCAAGCTGCCGCTGCCGCGCTTCGTCTCGCTGAAGTCGGCCCGCGTGAACCTTCGCGTCGGCCCCGGCAAGGACTATGCCGTGTCCTGGCTCTACCTGAAGCCGGGCCTGCCGGTGGAGATCATCCAGGAATACGACCTCTGGCGCCGCATCCGCGATTCGGAGGGCACCGAGGGCTGGGTCTACCACTCGCTCCTGTCGGGCGAGCGCACCGCCCTGGCCGCTCCCTGGCTGAAGGGCAAGACCCAGGCGACGATCACCATGCACCGGTCCGCCGCGACCGACGGCCCCGTGGTGGCCGAGATGGAGCCGGGCGTCCTGACCAAGGTGCGCGAGTGCTCCTTCGGCTGGTGCGAGGTGGAGGCCTCCGGCCGCCGCGGCTTCGTCACCCAGAAGGAAATCTGGGGCGTCTATCCCGACGAGCGGTTCTGACCGCTCCCCCCGAACGCGAAAAGGCCGGCGGTCCCCTCAACCGCCGGCCTTTTCGTTTCGGTGAAGGGGCGCCCCAGTCAGCTCAGCGTCTTCGATCCCGTCTTGCGGCGCAGGCGCACCACGACATCCACGTTGACGATTTCCATGCCCTCGGGCGGTTCGGGCAGATTGTCGATCGTGATCGTCCCGTCCGGGATGTCGATCATCGTGTTGTCGGCCTCCACGAAGAAATGGTGGTGGTCCGAGGTGTTGGTGTCGAAATAGGTGCGCTGCCCCTCGCCCGAAAGCGGGCGCACGAGACCGGCGTCGGTGAACTGGTGAAGCGTGTTGTAGACGGTGGCCAGCGACACGGGCTCGCCCGCCTTGTGCGCCTCCTCGTGCAGCTCTTCCGCCGACAGGTGGCGATCGCCCGCGCCGAAGATGAGGTTGCACAGGGCGACGCGCTGCCGGGTCGGCCGGAGGCCCGAGGCGCGCAGACGCTCGAAGACGCAGAAGGTCTGAGGCCGGGCGGCCGTGCGCGTGTCCGCCGAGGTCGAGGGCTTGGCCCGGTTGTCCATGGTTCAGATCACCGAAAACTTGACTCTTGAATTCACCTTTAGCCGAGCGTCATGCGATGCCGCAAGGCCTTGCCGGGATTCAATATAGTCGGATTTCGCAGCGCGAACAATCGAACCCTCACCCGGCGGCGCAGGCGGGCCCCAGGGCTGCCAGCGCCCGGCCCGAACCGGTCAGGGGAAGCCGCATGAAGCCCGCCGGGCTGGAGACCTCGAGGCTCCGCCCCTTCCGCAGTGCCGCAAGGAGCGCCCCCGCCTCGTCGGCCGCGACCGGCCGGACGAAGCGCGAGCCGCCGCCCGTCGCCTCGTCCTCGACGCGAGCCGGCCCGACGAAGGCCGCGCCGTCGATGGAAAGCACCAGCGTCACCACGCGATCCCTCGGAAAGCGCGCACCGTTGCCGGCGGCGGTCACGTCGAGCCGACCGCCGGAAAGGCAGGCGATCTCCACGCCGGCGGGTCGTCCGCCCTTGGCGAAGAAGGCGCGTGCGCCCTCCCCGGTCCCCGCGCTCCGCCACTCCTGCGCTGCGGCGCCGCCGGCGGCCAGAAGAACGGCGGTGAGGACGGCAATGCGTTGCATGACGGCTCCAGAACGGCTTGTCCGGTGCGAAACCGTGACGCCTCTCGTTTCGTTAACGCATTTGCCCTCGGGCGCTCGCGTGGTAAGGGCCGTCCCGCGAGAGATTTGATAAGATTTGAAACGGTGGCCCTTCGCCGTTTCGCAACCGGACGGATCGATGGACACGGTGAAGACCCATTTCGGCAAGGACGAGATTCTGGCTTGCGGCCGGGGCGAGCTCTTCGGCGCGGGCAACGCGCAGCTTCCCCTGCCTCCGATGCTGATGTTCGACCGCATCACCGAGGTGACCACCGACGGCGGCGAGTTCGGCAAAGGGTCGATCCGCGCCGAGTTCGACGTCAACCCCGACCTCTGGTTCTTCGCCTGCCATTTCCAGGGCGACCCGGTCATGCCCGGCTGCCTCGGCCTCGACGCGCTGTGGCAGCTCACGGGCTTCTATCTCGGCTGGCTGGGCGAGCCGGGCCGCGGCCGGGCGCTCGGCGTCGGCGAGGTCAAGTTCACCGGCCAGGTGACCCCGAAGGTCAAGCTGGTCGAGTACGGCGTCGATTTTCGACGCGTCATGCGCTCCAAGCTGAAGCTCGGGATCGCGGAAGGCTGGATGAAGGCCGACGGCGTCGTCATCTATCAGGCCAGCAACCTGCGGGTCGGCCTGTTCCAGGACGAGCAGCCGGGCGAAGCGGTCGGCGGCTGAGCCGACCGTTCATTGGATAGGACGAAGGGTCCAGGGACCTTGGAAGGGAGTTTGGCCATGCGGCGCGTCGTCGTGACCGGAATGGGCATCGTGTCCTCGATCGGCAACGATCTGAACGAGGTCACGGCCTCGCTGCGCGAGGCGAAGTCCGGGATTTCCTTCTCGCAGGACTTTGCCGACAACGGCTTCCGCTGCCGCGTCTGGGGCAAGCCCGAGCTCGACGTGTCCGAGCTGGTGGACCGGCGCGCCATGCGCTTTCTCAGCCAGGGCGGCGCCTGGAACCACGTGGCCATGAAACAGGCGATCGCCGACTCGGGGCTTCCCGAGAGCGACGTGTCCGGCAACGAGCGCACCGGCATCATCATGGGCTCCGGCGGCCCCTCGACGCGCACGCTGATCGAGGCCGCCGACATCACCCGCAAGAACAACAGCCCCAAGCGCATCGGCCCCTTCGCGGTGCCGAAAGCCATGTCCTCGACGGCCTCCGCCACGCTCGCGACCTGGTTCAAGATCCACGGCGTCAACTACTCGATCTCGTCCGCCTGCTCGACCTCGGCGCACTGCATCGGCAACGCCGCCGAGATGATCCAGTGGGGCAAGCAGGACGTCATGTTCGCCGGCGGCCACGAGGACCTCGACTGGACCATGTCGAACCTCTTCGACGCCATGGGCGCCATGTCCTCGGACTTCAACGACCGGCCGGCGGTCGCCTCGCGCGCCTACGACAAGAACCGCGACGGCTTCGTGATCGCGGGCGGTGCCGGCGTGGTCGTGCTGGAGGAATACGAGCGGGCGAAGGCGCGCGGCGCCAAGATCTACGCCGAGCTCGTCGGCTACGGCGCGACCTCGGACGGCTACGACATGGTGGCCCCGTCCGGCGAGGGCGCGGTGCGCTGCATGCGCCAGGCGCTCTCGACGGTGAAGGGCCGGGTCGACTACGTCAACACGCACGGCACCTCGACGCCGGTCGGCGATTCCAAGGAGATCGGCGCCATCCGCGAGGTGTTCGGCGACGACATGCCCCACATCCAGTCCACCAAGTCGCTCACCGGCCATTCCCTGGGCGCGGCGGGCGCGCAGGAGGCGATCTACTCGCTCCTGATGATGCAGGCCGGGTTCGTCGGCGAGAGCGCCCATATCGAGGAGCTCGACCCCGAATTCGAGGGCGTGCCGATCGTGCGAAAGCGCATCGACGATGCGAAGATCGACATAGCCCTGTCGAACTCCTTCGGCTTCGGCGGCACCAACGCCACGCTCGTGTTCCAGCGCGTCGGCGCCTGAGAAAGTCTGTTTGATGACCGGACTGATGACGGGCAAGCGCGGCCTCGTGATGGGCGTCGCCAACCACAACTCGATCGCCTGGGGCGCGGCGCGCTCGCTCGCGGCGCAAGGGGCCGAAATCGCCTTCAGCTACCAGGGCGAGGCCTTCGGCAAGCGGCTGCGCCCGCTCGCCGCCGAGATCGGCTCCACCCTTCTGGTCGATTGCGACGTCGAGGACATCGCCTCGGTCGACCGGCTCTTCGCCACGCTGGAGCGGGAATGGGGCCGGATCGACTTCGTCGTCCATGCCATCGGCTTCTCCGACAAGAACGAGCTGAAGGGCCTCTACGCCGACACGACGCGCGAGAACTTCACGCGCACCATGGTGATCTCCTGCTTCTCCTTCACGGAGATCGCCAAGCGCGCGGCCGCCATGATGAACGAGGGCGGCTCCATGGTGACGCTGACCTATGGCGGGTCGATGCGCGTCATGCCGAACTACAACGTGATGGGCGTCGCCAAGGCCGCGTTGGAAGCCTCGGTGCGCTATCTCGCCGCCGACTTCGGCCCGCGCGACATCCGCGTCAACGCCGTCTCGGCGGGTCCGCTCCGCACGCTCGCGGGCGCCGGCGTCTCCGACGCGCGCCTGATGCTGAACTACCAGCGCCGCAATTCGCCGATGCGCCGCAACGTAACGCACGAGGAGGTCGGCAACTCGACGCTCTACCTCCTGTCGGACCTGTCCAAGGGCGTCACCGGCGAGATCCACTATGTTGATGCCGGCTACAACATCATGTCGATGCCGGCGCTGGACGAGCTGAAGGCGCAGGAGCGCCGGGCCGAAATGGCCGGCGAGACGGATCCCGCCTCGGTCTGACGATCTTCAAAGCGTTTTGAGCCGGGTGCCGATCTCCGCCATGGAGTTCGACACCCAGTCGGCTCCGGCGTGGAGCAAGCGCTCGGCGGCCTCCGGCCCGGCGTGGCTCGCGCCCACATAGCCGACGGCCAGCATGCCGGCGGCCTTGGCCGCCTCGATGCCGAAGCGCGAATCCTCGATCACCACGCAGCGCGCGGGCTCGGCGCCCATGCGCGCGCTCGCATGGAGGAAGAGATCGGGCGCCGGCTTGCCGCGCCGGACCTCCCAGGCCGAGAACACGGCATCCTCCGCGAAGAACCGCCGCAGGCCCGTCACCTCCAGGCTGAGCGCGATCCGCTCGGGATGCGACGAGGAGGCGACGCAGCGGCGAAGGGGAGAGGCTTCGAGGAGTCCGACCACGCCGTCGCTCGCGCGCAGCCTTTCGCGAAACAGGGCGGCCGTCGCCGGCCAGAGCTCGGCGTCGGCGCCGGGTGGCAGGGTCCTGCCCGTCGCGCGGGCCAGCGCCGCCAGCCCATCCGCCGCCTTCATGCCGACCACCGTCGAAAACAGCTCCGCCGAGACCTCGATCCCGTGCGACCGGTGAAGCGCGCGCAGGGCCTCGCCCGCCAGCGTCTCGCTGTCGACAAGAACGCCGTCGCAGTCGAAGACGACGAGGTCCATCACCCGTCGGCGCGCACAAAGCGGGCGCGGATCGCCGTGGCGACGCGCATGGGCGTCTCGAGGCTCGGCAGGTGGCCGCATTCCTCGAGGAGGACGAACTCGGCGTCCGGCATGGCCCCCGCCATGGCGCGCCCGGCCTCCGGCGCGGAGAACGTGTCGGCTTCGCCCCAGATCAGAAGCGAGGCGCAGGACAGGCGCGGCAGGTCGCCCACCCGGTCGGGCCGCGTCATCAGCGCCTCGTTCTGCGCCAGAAGGCGGTCGATGCCGGCGCGCGCCGCCATGGCGCGAAACACGTCCGCCGCCTCCTGACCACGGCCTTCCGGCTCGAACACGATGGCGCGCGCCATCTCTTCCAGCATCTCCGCTCCGCCGTCGGCCTCGATCGCGGCGCGCCGCCGGTCGAAGGGCTCGCGGCTCGCCGCCGCCTGCGGCGCGGCGCCCATGACGATCAGCCCTCTCGCCTGACCTAAAGCGGCCATGGCCGCCTCGCGCGCGACATGCCCACCGAACGAGGTTCCGGCGACGACGAACGGCTTGCCCTCCGCCGCGTCGATGACCTCGCGCGCGCAGGCCGCCATGTCGGGCGCGGCGGGAACCACCACGCGACAGTCGAAATCCGGACGCAGGAGCGGGATCAGCGTCTCGTAGAGATCGCCGTCGCAGGCAAAGGCGGGCACGAGGATCAGGCGCATGACGGCTCCGGTCTGCGATGTGTCCGGCCCCATGTAGGGCACGGCCATGAGGATGCGATGACGGTCCGTCGCGTTGCGGCAAGGCGGTCGCGGCAGTATGGAGAGCGCGAACGCACCCTTCCGATTCCCACCCAGGATCCATCATGCAGCAACGACCGCTCGGGCGCACCGACCTGCGCGTCAGCCGGATCTGCCTCGGCACCATGACCTTCGGCGAGCAGAACACGGAAGCGGAAGCGCATCAACAGCTCGACCGCGCGATCGAGCGCGGCGTCAACTTCCTGGACGCGGCCGAGCTCTACCCGATTCCGCCCAAGGCCGAGACGCAGGGGCACACGGAGCGCTTCATCGGCTCGTGGCTGAAGGCGCGGGGCAACCGCGACCGGATGGTGATCGCGACCAAGGTGGTCGGACGCACCGCGATGACCTGGTTCCGGCAGGACGGGTCGGAGCCCCGCCTCGACCGGCGCAACGTGACCGAAGCGGTGGAAGGCTCGCTCCGCCGGCTCGGCGTGGACTGCATCGATCTCTACCAGATCCACTGGCCGGACCGCCCGACGCCCGGCTTCGGCTCGGTCCCGAGCCGCTGGTCGACGCCGGAGGCGGTGGCCGACGAGGTGGCGATCGAAGAGACCGCCGTCGTGTTCGCCGACCTCGTGGCGGACGGCAAGATCCGGCACGCCGGGCTTTCCAACGAAAGCGCCTGGGGCACCATGCGCTGGCTAGCCTTGGCCGAGCGGGGCGACGCGCCGCGCATGGCCAGCATCCAGAACGCCTACAACCTCCTGAACCGAACCTTCGAGAGCGCTCAGGCCGAGATCGCGCTGCGGGAAGGCGTCGGCCTTCTCGCCTATTCGCCCCTCGCCCAGGGATATCTCACCGGCAAATATGCGGGCGGCGCCCTGCCCGCGGGCTCGCGGAAGGCGCTCTTCGACCGCCTCCAGCGCTACGAGAAGCCCGGCACGGCCGAGGCGGTCGATGCCTATGTCGCGCTCGCCCGCGAGTTCGGCCTGGCGCCCGCGACCTTCGCCAACGCCTTCGTACTGGCCCAGCCCTTCGTCACCGCATCGATTATCGGCGCCACCACGATGGCGCAGCTCGACGAATGCCTCGCCGCCGAGGACGTCGCCTGGACGGCCGAGATGCAGACGGCCGTGGACGCCCTGCACCAGCGCTTCGGCAACCCGGCCCCCTGACCTCAGCGCCGGGGCGGCGCGTCGTCGTCCCGGCCGGCCACGGCCTCGCGAAGGGCTCGCGCGTCCGCCGTCATCTGTCGCAGCCGCTCCGTCGAAAGGCCGGTGGCCTCGATCAGCGCCTTTCCGAGGCAGGCGCTGCGATCGGCCAGAGCCCTCCCCTCCTCCGTCAGCCGGACGATTACCTGGCGCCCGTCCGCCGGGTCGCGCTCGCGCGTCACGAAGCCGGCGTTCGACAGGCGCGTGACAAGCGGCGTCACGGTGCTAGCCTCCAGGTCGAGGCGCGCCGCGAGGTCTCCGACCCGCAGCGCATCGCCTTCCCAAAGCGCGGCCAGCGCCAGATACTGCGGATAGGTGATGCCCCATTCGTCCAGGATCGGCTTGTAGAGCCGCCCGATGGCCATGGAGGCTCCGTAGAGCGCGAAGCAGAGGTGATCGTCGAGGGGGAGCGGCGGAGTGGCGCGCGCCATGGATGACCTCCCGGTCCGGTTGCAAAATTCCTTATCACGACAAGTTTCCGCTGGACAGCGATTTTGGCTTTCTCTAGAAACTGATTATCGCGATAACGAGTTGCGAACCCAAGGAGAGACAGATGCCTGTCGACGTGATCTACAAGACCAGCGCGACTGCAACCGGCGGCGGCCGCGACGGCCATGCCCGCTCTGATGATGGCGCGGTGGACGTGAACCTCGTCGTTCCCAAGGAAATGGGCGGCCCGGGCGGCGTGGGTGCCAACCCGGAGAAGCTCTTCGCGGCCGGCTATTCCGCCTGCTTCCTCGGCGCCATGCGCGCCGTCTCGTCCAAGGTCGGCGTCAAGGTTCCGGCCGACGCGACGGTGAACGCCGAGGTCGGCTTCGGCCCGCGCTCGGAAGGCGGCTACGGCATCACGGCGGATCTCACCATCACGCTGCCCGGCGTCGACCGCGCCGATGCGCAGAAGCTGGTCGAGACCGCCCACCAGGTCTGCCCCTATTCCAACGCGACCCGCAACAATCTCGACGTCGGCCTGACCATCGTCTGACCGACTCCACCGGAAACAGGAAAAGGCCCCGGCGGATCGTCCGCCGGGGCCTTCTTCGTAGGTGGATCCCGGAACGAAGAAGGGCGACCGGAAGGCCGCCCTCTTCATGCTTGCCGGAGGCGACGCTTACTCGGCGTCGTCTTCCTTGGCGGGCTTCTTGATCTCCTCGCCGGTCGCCTGATCGACTACCTTCATGGACAGGCGGACCTTGCCGCGCTCGTCGAAGCCCATGAGCTTGACCCAGACCTTCTGGCCTTCCTTGACCACGTCCTGCGTCTTCTGGACGCGGTCGGCGGCCAGCTGCGAGATGTGGACGAGGCCGTCGCGCGAGCCGAAGAAGTTCACGAAGGCGCCGAACTCGACGCACTTCACCACCGTGCCCTCGTAGATCTCGCCGACTTCCGGCTCGGCCACGATGGAGTGGATCCACTTCTTGGCGGCCTCGATCTCCTTGCCCGAGGACGAGGCGATCTTCACGGTGCCGTCGTCCTCGATGTTGATCTTGGCGCCGGTCTTCTCGACGATCTCGCGGATCACCTTGCCGCCCGAGCCGATCACGTCGCGGATCTTGTCGGTCGGGATCTGCATGACCTCGATGCGCGGCGCGAACTCGCCGAGCTCGGCACGGGCCGAGCCGAGGGCCTTGTTCATTTCGCCGAGAATGTGCTCGCGGCCGCCCTTGGCCTGCTCGAGGGCGATCTTCATGATCTCCTCGGTGATGCCCTGGATCTTGATGTCCATCTGGAGCGAGGTGATGCCCCGGTCGGTGCCGGCCACCTTGAAGTCCATGTCGCCGAGGTGGTCCTCGTCGCCGAGGATGTCGGACAGGACCGCGAAGCGCTCACCCTCGAGGATGAGGCCCATTGCGATGCCCGCCACCGGACGCTGCAGCGGAACGCCCGCGTCCATCAGCGCCAGCGAGGTGCCGCAGACGGTC
Source organism: Aureimonas sp. SK2 (assembly GCF_029813115.1). Taxonomy (GTDB): domain Bacteria; phylum Pseudomonadota; class Alphaproteobacteria; order Rhizobiales; family Rhizobiaceae; genus Aureimonas. The sequence goes on from NZ_JAPZDS010000012.1 coordinate 36,070, forward strand.
GCCATGGAGGACGAACCGTTGGACTCCGTCACCTCGGACACGGCGCGGATCGTGTAGGGGAAGGCTTCCTTGGCCGGCAGCATCGGACGGATGGCGCGCCAGGCGAGCTTGCCGTGGCCGATCTCGCGGCGGCCGGGCGAGCCCATGCGGCCCGTCTCGCCGACCGAGTAGGGCGGGAAGTTGTAGTGAAGGAGGAAGGTCTCCTTGTAGGTGCCGGTCAGCGAGTCGACATACTGCTCGTCCTCGCCGGTGCCGAGCGTCGCCACCACGAGGGCCTGCGTCTCGCCGCGCGTGAAGAGCGCCGAGCCGTGGGTGCGCGGCAGGATGCCGGCCTCGGCGACGATCGCGCGCACGGTGGACAGGTCGCGCCCGTCGATGCGGCTCTTGGTGTCGAGGATGTTCCAGCGCACGATCTTGGCCTGGAGTTCCTTGAAGACCGCGCCGACCTCTTCCTTGGAGAACTTCGTCTCCGTCGCGCCCTCGGGCAGGAAGTGCGCCATCACCTTCGCCTTGACGGCGTCGACGGCGGCGTAGCGGGCCTGCTTGTCGGTGTTCTTGTAGGCGTCGCGCAGCTCGCCCTCGGCGATCGAGAGCATCTCGCCTTCCAGCGCCGAGTGGTCGGGCACGTTGTGCTCGCGCGGCTCCTTGGCGGCGTGCTCGGCAAGCTTGATGATCGCCTCGATCACCGGCTGGAAGCCCTTGTGGCCGAACATGACGGCGCCGAGCATGGTCTCTTCGTCGAGCTCGTGGGCCTCCGACTCGACCATCAGCACGGCGTCCTGCGTGCCGGCGACGACGAGGTCGAGCTTGGACTCGGCCATCTCGTCGACATGCGGATTGAGCTTGTAGGCGCCATCGATGTAGCCGACGCGCGCGCCGCCGATCGGGCCCATGAAGGGCACGCCCGACAGCGTGAGCGCAGCCGAGGCGGCGACCATGGCGAGGACGTCCGGGTCGTTCTCGAGGTCATGCTGCAGGACGGTGACGACGACCTGCGTGTCGTTCTTGTAGCCTTCGGCGAAGAGCGGGCGGATCGGACGGTCGATGAGGCGGGAGACCAGCGTCTCCTTCTCGCTCGGACGCCCCTCGCGCTTGAAGTAGCCGCCCGGGATCTTGCCGGCCGCGAAGGCCTTTTCCTGGTAGTTGACGGTCAGCGGGAAGAAGTCGAAGCCGGGCTTCGGGGCCTTGGCCGAAACGACGGTGGCCAGAACGGCGGTCTCGCCGTAGGTGGCGAGCACGGCGCCGTCGGCCTGGCGGGCGATCTTGCCGGTCTCGAGGGTCAGCGTGCGGCCGGCCCACTCGATCTCGACCTTGTGCGTATTGAACATGCGATGTGCCTCATGGCTTGGCCGCGGGAGAGTGCGGCCGTTGCGGTTGGAAACGCGCATGGGCAAGACGGCGGGAGGCTTCCGGGCGAGGCGCGGCTCTGGGCAGCGGCGCTCGGGCACGATGGGTTCCCTCCGGGCTTTCAGCCCTCGGGATCATGCCGGGAAGCATCCGGCAATCCTGCCCCATGAGCGTTCGGCTCTCGGGCTCGGCTCCCTTCGGGACGCCGGCCGGGACAGGCTTTCCCCGCCGGGGCGGGACAAGCTGGATCGGTATGCGGACGCGGCGCCCAGGAGGTCCGGAGCGCCGCGCCGAAAGGTCTGTTAGCGGCGCAGGCCGAGGCGGCCGATGAGCGCCGTGTAGCGGTCTTCCTCGCGCTCCTTCAGGTAGTCGAGGAGGCGGCGACGCTGGGACACCATCTTGAGAAGGCCACGACGCGAGTGGTTGTCCTTCTTGTGGCCCTTGAAGTGTTCGGTCAGGTTGGCAATGCGCTCCGACAGAAGGGCGACCTGCACCTCGGGCGAGCCGGTGTCGCCTTCCTTGGTCGCGAATTCCTTCATGATCTCGGCCTTGCGCTCGAGCGTGATCGACATCGGATATCCCTTTCTTAAGGATTGGAGGGTTGGGACGCCCGGGCCAGGATGTCGTCCAGCCAGGGCCATGAGGCGTGTCCGGCGGAAAATGCCGGCCACGCGGGGCGGGTATAGGCGCATTCGCGGGCGAATGCCAGCCCGGAACGGCAGCGAGCCGTTCAGCCGCGTCCGCCGAAGACGCGCTTGGGATGGAACGAGCCCTGGTCGATCGAGCCGATCGCCACCAAGCGCCCGTGGCCGGTCGCATAGGCCTCGTCGCAGAAGGCAGGCGCGTCGCGCCCGCGCAGCAGCACCGGGTTGCCCGACAGGACGCGGCCCGCCTGATCGTCCGTCAGCGCCACCTCGTAGAGGTCGCTGAGCGCGGTGGCGGCGTCGAGCACGATCTCGTCCAGCGCGGTGAAGTCGGTGATGCGCGGACGGGCGCCCGACTCCACGGCCTCGGGGGTCAGGGTCTCCAGCCCCTCCTCCGCCGCGTCCATCAGTTCGTCCAGCGTGACCATGTCGTCCTCGTCGAACGAGCCCACCCGCACGCGGCGAAGTTCGGTGATGTGGCCGAAGCAGCCGAGGTCGCGGCCGAGATCGCGCGCGATGGCGCGGACATAGGTACCCTTGCCGCACTCCGCCTCGAAGGTCGTGGTCGAGGCGTCGGGCATCTCCACGATCGACAGACGGTGCACCGTGACGGTGCGCGCGGCGATCTCCACCGTCTCGCCGGCGCGGGCGAGGTCGTAGGCGCGCTCGCCCTCGATCTTGATGGCCGAGAAGGCGGGCGGCACCTGGGAAATCTCGCCGGTGTAGTTCGGGAGCAGCGCCTCGATGTCGGCGCGCGACGGCCGGCGGTCGGAGGCGTTCACCACCGGACCTTCCGTGTCGTCCGTCGTCGTCTCCGCGCCCCAGGACACGGTGAAGCGATAGGTCTTCTGTCCGTCCATCACGAAGGGAACGGTCTTGGTGGCGTCGCCAAGCGCGATCGGCAGCATGCCGGACGCCAGCGGGTCGAGCGTGCCGGCGTGGCCCGCCTTCTGGGCGAAGTAGAGCCACTTGATCTTCGAGACGGCCTCCGTGGACCCCATGCCCTTGGGCTTGTCGAAGATCACCCAGCCGGAAATCGGGCGCCCCTTCGGCTTCTTGCCGCGACGTGCCATCAGTTGTCTTCCTCGTCGTCTGCCGTCCCGCGCGTGTCGCGCAGGACCTCCGGCGAGCGCAGCAGCGCGTCGATCCGGGCATAGTTGTCGAAACTGTCGTCCTGCCGGAAGCGGACCTCCGGCATGTACTTCATCTGCCGCAGCGCCGGCGTCAGGCGTCCGCGCAGGAACCGCGCGTGGGCGTTGAGAGCCTTGACGAACGGGTCCATGTCCTCCTGCCCGAACACCGTCACATAGGCGGTGGCGAGCTTGAGGTCGGGGCTCATGCGCACTTCCGTGACGCTGATCACGGCATTTTCGAGGAGCGGATCGATGATCTCGCGCCGCTGCAGTGTTTCGGTCAGCGCGTGCCGCACCTTCTCCCCGACGGAGAGCTGTCGCTGCGAAGGCCCTTTCGGGCTGTTGGAATGCTTGGCCATGGCCGGTCGCTCCTAGGCGGAAACCCGCTGGTGTCCTCGTATGCGAACGCAATTGCAAAGCCCGGCGTTGCCGCCGGGCTTTGCATCGGTCCGGTGGAAAGGCCCTTCCGGGCCTTCCGCGGGGATCAGAGCGTGCGGGCGATGTGCTCCACGCGGAAGCACTCGATGACGTCGCCCTGGCGGATGTCGTCGTAGTTCTGGAAGGCCATGCCGCACTCTTGGCCGCCCGGCACTTCGGCGACTTCGTCCTTGAAGCGCTTGAGCGTCTTGAGCGTACCCTCGTGGATGACGACGCCGTCGCGGATGAGGCGCACGCCGGCACCGCGCTCGACCTTGCCTTCCGTGACGCGGCAACCCGCGACCTTGCCGACCTTGGTGATCTGGAAGACCTCCAGGATCTCGGCATTGCCGAGGAACGTCTCGCGGCGCTCCGGCGACAGGAGGCCCGACATCGCCTGCTTCACGTCATCCACGAGGTCGTAGATAATGTTGTAGTAGCGGATCTCGATGCCTTCCCGCTCGGAGAGCTGACGGGCCTGGGCGTTGGCACGCACGTTGAAGCCGATGATGGCGGCGTTCGACGTCGCGGCGAGCTGGACGTCCGACTCGGTGATGGCACCCGCGCCCGAATGGACGATGCGCGCCTGCACTTCCTCGGTGCCGAGCTTCTCCAGCGCCGTGGCGATCGCCTCGACCGAACCCTGCACGTCGCCCTTGATGACGAGCGGGAAGGTCTTGAGCCCCGAGGACTGGAGCTGGGTCATCATCTGCTCGAGCGAGCCGCGCTGGCCGGCCGACTTGGCCACCGCCTTCTCGCGGGTCAGGCGCTGGCGATACTCGGTGATCTCGCGCGCCTGGGCCTCGTCCTTCACCACGGCGAAGCGGTCGCCCGCCAGAGGGGTGCCCTGCATGCCGAGGATCTCGACCGGCATGGACGGGCCGGCTTCCTTGAGCTGCTTGCCCTGGTCGTTGACGAGGGCGCGCACGCGGCCCCACTGGTCGCCGGCCACGACGATGTCGCCCTGGCGCAGCGTGCCGGCCTGGACCAGCGCCGTCGCCACCGGACCGCGGCCGCGGTCGAGCTGGGCCTCGATCACGACACCCTCGGCGGTCCGCTCGGGATCCGCCTTGAGGTCGAGGATCTCGGCCTGCAGCAGGATGGCTTCCAGCAGCTTGTCGAGATTGGTGCCGTTCTTGGCCGAGACCTCGACGTCGAGAACCTCGCCGCCCATCGATTCCACGAAGACCTCGTGCTGCAGAAGCTGCGTGCGCACCTTCTGGGCGTCGGCCGCCGGCTTGTCGATCTTGTTGATCGCCACGATGATCGGCACGCCCGCCGCCTTGGCGTGGCTGATCGACTCGATGGTCTGCGGCATGACCGAGTCGTCGGCCGCCACCACGAGGATCGCGATGTCGGTCGCCTGGGCGCCGCGGGCGCGCATCGCCGTGAAGGCGGCGTGGCCCGGCGTGTCGATGAACGAGATCTTCTGACCGTTCTGCTCGACCTGGTAGGCGCCGATGTGCTGCGTGATGCCGCCGGCCTCGCCGGACACGACGTTGGTCTTGCGGATCGCGTCGAGCAGCGAGGTCTTGCCGTGGTCGACATGGCCCATGATCGTGACGACCGGCGGACGCGACACCAGCTTCTCCGGGTCGCTCGCGACGTCGAAGATGCCGGTCTCGACATCCGATTCCGCCACGCGGCGGACCGTATGGCCGAATTCGGAGGCGATGATCTCGGCGAGATCCGCGTCGATCACGTCGCCCGGCTTCATCATCTGCCCCTGAGCCATCAGGAACTTGATGACGTCCACGGCCCGCTCCGACATGCGGTTGGCGAGTTCCTGGATGGTGATGGTCTCGGGGATAATCACTTCGCGGGCAATCTTCTCGCGGGTCTGGTTCTGCTGCGAGCGCTTGAACTTCTCCTGGCGCCGACGCATCGACGACAGCGAACGTCCGCGCGCGTCCTCGTCGGACAAGGCACGCTCGACATTGACGCGGCCGGCGCCGCGACGGTCGTCGCCGGCACGGGCGCGGGTCGGCTTGGCGGCATCGGCCGCCGGGCCGCGAGCCGGACCACGGGCAGCGCCCGGACGGCGACGGTCGTCCTCGTCGTCGGCGCGCGTCTTCTTGGTCAGATCCGTGCGGCCGGCCGGGCGCAGGCCGAGACCGTCGTCAACCGGCGGCGGGCCGGGGATGACGTTGACATTGGCCTTGCCGCCGCTCGTGCGGGCGACCGGCTTGTTGGCGGCGCGGCGGGCCGCGTCCTCCTCGGCCTTCTTGCGGGCGGCGGCTTCGAGCTCGAGACGCGCGGCCTCCTCGGCCTGGCGGCGCTCAGATTCCTCGCGCTCCGCACGGCGACGCTCGTCCTCGGCAATGCGGCGCGCTTCCTCGATCTGGAACAGGCGCCGGTCCTCGGCCTCGCGCTGCTGCGCGAGGATCAGGGCGCGACGACGCGCGTCCATTTCCTTGGACGACAGGTCCGACAAGACGGCACCGCGCGGCTGGCGGGCACCGGGGGCGGCGGCCGCAGGCTGCGGTCCGCGGCGCTGGTCAGCCCCGCCCGGCTGGCCGGGACGGCTCGACTGCCCCGGCTGACTGGGACGCTGCCCGCTCGGCGCGCCGGGGCGGCCCGGCTGCGATCCGGCATAGCCCGGACGTGCCGGCTGGCCGGGGCGCTGGGCACCGGCCGGCCCACCGGTGGCCGGACGCGGCGCGGCGGGTGCCGCGGGGCGCGGAGCCGCCGTACCGGAAGCGGCCGGGCGCGGAGCCGAAGCCGTCGAAGCGGAGGAGGAGGAAGCCGCGGGTGCGGCGGTCGTGGCGGTATCGTTCAAGGACGGATTCGGTGCTTCGGAAACGGGAGGGGTCGACGGAACGGGAGCCTCGGCCGCGGGTGCGGCAGGAGCTTCGGCAACGGGGGCGGCCGGCTCGGGCGCCGGCGCGGCCTCGGCCGCAGGCGCGACGGGCTTGGCTTCGGCGGCAGGAGCGGCAGGCGCGGCCTCGGCGGCGGGCGCGGCCGGCGGCGTCGCGGGGCGGTCGGGCGCGACCGGGGCCTGCGGGTTCTTGGCCGCATGCTCCAGCGCCGCCAGCTGCGCCGGCGTCAGGGTCGGACGCGGCGCGGCCGGAGCCGGGGCCGCCGCGGCCGGAGCCGGCGCGGCGGGTGCCGCTGCGGGCTCGGCTGCCGCCGGCGCATCCTTGGCCGCTTCGCCGGGGACCGAGAACTTGCGCTTCTTGGTCTCGACGACGACGCTCTTGGTCCGCCCGTGCGAGAAGTTCTGCCGCACCACCGACTGCGAGACGTTGCCGCTCGGCTTCAGGGAGAGGGTCTTCTTCGGGGTGACGCTCAGCGTCTTGTCGTCGCCGGATTTCGTATCGCTCATTTACGCTTCCGCTTCCTGCGCGGGTCTTTTCTCCCGCGCCACTATCCGTGCCTAGAGCATTTCGCAACCGTGCTCTGCCGTTGATCTTAATTGTGGCGTCACGAGACCGGCTCGCCGGTCTCCGTTTCGTTCGTCGCCCGGGCGCTGTCGCCCCGGTATGTCGTCAGCGCCTCGAGGCGCTCGATCAGGGCCGCTCCAGCTCCACCGGGCAGGATGGCCGCGTGTATCACATTCTGGTCGCCCATGGCCAAACCGATTTCGGCCGCCGTGAGCGTCAGATAGGCCGACACCGGCCGGGAGCCTGTCTCGAAGGCCCGCGCATGCCGCGCGCCGTCGAGCTTTCGTACCCCGTCCGCCGCCCCGTCCGAGGCGTGAAGGACCGCCAGCGCCTTGCCCGAGCGCAGGGCCGCATCGACCTTGGCGGCGCCCGTGGTCAGTTGCCCGGCCTTGCGGGCGAGGGCGAGCGCCCCCGTCGCCGAGCGCATCAGGAGCGCGTCCACGTCGTCCGCCAGCGTCTCGACGCCCGCAAGCTCGCGCTTCAGCGCGCGCGGCAGGAGCTTTCGCTTCAGCGCCGTCTCCACCGCGGAGCGGCGCCCCTCGATATGAGCGCCCCGCCCCGGCAGGCGACGCTTGAGGTCCGGCACGACCCGTCCGTCGGGGCCGGCGACGAAGCGGATCAGGGCGTCGGCCGGCAGCGAGCGGCGCGACACGATGCACATGCGTCCGTTCATCACCGCCTCCTCCAGTTCCCTGTCCTCGTCGCCGTCCATTCGTCTCCTCAGGCCTCTTCGGCCTCTTCGTCGGCCTCGACCGCCGGCTCCTCGGCCTCGACCCAGCCCGCCATGACGCGGGCCTGCATGATCATCGCCTCGGCCTGCTGGCGGCTCACCTCGAAGGCGGAAAGCGCGCCGGTGAACTTCTTGGTCTCGCCGTCCTTGCGCTCGGTCCAGCCGACGAGATCGTCGGCCGCGCAGCCCGCGAAGTCCTCGACGCTCTTCACACCGTCCTCGCCGAGCGCCACCAGCATGGCGGTGGTCAGCCCGTCGATCTGGCGCAGGCCGTCCTCGACGCCGAGCGCGCGGCGCTTCTCGTCGAGCTCGTTCTCGCGCTGGTCCAAGAACTCCTTGGCGCGGTTCTGGATCTCGGCCGCCGTGTCCTCGTCGAAGCCTTCGATCGCAGCGACCTCGGAACTGTCGACATAGGCGACTTCCTCGACACTCGCGAAACCTTCGGAGGCGAGGAGCTGGCCGACCATCTCGTCGACGTTCAGCGCCTCCATGAAGAGGGCGGAGCGCTCGACGAACTCCTTCTGGCGCCGCTCGGACTCCTCCTGCTCGGTCAGGATGTCGATGTCCCAGCCGGTGAGCTGCGAGGCGAGGCGAACGTTCTGGCCGCGACGGCCGATCGCAAGGCTTAGCTGGTCATCCGGCACCACGACTTCAATGCGCTCGGCGTCCTCGTCGAGCACCACTTTCGCGACTTCCGCCGGCTGCAGTGCGTTGACGAGGAAGGATGCCGCATCCGGCGACCAGGGAATGATGTCGATCTTCTCGCCCTGCAGCTCGCCGACGACGGCCTGGACTCTGGAGCCGCGCATGCCAACGCAGGCGCCGACCGGATCAACCGACGAATCGCGGCTGACCACGGCGATCTTGGCGCGCGAGCCGGGATCGCGGGCGACCGCCTTGATCTCGATGATGCCGTCGTAAATCTCCGGCACTTCCATGGTGAAGAGCTTCGCCATGAACTGCGGATGGGTGCGCGAGAGGAAGATCTGAGGCCCGCGCTGCTCGCGGCGCACGTCGTAGACGAAGGCGCGCACGCGATCGCCGTAGCGGAAGAGTTCGCGCGGGATCTGCTCGTCGCGACGGATGATGCCCTCGCCCTTGCCGAGATCGACGATCACGTTGCCGTACTCGACGCGCTTCACCGTGCCGTTGACGATCTCGTTCACCCGGCCGATGAACTCCTCGTACTGCTTGTCGCGCTCGGCCTCGCGCACCTTCTGAACGATCACTTGCTTCGCCGACTGGGCGGCGATGCGCCCGAACTCCATCGGCGGAAGCTGCTCGGCGATGAAGTCGCCGGGCTCCGCGTCGGGGTTCTTGTCGCGGGCGAGATCGAGATAGATCTGCGTCGCCGGGTCCTCGACCTCCTCGACCACTTCGAGAAGCCGCTGCAGCTTCATCTCGCCGGTCTTGGTGTTGATGTCGACGCGGATGTTGGTCTCCTGGCCGTAGCGCGAGCGCGCGGCCTTCTGGATGGCGTCGGCCATCGCGGCGATCACGATCTCCCGATCGATCGACTTCTCGCGCGCCACGGCATCCGCGATCTGCAGAAGCTCGAGCCTGTTCGCACTGACTGCCATGTTCACGTCTCCTGTCGAAAGCCGCCGGGCGCCCTGCGCTCCGGCCCTCCGGGAAGGGAAGCCCGGCGCGTGACGCGCCCGCCTCCCGTCGTCACATCAATGCGCGGTCGGCGCACCGGCTCCGTCGAAATCGTCGTCTTCTAGGGGCAGGCCCCGCGCCTTGCGGGCGGCCTTGTCGGCCTTCAGCGAGGCGGCGATCAGGTCGTCGGTAAGGATCAGCCGCGCCTCGGCCAGGGAGTCGAACGGGATCTCGACCACGCGCTCCTCGCCTTCCGTGGCGCCGTCGCGATCCAGCGTGAAGCCCTCGTCAGACACGCTGAGGATCCGCCCGCGAAACCGCTTGCGGTTGGCCACGAGACGGTTGGTCTCCAGCTTGATGAGCTGCCCGGCCCAAGCCTGGAAGTCGCCGATCCGCACCAGCGGGCGGTCGATGCCGGGCGAGGAGATCTCGAGATGATAGGCCCGGTCGAGCGGATCCTCGACGTCCAGCACCGGCGAGATGCCGCGCGACACCGCCTCGCAGTCCTCGACGCTCATCGTGCCGTCCGGCCGCTCCGCCATGATCTGCAGCGTGGTGCCGTTGAGGGCCGACACCCGGATCCGCACCAGGCGGTAGCCGAGCTGCTCGATCACCGGCTCCAGAAGCGTGGCGATGCGGGCTTCGAGCCCTTGTTCGATGATGATGCGCTTGTCCGTCACGAAGTCTCCGGCTGTGCCTCGGGGCCGCTCCGATGCGGCCTGGCCTGCGTCGATCGCCGGGTCCTTTGCCAGGGCCATGCCCCTAACAAAAAAGAGCGGGACCGGGAGGACCCACTCTCACGATCGCATCGCAGAGAATTTGAAGCCCATATACATCCGCAGAGCCGGGATGGCAAGGCAAGACGCCTTTTCCACAAGCGGCGGCGCCCGCCTATCCGGGGTCAGAGCTTCACGAAGGTGAGATAGGCGCCCTTGCGACCCTCGCGATGTGCCTTGGCCTCGTAGCGCGTGCCCGGCCAGCCCTCGTAGGGCGTGTGCCAGTCGGACGGGCCGTCCGCCTGCCAGCGGAAGGCGGGATGGTCGCGCAGATGCTGGAGCGTCCAGTCGACATAGGTCTCGATGTCGGAGGCGAAGCGGAAACGCGCGCCGGGCTTCATGACGCGCGCCATGCGCTCCAGCGTGCGCGCGTTGACGAAGCGGCGCTTCCAGTGTTTCCGCTTCGGCCAGGGGTCGGGATAGAAAAGGTCGATCCCCGCCAACGACGCGTCCGGCAGCCAGTCGAGCAGCAGCGTCGCGTCGTCGCCGAAGAGACGCAGGTTGTCACGCGGCTCGTCCTCCAAGGCCACCAGCATCTTGGCCATGGAGTTGACGAAGGGCTCGACGCCGATGAAGCCCGTCGCGGGGTGGCGGCCCGATTCGAGGTGAAGGTGCTCGCCGCCGCCGAAGCCGATCTCCAGCCGCACAGCCTCGACCGGCGCGCGAAACAGCGTGCGTAGGTCGGCGGGCGCGGGCTGGCCGAGGTCGAGCCCGAGCGCGGGCAGCGCCTCGCGCAGGAGCCCGGCCTGAAGCGGGCGCAGCGTCTTGCCGCGCGAGCGTCCGAAGAAGTTCTCCCGGACGCGCGCGCGAGGACCGTTCGTGCGGCGCTCAGCGGCCAAGTTTCGCCTTCAGCTTGGAGACGAGGTCGGTCCGCTCCCAGGAGAAGGAGCCGTCGCGGCCGGGCTTGCGGCCGAAATGGCCGTAGGCCGAGGTCTTGGCGTAGATCGGGCGCGCGAGATCCAGGTGCTCGCGAATGCCGCGCGGCGTCAGGTCCATGAGCTCGCACAGCGCCTTTTCCAGCGCCGCCTCGTCCACCGAGCCGCTGTCGTGGAGGTCGACATAGACCGAGACCGGCTCGGCGACGCCGATGGCGTAGGAGAGCTGGATCGTGCAGCGGTCGGCGAGCCCCGCCGCCACGACGTTCTTGGCGAGATAGCGCGCGGCATAGGCGGCCGAGCGGTCCACCTTGGTCGGGTCCTTGCCCGAGAAGGCGCCGCCGCCGTGGGGTGCCGCGCCGCCATAGGTGTCGACGATGATCTTGCGGCCCGTCAGGCCGGCGTCGCCGTCCGGCCCGCCGATCACGAACTTGCCCGTCGGGTTGACGTGCCAGACGCACGCCTCCTCGATCGGCAGGCCGCTCGTCGCCTCGCGGATGAAGGGCTCGACGATGCGTCGCACGTCGGCGGAGGTAAGGGTCTCGTCCACGTGCTGGGTCGAGAGCACGATGGAGGAGATCGAGACCGGCTTGCGGTCCTTGTAGCGGACGGTCACCTGGCTCTTGGCGTCGGGACCGAGCACGCCCGCGCCGCCCTCGCCCGACCGGCGCGCCTCGGACAGGCGCTCCAGGATCTTGTGGGCGTAGAAGATCGGAGCCGGCATCAGCTCGGCCGTCTCGCGGCAGGCGTAGCCGAACATGATGCCCTGGTCGCCGGCTCCTTCGGTGTTCTTCGAGCCGGCATCGACGCCCTGTGCGATGTCTGCCGACTGCTCGTGCAGGAGCACGTCGATCTTGGCGGTCTTCCAGTGGAAGCCGTCCTGCTCGTAGCCGATCGCCTTCACCGCGCGGCGGGCGGCCGAGCGAACCTTGGAGCGCAGCTTGGCCGAATCGAGCGGCGTGCGGACCTCGCCGGCGATCACGATGCGGTTGGTGGTGGCCAGCGTCTCGCAGGCAACACGCAGAGCCCAAGCGTCGACACCCGCCTTACGCGCCTCGCGGTACAGTAGGTCCAGGACCTCGTCGGAGATCCGGTCGCACACCTTGTCGGGATGGCCTTCAGCCACGCTTTCGGAGGTGAAGAAGTACTCGCCGCTGCGCATCCGTCTTGGGTCTCTCAGTTCTGGGGATCGTCGATCGGGGCCGCCGTCCTTAACAGGGGCACTCCGTTGCGCAAGGCTTTTCTCGCAAGGCGAGAGTCCGGCCGCTACTTGGATTCGGCCGTTTCCGCCTCGGTTTCGGCGAGCGAGCGGACCAGTTCCACGATCCGGCGCCGGATCTTGGGGTCCTGGATCCGGCCGAAGGCGCGGTTGAGCTGGATGCTTTCCGCGGACACGGGATAGTCGTTCACGAACTCAGCATCGGCCTCGCGCAGGCCGGCCGGCTGGGCGCCCTCGCCCTGGTATCCTTCGAAGAAGAAGGACACGGGAACCTGCAGCACCTCCGCGATCTTCTGCAGGCGGCTGGCGCCGACGCGGTTGGTCCCCTTCTCGTATTTCTGGACCTGCTGAAAGGTCACGCCGAGGGCTTCGCCGAGCTTTTCCTGGCTGGTTCCCATCATCGTGCGCCGAAACCGCACCCGCGCGCCGACATGGACGTCGACGGGATTCGGTTTCTTGCTTTCAACGGCCATATCGTCCTGTCCCTCGCAAGTCCCGCGCCAAGACGGGCAGGCGACGCCGATGCAGCCCCCGCCGATCGACCCTCATAGTCAGATTCCGTTATCTAGATGATACGACTTATCCGGGCAATCGCCGAGACGGAACGGCATAATCTCAACGCACACGGCCCGATCGAATCGACGTCACGACGCCGACGAGAGCGAAAAGACCGAGGAATGCGGCGAAGACAAGATCGCCGAGGCGTGCATAGACGGTTGGCGGCCCGGCCAAGGGCAGAGCAGCGTCCACCGTGCCCTCCGCGCCGAGCACCAGCCCGGCCACCGGCCGGCCGACGCTGTCGGTGACGACGGAGATTCCCGTATTGGCGGCGCGGACCAGGGGCAGGCCGAAGCTCGCCGCCGTCATCTGCGCCTGGCGCATGTGCTGGTAGGGGCCGGGCGTCATCCCGTACCAGGCGTCGTTCGTGACGTTGAGAAGGAAGTCGGGGCGGGTCTGCAGGTCGTTCAGGAGTTCGCCCGGGAAGATCGCCTCGTAGCAGATCAGCGGCAGGAAGCTCGGCCCCCCCTCGCCCGCCCGCATCACGCGGCGCGAGGCGCCGGCGGAGAAACCGCCGGGAAGCTGCGTGAGCTGGGTGATGCCGAAGCTTTCCAGGAGGTCCTGGAAAGGCAGGTATTCGCCGAAGGGCACGAGATGCAGCTTGTCGCCGGCATCGCGAACGACGCCGTTGCCGTCGATCACGTAGAGCGAATTGTAGAAGCGCGCCGTGGGGCTCGACGTCTCGCCCTCGACGCGGGTCGCGCCGGCCAGGAGCGTGTCGGCCTCGCCCAACGTGTCGGCGAGCCGCGTCACCGCGTCCGGGCGGTCGGTCAGGATGAAGGGAAAGGCGGATTCGGGCCAGACCACCAGCCGACGCGCGCCCGCCGCCGCCGGCTCGCCGCCGGCGGTGAGCGACAGGAGCTTGGCGAAGTTGCGCTCCTCCTCCGCCGGGTCCCATTTCTCCGACTGGAGAATGCCTGGCTGAACGATGCGCAACGCCACGTCCGGCACGCTGCCGTCGGGCGCCTGCGACAGGCGCCAGAAGCCGTAGCCGGCATGCGCGGCCAGGAGCACGAGGCCGAAGGCGACGACGGCCCCGCGGCCGCGTGTCCTGCCCGCCATGAGCGCCGGCAGGCAGAAGACGAAGACGGAAAGGAGCGTCAGGCCGTGCAGGCCGACGACCGACAGGCTGCCCATGAGAGCGGGCACGGGCGCCGCGATGGCGCCGAGCTCGTTCCAGGTGAAGCCGGTGAGGAGCGTGCCGCGCAGCCATTCGAATCCGGCGAACGAGGCCGCGAGGGCGAAGAGGCGCCCGACGCCGTCGCTCCAGAAGAGCCGCGCGATCGCTGCGGCGAGACCGTGGTAGATCGCCAGGACCATGGGCAGGCCGAGGACCGCCAGCGGCAGCGCCCAGAGGAAGGCGTTTCCGCCCGCCAGCACCGCCGCCCCGAGCCACCAGAGGCCGCCGAGGAAATAGCCGAAGCCGAAGCACCAGCCGATGCGAAATGCTGGCAGCGAGCGCCCGACCAAGCCCGCGCCCGGTCGACCGCTCGCCCCGTCGAGCAGCCAGACGAGAACGGGAAAGGCGAGGAAGCCGACGGCGGGAACGTTGACCGGCGCAAGCCCCAGGGTCGCGACGAGGCCGGCGAGACACGCCAGGGCCGCCCGCCGCCAGCCGTGAAGAAGCATGATTCGTCCGGCCAGTCGTTCCAACGCGCTCGCCCCTCTCCTCCCCGGCACGGCCGGGCGTATCGTCCGTCCCGCGGACGCACCCTTCCATGCTCGTAAGTCTCGGGACTTTCGCGAAACCTGCCGCCCCGGCCGGTCAGTTGCCGAGGATCGCGTCCGCCCCTTCCGGGAAGCGCACGATGCGCAGCCGCTTCACCCGGCGCGGATCGGCCTCCAGCACCTCGATCTCGAAGCCCGGCACCGCCTCCACGACCTCGCCGGGCGCCGGCATGCGTCCGAGCGCGTTGACCACGAGACCGCCGATCGTGTCGGCGTCCTCCTCGTGCCCGCTGGTGTCGAAGTCGGTCCCGACCACGCTGCGCACGTCGTCGAGATCGGCGCGGCCGTCGGCGTAGAACACGCCGTCGCCGGCATGGCTCACCAGAGCTTCCTCGTCGTCGTGCTCGTCCTCGATGTCGCCCACCACCATCTCGAGGATATCTTCCAGCGACACAAGCCCGTCGGTGCCGCCGTACTCGTCGATGACGAGCGCCATCTGGATGTGGCTCGCCTGCATGCGCTGCATCAGCTCGGCCGCGTGCATGGATGGCGGCACGAACAGGATCTGCCGGAGGAGACCGAGATCGGCGAGGCTGTGGCCGAGATCGACGCGGCCGAGGTCGAGGCTGGAGCGCACCGGGCCGTCGGGCTCGGCAACCGTGTGGCCGAAGCACAGGGCGGCGCGGGTCAGGTGCCCGACCACGTCGCGGATGTGGACCATGCCGAGCGGATCGTCGAGGCCGTCGCCGTAGACCGGCATGCGCGAATGGCCCGTTTCCTCGAAACGCGCCATGAGTTCGCCGAGCGTGGCCGTGGCGGAAATGCCCTGGATCTCCGTCCTCGGCACCATCACGTCCTCCACACGCACGTCGTGGAGCTGGAGGATGTTGTTGAGGAGCAGCCGCTCGTTGGAGGTGAAGCCGGAGGCTTCGGTCTCGGGCCGGGTCAGCGCCTCGGCGATCTCCTCGCGCAGCGAATGGGAGACGCGCGGCCGGAGGAAGGCGACGAGCGACTCCAGGAAGCCCGGCTCGGCCGGCGCCTCGCGGCCCGGCCGCGGCCTGCGACTTCGCGCCTCTTGCGGGGTCTCCGACGAGACGGCCTCGTGGCCGACCTCGTCGCCGTAGGGGGGCAAGCTCATGTGGTTCACCAATGGTCCCTTCTAGTGTCGCGCGTCCGGCGCCTCGTCGGCGTCGGCATAGGGGTCGGCGATGCCGAGCCGCGCGAGGATAGAGATTTCCAGCGCTTCCATCGCGTCCGCGTCGGCGTCGGTCTCGTGGTCGTGGCCCAGGAGATGCAGGATGCCGTGGACGAGGAGATGACGGAAATGGTCGTCGGGCGACTTGCCCTCCGCCGCCGCCTCGCGCTCCAGCGTCTGGCGGGCGAGGATTAGGTCGCCGAGCATCGGGCCGGGCGCATCGCCGGGCGCAAGCGGCATCATCGGAAAGGAAAGGATGTTGGTCGGCTTGTCCTTGCCGCGCCATTCGGCGTTGAGCGCCTGGACGTCCTCGTCGTCCGACAGGGTCACGGAAACTTCGGTGCCGATCGAAGGCGCAAGTTCGGCACCGTCGGCGGCGGCAAAGACCGCCTCGCGGACCAGGTCGTCGGCCGGCCGCGACAGGAGCGTCCGCCAGCCCTCGTCCTCCACGGAAAGGAGGATGCGCGGCCCCGTGCGGGCCGCGCCGGGAGATCGGCCGTCGTTCATGGCGCCGCCTTGACGCGGGCATCGGTCGCGTCGGCCTCGTAGGCCTCCACGATCGCCTGCACGAGGCGGTGACGCACGACGTCCTTGGCCTCGAAGCGCACGGAGACGATGCTCGACACGCCCTCCAGCACCCGCAGCGCCTCCACGAGGCCCGACTTCACACCCGGCGGCAGGTCGATCTGCGACGGGTCGCCGGTCACCACCATGCGCGCGTTCTCGCCGAGGCGCGTCAGGAACATCTTCATCTGCATCGAGGTCGTGTTCTGCGCCTCGTCCAGGATCACGGCGGCGTTGGCGAGCGTGCGCCCGCGCATGAAGGCGAGCGGCGCGATCTCGATGGCGCCGGCGGCGATCGCCCGCTCCACCTTCTCGGCCGGCATCATGTCGTAGAGCGCGTCGTAGAGCGGGCGAAGATAGGGATCGACCTTGTCCTTCATGTCGCCCGGCAGGAAGCCGAGCCGCTCGCCGGCCTCGACGGCCGGACGCGACAGGATGATGCGCTCGACCTGGCCGCGCTCGAGGAGCTGGGCGGCGTGGGCGACGGCGAGATAGGTCTTGCCGGTGCCGGCCGGGCCGACGCCGAAGACGAGCTCCGCCCGCTCCATGGCGCGCATATAGGCGTCCTGCGTCGGGGTGCGGGCGTAGATGGTCTTCTTGCGGGTCGAGATCTGGGCGAGCGCCAGCCGGCCCTTCTTCTCCAGGGTCGGTAGCACGAGCTGGTCGTCCTGCGCCACCGCCATGCGGATCGCGCCCTCCACGTCGGAGGCCTGCAGCTCGTGACCGGACTGGAGGCGGGCATAGAGGATGTCGAGCGCGCGGCGCGCCTGTTCGGCGGCCACCGGGTCGCCCCGCAGCTCCACCTTGTTGCCCCTGGCCCGCGCGTCCACCGTGAGCTTCTGCTCGATCATCGCCAGATGCTCGTCGAACTGCCCGAACAAGGCGCTCGCCAGCCGGTTGTCGTCGAAGGTCAGCACGATATGGGCCATGTCCGATGCGCCGGAGGTCGGAAGCACGCCGCGGGCTGCCTTCATGCGATCTTCCTCAACTGGGGCTCGGACATCGCCGGAACCCGAACGACCGGCTCGGCGCCGGCGGCCATCAGGGAATTGGGGCGCGTTTCGGAAACGCGCACCGTGACAATGTCGCCCACCGACCCGGCGGAGGACGGCACCACCACGGGCAGAAGGAAGGGCGAGCGGCCGATCATCTGGCCGGGATGGCGCCCCGGCTTCTCGATCAGCACCTCGGTGTCGCGCCCGACGAACGAATCCTGGAACGCCACCTGTTGCTCGCGGATCAGCGCCTGGAGACGGTCGAGACGCGTCGTCTTGACGTCCTCCGGCACATGGCCGTCCATCGAGGCGCCCGGCGTTCCCGGCCGGGGCGAATACTTGAATGTGTAGGCGGCGGCGTAGCGAACGGTGCGCACGAGATCGAGGGTCGCCTCGAAGTCGGCGTCCGTCTCGCCGGGGAAGCCGACGATGAAGTCGCCCGACAGCGCGATGTCCGGCCGCGCGGCGCGGATGCGGTCGAGGAGCGCCAGATAGTCCGACGCCTTGTGCCGCCGGTTCATCGCCTTCAGGATCGCGTCCGAGCCCGACTGCACGGGCAGGTGCAGGTAGGGCATCAGCGCGCGCAGATCGCGATGGGCGGCGATCAGGTCGTCGTCCATGTCGCGCGGGTGCGAGGTCGTGTAGCGAAGGCGGGCAAGGCCCGGCACCTCGGCCAGTTGCCGCAGGAGCCCGCCGAGGCCGATCGGGCGGCCGGCGGAATCGGTGCCCGCCCAGGCGTTGACGTTCTGGCCGAGCAGCGTCACCTCGCGCACGCCGGCCTCGGCCAGGCGCCGCGCCTCGTCCATCACGGCGGCGAAGGGCCGCGAGACCTCCGAGCCGCGCGTGTAGGGCACGACGCAGAAGGTGCAGAACTTGTCGCAGCCTTCCTGCACCGTCAGGAAGGCAGCGACGCCGCGCCGGGCGATGGCGGCCTTTCCGGATTTCGGGAGGTGGTCGAACTTGTCCTCGACGGCGTAGTCGGTCTCGACCACGCGCTCGCCCTTGGCGACCCGCGCCAGCGCTTCCGGCAGGCGATGATAGGTCTGCGGCCCGACCACGAGATCGACGACAGGGGCGCGCTCGATGATCTCGGAGCCCTCCGCCTGCGCCACGCAGCCGGTGACGCCGACGCGGAGCTCACGCCCCTCTGCCGCCTTCTCCGCCTTCAGGACGCGGATGCGTCCGAGCTCGGAATAGATCTTCTCGGCGGCCTTTTCGCGGATATGGCAGGTGTTGAGGAGCACGAGGTCGGCGTCCTCGATCACTTCGGTCTGCACGTAGCCGTCACGCTCCAGCGCATCGCCCATGCGCTGCGAATCGTAGACGTTCATCTGGCAGCCATAGGTCTTGATGAAGACCTTGCGTTCGCCCCGTGCGCTCTCGTCCGGTGTGTCCATGCGTCCTTTGCGGGCTCCGCCCCGTCCTGCCGAGCGGCCGGACGGACCCCATGGGCCAAGTCCTCGACTTCGCCGCACCGCCGCACAACGCCCGCCGGCCCGGCTTCTCTCGTTCCTATATCGACCGCCTGACCCGTTGAAGCAAGCGACGTTTTCGCGAAGGTGTGACCGGGCCGCCCTCACGCGTCGTCGCAAAAGCCGAGGCTCCGGCGCAGCATCCGCCGCACCTCTGCCTCGCAGGCCCGCGCGAGCCCCTTGCGATCGGTGCCGGCGGTGACGCGGATCGGCTCCCCGAACGAGATCTCGACGTCCACCGCCCCCTCGCGCAAGAAGGCGGCAAGGTGCGGCATCAGTTCCACATCGCCCGGCCAGGCGGCCAGCGGCCGGCCGTATCGCCCGAGCACGATCCCGTTGGCGCCGACATAGGCGACCGAGACCGGCTGCACATAGACGGCCTCCGCCCCGGACGCCTTCAGCGCCGCCTGCGCCGCCCCGAACAGGGCCGTCTTGAAGGGCAGGACGGCATTCCCGTCCGAGGTCGTCCCTTCCGCGAAGAGCACCATCGCGTCGCCCGCCGTCAGGCGCTCGGCGATGGAATCGGCCTGTTCTCCCGTGCGCCCGCGCGCGTTCCGTTCCACGAAGACGGTGCGTTGGAGGCGCGCGAGCGTTCCAAAGATCGGCCAGCCTTCGACGTCGGATTTCGCGATGAAGGACAGCGGCATGACCGAGCCGAGCGCGGTGATGTCGGCCCAGGACTGGTGATTGGAAACGAGGAGGAGCGGACGCCCGGCCGTCGCCTCTCCCCGTGTCCGGACGCGGAGCCCCACCACGCGAGCGGCAATGCGCTGCCACAGAAAGGGAAGCCGGCTCGCCAGCCCCCAGCCGAAACGGATGGCGACGAGCTGGAGCGGCGCCAGCAGGAGCGTCGTCAGCGCCAGGACGATCGCGACCGTCCCGAGGCGCAGCAGCGCCACGGGATTGCGGTCCGACGCGCCGCTTCCGGCGTCAGCGAGATCCAAGGGTCCGCTTCAGGATCAGCGCGTTCTGGCGCTGGCCGTCGGAGCCGACGTAATAGGCGGGTCGGCGGCCGACCTCCTCGAAGCGCAGGTGGCGGTAGAGCTTGAGCGCCGGCAGGTTGGTTTCCTCCACCTCCAGGAACAGGGAGGCCGCGCGCTCGGCATGGAGATGCTGGAGGACGTTGTCCATCAGGAGCCGGCCGAACCCTTTGCCCCGGGCCGCCTTGTCCACGACGATGGTCAGGATCTCGGCTTCGTCGGCGGCGAGCCGCGCCAGCACCACGCCGACGGGCCGGGCCTGGCCCGTCCGGCGCACGACATAGCCGAACGTGCCGGCCTGCGAGAGCAGCGCGGCGAACTCGTCGCCCGACCAGGGTTGGGAAAAGGCCTGGCTATGGAGCGCGGCGGCCCATTCCACGTCGTCCGGGCCGAGCGGCTCGGCCACGTGGTCGACGGGCGTCACGATGTTTTCCCAGAAGGACAGGGTCCAAGCCCACGGCAGATACCAGTACATGCCCTCCTCCTCCCAAGGATCGCGGCCGGACCGGATATGCCGGCCGTCCCCGACTATCGGCCTCAAGGGTTAACGGTGCCTGTCGAAGGCGCGGCCCGAAGGCCGGAAGGCGCCTGCGCCTTGGCATCCGCTCCCCTTAGATAGAGCGGCAGGGGCGGCGCGGCGACGGCGCGGCCGGCGGCAATAAGCGCCACGGCACCGATCGGTGCGCTGCCCTCCGCGCTCGCGATCCGGTCGGAACCGAGCCCGAGGACTTCGGCGGCGATGCCCGCGCCCGAGCCGACGAGCCGCAGCGCCCCGAATGCCCGAGCCGCCAGCGCCGGCAAGGCGGCCGGCGCGAGCGCCTGCGGCTCGGCCAGAACCGCGCCGCCCCGGTCGAAGAGCGCGGCATAGACCTCGCCGCGCTTGGCGTCGTGAACGGCGAGCACCGGCCCGTCCGCCCAGAACGGCTGACCCTGCGCCTCCAGCGTGGTGACGCCGACGCTCGGAACGTTCAAGGACAGTTCGAAGCCGCGCGCGGCGGCGACCGCGACGCGGATGCCGGTAAAGGAGCCCGGACCGATCCCGACCCCGAGCTTTTCGATATCGCGCCACCCGGCACCGGCCGCCCGCATGGCCTCCGTCACCGTGTCCATCAGCACTTCGGCATGGCCGCGCCCGATGACGGGATCGACGGCCGAGAGCACCTCGCCGTCGGACAGGCGCAGCACCGCCGCCGAGCAGCGCTCGCCCGCCGTGTCGATCGCCAGGAGGAGGCCGCCGGTCACGGCGAAGCCTTCACGGTCAGGCCGCTTCCATCGCTTCCACGGCCTCGACCTCCGGCACGAAGTGGCGCAGGAGGTTCTCGATGCCGTGCTTCAGCGTGGCGGTGGACGAGGGGCAGCCGGCGCAAGAGCCGCGCATGTTCAGGAACACCACGCCGTCGCGGAAGCCGCGGAAGGTGATGTCGCCACCGTCCTGCGCGACGGCCGGGCGCACGCGGGTCTCCAGCAGTTCCTTGATGGTCGAGACGACGGTCTCGTCGCCGGGCTCGAAGAACTCCTCGCCGGAATCGTCGGCCTGCGCGCTGCCGCCGGCACCCGCCGCCATCACGGGCTCGCCCGACAGGAAGTGCTCCATCAGCCCCGCGAGGATCGCGGGCTTCAGGTGCTGCCAGCCGGTCTCGTCCTTGGTGACGGTGACGAAGTCGTAGCCGAAGAAGACGCTGCGCACGCCCTCGATGCCCATCAGCTTGGCGGCGAGCTTGGAGCGCGCGGCCGCATCCGTGGCGTCGAGGAACTCGGCCGTGCCGTTTTCCAGCACCACCCGGCCGGGCAGGAACTTCAGGGTCTGCGGGTTGGGCGTGGATTCGGTCTGGATGAACATGGGCGCGCCTCGGTTCAGCGGCGGAAGATCTGAACCCTCCAGATAGTCGGCACCGCCCCCTGCCGCAAGCGAAGCGGCGGCGACGCTGCGTTCGCGCTGGCGCGCCGCTTGCGTCACCCGCGCCTTCGGGCCATGGGGAGCCCTGCCCATATTTCGTGCCGGACGCCCAAGAAATGCACAGCTTCCTCCAGCGACTCCTGCCCGACCTGCCGGCCGTCAGTTGGCAGGAGCGGTTTCGTGTCGTCGTCGGCGCTCTTCTGGGCCTTCTCGTCACTGGCCTCGTCTGCCGCGCGGCCGTCGGCGCGGGCTCGGCCCTGCCGATCCTGATCGCGCCGATGGGCGCCTCGACCGTCCTGCTCTTCGCCGTGCCGGCGAGCCCGCTCGCCCAGCCCTGGTCGATCGTCGGCGGCAACACGATCGCCGCGTTGACCGGCGTCGTGGTACGACTCCTCGTGCCCGACCCCGTGATCGGCGCGGCGCTGGCGGGGGCGGTCGCGATCCTCCTGATGCTCGCCCTGCGCTGCCTCCACCCGCCGAGCGGCGCGGTGGCGCTGACGGCGGTTCTCGGCGGGCCGGCGGTCTGGGACCTCGGCTTCGGCTTCGCGCTCTGGCCGGTCGGCGCGAACTCGGTTCTCCTGCTCCTCGCCGCCCTCGCCTACAACAACCTGACCGGCCGTCCGTATCCGCACCGTGCGCCCCGCCCGGCGCATGCGACGCAGGATCCGCCTCCGGCCGAGCGCATCGGCTTTTCGGCCGCCGATCTCGACGCGGCGCTGGCCGAATCGGACCAGCTTCTCGACATTTCGCGCGCCGATCTCGAGGCACTCCTCCGACGCACGGAGCTGCATTCCTTCGCGCGACGGGCACGGGCAACGCGCACGCGAGAGATCATGTCGCGCGACGTGGTCGCCATCTCGCCCGACGCCTCCTTTCGCGAGGCGCTCGACACCTTGCGCCGGCACCACATCAAGGCCCTGCCGGTGACGGACGACCACGCGCGGGTGATCGGGATCCTCACCCAGACCGACCTTCTCGACAAGGCGGCCTGGGACGGGCGGGGGCCGCGCCTCGGCGCGCGCGAGCGCTTGCGCCTCACGATGCGGCGGGGCCGCGCACCGGCATCGAGCGTCGCCGACATCATGACCGCGCCGGTCCGGACGGTCGGGCCGGACGAGCCGATCGCCGACGTGGTGCCAGAAATGTCGGCGCTCGGCATCCACCACCTTCCGGTGACGGACCCGGACGGCCGCCTCGTCGGCATCGTCTCGCAGACCGACTTGGTGGTGGCGCTCCTGGCCGATGCCGCGCGTCGCAGCGAGGCGGGTGCCTGACGCAAAAAGGGCGGCGCCGAAGCACCGCCCTCCGAGACAGGCTGCAGACCGATCAGCCCTCGAAACGCTCCTTGCGAAGCGACCCGTCGGCATTGATCTCGACGCGCACCTCCCGGCCGGACGCGTCCTTGGCGTCGGCCTCGACATGGTGCTTCTTCACCTCGAAGTCGCCGTCATAGGTGTAGCCGAGCTTCTCGATCGCGGCGCGCGCCGCATCCTCGGCCATCGGGGGCGTGAACGGCTCGCGCTCGGCGACGCGGTTGTCGTCGTCCACCTTGATCTCCCACATCGCACCGGCCGCATCCTTGACGGTGAACTCGGCATGGTGCTTCTTGGTGTCGGTCAGCGTGACCTCGGTGTAGCCGGCGTCCGTCAGTGCCTTCGTGGCCGCAGCCTCGTCCACGCCGCCGCCGAACCAGCCGCGTTCGGCACGCTCGCCGCGCTTCGGCGGGCCGTCCTCGCCGCGCGGTCCGTGGCGCGGGCCATCGCGATCCGGGCCGCGGCCCGGGCCGCGCGGTCCGTCACGCTCCGGGCGCGGACGCTCCAGGGCGATGCGCTCGGCGCCGCCCACGCTGATCGAGCGGGCGTCGATCTGGCCGCGCTCGAAGCGGCCGTCCACCGACACGGTGTCGCCGACCTTGACGAGGGTCCCGCGCTCGCCGCGTGGCCCGAGTTCGACCAGCGTGCGACCCGTCGCGTCCTCCAGGACGAAGCGGTTGCCGAAGACTTCGGCGACACGGCCTTCGAGACGCAGGTCGTTCATGTCGCGCAGCTCGTTCACGGTGGCGGTGCGGGGCGCGGGCGGTGCGGGCGGCATGGCGTTCTGCGCGAAGGCGAGCGTCGAGCCGGCCAGGAGCGGAAGGGACAGCGCGGCGATGCCGATGCGGCGCTTCAGGGAAGGGGTCGTCTTCATGATCGACAGATCCTTGTCGGTTGCGGATGACGCCCCTTCTATCCCTCGCCCCGAAACCCCTCCTGAACCACGCGGTTCAGATTCCGTTCAGGCGGCAGGCATAGGTCGGGCAGACGGTCACAAAGGAAGAAGAACCCTCATGCGCGTGCTTCTGGTCGAGGACGACGCGGGCTTGGCCGCCGAGATCGCGGGCGCGCTGCGGGCCGAGAACTTCGCCGTGGACCATGCCGACAACGGCGTGGACGGCCTGCATCTCGGCGACACCGAGCTCTTCGACGCGGCCGTGCTCGACCTCGGCCTGCCGGGCCTCGGCGGCATCGAGGTCCTGCGCGGCTGGCGCGCGGCGGGGCGCGACCTGCCGGTCCTGATCCTCACCGCGCGCGACGGTTGGAGCGATAAGGTGCAGGGCTTCAAGGCCGGCGCCGACGACTATCTCGTCAAGCCGTTCCGCGTGGAGGAACTGGTGATGCGCCTGCGCGCCCTGGTGCGCCGCTCGCGCGGCCATGCCGACGCCCGGATCTCCTGCGGCGCCCTCACCTTCGACGCGCAGGTCGGCACGTTCGAGCGCGACGGCCTGCCCTTGAAGCTCACCGCTCTCGAATGGCGCGTCCTGTCTTGCCTGATGCTGCGCAAGGAGATCGTGGTGCCCCGCGCCGACCTGATGGAGCGCGTCTACGAGGGGGACGCCGAGGTGGATTCCAATTCCGTCGAGGTCATCATCGCCCGCCTGCGCCGCAAGATTGGCCATGCGATGATCGAGACCGTGCGCGGCCTCGGCTACCGTCTGACGGCCGGCGAGGTTGCGGGATGACGGTTCCCGCCCGGTTGCGCAATCTGTCGCTGCGAGCGCGCCTGACCCTGTCGGCCGCGCTCTTCGTGCTGGCCGCCGTCCTCGTCACCGGCTTCCTGATCGGCACCGTTCTGGAGCGTTTCGTGCGCGGCGAGGTCGCCGGACGGCTGGATCTCCAGATCGCGACGATCGAGGCCGCGCTCCTCAATCCACCGCCCCCGGGCGAGCCGCGGCGCGGCCGCCGCCCGCCCGGGCCGCCCTCCTTCGCCCGCGCGCTGGAGGACATCGACGGCGCGCCCTTCGACCGGCCGCGGGGGGACTGGTTCTGGCAGGTCGAAATCGACGGCCAGGTCGTCGGCCGCTCGCGTTCCCTGGGAGACCGCGCCCTGGCGGTGGAGGACGATCCGCCGGACATCGGCGGCGGGCCGCACAAGCTCGACCTCGCGCGCGGACCGGACGGCGAGGCCGTCGTCCTTCGCGAGGACGAGGTGGATCTGCCCGGCGGCCGCGAGGCCCGCATCCTGGCGGCGGCCCCCCGCCGGGCGATCGACGGCCCCTTGCGGGACGTGACGCTCCAGGTCGCCGCGACGCTGACGGGCCTCGGCGCGCTCCTCGTCGCTTCCATCTTCGCCCAGGTGCGCTTCGGTCTGAAGCCCCTCGACCAGCTCTGCGCGGCGCTCGCCCGCGTGCGCTCAGGCGAGCGGGAAAGCGTGGAAGGGCGCTATCCCGCCGAGCTGGAGCCGCTGCAGCGCGAGCTCAACGCCCTGATCGAGCAGGACGCGGCCAACCTACGGCAATCGCGCCTCCATGTCGCCAACCTCGCGCACGGACTGAAGACGCCGCTCGCGACCCTTTCGGCCGCCGCCGAGCGCCTGCCCGATCCGGAGGCGCGCGCCGGCTTTCTTGACCTCTCGGCCCTCATGGATCGGCGGGTGCGCCACCATCTGCGCCGTGCCCGCACGGCGGCCCTCGGCGGCCCGGTGCGCCAGCGCACGGACCTCGCCCGCCATTGCGAGGACCTGGCGCTGACGATCGCCAAGTTCGACCCGCGCGTCGCCGTGGAAACCCGGCTCGCCCCCGGCCTCTTCGTCGCCGTCGACCAGGAGGACCTCGACGAGATGCTGGGCAACCTCCTCGAGAACGCCTGCCGCCATGCGGGGTCGCGCGTCGTGCTCGAAACCCACCAGGACGGCGCGCAAGGCATCGCCCGCATCGCCGACGACGGCCCGGGGCTCACGGAGGTCGAGATCGACGCCGTACTCCAACCCGGACGCCGGCTCGACGAGACGCGGCCCGGCCACGGGTTCGGCCTGCCGATCACGGCCGAGATCGCCGGCCTCTACGGCGGTCGCCTCACGCTCAGCCGCGCGCCGGAAGGGGGACTCGAAGCCCGCCTCGCACTGCCGCTCTCGGCCGCGTCCTCCGTCTGAAACCGCTTTCTTTCGCGCCCGAACGGTGGAACAGGGGCACATGGACCGCCTGCCGCCCCATGCCCTGCCCGAGTTCGAGACGCTGCTGCGCCTGCGCCGCGACGTGCGCCGGTTCCGACCGGAGCGGCTGCCCGACGACCTTACGGCGCATCTCCTGTCGCTGACGGCCCTCGCGCCGTCTGTCGGGCTCAGCCAGCCAACACGACTGGTGCTCGTGGACGACCCCGCCCGGCGCGAGGCGGTGCGGCAGGACTTCCGACGCCGCAATGCCGAGGCCCTCGTCCGAACGGCGCCTGAGCGGCAGGCCGCCTATGCGCGGCTGAAGCTCTCCGGCCTCGAGGAGGCGCCCGTCCAGATCGGTGTGTTCGCGGCCGGCGACCCGCCGCAGGGCCACGGGCTCGGCCGCCGCACCATGCCGGAAACGCTCGACCATTCGGCCGTGCTCGCGATCCATACCCTATGGCTGGCGGCCCGCGCGGCGGGCGTCGGCCTCGGCTGGGTGTCGATCCTTGATCCCGCCGCCGTCCACGCGGCGCTGGACGTCCCTGCCGACTGGCGCTTCGTCGCCTATCTCTGCTTGGGATGGCCTGTGGAGGACAGCGACGTGCCCGAACTCGAACGGGCGGGATGGGAAAGCCGACGCCCCGCCGTCATCCTGCGCCGCTGACGGCCCGGCCGGTCAGCAAAGGCTTTCGATATCCTCGTCGCTCAAGGTGGCGGGCACGATCGTCACGGGCACCGGAAAGGCCGATCCCGAGCCTGCGACGGCCGAGACCAGTGGCCCCGGCCCCTCGGCCGCGTCGCTCGCGGCGAGCACCAGGATCGCGATCTCGCGGTCGGCCTCGATCAGGGCGCGGATCTCCCCGACTGTCTTGCCCTCGCGCACGATCGTCTCGGGCTCCAGACCCACAGCCTCGCGGATCTCGTCCGTCACCCGGGCCATGCGCGTCTCGGCCTCTTCCATGGCCTCCGCGCGCATGATGTCGCCGACGCCCAGCCATTGCTGGAAGTCCGCCGCGTCGATCACGTAGAGAAACACCGCCGCGCCGCCCGACGCCTTGGCGCGTCGCGCCGCATAGGCCGCCGCGCGCCCGCATTCGGGCGTCTCGTCGATCACAGCCAGGAACTTGCGGCGGCCGCCTTCGCCCCGCCCGAGTCGCTTCGATACCATGGCCGGACCATGCCAGCCCGCCGATGGGGCGGCAAGCGGCGGAGCACCCGGCCCCGCCAAGATCCTACCCGTTCAGCAGCCCGACGATGGACTTGACGTCGTGCATCGTGCGGTGAGCGATCGCGCCGGCGCGCTCGGCGCCCTCGCGCAGCGTCCGGTCGATCTCGGCGGGGTCGTCGAGGATGCGGCGCATTTCGGTGGCGATGGGCGCGAGCTTGTCGACGGCGAGGTCGGCGAGCGCCGGCTTGAACTCGGAGAAGGGTCGACCGCCGAAGTCGGCGAGGACGTCGGCCCTGGAGCGGCCGACGAGGGCGGCATAGATGCCGACGAGGTTGTCGGCCTCCGGGCGGCCGGCAAGGCCCGCGGTCTCGGAGGGCAGCGCGTCGGGGTCGGTCTTGGCCTTGCGGATCTTCTTGGCGATCGTGTCGGCGTCGTCGGTGAGGTTGATGCGGCTGAGGTCGGACGGGTCCGACTTCGACATCTTCTTGGAGCCGTCCTTGAGGCTCATGACGCGCGTCGCCGGCCCCTCGATCATCGGCTCGGCGAGCGGGAAATAGCCCTGCACGGTCTCCTCGCCCATCTGGATCGGGTGTCCGAGCCCCTTTTCCGCGATGCGGGCGGAGAAGTCGTGGTTGAACTTGGTCGCGATGTCGCGCGTCAGCTCCAGATGCTGCTTCTGGTCGTCGCCGACGGGCACGTGCGTCGCCCGGTAGAGAAGGATGTCGGCGGCCATGAGGCTGGGATAGGCGAGAAGGCCGAGCGAGGCACGCTCGCGGTCCTTGCCGGCCTTGTCCTTGAACTGGGTCATGCGCTCCATCCAGCCGATGCGCGCGACGCAGTTGAAGACCCAGGCGAGCTCGGCATGGCCCGACACGGCGGACTGGTTGAAGACGATGTGGCGCTTGGGATCGATGCCGGCGGCGAGATAGGCGGCCGCGATCTCGCGGGTCTGCCGCGCGAGGTCGTCCTGCACGAGCTGCGCCGTCAGCGCATGGAGGTCCACCACGCAGAAGATGCAGTCTCTCGTCTCCTGCAGGGCGACGAACTTCTGGATCGCCCCGAGATAGTTCCCGAGATGGAGGTTTCCGGTCGGCTGGATACCGGAAAAGACGAGCGGCTGGAACGCGGCCATGGGACAGCTCCGAAGGGCATGCCGGCAAGGGTCGCCGGTCGCGCGCTTATGGCGAAGCGGAGGCCGAGCCGCAAGACGGGAACCAAGACCACAACCCTTGCGTCTCCGCTCCAAGCCCGCCGAGTCCCGTCGCGGCAGCAGGACATATGAGGAGACCGCCCATGAGCTTCTTCGAGCGCATCAAATCCAAGATCTTCGGCTCAGCCCATGCCGACACCCCCGCGACGGAGGCCGCACCGCAGGCCGCGACGGGGCCCGCCTCGACACCGGCTTCGACGAATATCGGCGGAACGGCCGCGCCCGCCGGCGTGTCGCCCGCGCCCAGCCCCCAGATCCTGGCGCCGTCCGCCGGCGCGCCGGGAACCTCGGACGCGGTCTCTCCCGCCACCGCCGGCACGTCCAGCCCCGTCGCTTCGACGCCCGGCGCCTCGCCGATCCCCGCCTCCGCCCCGGCCGGCCCGGTGGACGTCGCAGCCGTTTTGGACGGAAAGGCGAAGGGCGCCGGCCAGACGCTGAACTGGCGGCACTCGATCGTCGATCTCCTCAAGCTTCTCGATCTCGATTCCAGCCTTTCGGCGCGGCGCGAGCTTGCGCAGGAACTCGGCTACACGGGCGATCACGACGATTCGGCCGCAATGAACACCTGGCTGCACCGGCAGGTGATGACCAAGCTTGCCGCTAACGGCGGCACCGTGCCGGCCGAACTGCGCGACTGACCGTAACGTCCGGGCGGCCTTAGAGGGCCTAACAAAACCGTTTGATCTGGTTGAGGCAGACGAGAGCGCAACCGAGTTTGAGGAAGGCCATGTGGATGTCGGCGCGGCGTTCGTAGCGGACGGCAAGGCGGCGGAAGCGGGCGAGCCAGGCGAAGGTCCGCTCCACCACCCAGCGATGGCGCCCAAGCTTCTGGCTGCTTTCGACGCCGCGCCGGGCAATGCGGGGTGTGACCGAGCGGGCTTGGCATTCCCGACGACAACGCTTGTGGTCGTAGCCTTTGTCGGCGTGCAGCTTGACGGGGCGACGACGCGGTCGACCTCGCCCGCGCCGTACGCCGGGAACGGCGTCCAGGGTCGGCGCCAGCATCATGCTGTCGTGCCGGTTGGCGCCCGACAACGTCACGCCGAGCGGCGTGCCCTCCCGGTCGACCACAAGATGGCGCTTCGACCCCGGTTTGCCGCGATCCGTCGGGCTCGGACCGATCTGCGATCCCCCCTTTTCGCCACAACGCTCGCACTGTCGAGCGAGCAGCGGCTCCAGTCGAGGCGCTCGGCATCGGCCAGCCGCTCCAGAAGCACACGGTGCAGCCGATCCCAGACCCCGGCCGCCTGCCAGTCGCGCAAGCGCCGCCAGCACGTCATGCCCGAGCAGCCGATCTCGGCCGGCAGCATCTCCCACGGGATGCCGGACCGCAGAACGAACACAATGCCAGCCAACGCCGCCCGATCGTCGCAGCGTGGACGCCCGCCTTTCGGTCGGGACGGCAGCGATGGCAACAGGGGCGAGATCGAAGCCCACAATTCATCGCAAACGAGAGGTCTTCCCATCCCACTTCAACGCGCGAAACGCCGTTTTGTTAGGCACTCTTAGCCGGCCGCCCGCTTCCGCCTCAGGAGCTTCAGGACGAGCGTCCGGTCGGCCGCGCCCGTCGCGAAGGCCAGCGCGAAGTAGATCAGCATCGCGACGCCCGCGAGCGCCAGCACCGCCGCCGACTGGTGGAGGACGTTGGGGTCCGATCCCATCCAGCGCTCCAGCATCTCCAGCATGACCAGGAGCGCCCCGCCCATCATCGCGGCCGACAGGAACACGAGGGCCGCCCGCCGCACGAGCTCGCCGTCCACGTGCCAGAGCCCCTGGCGGCGCAGGCCCTCGAACAGCAGAAGCGCGTTGATCCAGCCGGCGAGCGTCGTCGCCATGGCGATGCCGCGCTCGGCAAAGTACCAGAAAAGAACGAAGGACAGCGCCGTGTTGGCGAGCGCCGAGATGCCGGTGATGATCATCGGCGTCCTCGTGTTCTCGCGCGCGAAGTAGCCGGGCGAGAACACCTTGATCAGCACGAAGGCCGGCAGGCCCAGCGCATAGAGGCCGAGAACGGCGGCGACCTTTTCGGTCGTGTCCGGCCCGAAGGCGCCGCGCTCGTAGATCAGGCGGATGATCGGCTCCGGCATCACGAAAAGCGCGACCGCCGCCGGGACGGTCAGGAACAGCGCGAATTCGAGGCTTCGGTTCTGGGTGTGCTGCGCCTCTTCCAGCCGCCCCGCCTTCAGGGCGCGGGCGAGTTCGGGCAGGAGCACGACCCCGATGGCAACCCCCACCATGCCGAGCGGCAGCTGGTAGGGCCGGTCGGCATAGGTCAGGATCGACACGGCGCCCGGCTGATAGGACGCGATGGCCTGTCCGACGAAGAGGTTGATCTGCGTGATGCCGCCGATCAGGGCGGCGGGGCCGGCAAGGATCAGCAGGCGCTTGAGCCCCGGCGTCCAGCGCGGGCGCCCGAGCGAGACCGAGAAGCCGGCCATGCGCATGGCGACGGTCACCATCAGGAGCTGGCTGATACCGGCCGCCAGCACGCCCCAGCTCATCAGGAAGCCGATCGTGCGCTGGTCCGCCCCCTGCCACCAGGCCCAGGCGAGGACGCCGATCAGGATGAAGTTGAGCAGCGTCGGCGCGGCGGCAGCCGCGAAGAAGCGCCGGAACGCGTTGAGGATGCCCGACACCATCGCCATCAGCGACATGCAGGCGAGATAGGGAAACATGATCCGCGAGAAGGCGACGGTGATGTCGAAGCGCTCGGCGCAGGAGAGCTGCTGCCCGAGCGTCTGCGGATCGTCGATGCAGGCGGCCAAGCCCGGCGCGATGATCGTCTTCACCAGGAAGGGCATGAACACCATCGCGACGACGGTGAAGCCGGTCAGGACCACGAAGAGCGTGGCGAAGATCTCGGAGGCGAAGCGCCGTGCGCCGGTCTCGCCCTCCTCCTCCAGCGAGCGCGCGAAGAGCGGGATGAAGGCGGCGTTGAACGCCCCTTCCGCGAACAGGCGGCGAAAGAGGTTCGGGAAGCGGAAGGCGAGGTTGAAGGCGTCCGCCACCGGCCCGATGCCGAGCGCGGAGGCCATCATCATCTCGCGCGTGAAGCCGAAGACGCGGCTGACGAGCGTCGCGCCGCCGACGGTTGCGAACTTCTTGAGAAGGCTCACGAGACGATCCCGAAGGCGACCGGCGAGGGCTTGGCCGAGGGCGAGGTGAGCTCGCCGTCCGGGTCTTCGAACACGGCGAGCAGCCGGCGCCGAATGCGCTCCGAGCGCCCCTCGCCCGTCACCTTCATGCCGAGGAGATCGGTGACGTAGAAGACGTCCACCACCTTCTCGCCATAGGTCGAGATGTGGGCCGAGCGGATGTCGAGCGAGAGGTCGGAGATCGCCCCGGTGAGGTCGGCGAGCAGCCCCGGCCGGTCGAGCCCCTCGACTTCGAGGACGGTGAGCCGGTTCGACAATTCGTTGTGGATGTCGATGCGCGGCGGAAAGGCAAAGGAGGGGCTGGTGCGCGGCGCCCGGCGGCGCGCGATGAGGGCCGGAATCGCCTCCCGCCCGTTCAGCAGCCCCTCGATGGTGCGGGCGATCCGGTCGGCACGGCGCAGTTCGTCGGAGTCTTCGGTGAACTCGCGGTTGAGGGTCACGATGTCGAGCGCCCACCCGTCGGTCATGGTGAAGATCTGGGCGTCGGCGATGTTGGCGCCGGCCGAGGCGCAGCCGCCGGCGATCAACGACAGGAGGCGCGGATGGTCGGGCGCCAGCACCGTGATCTCGGTAACGCCCCGGAACCTGTCGGTCCGGGCGATGGTGGCGAAGGTCTTCCTCGCGGCATCGGCGTCGCGCACGAACTCCGCGTGGCGGACCTGCTCCTCCAACGGCACGGACAGGAAGTAGTTCTGATAGTGGTGGTCCACCGCCGCCTCGCGGGCGGCCTCGTCCCAGCCGGCCAGGCGCGAGCGAAGCTCGGCCTTGGCGGCCAGCGTGCGCTGCTCGCGCGAGGATTCCGAATAGCCGCCGGTCAGCATCGGCTCGGTCTCGGCATAGAGCGTGCGGATGAGCTGGCCCTTCCAGCCGTTCCAGACGCCGGGGCCGACGGCGCGGATGTCGCAGACGGTCAGGATGGTCAGAAGCTTCAGCCGGTCCAGAGTCTGGACGCGGGCTGCGAAGTCGCGGATCGTCTTGCGGTCGTTGAGGTCTCGCTGCTGCGCCACCATGGACATGACGAGGTGGTCGCGCACCAGCCAGGCGACGAGTTCGGTCTCGCCGGCATCGAGGCCCAAACGCGGACAGAGCTCCTCGGCGATCTCGGCGCCGGCGATCGAATGGTCCTCGGGGCGGCCCTTGGCGATGTCGTGGATCAGGAGCGCGACATAGAGGGGCACGCGGTCGCGGATGGTGGAGATGAAGCTGCTCGTCACCGGCAGCTCGCCGCCGAGATTGCCGCGCTCCAGCTTGTTCAGCTCGGCGATGGAGCGCAGGAGGTGCTCGTCCACCGTGTAGTGGTGATACATGTTGAATTGCATCATCGCGACGATCTTGCCGAAGTCCGGCACGAAGCGGCCGAGGACGCCCGCCTCGTTCATACGGCGCAAGTGGAAGGCCGGGTCCTCGCGGTCGGTCAGGACGTCGACGAAGAGCGAGTTGGCTTCCCTGTTGTTGCGCAGGTCGTTGTCGATCAGCCGCAGCGAGCGGCGGATCAGCTTCAGGGCGTCCGGGTGGTATTCCAGCCGGTGGACGGCGGCGAGCTTGAAGATGCGCAGGAGATTGACCGGATCGGTCGCGAAGACCTGACGGTCCGCCACCGTAATGCGACCGTTGTCGACCAGGAAGGAGAGCGTGCCGGGAATGTGGCGCGAGCGGCGGCGAAGGCTCTGCACGAAGCCGCGGATGCCCGGCACGTCCTTGGCCTTCTCCTCCTCCAGCGCGGCGCAGAAGATGCCGGTGAGGTCGCCGACGTCCTTGGCGATCAGGAAGTAGTGCTTCATGAAGCGCTCGACGTCGGTCAGGCCGGGATGGGACGTGTAGCCGAGGCGCGCGGCGATCTCGGGCTGGATGTCGAAGGAGAGGCGCTCCTCGGCCTTGCCGGTCAGGAAGTGCATGTGGCAGCGCACGGCCCAGAGAAAATCCTCCGCCTTGCCGAAGATCTGCCCCTCGCGGCGCGAGAAGACGCCGGCCGCCACCAGCGCGTCGCGCGTGTCGACGCGGTAGTGGTCCTTGGCGATCCAGAACAGGGTGTGGAGGTCGCGCAGGCCGCCCTTGCCTTCCTTCACGTTGGGCTCGACGAGATA
The DNA here is from genome assembly GCF_029813115.1 of Aureimonas sp. SK2. Classification (GTDB taxonomy): domain Bacteria; phylum Pseudomonadota; class Alphaproteobacteria; order Rhizobiales; family Rhizobiaceae; genus Aureimonas. Next base: position 69,549 of record NZ_JAPZDS010000012.1, read on the forward strand.
GCGCGTGTCGCCGCCCTTGGCGTGGCGCGCGTCGCGCTCGGCGAGCTTGGCGGCGATGAAGGCGCGGCCCGTCCCTTCCACGACCTCGGCGTCGAAGCGGCGGCCCAGCTCGGCGAAGAGATCGGCGTCGCCGCACACGAGCCGGCGCTCCAGGATCGCGGTGCGGATGGTGAAGTCGGACTCGGACAGTCGGACGCTTTCCTCCACCGAGCGTGTCGCGTGGCCGACCTTCAGCCCAAGGTCCCAGAGAAGGTAGAGGAGATACTCGGCGACCTGCTCGCCGAGCGCCGTCTGCTTGTAGGGCAGGAGAAACAGGAGATCGATGTCGGACCCCGGCGCGAGCGTGCCCCGCCCGTAGCCGCCGACGGCCAGAACGGCCATGCGCTCGCCGGCGGAAAGGTTGGGCGCTGCGAAACGGTGCTGGAGGGCGAAGTCGTAGATCGCCCGGATCAGCTCGTCCATCAGCGCCGAGATGCGCGCGGCGCACAGGAGCCCACCGCCGTCGGAGAACAGCATCGCCTCGGCCGCCTTCCGGCCTGCGACATTGGCGGCCTTCAGGACGCCCAGGACCTTGGCGCGCACCTCAGGGGTAGCGCAGGCGCCGGGCTTCTCCGAAGGCACCAGCGCCCAGAGCGCCGCGCGCAGCGCCTGCGGATCGACGATCTCGGACAGGCGGAGATCCTCGCCGTCCGTCGGGTGACGGGCCGCGAAGCGGATGCCGGACTGGTGGGTAACGCTCATCGGGATTGCCTCATGCCGGCGCAGGCCGCCGCCGGCTCCGAAGGCTGCGGGAGCCTTCGGAGCCGGCGGCGGGCGCTCTAGCATGGGCGAGCCGCCCTGACAAAAGGTTGCGCCGGAACGATGCGCCCGGTGCTGCGGGAGGCCTCAGGCTCCGACGATGGTCCCGCCGTTCGGGTGCATCACCTGGCCGGTGAAGTAGGAACCGTCCTCGGAGGCCAGGAACAGGAGCGCGGATGCCACTTCATTGGGCTGGCCGGCGCGCTTCATGGGCACCTGCGAGCCGAAGCTCGCGACCTTCTCCTCGTCCATCGACATGGGGATGAAGGGCGTCCAGATCGGTCCGGGCGCGACGCCGTTCACGCGGATGCCCTTTTCCACGAGGTTGGAGGCCATGGACCGCGTGAAGGCGGTGATGGCGCCCTTGGTGGAGGAATAGTCGATCAGCGTGTCGTTGCCCTTGTACGAATTGACCGACGTGACGTTGACGATGGCCGAGCCGCTCTTCAGGTGGTCGAGCGCGGCCTGCGTCATGAAGAAATAGGCGTAGATGTTGGTCTCGAAGGTCTTGGCGAGCTGCTCCTCGGAGATGTCGCGCACGTCCTCGGCCTCCGCCTGGTGGGCGGCGTTGTTGACGAGGATGTCGAGCTTGCCGAACTCGGCCGCCGCCTTATCGACGGCTTGCTTGCAAAAGCTCTTGGAGCGCACGTCGCCACGGATCAGCAGCGCCCGGCGCCCTTCCTTCTCAATGGCGGCCTTGGTCTCCTCGGCGTCGCGGTCCTCCTCGAGATAGACGATCGCGACGTCGGCGCCCTCGCGCGCGAAGAGGACGGCGGTGGCGCGCCCGATCCCCGAATCCCCGCCGGTGATGATCGCCGCCTTGCCTTGGAGGCGTCCGGAGCCGGGAAAGCGCGGCTCGTAGTCGGGGCGCGGCGTCATCTCGTGCTCGCGGCCGGGCTCCTGGGACTGGTGCTGCGGGGGAAAGTTCGACATGGGCATGGCTCCTTCTTCAGGCCGCGCGGGCGGCCCATCCGGCGAAGGAAGACATGGGCACCGGGGCCGTTCCGCACCCGGCCCCCACCCAAAGCGTGGCCGGCCAAGGATCCGGCGGCCTCAGCCGTTCTTTGCGGCCAGTCCCTTGAGCCGATAGAGCGCCTCCAGCGCCTCGCGCGGGGTCATGGCGTCGGGGTCGAGCGCGACGAGCGCCTCCAGCGCAGGCGAGCCGGCGGGCGGCGGCGGCGCCGCGCGCGCAGCGGCTTGCGAGAAAAGCGGCAGGTCGTCGAGGAAGGCGGTGCGCTTCTCGCCCTGTGCCGACCGCTCCAGCTCGGACAGGATCTGCCGCGCCCGCTCCACCACTGTGGGCGGCAGGCCGGCGAGCCGCGCGACCTGGACGCCGTAGGAGCGGTCGGCGACGCCGGCCGTCACCTCGTGGAGGAAGATCACTTCTCCCTCCCACTCCTTGACGCGTACCGTGGCGTTGGACAGGCGCTTGAGCCGGCCGGCCAGTGCCGTCATCTCGTGGAAATGCGTGGCGAAGAGCGCGCGGGCGCGGTTCACCTCATGAAGGTGCTCAACGGCCGCGAAGGCGATGGACAGGCCGTCATAGGTCGAGGTGCCGCGCCCGATCTCGTCCAGCACCACGAGCGTCCGGTCGGTCGCCTGGTTCAGGATCGCGGCGGTCTCGACCATCTCGACCATGAAGGTCGAGCGCCCCTCGGCGAGGTCGTCGGAGGCGCCGACGCGGCTGAACAGGCGGTCCACCACGCCGATATGGGCCTTGGTCGCCGGCACAAAGGCGCCGATCTGCGCGAGCACGGCGATCAGCGCGTTCTGGCGCAGGAAGGTGGACTTGCCGCCCATGTTGGGGCCGGTGATCAGCCAGATCGCGCCGGCGCCGCCCGCCTTGCCGGACAGGCCCGGCGGCGGCGAAAGGTTGCAGTCGTTGGCGACGAAGCTCTGGCCGCCCGATGCCTTGAGCGCCGCCTCGACCACGGGATGGCGGCCGCATTCCACGAAGAAGGCGAGCGAGCCGTCGACGGTCGGGCGCACCCAGTCGGCGGCGACGGCCAGCTCGGCGAGCCCGGCCGATACGTCGATCACCGCCAGCGCCTCGCCCATCGCCCGCAGCCGGTCGATTTCGGCGAGCACCGCCTCGCGCAGTTCGGCAAAGAGCTGGAGCTCGATCGCCAGAGCCTTGGCGCCGGCTTCCGTGATTCGCGCTTCGAGGTCGGCGAGTTCGGGCGTCGAGAAGCGCATGGCGGAGGCCAGCGTCTGGCGATGGTGGAAAGCGCCGCCGGACAGGAGCGCCGGCCCCTGCGCCTCCGGCACCTCGACGAAGTAGCCGAGCACGTTGTTGTGTTTGACCTTCAGCGAGCGGATGCCGGTCTCGGCGGCGTAGCGCGCTTGGAGTTCGGCCACGACGCGTCGCGAATGGTCCCGCAGGCTCCGCGTCTCGTCCAGTTCGGTATGGGCGCCGGCGCGCACGAAGCCGCCGTCGCGGCGCTGCAGCGGCAGGTCGTCGGCGAGCGTCGCGGCCAGGCGCGCGGCCAGGCTCCCCGGTCGATCCCAAAGCGCTTTGAGCGCATCCGCCAACTCGCCCTTCAGCTCGGCGCCCGACAGCTCGGCCGCGATCCGCCCGGCCCGGCCGAGCCCTTCGCACAGGGCGCCGAGATCGCGCGGCCCGCCCCGGTCGAGCCCGAGGCGCGACAAAGCGCGGTCGATGTCCGGCAAGCCGCGCAGGGCTTCGCGCAAGCGCTTGCGCAGGGCGCCTTCGCCGGCGAGCAGCGCCACGCTGTCCTGGCGCGCCCCGATGGCGGCGGGGTCGGTGAGCGGCAGGGCGAGACGGGCGCCGAGGAGCCTGGCGCCCGCGCCGGTGAGGCAGCGGTCGATCGCGGCGAGAAGCGAGCCCTGGCGCTTGCCCGAGACTGTGCGCGTCAGCTCGAGGCTCGCGCGGGTCGCCGGGTCGATGCGCAGATACGAGCCGGCCTCGACCCGGCGCGGCGGGGAGAGCGGCGGATGGGCTTTCAGCTGCGTGCGCGCGAGATAGGCGAGAAGCGCCGCGCCGGCCGACAGCTCGGCCCGGCCGAACGCCCCGAACCCGTCCAGCGTCGAGACGCCGAAGAAGCGGCAGAGGCGCTCTTCGGCCGTCGCTCCGTCGAACAGCACCGCCGGCTCCAGGCGGAGCCGCCGGCCGAGGCGCATGACGAGCGACGCCAAGGCCTCGTCGCCGACCAGCGTATCGGCCATGACGACTTCCGACGGCTCCATGGCGAGAACGTCGGCGGCGATCTGATCGGCCCCGCTCGGCGCGATGCGGAAGAGGCCGGTGGACAGGTCCGTCCAGGCGATCGCATAGGCGCCCGCCGCGCCGCCGACGCGCGAGACGCACATGAGGTAGTTCGGCCGGCCGGGCTCCAGCAGCGCTTCCTCGGTGATCGTGCCGGGCGTGACGAGGCGCACCACGTCGCGGCGCACCACCGACTTCGAGCCGCGCTTCTTGGCCTCGGCGGGATCCTCGACCTGTTCGCAGACCGCCACGCGGTAGCCGAGGCCGATCAGCTTCTGGAGATAGTCGTCGGCCGAGACGACGGGCACGCCCGCCATCGGGATGTCGGCACCCAGATGCTTGCCGCGCTTCGTCAGCGTGATGCCGAGCGCGGTCGAGGCTTCCACGGCGTCGTCGAAGAACAGCTCGTAGAAATCGCCCATCCGGTAGAACAGGAGGCAGTCGGCATGGGCCGCCTTGATCTCCAGGAACTGCGCCATCATGGGCGTCGGCGCGGCACCGAGGCCGGCATCAGGGGCCTGGGGCGGCTCTCGGTCGGGTCGCAGGATGTCGAGCATCGCCTAGGGATAGCCGCCCGCCCGGCGGCGCGGAAGCGGAGCAAGCCTTGCCGTCCCCAGGATTCGGCCCGGAACAGGCACGTTCATCGCGCATTCAAGGTCCGCATGCCAGACTGACTTTCGATGCGCTTCCATGATTTCGCCGAAGGCGCATGAGACAGGTTGGCGAAATTACGAAATTCGCCCGATTCGCGGCGGGCGTCGCGGACATGGGAACAGGCGGTGACGATGATCGGCAGAATGGCGGGGATCGGATCGAAGTCGGGCGCGGCGCTCGTGGCGCTCATGCTTGCGATAGGCGCAGGCCCTGCGCTTGCGCAGGACCAGAGGGAGCGCGTCAACGTCTACCAGTACGCGATCGACCATCCGCAGGCGGATGCCGAGATGAACGCGGCACCCAGCCTCGGCGCATCGGTGCCGCAGACGGTGGAACTCTCCAAGGTCGAGGGCAACCCGGACTACGCCTATTTCTACTTCGACGGCCGGCCCGTCCTGGTGGACATGCGCACCCGCTCCGTGGTGCGCATCGACCACTGACGCCCGGCCGGGCGCTCAGGCCGCGAAACGGCCTGCGTCGGCGCCGTAATGGCTGACATAGCGCGGATTGATCCGCGACACCGGCAGGACCACGAGGACATCCGTTGTTCCGAACTGGTGGTCCACCACCGCGTCCTCGCCGACATAGCCGCCGATCCGCAGATACCCTTTGAGGAGCGGCGGCAGCGTGCCGAGCGCGCGCTTGGGGTCGGCACAGACGGTGCCGGCCGCCAGGGTGGAGCGCCGGCCCTCCACCGCGCGCACGCGCCATTCGGCGGGCGCCGGCGCGCTGTCGCGCAGGAGCGCCAAGGCGTCGGACAGCTTCGATAGATCGGTGCCGGCGAGCGAGGCGCAGCCGAACAGGACGTCGATCCGATGCTGCAGCACATAGGCCCAGATGCCCTGCCAGAGCAGCTCGACCGTCCGCTTGCCGCGATAGTCCGGCAGGACGCAGGAGCGGCCGAGTTCCAGGAAGCGCATGCCGGGATGACGCGCGACCAGACGGTCGATCTCGAACTCGCCGGCCGTGTAGAAGCCGGGCGAGCGGCCCGCCGCACTCTGGCGCAGCAGGCGATAGGTGCCGACGATCTGGCTCGTTCCCGCACCCGCCTTCGACCGGTCGAAGACCAGGAGATGGTCGCAGAAGCGGTCGAACCCGTCGGCGTCGCGCCGGGTCATCTTCTGGAGCGGCGACGGTTTGGCGCTCATCTCCTCGTAGAAGACGTGGTAGCGCAGCTCCTGCGCCGCGCGGATCTCCGCCTTGGTGCGGGCAAGGCGCACCTCGAGCCCGCCGAGGCGCCCGAGCACCGGCGCGCGCGGGTCGAGCGGCGCGGTCAGGCCTCGCGGGGCGGAGGGGATGAGCGAGAGCATGCGCTTGGCCAGGGGCTCGCCGCTGCGGGCGATGCGCGGGCTCGATGTGACGGCAAATCCCATCATGCGTCTCCTGCGGACGGTCGGAACGGCTCGGCGCCTTCCGATTAGCGGACGGCGGCGACGGTTTCGTGACGAGCGATCCGGCCCCGCTCCCGCCCCGCCGCGATCATCGGCGCCCCTGTTTCCGCCCAATTGGCAGACCGGTCAACCGTCCGCGGGCTCGCGGCCGGCGCCCTGCGGCTTCTTGCGGTTGAGCACGAACTCGTCGAACAGGATCAGGCCCGCGCCGACCGAGATGAAGGCGTCGGCGAGGTTGAAGACGGCAAAGCTCCAGACCGGCGTGTGGAACAGGATATAGTCCACAACATAGCCGAGCCGCACGCGGTCGATCAGGTTGCCGATCGCCCCGCCGACGATGATGGCGAAGCCGAACTGGGTGAGCTTGCGCTCGGCCGGCGTGTTCCACCAGAGCCAGCCGACGAAGGCAAGCACGACGGCCGAAATGGCCGCAAGGCCGAGGCCGTGGAACCCGTCCAGCATCGAGAAGGCGATACCCTCGTTGCGAGCGTGAAACAGGGCAAGAAAAGGCAGGACCTCGATCGCCTCGCCGAGCCCCATGGTGGAGACGACGATGCGCTTGATCGCCTGGTCGAGGGCGACCGCCAGCGCGACGATCGACAGGGCCGAAAGAAGCCGCGCCATCAGAGGGACAGGCTCCCGCGCCGCGCCTCGAAGATCATGAGGCCCGTGGCGACCGCCAGATTCAGGCTGTCGGCCCGGCCGACCTGGGGAATACGCACGAGGCTGTCGCAGGCCTTCGCCAGAGCGTCGGTCAGGCCCGCCTGCTCGTTGCCCATCAGGAGCAGCGTCGGCTTGCCGCCGTAGGACGGCTTTCGGAAATCGGTCTGCCCAGCCATGTGGGTGCCGACCACGAGGCCCTGGAAGCCCTTGCGGAAGGCGAGGAAGCCCGCCTCGTCGACGCGAGCGATCGGCATGGCGAAGATCGAGCCCATGGTGGCGCGCACAGCCTCCAGCGAGAAGGGATCGACGCTCTCGCCGACGAGCACAACGCCCTTGGCGCCGGCGGCATCGGCCGTGCGCAGGATGGTGCCGAGATTGCCGGGATCGCGAACCCGGTCGAGCACGACGAGCAGCCCGTCGCGACCGAGGTCGATCCGGTCGAGGCGCGCCACCTTCTGGCGGAAGACGCCGATCGCGCTCTGCGGATTGTCGCGGCGCGAGATGGCGGCCAGCACCTTGTCGCTGGCCTCCAGCACGTCGGCGCCTGCCGCCACCGTGCGTGCGGCGGTCTTGGCGAGGAGGTCGGAATGGAGCTGCGACTTCGCGGCGACCAGCGTGTCGATGGTCCAGCCGGCGTCCAGCGCGTCGATCACGAGCTTCAGCCCTTCCGCCAAGAACAGGCCGGTCTCCTCGCGATGCTTCTTCAGCGCGAGGTTGCGGATGTCCTTGACGATCGGGTTGGAGACGCTCGTCACCTCCTTCACCCGGCCGGGAGCGGCGGTCGCGGGGCGGCGCGGGGCTTCGCGTTCGGTCAAGCGGACACCCATCTGGAAAAGAGCGAAGTGGAGAGGTGCCGGGCGTCCTTGCCCTCCTCCCGGATGACGAGCTCGCCCGATTCCACGCGCCCCCCGAGGCCGCGCATCGCCTCGCCCATCAGGGCCGAGAGCGAATAGAAGGACGAGCGGATGGAATAGGCGGTGAGAACCAGCGCCAGCGGGCGGTCCGACAGGAGCCGGCGCATCAGGACGAGGAGATGCGGGAGGTCCTCGAAGAGCTGCCAGACCTCGCCCTTCGGCCCGCGGCCGAACTTCGGCGGGTCGAGAAGGATGATGTCGTAGGAGGAGCCGCGCCGCGCCTCGCGCTCGGCATAGCGCACCGCGTCCTCGCAGATCCAGCGGACGGGCCTGTCGGAAAGGCCGGCCAGCTCGGCATTCTCGCGCGCCCAGCCGATGGCGCGCTTGGAAGCGTCGACATGGGTCACCTCGGCGCCGGCGCGGGCGGCCAGAAGCGAGGCGAGGCCGGTATAGCCGAAGAGGTTGAGGACCCGGACGGGCCGGCCGGAGCGCGCCCGCTCGCGTTCGATCGTCTCGGTCATGAAGCGCCAGTGGACGGTCTGCTCGGGAAACACGCCGACATGGCGGAACGAGGTGAAGCGACCGAGATAGGCGAGGCCGTCCTCCCGCATCGGCCAGGTCTCGCCGAGCGGCTCGGCGGGGAAGCGCCAGCGGCCGGTGCCCTCCTCGTCCGTGTCGCCGGTGAAGATCGCGTCCGCGCCGTCCCAGCGGCCGGGCGCCAGGCGCCGGGGCCAGATGGCCTGGTTCTCGGGCCGCCGGATCACGAGCGGTCCGTAGCGCTCCAGCTTCTCCCCATCGCCCGAATCGACCAACGCGTAGTCGGTGCCGGGCTCCACCTCCAGGATCACCGGCGTGGAGAAGGCGGGCCGCGCCCCTTGCGGCCATTCCACCGGCGGGCGGTCGCGACGGTTCTCGCGCGCGATCTCCTCGACGCTCTCGCGGCGGGCGGGCGGCGGCTCGGAGGCCGGCGCGCCGTGCCGCGCCTTGCCGGCCGGCGCCTTCCCGGGAGGCGTGCTCGAACGCTCGCGCCGGTCCGGCTGGGGCCTGCCCTTGGATCTGTCGTTCCTCATGCGGCGGTCCATAGCGTATCGCGGGGGCGGACCGCAAACGGCACCCGCTTGGCAAAGCGCGCCGCCCGGCCCATTCTCCGCAAGGGCCGGCCCGAGAGCCGGCGGGGAGGACGAACCATGGATCTGAAGGGCGAATACCGCCTGCCCGCGCCGCGCGAGACGGTCTGGGCGATGCTCAACGACCCGGCGGTGCTGCGCGACTGCATTCCGGGCTGCGAATCCCTGGAGATGACGGGCGAGAACGAGATGGCGGCGACGGTGGTCGCCAAGATCGGCCCGGTCAAGGCGACCTTCACCGGCCAGGTCCGGCTGGAGAACATCGTCGCGCCGGAAAGCTATTCGATCGTCGGCGAGGGCAAGGGCGGCATCGCGGGCTTCGCGTCCGGCGGCGCCGACGTCCACCTGGCGGACGAGGGCTCGGAAACCGTGCTGACCTACACGGTGGACGCCAAGGTCGGCGGCAAGATCGCCCAGCTCGGCGGCCGGCTGGTGGATTCGTCGGCCAAGAAGCTCGCGGGCCAGTTCTTCGACAATCTCGCGGCGCGGGTCGGTGGAGCCCAGCCTGCCGCCGAGGAGGCCTGAATTCAGGCCGCGGCGGGGCCGGCCAGGGCGGGCCGCGTCTCGCCGGGCGCCGCGATCGCCGGGCCGGCGGCAACGCGCGACTGTTCCTCGCGCAGGCGGCGCATGCGCTCCTTCGAGACCTCCACCTCGTGGCGCAGGTTCTCCAGTTCGTCGGCCCGGCGCGAGGCCTTGGCGCGGTAGTGGCGCTGCGTGACCCAGGTGCCGAAGCCGCCGAGAATCAGGCCGGCGATCACGGCCCCGATCAGGAGCACGAAGAGCGGCACTTCGTAGACGAACTGCGGCAGAGTGCCGATCGGGTCGAGCGAGACCGGCACCGGCGCGCGGTTCGCGACGCAGAAGACCACGAGCAGGATCGCCAGCGGCCCGAGCACGAGGATGGAAAGGATCTTCGAGATCATGGTCTGTCCGTCTGAAGAGGCGCGAGGAGCTGGAGGCCACCCGGCCGGACGCCTCTGCGCGAGGCATCGGAACTAGGTATGGAGGGCGCGGCGCTCGTCAATCGGGCGCGCGATGGTCCGGGCGCGGATGCTCAGGCGTCGTTAAGGCGCTCGCGCAGTTCCTTGCCGGTCTTGAAGAAGGGAACCCACTTCTCCTCCACCTCGACCGACTCGCCGGTGCGCGGGTTGCGGCCGGCGCGCGGCGGGCGGTTCTTGACCGAAAAGGCGCCGAAGCCGCGCAGCTCGACCCGGTTGCCGTCGCACAGCGCCTGCGTGATCTCGTCGAAGATGGCGTTGACGATGGTTTCCACGTCCCGCTGGTAGAGATGCGGATTGCGGCCGGCGATGATCTGCACGAGCTCGGACTTGATCACGATATGGTTCCCCGAAGCGCAACCCCGAGGCGCCCTCGTGCGCACCACCCGCGACGCGCGACAAAAACGCCTTCAATTTCAACCAGATGAACGGGTCTTGGTGCCTGTTCTCAGCGGCCGGGAGGCTGCCAGAGCGACACCATCCCGTCAAGGTGACCGGCGGCCCCCGCCGCGGCCTGCCCGAGCGCGCCGGCCAGGGGGTCGAAGCCGAGAAGGCCGGTCGCCAGCGCATGGGCGGCGCTTCCGAGCCCCCAGCGCCCCTCGCGCTTGGGCTCGCGCTCCACGATCTCCAGGCCCTTGGGAACGCCGCGCTCCTCCTCGAACCAGCGCCGCACCTCGGCTTCGCCGCCGAGCGCATCGACCAGACGGTTCTGGAGCCCCTGCTCGCCCGAGAACACCGAGCCGTCGGCGAGCGCATCCGTCTCGGCCGGCGTGAAGCCGCGCCGCTCGGACACCAGGCGCTTGAACCAGTCGTAGGAGCTGTTGACGAGACGGCCGATCATCTCGCGCGCCTCGGGCGGCGCCGGGTCGAAAGGTGAAGGCTCGGCCTTCAAGGGCGAGGACTTCACCGCCGCGACGTCGACGCCGATGCGCCCGAGCAGCACGGAAGCGTCCACATATTGGAAAAGGACGCCGATCGAGCCGACGATGGAGGAATTGTGGGCCACCACGCGGTCGGTCGCCATGGCGACCATGTAGCCGGCGGATGCGGCGAGCTGGCCGACCTCCGCCGCCACCGGCTTGGCCTCGGCAAGCCGCCGGACGGCGTGGAACAGCGTCTCGCCGCCGACCGTGGTGCCGCCCGGCGAGTTCACCCGGACGATCACGGCCCGGACGCTGTCGTCCTCGCGCAACTCGTCCAGGAGATCGAGCATCTTGCGATCCTCGGTGATGAGCCCGGTGACCTCGACCCGCGCGATCGTCGGCCCCAGCCCGGCGTCCGGCCGCCAGCCCGAAGCGAGTGCGGCCAGCACCGCGGCGAGCGCCAGGACGAGGAACGCCACCACACGCCAGAAGGACAGTTTGCGGCGCAGCCGCCGACGGTCGATGATGCCTTGCGCGTCCATGCCAGCCCGCCTGCCCCCGTGAATTGCCCCGAGCGATAGACCGGCCGGACCGGCTTGCCAAGCGGGCGCGGCGCGCGGTCGGATCTTGCGCCGACGAGGCCCTCGCGCGCCGTGGTTTTACCATGTAAAAACCCTATATCCCGCATAGGGAGGAACGGACGGGACGCCCCTTCGCGGCGCCGCCCCGACTTCCCTTGCGAATCGTTCCGGAGCCCCTTTCATTCTCGACGCACCCAACAGGCAGGGCACGCAGGCACCCACCACGCGCGACGACCTGGCCCTCGGCAACGCCGCCGAGCGGCCCGCGAATGCTTTCGCGCGCGCGCAGCGCCACTCGCGACGCGTGCGCTGGCTCAAGATCGGCCTGCCGCTCGTGGCCAGCGCCATCGTGCTGGCCGGCGTCGTCGCCACTTGGCTCGCGCGCAGCCTGCCCGCCGACATCGCCTTCGCCTCCACCTCCATCGAGGACGGGCGCCTCGTGATGAACGACCCGCGCATGTCGGGCGTCGACGGCAACGACCGCCCCTTCTCCATGGTGGCGAGCCGCGCCATCCAGGCGCTCGGCGGCTCCAGCATCGACCTCGAGGGCGTGCGCGCCAACCTGACGGTGGACGAAGGCACCACGGCCGAGCTCACCGCCGCCAAGGGCCGCTTCGACACGCGCACCAACGTCCTGCGCCTCTACGACCAGATTGCCGTGGAGACGACCAGCGGCATCCGCATCCGCATGCAGAGCGCCGACGTCGCGCTGGAAGGCGGCACGCTGACCGGCACCGGACCTGTCGAGATCGCCACCAGCGACCAGCGGCTGGAAGCGGGCAACGTCTCCATCTCGAACGGCGGCAAGACGCTGTCCTTCGGCAACCGCGTCAAGCTGACCCTTCTTCCGCAGTCCCTTTCCAACGGGGGCGACGCCCCCACGAGCGAGCCCGGACAATGACCCCCACCCACAAACTGCCCGTCCTCGCAGCCGTTCTCGGCGCCCTGTGCCTCGCGGGACCGGCCGCCGCGCAGGAACAGTCGCAAGGCTTCGGCAACTCCTTCGGCGGCCTCCAGGTGCAGGGCGACCAGCCCGTCGCCATCGAATCGAACCAGCTCGACGTCGACGACGGCCAGTCGCTCGCGACCTTCTCCGGCGACGTCAGCGTGCGGCAGGGCCAGACCTCGATGAACGCCGAGAAGCTCCTGGTCTACTACGTGCGCAACGGCGAAGGCGGCGCCCAGCCGGCGGCGCAGCGCTCCAACATGCCGGGCGGCTCGGGCGACATCAGCCGCCTGGAGGCGACCGGCAAGGTGACGATCCGCTCGGCCGACCAGGTGGCCACCGCCAACAAGGCGGAGTTCGACATGAAGACGCAAGTCGCGCTCCTGACCGGCGACGTGGTGCTCAGCCAGGGCAAGAACGTCGCGACGGGCTGCGTGCTGCGCATCCAGATGGACACGGGCGTCGCGCGCCTCCAGAGCAACAACTGCAACGGCGCCTCGGGCGGCGGCGGCCGGGTGCGCATGCTCCTGTCGCCGGGCGCCGGCGGCGCGCCGGGCACCAACTAAGCTCCCCTTCCCGCTCCCGTTCCCAGGCGGGCCGGCCTCGCGCCGGCCGCCCCGACACCGGACGACACGTGGCCGCACAGTTCGAGACCCTCCCTTCCCCGCTCCCCGGCGATCCGCGCGAGGCGGCGATGCCCGGCGAAACCCGCGCGCACCCGTCCAGCGGCACGCTGGTCGCGCGCGGCATCACCAAGACCTATCGCGGCCGCCGGGTGGTGGACAGCGTGGACGTCGCCGTGCGGCGTGGCGAGGCGGTCGGCCTGCTCGGCCCCAACGGCGCCGGCAAGACCACCTGCTTCTACATGATCACCGGCCTCGTGCCGGTGGACGGCGGGCGCATCGAACTCGACGGACACGACATCACCGGCGTGCCGATGTACCGGCGCGCCCGGCTCGGCATCGGCTATCTGCCGCAGGAGGCCTCGATCTTCCGCGGCCTGTCGGTGGAAGACAACATCCGCGCCGTGCTCGAGATGGTGGAGCCGAACAAGGCCGAGCGCGAGCGCCAGCTCACGGCGCTTCTCGAGGAGTTCCACATCGGGCACCTGCGCAAGCAGCCCTCCACCGCCCTGTCGGGCGGCGAGCGGCGGCGCTGCGAGATCGCCCGCGCTCTGGCCTCGCGCCCGACTTTCATGCTCCTGGACGAGCCCTTCGCGGGCGTCGACCCGATCGCGGTCGCCGACATCCAGGAGCTCGTGCGCCATCTCACCCGGCGCGGCATCGGCGTGCTGATCACCGACCACAACGTGCGCGAGACGCTGGGGCTCATCGACCGGGCCTACATCATGCATGCCGGCGCGGTGCTGACCCACGGCACGCCGCAGGATATCGTGGACAATGCGGACGTGCGCCGGATCTATCTCGGCGAGCAGTTCACCTATTGACGGTTTCGCGCGCCGCGCTAGCGCGTTTTTCTTGACAAGCAAGATGCGGACCAGTTTCCTTCCGGTGCTTGCCCCAGGCTGACGGGGCGCTGCCGGAGGGAGGATCGCCGTGAACTTGTCGATAAACCTCCAAGTGCGTCAGAGCCAGTCGCTCACCATGACGCCCCAGCTCCTGCAGTCGATCCGGCTCCTGCAGTTCCACCATGTCGAGCTTCTCGCCTTTCTCCAGGGCGAAGCGGACGGCAACCCGCTACTGGAACTCGTCCCGCCCGCCGAGCCGGCCGCTCCCGCCCCGGCGGAGGCCCCGTCCGCCGCGCCCGTCGGCGACCCCGCGCCGCTGTCGGGCTGGCAGGACGACGGGGCGGCGTTCTCCGACGGCACCGGCCCCGAGGGCGAACGGCACCCCGACGCTGCCGACCGACTCCTTGATCTCCCCCGCGCCGCCTCAGCGGGGCCGGCTCCGGACGGCGCCTCTTGGGAGGAGCGGCTCGGCGAGGACCTGCCATCGCTCCACGCCCACGCCCTGTCGGAAATCGCCGAGGTCTTCGCTCGCGCCGACGAACGGCGCCTGGCGGAGGTCTGGCTCGCCGATCTCGACGCGTCGGGCTTCCTGTTTCCCGACCTCGACCTGCCGGACGAGGTCCTGCCGCTCCTGCGGCGCCTTCAGGACGAGGCGGAGCCGGCGGGCCTCTTCGCGCGCTCGCTGGAGGAGTGCCTCTCGATCCAGCTCCGTCGGCGCGACCGGCTGGATCCGGTGATGGCCTGCGTCCTCGCCAACCTGCCGCTTCTGGCCCGCCGCGACTTCGCCGCCCTGTCACGCCTGACGGGCGAAAGCGAGGGAGACCTCCTGGAGATTCTCGCCGAGATCCGCTCGCTCGATCCGCGCCCGGGCTCGGCCTTCTCGCTTGCCCCGCCGGCGGCCGTGGTGCCCGATGCGGTGGTGACGCAAGACAAGGGCGCGCCGGGGGGCTGGACGGTCGCGCTGAACCCCGACGCCTTTCCCCGGCTGCGCATCCGCGCCGAAAGCGGCCTGGCCTCGGCGCGCGGCGGCGAGGAGCGCGCCTTCCTCGCCCAGTGCCGGCAGTCGGCCGGCTGGCTTCAGCGCTCGCTGGAAGGGCGAGCCCGGACCATCCTGAAGGTCGCCGATGAAATCGTGCGCCGCCAGGGCGCGTTCCTTCGGCATGGCGGCGGTCACCTCAAGCCCATGACGCTGATGGACGTCGCCGAGGCCGTGGGCATGCACGAATCCACGATCAGCCGCGTGACGGCCGGCAAGTATCTCGCCACGCCCCGCGGCACGATGGAGATGAAGGCGTTCTTTTCCGGCGCCATCGCGGCCAGCGACGGGGGCGAGGCGCACTCGGCCGAGAGCGTCAAGTTGCGCATCCGCACGCTGGTCGCGGCCGAAGCCGCAGGGGGCGTCCTGTCGGACGACGACATCGCGGCCCGGCTCGGCGGCGAGGGCATCGAGCTCGCCCGCCGCACGGTCGCCAAGTACCGCGAGGCGCTCGGAATCCCCTCCTCCGTACAACGCCGGCGCGAGATGAAGGCCCGGCGCCTCGCCGGCTAGGAGCCGCCTCCTCACGGCCATCGCATTTTCGGTAGTCGGGCCTTGGCCGCGCCGCCAAATTGGGATCGAATGATTCCCCCGGCGGGCCGGAACGAAATGGTCGTGGAGAGTCTTGGAGAAGACGGCGACCGACCATTCGAGGGCCAGTCGCCGGACGAATGGAAGGAGACCAGAATGGGACTTCGTGTATCGGGCCGACACATGGACGTGGGCGAAGCCTTTCGCTCGCGCATCGAGGATCGGCTGAACGACTTGGTCGCCAAGTACTTCGACGGGAATTATTCCGGCGCCGTCGTCATGTCCAAGGAGGGCGCGCGCACCTGCGCCGACATCACCCTCCATCTGGACAGCGGCGTCTACTTCCAGGCCACCGCCGATACCCACGACCCTGAATCCAGCTTCCTGGAGGCCTCGGAGAAGATCGAGAAGCGCCTGCGACGCTACAAGCGGCGCCTGAAGGACCACAAGGCGAGCGCCGCGGGTTCGCGCGAGATCGCCTATACCGTCATTTCGGCCGTGCCCGACGAGACGGACGAGGTGCCCGAGGACTTCGCCCCGGCCGTGATCGCGGAGACATCGCTGGTCATGGGCACGATGAGCGTCGCCAACGCCGTCATGGAACTCGACCGCCGGGACGGCCCCGTCGTCGTCTTCAAGAACGGCGCCACGGAGGAGGTCAACATCGTCTACCGCCGCCCGGACGGGAACGTCGGCTGGATCGACCCCTCGACATTGCGGGCCAGGGTCTGATACCCGCCGCACGGGTAACCGGCCGGAGCTCCGCTCCGGCCGCTGTCCGTCGGCGCGCGTCCGGGAAGGGCCGCGCAAGGTCTATCCGGCACGCTCCGCCTCCGATGGGCGGCGCGAACCGGGCGAGCGGAAGGCATTGACGACGTGGAGCTGTCCGATCTGATCCGGGAGGAGGCGATCCTTCCCTCTCTCAAAGCCCACTCCAAGAAGCAGGTCCTGCAGGAACTCTCGGAACGGGCTGCGGCCCTTTGCGGCCTGGAGGCGCGGGACATCTTCGAGACCGTGGTGGCGCGCGAGAAGCTCGGCTCCACCGGGATCGGACACGGCATCGCCATTCCCCATGGCAAGCTGGCGGGCGTCGGGCGCATCCAGGGCGTCTTCGCGCGCCTCGCCAAGCCGATCGACTTCGAATCGCTCGACGACCAGCCGGTGGACCTCGTCTTCCTGCTGATCGCGCCGGAAGGGTCGGGCGCCGACCATCTCAAGGCGCTGTCCAAGATCGCGCGCCTGCTGCGCGATCCGCGCACGGTGGACGAGTTGCGCGCCTCGCGCGACGCGAGTTCTCTCCATCATTTGATGACGCGCCAGGCGCCGCCCCACGCGGCCTGATCCCCATACGAAAAGACCGGCGCGGGGCAGGCCCGGCCGGTCTCGACGGTCTCGCGATCGTGGACGGTTCAGTGGATGCTGACCGTCATCAGTTCGTTCTCGGTGGCGCTCGCCAGGATCGACCCGCGATCGTCGGACACGGCCAGCGGCGTGCCGTCGGCCGAGAACAAGGCCCAGAGCTTGAGGCCCGGGCGAATCGACTGGGCGGAGGGGAAACGGGCGCGGATGTCGTCGGACGACATGCGGCGGAGATAGGCCAGGTGGCCCTCGCCGATGGAGGCGAGGTCGGACTGGGAAACCGGGGCGATGGAATTCGTTCGGGTCATGTTGCGTCTCCTGAAGAGGCAAACGGGAGATCGGGTCCGAGGTTTCAATCCTCGACGACGATCTCGATCTTTTTCACCACGCGTTCGGGCTCGGGCTTGACGAGATCGATCATCAGAAGACCGTTCTTCAGCTGGGCTCCCAGGATCCGCATGCCGTCGGCGAAGAGAAAGCTCTTCTGGAACTGGCGCGCGGCGATGCCCCGGTGCAGGAAATCCCTCTCCTCCCGGTCGCTCTGCGAGCCCCGGATGGTGAGCTGATTGTCTTCCGTCGTGATCTCGAGATCGTCCGGCTGGAAGCCGGCCACCGCAAGCGTGATGCGAATGGCGGGTTCGCCCCCCAGCTTGCCGTCCCCTGCGGCGCCTTGGCGCTCACTGGGGGCGCGGATGCGCTCGATGTTGAACGGGGGATAGCCGTCGCTGGCCTTCCCCATCCGCTCGAGCATCCGCTCCACCCCGTCGAAACCGAGGAGCAGCGGACTGGAAAACGGCGTCATCCTGTTCATGTCACGGCAAGCCCTTGTCTCAAGCGACTTGTCGGTCGGGGCCCTCGTGCGGCACCCCGCTCGACCTGTCCGAGATATGGCGACCCGAAGGGCTCCGTTCAATGCATGCCGACCCTTCGCGGCCCCGACACCATTCAGCGCCCCAAAGATTGACGAAACCTTGCCGCCTCAGGTCACCGGACCCGGCTTGAACTGCAGCGCCACGCCGTTGATGCAGTGGCGCTTTCCGGTGGGCGGCGGGCCGTCGTCGAAGACGTGGCCGAGATGGCCGCCGCAGTTGGCGCAGTGTACCTCCGTGCGGGGATAGACCAGGAGATAGTCCGTCCGGTTGCCGATCGCGCCGGCGACCGGCGCCCAGAAGCTCGGCCATCCGGTGCCGGAATCGAACTTGGTCGCCGAGGAATAGAGCGTGTTGTCGCAGCCGGCGCAGTGGAACAGGCCGCTCGTCTTCACCGCGTTGAGCGGGCTCGAATAGGGCCGCTCCGTCGCCTCCTGGCGCAGCACGGCGTACTGATCCGACGACAGGCGCTTGCGCCAGTCCTCGTCGCTCAAGGTGAAGGGAAAGCTCTCGGCCCGCGCGATGCCCGCCGACAACGCGAGGCCGGACGCCGCGAGCCCGAAAAGGAACTGTCTGCGCTGCATGGAGGACGCTCCCGAATGCGATGAAAACGACAAAGGCGGCCTCGCCCCATATGGACGCGAGGCCGCCCGAAATCCATGGGATGCGATCAGGGCATCAGCACGGTGTCGATGACGTGCACGACGCCGTTCTTCTGCATCACGTCCGCTTGGGTCACGGTCGCCACATGGCCCTTGGCGTCGGTGACCGTCAGCTTCTTGCCCTTCATGGCGAGCGTCAGGGTCTCGCCCTCGACGGTCTTCACCACGTGCTTGCCGCCGTCGTCCTTGATCATCTTCATGGCGGCGGCCGACGTCGCCTCGGCCGGCACCACGTGATAGGTGAGGATTTTGGTCAGCATCGCCTTGTTCTCGGGCTTGACCAGCGTCTCCACGGTGCCGGCCGGCAGCTTGGCGAAGGCCGCGTCGGTCGGGGCGAAGACCGTGAAGGGACCCTTGCCGTCCAGCGTCTTCACGAGGCCGGCCGCCTTCACGGCCGCCACCAGGGTCTTCAGATTGCCGGCGTTCGGCGCGTTCTCGGCGATCGTCTTGGAGGCGTACATCGGCGCGCCCCCGACCTCGACCACCTTGTCCTTGGCCATCGCGAGGCCGGCCGAGCCGACGAGAAGCGAGGCGACGACGGCACTGCGAGCGAGCTTGGAGATCATGGGTCCGTTTCCCCTGTTGGTTGCCCCGGCTGGCGGGGTCGACAGGAGCTACGAGGCCGGATGCGGCGACGGATGCAGCTCGGGTCAGAATTTTTTTTCAATCGTCCACGCGCCCGCGCATCCGCTTCACGGTCGAGCGGCCCTTCTTGGCCTCCAGCCGCCGCTCCACCGAGCCCCGCGTCGGCTT
Organism: Aureimonas sp. SK2; assembly: GCF_029813115.1. Taxonomy (GTDB): domain Bacteria; phylum Pseudomonadota; class Alphaproteobacteria; order Rhizobiales; family Rhizobiaceae; genus Aureimonas. The sequence goes on from NZ_JAPZDS010000012.1 coordinate 88,328, forward strand.
CGTCTTCTTGCGGGGCGGCGGGGGCGGCACGAGGGCCTCGCGCACGAGCGCGACGAGCCGCTCGCGCGCGTCCTCGCGGTTGCGCTCCTGCGTGCGGAAGCGGGACGCCTCAATCAGGATCTGTCCCGCCTTGGTCGCCCGCTGGCCGGCCAGACGCATGAGCCGCGCCTTGACCTCGTCGGACAGGACGCTCGACCCTGCCGCCTCGAAGCGCAGTTGCACCGCGGTCGCGACCTTGTTGACGTTCTGGCCGCCGGGTCCGGCTGCGCGGATGAAGCTCTCGGACAGTTCGTCGTCGGGAATCGTGATGCGGGCCGTGACGGGGAGACCCTTGGCTCTGTCCGGCTCCGGCATGATTCGATCTCCTCGGGAACTCGCGCGGCAACGCGCCTGCCCGCGCGTGGTTGCCGCAAACAAAGAAGGCCCGCAACCCGAAGGTTGCGAGCCCCATCCTCCTCCCAGAGGCTTGGTGTCTTACTCGGCGGCCAGCGCCAGGACCGGCGAGGCGTTCACGACGCTCGCGTCCACGTGATCCTCGAACTTTTCGAAGTTCGCGCGGAACATGCCGACCAGGCGCTTGGCCTGTGCGTCGTAGGCGGCCGGATCGCTCCAGGTGGAGCGCGGGTCGAGGATGGCGCTGTCGACGCCCGGCACCGCGACCGGCACCTGGAAGCCGAAGTTCGGATCGGTGCGGAACTCGGCGCTCTTGAGCGAGCCGTCGAGGGCAGCGGCGAGAAGCGCGCGCGTCGCCTTGATCGGCATCCGGCGGCCCGTGCCGTAGGCACCGCCGGTCCAGCCCGTCGAGACCAGCCAGCAGTCGACGCCGTGACCCGCGATCAGGTCGCGCAGGAGGTTGCCGTACTCGGCCGGATGGCGCGGCATGAAGGGCGCGCCGAAGCAGGTCGAGAAGGTCGCCTCCGGCTCCGTCACACCCTTCTCCGTGCCCGCGACCTTGGCCGTGTAGCCGGACAGAAAGTGGTACATCGCCTGTTCGGGCGTCAGCTTGGTGATCGGCGGCATCACGCCGAAAGCGTCGGCCGTCAGCATGATGATGTTCTTCGGATGGGCGCCGAGGCCGGTATCGCTGGCGTTCGGGATGAAGTGCAGCGGATAGGCCGCACGGGTGTTCTCGGTCAGCGAGCCGTCGTCGAAATCGGGCACGCGCTTCTCGTCGAGCACGACGTTCTCGAGCACCGTGCCGAACATGCGCGTGGTGGCGAAGATTTCCGGCTCGGCCTCGGCCGACAGGCGGATCGTCTTGGCGTAGCAGCCGCCCTCGAAGTTGAAGATGCCGTTCTCGCCCCAGCCGTGCTCGTCGTCGCCGATCAGCGTGCGGGTCGGGTCGGCCGAAAGCGTCGTCTTGCCGGTGCCGGACAGGCCGAAGAACACGGCGGCATCCCCGTTCGGGCCGACATTGGCCGAGCAGTGCATGGGCATGACGCCGGTCTCGGGCAGGCGGTAGTTGAGGACGGTGAAGACCGACTTCTTCATCTCGCCGGCATAGGTCGTTCCGCCGATCAGGATGATGTTGCGCGTGAAGTCGCAAGCGATCACCGTCTCGGTGCGGCAGCCGTGACGCTCCGGATCCGCCTTGAAGGACGGCAGGTCGATAATCGTCAGTTCCGGCGCGAAGCCTTCCAGCTCCGCCTTCTCGGGGCGGATCAGGAGGTTGCGGATGAACAGCGAGTGCCAGGCGAACTCGGTCACGACGCGCACCTTGATAGCGTTCCCGGCATCGGCGCCGCCGACGAGGTCCTGCACGAAGAGGTCGCGCCCCTCGGCATGAGCCTTGAAGTCGGCATAGAGGCGCTCGAAGGCATCCGGAGCCATCGGCTTGTTGTTGTCCCACCAGATGCGGCTCTCGGTGGTCTCGTCGCGCACGACGAACTTGTCCTTCGGGCTGCGGCCGGTGTGCTGCCCGGTGGTGACGACCAGCGCGCCTTGCGCGGTGAGCTTACCCTCGCCGCGGCGGATGGCCGTTTCGACGAGTTCGCTTTCGCCCAGATTCCAACGCAGCGACGACAGGTTCGCAAGACCGGTCGTCTCGATACCGCGAGCGGGATTGCGGAGCCCGAATTCTTCCATGTCGCTGTTTCCCTTGGGATCGCCGGAACGCTCCGGTTGGCCAAGCAAATATCCTTGAACACAGAAGACGGCAACGGGCGAAAACTCTTAGGAATACATGCAATCGGAAATATAAAACGATTTAAACCGCAACCTGTGCCGACTAAATCGGTTCAACGGCGGACTTCAATCGGATTAACCCCAGCAAAATAATTTCGTCACCGAACGCTCGGCGGCCCGACGGCTGCGGAAGACTCGGGTCGTGCAGCCCGACGGCACCTTTCGGGCCATGACGCGTTGAGGATGTCCGAAGCATTGATGAAAGGACGGGACATGCCCGAGTCGGCCAACGAGAAGTTCTGGGACATGATCGGCGACTTCCAGACCTGCATGGTCACAACGCGCGACGGCGGCAAGCTGCGCGCGCGTCCGATGGCGCCGAAGATCTCGCGCGAGCGCGGCGAGATTCTCTTCGTGACCGACCGCAACTCCCACAAGGTGGATGAGGTCTCGGCCGACGATCAGGTCGCCTGCTCCTTCGTCGAGAAGAACGAGTACGTGGCCGTGTCGGGCACGGCGAGCGTCACCACCGACCGCGCCCGGATCGAGGAGGTCTGGGATCCGCAGGCCGAGGCCTGGATGCCCGGCGGCAAGGACGATCCCAACACGGCCGTCCTCGTCATCCGCCCGAGCCAGGCCGAAATCTGGGACGTGACCTCCAACAAGATCACGCAGGCCTGGGAATTCGCCAAGGCCTATGTCGGCGACAAGCCGCGCCCGGACACGACGGAGAACGTCAAGGTCAAGCTCTGACCCCGGCGTCCGTCGGCCTCCGTCGGGGCTCGAAACCATAAAAGGCGTTGCAAAAGCGTCACGAACGCCACATTTCCCTTCCAGAAGGGCATCGGCCCGCATCGGCGACGATGCGGGCACGAAGCGTTCGGGCGCCCCTCTTTCGGGTTTCCATGGCGCGCTGGCCGCTGGCTGGAATAGGAGTTGAGACGAAATGCCGACGATCGCGCTGGTGGATGACGACCGCAACATCCTGACTTCGGTGTCGATCGCGCTGGAGAACGAGGGCTATCGCGTCGAGACCTATACCGACGGCGCCTCGGCGCTGGAGGGCCTGTCCGCCCGCCCGCCGCATCTGGCGATCTTCGACATCAAGATGCCGCGCATGGACGGCATGGAGCTTCTGCGGCGCCTGCGCCAGAAGAGCGACCTTCCCGTGATCTTCCTTACCTCCAAGGACGAGGAGATCGACGAGTTGTTCGGCCTCAAGATGGGCGCCGACGACTATATCCGCAAACCCTTCTCGCAGCGTCTCCTGGTCGAGCGCGTGCGCGCCATCCTGCGTCGCGGCGCCCCGCGCGAGGCCGTCGGCGGCAAGCCGGGCGCGGTCGCCGAGGCTTCGCTGGAGCGCGGCCAGCTCGTGATGGACCAGGAGCGCCACACCTGCACCTGGATGGGTCAACCGGTGACGCTGACTGTCACCGAGTTCCTCATCCTCCATTCGCTGGCGCAGCGGCCCGGCGTCGTGAAGAGCCGCGACGCGCTGATGGACGCGGCCTACGACGAGCAGGTCTATGTCGACGACCGCACCATCGACAGCCACATCAAGCGCCTGCGCAAGAAGTTCAAGGCGATCGACGACGACTTCGACATGATCGAGACGCTCTACGGCGTGGGCTACCGCTTCCGCGAAGTCTGACGGACGGTCGGGCTTGTCGGCGACGGGCACAGGCGAGGCGGCGCGCGGCGCGGTGCGGAGGCGCGTCCTGCGCTGGAAGCGCGCGCCCTTCGTGCGGCGCCTCGCCATCCGCTTCCGCCGCCTGCTCGGCCACTCGATCTTCTCCTCGCTGACGCGGCGCATCGTCTTCCTCAACCTCGTCGCGCTGATCGTCCTCGTCTCCGGCATCCTCTATCTCAACCAGTTCCGCGCCGGCCTCATCGACGCGCGCGTGGAAAGCCTCCTGACGCAGGGCGAGATCATCGCCAGTGCGATCGCGTCCTCGGCGACGGTGGAGACCGATTCCATCAACATCGACCCCGAGCGGCTTCTGGAACTTCAGGCCGGCGCGACGCTGCAGCCGAACCCGGACCTGTCGGAATCGCTGGACTTCCCGATCAACCCCGAGCGTGTCGCCCCGCTCCTGCGACGCCTGATCTCGCCGACCCGCACGCGCGCGCGTCTCTACGACCGCGACGCCAACCTCATCCTGGATTCGCGCCATCTCTATTCGCGCGGCCAGATCCTGCGCTACGACCTGCCGCCGGTGGAGGGCGAGGAGGAAAGCGGCATCTTCGCCTGGATCAGCCGCGAGACCGGCAAGCTTCTCGGCCACGGCGATCTGCCGGTCTACAAGGAAACGCCGGGCGGTTCGGGCTCGACCTATCCGGAAGTCATGAGCGCCCTGACCGGCGGGCCGCGCGCCCTGGTGCGCTCGACGGAGAACGGCGAGCTGATCGTCTCGGTCGCGGTGCCCATCCAGCGCTTCCGTGCCGTGCTCGGCGTGCTTCTCCTGTCGACGCAGGGCGGGGACATCGACAAGATCGTCCAGGCCGAGCGCATGGCGATCGTGCGCACCTTCGCTGTCGCCGCCCTGGTGACGGTGATCCTGTCGGCGCTTCTCGCCTCCACCATTGCGACCCCGCTCCGGCGCCTCTCGGCCGCCGCCATCCGCGTGCGCCGGGGCGTCACCGCGCGCGAGGAGATCCCCGACTTCGGCGATCGCGCCGACGAGGTCGGGCATCTCGCCTCCGCCATCCGCGACATGACCAACGCCCTCTACGCTCGGATGGACGCGATCGAAAGCTTCGCGGCCGACGTCAGCCACGAGCTGAAGAACCCTCTCACCTCGCTCCGCTCGGCCGTCGAGACGCTGCCGCTCGCGCGCAACGAGAACTCGCGCGAGCGCCTGCTCGCGGTCATCCAGCACGACGTGAGGCGCCTCGATCGGCTGATCACCGACATCGCCGACGCCTCGCGCCTCGACGCGGAGCTCGCTCGCGAGGTCGCTGGCGAGGTCGATCTCGCCGGTCTCGTCGGTTCGGTGGTGGACGGCGCGCGCGCGCATCTGAAGCCCGGCCAGACGATCGCGATCGATCTCACCGTCGCGCCGCCGCCGGCGGGCAAGAGCTACAAGGTCGCCGGCCATGACCTGCGCCTCAGCCAGGTCTTCACCAACCTGATCGACAACGCCCGGTCCTTCGTGCCGGAGATGGGCGGGCGGATCACGGTCCATCTCCAGCGCCGCCCCCGCGACTGTGTCGTCACCATCGAGGACAACGGGCCGGGCATCCAAGCCGAGAAGATCGACCGCATCTTCGAGCGCTTCTACACCGACCGCCCCGGGGCCGAATCCTTCGGCCAGAATTCCGGCCTCGGCCTGTCGATCTCGCGCCAGATCGTCGAGGCCCATGGCGGGACGATTTTTGCCGAGAACATCCCGGACGCCGGAGCGGCGGGCGGCATCGCGGGCGCCCGGTTCATCGTGAAGCTTCCGGCCGAGACGTGAGCGAAGCCGCCAACGTCCACGCCACCGCGCTGCGGCTTGACGGACGCGGGCTCCTCGTCCGCGGGCCTTCGGGAAGCGGCAAGTCGTCGCTTGCCCTGTCCGTGCTGCGCCGGGCGGAAGCTGCGGGGCTCGAAGCGGCGCTGGTGGCCGACGACCAGGTCCTTATCCATCACGAGAGCGGCTTCCTCGTCGCCCGTGCGCCGAAGGCGATCGCCGGGCTGATCGAGATCCGGGGCGTCGGCATTCTGACCGAGCGCCACGTAGCGGAGACGCGCCTCCACCTCGTCGTGGACCTCGGTCCACGCGACCGCATCGAGCGCCTGCCCGATCCCGGCGAAAGGGTCGAGGTCGCGGGCCTCGGCCTGCGGCGGATCCGTCTGCCCGAGCGCGATCCCGCCTTCGGAGCCGACGTGCTCCTGACACTCGCAGGCTCCGACGCCTTCTGGAAAGGCAGTCCTGCCTCCTGATTCTGCATTGCAGCAGAACGGCTCCCAGCTTCGTGAGCAGCCCGCACCCCTTGTCGCACAGGCTCTTCGCCCGCTTTTGGAAAGATTCCGAGTGTTGTGTCGTGCTGCGTCTTGCAGCAATCTGGCCGCAAGCGCACAATCCTCTGCTCAAGCAAGCGGCGGAGCCCGGGATGTTCGGCGTATGATTGGACTGGTGCTGGTGACGCATGGCCAGCTCGCGCGTGAATTCAAGCTCGCCGTCGAGCATGTGGTCGGCCGCCAGGAGGCGTTCGAGACGATCTGCATCGGGCCGGACGACGACATGGAGCAGCGACGCCTCGACATTCTCCAGGCGGTGCGGGACGCCGAACGGGGGAAGGGTGTCATCATCCTGACCGACATGTTCGGCGGCACGCCCTCGAACCTCGCCATCTCCGTGATGGACGAGGGCGACATCGACGTCCTGGCGGGCGTCAATCTTCCCATGCTGATCAAGCTCGCCAGCGTGCGCGGCGAGAAGCCGATGGATGCCGCCCTGGTTGCGGCTCAGGAGGCGGGGCGCAAGTACATCGCCGTCGCCAGTCGCATCCTCAGCGGCAAATAGCTCTTCAACCCCTCACGGAACATCGGCGGCCGAGCCATGGACAAGTCAGGACCCCTCACCTCGCCGGCCGATCCCACGCTTCCCGGCTCGTCCTCCGACGGAGCGGTCGAGCAGACCCTGACCATCGTCAACCGCAAGGGCCTCCATGCCCGCGCCTCCGCCAAGTTCGTCCAGCTCGCCGAGCGGTTCGAATGCGAGATCACCATCTCGCGCGAGGGCCTGTCGGTGGGCGGCCAGTCGATCATGGGGCTGATGATGCTGGCCGCCGGCCAGGGCACGACGATCGACATTCGCGCCGAGGGCCAGGACGCTGGCGAGGCCGTCGCGGCCATCGCCGCGCTGGTGGCGGATCGCTTCGGCGAGGAGTGCTGACGCCCCCCTGCCAAGCCGCGAGATAACGATATAAGGATTTCCTTATATCGCCGGGCCTGCTAAGGAAGCGACCAGATCGGCCGCGGCCTGGCAGCTGTCCGCGCGTGCCGTCGCCCGAGCCCAAGGAGCCCTCTCATGATCGCAGCCAATGGCGATTTCGTCGTCAAGGATCTCTCGCTGGCCGATTGGGGCCGCAAGGAACTCGACATCGCCGAGACCGAGATGCCGGGCCTCATGGCCTGCCGGGCCGAGTTCGGCGCCGAACAGCCGCTCAAAGGCGCGCGCATCACCGGCTCGCTCCACATGACCATCCAGACCGCCGTCCTGATCGAGACGCTGCAGGCGCTGGGCGCCAAGGTCCGTTGGGCCTCCTGCAACATCTTCTCGACGCAGGATCACGCCGCCGCCGCGATCGCCGCGACCGGCACCCCGGTCTTTGCCGTGAAGGGCGAGAGCCTGGAGGAATACTGGGACTACACCGACCGGATCTTCCAGTGGCCGGACGGCGAGCCCTCGAACATGATCCTCGACGACGGCGGCGACGCCACGATGTACATCCTCCTCGGCGCCCGCGCCGAGGCCGGCGAGGACATCCTGAAGAACCCCGGCTCCGAGGAGGAGGAAGTCCTCTTCGCGCAGATCCGCAAGCGCCTCGCGGCGACGCCCGGCTTCTTCGCGCGCCAGCGCGACGCCATCAAGGGCGTGACGGAGGAGACGACCACGGGCGTCAACCGCCTCTATCAGCTGCAGAAGAAGGGGCTTCTCCCCTTCCCCGCGATCAACGTCAACGACTCGGTGACGAAGTCGAAGTTCGACAACAAGTACGGCTGCAAGGAATCGCTGGTCGACGGCATCCGCCGCGCCACCGACGTCATGATGGCCGGCAAGGTCGCGGTGGTCTGCGGCTACGGGGACGTCGGCAAGGGCTCGGCCGCCTCGCTCCAGGGCGCGGGCGCCCGCGTCAAGGTGACGGAGGTCGATCCGATCTGCGCGCTCCAGGCGGCGATGGACGGGTTCGAGGTCGTGACCCTGGAGGACGCCGCCCCGACCGCCGACATCATCATCACGACGACCGGCAACAAGGACGTGGTGACCCTCGACACGATGCGCATGGTCAAGGACATGTGCATCGTCGGCAATATCGGCCACTTCGACAACGAGATCCAGGTCGCGGCGCTGCGTAACCTGACCTGGACCAACATCAAGCCGCAGGTCGACATGGTGACCTTCCCCGACGGCAAGCGCATGCTGCTCCTATCGGAAGGCCGCCTCCTCAACCTCGGCAACGCGACCGGCCATCCGTCCTTCGTGATGTCGGCCTCCTTCACCAACCAGACGCTGGCGCAGATCGAGCTCTTCACCAAGGGCGACCAGTATCAGAACCAGGTCTACGTCCTGCCGAAGCACCTCGACGAGAAGGTCGCGCGCCTTCACCTCGACAAGCTCGGCGCAAGGCTCTCGACCCTGTCGGACGAGCAGGCCGCCTATATCGGCGTGACGCCGCAGGGCCCGTTCAAGGCTGAACACTACCGCTACTGACGGCCTTTCGCCCCTCGCGCGAGGCGTGGGGACGGATAGCAAGATGGCGCCGGGGGCAACCCCCTCGGCGCCATTTCTTTTTTGCCCACCGTGTCCGTTCCGCGCTTTGCGGACGGTTATCCACCGTTTAGATTCTCCTCCTGCCCGCCGTTGGGGAGCGGCAGGCATGACGGGGACAATCGCCCTTCTGGGGGCGACTGAAAGGACGCGATGCGGACGCGCGAATCGATGGGGGTGGATCGGGGGATCCGCTCGAACGAATCATGTCGAAAAGGCTGGCGGCGCCCGGTGCCCGTCGCCTCGCTCGGCCTCGCGCTTCCCGGCGCCCTGCTTCTGGCCGTACCCGCCCGCGCGCAAGGGGCTGGCAGTCCCGCGGCCGCCGATCCGCTTCTCTATCTCGCCCTGATCGCCCTCACGATCGGCGCCGCGATGATCGCCGCCGTCTGGCTGATCCGCCAGCAGGCCGCCACGGCCGACGAAAACGCCCGGCTGCGTGCCGAACTCGCCGACGCGATGACCGAGGCCGAGCGCCGCGCGGGGCTCCTCACCGACGACCACCAGCGCCTGCTCGTCTATGCCGGCCAGGGCGCGTCGGACGTGATCGGCGCTCTGCCCAAGAACCTCGGCATCCCCGCCGAGCCCGCGGCCTTCCTCGCCTTCGAGGCCTGGATGGGAACGGAGGAGGCGCGCCGCCTCGAAGCCGCGATCCTTCAGCTCCGCCACCGCGCCGAGACCTTCCGCCTGGAGATCGAGCGGCCCGACGGGCGGCTGATTGAGGCGAGCGGACGCACCGTCGGCGCGCTCGCCACCGTGCGCTTCACGCCCCTTTCGGGCCTGCGCGAGGAACTGGCCGCCCTCAAGGTCGAGCACGCCCGCACCAACGGCATGATCGAGACCATGCAGGCCCTGTTCGACGCCGCCCCCGTGCCGATGTGGGTGCGGGACGAGGACGAGCGGCTGATCTGGGTGAACGACGCCTATGCGCGGGCGGTGGATGCTCCCGGCGTCACCAGCGCCGTCACGGGCCAGACCGAGTTCCTGAACGAACAGGATCGCGCCCGCATCGTGGTGCAGCGCCGCCATTCCGGCCATTTCGCCGACCGCCTGAGCGCCGTGGTCGAGGCCGACCGCCGCAACTTCCAGGTCGTGGACGCCGCAGGTCCCTTCGGCTCGGCCGGTCTGGCCGTCGACGTGTCCGACGCCGAGGCGATCCGCCGCGAGCTGACCGAGACCGTGCGCTCGCATTCGGAGACGCTGGACCAGCTCACCACCGCCATCGCGCGTTTCGACGAGAAGACGCGCCTTCTCTATCACAACGCCGCCTTCGCGCGCCTGTTCGACCTCTCGACGACCTATCTCGAGACCGCGCCCGACCATATCGGCATCCTCGACCAGCTCCGCTCGCGCGGCATCCTGCCGGACGACCGCCCCTTGCGCGACGTCAAGGCCGACATCCTGGCCGCCCACCGCGCCACGCAGCCGACCGAAGCCCTCTGGCACCTGACCGACGGGCGCACGCTCCGCGTCTTCGCCAGCCCCGAGCCGCGCGGCGGCGCGAGCTGGGTGTTCGAGGACCTGACCGAGAAGCTGCAGCTCGAATCGCGCCTGAACTCGCTGGTCCGCCTCCAGGGCGAGACGCTGGACTTCCTGCGCGAGGGCGTCGCCGTGTTCGGCCAGGACGGGCGCCTGCGTCTGTCCAACCCGATCTTCGCCGAGCTCTGGGGCCTTTCGGCTGAGTTCCTCGCCGCCAAGCCCCACATCCGCGCTTTCGCCGCCACCGCCTCCGTGTCGATCCGGCCGGGCCAGGGCAACGAGCCAGGCCCGAGCTGGGCCACCTTCGCCCATGCCGTCACCGCCTTCGACGAAGGCGCGCGCGAGGCCGAAAGCGGCGAGATCGAGCTCTCCGACGGCCGCGTGCAGGCCTATGGCGTGGTGCCGCTGCCGGGCGGGCAGACCATGCTCACCTTCACCGACATTTCCGACGCGCGCGAGGCCGAGCGCATGCTGCGCGAGCGGAACGAAGCTCTGGAGAACGCCGCGCGCCTGAAGAGCGACTTCGTCCAGCACGTCAACTACGAGCTGCGCTCACCGCTCACCAACATCATCGGCTTCTCCGCGCTCCTGCGCTCGCCCGAGACGGGACCGCTCAACGACCGGCAGTCGGAATATCTCGACTATATCGGCACCTCGACCTCCTCGCTCCTGACCATCGTCAACGACATCCTGGATCTGGCGACGATCGACGCCGGCATCATGGATCTCGACCTGACGGATGTCGACGTCGCCGGCACCGTGGAGCACGCCGCCGAGGCGGTGCGCGACCGGTTCCGCGAGAACGACATCATCCTCAACATCGATCTCAGCCGGGCCGGCTCGACCTTCCGGGCCGACGGGCACCGCGTCACGCAGATCCTGTTCAATCTCCTGTCCAACGCGGCCAACTTCGCTCCGGCCGGCTCGGTGGTGAACCTCAGGGCCGTGCGGAGCAACGGCGAGATGGTGTTCAGCGTCGCCGACCACGGGCCGGGCATCGCGCCCGGCGAGGTCGCCCGCCTGTTCGAGCGCTTCGAGACCAACCCGTCGGGCGGCCGCCAGTCCGGCGCCGGACTCGGCCTCTCGATCGTGCGCTCCTTCGTCGAGCTGCACGGCGGCAAGGTCGAGATCCAGTCCGGTCCGAAGGGCGGCACCACCGTGCTCTGCCGCTTCCCGCTCGCCCGCGACGAACGGGACCTCGCCGCCGAATGAGCACCGCCCCCGGCGGCGCCGGAGACGAGACGCACAGCTTCACCCTCGACCTTCCCGACGAAGCGGCGACACGGCGCCTCGCCGCCGTCCTTGCTCCTCTCCTCGGAACAGGGGACGTCCTCGCCCTGTCCGGACCGCTCGGCGCCGGCAAGACGACGCTCGCGCGCGCGCTCATCCGCGCGGTGGCGGGCGATCCGGATCTCGAGGTCCCCTCGCCCACCTATACGCTGGTCCAGATCTACCCGACGCGCCCGCGCATCAGCCATTTCGACCTCTACCGCCTGTCCGATCCGGAAGAGCTGGTCGAACTCGGCTTCGAGGAGGCGGCGGAGGCCGGGATCGTGCTGGCTGAATGGCCGGAGCAGGCGCAGGAGATCCTGCGCGTCGCCAATCTCCGCCTGACCCTGACCGATACGCCGGGCGGCGGGCGGCAGGCGGTGCTCGCGGCCCTGCCGGAGATGGCCGCCCGCCTCGATCGTCCCATGGCGTTGATGGCCTTTCTCGAAGCCGCCGCGCAAGGCGGTGCCGAGCGTGTGCCCTTTCCCGGCGACGCCTCGGCGCGCCGCTACGAGGTGCTCACTGCCCGAGACGGGCGGCCGCTGATCCTGATGGATTCGCCGGATCTCGTCCTGGGTCCGCCGGTGCGGGACGGCCGCGCCTATGCCGAGATCGCGCGCTCGGCCCGCAACACCGTACCCTTTGTGGCCGTGGCCGAGGCGTTGCGCGCACGCGGCCTCGTGACGCCCCGCATCCACGCCTTCGATACGGCCCGCGGCTTCGTGCTGATGGAAGACCTAGGTCGCGAGGGCGTGCTCGACGCGGCCGGCCGGCCGATCCCGGAGCGCTACGAAGCGGCGATGCTGGCGCTTGCCCATCTCCACGCGACGCCGTTCGACGGGCATCTCCGATTGCCGGACGGCCGCCCCTACGACGTGCCCCCCTTCGATCATGCCGCCATGGCCATCGAGGCCAGCCTCCTCCTCGACTGGTATGTGCCCCATGTCTTCGGCCGGCCCGCGACGGAGGCCGAGCGGGCGGAATTCGAAGCGGTCTGGAACCGACTCTTCACGATCCTCGACACGGCCGAGCGCCACATCGTCCAGCGCGACGTGCAGGCGCCGAACCTCATCTGGCGCGCGGGCGAAACCGGGCTCGACCGCATCGCCTTCCTGGACTTCCAGGACGCCATGGTCGGCCCGTCCGCCTACGACGTGGCCGCCCTCGCCCACGATCCGCGCGTCACCATCGAGCCCGAGCTGGAGGCTCGGCTTCGCACTGCCTATGTCGCCGCGCGCCGCGCCACCGACCCGGACTTCGACGTGGCCGGTTTCGAGACCGCCTACGCCATCATGGCCGCGCAGCGCCAGACCAAGATCCTCGGCATCTTCGTTCGCCTCCTGCGCCGGGATGGCAAGCCGCAATACCTGCGTCACATTCCGCGGATTAAAGCCTATCTCAAGAAAACGCTAAGCCATCCGTCGCTCGGCGAACTGGCACGCCTCTACGAAGCGTGGCAGATTCTGGCCGACCAAGACGCCCCTTCCGATACGAGCCAGACGTGAACGCCCGCATCATTCCCGCCCGTCCTCCCCGCGCGCCCAAGCCGAAGACCGCGATGATCCTCGCCGCAGGCCTCGGCAAGCGCATGCGCCCAATCACCTCGACCATCCCCAAGCCCCTCGTCGAAATCCGCGGCAAGGCGCTGATCGACTACGGGCTCGACGCGCTCGCCCGCAACGGCGTCGAGCGCGTCGTGGTCAACGTCCACTATATGGCCGACCTGATGCGCGCCCACCTGCGCAAGCGCCGCGACATGGAGGTCGTCGTCTCCGACGAGAGCGACAGGCTGCTCGAGTCGGGCGGCGGCATCGTGCGCGCCCTGCCGCTGCTCGGCGACGATCCGTTCTATCTCATCAATTCCGACACGTTCTGGATCGACGGCTACCGCGACAACCTCGACCTTCTCGCCGATCTCTGGAACCCGGCGGACGCCGACATGGCCCTCCTCATCGCCGAGATGCGGCAAGCCACCGGCTACGAGGGGCGCGGCGACTTCACCATGGACCGCGAGGGCCGCCTGCGCCGCGTCGCCGAGCGCGACATGAGCCCCTTCATCTACGCCGGCGCCGGCATTCTGAAGCCCGACCTCTTCCGCGATCTCCCCGAGGAGACCTTCTCCCTCAACCGCGTCTTCGACCGCTCCATCGAGGCCGAACGCCTCTTCGGCGTGCGCCTTGATGGACTTTGGATCACCGTCGGCACCCCCCGCGCCATCGCCGAGGCCGAAGCCGCCTTCGCGGCCAGCGCGACGCGGGCCGAGAGGGCCTGAGGATAAAGCGGGGTTCCACCCCGCACCCCGCCAGGGGAAATGATTTCCCCTGGACCCCTCGTCGTTTTGCGATGTGTCCGAAGGTGAGGAGGGCCAGCGGCCCTCCTCACCTTCGGAAAAGTCCCAGACGGAAAGAAGGGTTCGGGAATTCCTTCCCGAGCGGGGATCGGGGCGGCAGCCCCGTCAAGCCCTTTCACCCACCCTGCCCGCTCGGCTAGGGTGGCCGCGATGCCCTCGCATGTCTTCTCCATCGCCCCTGCCCTACCCTTCCTGCCGACGCTGGCGCGTGGCGTCCTCGACGGGCGTTTCCTGCCGGGGGAGGATTTTTCTGCCGATCCGCTGGCGCTCGCCGGCCTGACGATCCTGGTGCCGACGCGGCGCTCGGCGCGATCGCTGGCGGGCGAGTTCGCGCGGGCGATGGGCGGCGGATCGGCCATCCTCCCTTCCATCCGCACCCTGGCGGAGGCGGACGAGGGGGCGGCCTTCGTCGGCCTGGAGAACAGCCTCGCCCCGGCGATGGACCCGCTGGAGCGCCATCTCCTCCTGGCGCGGCTGGTGCGCTTCTGGAAGGACGGCTTGAACCGGCAGGCGTTGCGGGTGCTGGCGAACGAGGAGATCGTGCTGCCGGCGTCGGCGGCCGACGCGCTTTATTCGGCCGAGGACCTCTGCGTCTTTCTCGACGAGGCGGTGACGGAAGAGGCGGGCCTGCACAAGCTGACGGGCCTTGCGCCCGACCGCCTCGCCGAATGGTGGCAGCTCACGCTGACCTTTCTGTCGATCCTCTCCGAACAATGGCCGGCGATCCTGAGGGAACGGGGCGTCGAGGACCGCGCGACCCTGCGCCGGCATTGGTTCGACGCGGAAGCCGAGCGGCTCGTGGCCAGCGGCTCGCGCGGACCGGTCATCGTCGCGGGCTCGACGGCGACGGCGCCTTCGACGCTGCGCTTCCTGCGGGCGGTGGCGGGCCTGCCCAACGGGGCGGTGATCCTGCCGGGCGTCGACTGCCACCTCGACGACAGGAGCTTCGATGCGATCGACCGCTCCCGTTCCATCGCCGCGCCCGGCCATCCGCAGCATGCCCTGAAGCGCATCCTGCAGGGGCTGCTGGTCGAGCGGGCAGGGATCGAGCTCCTGTGTCCGAAGGAAGGCCATCCGCTCCTGGCCCGCGAGCGCTTCCTGTCCGACGCGCTGCGCCCGGCCGAGACGACAGACGTCTGGCCGGAGGCGAGCCGGCGCCACGGATCGGAGGCGCTGGACGGGCTGGAGCTGATCGAGGCGGCGGACGAGCGCGAGGAAGCGTTGGCGATCGCGGTGGCGATCCGCGACGCGCTGTCCGACCCGGACGCGACGGTGGCGCTGACGACGCCGGACCGCAACCTCGCCCGCCGCGTCTCGGCCGAGCTGGAGCGCTTCGGCGTCGCCGCCAACGATTCCGCTGGCCGCCCGCTCCATGCGACGCCGCCCGGCACCTTCTGCCTCCTGGCGCTGTCCGTGGCGCTGGAGCCCGGCGATCCGATCACGCTCCTGTCGCTCCTCAAGCACCCGCTCCTACGGCTCGGCCTGTCGCCCGCGCGGGCGCGCGAGGCGGCGCGCACGATCGAGCTGATCGCGCTGCGCGGCGGCTGCGGCGTGGCGGACGGCGCGAAGCTCGCTTCACTCTTCGCCGAGCGGCGGAAAGTCGCCGAGGCGGTGGACGGCCGCGCTCCGCGCCCCGTGCAGCTCGTGCCGGAAGAGGACCGCGACGCCGCGCAATCGCTCGCCGAGCGGCTGGAAGCGGCGTTGCAGCCGCTGTCCGGTCTGCGGGACGCCGGCGAGCAGGAACTGGCCGAGTACGCCGTCTGCCTGACGCGCGTCCTCGAAGCGCTGGCCGCGGACGAGGACGGCACGCCGACGCCGCTTTATGCCGAGGAGGCGGGGACCGCCCTGCGTGACATGCTGCGCGGCTGGGTGGCGGCCCCCGAGACCGGCTTTTCCTTCCGCGCGCCCGAACTGCCCGATGTCGCGCTCGCCCTGATGCGCTCGATCAACGTGCGCCCGCGCGGCGGCCTGTCCCAGCGCGTCTTCATCTGGGGCGCGCTGGAGGCGCGGCTCCAGAGCGTCGACGTGATGATCCTCGGCGGCCTGAACGAAGGGACCTGGCCGGGCACCGCGCGCTCCGACGCGTTCCTGTCGCGCGTCATGCGCTCCGAGATCGACCTCGATCCCCCCGAGCGGCGTATCGGGCTCGCCGCCCATGACCTCTGGATGGCGCTCGGCTGCGGGCGGGTGCTTCTGGCGCGCTCGCACCGGGCGGGCGGCGCGCCGGCCATTCCCTCGCGCTGGCTCCAGCGCATCCTGACGCTGGCCGGGCCGGACGGCGCCCGGGCGCTGCGCCGGCGGGGCGAGACCTATCTCCACCATGCGAGACGATTGGACGAGCGCCCGCCCGAGCCCGCCGCGCCCCGGCCCGAGCCGAAGCCCCCGCTGGAAGCGCGCCCGATCCGCCACTCCTTCACGGAGGTGGAGACGCTGGTGCGCGACCCCTATGCGGTCTTCGCCCGGCGCGTCCTCCGCCTCGACCCGCTGCCCGAGATGATCCGTGCCCCTGGCGCACCGGAGCGCGGAGACCTTTATCACGCGATCCTCCACCGCTTCGTGGCCGAGGGCACCGATCCCAACGCCGACGACGCGCGCGACAGGCTACTCGCCATCGCGCGAGAGGAATTCGACGCCGCCGCCTTGCCTCCCGAGATCGAGGCGGTCTGGTGGCCGCGCATGGAGACGCTCGCCACCAACATGATCGCCTGGGAGCGCGAGCGGGCGCCGGACGTCGCCGAGCGGCTGACGGAGGTGCAGGGCCGCTACAGTCTCCCGGCGCTCGGCGTCGGCTTCCACGGCTATGCCGACCGCATCGACCGGATGCGCGACGGCTCGGTCGAGATCATCGACTACAAGACCGGCACCAACCCGTCGGTGAAACAGGCGCGCACGCTGCTCAGCCCACAGCTTCCGCTGGAGGGCGCGATGGCGCGGCTCGGCGGCTTCGACAAGCTCGGCCCCGCGCCGTCCGTGCGCGACCTCCTCTACGTCCGACTGCGTGAGCGCGACTTCTACGAGGAGCGCCTCGCCCACAACGGCGGGCGCACGGGCGAGCCGCAGTCGGGCGACGGCCTCTCGGACGCCGCGCTTCGGGCCTTCCAGGGATTGGCCGCGGCCTATCGCAACCCGGAGAAGGGCTACCTTTCCCGCGCCCGGCCCTTCCAGGCGGGCGACTTCTCCGGCCCCTACGACCATCTGGCCCGCGCGCGGGAATGGACGGCCGCAGGCGCCGGTGCGGCCGACGAGGACGCTGCCGAATGAGCGAGATCCTTCCCGCCACGATCGAGGCGCAGCGCATCGCCTCGGACCCGCAGCGCTCCGTCTTCGTCGCGGCCAACGCGGGCTCCGGCAAGACGCATGTCCTGACCGAGCGCGTCGTGCGCCTCTTGCTCGCCGGCGCCGAGCCGTCGAAGATCCTGTGCCTGACCTACACCAAGGCGGCGGCCGCGGAGATGCAGACGCGCGTCTTCCAGCGCCTGTCGCACTGGGCGGTGACGGACGAGGAGACGCTCCAAAAGGCCATCGAGGACCTCGACAAGCGCCGCCCCTCCCAGGAGCGCCTCGCCGAGGCCCGGCGCCTCTTCGCCCGCGCTCTCGAAGCGCCGGGCGGGCTGAAGATCCAGACCATCCACGCCTTCTGCGAGGCGGTGCTCCACCAGTTTCCGCTGGAAGCCAACATTCCCGGCCATTTCGAGGTGATGGACGAGACGGAAAGCGCCCTTCTCCTCGCCGAGGCCCGGCGCATGCTGATCGCTGGCGCGCAGACCCGGCCGGACGACCCCGGTGGCCAGGACGCGGAGGACGCCGCGATCGCACATGCCTTTGCCGATGCGCTGTCGATGGCGGGCGAATGGGGGCTCGACGCCCTCCTCTCGGAGATCGTGCAGCGCCGCGACCGGCTGCGGCGGCACCTGGAGGCGACGGGCGGACGCGAGGCGGCCGAGGAGCGGCTGCGCCGTGCGCTGGGGCTCCGGCCCGGCGAAACGGAAGCGAGCGCCTTGGCGGGCGCCGTCGATCCGCCGGGCTTCGAGGAGAGCTTCCGCGAGGCGCTGGCGGAAGCCGCCGGGCGCAGTGGCAAGGCGACCGACCTCAAACTTTCGGGCAAGCTCGCGCTGGTGGACGAGGCGACGACACCGGAGGCCCGTTTTGCCGCGCTCTGTTCCGTGGCCTTCAAGGCCGACGGCGGGCGCTACAAGGCGTCGAGCGTCGCGACCAAGGCCGTCACCGGGGCCTTCCCCGATTTCGAGGAGCGGCTGGACCAGCTTGCCGAGTTCCTGGAGGAGCGGCGCGAGCGGCTCGCCACCTTGCGCCTCGCGCGTGCCAGCGGCGCGGCGCTGACCATCGCCGAGAAGCTGGAGGCGGACTACGCCTCGTTGAAGCGTCGGCGCGGCCGGCTCGACTTCGAGGACCTGATCGTGCGCACGGCAGATCTCCTCCTGCGGGCGGAGGCGTCGGCCTGGGTGCATTTCAAGCTCGACCAGGGCATCGACCACGTGCTGGTGGACGAGGCGCAGGACACGAGCCCGCGCCAGTGGCAGGTGGTGCGCCAGCTCGTCGAGGAATTCTTCGCCGGCGCCTCGGCCAGCGTCCGGCCGCGCACGGTGTTCGCGGTCGGCGACGAGAAGCAGTCGATCTACTCCTTCCAGGGCGCCTCGCCGGAGATGTTCGCCCGCGAGCGCGACCACCTGCGCACGCTGGCGGAAGGAGGCGAGCGGCCCTTCGCGCGCGTCGAGCTGCACCAGTCCTTCCGCTCGGTGCCGGACATCCTCCAAGCCGTGGACCAGGTCTTCGCCGACCCGGCCGACCGGCGCGGCCTCCAGTCCGACGACGGCCCGCCCGTCCACGTCTCGACCCGCACCAGCGATCCCGGTCTGATCGAGGTCTGGCCGGTGGTCGTGCCGGCCACCGTGCCCCAGCACGAGGACTGGCTGACGCCGGTCGACCTCCAGCCGGAATCTTCGCCCGCGCACCGTCTCGCTGCCCGTATCGCGGTGCGCATCGACGAATGGATCGGCCGGCCGATCCGCGTGAAGGGCAAGCTGCGCCCCTTGAACGCCGGCGACGTCCTGATCCTGGTGCGCAAGCGCTCCGGCTTCGTGGCGGCCATGGGCGCGGCGTTGCGCGAGCGCAGGATCCCCGTCGCGGGCGCCGACCGGCTCGTGATCACCGACCATATCGCCGTCGCCGACCTCGCAGCCCTCGGCCGCACCGTCTCCAACGCCGAGGACGAGCTGTCGTTGGCGGCCGTGCTCAAGAGCCCGCTCTTCGGCTTCTCCGACGACGAACTCATGGCGCTGGCCCTGTCGCGCCGGAGCGCCAAACAGCCAGAGGCCCTTTACTTCGCCCTGCGCCGTCTGGCCGGCAGCCGAGGCGAGGAGCGCATACCGGATTTCGTGAAGGGCAAGGCTCGACGCGAGCTTCTGGAAAAGGCCGAAGCGGCGTTCAAGCGGCTGGAGGAGCTGCGCCGGCGCGCCGGCTTCGAGACGGTCTTCACCTTCTTCGCCCGCATTCTCGGCCCCGAGGAGGGCCGCGCCAAGCTCGTCGCCCGGCTCGGGCGGGACGCCGGCGACGTAGTGGACGCGTTCCTCGACCTGGCGCTTGCCGAGGAGCAGGCCGGACGCGGCGGGCTGGAGGCGTTCCTGGCGGATCTCGCCGCCTCGCCTCCCGAGATCAAGCGCGAGATGGAGCACGGACGCGGCGAGGTGCGCATCATGACGACGCACGCTTCCAAGGGCCTGGAGGCGCCGGTCGTCTTCCTAGTCGATCCGGGCTCGGCGCCGTTCAGCCATTCGCACGGCGCCAAGCTGATGGAATGGACCGATATGCCCGGTCGCCCGCCCGGCATGCCGCCGGCCTTCTTGTGGTGCCCGGATATTTCGGCGCGCGACGCGGCCGTCAGCGGCCTTCGCGAGGCCGAGCGCGCGAGGGCCGAGGACGAGTACCGCCGCCTCCTCTATGTCGGGCTGACGCGGGCGGCCGACCGGCTGGTGGTCTGCGGCCTGTCGGGTGTGCGCGGGCCGGACGAGGCGTCTTGGCTCCAACGCGTCGAGGCCGCCCTCAAGCCGCATGCGCGCGAGATCAAGCATCCCGAGACCGGCGAGACGCTGGCTTGGCGTCTCGGCGCGGAGCCGGACGGCGCCGCCCTCCCGCCGGTGGCCGGGCCCGACGAGCCGGTCTTCCGCGCGCTCGACCTTTCCCGGCTCGACCCCGAGGAACTGCCGCCCCGCCCGCTCCAGCCTTCCACCGCCTCGGGCGGCAGCCGGATCGAGCTCGCGGCGATGGACGACACTGGCACGGTCACCGCATCTCCGGTTCTGGGGAACCTGCCGCGGCCGAACAGCGGCGTGCGGCGCGGCCTCCTGCTCCACCGCCTCCTGCAGGCGCTGCCCGATCTCGACCCGGCCGCTCGCGAGACGGCGGCCCGCGACTTCGCACGGCGCGAAGGGCGCGCGCTGGGCGAGGAGGAAGCGGACCGCATCGCGGCCCAGGCGCTCGGCATCCTGTCCGAACCGGCCTATGCCGCGTTCTTCGCACCCGGCAACCGGGCGGAGGTGGCGGTCGCGGGCGAGATCGAACTCGGCGGGCGGCGCTATGCCGTCAGCGGCGCGATCGACCGGCTGGCGGTGAGCCAGCAAGCCGTCCACATCCTCGACTACAAGACGAACAGACCGTTTCCCGAACGGCTCGAGGACGTGCCGAGCGCCCATCTCCTGCAGCTCGCGCTCTATGCCGAAATGGTGCGCCCACTCTTCAAAGGCCGGCCGATCCGGGCGGCGCTCCTCTACAGCGAGGGGCCGAAACTGATCGAGGTGACGGAAGCGGCGATGGCCCAGGCGCTCGCCGAGCGGGCCGCGCGTTCGGTGGCTGGGGGCGGAGCCGCTTGAACCGGCCGCCCCTCCCTTCTACCTATGAGGCACCCCGAGCCGGCGCCCGGCGATTCCCCGCGCCGGCTCTTTCCTGAACCATCGCGCGAGGCACATCTCAGGCCTTGCGGCACCGGAGTGTCCCATGGCCACCAAGAAGACCGACAATGCCTCGTTCCAGACCGATGTCTTGCAGGCCGGCAAGCCGGTCGTGGTGGACTTCTGGGCCGAGTGGTGCGGCCCCTGCAAGATGATCGCCCCGAGCCTCGAGGAAATCTCGGAGGAGACCGACAAGGTCGACATCGTGAAGGTGAACATCGACGAGAACCCGGATCTCGCCGCGCAGTTCGGCGTGCGCTCCATTCCGACGCTGATGCTCTTCAACCCCGGCCAGGAGCCGGTGGTGAAGGTCGGCGCCGCCGCCAAGAGCCAGATTCTCGCCTGGATCAATTCCAACGCGGCCTGAGCGTTTCGGACCTCAAACGATCCGGCCCCGCGACCGCCAGCCGGTCGCGGGGTTTTTTCATGGGCGTTTCAGCGCGGCGCGAGGCCGCTTTCGGCCAGCACGTCGCCGGCGAGATAGAGCGAGCCGCAGATCAGGAAGCGCGGTGCCGGGCCGCCGGCCCAATGCGAGGCGACGCGGCGGACGGCGGCCGAGACGCCCGTCGCCGGCTCGGCGTCGAGCCCCGCCTCCAGCGCGGCATCGGCCAGCGCTTCGGGCGCGACGCCCGCGTCGGACGAGTGGATCGGCACGGTGAAGACGTGCCGCGCCATGCCGGCGAAAGCCTCGAAGAAGCGCCGCGGCTCCTTGGTGTTGAGCATGCCCGCCACGAGGATCAGCGGCCGGGAAACACGCTCCTCCATGTCGGCCATCGCCTCGGCGATCACGAGCCCGGCGCCGGGATTGTGGCCGCCGTCGAGCCAGATCTCCGAACCGTCCGGCGCCAGGGACACGAGCGGGCCGGCGGTGATGCGCTGGAGCCGCCCCGGCCATTCGGCCGCGGCGATGCCGCGCTCGATCTCGGCGTCCGTCGGGGTGAAGCCGGCCGCGCGCACGGTGGCAATGGCGGTCGCCGCATTGCCGATCTGGTGCCGTCCCGGCAGGCGCGGCAGGGCGAGGTCGAGAAGGCCGAACTCGTCCTGGTAGACGAGGCGGCCGCGCTCGGCGAAGGCGTGGAAGTCCTGTCCGTGCACCAGCACGGGCGCACCCGTACGCGCGGCCTTGTCGCGCAGCACGTCGAGCGCCGCCGGCTCCGTCTGCGGGCCGATCACCACTGGCGCGCCGCGCTTGAAAATGCCGGCCTTTTCGGCCGCGATCAGTTCCACCCGGTCGCCGAGATAGGCCTGGTGATCGAGCGAGATGCTGGTCACCGTCGTGACCGCCGGGCGCTCCACGACGTTGGTCGCATCGAACCGCCCGCCGAGGCCGACTTCGAGGAGGACCGCGTCGGCCGGGTGTTCGGAAAACAGGAGGAAGGCGACGGCGGTCAGCAGCTCGAAGACCGTCACCGTCTCGTCGCCGTTGGCCTCCGCGGCCCGGCGGACCGTTTCGGCCAGAACGGCGTCGCCGACCAGCGCACCGCGCTCGCCCCCTTGGCCCGCAAGGCGATAGCGCTCGTGCCAGTCGACGAGATGGGGCGAGGTGTGGACGTGGACGCCTTGGCCCGCCGCCTCGAGGATGGCGCGGGAGAAGGCGACGGTGGAGCCCTTGCCGTTGGTGCCCGCCACGTGGATCACGGGCGCGAGCCTTCGCTGCGGCTCGCCCAGCGCCGCCAGGAGCCGGCCGATGCGGTCGAGCCCGAGGTCGATACCCTTGGGAAGGTGCTGGAGCAGCCGATCGATCTCGGCCGCGGCAAGGCTCGTCTCGCCCATCGACGTGTCAGGCGGCGGCCGGTTCGGCCTCGGCGGGTGCCGGAAGGGCCGGAAGCGGCGCCTTGGTCAGCACCTTCAGGAGGCGGGCGATCGTGGTCTTCAGCTCGTGACGATGGACCACCATGTCCACCATCCCGTGCTCCATGAGGTATTCGGAGCGCTGGAAGCCCTCGGGCAGCTTCTCGCGGATCGTCTGCTCGATGACGCGCGGGCCGGCGAAGCCGATCAGGGCGCCGGGCTCGGCGATATGGACGTCGCCCAGCATCGCGTATGACGCCGTCACGCCGCCGGTCGTCGGGTTGGTCAGGACCACGATATAGGGAAGCCCGGCCTCCTTCACCATGTCCACCGCCACCGTGGTGCGCGGAAGCTGCATGAGCGACAGGATGCCCTCCTGCATGCGCGCGCCACCCGAAGAAGCGAACAGTACAAGAGGTCGCGAGCGCTCCACCGCCGTTTCGGCGGCCGTCACGATCGCTTCGCCCGCCGCCATGCCGAGCGAGCCGCCCATGAAGGCGAAGTCCTGAACGGCGGCGACGATGGGCAGCGCCTCGATGTCGCCGCAGGCGACGAGGACGGAGTCTTCCATGCCGGTCTTGGCCTTGGAGTCCTTCAGCCGGTCGACATAGCGCCGCTCGTCGCGGAACTTCAGCGGATCGACCGGCACCTTCTCCAGCGTGATCTCCTCAAAGATCCCACCGTCGAAGAAGGTGGTCAGCCGGTCGCGCGCGCCGATGCGCATGTGAAAGCCGGAGGACGGGATGACGAACTGGTTGGCTTCCAGGTCCTTGTGGAAGACCATCTCGCCCGTCTCGGGACACTTGATCCAGAGGTTCTCCGGCACTTCGCGCGGCTGCTGGCCGAGGAGGCTGGAGATCTTCGGTCGGACGTAGTTGGTGATCCAGTTCACGGGGCTCGGGTCCTTGGACAATGCGGGCGGCCGGGCCGGCCTCTCGAAAATCTAGATGGCGGCGGTTTCAGGCCGCCGCAAGGCGGGCTTCGCGTAGGCCCCCGGCAAGGTCGCGTACCAGCGAGGCGACGGCCTCGACCATGGCGGTCGTGCCGCCATCGCGCGCATCCTCCATCGCGGCGACCAGCGCCGAGCCGACCACGACGCCGTCGGCATGCCGGCCGATGGCGGCGGCCTGTTCGGCCGTGCGCACGCCGAAGCCGACGCAGACCGGCAGCGGCGTTCTGGCCTTGATCCGTCCGACGGCGGCCGCGACAGCCGAGGTGTCGGGCGCGGCCGAACCGGTGATGCCGTTGACGGAGACGTAGTAGACGAAGCCCGACGTGTTCTTCAGGACCGCCGGCAGGCGGCGCTCGTCGGTGGTGGGCGTGGCGAGCCGGATGAAGTTGAGCCCGCCGTCCAGCGCGGGCAGGCAAAGCTCGCCGTCCATCTCCGGCGGAAGATCCACCACGATCAACCCGTCGACGCCGGCCGTCTTCGCGTCGGCGACGAAGCGATCGACGCCGTAGATGAAGACCGGATTGTAGTAGCCCATGAGGATGATCGGCGTCGCATCGTCGACCTGGCGGAAGGCGCGCACGGTCTCCAGCGTGCGCGCCAGCGTCTCGCCGCCCTGCAGCGCGCGCAGGCCTGCGCGCTGGATCGCCGGTCCATCGGCCATCGGGTCGGAGAACGGCATGCCGAGCTCGATCAGGTCGGCGCCGGCGCGCGGAAGCGCGCGCAGCACTTCCAGCGTCGTGTCCTGGTCCGGGTCGCCCGCCATGATGAAAGTGACGAGCGCCGGACGCCCTTCGGCCTTCAGCGCCTCGAAGCGCGTCTCGATGCGTGTGGTCATGAGGTCCCCCGCCCGTTCGTCATGCGGATGCGATACAGGCGTCGGCGATCCATCTCAAGGTGGCCGCGTCGGCAAGGACGGGCGTGCCCGTGATCGCAGGCGTCTCGTAGGGGTGGAGCGCACGGATCGCTTCCGCCACGGCGTCGAAGCGATCGGCACCGGCCTTGAGGATCAGGACCACCTCGGGCGCGCTTTCCAGCGCGCCCTTCCAGCGGTAGCGACTTTCGATCGGCATGGAGATCTGGGCGCAGGCGACGAGCCGGCGCCCCAGAAGCGAGTCGGCGATCTCGCGTGCCGTGCCCGCGTCGGGGCAGGCGACCGACACGTCGAGAGCGCCGACGGCCATCAAAGTTCCAGGCCCATCCGACCCGCGATCGTGTGGACGTCCTTGTCGCCGCGCCCCGACAGGCAGAGCACGATCGACTGGTCGCGGCCCATCGTCGGAGCGATCTTGGCGACATGGGCGAGGCCGTGGGCCGACTCGAGGGCGGGAATGATGCCTTCGAGGCGGGTGCAGAGGTGGAAGGCGTCCACCGCCTCCTCGTCCGTCACCGGCACGTAGGAGACGC
The DNA here is from genome assembly GCF_029813115.1 of Aureimonas sp. SK2. Classification (GTDB taxonomy): domain Bacteria; phylum Pseudomonadota; class Alphaproteobacteria; order Rhizobiales; family Rhizobiaceae; genus Aureimonas. Next base: position 113,132 of record NZ_JAPZDS010000012.1, read on the forward strand.
GACCGGTGTCGCGCAGCCAGGAATGCTCGGGGCCGACGCCGGGATAGTCGAGACCGGCGGAGATGGAGTGGCCTTCGAGGATCTGTCCGGCCGCGTCCTGCAGGAGATAGGTCCGGTTGCCATGGAGGACGCCCGGCCGGCCGCCGCTCATGGACGAAGCGTGGCCGTTCTCGATATGAAGCCCGTGGCCGCCGGCCTCGGCGCCGTAGATGGCGACGGACGGGTCGTCCAGGAAGGCGCGGAACATGCCGATGGCGTTGGAGCCGCCGCCGACGCAGGCGACCACGGCATCGGGCAACGAACCGGTCTCATCCAACATCTGCTGGCGCGTCTCGTCGCCGATCACCTGCTGGAAGTCGCGCACCATGGCGGGATAAGGGTGCGGCCCGGCGGCCGTGCCGATGAGGTAGTAGGTGTCGGCGACGTTGGTGACCCAGTCGCGCAGCGCCTCGTTCATGGCGTCCTTGAGCGTGCCGGCGCCGGCGGTGACGGCGCGGACCTCGGCGCCGAGCAGCTTCATGCGGAAGACGTTGGGCTTCTGGCGCTCGACATCCGTCGCGCCCATGAACACGACGCAGGGCATGCCGAAACGCGCGCAGACGGTCGCGGTGGCGACGCCGTGCTGCCCGGCCCCTGTCTCGGCGATGATGCGCGTCTTGCCCATGCGGCGGGCGAGCAGGATCTGGCCGAGGCAGTTGTTGATCTTGTGCGATCCCGTGTGGTTCAGCTCCTCGCGCTTCAGATACACGCGCGCGCCGCCGAAATGCTCGGTCAGCCGCTCGGCGAAGTAGAGCGGGCTCGGACGGCCGGTGTAGTGCGTCTGGAGGTCGTCGAGCTGCCGGCGGAACTCCGGATCGTCCTTGGCCGTGCGATAGGCCTCCTCGAGGTCGAGGATGATGGGCATCAGCGTTTCGGCGACGAAACGACCGCCGAACTGGCCGAACAGACCGTCCTCGTCTGGCCCCAGACGGAAGGAGTTGGGGGTCGGGATCTCGGTCATGCGAACCTGCGCTTCCGGTCTTCTAGAGGGAGGGGACCCGCCTCGATCGCCGCCTCGAAGGCGTCGAACAGGCGGTGGATCAGGCCGTCGTCCTTGACGCCGGGCGCGCGCTCGACGCCCGACGACACGTCGAGCCCGCGCGGAGCGACGCGCCGCACCGCCATTTCGACCGTCTCGGGGTTGATGCCGCCGGACAAGGTGAAGTCGCGCGTCTCCAGAGCATCGAGGATGGACCAGTCGAACGAAACGCCGTTGCCGCCCGGAAGGTTCGACCCCTTCGGCGCACGCGCGTCGAGAAGGATGCGGTCGGCCACGGGGCGGAACCGCTCGATCTCGGCAAGATCGGCGGGGCCGGCGACGGGGATCGCCTTCATGACGGTGGCGCCGGTGAGCGCCGACACCTCGGCCACCCGCGCGGCGCTCTCGCGGCCGTGGAGTTGGATGACGTCGGGACGCACCCGCGTGGCGAGGCGCTTCAGGAGGTCGTCATCGGCGTCCACCGTGACCACCGTCACCAGCGCGCGGCCGCCGACATGGGCGCGCAGGCGGATCATCTCCTCCACCGACAGGTGCCGCGGGCTCGGCTCGAAATGGACGAAGCCGACCTCGGAGCAGCCGCGCGCGAGCACCGTGTCGATATGGCCTTCGGTCTTGAGGCCGCAGATCTTGATATGCGGTCGGATCACGCGCAGGGCATCTTTCTGGTCGCAATAGGACGGATCATCGACGACTTATCGCGCCGATGGGGCTCGGGGTAAAGCATCAGCCGGCAAAGCGTTCACGCGCCGAAGTCGTAGGCGTGAAGTTTCGGCCCCTCCTCCTTCAGCCACCGCCGGCCCGCCTCCATGTCGGGACACAGGCTTCGGCAGAGCGCCCAGAAGGCCGGGGCATGATTCATCTCGCGAAAATGCGCCACTTCGTGGGCGGCGAGATAATCGAGAACGGCCGGCGGCGCCATCACGATGCGCCAGGAAAAGGCGAGCCGGCGGTCGGCCGTGCAGGAGCCCCAGCGGCTCACCGTGTCCTTGAGCGTCAGCGACCGCGGCAGGAGCCCGACGGCGGCCGCGTGCCGGTCGACAGCGGCCTGGAGGTCGCGCCGCGCCTCGCGTTTCAGAAGGTCGCGCGCCCGCCGCGCCAGATGCGGCACTTCGCCGCCGATGCGCAGAATGCCTTCGTCGCCGGCTTCTTCGAGACGGCTGCCGCGGCAGGCGGGATCGTGGACGAGGCGCCAGGGCCGGCCGCGCAAGGGCAGAAGGATGCCGGGCGCGACGGCGATCTGCCCGGAAGCACCGGCAAGCCGCTCCTCTGCCCAGCCACGATGGCGCTCCAGAAAGGCGAGAACGGTTCGCGCGGGCGTTCGGCGGGGCACGGTGATCCGCAAGGCTCCGCCGCCGGGCGCCAGCCGCATGACGATGCGCCGGGCCGTCGGGTGCTCGCGCACGTCGAGGCGCACCGTCCGCTCGCCGAGCACCAGGGTCTCGGGCAGCGTGGGCTTGGCACCCCGCCCCGTCAGCCGTTCGACAAAGCCTGCCCCCATCGCCCTTCGCTCAAGACGTCCCGTCCCCGCGCTTCATACGCCGGGCGTCCCCGCCCCCGCAACGCGGCCACGAAAAAGGCCGCCGGCGGAGTGCCGGCGGCCCGATGGTCGGAGCCGTCCGAAACGTCAGCGGACGTCGACGAACTCGGCGTCCACCACGTCGCCCCGCTTCTTGCGGTTCGCCATGAAGCGGTCGAAGTCCTCCTGGTCCTTGGCCCGGCGCAGCTCGCGCGCATAGGTCTCGAACTCGGCGCTCATCTGGTTGAGCTTGGCGCGCTCCTCGTCGAGGCGCTTCAGCTCGGCCTCGCGCCAGTCGTCGAAGGCGACGTTGCCGGTGCGCTCGGCGGCGAACGGCATGCGCGCGCCCGAGCGACGGAAGGTGGCCGCCACGCTGTCGGTCGCGCGGCCGACGTCGCGGCGGAAAACCTCGAGGCGGTCGCCCCAGAGGATGTAGGCGATCATCGCCAGGCCGAGCGGCCAGTAGACGATGAAACCCAGCACCATCAGCGCGATCGTGGCCGGCGTCCAGGCGGGACGGATCAAAGCTTGTGACGTCATGTCGGTGTCCATCAACCAGAGCCCATGGGAAGCGGGCGAGGATCCCGCTTCATGAGATGGTTACGGATTTCCCGCGCTTCAACGCCCCTGAAGGGAACGTTATCCGCCGTGCTTCCTCGCCTCGCGCACGGCGTCGAGCAGGATCGGCGCACCGGACAGGTTGTCACCCTGCGGCTCGGACGCCGGAGGGTCGAAGGTCGCCGTCGTCTCGCCACCCGTGTCGCCCGTGTCGAGGTATCCGAAGGGCGCATCGCCCGAGATCGCGACGGCGGACGCCACGGCGTCTTCCGGCAGGCTCGCGTCTTCCAGGACCGGGGGCGGCTGGAGGCTCGCGGCGTCCGTAGCCTCCTCCGCCACGGGGGCCGTCGGCTTGGCGCGACGGCCATGGGTCAAGGCGAAGTCGACGATGCGCGGGGCGATCTCGGCGCGGAAACGCGAGCCGTTGAAAACGCCGTAATGGCCGACCTTGGGCTGGAGGTAGTGGACGCGCATGTCGTCCGGAATGTTCTTGCACAGATCGTGCGCCGCGCGGGTCTGGCCGACGCCCGAGATGTCGTCGTTCTCGCCCTCGACGGTCAGCAGCGCGGTACGCCGGATCTTGCCCATGTCCAGGCGCTTGCCATGGTGGGTGATCGTGCCGCGCGGCAGCGAGTGCTTGATGAAGACCTCCTCCACCGTCTGGAGATAGAACTCGGCGGTGAGGTCCATCACCGCGTTGTACTCGTCGTAGAAGGTGCGGTGCTTCTCCGCCGAGTCCCCGTCGTTCTTCACGAGGTGCCAGAAGAAGTCCTTGTGGGCGATGAGGTGCCTGTCGAGGTTCATCGACATGAAGCCGGTGAGTTGCAGGAAGCCGGGATAGACGCTGCGCCCGAAGCCGGGCTGCGGAAACGGCACCTTCATGATGACGTTCTGGCGGAACCAGTCGATGCCCTTGTCCTTGGCCAGCTTGTTGACGGCCGTCGGATTGACGCGCGTGTCGATCGGCCCGCCCATCAGCGTCATGGTGGCGGGATGGCAGGGATCCTCGTCCTCCTCCATTCTTGCCACGGCCATCATGACGGGCACGGCCGGCTGGCAGACGCCGATGACGTTCACCCCGGGGCCGAGGAAGCGCAGCATCTCGATGACGTAATCGACGTAGGAGTCGAGATCGAAGCGGCCGGCCGAGACGGGCACAGTGCGCGCATCCTGCCAGTCGGTGATGTAGATCTCGCCGTAAGGCAGAAGCGCCTCGACCGTGCCGCGCAGGAGCGTGGCATAGTGGCCGGACATCGGCGCGACGATCAGGAAGCGCGGATCGGGCTTGCGGCCCTCGGGCAGAGCGCGCTCGAAATGGAGGAGCTGGGCGAAGGGCTTCTGCCAGACCACCTTGTCGGCTACCGGCACGCGCATGCCGTCGACGAACGTGTCGTGGAGGTCGAAGGAGGGCTTGCCGTAGATGCGGGTGGTGCGCTCGAACAGCTCGGCCATGGCGGCCACGGTGCGCCCCATCTCGGTGTGCGAGATCGGGTTCATCGGATTCTGGTAGATGGCCTTGGTCGCGTCGGCCACGGCCCGGAAGGGCGCCAGCACCGCGTGGTTCCACTCGTAGAATTCGTACAACATGCACTCCCACGACTGGTGAAGCGAAACCCGAAACGGCTCGTTCGAAACAAGATGGCACCGATTTGATGCGGTGCAAGTTAATTGTCCGACAAGCGCTTGTGGCGTCGTCCGATTACAGCCAACGAACCATGACCGTCCGCGTTCCCGGCGAGGCGCCGGTAGGCCATTCCATCTCGTATCGCTTGAGCAGGGCTGGCGTCAGGTCGTCGTCCGCCACGCGCAGGAAGCGGTGCCCGGCATAGAAGCTCTCGCCAAAGGGCAGATCGCGGGCGGTGGACAGGCCGACCGCGCGGTGGAAGAACCATTCCGCCCGCTTGACCACGGCGGCCAGCAAAGCCGAACCGAGGCCGCGCCGGCCGTGCGCGGGATCGACGCAGAGGGCCGACAGCCAGTAGCAGCCTCCGCCGGCCGGATCACCGGTCAGGGCGGCGAGATCGGCGGCGGCCGCAAAGCCCACGGCCGCGCCGCCCTTCTCCTCGGCGACGAAGACCTCGCGCGCGAGCAGGAAGGCGACGAAGCGGCCGAGATCGGGCAGGCCGGGATCGGGGAAATGCCCGGCCTCGACCAGGAGCCGGTCGGCGGCGGCATCGATGTCGCGCAAGGCTTCCGCCTCGCCCGGCTCCATCATGCGGATCCGGTAGCCTTCGGGCGCCATGCCCTTGAAGGCCTTGCGCCCGTTCAACCGGGCTCGTGCCCTTCGACGATCACGATGTCGGCCTCCGACACCGCCTCGCGGATCGCCTTGGCGGCCTGGTACTCGGGCGACTCGTAGCAGGCCACCGCCTCTTCCATCGACGGAAACTCGATCACGACGTTCCGGGTCCGTGACGATCCCTCCAGCGGTTTGAACGGACCACCGCGCACCAGGAAGCGAGCGCCGTGCCGCTGCATGGCGGGGGCGGCGGTCGCCACGTAGTCCGGGTAGCGCTCGGGGTCGTTCACGTCGACGCGGGCGATCCAGTAGGCCTTGGGCATGGGGTGTCCTCTAAAGGTTCAGGCGTCCCGCATTTCGGCGAGGATGGCGCGCGCGGCGGCGAGGCGATCGGGCGACGCGATGATCGGCCGGGCGACCACGAGATGGGTGGAGCCGTCGCGCAGGGCCTGCGCCGGGGTGACGACCCGCTTCTGGTCGCCGGCTTCGGAGCCGGCCGGCCGGATGCCGGGCGTAACCAGCGCCATGCCGGGGCTGAGGATCTCCCGCACCAGGGCCGATTCCTGCGCCGAAGCGACGATGCCGCCGATGCCGGCCTCCGCCGCCTGGCGCGCGCGCAACTCGACGAGGTCGGACACGGAGCCCCCGTAGCCGGCCTCCCGCAGGTCCTCGTCCGAAAGAGAGGTGAGGACGGTGACGCCGAGAACGCAGAGACCGGAGCCCGCCGCCGCCTTGGCCGCTGCCTGCATCACCTGCGGATAGGCGTGGATCGTCGTCATCGTCGCGCCGAGGCCGGCGATGCTCTCGATGCCCTTTTCCACCGTGTTGGCGATGTCGTGCAGCTTGAGGTCGAGAAAGACCTTCTTGCCCATGCGGGCGAGTTCGCCGACCAGCGGCAGTCCGCCGGCGAAACCGAGCTGGTAGCCGATCTTGTAGAAGCCGACCTCCTCCCCGAGTTCCGTGACGATCGCTTCGGCCTCCGCGCGCGACGACACGTCGAGGCCGACGATCAGGCGGTCGCGCGGGGAAAGCGTGCTCGGGTCCGTCATCTCAATGTGCCTCGTCCCAGTTTCCGGCCGCGCGCGCATCCACGACCAACGGCACGACGAGGTCGACCACCGGATCGGCCGCCCCTTCCATGACGCGCTTCACCACGGGAATGGTCTCCTCGATCTCCTCGTCCGGCACCTCGAAGACGAGTTCGTCGTGGACCTGCAGGAGCATGCGCGCCGACAGGCGCTCCGCCCGCAGCGCGTCCTCCATGCGGATCATCGCGCGGCGGATGATGTCGGCGGCCGTGCCCTGGATCGGCGCGTTGATCGCCGCGCGTTCCACCGCGGCGCGCACCTGGGGGTTGGACGACTTGATGTCGGGATAATGCGCCCGCCGGCCGAACAGTGTCTCCACATAGCCCGTCTCCTTGGCGAAGGCCTTGGTGCGGTCCATGAAGTCGCGGATGCCGGGGAAGCGCTCGAAATAGCGCTTGATATAGCTCGACGCCTCGCCTTGCGGGATGGCGAGTTGGGCGGCGAGGCCGAAGGCGGAGATGCCGTAGACGATGCCGAAGTTGATCGCCTTGGCGCGGCGGCGCACCTCGGCCGGCATGCCCTCGACGGGAACGCCGAACATTTCGGATGCCGTCGTCGCATGGATGTCCTGTCCGGCCTGGAAGGCCTCCACGAGCTGCGGGATCTCTGCCATGTGGGCGAGGAGACGCAGCTCGATCTGCGAGTAGTCGGCCGAGAGCAGCTTGTGGCCGCCCGCCGCGACGAAGGCCGTGCGGATCTCGCGGCCCTCCTGCGTGCGGACGGGAATGTTCTGGAGGTTGGGCTCGGACGAGGACAGGCGGCCCGTCGTGGTCGAGGCCATCGCATAGGACGTGTGGATGCGCTCGGCCTCATCCATGTAGGTCGGTAGCGCGTCGGTATAGGTGCCCTTCAGCTTGGTGATCTGGCGCCAGTCGACGATGCGGCGCGGCAGCTCATGGCCCTGTGAGGCAAGGTCCTCCAAGAGCTTCGCGTCGGTCGCCCACTGCCCGGTCTTGGTCTTCTTGGCGCCGGGCAGGCCGAGCTTGCCGAACAGGATCTCGCCGAGCTGCTTCGGCGAGCCGATGTTGAAGGGCTCGCCGGCGAGGATGTGGATGTCGGCCTCCAGCCCCGCCGCCTTCTGCGCGAAACGGCCGGACAGGCGCGACAGGATCTGCCGGTCGGCGCGGATGCCGCGCTCCTCCATGCGCGCGAGGACGGGCACGAGCGGGCGCTCCAGCCGCTCGTAGACGGCCGTCATGCCTTCGGCGGCAAGGCGGGGTTTGAGAACGCGCCAAAGGCGCAGCGTGACGTCGGCGTCCTCGGCGGCGTATTCCGTCACCTTGTCGATCGGGCAGGCGGCGATCGGCTTCGCGCTTTTTCCCGTGCCGACGAGTTCCTTGTAGCTGATCGGCTTGTGGCCGAGGAAACGCTCCGAAAGCTCGTCCATGCCGTGGCCTTCGAGCGAGGACGAGGCGTCGAGCACGTAGGAGATCAGCATCGTGTCGTCGAAGGGCGCGAGCGCGACCCCATGCCGGAGCATGACGAGGTAGTCGTATTTGACGTTCTGCCCGACCTTGAGGATCGCGGGGTCGGTCAGCACCGGCTTCAGGAGATCGAGCACTACCCCAAGCGGGATCTGCTCGCCGACGCCCTGCCTGGCCTCGTCGCCCGACAGGAGGTCGCCCGCCCCCTCGCCGACGTGAGCGATCGGCACGTAAGCGGCCTCCCCGGGCGCGACGGCAAAGGACAGGCCGACAAGATCGGCCTTCATCGCGTCGAGCGCGGTGGTCTCGGTGTCGAAAGCGAGAATGCCGGTCTCGTAGGCGCGCGCGATCCAGCGCTTCAAGGCCGCCTCGTCGCGGACCGTCTCGTATCTCGTGCGATCGACGGGCTGCGAGGCCGCCTCGGTCAGCCGCTCGGCGGCCAGCGCCTTGGGGCTCATCGGAAGCGCGCCCTCCCCGCCCGCGCCGGCCGGCGCGCCAGGGTCGAGGTCGGGACCGCGCGCGGGCGCCTTGGTATCGACCTTGGCCGGCGCGACCTCTCCGGCGTCCGTGCCGAGCTTGGCGGCGACGCGGCGCGTCAGGGTGGTGAACTCCATCGCCTTGAGGAAGGCGACGAGCTTCTCGCCGTCCGGCTCGTGGATGAAGAGATCGTCCAGCGGCACGTCGAGCGGCGTGTTCTGATCGAGCGTCACGAGGCGCTTGGACAGGCGGGCCTGCTCGACATTGGCGAGGATCGACTCGCGGCGCTTGGCCTGCTTGATCTCCTCGGCGCGATCCAGAAGCGCCTCCAGCGTGCCGAAGGTCTCGAGGAGGTCGGCCGCCGTCTTCGGGCCGATGCCGGGAATGCCGGGCACGTTGTCGGAACTGTCACCGACCAACGCCTGGAGATCGATCATCTTCTCGGGATAGACACCGAACTTCTCTTTGACCTCCTCCGGCCCGAGGCGCTTGTCCTTCATCTGGTCGTAGAGGATCACGCCGGGACCGACGAGCTGCATCAGGTCCTTGTCGGAGGAGACGATGGTCACGTCCCCGCCCGCCTCCCGCGCGAGCCGCGCATAGGTCGCGATCAGGTCGTCGGCCTCGAAGCCCTCCTTCTCGATGCAGGGCAGGTCGAAGGCGCGCACCGCCTCGCGGATCAGGCCGAACTGCGGGCGCAGGTCCTCCGGCGGCGCCGGCCGGTTGGCCTTGTAGCCGTCGTAGAGCGCATTGCGGAACGTCGTCGAGGAATGGTCGAAGATGACGGCGAAATGCGTCGGCGCGACGCCGACCGACGTATCGCGCGATTCCTCCACCAGCTTCCACAGCATGTTGCAGAAGCCGGACACGGCGCCCACGGGCATCCCGTCCGACTTGCGCGTCAGCGGCGGCAGCGCATGATAGGCCCGGAAGATGTAGGCCGAGCCATCGACGAGGAAGAGATGATCGCCTTTTTGCATGAGGCGGGTCGTATCGCGGGGCGCGTCGTCTGTCCATCGGCGGGGCCGCGTGCCCCCCCTTCCGGCCATGGCCCGCAAGGCGAAACGCGACGCGCGCATATTACAAAGGTTTAATGCCTCCATTCACGCGTTCGTGAACGAAACCCATTGAACTTAACACTGTCAGAGCGCATTTTCTGACCAACGACGCACACGATGACGTCGTGGTTCGGCCTCAAGCTCGTCCCCCGCTTTGAGCCGAATGTCCGGAGCGGATGTTCCCATCCCCCCTCACGGGAGTCCGCTCTACTCAGAAGGAGCCGTCGCGACAACCCCCCTCCAGTCCGCGACGGCTCTTTTCTGGCTCCCCCTCCCGTTTCGCTCCAGTTTTCGATCGGCCTGTTGCCCGTTTGCGTCAGCCGCTTCGACAACGGCCGCTTTGCGTCGCGCAGCGAGGCGCGCTATCGCAGAGCCGACCTGTCCGGCGCCACGCGCGGCTCCGCGACGCCAGCGAAAAGGGGGCTTCCATGGCCGACCTCGACAGCGTGCTCGCCTGTCTCGACCTCAATCTCGACCGCTCGGTGGAGCGCCTCCAGGATCTCCTGCGCATCCCCTCGATCTCGACCGATCCGGCCTATGCGGCCGAATGCCGTCGCGCGGCCGAGTGGCTGACGGGCGATCTCTCCGCCATCGGCTTCGAGGCGCGCGTCGCCGAGACCGCCGGCCATCCAATGGTGGTGGCGCATCGAAAAGGGCCGAAGGGCAGCCCCCATGTCCTCTTCTACGGTCACTACGACGTGCAGCCGGTCGATCCGCTCGACCTCTGGGACGCCGATCCGTTCGACCCCAAGGTTGTGGCGATGCCGGACGGGACCCGCCGCATCACCGGTCGCGGCTCGGCCGACGACAAGGGGCAGTTGATGACCTTCGTCGAAGCCTGCCGCGCCTATATCGCCGAGACGAGCGGCCTGCCCTGTTCGGTCACGATCTTCCTGGAGGGCGAGGAAGAGTCCGGCTCGCCCTCGCTCCTCCCCTTCCTCGACGCCAATCGCGACGAACTCACCGCCGACGTCGCGCTGATCTGCGACACCAACATGTGGGACCGCGAGACGCCCGCGATCTCGACGGGCCTGCGCGGGCTCGTCGGCGAGGAGGTGACGATCAAAGCCGCCTCCATGGACCTCCATTCCGGCTATTTCGGCGGCGCGGCGGCCAACCCGATCCGCGTGCTGGCCAAGATCCTCGCAGACCTCCACGACGCGGACGGCCGCGTCACCCTGCCCGGCTTCTACGACGGCGTGCCGGACCTGCCGGAGGACGTGCGCCGCGTGTGGAACGAACTTCCGTTCTCGGAAGAAGCGTTCCTCGGCTCGGTCGGCCTGTCGGTTCCGGCCGGCGAGAAAGGCCGCTCGGTGCTGGAGCAGACTTGGTCGCGCCCGACCGCCGAGGTCAACGGCATCGAGGGCGGCTATACCGGCAAGGGCTTCAAGACCGTGATCGCGGCCGAGGCTCATGCCAAGGTCTCGTTCCGCCTCGTCTTCGACCAGGACCCGGCCAAGATCCGCGAGAGCTTCCGCGCATTCGTGCGCGAGCGCCTGCCGGCGGACTGTTCGGTGGAGTTCCACGAGCACGGCGGCTCGCCGGCGATCCAGCTCCCCTTCGATTCGCCGGTGCTCCAGACAGCGCGCGAGGCCTTGTCGGACGAATGGCCGAAGCCGGCCGTGATGATCGGCATGGGCGGCTCGATCCCGGTCGTCGGCGAGTTCAAGCGCCGGCTCGGCATGCCCTCGCTCCTCATCGGCTTCGGCCTCGGCGACGACCGCATCCATTCGCCCAACGAGAAGTACGAGATGACCTCCTTCGCCAAGGGCCAGCGCTCCTGGGCGCGCGTGCTGGCGGCGCTGGGTGAAAAAGGCACGGGCTGAGGCTCGACCATGCGTTCGGCCGCCCCTGTCCGTGCGGCCGAACGCTCTAGATGCGCCGCCATGGACACGAGACCCGACGTGATGGACCAGCTTCGCCTCAACGCCCTCGACGACGAGGATCTCCGGATCATCTCCGCGCATGTCCAGGATGCGGTCCTGCGCGTCGGCGACTTGTCACTCGACGGGCGGGCCGGCCGGCTCCTCGTGCCCATGAACCGCTTCGCCTGGGAAGCGCAGAAGCCGCGCCGCTGGTTCGCCAAGCCCGAGCCCGGCGAGCGCCGCCGCAGCGTCCTGCGCATCGACCGGGTGCTGTCGGCAAGCCGCACGGGCATCGACCTCCAGGCGCCGGAGGACGTCCTGTCGCTCCTCGCCCTGCGCTGGCGGCCGGGCGATGCGCCTTCGGGGTCGATCGAGCTTGTCTTCGCGGGCGAAGCCGCGATAAGGCTCGACGTCGAATGTATCGAGGTCCAGCTATCCGATCTCGGCGCGTCCTGGAGCACCCTGTCACGTCCGATGCATCGGGTCTGACGGGCGGTCCCGCGGCGCTCCGGGGCTTGCGATGGCCCCGAGGGAGATCCGTGCCTTGCCCCAGAGGCTGAATGCCGCCGAACCGGGCTTCGAGGTCCGGTTTCGCGACCTCCTCTCCGCCAAGCGGGAAGTTTCGGCCGATGTCGAGGCGACCGTGCGCGAGATCATCGACGCCGTGCGCCGCGGTGGCGACGAGGCGCTGATCGCCTACACGGAAAAGTTCGACCAGCTCTCGCTCACCCCCGAGACGCTGCGCGTCGGCGAGGCCGAGATCGAGGCCGCCTACCGCGCGACGCCGCCGGAGACGCTCGACGCCCTCACCCTCGCGCATCGGCGCATCACCAGCCATCACGAGCGGCAGCGTCCGAAGGACGACCGCTACGAGGACGAGATCGGCGCCGTGCTCGGCAGTCGCTGGACGGCGGTGGAATCGGTCGGGCTCTACGTGCCGGGCGGTGCCGCGAGCTATCCTTCGTCGGTCCTGATGAACGCGGTGCCGGCCAAGGTCGCGGGCGTCGAGCGGGTCGCCATGGTCGTGCCGGCCATGCGCGGCGCGCTCAACCCGCTGGTGCTGGCCGCCGCACGCATCGCCGGGGTAGACGAGATCTACCGGATCGGCGGCGCGCAGGCCATCGCCGCGCTCGCCTACGGCACGGACACGATCGCGCCCGTCGCCAAGATCGTCGGCCCCGGCAACGCCTATGTCGCGAGCGCCAAGCGACAGGTCTTCGGGACCGTCGGCATCGACATGATCGCCGGCCCGTCCGAAGTGCTGGTGATCGCCGACGAGGCCAACGACCCCGACTGGATCGCCGCGGACCTCCTCGCCCAGGCCGAGCACGACCGCTCGGCGCAGTCGATCCTCCTCACCGATTCGGCAACCTTCGCCGACGCGGTGGAAGCTGCCGTGGAGCGCCAGCTCGCCCGCCTGTCGCGGGCGGAGACGGCACGCGCGAGCTGGGAGGAGTTCGGCGCGACCATCGTCGTCTCCGACCTCCTAGCCGATGCCCCCCCGCTGGCCGACCGGCTGGCCGCCGAGCATCTGGAGATCGCGACCGCCGATCCGGAAGCGCTGTTCGCCCGGATCCGCAACGCGGGCGCCGTGTTTCTCGGCCGCCATACGCCGGAAGTGATCGGCGACTATGTCGGTGGCTCCAACCACGTCCTGCCGACCGCCCGCTCGGCGCGCTTCTCGTCCGGGCTGTCGGTGCTCGACTTCGTCAAGCGCACCTCCATCCTCCAGCTATCGGCGGATGCGCTGCGCGCGCTCGGCCCCGCCGCGATCGAGCTCGCCCGCGTCGAAGGGCTCGACGCGCACGGCCGCTCCGTCGCCGTGCGACTGAACCTCTAGGGAAGCGACGATGGCGGGCAAGCTGATCGCGGTGGATCTCGACGAGACGGTGGGACGCGCCTCGGCCGATATCGAGCACGAGCGGGCGGTCGCGATCTTCGACCTGATCGAGGAGAACCACTTCCAGCCCGAGGGCCTGGAGGGCGAGCGCTTCCGGCTGAAGCTGGCGCTGGCCGACCGGCGCCTCGTCTTCGACATCGCCGACGAGGCCGGCCGTCCGCTGACCGCGCATCACCTCTCGCTCACCCCCTTCAAGCGCGTGATCCGGGACTATTTCCTGATCTGCGACAGCTACTACGAGGCGATCCGCTCCTCGACGCCCTCGCAGATCGAGGCCATCGACATGGGGCGGCGCGGCATCCACAATGACGGCTCGGACCTCCTGCGCGAGCGCCTCTCCGGCAAGATCACACTCGACAAGGATACCGCGCGGCGTCTGTTCACGCTGATCTGCGTCCTGCATCGGCGCAACTGAGACGAGGGCTGCGATGGACGACGGACTGACCGGCCGCACCAGACCCAGAGGCCGCCCTTGAGCGGCGCGGACGCCCCTTCCAAGCGTCCGGGATCGATCCTGTTCGTCTGCGGGATGAACGCGATCCGCTCGCCCATGGCCGAGGCCATTGCGCGCTCGGTCCTGCCGGGCACCTACATCGCCTCGGCCGGCGTCAAGGACGGGGAGCGCGATCCGTTCGTGGACGTGATCCTGGCCGAGGAAGGCCTGACGCTGGGCGACCGAAAGCCGCAGAAATACGAGGACCTCGCCGACGGGTTCTTCGACCTGATCGTGACGCTCTCGCCCGAAGCCCACCACGCCGCCATGAGCGCCACGGAGACGGAGGCGACGGCGGTAGAGTTCTGGCCGATGCCAGACCCTTCGGCGGTGACGGGCAGCCGGGTCCAGATCCTCGACGCCTATCGCGATCTCTTCCGCCGCATCCGGACGCGGCTCGACGAGTTCAAGGAGCGCTAGAGCGCCGCTTGGCTCAATGGGCGTCGACCTTGACGCCCGTCTGCGGCTTCTGGACGAAGACGCACAGCACGCAGAGCGCGACGAACAGGCCCGTCAGGAACAGGAAGACGTCGGAAAAGGCCATCACCGCCGCCTCCCGCTTCACGAGTTGCACCATCTGGCCGATCGCGGCCTGGCTTCCGTCGATCCCGGCGCCCGAAAGGCTCGCCGCCATGTCGGACAGGCGCTGCTCGGCCACATCCGACCCCCAGCGTACCCGCTCGGCCAGCCGGTCGTAGTGAAGGGCCGTGCGGTCGTTGATCATGGTGTTGATCAGCGCGAGGCCGACGGCGCCCCCTAAGTTTCGCGTCAAGTTGTAGAGGCCGGATGCGCCCTTGATGACCTGCGGCGGCAGGGTGCCGAGCGCGATGTTGTTGATCGGCACCATGGCCATCATCAGCCCGAAGCCGCGCAGGATCTGCGGGATCAGGAGTTCATAGAAGTCCCAGTCGTGGGTCAGGCCCGTCATCAGCCAGGTGCCGAGGCCGAAGGAGGCAAAACCCATCACCATCATTGCGCGCGGGTCGAGCCGCGTCGAGAGCTTGCCGGCGATCGGCGCGGTGAAGAACATGGCCATGCCCGAGACGAACATGGTCTCGCCGATCATCAGCGAATCGTAGCCGCGGATGCGCCCGAGATAGACGGGATAGAGATAGGTCAGGCCGTAGAGGCCGACGCCCATGATGAAGGAGAAGAGCGAGCCGAAGGCGAAGTTGCGGTTCTTGAAGGCCGTGAGATCGACGATCGGCTCTCGTGCCGTGAAGGCGCGCCAGAAGAAGAGGAGCGCGCCGAGAACCAGCACCACCGTCATGACGACGATCACCTCGTCCTCGAACCAGTCGTCGAGCGGGCCTTCCTCCAGGACGTATTCCAGGGCGCCGAGGAAGGCGGCCATGCCGAAGAGGCCGTACCAGTCGAAGCGCGAGAAGAGCGACAGGTCCGGCTTGTCGAAATCGACGAGATTCCAGACGGCGAGCGTCACGACGATGCCGAAGGGCACGTTGACGAGGAACAGCCAGTGCCAGCTCATGGCATGGCTGAGATAGCCGCCGACCGTCGGGCCGATCGTGGGCGCGAGCGTCGCCACGAGGCCGATCATCGGCGAGACCACGGCGCGCTTCGACGGCGGGAAGATCGTGAAGGCGGCCGCGAAGACGCTCGGAATCATGGCGCCGCCGATGAAGCCCTGCAGCGCGCGGTAGAGGATCATCTGGTCGATGTTGGACGCCGTCGCGCAGAGCGCCGACGCTGCCGTGAAGCCGGCGGCGGCCAGCGTGAAGAGGACGCGCGTCGACAGCATCCGGGCGAGGAACCCGGACAGGGGGATCATGATGACTTCGGCGATCAGGTAGGCGGTCTGCACCCAGGCCACCTCGTCAGACGAGGCGGACAGGCCGGCCTGGATCTCGGCAAGCGAGGCCGAGACGATCTGGATGTCGAGGATCGACATGAACATGCCGAACACCATCGCCATGAAGGCCACGACGCGGCGCATGGGAACCTGATCCACGCCGGCGCTGGCGACGGGAGCTTGGGCGGTGATCGACGACATGGGCGTTCGGCCTCGCCGGCCCGCGAAGGGGCCGGCCGTGACGGAGAGAAAGGTTAGTTCGCTTCGGCCAGCGCGTGCGAGCCGGCCGGCGCGGTGCGCGTGTCGACGGCTGCGGTGACCGACAGGCCCGGCCGCAGGTTGCCCTTGGCGGCCTCGGCCGGGTCGACCGCGATGCGCACCGGCACACGCTGGACGATCTTGGTGAAGTTGCCGGTGGCGTTGTCGGCCGGCAGCAGCGAGAAGACCGAGCCCGAGGCCGGGGCGAGCGAGACCACCGTCCCCTTCACCTCGACGCCCGGCAGCGCGTCCACCTCGATGCGCACGCTCTCGCCGATCTGGATTTCGTGAAGCTGCGTTTCCTTGAAGTTCGCGTCCACGTAGATCTTGTCGAGCGGCACCACGGCGGCGAGCCGGCGGCTGGGAGAGACGAGGTCGCCCTCCTGGACCGAAAGATTGCCGACGACGCCATCGTAGGGCGCGCGCAGCGTCGTGAAGGACAGATCGCGCGCCGCCTGGTCGCGGGCGACGGCGAGGCCCTCCAGCGTGGTGTTGCCCTGCCGGATCTGCGCGTCCAGGACGCCGACATTGGCCTCGGCCGACGTGACCGCCGCCTGCGCCCCGGCGAGCTTGGCGTCGGCCTCGGCCTTGGCGGAGCGCGCCTGGTCGAGTGGCGCCTGGGCGCCGGCTCCGGTGCGGGCGAGTTGTTCGGCGCGCTGGAGGTTGAGCGCGGCCTGTCCGACGGCAGCCTCAGCCACCGTGACATTGGCCTCAGCCTCGCCGACCTGCCCCCGCGCCGCCTCGCGCTGCGCCTCGATCGAGCCGATGGCCGCCTTCTGCGATTCGATCTTGGCCTCGGCCGAGCGAAGCGCGAGCTCGTAGTCGCCCGGATCGATCTCGACGATCGGGTCGCCCGCCTTCACGGCCTGGTTCTCGACCACCGGCACGCGGCGGACATAGCCGGTGACCTTGGGCGTCATCACGGCCATGTCGGCGCCGACATAGGCGTCGTCGGTCGAGACGAGGAAGCGGCCGTCCACCCACCATTGATGCCCGTACCAGCCACCGCCGCCGAGCGCCGCGACGACGATGAGCGGCAGGAGCAACCGCTTCCCGATGCCGCCCTTCTTCCTGGCCGGCGTCGCTTCCGCGGGCTTGGCGGCCGGAGGCGCGGCTTCGCCGGTCTTTCGGCCGACGACCTCGAGCTTGGGCGCCTCGGGAGCGCGCTCGGGCTCGGCGGAAGAATTTGACTTTTGCGACGCGGACTTCGACATAGTGGCAGAACCCAAATCGAACCGAACCGTTCGGTTCGACGTTGACATAGACGTGAACAGCAGGCAGGGCAAGAGCGTGGCCGGGCGCCGCGTCGATTATTCTGCCATCCTTAGTGAAAAGACCTCTCGAAACCGTGACCGCATCCGCTGAAGTCGCCCCGACCCACTCGCTTTCCCAAGACCGCCGCGCGGCGGCCGGGGAGGACCCGGCCAAGCGCCGCCAGATCCTGGAAGGCGCGCGCCGCGCGTTCGTCGGCCTCGGCTTCGACGCAGCCTCGATGAACGACGTGGTGCGCGAGGCAGGCGTCTCGAAGTCGACCCTCTACGTCTACTTCCGCTCCAAGGAGGAGCTGTTCCGCGCGCTGATCGAATGCGAGCGCGAGGCCTACCTGACGGAGGTCGAGGCGCTTCTGACCGATCCGGGCGAGCCGGCCGAAACGCTTCGCCGCTACGGCCGGCGCCTCGCCCGCCTCGTCATGTCGCCCGAAGCCATGCACGCCAAGCGCACGGTGATCGCGGTGGCCGCGCGCATGCCCGAACTCGGCCGCGAGTTCTATCGCCACGGCCCGGCGCGCGGGCTGGCGCTGCTGATCGCCTATTTCGAGAAGGCCTGCGCCGCTGGAACGCTCGCGATCGACGATGTGCCGCTGGCTGCCGCCCAGTTCGTGGAGCTCTCCACCGCCGGCATCCTGCGCCGCCGTTTCTTCGACGACGAGGCCCCGCCCGTTTCCGACGCGGAAATGGCGCATGTGGTGGACGAGGCCGTCCGGCTGTTCATGGCAGGGTATGGACTCGGGGCGAAATGAGCTGGCGCCCGCCGGCCGCGATCCGGGTCAAGGTGCTCGGGCTGCCCATTCTGGACGGCCGGCTTCTGGCAGCCGAAGTCTACGCCGACGACGGCCGCCTGACCGGCGTGCGCCCGCTCGGCGGGTCGATCGAGTTCGGCGAAACGCGGGAGGCCGCCCTGCGGCGCGAGTTCCGGGAGGAACTGGAGGCGGATATCAAGATGGCCGGCCCCTGGGCGGTGTTCGAGAACCTCTTTGTCCACGAGGGCACGCCGGGTCACGAGATTGTCTTCGCCGCCCCGATCCGCATCCTGGATCGCCGGTTCGATGCGGCCGAACCCGTGCCGTTCACGGACGGCGTGCCCTGCATCGCTCGCTGGTTCCCCCTCGATGCCCTGATGCGCGGCGAGCCCGCCCTGTTTCCGACAGGCCTGCGCGAACGGCTGGACGCGATCCTTAACTCTGGGCCTCGGCAAAGCTCGCGATCGCGGCCTGCACCTCGTCGATCCCGAAGCCCTTTTCCGAGGACGTTGCGATGATCGCGGGATAGGCGGCCGGCCGCTTGCGGATGGCCTCGCGCGTCGCCGCCTCCAGCTTGGGCAGCGCGAGAGCGGAGATCTTGTCGGCCTTGGTCAGGACGATCTGGTAGGAGACCGCCGCCTTGTCGAGCAGGGTCATCACGTTGGCGTCGTTCTTCTTGATGCCGTGGCGCGCGTCGATCAGCACGAAGACGCGCTTGAGCGTCGCGCGGCCGCGCAGGTAGTCGAAGACGAGCCTGGTCCAGGCGTCCACCTGCTCCTTGGGCGCCTGGGCATAGCCGTAGCCCGGCATGTCCACCATGGCGATCGGCGGCAGGTCGCCGGCCTCGCCGGAATAGCCGTCGGGCACGAAGTAGTTGAGCTCCTGCGTGCGCCCCGGCGTGTTGGAGGTGCGCGCGAGGCCCTTCTGGCCGACGATGCCGTTGATCAGCGAGGACTTGCCGACATTGGAGCGGCCGGCGAAGGCGATTTCCGGCGGCCCTTCCGGCGGCAGGAACTTCATCGACGGCACGCCGCGGATGAACACCCAGGGGCGCGCGAAGAACAGGCGGCGCGCCTCGCCCTCGATCGGAGCCTCGGCGGCCAGGGTCTCGTTCGTCTCGCTCATGCCGCCTTCTCCAGCGCGTCGATGTCTGCGCCGCGGATGGCGGCAAGGTTGCGGCCGATCTTCTCGACCGGCCAGTCCCACCAGCGAAGGGCGAGAAGCCGGTCCACCACGGCCGGCTCGAAGCGCCGCCGCCGCTCCGCCGCCGGATTGCCCGCGACGATCGTATAGGGCGCGACGTCCCGCGACACGACGCTGGAGGCCGCCACGATCGCCCCGTCCCCGATCGTCACGCCGGGCAGGATCAGGGCGTCGGAGCCGATCCACACGTCGTTGCCGACCACGGTGTCGCCCTTAAAGCCCGCCGTAATCGTGGCGAAATCGAACCCGTCCTCCCAGCCTTCGCCGAAGATGTTGAAGGGAAAGGTCGAGAAGCCCGTCATGGCGTGGTTGGCACCGTTCATGACGAAGCGCGCACCCGTCGCGATGGCGCAGAAGCGGCCGATCACCAGCCGGTCGCCGAGGAATTCGTAGTGGTGGAGAATGTTGCGCGTGCCGAAGAGGAGCGCCGCTTCCGGGTCGTCGTAGTAGGTGTACTCGCCGATCTCGACATTGGGAGCCGAGACGGTGTTGCGCAGGAACACGATGCGCTGATGCGCGGGCACCGGATGCACCGCTCTGGGGTCGGGACCATGGGACATGCCGCTTCTTACGGCCTCCCCGCCGATGCGTCCACCGCATCGCCGAAACGAAGCGGGCGGGGCTCGATGGCCCCGCCCGTGTCTCGTCAGCCTTCCTTCTTGCGCCGGAACGTGTCGCGCAGATTGTCCCAAAGCTCGATCTTGGCCCCGTGGCGCTTCATGATCAGCGTCTGCTGCATGATCGAGAGCGTGTTGTTGCAGGTCCAGTAGATCACGAGGCCGGCCGGGAACGAGGCCATCATGAAGGTGAAGATGATCGGCATCCAGGTGAAGATCATCTGCTGCGCCGGATCGGGCGGCGTCGGGTTCAGCTTCATCTGGATGAACATCGTGATGCCCATCAGGATTGGCCAGACGCCCACCATCAGCAGATGCGGCAAGGTGATCGGGACCAGCCCGAACAGGTTGAAGATGCTGGTCGGATCGGGCGCCGCCAGATCCTGGATCCAGCCGAAGAAGGGCGCGTGCCGCATCTCGATGGTGACGTAGAGCACCTTGTAGAGCGCGAAGAACACGGGGATCTGCACCAGCACCGGCCAGCAGCCGGCCGCCGGGTTGATCTTCTCCTCCTTGTAGATCCGCATCATCTCCTGCTGCTGCTTGACGCGGTCGTCGGCATATTTCTCGCGCAGCTCCATGATCTTGGGCTGCACGGTCTTCATGCGCGCCATCGAGCGGTAGGACTTGGAGGCCAGCGGGAAGAAGAGGATCTTGAGCGAGACGGTGACGAGGAGGATTGCGACGCCGAAATTGCCGGTGAAGCGATAGAGCCAGTCGATGTAGTGGAACATCGGCTCGGTGATGAAGTAGAACCAGCCCCAGTCGATCAACTGGCCGAAATGGGCGATGCCGAGGTTCCGCTCGTAGCCGTTGATCGTGTCCACCACCTTGGCGCCGGCGAAGGCGCGGGTCGTTGTGTCGAGCGTGGCGCCCGGCTGGATGGTGATCGGATCGGCGAGGTAGTCCGACTGGTAGAAGGCGCGCCCGTCCGCCGAGTAGCGGAAGTTCGGCTGGAAGGTGCCGATACCGGCCGCCGGAACCAGCGCCGTCGCCCAGTACTTGTCGGTGATGCCGAGCCAGCCGACATTGGTCTTGGCCGGCGAGACGCGGCCGTCGTCCTCGATGTTCTTGTAGCTGACCTCCTGGAGCCCGTCCTCGCCGAGATGCCCGATCAGGCCCTCGAAGATCACGAAGGCGGCCGCATGCTCGGGCTTGGAGAAGCGCACGGAGCGGCCGTAGGGCGACAGCGTGACGGGCGCGGCGCCCTCGTTGCGCACGCTGTCCTCGACGGTGAACATCGACTGGTCGTCCACCGAGACACGGCGCGTGAAGGTGACGCCCGCCTCGTTGGTGGCGGTCAGCGTCACGGGGGTCTGGGGCGTCAGGGTCTGGCCGCCTTCGGCCTGCCAGACCGTCGACGGACCGGGAAGCGCGCCCGCGTCCTGGCCGGAATAGCCGAACTCGAGGAAGTAGGCGTTGGAGCCGATCGTCTCGGGCGACAGGAGCACGATCGTTGGCGACGAATCGTCCACCGTCTCGTGGTAGTGCTTCAGCCGCAGGTCGTCGAGGCGCGCGCCCTGGAGGTTGATCGAGCCCGACAGCGAGGGCGTGTCGATGGCGATGCGCGGGCTAGCGGCAAGCGCCGCCTCGCGCGTCTGGCCGGTCACGGCCGGCGTCTGGGTCGTCGGTACCACGCTCTCGCGCCCGGCGGGCGAGACGGCCCCCTGCTGCTCGGTGCCGGCCGGTGTGGTCGGCGTCTGCAGCGTCGCCTGCGTGTCCTGCGCGGCAAGGCGCTCGGCCTCCATGCGCGGATTGATCACGAGGAACTGCCACCCGACCAGAACGGCGATCGAAAGCGCCATGGCGATCAGGAAATTGCGGCTGTTTTCCATGGAAGGTCAGGTCCCCGAGGGAGGCATTGCGGGCGGTTGCCTGGACGCTTTCGGCGCCGCGCCGGGCGCCACCTTGGCGACGCGTCTCGAAAGCTCGCCCGTGAGCGTCTCGAACGGCAGGGTGAGAAGCTCGCGGCGGGCGACGATCACATAGTCGAAGCCGGCGGCCATGTCAGCCCCGCACACGGTGCGGATGGCCTCACGAAGACGTCGGCGGATGCGATTGCGCTCCACCGCGTTTCCGACCTTGCGCGTGACGGTGAGGCCGTAGCGGGCGGCACCGCCGTCGGCGCGATCCAGGGCCTCGATCAAAAAGAAAGGGCCGTTCAAGCGACGGCCCCGTCTCGCGGCCAGGAACTCGGCGCGCTTCGTCAGTCTGGAAGTCGTGGGCCCGCCGGAGCCGGAAGGCCTTTGGCTCAAGCCGAGAGGCGCTTGCGGCCACGCGCGCGGCGGGCGGCGATCACCTTGCGACCGCCGGTCGTGGCCATGCGGGCACGGAAGCCGTGGCGGCGCTTGCGGACGAGCTTGGAGGGCTGATAGGTGCGCTTCATGGACGTATACCGCGGAAAGCCCCGCGGACCTCTTGATCTTCTATGGGTTCAAATCGAACGTCGAACGCACGAAAGATCCGCATGGGCAAACCCCATACGACCCGGCATCCGTCTGTGGGCGCGCTTATAGGAACGAAGCGGGGGATAAGTCAATCGCCTCCCCCGTGGACGGCATGCCGGATCCCGCCCTCCCCTTTGCGCACGGGGCCGGGCCGGTCTATGCCGTTGGAGC
Source organism: Aureimonas sp. SK2 (assembly GCF_029813115.1). Taxonomy (GTDB): domain Bacteria; phylum Pseudomonadota; class Alphaproteobacteria; order Rhizobiales; family Rhizobiaceae; genus Aureimonas. The sequence continues at coordinate 135,315 of NZ_JAPZDS010000012.1, forward strand.
AATAAGCGCCTTTCTACTCCGCGCCGGCCGGATGGGTCCGGCGGAAACGCGATGACCGATCCAATTCCCGAGGCGAAGCCGCGAACGGGTTCGCACCCTCCCTTCACGAAGCGCCTGTCGTCCCGTCTCTTCGCCTTGACGGCTTTGGCCGTGATGAGCGCGGAAATCCTTGTCTTCGTTCCGTCCGTCGCCCGGTTCCGCCTCGACTGGCTCCAGTCCAAGCTGGAAACCGTCTCGGTCGCCACCCTGATGGCCGATTTCGCCGAGGGCGGCCTGCTCCTTTCGCTGGACCAGGAAAGCGAACTCCTGCGCGCGCTCGACGCCCGGCTGATCGCCATTCGCCGGCCGGGCGTGACGCAACTCCTGGCCCGCGTGCCGGATCTGGCAACCGTCGACGAGCAGGTCGACCTCACCCAGGAGAGCCGGTTCGATTCGGTTCTGGCCGCCTTCGACACCCTTCTCAGCCACCGACCGCGCACCATCCGGCTCGTGGGCGCGATCGGCGACGGCTCGATGACCGGCGAGATCGTCTTCAACGAGGCGCCGCTGCGGCAGGCGATGCTGCGCTACTCGCGCAACATTCTCCTCCTCTCTCTCGGCATCGCGAGCTTCACGGGCCTCCTCGTCTTCGGCGCGATCAGCCTGTTCCTGCTGCGGCCCGTGCGCTCTCTGACCAACGCACTGGTGCGCTTCGGCGCCGATCCCGAGGACCCGTCGCTGATCCTCAAGCCCAGCGAGCGGGCGGACGAACTCGGCATCGCGGAGCGGGAACTCGCCGGCATGCAGCAGGTCCTCGCCGACACGCTGCGCCAGCAGCGGCGTCTGGCCGATCTCGGGCTCGCCGTCTCCAAGATCAACCACGACCTGCGCAACATCCTGGCCTCGGCCCAGCTGATCTCCGATCGGCTGGCCGACGTGCCGGACGCGCAGGTCCAGCGCTTCACGCCCGTCCTGATCCGCAGCCTCGACCGCGCCCTTCACTATACGCAGTCGGTCCTGGCCTATGGCCGCGCTGCCGAAAGCCGCCCGGTGCGCCGGCTGACCCTTCTTCACCGCCTGGTGGAGGAGATCTTCGAGACCCAGCTCGTCACCCCCGAACAGGGCATCGAGCTGGTCAACGCCGTTCCCCCCGCCCTCGAGGCCGACCTCGATCCGGAGCAGTTCTTCCGCGCCCTGTCCAACCTCGTGCGCAACGCCCTTCAGGCCATGGAAGGCGAGGTCGAGGACGCGGTGGTCCGCCGCGTCAGCGTGCGGGCCGAGGCCCCGGGCGAGGCGATGCTGCGCATCGTGGTCGAGGACACCGGACCCGGCCTCGGCCCGGCGGCGCGCGACCACCTGTTTCAGGCGTTCCGCGGCTCCACTCGCGCGGGCGGCACGGGTCTCGGCCTCGCTATCGCCGCCGAGATCGTCAAGGCGCATGGCGGCCAGATCCGCCTCGCCGCCGGCTCCACGCCCGGCGCCCGCTTCGAGATCGACCTCCCCGGCGCCCTGCCGGACGACGCCGCCTGAGCCGCATCCGCACGCCCCGCGGCCGCCCCTTTCACAAACCTCGCATCCCCCGCACGGAATCGCTTGCAATCGCCGATGGCTTTGGCTAGTTACCCCTCACGAACGGCCGAGGCACCTGCCCGACACGTTCCAGGCGCCCGTAGCTCAGCTGGATAGAGCACCAGACTACGAATCTGGGGGTCAGAGGTTCGAATCCTTTCGGGCGCGCCATTTCGGTCCAGTAAACTGAACCACGTCTCTAGCAGCTGGCGCGTCAGCGATTGCGGCGTGCAGGACGTCGCGGCTACCGGTAATACGAACCGTCGCCGTGTCGACCTCGACGGCACCAAGGATGGCTCGGAGATACGCTTTGCGGGCCGGCGTGTCGGTCGAGGACAGAACCTCGCGCATCAGCTTGCCGAAGGCTGCCACCTTTTCCGGATCGATCGCAGCATGCCCACCCGATTGCGCACGCGCCCGCTCAAAGGCGGCCTGTGCTCTCTCCCGCTCTCCTTTCAGGATGGCGATGCGATCGCGCAGGATGTCATCCAGATCAGCCATCCCGTCCTCGACAAGCTTGTAGAGGCGGCGCAGTTTGTCTTCTGCGGTCGCGACCTCGGTCTGAAGCGCGACGAGGCGAGCGTCGACCGCCTCCGCCCGGGCGGCACGACGGGCCACAAGGGCGGATAGGACCTCGGCGAGGCGCTCGGGTGCGAACAGACGCTCCTGCAGCGCCGTCAGCACCAGATCGTCGAGGTGCGCCATAGGGATCGAGTTGCCGCGGCAGACGGTAGGACCGCGTTGAGCTCGGCTTGCGCACGTGTAATAGGCGTAGACCTTTCCGGAGCGCGACGTGCCGGTGCGCTGCGTCATGCCACCGCCGCAATGCGCGCAGGTAGCAAGACCCGTCAACAGGATAGGACCGCTGGCGATCCGCACCGGGCTGACGCGGGGGTTGTTGGCGACGAGCTTGACCTGCACGGCCTCAAAGGTTGCATCCTCAAGAATGCGGGGGACGTCGATCGTGACGATCTCTTCGTCGCTGCGCCTTTCACCGGTCGCCTTGTTGCGCACGTTGTAGTGCCATCGCCCGACATAGGCAGTGTTGGTGAGGATGTGGTGCATCGCGCCGACACCAAAGGTGCCGCCGCGCTTCGTGACGAAGCCGCGGCTGTTCAGCCACTTGACCACTTCCTTGATGCCGAGCGGCGGCGTGCCGGTCGCTGAATCCCCTTCGAGATAAAGACGGAAGATGAGGCGCACGGTCTCAGCCTCGACTTCGTCGATCGCGAGACGCTTCTTGATCTTCGCGCCGCGCCGCTCCGCCTCGACGGCGTTATAGCCGAGCGGCGGCGTCGCTCCGTTCCAAAAGCCCTGAGAGGCGTTCTCGCGCATGGCGCGTGTGACCTGTTTGCCGTTCTCTTTGGATGTGTACTCGTCGAAGATGCCGATGATCTGTCGCATCATCTCGGCAGATGGGTCGGTGCCCGTCGGCTGCGTGATGGAAACGACCTCGACGCCGTGACGACGAAGTTTTCGGATGGCGAGTTCCATCTCGGCGCCGTTGCGGTAGAACCGGCTGAAGGCGTGAACGACGATGAGATCGTAGGGCCTGTCGGCGTCGCAGGCCCGATCCATCAACGCTTGGAAGGCGGGACGCCGGTCGTCGGTGGCGCTGACGCCGGGCTCGACATACTCATCCGTGACGATCCAACCCTCGCGCTCGCAATGCCCCCGGGTCAGACGCCGCTGAGAAGGCAGTGACACATCGCCCTCAGCCTGCCTGCCGGTGGAAACGCGCAGATAAAGCGCCGCTCGCCGCATCTTCGCCGCCGCGACCTTTGGGATTGGGATTTTCGTGGACGACTTGACGAGGGACATGGCCCAAACTCCGATGTAAGGCGCGCTCGAACTCGCCCGATGCGACCGCGGCACGGCTCCTGACGGACTTCAGACGATGGAAAGACTCCCACGAGTCTTACAGGGTAACGGATCTGCTGCAACGGCAAGGATCCGCTTCGTCGAGATCGTTGTGGAGAACTGGTCCGACTGGAGCATCGACGCGTCAACCATCGAGGATTCTGTCGATGAGCAATCCCAAATATCGTTCCAGCACCTCGAGCTCTCGCGCGGTCACCGGCAGCGGGTCCGGCAGGTCAACGATCGCGCGATACCCGGCTTCTGCATGCGGAACGGCCTTTGGGGCCGGTTTGGGGATACGGCCCCGCTGCACACCAGCCGAACTGCAGGCGTCCGAAGGCTTGCGCTTCTCGCGGCGTATGCTGTCGCATCGGCTGTCGCGCAATGCCGATCCGCGGCGGGACGGCTTAGAGCTCATGATCGAGCTCGCGGCGGCGGTCGTGGACTGTCGAGCGATCCCGCGCCCTCGTCACCTTCGACGCGTTTGGCTCGGCCGCGAGAAGGTCGAGCGTCGTGGTCTTCGCATTGGCGCGCGCCAACCGCTCGGCTAGAAAGCGGAGGCGTGCCTGGTCGTCACCGGCTGCGACCGCCTCAATTGTGTCCGTTGCCATCTCGCGGTCGAGCGTCCGGCCATCAATGAAGAACGTCGTATCGCCGCGCGCCCTGCTGGCCGCGACATAGGCGTCGTGTCGATCCAAGCGCGCGGAAGCAAGGACGAGCGCTGCGTCGACGGTGATCCCTTGCGCTTGGAAAATGGTTGCGGCGTAGGCGTGCGCCAGCTTCACGCGACCCGTAGCATCGGCAATGTCGCCGGGCGCGAATTCGACGATGCGCGTGCCAACCTTGGCGCCAATCCGCACCGACCCGTCCGCGGCCTCATCGACCGAGGCAATAACCGCCTCCGTGCCATTGATCACACCAAGCGCGTCATGGCGGACGAGAAAGCGGACGTGGTCACCGACCGCGAGACGCAACTGGTAGCTGTTGCCGGACGCGTCGGCGGCTTCTACAGCGACGTCGGCTCCACGCAAACTTCCACACTCGCGCAAATGCTGGCGGATCCTGTCCGATACAGCTCGGACCTCGGCGTTCGTTTTCGCCGTGACGAGAACGCTTTGCTCGGGAGCCGTGTCGCGGTGCCGCTGCCATTCGGCGGCGACCGCCTCGACTGTCGCGCGGGGTCCCTCATAAAATCGGATGAGGCCACGCTCGGCGAAGGCGGCGAGCGCGGCGATGGCTTCGCCGTGAGCAAAGCTCTGCGGCGCTTCGCGGGCCCAGACCTCGCGCTGGCGGACAACGGTCGCGATCTCGACAGCTCCGATTGACTGCCGAATCAAGCGCATAGCATGAGAAGGACCGACCGGCCTTAGCTGGTGTTCGTCGCCCACAATCACCGCAATGCCGGAGGCCCGTTCGATCTCTGACAGCAGACGCAGCGCTTGAGGACTCGATTGCAGCCCGCCCTCCTCGACGAGCAGGCAGGTCTTCGGGCCGAAGATCGGCTTATCGCCGCCGCTCCTCGCCAGCCAGGAGTCGATCGCGCGAGACTCGATGCCAAGATCGTCGCGAAGACCATGCGCGGCCCGCCATGCGATCGCCGCACCGACAACGGTGTAGCCTTCAGACTGCCAGGCTCTGGTAATCGCTTTCAGGGTCGTCGACTTACCCGTCCCCGCAGCGCCCTGCACCAGAGTCAGACAAACCCCGGAGGTCGCGGCGCGGGTGACCGCGGCCTGCTCGGCGTTCAGGTTCTGAGAGTGAACGAGCGTCGTAACGAGAGCTGGATCTGGAGCCGCAACCCATTCGGCTGCCAGGTGCCGGGCGGTCTCGACCAGTCGCCGCTCCGTAGCGATCATCGTCGGTGTCGAATAGACGGCTTCGCCTCGCACCTCGCCAAGCTTGGCAATCTGCCCGTCGGCAATGAGCGCGTCTGCCATCAAGACCGTCTCGTCGGGGGTAGCGCGTGATCCGACGAGGGCATTGGCGACCGCCTCAAGAAGGTGTCGCCGCTCGAACGTCGCGCTATGTTCGGTCAGCGCTGCCGGCACGGCCTCGAGACGCTCTTTCGCGAGCACCTCAAGGTGGTTCGCGGTCAGTTCAGTTTCTGCCGCCCGTCCGGCTGAACGGACGTCGGCAAGAACCGCTTCCGCGGGGTACCCGAGCGCTGTGGCGGCCTCCTTCCATTGACGGGTGAGATCGAGACCGGCGATGGTCTGTTTGTCGCGCCGGCCGACGAGTGTCACAGCTGCGGCAAGCGCGGGCGCGGCATTGGACGTGACGCCGGCCTCGGCGAGTTCCTCTTCGATCGCCGCGCGACGGGCACTAAAGAAGCGGCAGAGTGCCTCCGGCACACCGCGCACCGACCAGCGCCAGTCACCCTCCGGCACATCGATCGCGAGACCACGCTTCTGGAGCGCCGTCGCCAACGCCAGGCGGTATTGCGCACCGAGCGCTTTCTTCCAGGATCGCAGCGCTATCGTATCAAGCGCGCCCCAGGTGCCGTCCGCGCGTTCGCCGATGTTGGGCCAACAAAGATGATGATGCCGTTGAGGACTTGGCATGACCGTCCCGTCGGCGTGCCGTTCGGGACGGGTTTCGCTATGGGTGAAGACGGCGACAGCGAACGCTGCAGTCTCCCGCCGGCTGCCAGCGCGTCCGCGCCGAGCGAGTGGGATTTCGGCCTCGACCAGCTTGGCGATCCATTCGATCGCCTCTTGCTCGCCCTCCTCAATCGTCTCACGCATCGCGGCGTCGCCAAGCGCCCAGTCGACCGAGACGGATTTGAGCGATGACAGCGTGAGGTCGACGCCGAGCGTCCGCCTACCTGGTCCTTTGTGCTGGATAAGCGGGCGCCCGTCGCGATCGAGACCCTGACACACGCGATCGAAGACTGCAGCGCGCACCGGTTCGCCTGCAGTCACCCCAAGCAGTGTGTGGCCGCGCAGCCAGACGCCGCCGGTCTCAGCGCCGGCCTCGTAGTACCGAACGGCTGAGGACGCGCGCGTATAGTACGCAGACGAGCGGATGAGGGCGAAGGATGCGACCAAACGACGAAGGCCTCCGGTTGGGAGGCCTTCAGAATTCGCCGGCGGACCGTTGAGGCGCTACGGAATCAAAGCAGCGAGAATAATTCAGTCTGGGCAGAGACTTGGCAGGCACCATCGATGGATGGTGATGCGCGGTCGAACGCGCCGACTGGACTATCGACGTGGCTCCCATACTGTCGTCGGCCACGACAATTCCACGACGTCGCCGATACCAAGGGCGATGGCGCAAACCTCCTCGTTGTTCGCCCCGAGATCGTATGCAAGGTACTCGGGCCGAACGATCCCCACCGTTCTCGGCTCCGGCTCCTTATCCAATCCGGTAGCGTTGTTTGACGCTGCCCGTTTCGGCATGATTTCGCGTGTTCCAACGAACGAAACGGCCAACTCGTCGGCATCGGGACCGATCTGGGCCTGGCCGATGATCTTCGTGGCGAAGCGTCCAAGGAACTCCTTCGCTCCATCGACTCCGTAGGTTCGCCGCAACTGCGTCATGTCCTGCAGGGCAGCAACCACCGAGACACCTTTGTTGCGTCCGATATCAAGGATTTCCTGCAGGCGAGGCAGCGGGCCGAGCTGGTGGATCTCGTCGAGCACGAAGCGGATGCGCATCGACTTGTCGGGGTTGAAGCTCTCGTCGCAGGCATGCGACGCCAAAAGATCGACGATCGATCCAATCCAGAGCGCGCTGAGCGCGGGGTTGGCGGCCGACCGCTGCAACACGACGATAGCGGGCTGGCCTTGCTTATTGCCTTCAATCCAGTCGAGAAACGAGAACCGCCGTTCCGGCGGGGCGGCGCCCCAGGCACGAGCCAACGGATCCAGAAGCTGCATGACGTGAGCCCGAACCGACAAGATGAAGCTCGCGCTCGTGCGGTTGAGGTTACCGTCCGCGTCGACCAGAACCAGGGCCGCAGCGGGCGGATAGACCCGCGCGAACCCCTCCTTCCAGGCAACCGGATCGCCGAGCAGCGTGTTCAAAAGGTCGGCGAAACTCCAGCTTGGACCGCATGTCGCGCGGGTTTGGGCGATGCACCCCGTCAGGATCGTTACGCCGCCCTTGTCGAAGACGCGGTTGTCGCCCTGCGTCGTGCCGTCCGACGCGACGAGACGCGTCGCAAGCGCGATGGCGGACGTCATGGATCGGACGTCTCGCCCCGGCACCCATGCATAGCCCCCTTTCTTTGTTGGGTGGAACGCTGCGATGGCGTCGTCCGCGACCGGCATGCCCCGCAGGATCTCTCCGGTGGTGTCATGAACAAGCAGGCGTTCGCGCGGATTCTCGCGCAAACGTCCAATGATCTCGTTCAGCCAGAACAGGATAATGCGGGTCTTTCCGCTGTTCGGCGCCCCGACCAGCAGAAGGTTGCGCAACTCCCGCATCC
>NZ_JAPZDS010000013.1 GCF_029813115.1 Aureimonas sp. SK2
TGGGAAAAGTCAGAGAAGGCAGAGGCTTAGGCCGAGCGCTCTTCGTCGTCCTGTCGTCATGAGGACGTTACGGGATCGTCTCGGTGGGGGATTTCTCTTCCCCATCCATCCCCCTTGAGCGGTTCATCGACCGTCCGCCCGTGGTCGCAATCTCACGGCAGCGTGGAAGCGAGCTCCCGCGCGCCGTTGCGGGGGTCCCGATGCAGGCCGCGGACAGGCGATCCCCAGCTTCGCGGGAGCCCCGTCCGGCGATCGGTTGACATCTCCTTATCCGATCCGCTCTATCTCTGCGAATGAGCGTGCCTGTTGCCTCCCGGCCACAGGTTCGGTCACGGCGCCTTCTTGCGCCTCCGCCTTCGCTTTTCGGCCGCTTTGTTGGGGCCATGGGAGGGCGGACCAGCATGAGACCGGAATGAACCACGAGCGATACGCCAAGCCGAACTTCGGAAACCAGCCGGCGCTCGTCGCCGACGTCCGGCGCAAGCCGGACCGCCGCCAGGTTTCCGCCCGGTGGCTCGCGGGAACGCTCCTGACGGGCCTGACCTCCAGCGCCATGATGGGCATCGCGCTTTCCGCCGCCCATGACGGAAGGCGGATGCTGGTCTCGCCCGCCGTGGTCGGCGAGATCGCCGCGGTGACCCAGGCCGATGCGGTGGAACGGGGCGAGCGCGTCTTCGCCACCCCCATCCCGATCGACCGCAACCGCTCCACGATCGAGGTGCCGACCCTGATGCGCGAAGGGGATCGCGAGGTCATCCGCACCCTGCCCTTCGCCTATGCCTCCATGCTGCTCGGCGCGCGCCATCCGACCACCGTCTCCTATCCCGCCTTCGACGCGATGAACGTCTTCGGCAGCGAGGACGACGACGCCGAGACCGAGGCGGTGCCCGAGACGGGCCAGATCTATGACGCCAAGGTGGAAGGCGACGTGGGCCTTGCCGTCGAGCCCTTCGCCTTCGACCCCGCCACCTACGACGACGCCCCCGACATCGGCACGCGCGAGGCGGAGCTCCTGGTGCGCGAGGCCGTGCCCCGCCTCGCCTCCGCGCCGATCCAGGTGGCGTCCTATCAGGCCTTCGACACGTCGCGCTTCGGCGGAAGCCTGTCGGACGCGGCCGAATACATCCCAGGCTCCGCCGCCAAGGTCACAGCGGAGAACGTGTCCTTCTCCTCGGCCGAGGGCACCCAGGATCGCGTGTCGCGCTATTTCGAGGAGATCGTGCCCTTCCGCGAGACGCGCGCCGTCGCCGGCGCGCTGGCCGAAAGCGGACACGAGGATGCCGAGGCGCCCGCCGCTCGCCTGTCGGGGCTTCTCGGGCGCAGCGAGATGAACGCGGGCGAGGTGCTCCGGCTGGGCCTCGAGCCCTCCAGCGACGGCTCGCGGATCGTGCGGCTCTCGGCCTATCGCGGCGAGAAGCACCTGGCGACGGTTGCGCTCGCCGACGACGGGTCGTTCGCCGAAGGGCCGGAGCCCGCCCTCAGCCGTTCGGTCGCCCAGGCCTTCGACGAGAACGCCACCGAGATGCCGCTGCGCCAGAACATGCCGACGGTCTACGACGGCATCTACCAGGCCGCCCTCGCCTACGGCCTCGACGACCGGCTCTGCCGCAAGCTCCTGAAGATCCTGTCGTCGGACGTCGACTTCCAGGCCCGGCTCGATCCCGCCGACCGTCTGACGCTGCTCTATTCGCTGAAGGAAGGGGAGGAAGAGGCCGGCGCTGATTCGCAGATCCTGTTCGTGGAGGCCAAGTTCGGCGACACGACCAAGCGCTACTACCGCTTCTTCACCTCCGACGACGACCAGACCGACTATTACGACGAGGACGGCCGCAGCGCGAAGCAGTTCCTCTTGCGCAACCCGGTGCCGAAGGGGCGGTTCACCTCGCCCTTCGGCTCGCGGCGCCACCCCGTTCTCGGTTATGCCCGCATGCATTGGGGCGTCGACTGGGCGGCCCCGCGCGGCACGCCGATCCTGGCGTCCGGCTCGGGCGTCGTGGAGCAGGCCGGCTGGTCCACCGGCTTCGGCCAGCAGACCATCATCCGCCACGCCAACGGCTACGAGACGTCCTATTCGCACCAGAGCAAGATCGCGAGCGGGGTCGTGAAGGGCGCGCGGGTGCGGCAGGGCCAGATCATCGGCTATATCGGCTCGACGGGGCTCTCGACCGGCAACCACCTCCACTACGAGGTGACCGTCAACGGCACGCGCGTCGACCCGATGCGCATTCGCCTGCCGTCCGGGCGTCAGCTCGGCGGCGACCTTCTGGCCGCCTTCCAGCGCGAGCGCGCGCGGATCGACGATCTTCTCAAGAACAGCGTGGAGGAGATGCGCGTCGCCGCGCATTGATCCCGAGGCGAGCCGGCCGGACGGCCGGCCCGCACCCGGCTGTCACTCCTGACGGCCGATCGACGACTGCGAGCGCCAGAGGTCGATGCCGCCTTCGGTGGCCGAACGGTCGATGGCGCTGAGTTCCTCATCCGAGAAGTCGAGACGGTTCAGGGCGTCGAGCGAGGAGTCGAGCTGCGCCACCGTGCGCGCGCCGATCAGCGCCGAGGTGACCCGCGGGTCCCGCAGCACCCAGGCGATCGCCATCTGCGCCAGCGACTGGCCGCGCGCCTTGGCGATCTCGTCGAGGGCCTGGATGCGCCGGACGTTTTCGTCCGTCACGAGATCGGGCGAGAAGGACTTGCCCTTGGCCGCGCGCGAGCCTTCCGGCACGCCCTTCAGGTACTTGTCGGTCAGGAGCCCCTGCGCCAGCGGCGAGAAGGCGATGCAGCCGACGCCCAGGTTCCCGAGCGTGTCGAGAAGCTCGTCCTCCACCCAGCGGTTCAGCATGGAATAGGACGGCTGGTGGATCAGCATCGGCGTGCCGAGGCTTTTGAGGATCGCATGCGCCTCGCGCGTGCGGTCCGGCCCGTAGGACGAAAGGCCGACATAGAGCGCCTTGCCCGAGCGCACGATCTGGTCGAGCGCCCCCATCGTCTCCTCCAGCGGCGTCTTCGGGTCCGGCCGGTGGTGGTAGAAGATGTCGACATAGTCGAGGCCCATGCGCTTCAGGCTCTGGTCGAGCGAGGCCATGAGATACTTGCGCGAGCCGAAGTTGCCGTAGGGGCCTGGCCACATGTCCCAGCCCGCCTTGGTGGAGATCAGGAGCTCGTCCCGGTAGGGGCGGAAGTCGAGATCCATCCAGCGGCCGAAGTTCTCCTCCGCCGAGCCGGGAGGCGGACCGTAGTTGTTGGCGAGGTCGAAATGGGTGACGCCCCGGTCGAAGGCGCGGCGCAGGATCGCACGGCCCGTCTCGAAGACGTCCGTGCCGCCGAAGTTCTGCCAGAGGCCAAGCGAGATCGCGGGCAGATCGAGCCCCGACCGGCCGCAGCGGCGGAAGTCGGCACGGGCATAGCGTTGGTCGTCGGCGGTATAGGGCATGGGGTCCTCCTCTCGGCCGCCGGGTCCGGCGGCGCGGCGGGACTATAGCCCCGGACCCGCGAGAGGAAAGGGCGAAGACGTAGGCCCGCTCGAAAAGGTCCGAGGAATTGCGTGGTCCGCCAAGCGGCGTCAGCGGCAATAGGTGGCGCCGCCGTTGCGCGCGGCGATGTCGAGATGCAGGTGCGTGCCGTGGTCCGAATCGGTGCCGGGACCGAGCACGGTGCGGAACGGGCCGCACGCCGCCCGCCTCAGGCTGGCGGCGAAGCGGTCAACCGGCGTGCCGGGCTCCGTGGCCTCGACGGGCAGGGTCCGGCCGTCGGACAGCTCGAACCCTGCGATGTCGATGGCGCTGCCGCGCGAGTGCTCCGAGATGCGCGTCTCGCTCGCGCGCGCCCGGCAGACATAGGTGGACGCCTGGGTCAGAGCCTTCACCGTGGCCCCGTCGAACTCGGCCTTGGCGGCCGGGTCGACCCCTTCCGACACCCAGACGTCGAGAGCCAACGCCGTACGGCACAGCATCACCGTGCCCGGCTCGATGCGCGTGCCGTTCGACAACCTGGTGACGGAGACGGGACGCAGCACGCCGCAGTCGCCTTCGGCGATCGTCTCGCCGACGGTGAACTCGGCGCCGCGGCTCTTCAGCTCGCCCTCGCAGGTGACAGCGTCCTCGACGGCGGCAGCGGCCTCCACGGTCTCGGCCGGCGTGACCTCCATCGGCGGCACGTCCGGCGCGCCGGGCTCGGGCTCGGTGCGCGCCTTCTCGGGCGACACATAGGCGGGCTGCGGGGCATCCGCGGCGGGGGCAGCGGCAGGCTCGGCGGGCGCCTGGGCCGCATCGGCTTCAGGCGCGGACGCCGGCGCGGGCGGCGGGGTGTTTGCCACGGGCGGGGCCTCGGGCCGAGCCTCCGGCACGGGCACACGGGCCGCTGCGGGCGGCGTGCCGGGACCGGCAGGCGGCGCGTCGGTCGGCTGCATGCCCGGTGCTTGCGTGGGCACGGGAACCGTCTGAGCCGTCGTGGGAGCGGCCAGCATCGCCGCCATCGCCGCGGCCAGGATCGTGCGTCCGGCTCCCCCCTGCCCCATGGCGCCCCCGCGTCCTAGTCGATGAACTCGACGGTGACGCCCGGCTTCACCAGCTTGGCGAGTTCCGTCGCGTCCCAATTGGTCAGGCGCACGCAGCCGTGGCTGTTGGTCTTGCCGATCTTGGAAGGCTCGGGCGTTCCGTGGATGCCGTAGGTCGGCTTCGACAGCGCGATCCAGATCGTGCCGACCGGGCCGTTGGGGCCGGGCGGGATGGTGAGGATCTTGTCGTTGTCGCCCTGCTTGAAGTTGATCTTCGGGTTGTAGGTGTAGTTCGGGTCGAAGGCGATGCGCGCCACTTCCACCGTGCCGGAGGGCGAAGGCGTCGAGGTGGAGCCGATGGAGGAAGGGTAGGCCGCGACGAGGCGCCCGGTCGCATCGTAGGCGCGCACCTGCTCGCGTCCCTTGTCGGCCACGATGCGCGCGACCTCGACGCCCGTCACGTTGTCGCCGGTCGCCACGACCTTGATCTGCGTGCCGGGCCGGGTGAAGTCGGCGCCGGGATTGATCTCCTTGAGATAGGCCTCGTCCATGTGGAAGCGTTCGGCCAGCATCTCCGTGACGCGCTCGTAGCTCATGGCCGGCAGCGCCGCCTTGTGGGCGTAGTCCTCGGGGATCGCGGCGACATAAGGCCCGCCGACGTCCTCGTTGGTGATCTCGTAGGTGACGATCGCCGGGCCGCCGGTCGCCATCAGCTCTTCCATCAGCGACTGCGCGTTGGTCGCGTCGATCGAGCGACCCGTCATTTCCTTGTAGGCCGCGACCGCCTTGTCGACATTGCCGCCCATGCGCCCGTCGATCACGCCCGGCGAGGCGCCGGCGCGGTCGAGCAGCACCTGGAGCGCGGCGATCTCGGCCTTGGCGTTCTTGCCGGTCGGCCCCGCGACCTTGGGCGCGGGGTTGGATTCGATCATGGTCTGGCCTTCGAGGCCCCCGCCCGGCGCCGGATAGGCCTGCGACCCGTCGCCCGGCGAGATCGAGCCCGTCGTGCCCTGGTCGGGCAGACCCGCCTGATCCCAGGCGCCCGGCGGCGGCAGCGGCTGGCTGTCCACCGGTGCGTCGCGATAGTCGTAGATGTCGGCGGGCGAGGCGTAGTCGTCGAGGCCCGGAGGCACTTCGCCCACACGCCCTTCGAGGACGACGGGGCCGGACGGGCCGCGATCGCGCTGGCCGCGCCGGGGACGCTCAGCCGGACGCTCGACCGCGATCACGCGGCCGTAGGAATCCACGGTGACGATGTTGCCGAATTCGTCGCGGAAGCTCTCGGTGCCGGGGCCGTAGTCGTCGTAATAGGGATCGTAGACTTGGGCGGCGGCCGGCAGGCTGAAGCCGGACAGGCCGGCCAACACGAAAGCCATTGCCCGCACCGTTCCCTTACCCATGTCCCGCCTCCTTCGCTCGCACGCCCGGGTCGACGCCCAGCGGGCAACGCCTGACAGGCAAATAGGGCGCAATGCTGGTCCGAAGATGGTTAACGACCGGCAAATGAACCGATGGTGAATGTGTGGAATCGACAGTGGGATGCTCCATCAGGAACAGCGGCGCCTGCTCCCCGTTGTGTCTGTCGAAGCAACGGAAGGGAGAAGTCCGATGTCCTCCACTCTGGGAACCGGCACCACGTCCGAGATCGAGGTCGGCGCCGACGCCATCGAGGCAAGCCGCGTCAACGGCACGCGCGTCTACAACACCGACGGCGACAATCTCGGCCACATCTACGACATCGTGATCGGCAAGCGCGACGGCCGCGTGAAATACGCCATCATGTCCTTCGGCGGCTTTCTCGGCATCGGCGAGGAATACCACCCCCTGCCTTGGGAGGTCCTGAAATACGACGAGCGCCAGGGCGGCTACGTCGTCGGCATCACCATCGACCAGTTGAAGGACGCCCCCCGCTACGGCGCGGCAGACCGCCCGAACTGGGTGGACGCCGACTACGGCCGTCGCATCAACGACTACTACGGCGTCGCCTACTACTGAGCGAGCCGGACATGAAGAATGGGGCGGCCCGGCGGGCCGCCCCTTTCGTTTTGTCGATGGTCGATCAGGCCGCGACCCGGTCTCCCGCAGCGTTGGCCTTGGAGCCGGCGACGTAGAAGTTCAGGCGCTCGGTGCCCGACGAGATCTTCACGCGGTCCTCGTCCTTCACCTCTCCGAGAAGGATCTTCTCGGCCAGCGGATCCTGCACCTCGCGCTGGATCACCCGCTTCAAGGGACGCGCGCCGTAGGCCGGGTCGTAGCCCCGATCGGCCAGCCACTCGCGGGCGCTGTCGTCCAGTTCCAAGACGATCTTGCGCTCTTCGAGCAGCTTTTCCAGCCGCCCCATCTGGATGTCGACGATCGCCCCCATCTCCGCCCGCTTCAGGCGGTGGAAAAGGATGATCTCGTCGACACGGTTGAGGAACTCCGGCCGGAAGGCCGAGCGCACCACGTCCATCACCTGCGGCCGCGCGGACGCCACGTCCTCGTCGTCGCGCAAGGCCGTCAGGTACTCCGAGCCGAGGTTCGAGGTCATGACGATCAGCGTGTTGCGGAAGTCCACCGTGCGCCCCTGCCCGTCCGTCAGCCGCCCGTCGTCGAGCACCTGGAGGAGGACGTTGAAGACGTCCGGATGCGCCTTCTCGATCTCGTCGAAGAGGATCACCTGGTAGGGCCGCCGCCGCACCGCCTCGGTGAGGACGCCCCCCTCCTCGTAGCCGACATAGCCCGGAGGGGCGCCGATCAGCCGGGCCACGGAGTGCTTCTCCATGAACTCGGACATGTCGATGCGCACCATTGCGGTCTCCTCATCGAAGAGGAAGCGGGCGAGCGCCTTGGTGAGCTCCGTCTTGCCGACGCCGGTGGGCCCGAGGAAGATGAACGAGCCGATCGGCCGGTTCGGATCCTGGAGCCCGGCGCGCGCCCGGCGCACCGCACGGGAGACGGCCTGAACCGCCTCGCCCTGGCCGACGACGCGCTTGGCCAGCGCATCCTCCATCGACAAGAGCTTCTCGCGCTCGCCCTGCATCATCCGGTCGACGGGGATGCCGGTCCAGCGGGAGACGACCTGCGCGACGTGGTCGGCGGTCACGGTCTCCTCGACCATGGACGCCTTGCCGTCGGCCGCTTCCGCCTGCCCCAGCTCGCGCTCCAGCTGCGGGATCACGCCATAGGCGAGCTCGCCCGCGCGCTGGAACTCGCCTTTGCGCTGCGCGATGGCCAGATCGTTCCGCGCCTCGTCCAGCCGCTTCTTGAGGTCGGCGGCGAGGCCGAGCTTCGACTTCTCCGCCTGCCAGGAGGTGGTCAGCGCGTCGCTCTCCTCTTCGAGGTTGGCCAGCTCCGCCTCCAACCGCTCGAGGCGCGAACGCGCGCCGTCGTCGTGCTCCTTCTTGAGGGCCTCGCGCTCGATCTTGAGCTGCACGATGCGCCTGTCGATCTCGTCCAGCGCCTCCGGCTTGGAATCGACCGCCATGCGCAGGCGCGCGGCGCCCTCGTCCACGAGGTCGATCGCCTTGTCCGGCAGGAAGCGGTCGGTGATGTAGCGGTTCGAAAGCTGCGCGGCGGCGACGAGGGCGGAGTCCGAGATACGCACCTTGTGGTGCTGCTCGTACTTCTCCTTCAGCCCGCGCAGGATCGAGATCGTGTCCTCAACCGTCGGCTCCGACACGAAGACCGGCTGGAAGCGCCGGGCGAGCGCGGGGTCCTTCTCGACATGCTTGCGATACTCGTCGAGCGTGGTCGCGCCGACGCAGTGCAGCTCGCCGCGGGCGAGAGCGGGCTTCAGGAGGTTGGAGGCGTCCATCGCCCCGTCCGCCTTACCGGCGCCGACCAGCGTGTGCATCTCGTCGATGAAGAGGATGATGCCGCCCTCGGCCGCCGTCACTTCCGACAGCACCGCCTTGAGGCGCTCCTCGAACTCGCCGCGATACTTCGCGCCCGCGATCAGGGCGCCCATGTCGAGCGCCATCAGCTGCTTGTCGCGCAGGGACTCCGGCACGTCGCCGTTGACGAGGCGCAGCGCCAGGCCTTCGGCGATCGCGGTCTTGCCGACGCCCGGCTCGCCGATCAGCACCGGGTTGTTCTTGGTGCGGCGGGACAGGACCTGGATCGTGCGGCGGATCTCGTCGTCGCGCCCGATCACCGGGTCCAGCTTGCCCTCGCGCGCGTCCTTCGTCAGGTCGCGCGCATACTTCTTGAGCGCGTCGTAGCCCTGCTCGGCCGAAGCCGTGTCGGCGGTGCGCCCCTTGCGGATCGCCTCGATGGCCGCGTTCAACCCCTGAGGCGTCACGCCCGCCTTGGCGAGGATCTCGGACGTCTTGGCGCTCTTTTCCATCGCGAGCGCCAGCAGCAGTCGCTCGGCGGTGACGTAAGCGTCGCCCGCCTTCTTGGCGATCTCCTCGGCGGTCGCGAAGACCTTGGCGGTCGGGGCGGCCAGATAGATCTGCCCGTTGCCGCCGGACACCTTCGGCAGCGCCTCCAGCGCCGCCTCGACGCCGAGCCGCACATCCTTGGGGCGTCCGCCGGCGCGCTCGATCAGGCCGGAGGCCAGGCCTTCCGAATCGTCGACCAGGACCTTGAGAAGGTGTTCGGGCGTGAACTGCTGGTGGTCGCGGGCCATCGCCGCGGTCTGGGCGGCCTGGATGAAGCCGCGCACCCGGTCGGTGTATTTTTCCATGTCCATTCGTCGTCTCCTTGTCTCGCGCATCACCCGACACCCGGCATGCGCGCGAAATAGCGTGGAGTCGGCCGCCCGAAGGCCGGCCGCTGAACGAGATATGGGACGCATCCCCCTGTGGCAAAAGGGCATCGCCGGGACTGGGGCGGAGGATTTTTCGCAGCCGTCCGGACAGGCCCGGCTCACCGTCGCAACGCCCGCCGGCCGGGGCGTTAGGGTTAACGAAAGGTGAACCTTGCCGCCGCCGTCATGCCGCGGGATATGATCGGGCGACACACAAAAGGATCCATCGATGCTGCCGATCATGCCGGGGCCGAGCCCCGAAGCCCTTGGGGCGCTGGCTCTCGTGCTGGCGCTGGGGACCGGCGGCGCGATCGTCGCCGCCGCCGCGTTCGTCGGCTTCCATGCCCAGGAGATCGTCTGCTTCCTGGAGCACTACGCCAACGCCTGACGGCGCCGTCAAACGGTCCGGGCGAGGGTCGCGCCGTCGATCCGTCTGGGATGGGTGAAGACCTCGAACTCCTCGCCCCGCACCACGGCGACGAGGGTGATGCCCGCCTGTTCGGCCTCGGCCACCGCCAGCCCTGTCGGCACCGAGACGGCGGCGACGAGACCGCAGCCCATGACGGCCGCTTTCTGGATCAGTTCCACCGACACCCGGCTGGTCAGCACCACGAACCCCGCGGCCGGCGCGAGCCCCTCGCGCGCCAGATGGCCCGCGACCTTGTCGAGCGCGTTGTGCCGGCCGACATCCTCGCGAAGCGACAGGATACGCCCATCTGCGCCGGCGAAGGCCGCCGCATGGGCGGCGCGCGTGCGCCGGCCGAGCGCCTGCCCCTCGCCCATCGCCGCCATCGCGCCGACGATCGCGGCCGGAGACACGACGAGCCCGGGCGGAACCCTTGGGAGGGCACGCACGGCAAGTTCCAGGCTCTCCACCCCGCAAAGCCCGCAGCCGACCGGCCCCGTCATCTGGCGGCGGCGCGCGACATAGCCGGCCGCGCGCTCGGGAGAAAGCCAGAGCCGGCATTCGAGCCCCATGTCGGCCGCCGCCACCTCGAGCCCTTCGATCTCAGAGGGGCTGTCGACGATGCCCTCGTTCAGGGCGAGCCCGAGCGCGAGATCGGCGAGGTCGTCGGGCGTCGCCATCATCACGGCATGGGTCGAGCCGTTGACCGAGATCGCCACCGCGACCTCCGCCGGCAGGTCGCGCGTCCCGGCCTCGAAGCGACCGCCGCGAAAGCGAAGCGTCGCGGCCGGTCCGGCGGCGTCCCGCCTGTCTTCGGAGGGCGTCGCGGCCGGCGGTTCGTGTCCTTGCATCCCTCAGACGGCCCGCAGCATGCCCTGTCCGACGACCGGGCCGGTGGGCTGCCCGGTGGGCGAGCCGCCCTCGGGCTCCATGGAGACGGCGAGCGCGGCACCGGGTTTGCGCATCATGCCCATCCCCATGCCCTCGCGCCCCTTGAGATCGACGCGCAGCGGCGCGGCGGGATCGACCAGGCCCAGCGAGATCGGCGCGCCGCCGGCCGGCACCAGCCAGAGTTCGGGAACCCGCCCCGCCTCCGGCCGGAGCGAGACCGGCATCAAGGTGGCATGCCCGGCTTCGGTGTCGATCACCGCCAGAAACAGGGGGGCGCCTCCGTCGGCCGTGATGGACGCCATCATGGGAGCGGCGGCCGGCCGCAGATCCAGCGCGAGTCCGGCGAGGCTCGCGGCAGCCAGGCCCATCGATCCGATCGCCAGCCACTGCCAGAAGGCCACCACGCGGCGCCCCGCCCGGTGCGGCTGCGCCGGGGCGCGGGCGGCGGACGTCGGCCGGGCGGCCGCTCTCGGGCCGAGTTCGGCCTCGATCGCCTGCCAGAGGCGCTGCGGGGGCGAGACGCTCGGCGCGGCGTCGAGGAGGGGCTGGAGCCGCTCGTCCCAGCGTCCCGCTTCCTCAGCCAGCGCCGGGTCGATGCGCAGGCGGCGCTCGAAGGCGCGCCGCTCGGCCGGAGGCAGGAGGCCGAGCGTGTACTCGCCGGCCAAGGCCCCGTCGCCATCCTCCCGTTCGTCGCCCGCGCTCATTCTTCGAGGCATCCTCTCAATCGGATCAGGCCGCGCCGGATCACGCTCTTCATGGTTCCGAGCGGTACGCCCGCTCCCTGCGCCAGGTCCTCGTAGGTCCGCCCTCCGAAAAAGGCGGACCGGATGGCCTCGCGCGCCCGCGGCTCCAACCCGTCGAGACAGGCGGCCAGGCGCCGTGCCTCGCCGTCGGCCTCCAGGATCGACAGCGCGCCGGGCGCCTCGTCCGCCACCTCGTCCGCGGCGTCGAGATCGGCGCGCGAGCGATGGTGGCGCAGGGCGCGCAGTCGGTCGATCGCGCGGTTGCGGGCCAGGGTGCAGAGCCAAGTGATGGGGCTGGCCCGGGCGGGGTCGAAGCCCCCGGCCCGGTTCCACACCGTCACATAGACGTCCTGCAGCACGTCCTCCGCCTCGGCTTCGTCGTGCAAGATACGCAAGGCGACGCCGAAAAGCTTCGCCGCCGTCAGGTCGTAGACATGCCGCAACGCCTCGCGGTCCCCCGCCGCCACACGGCCGAGGGCTTCGACAAGGCGCTGGCGGGCGTCTTCGGGCAGGTTGCCGTGCGGCATGCGTCTCCAGGGGCGATCGATCAGGGAACCGGACGGCAGGCCGCTCGATTGCCGGGAGATATCCATATCATCCTCAGGGAGGAAAGCCATGTCCGCCGTGTCCCAGCCGGCCCTTCGCATCGAGCGCGAGACGCGCCCGGTCAACATCCTCTTCCACGACGCCGTCCTCGGATCCACGACGGAGGCGCTTCGCCTCTACGAGGGCAACCGCGAGCCCGTCCTCTACATCCCGCGCGACCATGTCGAGATGGCCTTCTTCGACGAATCGGACAAGCGCACGACCTGCCCGCTGAAGGGCGAGGCGCGCTACTGGTCGATCTCGGCCGAGGGCTACGGCGAACGCGACGCGGTCTGGTCCTACGAGGACCCCAAGCCCGCCGCGCGCGAGATCGCGGGCTATCTCGCCTTCTATCCCGACAAGGTGCGCATCGTGGTGGGCGAAGGAAACTGACCGCCCCCACCGCCCTCATGGAACGGAAGCGTCCCTTGGCTGTTTAGGCCGCCACAGGGACGTTCTTCATTCGAGGACATACAAACCATGCGTCGTTTCATTCTTGCCTCCGCCGCGTTCGCCCTCATGGCCGGCCCGGTTCTCGCCCAGACCACGGTGGTCACCACGACCGAGCCCACGAGCCAGGGCGAGCAGGCGGCCGGCACATTGGCAGGCGCGGGCACGGGTGCCGTCGCGGGCGCGCTGGTCGGCGGCCCGGTGGGCGCGGTGGTCGGCGGCGTCGCCGGCATGGCGGTGGGCGGCATCGCCTCGGCGCCGGACGACGTGCGCCAGTACGTCGTCGCCAACCCGACCGCGCCGGTCGTGGTCGAGGGCGAGATCACGCAAGGCTCGGTCATCCCCGGCACCGTGACGCTGGTGCCGGTGCCGTCCAACCCGGACTACGAGTATTTCTACACGTCCAACAACCAGCCGGTGATCGTCTCCAAGGCCGACCGCAAGGTCGTCTACTACGTCCAGTAAAGCATCCCGGACGCCCCAACGAAAAGGCCGCCGCGCGACACCCGCGCGGCGGCCTTTATCGTTAAAGGTCGGAGACCGTTTCGGAAGGACCCGGCGGAGGATCGGCGAGGGATTTCGGGCCGGAGACTTATCGAAGTCGTCTCCTAACGGTCGCTGTGGCCGAGGCTGCGCTCGGGGTCGAGCCGGTCGCGCACCCTTTGCTTCAGCACCTTGGCTTCGGGAAAGCCGCCGTCGGCCTTGCGCTCCCAGATCGTCTCTCCCTCGTAGGCGATCTCGAAGACGCCGCCCGTGCCGGGGATCAGCGCGACCTCGCTTAAGTCCGGACCGAAGGTCTGGAGCAGTTCCTGCGCCAGCCAGGCGGAGCGCAGCAGCCACTGGCACTGGGTGCAGAAGCGGATGGTGATGCGGGGTGCCGGGCTCGGGTCCATGGCGTTCTCCGTGAGGTTTCCCGGAGAACTAGTGAAAGTTCCGGCCCTTGGGCAAGACCGCGTTCAGCTCGCGCAGGCTCGCCTCGTCGATCTTGCGCGTCGAGGGCATGACGACCCGGGCCGGGCGGCGCACCTCGTCGGCCGAGGCGAGGACGGCGCCGAGCGCGGCGGCGGCCTCCGCCACGTCGTCGGGGATCGGCGAAACGTGGCGCGGCTCCGGGTGGCGGCGCAAGGGGCTCTTCACGTGGTCGGTCGGCTGGAGCGTGCGCGCGCCCTCCAAGCCCCGCTCGGCGAGGCGCGACAGGAGCGGCGTCAGGTCCTCGATCGTCTCGGCCACGAGATGGATCACCCCCCGGTCGGCCTGGACGCGGCCGGACACGCGCACCAGCCGCGCGCCGAGCACCACGGGCCGGAAGCGCTCGAAGACCTTGGTCCAGACCACGATGTTGGCGACGCCCGTCTCGTCCTCCACCGTCATGAAGATGACGCCCTTGGCCGAGCCCGGCCGCTGGCGCACCAGCACCAGCCCTGCGACGCTGGCGCGCCGGCCGGAGCGCAGCGTCTCGAGCGTCTGCGTCGTCGCGATGCCGCGTGCCGCCAGGTCTTCGCGCAGGAAGCTCAAGGGGTGGGCCTTCAGGGAGAGGGACAGGAAGCGGTAGTCGTGGACCACGGCCTCGCCGAGCGGCATGCCCGGCAGGAAGACCTCGGGCTCCGGCGCCACCTCGCCCACTCCCTCGAAGAGCGGCAGGCGCTCGGGCGCGGAGGCCTCGTCCAGCGCCTGCGCCGCCCAGAGCGCGTCGCGCCGCGCGAGCCCGAGACCGGCAAAGGCGTCGGCCTCCGCCAACCGCTCCATGGCGCGGCGGGACAGGCCCGTGCGCCGCCAGAGGTCGCGCACCGAATCGAACGGACCCGACGTGTCGCGCACCCAGACGAGGCGCGCGATCTCGGTCTCGGACAGGCCCTTCACCTGCCGGAACCCCAGCCGCACCGCATGGCGCGAGCGGATGGCGCCCGCCGCCTCGCGGTGGCGGGGAAAGACGCGGGCGGGATCGAAGGGCGCAGCCTCCAGGGTGCAGTCCCAGCGCGAGGCGTTGACGCAGACGGCCCGCACCTCGACCCCGTGCTCGCGCGCGTCGCGCACCAGCTGGGCCGGCGCGTAGAAGCCCATGGGCTGGGCGTTGAGGATGGCCGCGCAGAAGACGTCCGGCCAGTGGCACTTGATGACGATCGAGGCATAGACGAGGAGCGCGAAGGAGGCCGCGTGGCTTTCGGGGAAGCCGTATTCGCCGAAGCCCTCGATCTGGCTGAAGCAGCGCGCGGCAAAATCGGCCTCGTAGCCGTTCGCCACCATGCCGGCGATCATGCGCTCGCGAAAATCCCTCACCTGCCCGGTGCGCCGGAAGGTGGCCATGGCGCGGCGCAGCTTGTCGGCCTCCGCGCCCGAAAAGCCGCCGGCCACCATGGCGATCCTCATCGCCTGTTCCTGGAACAGCGGCACGCCGCAGGTGCGCTCGAGGATCTCGCGCAGTTCCTCCTTCGGGTAGGTCACGTCCTCCAGCCCCATGCGGCGGCGCAGATACGGATGCACCATGTCGCCCTGGATCGGGCCGGGACGCACGATGGCGACCTGGATCACAAGGTCGTAGAACTCGTTAGGTTTCAGCTTCGGGAGCATGGTCATCTGCGCCCGGCTCTCGATCTGGAACGTGCCGAGCGTGTCGGCGCGGTGGGTCATCCGCCAGACGGGAGCGTCCGGCGGCTCCTGCGGCAGCGTGGCGAGCGAGGCCGGGCGCCCGTCCGCCGTCACTTCCCCTTCATAGACATCGTTCAGCATGTCGAAGGCGCGGCGCAGCGCGCTCAGCATGCCGAGCGCTAGGATGTCGATCTTGAGGATCTTCAGCTCGTCGAGGTCGTCCTTGTCCCATTCCACGATGATGCGGCCCTTGGAGCCGGTGTTGTGGACGGGCACCGTCTCGTCCACCCGGCCGCGCGTCAGAACGAAGCCGCCGACATGCTGGCTGAGGTGGCGGGGAAACTCGTTGAGTGCACGAGCGTAGTCGAGAACGTTCCGGGTCGTCGGATCCTCCGCCGAAAGGCCCGCCGCATCCGTCTCGCGCGTGCCGACATCGGACGGACCGTAGCCCCAGACGGAGGCCGAGAGCGCCGAGACCGCGTCCTCCGACAGGCCGAAGGCCTTGCCGACCTCGCGGAGGCTGGAGCGCGCGCGATAGGAGATGACGGTGGCGGCGATGGCGGCCGAATCGCGCCCGTAGGCCTCGTAGATCCAGTCGATCACCTCGTCGCGCCGCTCGTGCTCGAAGTCGACGTCGATGTCGGGCGGCTCGTCGCGCTCGGCCGACAGGAAGCGGTCGAACAGGAGACCGGCCCGTTCGGGATCCACCTCCGTGATGCCGATGCAGAAACAGACGGTGGAATTGGCCGCCGAGCCGCGCCCCTGGCACAGGATGCCCTTCTCACGCGCGGCCTGGACAATGCGGTGGACGGTGAGGAAATAGGGCTCGTACTTCTTGTCGGCGATGAGAGCGAGCTCCCGCTCGATCTGGGTGTAGATGCGGCCTGGCACACCATGCGGATAGCGCCACAGCGCGCCCTTGTAGGCGAGGCGGCGCAGCTCTTCCAGCGGCGAGACGCCGAGGCGCAGGGCCTCGTCGGGATAGTCGTATTTCAGGGTCGCGAGGTCGAAGCGCAGCTCCGAGAAGAAGCGCCGGCTTTCCGCGATCGCGTGCTCGTATCCCCGGAACAGACGCAGCATCTCGCCTTCGTGCTTGAGCCGGCGCTCGGCATGGGCCGACAGGATCGCACGGCCGGCTTCAGCGATCGGCACATGTTCGCGGATGGCGGCGACGACGTCGGCGAGAGGGCGCCGCTCGCTCGCGTGGAACAGGGCGTCGTTGGTGGCGAGCAGGGGCGTGCCGAGCGCCGCCGCGAGGTTGTCGCCCCGCGCCAGGCGCCGGGCGTCGCCCCCGTCATGGCGCGGCGCCAGCGCGAGGCGGATCGCGCCGGGAAAGGCCTCCCGCAAGGGACCGAGCGCCGCGCGAAGCCGCGTGGCCGCCGCCTCCCCCGCCGGCCCATCGCGGCCGAGCGCGTCGGGGGCGAGAACCGCGAGGCCGATGCCCTCGCCGCCGTCCAGGAGATCGGGAAGACGGAGGATGCATTCGCCCTTCCGGGCGCGCAGGTTTCCCTTGGTCAGGAGGCGGCAGAGCTTGGCCCAGCCCGCCCGGTGCCGGGGATAGGCGAAGATGTCGGGCGTCTCGTCGGCCAGCACCAGCCGCGCGCCGGGGCGGAAGGGAAACCCTTGCAGCCGCGCCTGCCCATGGGCGCGCACGACGCCTGCCACGGTGTTGCGGTCGGCGAGCCCGAGGCCCCCGAGCCGCAGCGCCTGTGCCGCCACCACCATCTCGCCGGGCTTCGACGCCCCGCGCAGGAAGGAGAAGTTGGAGGCCGCCCCGATCTCGCAGAAGCCGGGACCGGGCGGCAGCGGCTCGACCGGCGCCTCGCCGCTCACGCGAAGAGCCCGTGAAGGAACCAGCCCGAGGGCGCGCCCGGCCCCGCCCCTTCCCGAAACAGCCAGTAGCGCCGCCCCGCCTCGTCCTCGACGCGGAAATAGTCGCGCTCCGCGCCGGTGTCGCCGCGCCACCATTCGGGCGCGATCCGCTCCGGCCCCTCGATCCGCCCGACGCGGTAGAAGGCTCGGCGCCAGCGGAACTGGCGGATCGGCCCGTCCGGCACCTCGGCCGTCGCCTCCACCGCCTCCGGCCGGGCGAAGAGGCGCAAGGGGCGGGGCGCGAGGTCCGCCGACAGGCCCATCGAGGCCGCGCCGAAGGGCGCGGCGGGGCGCTGCGCCGCCTCCGGCCTGTGGCGGTCCTCGCCCGAAAGCGCGAAGACCGCGGCCTCGCCTAGCCGGGTGCCCAGGCGATCGATCAGCGCGCCGAGATCCTCGGCCGGGCGCGGCCCCTCGCCCGCCAGCTCCTCCTGCCGCTCGGCCATGGCGTCGGCGGCCAGGACCGACAGGCGCAGAAGGTCGAAGCCGAAGCCGGCGTCGATCTCCTCGTCCGCCATCTTCAGCCGCTCGGCGAAGAGGCGCGCGATGCGGGCGGGGTCGCGCAGCGGCGTGCCCGTGCGCACGCTCATCCGCTCCACATGGCCGTCCACCCGGAACAGGGCGAGCTCCGCCTCGCGCAGGCCCTCGCCCCGCTCGGCCAGGGTCTCGCAGAGGCGCGCGGCCAGATGCGAGACGAGGCGTAGGATGTCCTCCGTCAGGCTCACCGGCTCGAACAGGCGCCGCTCGCGGATCAGCATGGCGACGGGCCGGCGCGGGGCGATCGGCCGGCGCGCCGCGCCCGTCGCCTCGTCCAGCCGGCGCGCGAGGTCCGGCCCGAAACGGCGCTGGAGCCCGGCGCGCGGCAGGGCGAGGAGGTCGCCGACCCGGCGCAGGCCGAGGCGATGGAGGCGCCCCGCCTCCTCGGGGGCCAAGCGGAGGGCGGGACCGGCCGGCAGTCCTTCCACCGCCGCCCGCTCGCCGCCCGCCGGCACGAGGGCCTGCGTCTCCCTCAAGCCGACGCAGGCCCGCGCCGTGCCGGGATGGGCGGCGACGACCGCCTCGGCCGCGAACCCTTGCGCGCGAAGCCGCGCCAGGAGATCGTCCCTGAGGGCGGCGACCCCGCCGAAGAGATGGGAGGCGCCCGACAGGTCGAGAAGAAGGCCCTCGGTGCCGTCGAGCGCCACCAGCGGCGTGTAGCGGTCGCACCAGTCGGCGACGGCCTCCAACAGCCGGCGGTCGGCCGCCGCGTCCATGGGCCGGTAGTCGACATGGGGAAAGCGCGCGCGCGCCTCCGCCAGCCCGAGGCCGGGCATAAGGCCCAGCGCCGCCGCCCGCTCGCACAGGGCGACGATCCGGTCGGCCCGGTCCTCGCGCCCGAACAGGGCGAGCGGCGGGACGCCTGGCTCGGCCGGCCCGTCCGCCCCGTCCGACAGCGCGAGGAGGCCGGCGGGCGGGCGGTGCCCGTTGCCCGAGCCGAGCGGCACGGAGAGGAGGTCAGCCCGCGCCGATGCGCCGGGGCGGGGCGGGTTCGTCCGCCGCCCCGGAGCGAAGGGGCCGCAGCGCCACGAGCGCCCGAGTTCCGCGCGCCGGATCCGGTCGCTCGGCAGGCGCGGCAGCCTGATCGCCAGGAACTCGGCCGGGGCCGGCGGCAGCGCTGGGGTCGTGGTCGTGGAAACGGCGCTCATGGGGATCCCATTCCAGACAGAGGGTGCGGGGAGACAGGCCCCGGGCCTTTTCGAGCCCGAGGGAAAAGCGCGGGCGGCCGATCAGCGGCAGCGCCTCCAGCCCCGGCACCGGGGCGGCGCGCACCGGTTCGACCAGGAAGCGGAGGGGCGCGGCCGAGGCCTCCGCCTCGCCGCCCTGGCGCAGGAGAAGGACCGGGCCGCCGGCCTCCCGCGCGCGGGTGTGGAGGCGGCGCGTGCCCTCCAGCGCCAGCACCGCCGGGTTGCCGCGCAGCTCGACCACGGTGAGCGCGGGCGCGCCGGAGCGGGCCGCCTCCTCGCCCGCCCAGGCGGCGTCGACGACGCGCCGGGCGCGCACCACGACCAGCGCCTCCGGCTCGAGGCCGAAATGGACGAGGCCCTCGCGATAGGGCATGCCGCCCTCGGCGAGCGCGTCGGCCGCGGCGATCCAGATAAGCGGCCGCTGCGCAGAGGCGCCGAGCCGGAGCGCCAGCGCCAGGGCGAAGCCGATGCCCACCCCGCCGTCGCGCATGGCGCGGGTGCGCAGTTCCAGAAGCCCCGCGCGCGGCAGGCCGCCGCCGAGCGCGGCGTCGAAGAGCGGTGCGCCAAGCGGGACGCGGCGCTCTTCGATGGGTTTTTCGTCCTTCCCTTCCGAGCCGTCGCGCGGGAGGACGGCTCCCTCGATCCGGCCGATCGCATGGCGCAGGGCCGAGAGCGTCGCGGCGCGCGACACCTTGGCCGGGCCGCAGCCGTCCTGCGCCGCCAAGATGCGGCCGATGCCTTCGTTTCCATGGTCTTGGTCCGGTCCTCTGCCGGATCGCCGTCGTTCCGAGCCGTTCCAGGTCACGCCGTTCTCCATCGGCCGATGGGATCATGGCCGCCTTCTTGTTCCACATATGTTCTAGGAGATTTCCGAGTCGCCCTCCGGAGTCAAGGACGAGGCATGCAAGATTATTTTCCTGTTGATAGGGAACGAATTCCGGTGGACGAGCGAGGCCCGGCCCGATCGCGGCCGCGTCACGATCGCGTCAGGGGGCCGGCTCGGAGGTTGCGGTGTGTCCGGCCGGTCCGGCAGGGAACCGGCTTGCTCCCCTGTTCCTCCATCCGAAGCCGTCCCTGCCCATGCCGCTTTCCCGCCGAACCTTCCTCGCCGGCGCCCCGCTGTTCCTGGCGGGCTGCGTGTCCGGCCGCCTGTCCGACGTTGCGCCGACCGCACCCGCACGCGTCGTTTCGCCCTACTATCTCGCCATGTACGCGGCGGTGGAGGGCGAGCCCTTCCCGGTCCCCGCGCCCGATCTCACCAAGATAGACCCGCGCTTCTATCGCCAGGAGGTTGCCTACTCGAGCGGCGAGATTCCCGGCACGCTGATCGTCGACACGCCCGCGCGCTTCCTCTACCTGCAGATGGAAGACAGAAGGGCGCTGCGCTACGGCATAGGCGTCGGCAAGGCGGGCCTCGCCTTCGAGGGGGAGGCCGTCGTGCAGTACAAGCGCGCCTGGCCGCGCTGGCGCCCGACCGACGCGATGATGGCGCGCGAGCCCGAGCGCTACGGGCACTTGAGCGCGGGCATGGAGCCCGGCCCGACCAATCCGCTCGGCGCGCGCGCGCTCTATCTCTTCCGCGGCGGCGAGGACACGCTCTACCGCATCCACGGCACCAACGAGGACTGGTCGATCGGCCGCTCCATCTCGTCGGGCTGCATCCGCCTTCTCAACCAGGACGTGATCGATCTCCACCGCCGCGTCCTCGACGGCACCAAGGTCGTGGTCCTTCAGGGACCCTCGGCCGGCACGGTCTGACCCCGGGGGACCAGGCGGGAAATCCGATCGCCTGCGATTGCTTATTCCGGCCCTCGGCCTGATATGCGCAATCGGGCGCTGCGAGCGACGGAGGACGGCGATGGGGCAGATGGACCAGACGGGCGATTGGGGGCGCAGGCTGTCGCCCAGTCTCGCCGAGATCGAGGCGCTGGCGATCGAGGCCTATGCCGCCCTGCCGTCCGAATTCCGCGCCCTGTCGGGCGAAATCCGCTTTTACGTCGCCGACTTTCCCGAGGACGACGTCATCGAGGAGATGGGCCTGGAGAGCCCCTTCGATATTCTCGGCCTGTTCGAGGGGCGCGCGGTCGCGGCGCTCGGCACGCCCCAGACCGGCGAACTGCCCAACCGCATCCTCCTGTACCGCCGGCCCATCCTCGACTATTGGGCGGAGCACGAGGAAAGCCTCGGCACGCTGGTCGCCCATGTCCTGATCCACGAGATCGGCCACCATTTCGGCCTGTCGGACGAGGACATGGAAGCCCTGGAAGCGGCGACCGACTGAGGAAAGAACGATGCAGGTCTCGACGCTCTCCATCCATCCGGTCAAGGGCGGGCGCGCCCGCCACCCCGCAGCCGCCACGCTCGAGCCGATGGGCCTCGAGGGCGACCGGCGCTGGATGCTGGTGGACGAGGCCGGCCGCTTCGTCTCGCAGCGCGAACACCCTCCACTCGCCCTCCTCGACGCCGAGCCGGACGCCGATGGGCTGCACCTGTCCTTTCCCGGCGTCGGGGGCGTCGACGGCGGCGAGCGCTTCGTGCCTGTCCTCGAGGGCGACGAACGCCTCGCGGTCTCGGTCTGGAGCGACACGGTGGACGCGGCCCTGGCGGACGCCGCCACCAACGCCGCCCTGTCGCGCTGGCTGGGCCTCCCCCTCCGGCTCGTCCATTTCGACGACCGCTCCCGGCGTACCGTCTCGTGCGACTGGACGGCAGGGGACGCGCCGGTCGGCTTTGCCGACGGCTTCCCCCTTCTCGTCGCCACCACGGCTTCCCTGCGCGAGCTCAACCGGCGAATCGTCACGACCGGCGGCGAGGCGGTGCCGATGAGCCGCTTCCGGCCCAACCTCGTGGTGGACGGCGCCGAGCCCTTCGCCGAGGACGGCTGGGCCGCGATCTCCGTCGGCGACGTGGTGCTCGATCTCGTGAAGCCCTGCGCCCGCTGCGCGGTGACCACCGTCGATCAGGACGAGGGCCGGCGCATGGGCAAGGAGCCGCTCGCCACCCTCGGCCGCTTCCGCCGCTCCGGCGAGCCGAAGGCGCCGGGTGTCCTGTTCGGCTGGAACGCGGTGCCGCGTGCGCCGGGGCATTTGCGGGTCGGCGATCCCGTCCGCGTGGTCGAGACGCGCGAGGGCGGCTGGCCGCTCGCGGTCTAGCCCGTCGCCTTCGGCGCGTGCAGCGTCAGGCCCCAGAGCAAGGTCGGCGGCAGGGGCGACCACCATCCCGTCGGCAGGCCCGCCGCGCGCAGGGCTGCCGCCGTCCAAGTGTTGCAGCCGAGAAGGAGATTGAAGCGCCAGCGCGCCTCGTAGAAGCGGTCGAACGGGCCGTATGAGGCGCCTGGCAGGACGGCCGGCGTGCCGTCCGGTCCCCGCACGAAGCTCCGGCCCATGAAATCGAGGAGCGCGGCGAAGGCGGCGTCGGAGAGCTCCAGCCGCAGGATGCCGGCCTCCGTCCCGTCCACTCGGCCGCCCAGCGCGACGTGCAGTACCGAGCGGTCCACCGTCGCCGAGCGCCACACGGCGTCGAGGCCCAACCGGTCCCAGGTCGGCGTCTGCGTATAGAAGGTCCGCCCGCCCCAGCCGACCACGATCGTTCCCAGCGCGGGATGGCCGAGATCCAGCCCGTCGCGGGCGAGGAAGCCGAAGCGCTCCAGAACCGCCGGCGTCGCGGGCAAGAGGATATCCGTGTGGATCGGACTGGCCGCGAGATGGACGACGTTCAGCCCCGCCGTCCCGCCCGCCGGCGGAAAACCGGCGTCGGCCGGACGGGGCACGAGGATGCCGAGCACCATCAGGCCGAGGAGGACACAGACGAGCGCGACGACCCCGGCGGCGACTTGGCCGAACGGGCGCAAGGCCGCGCCTACTGCTCGCCGAGCTTCATGGACGGATCGTAGTCCACCCCGTGCACCACCTTGGTGATCGGCTGGGCGCACTTCATCACGCCCTCCTTGGCGTCGAAGGCATAGGCCGGGCTTCCGGCGAGTTCCCAGCCCTTGGACAGGGCGAGCGACACGCGGTGGCAGAAGGCCGAATCGTCCGGGCCGGTGATCAGGCGGTAGAGCTTCATGGATTCGATCCTTGTCGTGTCTGGATCAGGGCGGCACGGGCGAGAAGTGCCTCGGCCTGGGTCAGATGGAGGCGCTCCACCATGCGCCCGTCGAGGCGGATGACGCCGCGCCCCGCATGGACGGGATCGGCAAAGGCCACGACGATCGCGCGCGCCTGCGCGATCTCGGCCGCGGATGGCCCGAACGCGGCCTCGGCCGGCGCGATCTGCGCGGGGTGGATCAGCGTCTTGCCGCAGAAGCCGAAGCGGCGACCGGCGGCGCATTCCTCGGCAAAGCCCGGCGCGTCGGAGAGGTCGTTGAACACTCCGTCGAGGACGGGCACGCCGTGCGCATGGCCCGCCACCAGCACCGGTCCGATCCAGGGCGCGAGCTCCGGCCGGCCGGGCGAAAGCCGGAGCCCCGTCGCGAGCGCGAGATCGTTCGGCCCGATCACCAGCGCGCCGAGGGGGCGGCCGAGCGAGGCGCCCGCGATCCCGCCGACGCGCAGCACGCCCATCGGCGTCTCGATCATCGCCCAGAGCGCGAGGCCGGCGGGCGCGTCGCAATGCTGGAGCGCGACGTCGGCCTCTTCGAGATGGATCGGAGACTCGACCTTGGGCAGGAGGACGGCGTCAGCCCGCACGGCGCAGGCCATCAGGAGGTCTTCCGTGCCGGCCGGCGTCGCCAGCGGGTTGACGCGCACGACCCGAAGCGGATCGTGCGGACCGCGCTTGGGCAGAGCGGACAGGTGATCGCGCAGCCGCTCGCGCGCGCCCGCCTTCTCGCCCTCGGCCGCCGAATCCTCGAGGTCGAAGATCAAGGCGTCCGGGCGGAGGCCGGCCGACTTCTCCAGCGCGCGCGAATGGGCGGCCGGAACGAAGAGGGCGGATCGCAGGAGGGGCGTGGGCGTGGTCATGCCCTTCCCTGCCCGATCGCCCGTGCGCGTTCAAGCGCGGCCGACAAGGCTTTTGCGAGGGGAATGAAGGGTGTATCGAGACGCGAACAGCTTCACGACGAGGGAAGGACGGGTTCCATGCAGAAGTTCGACCACCTGACGGGCGTCGCCGCGCCGCTTCCGATCCTCAATGTCGACACCGACATGATCATCCCGAAGGACTACCTGAAGACGATCAAGCGCACAGGACTCGGGGTCGGCCTCTTCGCCAACCTGCGCTACAAGGAGGACGGCTCGGAGGACGAGAGCTTCGTCCTGAACAGGCCGGCCTACCGGAACGCGGAGATCCTCGTCGCGGGCGACAATTTCGGCTGCGGCTCCTCGCGCGAGCACGCCCCTTGGGCGCTTCTCGACTTCGGCATCCGCTGCGTGATCTCCACGTCCTTCGCCGACATCTTCTACAACAACTGCTTCAAGAACGGCATCCTGCCGATCCGCGTGAGCCAGGAGGAGCTCGACGCCCTGATGGGCGACGCCGGCAAGGGCGCCAACGCCAGGCTGACGGTGGACCTCGAAGCCCAGGAAATCCGCCGACCGGACGGCGGCGTGGTGCGCTTCGACATCGACCCGTTCCGCAAGCACTGCCTTCTCAACGGGCTCGACGACATCGGCCTGACGCTGGAGCAGGAGGGCGGCATCGCCTCGTTCGAGACCAAGCTCGCCTCGACGCGCCCCTGGGCCTGATCGCCTTCCAAGCCTTGAACGCATCCATCCGAAAGGACCGCCCATGACCACGCACAAGCTCCTGCTCCTGCCCGGCGACGGCATCGGACCGGAGGCCATGGCCGAGGTCGGCAAGATCGTGGCCGTCCTGAACCGGGCCGGCGGCGACCGGTTCGAGACGGAGGAGGCGCTGGTCGGGGGCGCCGCGATCGACGCGCATGGGCTTCCGATCGCCGACGCCGACATGGAGAAGGCGATCAAGGCGGACGCCGTGCTCTTCGGCGCCGTCGGCGGCCCGAAATGGGACGGCGTGCCTTACGAGATCCGCCCCGAGGCGGGCCTCCTGCGCCTGCGCAAGGACATGGCCCTCTTCGCCAACCTGCGCCCGGCCATCTGCTATCCCGCCCTCGCCGAGGCCTCGTCGCTCAAGCGCGAGCTGGTCGACGGCCTCGACATCCTGATCCTGCGCGAGCTGACGGGCGGCGTCTATTTCGGCGAGCCCAAGGAAATCGTCGACCTCGGGGAGGGCCAGAAGCGCGGCATCGACACGCAGGTCTACGAGACCTACGAGATCGAGCGCATCGCCCGCGCCGCCTTCGAGCTGGCCCGCACACGTCACGGCAAGGTCACCTCCATGGAAAAGCGCAACGTCATGAAGACGGGCGTCCTGTGGAACGAGGTGGTGACCCGCATCGGGCGCGACGAGTATCCCGACGTGCGGCTGGACCACATGCTGGCCGATGCCGGCGGCATGAAGCTCGTGCAGAACCCCAAGCAGTTCGACGTCATCGTGACCGACAACCTCTTCGGCGACATGCTGTCCGACATCGCGGCCATGCTCACCGGCTCGCTCGGCATGCTGCCCTCCGCATCGCTCGGCGCCCCGGACGCCGCGACGGGCAAGCGGCGCGCCCTCTACGAGCCGGTGCACGGCTCGGCACCCGACATCGCGGGCCAGGGCATCGCCAACCCGATCGCGATGATCGCCTCCTTCGCCATGATGCTGCGCTACTCCTTCACGCTGACTCGGCAAGCCGACGCGCTGGAAGGCGCCATCGCCGCCGTCCTCGAATCGGGCACGCGCACCGGCGACATCATGGCGCCGGGCTGCCGACAGGTCGGCACGGCCGAGATGGGCGACGCCGTCGCACGCGAATTCGAGGCACGCCTGTCGGCCTGAGCCGGCCGGCGACGGACGGTCCGAAACGAAAAAGGCCCCGGCATCGCTGCCGGGGCCTTTTTCCGTTCTCGGAACCCGCCTCAGTCGGCGAGGTCGACGTTCTTCTTCTCGCGCACGAAGAGGAGGCCGATCACGACCGTCAGCAGCGCGAAGAAGATCGGGTACCAGAGGCCGGCGAAGATATCGCCGGTGGAGGCCACGATCGCGAAGGACGTCGCCGGCAGGAGGCCGCCGAACCAGCCGTTGCCGATATGGTAGGGCAGCGACATGGCGGTGTAGCGGATGCGCGTCGGGAAGAACTCCACGAGGGCCGCCGCGATCGGGCCGTAGACCATTGTGACGTAGATCACCATGACGGTCAGGAGCGCGATCACGTGCAGCGCCTGCCCGTTGCCCAGCGCCGAGAAGAAGCCGTCGATCTTGACCTTGGCCGGGTCGGTCGCGGCGGGGTAGCCGGCGGCGACCATGGCCGGGCCGAGCGCCTCGGTGAAGCTCTTGGCATCGGTGAAGGCGATGGGCGCCCCGCCGTTGACCACGAGCTGCGTCGGCGTGCCGGCCGGCGCGTTCACCTGGGTGTAGCGGAAGGCCTGCTGCGACATGGTCCGGCGCATCACGTCGCAAGGCGTCGTGAAGGTGCGGATGCCGACCGGATCGAACAGCGAGCCGCAGGTGGCGGGATCGGCCACGACCTCGGCGCGCACGTTGGCGATGGCGCTGTAGTAGGTCGGGTTGGCAGCGGCCGTCAGCCCCTGGTAGATCGGGAAGTAGGTCGCCGCGGCGATCAGGCATCCGGCCAGGATCACCGGCTTGCGCCCGATCCGGTCCGACAGGGCGCCGAACACGAGGAAGAAGGGCGTGGCGATGATCAGCGCCCAGGCGATCAGGACGTTGGCCGTCAGAAGATCGATCTTCAGCACCGTCTGCAGGAAGAACAGCGCATAGAACTGGCCGGTGTACCAGACGACCGCCTGGCCGATCACGAGGCCGAACAGCGCGATCAGGACGATCTTGCCGTTCTTCCAGTTGCCGAAGGCCTCCGACAGCGGCGCCTTGGACTGGGTGCCCTCCTCCTTCATCTTCTGGAAGATCGGCGATTCATGCATCTGAAGGCGGATGTAGATCGAGATCAGAAGCAGGACGATCGACAGGAGGAAGGGAATGCGCCAGCCGCCCGTCAGCCCGAAGAACAGGGGCTGAGAGGTCTGGAACGCCTCCTCGCCGAGATTGATGCGCAGGGTCACGATCACGAACAGCGAGAGCAGGAGGCCCATCGTCGCCGTGGTCTGGATCCAAGCCGTGTAGAAGCCGCGACGGTTGCGCGGCGAATGCTCGGCCACGTAGACCACCGCACCGCCATACTCGCCGCCGAGCGCCAGGCCCTGCGCCATGCGCAGCGCGACGAGGATGATCGGGGCCGCCACGCCGATCTGGTCGTATCCCGGCAGGAGGCCGACCGCGAAGGTCGACAGGCCCATGATCAGGATGGTGAGGAGGAACGTGTACTTGCGGCCGACGAGGTCGCCCAGCCGTCCGAAGACGAGGGCGCCGAAAGGCCGCACCAGGAAGCCGGCCGCAAACGTCAGAAGCGCGAAGATCGCCTGCGTCGCGGGCGGGAACTGCGAGAAGAACTGCTTGCCGATGATCGCGGCCAGCGTTCCGTAGAGATAGAAGTCGTACCACTCGAACACGGTGCCGAGCGAGGAGGCGATGATCACCTTCCGCTCGCGTTTCGTCATGGGTTTGCGTTCGCTCGCCGGATCGGCGCTCGCTGGATAACTCGTCACGCAGTTGCCCTCCCAGGCCGCGTTGGTGCGGCGGCGCCTCTCAGGGCGCCTTGCGGAAACGTTACCCAAATTTGACGGAAAGGGAAGTTGCAAACTCGCTTCCGCCACAATCACAGGATCGTCAACACGATCGCACGCGATGGAACCCACCGGCCGGCGGCTGCATTCTTCTGGCAACTCAACGAATCCGGGAGCATCCCATGATCCGCAGCATTCTGAAGGCCTTGTTCGTCGGCTGGGTCACCAAGAAGGTCACGCAGCGCGCCGCCCGCAGCAGCGCCCAGCCTCGTCCGGTCGGAGGCGCCTATCCCGACCGCCGCATCTGATGCGGCGCGACGAGGCTCGATCCCGAGCGCGGCCGGTGCCTTCGGGCACCGGCCGTTTTCGTTCGAGCAAGGGAAGATTGCCGATTGACTTCGCCAAAACGGGAGCGCATGAGCGTTCCCCATGTCCGCGCTCACCTTCACCAAAACCACCATCATTATCTGACCCCCTCGTCCCGCTTGCCCCCGGGACGGGGCGACAAGAGCGTGACTTCAGGTTCTCGGGGCGAAGGACTGGCGGGTTTCAAGATGGGCTACAAGGTGGCTGTGGTCGGCGCGACGGGCAATGTCGGCCGCGAGATGCTCAATATCCTCGACGAGCGCGGCTTTCCGGCCGACGAAGTGGTGGCGCTGGCCTCGCGCCGCAGCCAGGGCACCGAGGTTTCCTTCGGCGACAAGACGCTGAAAGTTAAGGCGCTGGAGCTCTACGACTGGGCCGGCACCGACATCTGCCTCATGTCGGCCGGCGGCTCCGTCGCCAAGGAATGGGCCCCGAAGATCGCCGCGCAGGGGGTCGTCGTGATCGACAATTCCTCGGCCTTCCGCTACGACGCCGACGTTCCGCTCATCGTGCCGGAAGTCAATGCCGACGCGGTGGCCGGGTTCACCAAGCGCAACATCATCGCCAACCCGAACTGCTCCACCGCCCAGCTCGTCGTGGCGCTCAAGCCCCTGCACGAGAAGGCGACGATCAAGCGCGTCGTGGTGTCGACCTACCAGTCGGTCTCGGGCGCCGGCAAGGAAGGCATGGACGAGCTCTTCGAGCAGTCGAGAGCCGTCTTCGTCGCCGACCCGGTGACCGCCAAGAAGTTCACCAAGCGCATCGCCTTCAACGTCATTCCCCATATCGACGTCTTCATGGAAGACGGCTCGACCAAGGAGGAGTGGAAGGTCATGGTCGAGACCAAGAAGATGCTCGACCCGAAGATCAAGGTGACCTGCACCGCCGTGCGCGTGCCGGTCTTCATCGGCCACTCGGAATCGGTCAACATCGAGTTCGAGAACCCGATCACGGCCGACGAGGCGAGGGAGATCCTGCGCGAGGCGCCGGGCTGCCTCGTGATCGACAAGCAGGAGGACGGCGGCTACGTCACGCCGATCGACACCGCCGGCGAGGACGCGACCTATATCAGCCGCATCCGCGAGGACCAGACGCTGGAGAACGGCCTCAACATGTGGGTCGTCGCCGACAACCTGCGCAAGGGCGCCGCGCTCAACGCGATCCAGATCGCCGAGCTCCTCGTCAACCGCAAGCTGATCGGCCAGCGCCAGGCCGCCTGACGCCTGTCCGGACCGAAGACGCATCGAGGCCGGCTCCCGCAAGGAGGCCGGCCTTCTTCGTCGAGGGCGCGGGGTCCGCAGCCGGCCATGGTTTCCGCCGCGAACGGGTGCCCGGCCCCCGCGTTCGTCTCCCGATCCGAAGGGAGATGGAGCATGATCCGACATCGACGCCCGCTGGCCGGCCTGGTCGTGGTTCTGACCGGCGCAAGTTCGGGCATCGGCCGCGCCACCGCGCTGGAGGCCGCGCGCCGCGGCGCACGGCTGGCGCTTCTGGCACGCGGGGAGGAAGAACTCGCCAAGGTGCGCGCCGAGGTCGAGGCGCTGGGCACCGAGGCGATCGCCGTTCCCGTGGACGTGTCCGACGACGCGGCCCTCCATGGGGCGTCGGAAACCGTCGTCGGCCGGTTCGGGCGGTTCGACGCCTGGATCAACAATGCCGGCGTCGCCGCCTATGCCAACCTCACCGACCTGCCGCTGCCGGAGCACCGGCGCCTGTTCGAGACCAACTACTGGGGCACGGTCCACGGCTCGCTCGCCGCCGTCGCCCATTTCCGCTCGCGGCCCGGGCGGGGGCGGCTGGTGAATGTGGGATCGGTCAACAGCGACGTTCCGGTGCCGTATCTCAGTGCCTATTCCGCCACCAAGCATGCCGTGAAGGGCTTCACCGACGCGCTGCGCATGGAGCTTCTCGCGAGCGGCGACCGGATCACCGTGACGCTCGTCAAGCCTTCGGGCATCGCCAGCGCCCTGCCCCATCACGCGAAGAACCACCTCACCGCCGAGCCGCGCGTGATGCCGCCGCTCTACGCGCCCGAGCTGGTGGCCGACGCCATCCTCGACGCGCTCGCCCGCCCCGTGCGCGAGATCACTGTCGGCGCGCCCGGCGGCCTCCTGCGCGCCGCCATGAGCTGGGCGCCCAGCCTCACCGACCGGTTCATCGCGGCCGTCGTGCCGCCGATCACCCATTCGCGCCATCCGCTGACGCCGACCGACAATCTCGACCGGCCGACGCAGGGCGCCCGCATCCATTCGCCCTATACGCGCGGGCTGCCGGTCAGCCTCTATACCGCCCTCCAGCCGCACCGGGCGGCGCTCCGCACGGTCGGCCTCGGCCTCGGCGCGCTCTGGCTCCTGTCGCGCCGGCGGCGCTGAACCGACACGGCGCGACTTTTTTTGCGCTCGGCCCGCAAAAGGGCGCCGTCAGCCCCAATCCAGCCCCGACTGTTTTCTAGCCCCTTCCGAACGACCATCGAGGGCCTCCCGCCGCACGAGGAGCCCCGGACCATCGGAAGGCTGGATCTCGTCATGAAGAAGCTCGTTCTCGTCGCCGTCGCCTCGGCCGGTCTTTTGGCAGGCTGCACCACCGACCCGTATACCGGCGAGCAGAAGATCTCGAACACCGCGGGCGGTCTCGGCATCGGCGCCGGCGCCGGCGCGCTCGGCGGCTATCTCGTCGGCCGCGCCACCGGCTCCGACCCCGGCCGCGCCGCGCTGATCGGGGCCGGCATCGGCGCGATCGGCGGCGGCGGCATCGGCGTCTACATGGACCGCCAGGAGGCGGACCTGCGCGCCCAGCTCCAGGGCACCGGCGTCTCCGTCACCCGCCAGGGCGACCGGATCATCCTCAACATGCCCTCCAACATCACCTTCACGACCGACCAGGATCAGGTCCGCTCGGAGTTCTACCCGACGCTTCAGTCCGTCGCGATCGTGCTCAACAAGTACGACCAGTCGATCGTCGACGTCGCCGGCAACACCGACAATGTCGGCGGCGAAGGCTACAACTTCGCCCTGTCCCAGCGTCGCGCCCAGTCGGTCTCGCAGTTCCTCGCCAGCCAGGGCGTCAACCCGCGCCGCCTCAACACGCAAGGCTACGGCATGAGCCGGCCCATCGCCTCCAACGCGACGGAAGCCGGCCGCGCCCAGAACCGGCGCGTCGAGATCTCCATCTCGCCGCTGCAGGCGGGCTGACCCGGCCCGGCCGCCGGCCGCCGGCGCGCCCGCTCAACCGGGCGCGCCTCTCCCCGCCCCGCCGCCGCGCCGGGCCTCGTCCTGCGCGCGCACGATGGCGGGCAGGCTCTCCTCGACCCAGTCCGCGAGATCCTTCACGCGCCGCGCCGCCCCGGCCCCGAGATCGGTCAGCGAGTACTCGACATGCGGGGGCACCGTGTCGAAGGAGACCCGGCGCACCAGGCCGTCGCCTTCCAGCGCCTTCAGCGTCTGCGCCAGCATCCGCTCGCTCACCCCGTCGATCCGGCGGCGCAACTGGGCGAAGCGGAACGTGCCCTCCTCCAGAACGATCAGCACCAGGACGCCCCACTGGCTCGTGAGATGCCGCAGCACCGCGCGCGACGGGCAGGCCGACGCCAGCACGTCGCCGCGCCGCAGCCGGTCGGACAGGAGTTCGGGGGAGTTCGATTGCGAGACCATACGAACCTTTTTGTGCGTACTTATCTTTCGTAAGCTCTCAGTCTAAGTGTCGCGGATCGATCCAGCAAGGAGACCGGACGTGACCATTGCCATCACCGGGGCCACCGGCGCCCTCGGCCAGCTCATCCTCGCCTCGCTCGCCGCGCGCGATCCGTCCGCCGCGCCGGTCGCGCTGGCGCGATCGCCCGAACGGCTCGCGCAGACGGGCGTCGAGGCGCGCCGCTTCGACTACGACGACGAAGGCTCGCTCGCCCCGGCCCTTCGGGGCGTCGAGACGCTGATGCTCGTCTCCTCCAGCGAGGTCGGCAAGCGCGAGGCGCAGCACCGCGCGGTGATCGCGGCGGCACGCGAGGCGGGCGTCCGGCGCATCGTCTACACGAGCCTCCTCCATGCCGACCGCTCGCCCCTGTCGCTCGCCGGGGAGCACCTGGCGACCGAGGCCGCGCTGAAGGCGTCGGGCCTGCCGCACACGATCCTGCGCAACGGCTGGTACACGGAGAACTATACCGCCTCCGTGCCGCCCGCCGTGTCGCACGGCGCCTTCATCGGCAGCGCCGGCCAGGGTCGGATCGCCTCGGCCGCGCGCCGGGATTATGCCGAGGCGGCCGCCGCCGTGCTTGCCGAGAGCGGCCACGACAGCCGAACCTACGAGCTCGCGGGTGACGACGCCTATACGCTCGCCGATCTCGCCGCCGAACTGTCGCGCCAGTCGGGGCGCGAGATC
Organism: Aureimonas sp. SK2; assembly: GCF_029813115.1. GTDB lineage: Bacteria > Pseudomonadota > Alphaproteobacteria > Rhizobiales > Rhizobiaceae > Aureimonas. The sequence continues at coordinate 31,861 of NZ_JAPZDS010000013.1, forward strand.
CCCTATGTCGACATGCCGGAAGCCGACTACGCGGCCGCGCTCGCCGGCGCCGGCCTGCCCGCGTCCCTGGCGCAGGCCATCGCGAGCTACGACACCGGCGCTCGGCAGAACGCGCTGTTCGACGATGGCCGTGCCCTGTCGCGCCTCATCGGCCGGCCGACCACGCCGCTGTCGGCGAGCATCGCCGAGGCGCTGCGGCAGACGGGCTGAACGGGACCGTTCGGGGGATCGAGGCGGGGCGGCGCCCCGGCCTCACCCCCGCGACGCCCGCCCGTCCATCCGCCAGCTCACGGCCGCGACGCCGAGGGCGGCGAGCGCGAGGGCGGCGGAGGCGAGCGGCAGGGCGTCGTAGCCGAGGCCGGCCGAGATCATCATGGCGCCGACCCAGGCGCCGAAGGCGTTGCCGAGGTTGAAGGCGCTCTGGTTGATCGTGGAGGCAAGGTTGCGCGCGCCCTGCGAGGTCGCGACGATGCGCATCTGGATCGGCGAGGTGAGGCCGAAGACGACCATGCCCCAGAGGAGCATGAGGGCGACCATGGGCACGGGTCTGTCGGCAAAGACGTGGATGCCGGTGAGGATGGCGGCCATGGCGGCGAAGAGGCCTATGATGGAGGGCATGAGCTTCCAGTCGGCGAGCCGCGCGCCGAGGAGGTTGCCGATGGTCATGCCGGTGCCGAGCACGAAGAGGAGATAGGGGACGGTCGTCTCGGCAAGCCCCGTCACGCCGGTGAGGAGCGGCGCGATATAGGTGTAGAGGACAAAGAGCGCCGAGGAGGCGAGGACGCTCAGCGACATGGCCAGGAGCACGGGCGGGCGGACGAGCGCCCGCAGTTCCTCGGCAAAGCGCACGCCGGGCCGGGGCCGGCTGACGGGCACGAAGAGGTAGATCATCAGCGCCGTGACGGCGGCGAGCGCGGTGACGACCAGGAAGGCGGAGCGCCAGCCGAAGCTCTGGCCGATCACCGTGCCGAGCGGCACGCCGAAGACGTTGGCGAGCGTCATGCCGACGAAGAGCATGGAGATGGCCTGCGCCTCCTTGCCCGGCCGGGCGATCTCCGCGGCCAGCACCGCGCCGATGCCGAAGAAGGCGCCGTGGGCGAGCGCGGTGAAGAGGCGCGCGGCCATCAGCAGGCCGTAGGTCGGCGCGAGGGCGCAGGCGAGATTGCCGATGAAGAAGACGAGCGCCAGGAGGAACAGCGTGCGCCGGCGCTCCCAGCGGGAGGTGAGGACGGCGAGCAGCGGCGCGCCGAACACCACGCCGAGCGCATAGCCGGTGACGAGGAGGCCGGCCTGCGGAATGGAAACCTCGAGGTCGCTCGCCATGGTGGGCAGCAGGCCCATGATGCCGAACTCGCCCGCGCCGATGACGAAGGATCCGAGCGAGAGCGAGGCGAGGGCAAGACCGACGCGGGGCGTCCCCCGGTCCGTGAGGTCGGCCGGGCTGACGGCGGGGGCGGATGGCAGGGTCATGGATCAATCACTCGCGCGAATCAGCCGGAGGCTGACCACGAATCGCAGACCGGCACCATGGCGCGGCACGCATAGGAGGCATGCGGAGAAACTCTTGGCCGGGTATCGATGCGCCTGCGGCGTGCATATCCGCCCGTTGCAGCCAACAATCCGATCCTACAGAAATAACAACCGTCGATCGGATCATAATCGGGTAGACCAATATACGTTGCTACGTTATTTGTCCGTGAAAATTCGAGAGGATCGAAATGGACAACAGTAAGGACGTGTCGCGCCGACATCTGACCGCTCAGATCGTCAAGGCCTATGTCAGCAAGAATCACGTGACCCGGGACGATCTCGCGCCGTTGATCGGGATCGTCTACGCGTCGCTGGACTTCGACGCTGCCAAGGAGCCGGAAGCCGCGCCCGCCGCTCCTTTGGTCCCCGCCGTTCCCATCAAGAAGTCGGTCACGCCCGACTACTTGATCTGCCTGGAGGACGGAAAGCAGTTCAAGTCGCTGAAGCGCCATCTCAAGACCCATTACGACCTGACCCCCGAGGCCTATCGCCAGAAGTGGGGTCTGCCGGCCGACTACCCGATGGTCGCCGCCAACTACGCCGCCAAGCGCTCGGAGCTGGCCAAGAGCATCGGCCTCGGCCGCAAGGCGGCCCCCGAGGTCGAGCCGGAAGCGGAGATCGAGGAGGCACCCGCCCCGGCCGTCGAGACCGAGGCCCCGGAGAAGCCGGCCAAGCGCCGCCGCACCACCAAGAAGGCCGCCGCCGCGGCCGAGTAAGGTCCGGGCGGCCCGCCGGAAAGGCGGCGCCGGTCCTTGTCCATTCGAACGGCCGGCCTTCGGGCCGGCCGTTCGCGTTTCGTGCGGCGCGGCGATGCGACAACGCGCCCCGCGCACCTTGGGGGAACGATTGCCCGGTCCGGCGATTGCGACGAAACGCACTCGGCCGGAGACATCCCCTTCCATGAGACCGATTCCCACCGCGTTCGCCGTCCTGCTGATCGCGGCCGGGGGGCTCGGCGCCTCGTCCTATCTCTACGGTTGGCCCACCCCCTTGGCCGCGATCCTGCCCGGCGCCGCCGCCGAAGCCGGGGCCGACGAAGCGCGCGAGGAGCCGCCGACACCGGTGGTGCTGGCCGAGGCGACGCTCGCCGACATCGCCCTGACGCTGGAAGCGGTGGGCGACGCGGTGGCGCGCGAAAGCGTGACGGTGACGGCGCGCGTCTCGGGCCGCGTGCAGGAGATCGCCTTCACCGACGGGCAGGACGTGAACGAGGGCGACATCCTCGTGCGGCTCGATCCGGCCGACGCCGAGGATCAGGTCCGGGTCGCGGAAGCGGCGGCCGATGAGGCGCGCCAGGCCTTCGGCCGCGCCGCGCGACTGGCCGAGGATGGCACGGGGCCACGTGCGGTGGCCAACGACCTCCAGCGGCAGGCGGAGGCGGCGGAGGCGCAGGTCGCCTCGGCGCGCGAGCGGCTCGACGACTACAACATCCGCGCGCCCTTTGCGGGGCGCCTCGGCCTTCGCAACATCAGCCTCGGCGCGCTGATCCAGCCGGGCGGCGAGGTGGCGCTGCTCGACGCGGTGGATCCGATCGAGATTCGCTTCACCGTGCCGGAGCGCTATCTCGGCCAAGTGCGTATGGGCGCGCCGGTGGAGGCGGCCTCGGTCGCCTTTCCGGACGAGCGGTTCCGGGGCGAGGTGACGGCGATCGCGAGCCGGGTCGATCCGGCGCTGCGCACGGTGACGATCGAGGCGAGCGTTCCCAATGCCGACGAGAAGCTCCTGCCGGGCATGCTGATGAACGTGACGCTGGAGGTCGGCCAGCGCGAGGACGCGGTGACCGTGCCGCCGCTCGCCGTGCAGATCGAGGGCGCCGACCATTTCGTCTTCGCGGAGGACGACGGCAAGGCCGAGCGCGTCGCCGTGCGCGTCGGCCAGCGCGATCCCGACCGGCTGGAAATCGTGGAAGGGCTGGAGGCCGGGCGCCGCGTCGTGATCGAGGGCTTTCAGGACCTGACCTCCGGCCAGGCAATCGAGGTCAAGGACGCGCAGGAGGGCGAAACGCCCCCGGCCCGCGACGGCCCGCGGCCGGGCGAGGCGCAGGCCGCCGCGCCGGCCGCGCGGGGCTGAGCCGCGATGAAGCTCCTCGACACCGTCATCACCCGGCCGATCCTGGCCGCCTCCTTCAACCTCCTCCTGATCGCTGTCGGCATCGGCGCCGCCCTGTCCCTGCCGATCCGCGAGTTTCCCGACGTCGATCCACCGTCGGTGACCGTCAACACGATCTATCGGGGCGCGCAGGCCGAGGTGGTGGAGCGCGAGGTGACGCGCATCATCGAGGAGAACCTTTCGGGCATCGCCGGCATCCGGCAGATCCGCTCCACGACGCGCGACGAGAATTCCGACATCGACCTCGAATTCGTGGCGGGCACCGACATCGACGCGGCCGCCGCCGACGTTCGCGACAAGGTCTCGGCCGTGCGCAACGACCTGCCCGACCTCGTCGAGGAGCCGGTGATCGAGAAGGCCTCGGCCGACGACCAGCCGATGATGTATCTGACGGTGCGCTCGGACGAGTACGACACGGCGGCCCTCACCGACATCGTGGACCGCACGGTGGTGGACGCGATCGGCGCCGTGTCCGGCGTCTCCCAGGTACAGATCGGCGGCGAGAAGCGCTACGCCATGCGCATCTGGCTCGACCGGCGCGCCATGGCCGCGCGCGGCGTCACGGCCTCCGACGTGTCGGCCCGCCTGGAGGCGGAGAATGTCGAGCTGCCGGCGGGCGAACTGGAGACCGCCACCCAGGCCATCACCCTTCGGGCCGACACGCGCTTCTCCTCGGCCGAGGAGTTCCGCGAGCTGTCGCTGGTCGACCGGCAGGGCCAGCGCGTCCGGCTCGGCGACATCGCGACCGTCGAGGTCGGCGTCGAGGATCGCAATTCCGGCTTCCGGGTCGACGGGCAGGACGCCATCTCGCTCGGCATCGTGCGCCAGTCCAACGCCAACACGCTGGAGATCGCGCAAGGGGTGATCGAGGAACTGGACTCGGTGCGCGCCCAGATCCCCGATTCCGTCGAGATCGCGGTCGGCTACAACGAGGCCGTCTTCATCCGCGAGAACCTGAAGAACGTCGCCACCACGCTGATGCAGACGGTGGCCGTCATCGTGGTCGTGATCTTCGTCTTCCTCGGGTCGGTCCGCTCGACCGTCATCCCGGCCGCGACGATCCCGGCTTCGGTCATCCCGGCGGCGATCGTCGCCGTCGCCATGGGCTTCTCGCTGAACGCCCTCACCATTCTCGCCGTGATCCTGGCGATCAGCCTGTGCACCGACGACGCGGTCGTCATCATGGAGAACATTCGGCGCCGGCAGCAACAGGGCGAGCCGTTGCTGCTGGCCGCCGCCCGCGCGACGCGCCAGGTCGGATTCGCGGTCTTCGCCAGCGCCCTCGTCCTGATCGCCGTGATCCTGCCGCTCGCCTTTCTCGGCGGCAATGTCGGCCTCCTGTTCCGCGAGTTCGCCGTGGTGCTGGCGGCGATCGTCGCCTTCTCCACCACGGCGGCCCTCACGCTCGCGCCGATGCTGTCCTCCAAGCTCTTCAGCGGCCGGACCGAGCCGACGCGCATGGAGCGCTTCGTGGGGGCTAAGTTGGAGCGGCTTGGGCTCGCCTACAAGCGCGTGCTTGGTGCGGCGGTCCGCCATGTCTGGCTGACGCTTCTGGCCGGTCTCGCCTTTGCCGGCATCGGCATCTTCGCCTTCACGATCGTGCCGAGCGAACTCGCGCCCGACGAGGACCGCGGCGCCATCATCGTGCGCGCCGAAGGGCCGGAAGGCGCGTCCCCCGCCTACATGTCGGAGAAGATGCGCGCGCTGGAGGCCGTCGTGCGCGAGGCCAACGGCGAGGACGGTCCGATGCGCGCGATCCTCACCGTCCTGTCGCCCGGCCGATCGGGCCAGGGGCAGCCGACCGTCGGCATCCTAATCGTGCAGCTCAAGGACTGGGCCGAGCGGGAGGAAACGCAGATGGCGTTCCAGGAGCGGCTGCAGGACGCGCTCCCGGCGGTGACGGGCGTGCGCGCCTTCGCGATCAACCCGAACGGGCTCGGCCAGGGCGGCGGACGCCCGGTCTCCATGGTCGTGAAGGGGCCGGACCGCGCCGTCCTCGACGCGTGGTCGCAGGAAATCGTCGAGAAGGGCCGCTCGATCCCCGGCCTCATCAACCTCGATTCCGACTACGACGACACCAAGCCGCAGATCCGCGTATCGATGGACCGTTCGCGCGCCTCGGCGCTCGGCGTCGATGCGAGAGCCATCGGCGAGACGCTGCAGATCATGTTCGGCGAGGCGGAGATCACCCGCTATGTCGAGCGCGGCGAGGAATACGAGGTCATCCTCCAGGCGCGGAACGAGGACCGGCTGACGCCCGGCGACATCGACAACGTCTTCGTGCGCTCCGGCCAGGGCGAGCTGATCCCGCTCTCCAGCGTCGTGATCCGCGAGGAGGTCGGCACGGTGCGCGAGTTGGAACGGCTCGACCGCCAGCCCTCGATCACGATCGGCGCGAACCTCGCCCCCTCGCTGTCGCTCGGCGACGCGCTTTCGCAACTCGAGGAGATCGCGCGCGAGACGCAACCATCGGGGACCGAGATCGCCTATACCGGCCAGAGCCTCGACTTCCAGGAGACCGGCTCGGCCGTCCTCTTCATCCTCGCGATGATCCTGGTGCTGGTCTATCTCCTGCTCGCCGGCCAGTTCGAGAGCTTCGTCCACCCGTTCGTGATCCTGATGGCGGCGCCGGCCGCGCTCGCCGGCGGCATCCTGATCCTCTGGGCGATGGGCCAGACGCTCAACATCTACAGCCAGATCGCGATGCTGCTCCTGATCGGCCTCGTCGCCAAGAACGCGATCCTTCTGGTCGAATTCGCCAACCAGCTGCGCGAGGAGGGTGCCGAACCCTTCGAGGCGGCCGTCGAGGCGGCGGGCCAGCGGCTGCGCCCGATCCTGATGACGACGCTCGCCACCATCATCGGCGCCGTGCCGCTGCTTCTGGAGTCCGGCGCGGGCGCCGAAGCGCGCACGACGGTCGGCGCGGTGATCGCGGCCGGCACGACGCTCGGCACGTTCCTGACGCTCTTCGTGGTGCCGGCGCTCTACGTCCTCCTCTCGCGCTTCTCGCCCCCGCGCAACGCGCTGGAGGAGGAGCTCGAAAAGCTGGAGCGCGAGAACCCCACTGGGGCGCAGGCGCAGCCGGCGGAGTAGCGGTTTCCCGAATGTCGCATTGTGCGAGGGCAAAGCGTTTCCGCTTCGCCTGCAAACCGCTCTACCGCGCCCGCGCCTTCAGCCACCGGTCGAAGGCGACGGCGAGGATCAGGATCAGGCCGATCACCACCTGCTGGGTGTAGGACGAGACGTTGTTGAGGACGAGCCCGTTGACGAGGACGCCGATCAGCGCCGCCCCAATCACCGTGCCGCCGACCGTCCCGACACCGCCGAAGAGGCTGGTGCCGCCGATCACGACGGCCGAGATCACGGTCAGTTCGTAGCCGATGCCGGCCACGGCTTCCGCCGAGTTGAGCCGGGCCGCCAGCACGAAGGCGGCCAAGCCGCAGAAGAAGCCGACGATGAGATAGACCGAGACGAGGATCGCATCGACCTTGAGGCCCGACAGGCGCGCGGCCTCTGCATTGCCGCCGACGGCGTAGACGGCCCGCCCGTAGCGCGTGTAGCGCAGGACGACGTGACAGAGGACGGCCGCCACCGCGAAGATGATGACCGGCACCGGGACCGGTCCGACCAGCCCCGTGCCGAACCAGCGCATGGAGGCGTCGAAGCCCGAGATCGGCCCGCCGTTGGAGAGCGTCAGCGTCAGCCCCCGGAAGATCGTGAGGCCCCCAAGCGTGACGACGAAGGGCGGGACCTTCAGCCGGGTGATCGCCAGGCCCTGGACCGCGCCGCACAGCGTGCCGACGGCCAGCGCCGCGAGCAGCGCGGCGAACCAGCCGTAGCCGCCCGCCGCCGCCCCGCCGAGCGACAGGGTGTTCGCCGCCCCGCCCTTGAAGACGATCGCCGCCACCATGCCCGACAGCGCCACCAGCGAGCCGACCGACAGGTCGATGCCCGCCGTCAGGATCACGAAGGTCATGCCGAGCGCGATCAGCCCGGTGATCGAGATCTGGCGCAGGACGTTGAAGAGGTTGGTCGGGTTCAGGAAGTTCGGGTTTATAAGAGCGAAGACCACCATCAGCACGAGGAGAAACAGCAGCGGCCCGAAGGTCTTCAGCACCCGGAACACATTGACCTTCCGCCGGCCATCCGTCTGGTCGATCGCGGTCATGCCCGAGCCTCCGTCGCATTGCCGAGCGCCATCAGCGCCATCAGGGATTCTTCGCTGGCGGCCGAGCCCGGCATCTCGCCGGTGATGCGGCCCTCGCGCATGGTGACGATCCGGTCGCTGACGGCGAGGATTTCCGGCAGTTCGGACGAGATGACGAGAACGGCGATGCCGCGCGCGGCCAGTCCCACCAGGATCTGGTGCACCTCGGCCTTCGCCCCGACGTCGACCCCGCGCGTCGGCTCGTCCACGATCAGAACCTTGGGGTCGCGCGCCAGCCAACGGGCCAGAATCACCTTCTGCTGGTTGCCGCCCGAGAGGCCGGAAATGAGCTGATCCGGCCCCGCCATGCGGATGTTGAGCATCTTGCGATAGGCTGCGAGGTCCCCCCGCTCGCGCCCCTCGGCCATGAAGCCGCCGGCCCGCGCATAGGCCTTCAGCGAGGCGATGGAGAAGTTCTGGAGGATGCCGAGGGCGGGAAAGATCGCCTGATGCTTGCGATCCTCCGGCACGAGGCCGATCCCGAGCGCGATCGCCTCGGCGGGCGAAGCCGGGGCGATGGGCTGGCCGTCGAGGGTCAGAGTGCCGCCCGCGATCCGGTCGGCGCCGAAGATCGCGCGGGCGAGTTCCGTCCGGCCCGATCCGACGAGCCCGGCGATCCCGAGGATCTCGCCGGCCTTCAGATCGAGATCGACGCCCTTCAGCACGATCGCGTGCGGCGCCTCCGGGTTGCGCAGGGTGCGAAGCCCGCGGACCGACAGGCGGACAGGCCCGGGCGCCTGGCGCTCGGCCGGGCGGGCGTAGAGTTCGGACGCCGCGCGCCCGACCATGCGCTCGATCACGGCCGGCACGGGAATGGGAGATGCGCCGCGGGTCAGTTCGCCGGCCAGCCGCCCGTCGCGAAGCACCGTCATCCGGTCGCAGACCTCCGAGGCCTCCTCCAGCCGGTGCGTGACGAACATGATCGACACGCCCTCGCCCCGCAGCTGGCGCATGATGGCGAGAAGCCGGACCACCTCGGCCTCCGACAGGGCGGAGGTCGGCTCGTCCATGATGATGACGCGCGAGCGAAGAGAGAGCGCGCGGGCGATCTCGACCATCTGCTGCTCTGCGACCGACAGGGCCGAAACGGGCGTGCGCACGTCGAGCCGGAGGCCGACGCGGGCGATCGCCGCCGCGGCGGCCTCGCGCATTGCCCGCCAGTCGACGAGATGGAAGCGGTTCACCGGCGCCCGCCCGACGAAGATGGTCTCGGCCACAGACAGGGGCGGGATCAGCGACAGCTCCTGGTAGATGGTCACGATGCCGGCCCGCATCGCCTCGTCCGGGTTGGCGAAGGCGACCGGCCGACCGTCGAGGAGAATCTGCCCGCGCGAGGGCGGCTGGACGCCCGACAGGATCTTCAGGAGCGTCGACTTGCCGGCGCCGTTCTCGCCCATCAGGCCGAGGATCTCGCCGGAATGGAGGCGCAAGGACACGTCGTCGAGCGCACGCACCCCCGAGAAGTCCTTGGAGATGCCGCGCATCTCGAGGATAGGGGCTGTGCCGGCCGACGGGATCGGGGCGGAGGCGGAGGGTGCGGTCATGGGCAGGGCGGGTCGCGCGCCCGGCCGGAACGAGGGCCGGCCGGGCGGGGGGTCCGTCGTCAGCCGGCTTCGCCGAGGCGCTCGGACTTGTCGAGATTGTCCTTGCCGATCACGATCGGCGTCAGGAGAACCTGGGCCTCGGCGGGCTTCGTCCCGTTGCGGGCGAAGTCCACCGCGATGCGCACCGCCGTGCGGGACTGCTCGCCCGGGAACTGCTCCACCGTGCCCGCCAGCTTGCCGTCGCGCACGGCGGCCAGGGCTTCGGGCAGCGCGTCGAAGCCGTAGATCAGGACATCCGTGTGGCCGGCCGCCTCGCAGGCCTCCATGGCGCCCAGCGCCATGTCGTCGTTGGCACAGACGATGACGTCGGGCTTGCCGTGGGCGGTGAGTCCGGCTTCGGTCACCGACAGGGCCTCGGCTCTCGCGAAGTTGGCCGTCTGCTCGAAGACGATCTGGTACTTGTCCTTGCCGTCGAGCACGGCATGCACGCCCTTGTTGCGGTCGATCGCGGGGCCTGCGCCCGGCTGTCCCTGGAGGTGGAAGATCTTGGCGCCGTCGGGCCGGGCCGCGATGATCGCGTTGGCCTGCGCCTCGCCGCCCTTGGCGTTGTCGGCGCCGACATGGGCGAGGATGCCCTCCACCCCGTCGACGCGCCGGTCGATCGTCACCACCGGAATGCCGGCCTGCACCGCCTGCTCGACGGCCGGAGCCAGCGAGTTCACGTCCAGCGGCGAGATGACGATGGCGTCGACCTTCTGCACCACGGCCGCCTCGACGTCGCCCGTTTGCTTGGGCGCCGAGTTCTGGCCGTCGCTCTCGATCAGCGTGATGCCGCCGATCTCCTGCGCCTCGGCCTTGATCTGGTTGAGCATGTGGACGAAGAACGGAAAGCTGAGGCTCGGCACGGAGCCGAGAAGGGTCAGCGGAGCGTTCTGCGCGAAGACCTTGCCGGCGGAGAGGGCGACCACGCCCATCGCAGCCGACGACAACAGGAACGAGCGCCTGTTCATGATGTGATTCCTCCCAGGTTCCGCCGTCGCCCCCCGCTCTGCGGCAGGTTGGTCCGAGGCCGATCCACGGTATCACGGGTGTTCCAACGCGCAAGACGAGTGACGGTCAGGTTCACCCAGAAATTCGCATCGCCGCGCAGGAATGGGCAGCGCGTCTCAGCGCGAGGGGCGCGTGAAGAGATAGGTCGAGACGCAGAGGAGGATTGCCCCGACGCCGGCGACGACCGGAACCGGAGCCCCGGAAACGGCGAGGATCGCAAGGCTCGCCGCCATGGAGGCCCCGGCAAGACACTTGGCGCGCAAGGGGACGACACGCCGCTCGCGCCAGTTGGCGAGAAGCGGTCCGAGGCGTGGATGGGTCTCGATGCGCGCCGCGAGTTCCGGCGACCCGCGCGCCGCAGCCCATGCCGCGAGCAGCAGAAAGGGTGTTGCGGGGAGGCCGGGCAGGACCACGCCGGCCAGCGCCAGGACGAGAGCGACGGACGCCAGCACCCGGAAGGCGAAGCGGCGCAGCCGCCCGCCTGCGACCGTCCCGCCGGGCTCGGAGGGCGAAGCGATCATCGGGCGCGGCCGGCCGGGCGCGCGGTGCGTCTCAGGACGCGGTGTCGGAGGAGGCGGAGGACGGACGCTCCGGCGGAAAATCGACGTCGAGCACGTCGATCAGGCCCTTGAGATGCCGCCGGATTTCGGGGTTGCCGATCCGGTCGAGCGCGGCCGAAAGCGCCGGGTCCTCGCTGGCGCGGCCCATGATTCCGTCGGACTCGCTGCCGAGGCCCCGAAAGAAGTAGGCCGGTTCGACCTTCAGGAGCTTGGACAACTGGTAGAGGCGACTCGCACTCAGGCGATTTTCGCCGCTCTCGTATTTCCGGATCTGCTGGTAGGTAAGCCCCAGATCCCGGCCGACCTGCCCCAGGGTCATGTGACGGGCTTCGCGAGCGCCCCGGAGGCGGCTTCCAATATGGACGTCGACGGGATCTTTGTTCGTCACCGGAAACTCTTCGCACGCAAAAGTTGTCGGGGCGCCGCGACCGGGACCCGTCCCATTCCGGCGAAACTCGTCTCGTTGAATGTCGATTTCTCATCCCGGCCAAGGCCGGACTCGAAGCGGCGCGAGCCGCTTCGTCTTGTCCGACTTGGGCTCGTCTGTCGAACACGGTCAAATCACATTTGTTCCCGGCTCTGCAATTTTTCGGTGTTGCTGGGCCAGGACCTCCGACGGAGTGATCGCGGCGAGCGTCGCGGTCAACTTGTTCTTCCAGCCGCTGACCACGTCGCCCTTGCCCGACATCATGGCGTCGAAGCCCGCCCTGGCGACGCCGGCCGCATCGTCCTTCGGCCCCTGCCCCATGGCCGTGTCCATCAGACCGGCCCGGCGGAAGAACTCGGTGTCGGTCGGCCCCGGCATGAGGCAGGACACGGTGACGCCGGTGTCCTGCAACTCGTTGCGCAAGGCGAAGGCGAAGCTGTCGATGAAGCTCTTGGTGGCGTTGTAGACCGCCTGGAAGGCGCCGGGCATGAAGCCCGCGATCGAGCCGACCAGAAGGATGTGCCCGCGGCCGGCCGCGCGCATGTCGCGACCGACCCGGTGAATCAGCTCGATCGTGCCGGTGACGTTGGTGTCCACCACGCGCCGGATGTCGGCGAAGTCCTGGTCCAGGAAGGCGCGGCCGAGGCCGCGCCCCGCATTGGCGAGAAGCGCGTCGACCGGCCGGCCGGCGATCGCGTCGTAGAGCCGGCCCACCCCTTCCGAAGTGGCGAGGTCGGCTTCCACCGCGTCGACGCGGGCACCGAGCGCCCGCAGTTCTTCGGCCGCCGTCCGGATCTGCGGCTCGTCGGCGGCAACCACGAGGTCGAAGCCGTCCTTCGCGCAGAGCCTGGCGAGTTCCAACCCGATGCCGCTGGAGGCGCCGGTGACGACGGCGAGCCGGCGCTCGCCGCCGGTCGAATGCGGGATCTGGCTCATGGTTTCAGCACCACCTTGACGCAACCGTCCTGCTTGTCGCGGAAGGTCTTGTAGAGGTCCGGCCCCTCTTCCAGGCTCGCCCGGTGGGTGATGATGAAGGACGGGTCGATCTGACCTTCCTCGATGCGCTGGAGCAGGATCGGCAGGTATCGCTGCACCGGCGTCTGCGCCATGCGGAAGGTCAGGCCCCGGTTGATCGCCGAGCCCATCGGGATCTTGTCGAGGAAGCCGCCGTAGACGCCGACGATCGACACCGTGCCGAAGTTGCGCGTGCAATGGATCGCCTGGCGCAGGACGTGGGGTCGGTCGGTGCCCATGAAGGTCGCCTGCTTCACCCGGTCGATCACGGCGTCGAAGGAGCCCGACCCGTGCGCTTCCGACCCGACCGCGTCGATCGAGGCGTCGACGCCGCGCCCGTTCGTCAGCTCCTGGATGCGCTCGAAGATGTCCTCGTCCATGAAGTCGAGCACGATCGCGCCGCTCTGGGCCGCGATGGCCTTGCGCTCGGGCACCGTGTCGATGGCGATCACCCGGCCCGCCCCCAGCATGAAGGCGCTCTTGATCGCCATCTGACCGACCGGACCGCAGCCCCAGACGGCGATCGTGTCGCCTTCCTGGATGTTGCAGAAGTCGGCGGCCATGTAGCCGGTCGGGAAGATGTCGGACAGGAACAGGACCTGCTCGTCGGTGAGATGCGACGGCACCTTGATCGGCCCGACATCGGCATAGGGCACGCGAAGATATTCCGCCTGACCGCCGGGGAAGCCGCCGAGAAGGTGGGAGTAGCCGAACAGGCCCGCCGGCGAATGGCCCCAGGCTTTCGCCGCCAGCTCCTTGTTGGGGTTGGAGCGCTCGCAGCCGGAAAAGAACCCGCGCTTGCAGAAGAAGCACTCGCCGCAGGAGATGGTGAAGGGCACGACGACCCGGTCGCCGACCGTGAGGTTGGAGACGCCCGAGCCGGTCTCCACGACCTCGCCCATGGTCTCGTGCCCCATGATGTCGCCGGACTCCATTCCGGGAATGATGCCGTCGTAGATGTGGAGGTCCGATCCGCAGATCGCGCAGGCCGTCACCTTGATGACGACGTCGCCTGCGTCCTCGATCTTCGGGTCGGGCACGCTCTCGCAGCGAATGTCGCTCTTGCCGTGCCAGGTCAGGGCTTTCATGGCTCGCCTCCTTGCTGATGCTCCTCCGGGGAAGGCGGGGCGCGGGAGCCCGTTCCGCTTTCGCCCCCGACACTTCGCTTAGGCGCGTAAGCTTAGGCGGCTCGCAGCGGGCTTGCCGACGGGGTGGATCGGATCGCGGGATCGAGCGTTTGCGGTTCGGCGATAGCCGACGCGTCCGAGGGGAACAGACATGGACTTCACCGCCCGCCGCCGACACCGCCGCCGCCTCGCAGGCGGCGAGATCGCCCTGGGCCTTGCATCGCTCGGCCTGCTCGGCGCGCTGGGCGCCCTGGCACGCCGCCCGTGGCCCGGCGAGGCGGGCGGCGACGGACATGACGGCGCGACAGGCGGCTTTCGATCGGAGGGCGCCGGCCATGCGGATGCTTCGGCAATGGCCGAAGAAGGGCGCGGGCGGGCCGCCGAACATCCCGGACAGATCCCGGCCAAAGGCTGGAAGGACGTCCTCTGGCGCACCGTGCAGGAGTTCTCGGCCGACCGGCTGATGCTGGTCGCGGCCGGCATGACCTTCTACGTCCTGCTCGCCCTGTTCCCGGCCGTTACCGCCACCGTGTCGATCTACGGCCTCTTCACCGACGCGTCCAATTTCGGCGACCAGATGCAGGTCCTGTCCGGCTTCCTGCCGGGCGGGGCAATGGACATCATCTCCGAGCAGATGGGCCGGGTCGCCTCCAAGGAGGAGACCAAGCTCGGGCTCGGGCTCGCCTTCGGCCTCGGCCTCGCGCTCTGGAGCGCCAATGCCGCCATGAAGACGCTCTTCGACGCGCTCAACATCGTCTACGAGGAGGAGGAGAAGCGCGGCTTCATCCGCCTCACCCTGGTGTCCCTCTTCTTCACGCTTTGCGCCATCGTGTTCCTGATCGTGGCGCTGGCCGCCGTGGTGGTGCTGCCGATCGCGCTGAACTTCGTCGGCCTCGGCGGCATCGAGTCCTGGCTTCTCGTGCTGCGCTGGCCGCTGCTGCTCGTTGTCGTGGCGGGCGGCCTGTCGGTCGTCTACCGCTACGGGCCGAGCCGGCGCCGAGCGCGCTGGCGCTGGATCACGCCGGGCGCCGGCCTTGCCGCCGTGCTGTGGGTGATCTTCTCCATCGCCTTCTCCTGGTATGCGCAGAACTTCGGCAGCTACGACGAGACCTACGGTTCGCTGGGTGCGGCCATCGGCTTCATGACCTGGATCTGGATCTCCTCCATGGTCGTGCTGGTCGGCGCGGAACTCGACGCCGAGCTGGAGCACCAGACCGCGCGCGACTCGACAAGGGAGCCGCCCCGGCCGATGGGCCGCCGGGGCGCGGTCATGGCCGATACGCTGGGCGAGGCACAGGGCTAAGCCCGCCCTTGGTCTTGCCCTCGGGCGTGGTGGAAGCTAGGGAAAAGATGACCTATCTACTCCACATAAGCCGCCGATGCTCCAACCTCTCCTCCACCGCCGGGCGGTCCTTGCGGGCCTTGCCGCTTCGGCCTTCCCGGCCACCGGCGCGTTGGCCGAGGTGCGTTACCCCCGCCGCATCGCCTGCTTCGACTACGGGCTCGCCGAGATCCTCCTGCTTCTCGGCATCGTGCCGGTCGCCGTCATGTCGGCGGCCGACTGGCCGACCTGGACGGGCGAGACGCTGCCGCCCGGCGTGGCCGATCTCGGCGCCTCGCAGGAACCGAACCTCGAGCGTCTCGCGGCCCTGAAGCCCGACCTGATCCTGTCGACCGACTACACGGCCATGGCCGAGCCGGCCGCCGCGCGCATCGCGCCCGTGGAGCGCCTGACCCTCTACGGCGCGGGACAGGAGCCCCTCCCCCGCGCGCGGGAGGTAACGCGGCAGCTCGGCGCGCGTCTCGGCATTCCCGAGCGCGCCGAGGCCGCCATTGCCGCCTTCGACGCGGAACTGGCGGGCCTTTCGCGCCGCTTGCCTCCGAGCCTGCCGCCGCTTCTTGTCGTCGCCTTCATGGACACGCGGCACGCGCGCGTTTTCGGCCGCGCCAGCCTCTTCGGCAATGCGCTGGACGGTCTCGGCCTTCGCAACGCCTATCCCGAACCGGTCAATGCCTGGGGCTTCAACACGGTGGGCGTCGAAGCGCTCGCGCCCTTCGGCGACGCATATCTCCTCTCGGTCGATCCCGCGCCGCCCGACACCTGGCCGACGCTGGAGGCGAGCCCGCTCTGGACCGAGCTGCCCTTCGTGCGCGCGGGCCGCGTCCGGCGCATCGAACCGGTGCTCACCTTCGGCGCCCTCGGCTCCGCCGCCCGCTTCGCCCGCCTCGCCACGCGGGCCCTGACGGACCCTGCGGCATGAGCGCCGTCGCCCTGCCGCGTCCGAAAGGCGGGCTGCTTCTCGCCGCGCTCGGCCTGCCCGCCCTCCTCCTGGCGGCCTTCGTGGTGGCCGCCCCCCTGACGGCCCTCCTCGATGCGCCCGCCGCCGCTGGCTACGACGCCTCGCGCATGGTGCTTCTCCATTCCACGCTGCCGCGCCTCGCCATGGCGGTCCTGTGCGGCGGGGCGTTGGCGGCGGCGGGCGCCTTTCTCCAGCAGGCGCTGCGCAACCCGCTGGCCTCGCCGACGACGCTGGGCGTCGAGGCGGGCGGGCGGCTGGCGCTCAGCCTCGCGACGCTCGCCGCCCCCGGCCTCCTCGGCTGGGGCCGCGACCTCGTCACGTTCGCCGGCTGCGGCCTGGCGGCGCTTCTCGTCTTCGCGCTGGTGCGAAAGCGCCATTTCGCCGCCGTGTCGCTGATCCTCGCCGGCCTCGTCGTCGGCCTCTATGCCGGCGCCTTATCGGCGCTTCTCACCCTTCTCAACGACCGCTATCTCGCCAGCCTCTTCATCTGGGGGGCGGGCTCGCTGTCGCAGCAGAGCTGGGAGCCGTTCCTGGCCTTGGCCGGGCGCCTCGCCGTGATCGCGCCCGCCGCACTGCTGCTCGTGCGCCCCCTCGGCCTTCTCGACCTCGACGACGCCAACGCCCGGGCGCGCGGGCTCGATCCCGGCCGGCTGCGGGCACTGGCCGTGCTCCTGGCCGTGGTGATCTCCGCCTTCACCGTCAGCGCGGTGGGCGTCATCGGCTTCATCGGCCTCGTCGCACCGCTGCTCGCGCGCCTGTCGGGCGCCCGATCCTTCGCGGGCCGGCTCGCGCTTTCCGTCGGCCTCGGAGCCGCGATGCTGCTTTTGACGGACGCGGCGCTCCAGGCCGTTCCGGCCCCGTCCGGCGCTTTCCTGCCGACGGGCGCGGTGACGGCGATCGTCGGGGCACCGCTGCTGCTCCTGCTCCTGCCGCGTCTTGCCGCCGCCGACCGCGCCCCGGTCCCGGCCGAGCCGGGCGCCGCCGCCGGCGGACCGGTCTCCGGGCGGCGCGCCATGCTGGCGCTCCTGCTCGGCCTCGGCCTTTTGGGAGCCGCCCTCCTTCTCGGCCCCGACCCGGCGAGCGGGCGCTGGGGCCTCCTGTCGCCCGCCCTCTTCGCCGACATCCTGCCGCTGCGCTGGCCGCGCATTCTCGGCGCGGGCGCGGCGGGCGCCATGCTCGGCGCGGCCGGGTTGATCCTTCAGCGCCTCACCGGCAACGAGATGGCGAGCCCGGAAGTGCTGGGCGTCAGCGCGGGCGCGGCCTTTGCCGCCGCGATCGCCCTCTTCGCCTTGGCCGCGCCGGGACCGGCCGTGCTCGGGACGGCGGCGGTTGCCGGCAGTCTCGTCGTGATCGCGGCGGTGCTCGCCTTCGGGCGGCGCTCCGGTTTCCAGCCCGAACGGGTCCTGCTGGCCGGCATCGCGCTGAACGCGCTGCTCGACGCCGTGGTCGGCCTCCTGTCGGCGAGCGGCGATCCCCGCGCCCTGATGCTGTTCGCCTGGATGGCCGGCTCGACCAGCGGCATGACGCCGGGCGGTGCCGTCGGTGCCAGCGCCGTGGCCGCAGCGCTCGTCGCCCTGGCGGCGCTCGCCGCGCGTCCGCTCGCCATCCTGCCGCTCGGAAGCCCGGTTTCCCGCGCCTTGGGCGTCCCTCTGGCGCGCACGCGCCTTGCCCTCTTCGGGCTCGCGGCCTTGCTTACCGCGGCCGCCACGCCCATCGCCGGCCCGCTCACCTTCGTCGGTCTGATGGCGCCGCACCTCGCCCGCCTCCTCGGCTTCCACCGTCCGCTCCCCGCGCTTCTCGTCAGCGCGCTCGCGGGCGGCGCGCTGCTCGTGCTGGCGGACTGGCTCGGCCGCACCCTCGCCTTTCCCTGGACGCTGCCGACCGGCATCGTCGCGGCGCTGGTCGGCGCGCCATGCCTGATGCTGCTTCTCGCCCGCCGGAGACACGCCCGATGAACCAGATCTCGCCCGTCGCCCGGCCGGCGCTCGCCTTCGAACTCGAGGCGGCATCCTTCGCCGTGGCCGGCCGCACCCTCCTCCATCCGCTTTCGCTTGATCTCGCGCCGGGCCGTGTCCTGGGCCTCGTCGGCCACAACGGCTCGGGCAAGTCGACGCTCTTGAAGCTTCTGGCCCGGCAGGAGCGGCCGACGGGCGGACGCGTGGCGCTGGGAGGACGCGACCTCGCCGCCTGGGGCGAGCGCGACTTCGCCCGCCATGTCGCCTATCTCCCGCAGACCACCCCGCCCGCCCCCGGCCTTCTCGTTCGCGAACTCGCCGCGCTCGGCCGCTATCCCTGGCACGGGCCGTTCGGGCGCTTCTCGGCGGCGGACCGCACGCACGTGGAGGAGGCCCTGCGGGCGACGGGCACCTTGCCCCTCGCCGACCGCCCGGTGGACGCGCTGTCCGGGGGCGAACGCCAGCGCACCTGGCTCGCCATGCTGGTGGCCCAGGATGCCGGCTGCCTGCTCCTCGACGAGCCGATCTCGGCGCTCGACGTCGCGCACCAGATCGAGGTTCTCTCCCTCGTCCGCGATCTGAGCCGCACCCGCGGCGTCGGCGTCGTCGTGGTGCTGCACGACATCAACATGGCCGCCCGCTTCTGCGACGAGATCGTGGCCCTCAAGGCCGGACGCCTCGTCGCGCGCGGTCACCCCGAGGCGGTCGTCACCGCCGAGGCGCTGGACATGATCTACGGCGTGCCGATGGCCATCATGGCTCATCCCGCAAGGCTTGGTCCGGTCGCCGTTCCGCTGTGAGCCGTCGCGCTTCGGATGAATTCCACGCAACTTTTACGACCGGTCTTAAGCTAGCCATCAACTGTCGCACGATATAACTCCGTCACGGCCTTCGTAACGCCGAGGTTGCACATGCGCCATGGCGCCGAAGACCGCAGGAAATGTCGTGGAGCGTGAAATGCTGAGGGCGCTGGAAGACGGAAGGGGACCGAGCGGCAGCCCGGACCCGTTTCCCATCCAGGGCGATGGGCCGGGAGACGGGAAAAACCTCCGTCGGCATGTCGCCGATTTCGACGCGCTGGAGGCGCTGAACGCCTGCAGCGACATCCCTGTCACCTTCCGCCCGACCGCGCCCGGGGCGCCGCATATCGACATCCGCGGACTCCTGATGCCGCGCCTCGCGGTCTGGACGGTCGGATCTCACACGGGTTTCGAGAGCATTCCCGCCGAAGGCCTCGACGTCTACTCCGTCCGCATTCCCTTGCGCGGCGCGCTCTTGCGTCACCTCAACGGCGAGGACCACCAGATCCGCGCCGGCGCGGCCACGATCCTGCCTGCACGCGACCTCGTGGCGTCTCGGTTTCATCCCGGAACGGAGGTGATGTCCTGCTCGATCGCCGCCGCGGACCTCCTGGCCCGTCACGAGGCGCTGGAGGGTCCGGATGCGCCTCTGCGCCTCCACAAGCTTGCGAGCCTCGACGGACCACGCCTTCGGGCACTCGTCGACACGATCCGGCGCATCGTGCAGCACGTGGGAACCGACGCGGACGCGATCATGGGTCCGCTCCTTCACGACGTGCTCTTGAACCAGATCCTGTCGGTCTGGCCGCGCGACCAAGCCTCGGCCGGCGCGGTCGGCGAGCGCACCGTCTCTCAGGCGATCGACTACATCGAAGCCCATCTCGGCGAGGCGCTGACGGTGGGCGACGTCGCGGCGGCCGCAGGCGTCGGCGTTCGCACGCTGCAGAGCGCGTTCCGGGCGCATACGGGGCTTACGCCCCTCGGCTACATCCTCGACCGCCGGCTCGAAAGGGCCCATGCCGACCTCGTGGCCAACGAGGGACGCCTCCAGGTCTCGCAGATCGCCTACCGGTGGGGCTTCCTCCACCTGGGCGAGTTCGCGCGGCGCTACCGCCTGCGCTATGGGTGCCCGCCCTCCCAGACAGGACGGCGCGCTCCCTGAGGAACGCGCCGCCACGCTTGAAGTCCTTTAAGCCTTGGTCAGCCGCAGGATGGTGGAGCCGCCGCCGCCGCGCGTCTCGGTGACGGCGTAGACCGCACCGTCCGGACCGACCTTCACGTCGCGGATGCGCGCCTCGAGCGGCACGCGCTCTTCCGTGGCGACACGCCCCTCGTCGTTCATCGTCAGGACCACGAGACCCTGCGTCACCAGCCCGCCGACCAGGAAGGCGTTCTCCCACTCGGGAAACTCCGTGCCCTGGTAGAGGGCCATGCCCGACGGGCCGATCACCGGATCCCAGTAGTAGACCGGCTGCTCCATGCCCTCCTTGGCGGTGATGCCCTCGTTCACCTCGTCGCCGCCGTACTCGATGCCGTAGGTGATGACCGGCCAGCCGTAGTTCTTGCCGGCTTCCGGCGCGTTCAGCTCGTCGCCGCCGCGCGGCCCGTGCTCGATGGTCCAGAGACGGCCGTCCGCGTCGAGCGCGGCGGACTGGATGTTGCGGTGGCCGTAGCTCCAGATCGCGTCCTGCGCGCCCTCTTGGCTGACGAAGGGGTTGTCTTCAGGCACCGAGCCGTCGGCGTTGATGCGGAAGACCTTGCCGAGTCCGGAGTTCAGGTCCTGCGCCTGGTCGCGGATCGGGTCGTCCGACCGCTCGCCGACGCCCAGGAACAGCTTGCCCTCGCCGTCGAAGACGATGCGCGAGCCGAAGTGCTTGTTGCCCTCGTAGCTCGGCATCTGCTGGAAGATGACTTTCACGTCCTCCAGCGAGGCCGATCCGTCCGCCATCGCAAGCCGGGCGCTGGCGAGCGCGGTGCCGTTGCCCTCCGCGCCGCGCGGCTCGGAAAAGGTGAAGTAGATCATGTTGTCGGAGGAAAAGTTCGGGCCGAGTGCCACGTCGAGAAGGCCGCCCTGCTCGCGCGCGTCCACTTCCGGAACACCCGAGACCTCGATCGGCTCGCCTTCCTCGCCCGCGGCCGGCAGGACCATGAGCTTGCCTTCCTTGGCGGTCACGAGCATCCGGCCGTCCGGAAGGAATTCCATAGCCCAGAGGTTGGGCAGGCCTTCGGCCACCGTCTCGGTGGTGACTTCCGGCATCTCGGCCGGCTGGGGCGCACGGGTCTGGCCGGCGAAGGCCGGCTGCTGGTCCGGCGCGTTGGCGGCCTCGGTCTCGACGGGCGTGCCCGTCGCGGCCCCTTGCGTGGACGAGGCCGTGCCGGTGGCCGGCGCGTTGCCGTCCACATGCGGCAGGCGCTCGCCTTGGCTGTTGGTGTCCTGTGCCAGAGCGCCGCCGGCCAGAAGCGTGCCGGCGAGAAGGGCGGCCAGGCCCCCGGATCGTGTCATCAGTCGCATCGTCGCATCCTCGTCGCAAAGGGTCGAAGACCGGCGCGGTCTTCCTGTCGAGGGCGAACTAATCGGACGCGAGGCGCGGACAACGCCGCTCCCGTTTTGTTGAGGATGCCGAGAGCGGCCGTGATGGTTGGGAATGCTCCGTCAGGCCTGCGGCCACTTGTGGTGGAAGGTACCCTCCCGGTCGAGGCGATGGAAAGTGTGCGCACCGAAGAGGTCGCGCTGGCCCTGCGTGAGGTTGGTGGTGCCGCGTGCCCGGCGGTAGTCGTCGAAATAGGCGAGCGCGGCCGACAGGGCCGGCACCGGGATGCCCGCCAGCGCCGCCTTGGCGACGACGCGGCGCAGCGCCTCCTGGCCCGCTTCGATGCGGGCGGTAAAGCTCGGCGCCTGCAGGAGGTTGACCACGTCGCCCGCCTCGTAGGCGCGCGTGATGTCGTCGAGAAAGCGCGAGCGGATGATGCAGCCGGCCCGCCAGATGCGCGCGATCTCCCGAGCGGCAGGTTCCAGGAGAACTCGCGGCTGGCCTCGGCCAGGGTCGCATACCCTTGAGCATAGGCGATGATCTTGGCCGCGACGAGCGCGCCTTCGAGTTCGGCCAGCCCGTCGTGGTCGGCATGGAACTCGGCGCGCGCCGTCTTCACGTTCCCGAAGATCCGCGCCGCCTCCGCCCGCTCCCGGCGGCGCGAGGAGACGCCGCGCGCCGAGACGGCGGCCTCCAGCGTCGTCGCCCCGATCCCGAGCTTCTGCGCCTCGATCACCGACCAGCGGCCCGTACCCTTCTGGCCCGCTTCGTCGATGATCTGATCGACCAGCGCGCCGCCCGTCTCGGGATCGCGCTCGGCCAGGACGAGGGCGGAGATCTCGATCAGATAGGACTGGAGGTCGCGGCGGTTCCAATCGGCGAAGATGTCGGCCATCTCCTGCGCCTTGAGACCGACCGCGTCGCGCAGAATGCCGTAGACTTCGGCGATCATCTGCATGTCGGCATATTCGATGCCGTTGTGGATCGTCTTGACGAAGTGACCGGCGCCGTCCGGCCCGAGCCAGTCGACGCAAGGGGAGCCGTCGAACTTGGCGGCAATCGGCTCGAGCAGCGGCTTCAGGCGCTGCCAGACCTTCTCGTCGCCGCCCACCATGATGGACGGACCGTTGCGCGCCCCGACCTCGCCGCCCGAGACGCCCATGCCGACGAAGTGGATGCCGGTCGGCTTGACCGCCTTCTCGCGGCGCACCGTGTCGTTGAAGTCGGCATTGCCCGCGTCGATCAGGATATCGCCGGGTTCGAGATGCGGCAGGACGAGCGCCATCTGGTCGTCCACCGGCTTGCCGGCATTGACCATTAGCACCACGACGCGCGGGCTCTTGAGCGTCGAGACGAAGTGCTCCACCCCGTCGGTCGGCACGAGACGGTCGGCGAGAGCGGGGTTCTCGTCGCGCACCCCGTAGGCCTTCTCCACCGTGCGGTTGCCGAGCGCGACGGTGAAGCCGCCGTTGTCGGCGAAGTTGAGCGCGAGACTTGCGCCCATCGTGCCCATGCCCAGTACGCCGAGATCCGCCTGCTGCCCGTCGCTCATCCGATTCGTCCTCCACCCTGCGCTGTCGGCAAAGGGTTTAGCGGATGCCGGACGAGCGTTCCATCGAAACGATTGAATGTCCGGGTTCGGACGCCCTATCGCTTCAGGCGTTCGGCATGCCAGGCGAGATGGTCGTCCATGAACGTGGAAATGAAATTGTAGGAATGGTCGTAGCCCTCGCGCATGTTGAGGGTCAGGCGGATGCCCGCCCTGTCGCAAGCCTCCTTCAGAAGCTGCGGGCGCAGGCCGTCGTCGAGGAAGCCGTCGGCCGTGCCCTGGTCCACCAGGAACTCGGGGAAGCGGTGCCCGTCCTCGATCAGGAGCGTCGCGTCGTAGGCGCGCCAGGACTGGCGGTCGCGGCCGAGATACTTCTCGAAGGCGGGGCGCGACCAGCCGGCCGTCGAGGGCTGGACGATCGGCGCGAAGGCCGAGGCGCTCCGGTAGGTCTCGGGGTTGCGCAGCGCCGCCATCAGCGCGCCGTGGCCGCCCATGGAATGGCCGAAGATGCCCTGCCGGTTCATGTCGACGGGGAAATGCGTGGCGACGTAGCCCGGCAGTTCGTCCGTCACGTAGGAATACATGCGGTAATTCTCGGCATAGGGCCGCTCCGTCGCATCGACATAGAAGCCGGCGCCCGATCCGAACTGCCAGTTGTCCGGCTCGTCGGGCACGCCCTCGCCGCGCGGGCTCGTGTCGGGCAGGACGATCATGATCCCGTGCTCGGCCGCCGCCCGGCGGAATTCGCCCTTGTCCATCGCGTTCTGGTGCGTGCAGGTGAGGCCCGAGAGGTACCAGAGGACGGGCACCTTCCCGTCCCGCGCCTGCGGCGGCACGAAGACGGCGAAGGTCATCGGCGTGTCGGTGGTGCGCGACTGGTGGCGGTACACGCCTTGCGTGCCGCCATGGGCCTTCGCTTCCGAGATCACGTCGAGGGGCATGAAAGGTCCTTTCGTTCTGGCTCAGGCCGCCGACTCGCGGCGCATGTCGAGATGGGGAATGCCGTCCTCCAGATAGGGACTGGAGATCGTGACGAACCCATGAACCGCGTAGAAGGTTTCCAGATGCGATTGCGCCGACAGGTCGACCGCGGCCTCCGGCCAGCGCTCGGCGCACAGGCGCAGCGCCTCCTGCATCAGCCGGTGGCCGAGGCCGCCGCCGCGAAAGGCCCTGCCCGTCGCGATGCGGCCGATGCGGGCGCGGCTGCCCGCGCCGGGCGCGAAGACGCGAAGGGTCCCGGCGAGAGCGCCGTCCCGGAAGGCGCGCAGATGCAGCGCCTCGCGATCGCGCCCGTCGATCTCGGGGAAGGCGCAGGCCTGCTCCACCACGAAGACGTCCTGCCGGAGCCGGAGGAGGTCATGGACCTCCGGCCCCGTCATCTCCTCGAGGCGCGACCAGCGCCAGTCGATCGCGGTCAGTAGACCACGACCGAGCGGATCGACTTGCCCTCGTGCATGAGGTCGAAGGCGGTGTTGATCTCGTCGAGCGGCATCGTGTGGGTGATGAGGTCGTCGATGTTGATCTTGCCGTCCATGTACCAGTCGACGATCTTGGGAACGTCCGTCCGCCCCCGCGCGCCGCCGAAGGCCGTGCCCTTCCAGACGCGGCCCGTGACGAGCTGGAACGGACGGGTGGAGATCTCCTTGCCCGCTTCCGCCACGCCGATGATGATCGACTCGCCCCAGCCCCGGTGGCAGCATTCCAGCGCCTGGCGCATGACGGTCGTGTTGCCCGTCGCGTCGAAGGAGAAGTCGGCGCCGCCCCCGGTGAGATCGAGGATCGCCTGGACGACCTTGTCGTGGCCCACCTCGTTGGGATTGACGAAGTCGGTCATGCCGAACTTCCGCGCCATCTCGACCTTGCCGGGGTTGAGGTCGACGCCGATGATCTTGTCGGCGCCGACCATACGCGCGCCCTGGATCACGTTGAGGCCGATGCCCCCGAGGCCGAACACGACCACGTTCGCGCCCGGCCAGACCTTGGCCGTGTAAATGACGGCGCCGATGCCCGTCGTCACGCCGCAGCCGATGTAGCAGATCTTGTCGAAGGGGGCGTCCTCGCGGACCTTGGCTACCGCGATCTCGGGCAGGACGGTGAAGTTCGAGAAGGTCGAGCAGCCCATGTAGTGGAAGACGGTGGTCTCGTCGCAGCGGAAGCGCGAGGAGCCGTCCGGCATGACGCCCTGGCCTTGCGTCGAGCGGATGGCGGTGCAGAGGTTGGTCCTCTGCGACAGGCAGCTCTTACAGTTGCGGCATTCGGGCGTGTAGAGCGGGATGACGTGGTCGCCGGGCTTCACGCTCGTCACGCCCGCGCCCACCTCGCGCACGATGCCGGCGCCCTCGTGGCCGAGGATCGCCGGGAACTTGCCTTCAGAATCGAGGCCCGACAGCGTGTAGGCGTCGGTGTGGCAGACGCCGGTCGCCATGATCTCGACCAGCACCTCGCCCGGCTGCGGTCCCCGGATGTCCACGGTCTCGATCGTGAGGGGCTTGCCCGCTTCCCAGGCGACGGCGGCGCGTGACTTCATGGGTCCAGTCCTCGTGATGCGCGATTCGGATCGGCCCTGACTATAGGATCGGAGGCCCGTCGCGCCAGCCTTTCCCTCAGGCCTCCGGAGCGCCGAGCGGGGCAAGCCCCGCCAGGATCAGGGCGCCGTCGAGCGGGTCGCCGAGCGGCTCGTCCAGGGTCTCGGCAAGGCCCTCGGGCAGGAACGGCGTCAGCGGGCCGGCGAGCCCGCCGACCAGCGACACGCGCTCGCAGCCGGCGTCGCGCAGCGTGTCGACGAGATCGCCGATTGCTTGCGCCGCCCCCCGCAGGATCCCGTCCGCCACACGGTCGCCATGGGCCGCCGCCTCCGCGACCAGGGGGCCGAGCGCGGCATAGTCGGTGGCCGAGGCCGTGTCGCACCAGGCCGTCAGCGCGTGGGCGCCGCCGCCCGCGCGGGCCAGCACGCCGTCGGCGAGGATCGAGCCCGACAGCCGGCCGTCGACCGCCCGGAAAGCCGCGTCCACGGCGGCCAGTCCGATTCGCGCACCCGAGCCCTCGTCGGAGCCGGGAAAGCCGTAGCCGCCGAAGCGCAAGGCGCGCCCTTCCAGAAGGCCGAAGGCGATCGAGCCGGTGCCGGCTACCACGATGCCCCCGTCCTCGCCGCCATGGGCGCCGAGGCAGGCGATCGTGCCGTCGCCGGAGATCGTGAGGCTGGCGAAGGGGTGCGGGCGCGCGGCGAAGAGGTCGGCGACGCCGACGCGCTCGATTCCGGCGATGCCCGCGCCGACCCGGAGCCTCGCGAAGTCGAAGGGGCCGAGGCCGGCGGCGCGCCAGGCCTCGCGGGCGGCCGTCAGCATCGCCTCGAAGCTCGCCTCCACGCCCAGCCGCGCCTGGGCCGGCCCGGCATGGCCTTCGCCGAACACGAGGCCGGACGCGTCCACCAGCCGGGCGCGGCAGGCTGTACCGCCGGCGTCGAGCCCGAGGAACAGGGGGCCGTTCACGGCCTGCGGTCCGTCGAAGGGTCTCGCATCGGGACGGCGGTCCTTTCTCGAATCGTTCGGACCTCTTTCATGCCGGATGTCGGGGACAGCCGGAAGACGGCCGTCAGTCGCCGCGGCGCGAATACCAGAGGGCGAGCGCGTCGATCTGCTCTTCCGTGAGGTTGATCGCGATCGTCTCCATGACGCGGGCGAGCGGCGTGCCGCCGCGATGGCGGTCCTTCCACATCTGGAGATGGGTCGCGGTGTACCATTCGGGCAGACCGTCGAGGCGCGGATAGAGCGGGTTCGTCGCCGCCCCTTCCCCGCCGTGGCAGGTCTGGCACGCCGCGAGCTTCTGGTGCGGCAGGCCCTCTTCCGCGATGCGCCGGCCAAGCTCCATGAGCCCGCTCGTGGACACGGGATAGCCGTGCGCGGCGGAGGGGTCCACGGCGGCCGCCGGGCCGGTCGGCACGGGCTCGTCAGCGGGCGCGTCCGGCCCGATGCTCCCGCGCGGCAGGCGCACGGCGCCTTCGTAGCCGATGGCGACGCCCTGCGGGCGCCCGAGCGGCTCCGCCGGCGCGGCGATGCGCGGCTGCGCGGCATAGTGGGCCGCGAGGCGCCGCAGCGTCGCCTCGTCGTGGATGCCGGCGGCGGGCGTCATGATGCCGCTCTGGCGCTCGCCAGAGGAAAAGGCGAGGAGCGTCTGGAAGAGATACTCCTCCGACTGGCCGCCGATCGGCGGAAAGCTGCCGGCCGGGCCGACGCCGCGCCCGTCCTCGCCGTGGCAGCGGGCGCAGTCGGCCAGCGCCGTGTCGCCCGCTTGGCCCAGCGCCTGGAGGCCGGGACGGCCGGGGTCCGCACTGGATCGCCCGTAGGCCAGTTCACGGTAACGCTCCGGCGTCATTCCCGGGAGCGCGCGCAGGAAGGCGACCAGCGCCCAGACCTCGTCGGGCCGGTCCTGCGTCGACCAGGACGGCATGCCGGAATACTTGATGCCGTGCTTGCCGATCCAGAACAGCTCGCGGTCGCGCCATTCGCCGACCTGGGTTTTCAGCCGCGGCACGGGCGGCATCATGGCGCGCGCGACGGGCGTCTGGTTCTCGCCCGGCGCGCCGTGGCAGGGCGCGCAGCCGCTGGCGAAATGGCCAGCCGTGCGCTGGATCAGGAGCGGATCCTGCAGGGACACGTCGCCGGGCTTCGAGATCGGCAGGGACTGCGTGTCGACCGCGCGCTGGAGGGTCCAGTGCAGGAACCATTCGACCGGCGCGAAATGGCCGGTATTGGCGGCGACCGAAACGAGGCCCGAGCCGCCGACGAGAAGCGCCGCGCCGACCGCCGCGAACGGCGCGGCGACGAGGTGCCAGGGGCGGATCGTGAGGGTCCACTTCATGCCGGGGCGACGCCTTCGCGCTTTTCGTTGAGAAGCTTGCCCAGCAGGGACAGGCCGCCGATCAGGTAGGCCGCGCCGCCGACCAGGAGCATCAGGACACCGCCGAGCTGCTGGTCCTCCAAGGGCGTCAGCGTCGCAAGGGGCGAACACAGGTCGCCGCAGGCATAGAGCGGGCGCGGCGCGAAGAGGAGGAGCGCGCCGAGCAGCGTCATGTGCATGGAGGTCATCAGGAGCGCCGCGACGCCCGCCGCCCTCGCCCCGCGCCCGCCCTCGGCCGTGCCGAAGGCAGCAAGCCAGACAAGGAGGCCGGCAAGGAGGAACGAGGTCTGTTCGAGGACGAGCACCCATGTCTCGCGCCGCGCGGCGTCGTGGAGCGCCGGCGCATGCCAGGACCAGACCAGCACGAATTCGGCGAGCGCCGCGAGGATCGCGAAGCGCGCGGAGATACGGGCGCCGACGGCCGGCACCGAACGCGTCAGGCCGAAAGCGAGGACCGGCGCCGCGACGGCGACGAGGCCCATGTGGAGGATCATATGCGCGGCGAACGAGGTCTCCGCCCGCCCGACCAGCGGCCCCGCCCAGAGGAAGAGGAGGAGCCCGAGCCCCAGCCCCGAGGGGCCGTGCCGTCGCAGGGCCGGGCTCATCGGCAGTCCACCAGGAAGAGCGCCGGCAGCGCCGTGAAGATGATCGCGAGGAACGACAGCCCGGACAGGAGCGCGGAGGCGAGTTCCATCTGCCGCTCGCGGTCGTGGTCGGTCGGCTGGTCGTGCGGCGGCTTGCCGCCCGCCTGCCGCCATTCCCGCCAGGCCCGGAAGCCCGCGAACCAGCAGAAGAGGAGGCTCAGCGCGGTCGCCACCGCGATCGCCACGCGTTCGCCGCCGATCGGCCGGAAGATGTCGGTGTTGGGCGCGCAGACGACCGCGGCCGTGACGTAGCAGAAGAGGAAATGCAGCGCCCAGACCGTGGGTGTCGCGATCATGGTGATGAGGGAATCGCGCGTCCCCTGCCGCAGACCGAACATCAGGCGCCCCCTGCGACGAGCGGGAAATAGGCGATGGTGCCGACCGTCACGAGGCCGGTGGCGGCGGCGAAGTGCCAGTAAAGTGCGACGTTCGACAGGTCGATGTCGTGGCGCGGCGTCAACTGTCCGGCGAACGAGCGGGCGAGGCAGTAGCCGACCATCAGCGTGCCGACGAGGGCGTGGATCGCGGTCCAGATGGCGAGGATCCAGACGGTGGCGGGATAGACGTGGGCCGTCGGCTGGAGCCCCGTCGCGTGCGGCCCCCAGAGGAGCGCCGCGCCCGCGCCGAGCGAGGCGAGGAAGGAGACGGTCAGGAAGAGACGTGCACCGATGACGCCGCCGCCCCGCAGGACCTTGTGCGACAGGAAGCAGGCGCCCCAGGCGAGCGCGAAAAGGACGAGCGAGACGGTCGGCCAGACCGTGCCCGGCCCCTCGGTGCCCGCCGGCGGGAAGTCGGCATGGACGGTGAAGAAGAAATAGTAGCCGAAGCAGAGCGACAGGAAGGCCGTCGCGTCGCCCAGCATGGTGATGAACATGGCCCACCACGAGACCGAATGCGGACCGGAGACGTAGATCGGCAGCTCGAGGCCGAGGCCGACATACTTCGTCTCCTTCTCCGGGATGACCGCCGTCGCCTTCCAGAGCCAGAACATGATGACCGCGATGGCGACGACGAGCGCGCCGACCGTCACGGTCCAGAGGTGGAAGGTCGCCGCGATGAAGCAGCTTCCGAGGAAGATCGCCGCCCACATCGGCACGAAGGAGGGGCCGGGCACGCGCAGGCACTGGACCGGCTCGGCGTCGAGAACGGTCGTCACCAGCGTCTCGCGCTTTCCCTCCTGCGCATCGGGCAGGTAGAAGCGCCCCTTGTCCATGTCGTCGACGAAGCCCGGCTGGTCCCATATCGGGTAGCGCGATTTCACGATCGGCACCGAGCGCACGCCCCAGGGCTGATCCGGAATCTCGCCCGACCACTCGATCGTGCCGGCGTTCCACGGGTTGCGGTCGGCATAGGGATCTTTCCGCGGCCGCAGCATGTCGGCGACCACGATCAGGAAGCCGGCGGCGAAGACGAAGGCGCCGACCGTGGAGATCAGGTTCGGGATCTCGAGCCCCAGCGCGGCAGGGTAGGTGTAGACCCGGCGCGGCATGCCGATCATGCCGGAATAGTGCATGGGGAAGAAGGCGACGTTGAAGCCGATGAACATCAGCCAGAAGGCGACCTTGCCCGCCTTGTCATGCAGCTTCCGCGAGGAGACGATCGGCCAGT
Source organism: Aureimonas sp. SK2 (assembly GCF_029813115.1). GTDB lineage: Bacteria > Pseudomonadota > Alphaproteobacteria > Rhizobiales > Rhizobiaceae > Aureimonas. The sequence goes on from NZ_JAPZDS010000013.1 coordinate 61,712, forward strand.
AGTAGTAGATGCCGGCGACGATCGGAAAGAGCACGCCCCCTAAGATCACGTAATGGAGATGCGCCACCACGAAATAGGTGTCGTGGACCTGCCAGTCGAAGGGCGCGAGCGCCACCATCACGCCGGTGAGGCCGCCGAGCACGAAGATGCCGAGCGCCCCCGAGACGAAGAGCATCGGCACCGAATAGATGACGTTGCCGACGAGGCAGGTGGCCAGGAAGACGAAGATCTGGACGCCCGTCGGGATCGCGACGGCTTCCGAAGCCGCCGAGAAGAAGCCGAGCGAGATCGCCGGCAGGCCCGTCGTGAACATGTGGTGGACCCAGAGCCCGAAGCTGAGGAACCCCGTACCGACCGCCGCCAGCACGATCCAGGAATAGCCGAGCAGCGGCCGCTGCGCGAAGGTCGGGATGATCATGGCGAGCAGGGCAATCGCCGGCAGGAAGACGATGTAGACCTCCGGGTGGCCGAAGATCCAGAACAGATGCTGCCAGAGCATCGGGTCGCCGCCGCGCGTCGGGTCGAAGAAGGGCCAGTCGAACAGGCGCTCCATCTCGAACAGGATGTCGCCCGCGATCAGCGGCGGGAACGCGAAGAGGATCATCGCCGCGACGACGAGCACGTACCAAGCGTAGAGCGGCATGAGGTTGAGCCGCATGCCGGGCGGCCGGCACTTCAGCGCGCCGACGATCAGCTCGACCGCCGCCGCGATGGAGGCGACCTCGATGAAGGACAGGCCGAGCAGCCAGATGTCCGCCCCGTAGCCGGGCGTGAACCGCGCCTGGGTTGTGAGCGGCGGATACATGAACCAGCCGGAGTTCGGCGCCTGGCCGAAGAAGATCGAGCCGCAGACGAAGATGCCGCCGATCAGGAAGCACCAGTAGCCGAAGGCCGACAGGCGCGGGAACGGCAGATCGCGCGCGCCGAGCATCTGCGGCAGAAGGATGACCGCCACCGCCTCGAAGATCGGGACGGCGAAGAGGAACATCATCACCGTGCCGTGCAGCGTGTACACCTGGTTGTACATCGTCGCCGACAGGAAGTCGTTCTCCGGCACCGCCAGCTGCACGCGGATCATCAGGCCGAGGACGCCCGCGAACAGCATGAAGGCGAAGGAGGTGACCGTGTACCAGACGCCGACCGTCGTGTTGTTGACGTCGGACCAGTAGCGCCAGCCGGGCGGCGTTTCCCAGACCTTGATCAGGCGCTCCTGCTGTCCCTTGCGGACGGCCTCGTCCTCCTGGTCGGGGTCGCCGGGGCGGCGCATCGCGTCGAGTTCGGCTGCGGCGCTCATTTCAGGGCCTCCAGCCATTCGGCCATCGCGCGCGTCTGTTCGGGCGGGAGGGTCGCGAAGGACGGCATCTGCACACCCGGCTTCTCGTGTTCGGTGAGCGCGATGAAGCGCTGAATGTTGTCGGTGGTCACCGGCAGGATGCCGGCGCCAAGCGTCTCGCGCGAGCCGAGATGGGTGAGGTCCGGCCCGACGAGGCCGGCCGATGCCGTGCCGCGCACCTGATGGCAGGCGCCGCAGCCGTTGGCCTCGAAGGCGAGCCGGCCGGGGTGGTCGAGAAGAGTCGCGGGCGCCCGCTCGGCCTCGACGCGCCCCGCGAACTCGGCCTCCGAGACGACCTTCACCACGAAGCGCATCTGCGCATGGGCGTCGCCGCAGAACTCGGCGCAGATGCCGTGGAACGTGCCGGTGCGGGTCGGCTCCAGGACGATGCGGGTGATGCGGCCTGGGATCGTGTCCACCTTGCCGGCGATGTTCGGCACCCAGAAGGAATGGATGACGTCGGGGCTGGACAGGAGGATCTCCGTCCGCTTGCCCACGGGAATCCAGAGCTCGTTGGCCGAGGGCACGCCCTCGCCCGACAGCGTCTTGGCGACGCCCGGCGTGTCGGACGCCTCGTAATGGATGCGCCACCAGAAACGCTCGCCCGAGACGGCAATGCGCGGCCCGTCGGCCGGGGCGCGAAAGCCCGGCATCATCTGGAGGCCGAAGGCGAGAAGCGCGGTGAGGACCACCACGGGAAAGGCGACGCCGCCCCAGACGATCAGCCGCGTGCCTGTCCGCTCGCTATGGGCTTTCGGATGCGCCTTTGTGGCGTAGACCGACAGGCCCATGACGAAGAGCCAGATCAGGACTGCACCGCCCAGCATCCACCAGAAGAGGTGGAGGACTTCGGCGGATTCCGTTCCCGCGGGATCGAAGGTCGACTGCGGGCCGCGGCAGGCGGACAGCGCGGCAACCGCGCCGACGACGAACCCGAAGCGCGCCATCCGCCGGAAATGGGTGTGCAGGCTGTTCAGGTTCGGCCCCCATGCTCGGACCGACGTGGCACCCCCGCGCCGCGATCCCTATCAACACGACTTGTCCCCGAGCCGGCGACCGATCACGTTGATGGCATCATCTATGGCGCGCGACTCTTTCGGCTAGAGTCGCGCGTCTAGAGACGTCCCAAAGAGACGAAAGCCGACGGGATCGACCGCCGGCTTAGGGAAGGTTGGTGTCGTCAGTGCCGGGTCTCGGCCCCGTGCCGTTCCTCGACATGGCCGTCGCCATGGGCATGGTCGGCGGGACGGGCGTTCAGGCCTTGCGTCCAGCCCTCCATCCACTCGGTGCGGAGCGTCGAGCCGACGGGATATTCGCAGGCCGACTTCGGCACGTTGTTCTGGAAGGCCAGCTTGCCCTGCTGGAATGCATCGGTTGCCATGTTGCGGCTCCTGTCCGGTTGCACGTGCGGCAAAACGGACGAGCCGCCCGTCCGTTCCCGGAAGGGCGGCTCCGATGCCGGGGGCCGTCAGATGCGAAGGCCGGTGCCGAGCCCCATGGAGGCGAGGATCAGGCCGGGATCGGCATCGACGTCGCTGACGGGAATGCCGAGCCCGTCGCGCACCGCCACCACCGCGATCTCGGCGTCGACCGTGTCGGGCACGTCGTAGATCCGCACCGCCTCGGCCGCCAGCTCGTCCTCGTTGCGGCAGCGCCGGGCGTGCGCCCGCGCGCCCACCACCGAGCGAAAGGCCTGAAACTTGCTGATGTCCTCGTAGTCCATGCGCACAACGAACATTTCTTGGGCCTCCGTTGCTGTTGAGGAAAAGTTAATCACGCCTTTCGCCGATCGCCAAGCGAAACTCTCGTGACACGATCCGTGATGTTGCGGCGCAGCGCCAGAAAGCGGGCGAGGAGAAGGCCCGTCGGACAGCGAAATGCGACTTGCGCGGCCGGGCCGGGCGCTCCAAAACCGTTGCATCCTTTGGAGGAAGGCCGACCGATGACCCCCGATCCCGCCCCGCCCGCCCGTCCTCCGGCAAGCCCACGCGTCGCGCTCTTCGTCACCTGCCTCGTCAACGTGATGCGGCCGGCGATCGCCGAGAGCACGCGCGAACTCCTGCTGGCGGCGGGCTGCGAAGTCTTTGTGCCGCTGGACCAGACCTGCTGCGGCCAGCCCGCCTTCAACTCGGGGGACGAGGCGGACGGACGCGCCATGGCCCGGCACCAGATCGCCGCCCTGGAAGGCTTCGACTACGTTGTCGTCCCGTCGGGCTCCTGCGCCGGCACGATCCGCCACACCTGGCCGGAAACCTTTGCGGGCGATGCGGCATGGGCCGGGCGATCACGCGCGCTGGCGGCCAAGACGCACGAGATCACGAGTTTTCTCGTCGACGTGATGGGGTTCCGGCCGGAGCCGTCGCGGTTTTCGGCCATCGCCACCTACCACGACACCTGCTCGGGGCTTCGCGAGCTCGGCGTCCACGACCAGCCGCGCGATCTTCTCGAAAGCGTCGAGGGCCTGCGTCTCGTGCCCCTGCCGGACGCCAATGTCTGCTGCGGCTTCGGCGGCACCTTCTGCGTGAAGTACCCCGCCATCTCCAACGCGGTGGTGGACGAGAAGGCGCGCGCGATCGAGGGCACGGGGGCGGAGATCCTCCTCGGCGGCGATCTCGGCTGCCTCATGAACATGGCCGGTAAGCTTGGCCGGCGCGGGTCCGGCGTGCGCGCCTTCCACACGGTGGAGGCGCTGACCGGGCGCCTCGGCACGGCCGCGATCGGCCAAGCCGTGGGAGGAAAGAGCCGATGAGCGCCACCAGCCAGCGCGCGCCCCTCGACTTCCATGCCCGCACGGACGCGGCGCTCGCCGACGACTGGCTGAAGGTCGCCATCGACCGCACCACCGGCACCGCCCGCACCAAGCGCGCGGCGATCGTCGACCAATGGCCGGACTTCGCGGTGGCGCGCGAGCGCGGCCGGCAGATCAAGGACCATGTCGTCGCCCATCTCGGACACTACCTCGCCGAGTTCGAGCGCAACGCCGTGGCCAGCGGCTCGGTGGTGCACTATGCCGCGACGGCGGACGAGGCCTGTCGCATCGTGGTGGACATCTGCCGCAAGGCGGGCGCCCGAAGCGCCACGCGCTCCAAATCGATGCTCGGCGAGGAGATCGGCCTGCCCCACGCGCTGGAGGAGGCCGGGATCGAGCGGGTCGAGACCGATCTGGCCGAACACATCGTGCAGCTCGCGGGCGAGCGCCCGAGCCACATCATCTGGCCGGCCATGCACAAGACGCGCGAGCAGATTTCCGAGCTGTTCAAGGCGTCCCACGCCGACCCGCACCGGGAGGAAACGCCCGAAGCCATGGCGGCCTCCGCCCGGCGCCATCTGCGGCAGCGCTTTCTCTCCGCCGAGGTCGGCATCTCCGGCGCGAACTTCCTCGTCGCCGACACGGGCTCGGTCTGTACCGTGACCAACGAGGGCAACGCGGAGATGACGACGACCCCGCCGCGCGTCCACATCGTGACGGCCGGGATCGAGAAGCTCGTGCCGACGATGGGCCACGCGGCGATGATGCTGCGCCTCCTCGTGCGCTCGGCCACGGGCGCCGCGCTGACGCAGTACACGACCTTCCATACCGGGCCGAAGCGGCCGGGCGACCTCGACGGGCCGGAGGAGATGCACATCGTCCTCGTCGACAACGGCCGCACGAAGATGCTGGCCGACCGGCAGATGCGCGAGATGCTCCGCTGCATCCGCTGCGGCGCCTGCATGAACCATTGCCCGGTCTTCAACCAGATCGGCGGCCATGCCTATGGCGGCACCTATCCCGGCCCCATGGGCGCGGTGCTCACGCCCGTCTTCGACGGGCTCAACGCGGCGACGCGCGACCTCGCCCATGCCTGCACGCTGAACGGACGCTGCCGCGAGGTATGCCCGGTGGACATCCCGCTCCCGACGCTCCTGAAGGGCTGGCGGGAGAGGAGCTGGCGCGAGGGGCTGGAGCCGCTCTCGATGCGCTCCGGGCTGAAGCTCTTCACCTTCGCCGCGGCCCGCCCCCGCCTCTGGCGGATCGGTACCGGGCTCGCCGCCCGCGTCCTGCGCCTGATGGGCGGGCGGCGCGGAGCCATTTCCCGACTGCCGGGCCTGGCCGGCGCCTGGACGCTCCACCGCGACATGCCCGCCCCGCCGCCCGGGCCGACCTTTCTCCAGGCCGAGGCGGCGCGCCGGAAGCGCGGGGAGCGGCCATGAGCGCGCGCGAGACCATCTTTTCCGCGATCGGCCGGGCGCTGGGCCGTCCCGGCGATCCCACCGCGATCCGCGTGGAGGCCGATGCCCTCCTCGCCGAGCTGGAACGCGTGCGCCCGCGACTGGCGGAAGGCGATCCCGTCTCCCTGTTCGAGGCGGCGGTGACGCGGCTGCCGCCCGGCGCCTCGTCCGAGCGCCTGGCGAGCTTGGCGGACCTTCCCGCCGCCTGCGCCCGGCGCCTGGCCTCCCTCGGTCTCGCGCCGGCCCTGAAGATCCAGCCCCGGCCCGAGCTCGAAGCCCTCGACTGGACGGCCGCGGGCCTCGCCCTCCAGGCGGCGGTGGACGACCGCGTCGCCCTGTCGATGGCGGAACGGGGCATCGCCGAGACGGCCAGCCTCGTCCTGCGCTCAAGCTCCGACATGGCGATCCTCGACGCCTTCCTGCCGCTCCATCATCTGGTGGCGCTGCGGACGCGGGATGTCGTGCCGCACCTCGAAGACGCCGTCGCGGACGCGGACCTCGCGCGCTCGCGCAACCTCGTCATCGCGACGGGTCCGAGCGGGACCACCGACATCGAGGGCAGCCTCGTCATCGGCGTCCACGGCCCTGCGACGCTGCACGTCTTCCTGATCGAAGAATAGCGAGCGTCAGTCCGCCGAGACGCCTTCGATGGCGTTGGCGAGATCGCGGGCGGAATAGGGCTTGCGCAGGAGACCCGTGCGCGGCCGCTCCAGCGTGGCGGCTGAGAGGTTGTCGGAATTGCCGGTCGCGAAGAGCAGCCCGAGATCGGGTTGGAGCGCGCGCAGCGCCTGCGCCAGATCGTCGCCCCGCATGTCGGGCAGGCTGACGTCCAGAACCGCCACCCGGCAGTCCCCGTCCTCGCGCAGCGCGCGCAAGGCCTCGTCTCCCCTCGCGAATTCCGACACGGTGTAGCCGGCGTCCTCGATCCATTCGGCCGTCAGGGCGCGGATCATCGGGTCGTCCTCGACCAGCATCACCTTGCCTTGGCCCGCCGGGTTGTGGTCGGAAACGGTCATTGCCGCCTTTCCCGTTCGTCGTGTGCGAACGATTTTCGTCCCATGACATTATCAGGCCGGGCGGGATCCGTCGCCCTCCGACCCTTTCACAAGGCCTCCATGACCAACCGCTTCGACAGCCCGCCCCCCTTCGACGGCCCGAGGCCGACGGTCCGGTCCAGCGCCGCGGGGCGGCTGGACAGCCATGACGACATCTTCTTCGCCGCCGTCGAGACGACGCGCATGCCGATGACGGTGACCGATCCCTACCAGCCCGACAACCCCATCGTCTTCGCAAACAACGCCTTCATCCAGATGACGGGCTATTCGCGCGAGGAGATCGTCGGCAACAATTGCCGGTTCCTCCAGGGGCCGGACACCGATCGCGCCACGATCGCGGAGGTGCGGGCTGCGATCGAAAGCCGCAGCGAGATCGCGACGGAGGTCCTGAACTATCGCAAGGACGGGTCCACGTTCTGGAACGCCCTGTTCATCTCGCCGGTCTACGACCCCAACGGGAAGCTGGTCTATTTCTTCGGCTCCCAGCTCGACGTCTCGCGCCGGCGCGACGCCGAAGAAGGCCTGCGCCAGGCGCAGAAGATGGAGGCGCTCGGCCAGCTCACCGGCGGCATCGCGCACGACTTCAACAATCTCCTGCAGATCGTCACCGGCTATGTCGAGGTGATCGCGGGCCAGCTCGAGAAGCCCGAGCTCGACCGCCCCCGCGCCATCCGGGCGGTGGACAACGTGCGCTCGGCCTCCGCCCGCGCCGTGACGCTGACGCAGCAGCTCCTCGCCTTCGCCCGCAAGCAGCGCCTTGAGGGGCGCCTCGTCAATCTCAACGGGCTCGTCGCCGGCATGAGCGAGATCGCCGGCCGCACGCTCGGCGACCAGATCTCGGTGGAGACCGACCTCGCGCCGGATCTTTCGACCTGCCGCATCGACCCGACGCAGGCCGAGGTCGCCCTCCTCAACATCCTGATCAACGCGCGCGACGCCATGTCCTCGTCCTCCGGCGGCACCGTGCGCATCCGCACCCGCAACCGGCAGATCTCGCCGGAGGACGCCGCCCATTACGACAGCGTCATGCCGGGCGCCTACGTCTCGGTCTGCGTCGAGGACACAGGGTCCGGCATGCCGCGCGAGGTGCTGGCCCGCGTGCTGGACCCGTTCTTCACCACCAAGGAGGAGGGCAAGGGCACCGGGCTCGGCCTCTCCATGGTCTACGGCTTCGCCAAGCAGTCGGGCGGCACCGTCCATATCGTATCGCGCCTCGGCGAAGGCACGACGGTGGAGCTCCTGTTCCCCGCCGCGATCGGAGAAGAGCAGAAGTCGCTGCAAAGGGTGCGAAGCATCGAGCGCCAGGGCACCGAACGCCTCCTCGTGGTGGACGACCGGGCGGAGGTGGCCGAACTCGCGCGCGACATGCTGGAGGAGCAGGGCTACACGGTGACGGTGGAGACCACGCCGCTCGCAGCCCTGAAGCGGCTCCAGGCGGGCGAGCCGTTCGATCTCCTGTTCTCCGACCTCGTGATGCCGGGCGGCATGAACGGCGTGGTGCTGGCGCGCGAAGCGCGGCGCATCAAGCCCCGCATCCGCGTCCTCCTCACCACCGGCTACGCCGAGGCCTCGCTGGAGCGGACCGACGCGGGCGGATCGGAGTTCGAGATCATCAACAAGCCCTACTCGCGCCAGGACCTGACGCGAAAAGTGCGCATCGTCCTCGACGGCCCGACCGGGGTCGGCTGAGGGCGGCGGAATCCGATACCGGTTTCCGGGGCGATGCGCTAAACGGCTCGCCCATGTGGCAGCGTGCGGTCGAGATTCCATCCCTCCTCGAGGCGGCGCGGCGGCTTCGGCCGCTGGGCGGCCTCGTCTGGCTGGATTCGGCCCGCCCGCAGGGCGCGAACGCGCGGTGGTCGATCCTTTCGGCCGCGCCGTTCGATCGGCTGGAGGCGGGGCTTTCCGGCCTCCGCCTCGGGGGCGAGGCGATCGATGGGCCGCCCTTCGCCGCGCTCGACGCGATCCTGGCTCGGTACCGGGTCGAGCCGACCGACGACGCCCCGCCCTTTGTCGGCGGGCTGCTCGGCACGATCGACTTCGAGGCCGGGCACCTTCTGGAAAGGCTCCATCGCCCGGCCGGCTTCGACCCCGCCCGGCCGCTTCTCGGCTTCGGCCTCCATGACACCGCCCTTGTCTTCGACCATGCCGCCGGCACGGCGCGGCTCCTGTCGACGGGGTTCGGACCGGGGCTCGACGCCGCCTCCCCCCTCGCCGACCGCCATGCGCGGGCGGACGAACGGCTCGACCGGTTCGAGGCGGCGCTTGCCGCGCCCCTGCCGCCCGCCCCGCCCGCGCCGCCCTTCGTGCCGGACTGGACGTCCAGCCGCGAGGCCGCCGCCTATGCCGCCGAGGTGGAGCGGGTGAAGGAGCTGATCCTCGACGGCGAGGTCTACCAGGCCAACCTGTCGCGCCGGCTGCGGGCGGTGCTGCCCAAAGGGTTCGACCCGTTCGCGCTCTACGCTCGCCTGCGCGCGGTCAACCCCGCCCCCTATGCCGCCTATCTCGAGGAGCCGCATCGCACGGTCGCCTCCGCCTCGCCGGAACTCTTCCTGCGCGTGCGGGGCGGCCTCGTGGAAACGCGCCCGATCAAGGGCACCGCGCGCCGCTCCGACAAGGAGGCGGCCGACCGCGCGGCGGCCGAGGCGCTTCTCGCCTCCGAAAAGGACCGGGCCGAGAACGTCATGATCGTGGACCTCCTGCGCAACGACCTGTCGCGGGTCTGCGAGGTGGATTCGATCGCCGTCCCCGAACTCTGCGCGCTGGAATCCTATGCGGGGCTCCATCACCTCGTCTCGGCCGTCACCGGGCACCTGCAGCCGGGCACCGGCATCGGCGCCCTGATATCAGCCGCCTTTCCCGGCGGCTCGATCACCGGGGCGCCGAAGATTCGGGCGACCGACATCGTGGCCACGATCGAGGGCGCGCCGCGCGGCCTCTACTGCGGCTCGGTCGCCGCCCTGTCCTTCTGCGGGGCGGCGGACCTGTCGATCGCCATCCGCACCCTGGAATTTGAAGGGAATGCCGTGTCCTTCGGAACCGGCGGCGGGGTGACGGTCCTGTCGGACGGCCCGGCCGAATGGGCGGAGACGGAAACCAAGGCGGCCCGCATCCTCGCCGCCTTCGGGGCCGACGCATGATTCTCGTCCTCGACAACTACGACAGCTTCACCCACAACCTCGCCCGCTACATCGAGCGGCGCGGCGAGGCGGTCAGGGTGGTGCGCAGCGACCGGATCGATCTCGCCGGCATCGCCGATCTCGAGCCCGACGCCCTGGTCCTGTCGCCGGGCCCCTGCGGCCCGGCGGAGGCGGGCGTCTGCATGGAAGCCGTGGCGACCCTGTCGGGGCGCCTGCCGATCCTCGGCGTCTGCCTCGGCCATCAGGTGATCGGCGCCTGTTTCGGCGGCCGGGTGGAGCGCGCGAGGGAACCGATGCACGGGCGCGTGTCGCATCTGGCGCATGGCGGCTCGGGCCTCTTCGCCGGCCTTCCCGCCCCGCTGCCCGTCGGCCGCTACCATTCGCTGATCGTGGGCGAGACGGACGCCCTGGCCGCGCATCTGACGGTCGACGCCCGCTCGCCGGCCGGCGAGGTCATGGCGCTCACGCACCGCGCCCATCCGACCTACGGCATCCAGTTCCATCCCGAATCCGTGCTGACGCCGGACGGCGACCGCATCGTCGCGCGGTTCCTGGCGCTCGCCGCCGACTGGCGCGCGGGTCAGGCGGCGAGCTGACGCCCGAGGCGCCGCCCGGCTGCCGTCAGCCGGAACCAGCAGGTGTCGCGCCAGCCGATGGCGACGGAGACGAGGCCGAGCGCATGCAGTTCCAGGCAGCGGCGCAGTTCGTCGGTGGCGAGGTCGCCGGTATGGAGGCCGACGCTGTCACGCGCCGGGCCGTCGTCCAGGCGGCGCAGCATGTCCCCCTGGGCCGTGGTGATCTCGGTCAAGCGTATCCTCATGGGCGACCTCCTGCCGGCGTTTCGTCCCTGCCGGACGGCTCAGCGTTCCAGCCGGGGCTTGCGCGAACGTGGGGGTGCATTGCGATGGATTTGCGCCGGCCGGGAACCGGCGGGGGCTCGCGCGCGTCATTCCGTCGGATGCCCATAGGAGGGACGGACCCGATGAGCGGAGAAAAGCACGGCTCGACGACGCCCGCGGGCGCGGACAAGGAGCCCGATACCGAGGCCGCGACGCCCGGCGCGGGACCGCATGCCAAGCCGGAACTGACGAACCCCGACGCCACGCCCGGCGCCGGCAGCCTGCCGGACGAAGGCGAGACCGGCGACGACGCCGGCGCAGGCTGACGCTCCCGCCCCCACCCACAGATTCGAGGACCACGCATGTCGAACATTCCCGAGACGCCCGAACGCAACGCCCCCGACCCGATCCTGCCCGAGCCGATCGGCGAGGACGGACTGGTGACACAGCCCGACGACGGGGCGCTGGACGAGGAGGAACAGTCCCAGACTTCCGGCGACACGCCGCCGATTCCTCCGATCGTCGAGGACAAGCGCACGCCCGGCGACCAGGAGCGCCCGATGACGGAGGAGGAGGAACTCGACGAGGCCCTCGACGACACGTTCCCCGCCTCCGACCCGATCGCGCCCAGCCGGATCGACGGCCCGCTCTGACCCCGCAGAACGGGTCGGTCACGACACCTTGAAGGCGCTCGGGCAGATGTCCGCCAAGGTGCAGCGCTCGCAGGCGGGGCGCCGGTGGTAGCAGACCTTCTGGCCGTGCAACATCAGCACCTCGTGGTTGTCGTAGAGGTCCTGGGCACTCCAGTCCGCGGGCAGTTGCGCCCGCAGGACGGGATGCGACGGGCCGACCGCGAGGTCCGGCGCGATCAGTCCGAGCCGGATGGCGACGCGGTGATGGTGGCTGTCGACGGGCAGCGCGGGCATGCGCAAGGTGGAGAAGGACAGGACCGCCGCGCTGGTCTTCGGCCCGACGCCCGGCAGTTCTTCCAGCCAGGCGCGCGCTTCGGCCGGCTCCATGCCGGCGAGAAACTGGAGGTCGAGCCGGCCCGCCCGTTCCCGGACGCCCTTCAGGATGGCCTGGATGCGCGGCGCCTTCTGCTCGGGCCAGCGCACGCCGTGGATCAGGCTCTCGACCTCGGCCGTGTCGGCCGCGATCAGTTCGCCCCAGTCGGGAAAGCGCTGCCGCAGCGCCTTGAAGGCGCGCCCCGAGTCCGCATTGCGCGTCCGGTGCGACAGGAGCGAGGAGACGAGTTCGCTCAAGGGGTCGAGGTCGTGGAAATAGCCGATCGGACAGCCGTAGACGGCGCAGAGCCGGTCGTGGACCAGCCGGGCCTTGGCCTCGAGATCGGTGCTCGACGGTTCGGCATCGCTCGGGCGGGCGGTTCGGCGCACGGAACGGCTTGGCGCAGGCCGCTCCGACCGGTTCGGGTGGGTGGTCGGGTTCGGTGCCATGGAGCCGGAATCCGCCGCGATTCCCGGCGGTTCCCGAAGCCGCGCCCCTGCGGCAATCAGTCCGGCTGCGGGCGCTGCCCTTCCAGGAGCGGGCGCCGCTCGGCCACCGCCTCGCCCAGAAAGTCCATCAGCGCCCGCACGCGCGGCACATGGCGCAGGTCCGCGTGCGTCAGCAGCCAGAGATCGGTGGCGAAGCGCTCGTCCGGCGCGCCGAGGCGCCGGAGCGCCGGCCGGCCGTCGCCGACGAAGCAGGGCAGATAGCCGCAGCCGAGGCCGGCCTCGATCGCCTCCGCGAGACCCAGAACCGTGTTGACGCGGTAGCCGATGCGCTCCGGCGGCACGGTTCCCGCCACGTGCCGAACGACGGCCATCGGCCCCATCGCGTCGCCGAGCGACACCCAGTCGTCTCCCGCCGCCTCGCGCGCGCCATAGAGCGCCCAGGCGATGCGCGCGCCCTTGCGCCCGACCAGCGTGTCCGGCGGCCGGTCGGTGGCGCGGATCGCCACGTCCGCGTCGCGCTTCGACAGGTTGAGCGCGGGATTGCCGAGCACGACGTCGAGCCGCACGGCCGGACATTGCCGGCGGAAGTCCGAGAAGATCGGCGTCAGGAAGTGGATCAGCAGCGTGTCGTTGGTGGTGACGCGCACCTCGCCGGCCGGCACCGGCTCGCGGCCCGCCAGGCGGAGCGCCGCGGCATCCACCGCCGACCCGACCTCGCGCGCCAGGGCCGCGATCTCCTCGCCAGCCGGCGTCGGCACCAGCCGCGCCCCGTTGCGCTCGAACAAGGCGCAGCCCATCGTCCCCTCGATCTGGCGCAGGCGGCGGAACACGGTGGAATGGGCGACGCCGAGCCGGTCGGCGGCCGCGGGAAGCGTGCCCACCTCCGCCACGGCGCCGACGAGCCGCAGGTCGTCCCAGGCCAGCCTATCGAGGTCCATCGCCGCTCTCCGTTCGACGCGTGCAAGAGCGTGATTGCACGGATGCAACGCGATTGCATCTGACGATCGCGCATCATTGCGATTATGTTGCTCCTCGACACACGAACCCTGAGGAGACAGGACATGAGCCACGGCATCCATCACGTCACCGCCATCGCCGGTCCCGCGGCGCGCAACGTGCGGTTCTATACCGACACGCTCGGCCTCCGGCTGGTGAAGCAGACCGTCAATTTCGACGATCCCGGCACCTGGCACCTCTACTACGGCGACGAGGCCGGCAGCCCCGGCACGATCCTGACCTTCTTCCCCTGGGAGCACGCGGCCCCCGGCCGGCTCGGCGTCGGCGAGACGCAGGAGACCGTGTTCCGCGTGCCGGAAGGCGCGATCGGCTGGTGGACGCACCGCTTCATCGAGAAGGGCGTCGCCTTCGACCCGCCGGTGAAGCGATTCGGCGAGACGGCGCTGGCCTTCCGCGATCCGGACGGGATGCACCTCGCGCTCGTCGCGGTGCCGGGCGCGGAGGCCGAGCCCGGCTGGACCGGCGGCGGTGTGCCGGCGGAGGTCGCGATCCGCGGCTTCCATTCGGTGAGCCTGCTCCTCGAGGAGAAGGCGCCGACCGGCGCGGTGCTGACCGACGTCCTCGGATTCCGCGAGCTGGGGTCGGAAGGCTCGACCACGCGCTTCCAGGTCGACGGCACCGGGATCGGCGGCATCGTCGACATCCGGGCCGTCGGCGGCTTCCTGAAGCCTCGGCCGGGTGCGGGCTCCGTCCACCACGTCGCCTTCCGGGCGGCGGACGACGCGGCGGAAGCGGCGATGGCGAGGCGCCTCGTCGAGAACCACCGCATCGGCGTGACGGAGCAGCGAGACCGCAACTACTTCCGCTCGGTCTATTTCCGCGAGCCGGGCCATGTCCTGTTCGAGATCGCGACCGACCAGCCGGGCTTTGCCGTGGACGAGCCGGCCGCCAGCCTCGGCACGACGCTCAAGCTGCCGCACGGCCTGGAGGCCCAGCGCGCGCGGATCGAGAGCGTGCTGCCCGATCTCGGCCTTGCCGACCGGGCGGCCTGACGAAACCGGCCAGGGCAGCGCATCGCCGCCCCGGCCCCCTTCCGGAGGACCTCATGAGCCAGACCAGCCAAGCCCTGTCGCACATCCACCGCTTCGTGCCCGCGACCGCGCCGTCGCGCGCGCCGCTCCTCCTCCTGCACGGGACGGGCGGCGACGAGAACGACCTTCTCGGCCTCGGCGCCGCCCTCGTGCCCGGCGCGGCCCTCCTGTCGCCGCGCGGCCGCGTGTCGGAGAACGGCATGCCGCGCTTCTTCCGGCGCCTGTCGGAAGGCGTGTTCGACGAGGCCGACGTCGTGGCGCGCGCCGGCGATCTCGCCCGCTTCGTGGACGAGGCGCGGCACGCCTACGGTCTGGCCGCGCCGATCGCCGTCGGTTTCTCCAACGGCGCCAACATCGCGGCGGCGCTCCTGATGCTGGAGCCTCGGCTCCTGGCCGGCGCCGTCCTGATCCGTCCGATGGTGCCGCTTCAGACGGCGCCAGCCTTCGACCTTCCGGCCACGCCGGTCCTGATGCTGTCGGGCGCGATGGACCCGATCGTGCCGGCAGCCAACGCGGAGCGCCTCGCCGCGACCCTCGAGGCGGGCGGCGCCCGGGTGCGGCACGAGGTCCTGCCCGTCGGCCACGGCCTGACGCAGATGGACCTGACGCTCGCCCATCGCTGGCTGCAGGACGGCGCGGCCTGAGAACCGGGGACGGAACCATGCGGCGGAGGGCCGGCGAGAATTATCCGTTGCTGGCGAGGCGCCGAGCGCAGACGATGCAGCGCATCGGTGAGCATCGGAAACGATGACCAGCGGCGGAAGGGTCCGCCGGGCCGACCCGCAGGGTTCCGTCCCCGGTTCCACGCCTGCGGCGTCCGGCACCAGGCCGGGCGCCTGGATCGGCGGCCGCGGCGCCCCAGTTTCGGGGGCGATGCACACCGATCCCGCCCTCGATACCCGTCCGCCCGCCGCCGCGCCCGAGCGCCTGCGCGTCTCCGGCCTCGGCAAGACCGTGCCGGGCGGGCGGCGCCTGTTCTCCGGTCTCGACCTTGCGGTCGCCGGCGGCGAACTCGTCGCCATCGTCGGGGAATCGGGCACCGGCAAGTCGACGCTCCTCAACATTCTCGCGGGCCTCGACGAGGCGGACGAGGGTGTGGTCGAGGTCGGCGGCACCGCGCTCGGCCCTCTCGACGAGACGGCGCGCACCCGGCTCCGCCGCGAGCGGATCGGCTTCGTCTTCCAGGCCTTCCACATCCTGCCCTACCTGACCCTCGGCCGGAACGTCGCGCTGCCGCTCGCCCTCGTCTCGCCCGACGCCGCACGGGCGAAGGCGGAGGCCGAGCGGCTGCTCGCCGCCGTCGGGCTCGGCGGCCGGGCCGACGACTATGCGCGCGACCTGTCCGGCGGCGAACTCCAGCGGGTGGCCATCGCCCGCGCCCTCGTCCACAGGCCCGCGCTGATCCTCGCCGACGAGCCGACCGGCAATCTCGATCCCGACACGGCCACGCGCGTTCTCGCCCTTTTCGCCTCGGCCGTGCGCGAGGGCGGCGCGGCGGCCGTGATCGTCACCCATTCGCCCGCGACCGCCGCCGTCGCAGACCGCGTCCTGACGCTGACCGCGACCGGCCTCCGCGACGGCTCGACGCATGGCTGAGGCCGGCCTCACCCAGGCCCGTCTGGCGCTGCGCTGGCTGATCGCCGGCGAGGGCCGCGCCCATCCCGCGCGTTTTCTCCTGACGGCCGTCGCCATCGCCGTCGGCGTCGCGCTCGGCTTCGCGGTCCATCTCGTCAACGGCTCGGCGCTGGCCTCCTTCGAGGGCGCGGTGCGCTCGGTCAACGGCGCGGCCGACCTCCAGGTGCGCGCGGCAAGCCCGCTGGGCTTCGACGAGACCGCCTACGGGCCGATCGCGCTGACTGAGGGCGTCGCGGATGCCAGCCCCGTCGTGGTGCTGGAAGCGCGGGCGGGCGAGGCGCGCTTCACGCTGCTGGGCCTCGACGTCCTGCGCGCCGCCCGCGTCACGCCGACGCTGGTCGGCCTGAACGCGCAAGGGGTCGACCAGAATCGGTCGGCCGTCTTTTCGGAAGACGCCCTGTTCCTGTCGCGCGCGGCCTTGGCGGCGACGGGCGCGACCGTCGGCGACACGATCGCCGTCTCCGCCAACGGGCGCACCGTCCCCTTTCGCATCGCCGGCACGCTGGACGGGGCGGGCGACACGGAGCGGCTCGGCACGATCGACATCGCGGCCGCGCAATGGCGCTTCGACCGGCTGGGACGACTCGACCGGATCGACCTCTCGGTGAGCGACCGGGAGGCTACCCAAAGCGCTTTGACCCCCCTCCTGCCGGCCAATGCCAGTCTCGGCACCGACGAGACGGAGGCGCGCCAGGGCTCGGCGCTCAGCCGCGCTTACCGGGTCAATCTCGACATGCTGGCCCTCGTCGCGCTCCTGACCGGCGGCTTCCTCGTCTTCTCCGCGCAGGCGCTCTCCGTCGCGCGGCGGCTTCGCACCTTCGCGCTCCTGCGCACCCTTGGCCTGCCGCGCGGCGGCGTCGTGGCGGCCGTCACGCTGGAAGGTCTGGCGATCGGCCTCGTCGGCGCGGCGCTCGGCCTCCTTCTCGGCTACGGGCTCGCGTCCCTGGCGCTGCGGCTTCTCGGCGGCGACCTCGGCGCCGGCTATTTCGAGGGTGGGGCGGCACGCGTCGTGTTCCAGCCCGCGGCCGCCGTCGCGTTCTTCGCGCTGGGTCTCCTCGCGGCCCTCTTCGGCAGCGCCCTGCCGGCGCGCGCCGCCTCGCGCGCGGCGCCCGCCGCGAGCCTCAAGAACGCCGGCGACCTCGTCGATCCGCGTGCACGCGTGCCCATCCTGCCCGCCGTCGTGCTGCTGGCGGCCGGCATCCTGGCAAGCCTCGCGCCTCCCGTAGCGGGCCTGCCGATCCTCGGCTTCGCCGGCATGGCGCTGATGCTGGCCGGCGGCGTCGCGGGCGTGCCCTGGGTCGCGCGCCAGCTCCTGAAGCCGCTCCTCGCCCGCGCGCCGGCCGCCGTGCCCGCCCAACTGGCGGTGCGCCACGTTCAGGGCAGCCCCGGCGAGGCGGCGACGGCGCTGTGCGGCATCGTCGCTTCCACCGCGCTCGTGATCGCCATGGCGACCATGGTCACGAGCTTCCGCACGGCCGTGGACGTGTGGCTCGGCGATGTGCTGTCGGCCGACCTTTATCTGCGCACCGGCGCCGGCAGCGGCTTCGACGAGGCGGCGCAAGGCCGGCTCATGACGGTGCCCGGCGTCGGTACGATCTCGTTCAGCCGGCAGATCCCGCTTTCGATCGAACCGGACCGCCCGCCCGTCTCGCTCATCGCGCGCGATATCGGGACCGGCGAAGCGGGCGGACTTCTGCGCTCGGTCGAGACCGCATCGGCGCCCGCCCCGGCCGGCACGGTGCCGGTCTACGTCTCAGAACCCGCCGCGCGGCTCTACGGCTGGCGGCCGGGTGCGACGATCGCGCTTCCGATCGGGCAGGACGCCTCCTTCTTCGTCGCTGGCATCTGGCGCGACTACGCCCGGCAGCAGGGCGCCGTCGCGATCGCCGGCACCGACTACACCAGCCTCACCGGCGACGCGACGCGCGACGAGGCGGCGGTAACGCTGGCGCCCGGCGCCGATGCGGGCGAGACGGGCCGCGCCCTTCTGGCCGCCCTGCCGCAGGGCCTCTCCGCCAACCTCGCCCGGCCCGCCGAGCTGCGCGCCTATGCGCTCGACCTCTTCGACCGGTCCTTCACCGTCACCTACGTCCTTCAGGCCGTCGCCATGCTGGTCGGCCTGTCGGGCGTCGCCGCCACCATCTCGGCGCAGACGCTGGCGCGCACCCGCGAGTTCGGCATGCTGCGCCATCTCGGGGTGTCGCGCGGCCAGATCCGCGCCATGCTGGGGATGGAGGGCGCGCTGCTCGGCGCCGTCGGCGCGGTGGCGGGCGTCGCGCTCGGCCTCGCGCTGTCCCAGGTGCTGATCCACGTGATCAACCCGCAGAGCTTCAACTGGACCATGGAGACGCGCGTGCCCTGGGGCACGCTCGCGCTGGTCTCGGCCGTCCTGGTCGTGGCGGCCGCCCTGACGGCGGTGCTCGCCGGGCGGCAGGCGACGTCGCAAGGGGCGGTGCAGGCCGTGCGGGAGGATTGGTGATGCGCTTGGCTCTGGCCCTTCTCCTGTCGCTCGCCCTCCTCCTGCCGGCTCGTGCGCAGGAGTTCCCCGCCGTGCGCCCCGGCGTCCCCCTCGCCTTTCCCGCCGACCACGGCGCCCATCCCGACTTCCGCACCGAATGGTGGTACGTCACCGGCTGGCTGACGACGGAAGACGGCGAAGAGCTCGGCTTCCAGGTGACGTTCTTCCGAACCCGGCCGGGGATCGACCCCGCCAATCCCAGCCGCTTCGCGCCGGCACAGGTCCTCTTCGCCCATGCCGCCCTCTCGGACCCGAAGCTCGGGCGCCTCCTGCACGGCGAGCGCTCGGCGCGCGAGGGCTTCGGGCTGGCGCGGGCGGCGACCGGCGACGCCGACATCGCCATCCGCGACTGGCGCCTCAAGCGCGAGCCGGACGGGCGCTGGACGACGGCGGTCCGGACGCCGGACTTCTCTTACGCCCTCGCCTTCCGGCCGACGCAGGAGATTTTCCTGCAAGGGGATCAGGGCTTCAGCCGCAAGGGCACGGGCGAAGGGGAAGCCAGCTACTACTATTCGCTGCCGCATCTCGCGGTCGCCGGCACCCTCACCCGCGAGGGCCGGACGACCCAGGTGACCGGCGAGGCCTGGCTCGACCGCGAATGGTCCTCGCAGTTCCTCTCGCCCGATGCCACCGGCTGGGACTGGACGGGCCTCAACTTCGACGACGGCTCGGCGCTCGTCGCCTTCCGCATCCGCGGGCGCGAGGAGGATACGCTCTATGCCGGCGGCTCCTGGCGCCGGCCGGACGGCACGATCGCGCGCCTCGGCCCGGAGGACATCCGCTTCGAGCCGGTGCGCCGCTGGCGCTCCGAACGCACCGGCGCGACCTATCCGGTCGAGCAGATTCTGACGATCCGCCTGCCCGAGGGCGAGCGGCGCCTGCCGCTCCGGCCCCTTTTCGACGACCAGGAACTCGACGGGCGGGCCGGGGGCCTGCCCGTCTACTGGGAAGGGGCGGTGAGGACGGAGGGCGGCCGGGGCTATCTGGAGCTCACCGGCTACACCTCGCCGCTGTCGCTCTGACGAGCGACGACAAGCCCTTGTCTCTGCTTCGTGCTACGGTGCGGAGACGGCGAGCCGGAGGATTCTGTCCGGCTGGCGACCGTCGGAGCAGCCGGTAGCACCTTCGACGCGCCGCGTGCTTAGAGGCCCACCTCGAACGACGCCGCGGTCTTGGCGCGGATCTCGTCCAGCGTCACGCCGTCGGCCAGCTCGATCAGGGTCAGGCGCTCCGGCCCCTTGCGCTCCACGGTGAAGACGCCGAGGTCGGTGATCACGAGGTCGGCGACGCGCGCCCCGGTCAGCGGCAGGGTGCATTCGGGCAGGAGCTTGGATTCGCCCTTGGCCTCGTGCTCCATGACGACGACCACCCGCTTGACGCCGGCGACGAGATCCATCGCCCCGCCCATGCCCTTCACCATCTTGCCGGGGATCATCCAGTTGGCGAGATCGCCATTGGCCGCCACCTGCATGGCGCCGAGGATGGAGAGGTCGATATGGCCGCCCCGGATCATCGCGAAACTGTCGGCCGAGGAGAAGAAGCTCGTCATCGGCAGTTCGGTGATGGTCTGCTTGCCGGCGTTGATGAGGTCGGCGTCCTCCTCGCCCTCATAGGGGAAGGGGCCCATGCCGAGCATGCCGTTCTCCGACTGGAGCACCACCTCGATGCCGGGAGGGATATGATTGGCCACCAGCGTCGGGATGCCGATGCCTAGATTCACGTAGAACCCGTCCTCGAGTTCGCGGGCGGCGCGGGCCGCCATCTGGTCGCGCGTCCAGGCCATCAGACTTCCTCCCCCGCTGCCGCCGGCACGCCGGCCGTCTCGCGCTTTCGCACCGTGCGCTGCTCGATATGCTTCTCCGGGTTCGGCACGTGGACGATCCGCTGCACGAAGATGCCGGGCGTGTGGATCCCGTCCGCATCGATCGAGCCGACCGGCACCATGTGCTCGACCTCGGCCACCGTGACCTTGGCGGCGGTCGCCATCATCGGATTGAAGTTTCGCGCCGTCTTCCGGTAGACGAGGTTGCCTTCCGCGTCGCCCGTATGGGCGTGGACGATGGCGAGATCGGCAAACAGGCCGCGCTCCATGACGTAGGATTCGCCGTCGAACTCGCGCACTTCCTTGCCCTCGGCGATCAAGGTGCCGACGCCGGTCTTGGTGAAGAAGGCGGGAATGCCCGCCCCGCCGGCCCGGATGCGCTCGGCGAGCGTTCCTTGCGGGTTGAACTCCAGCTCCAGCTCACCCGACAGGTACTGCTGGGCGAAGAGCTTGTTCTCGCCGACATAGGACGAGATCATCTTCTTGATCTGCCGGGTGGCGAGCAGCCGGCCGAGGCCGATCCCGTCGACGCCCGCATTGTTGGAGATGATCGTCAGGCCCTTCACGCCGGACTGCTGCACCGCGTCGATCAGCGCCTCCGGGATGCCGCACGGGCCGAAGCCGCCGGCCATGATCACCATGTCGTCGTGGAGCACCCCGGCCAGGGCCTCTGTCGCCGTCGAACGAACTTTTCGCAAGCCCAAACCTCCCGCCTGCCGGCCGCCCGTGGCAGCCCCGAACGGGAGGAAAGCTAGTGCTTGCCCGTCGGACCCGGCGAGTCGTATTTCTACGGCATGTCCGCACGCCCAAAGCCCGAACGCGACCTTGAGAACGCCCCGCGCTTCGCGCTGGCCGAGCTGCCCGTGCCGCTCGTCTTCGCCACCCACCGCATCATCCGCGACTGCAACGCCGAGTTCGCCGCGCTCTTCGGCTTCGAGCGGGCCGAGCTGATCGACACCAGCTTCTCGCGCCTCTACCCGCAGCTCGACGACTTCGTGCGCACCGGCGAGATGTGGCGTAGCCACCTGCCCGGCGGCCAGGTCTACCAGGACGAGCGGATCATGCGCGGGGCCATGGGCCGGCGCTTCTGGGCGCGGGTCAACGGGCGCTCGCGCCGAGCGGCCGATCCCTTTGCCGAAGCGATCTATGCGTTCGAGCCGCTGAACCGGCCGGTGAACGGCGCGACGCTCCGGCTGACGGGGCGCCAGCGGCAGATTCTGGCCCTGGTGGCGCAGGGGCGAACCAATGCCGAGATCGCGGCGGAGATCGGCCTGTCGCAGCGCACGGTGGAGGCGCACCGGCTGCGCCTGTCTCGCGCGGTGGGCGTGCGCAACGGGGCCGAACTCGTCGCCTGGTTCCTGGCGGACGGCGGCTGAACGGTCAGCGCCGCCCGCCGCCGCGCGCCGTCCGGCCGAGGCCCGCCTCGACATGGGCGATCCGCTCGGCCAGCGGCAGGGCCGCGGAGGGTCGGGCCGGCTGGACCGGCGTGCCCCACTGGAAACCCGGCCCAGCGGCCGAGCCGAAGGCGGCGGGGTAGCCGAGGCCGGTCGTCTTGCGGGCACGCGGCAGCGGATGGATCGTGGCGGTCATCGTGTGTCTCCCTCGTCTCGATGAAGGAGGGATAGGCGGCGGGGGTTTCGCGCCGATGTCGCGGATGTTTCGTCGGGCGCGGCGAAGTTCGAGGTTTGGCCGCGCGCCGAAATCCGCTATGGCGGCGCGATCCTTCGCAACACGACAAGCGCCCGGAGACAGCGTCATGACGATCCGCGTTCACAAGGGAGACCTTCCCGACCTCGCCCGCTACACGGGTTCGGTGGCGATCGACACGGAGACGCTCGGCCTCGACACGCGGCGCGACCGCCTCTGCGTGGTGCAGCTCTCGCCCGGCGACGGCACGGCCGACATCGTGCAGATCTCCAAGGGCCAGAAGGAGGCCCCCAATCTCTGCGCGCTCCTGGCGGACAGGTCGAAGCGCAAGATTTTCCACTACGCCCGGTTCGACATCGCCGCGCTCTACCACGCCTTCGGCGTGATGACGGAGCCGGTCTTCTGCACCAAGATCGCCTCGCGCCTGACCCGCACCTACACCGACCGGCACGGGCTCAAGGACCTGTCCAAGGAACTGATCGGAGTGGACCTGTCGAAGCAGCAGCAGTCCTCCGACTGGGCGGCCGAGACGCTGACCCCCGCGCAGCTCGACTATGCCGCCTCGGACGTCCTTTACCTCCACGACCTGATGGGCGTGCTCCTGAAGCGTCTGGAGCGGGAGGACCGGCTGGAACTGGCCGAGGCGTCCTTCGCCTATCTGCCGACGCGAGCGAAGCTCGATCTCCTCGGCTGGGACGAGGAGGACATCTTCTCCCATTCCGCCGCCCGCCCCTGATCGCGGGTTCGTGACCGCCCGCTCGCGCGATCGTAAGGGCACAACACCGTTTCGCGCACCGGCTTTAACGATCGGTTAGGAACTTTTCCGGCCGATCGATTCAATTGTCGGGAATTGATTCCGGCTCCCTTGAGAGCCCCCGCGCTAGCGTTGGTCCAGTCGACCGAGGAACCGGCGACGGGGATCAACGAGGGGAACCGGAACCATGCAGACCATCGAGCTTCGCCACGAGCTGTCCGAACGCCGCCATGCGCTGGAGGAGCGCCGCTCCTTCTGCGACCGCGCCCGCGCGGACCGGCTCGTCGGCCTCTGGGCGGCCGGCCATCTCGGCCTGCGGGACGGGGACGCCGAGACCTATGCCGACGAAGTGGTCCGGGCGGGCGTGAAGGCGCCGGGCGGGCGCGGCGGCTTCGACCGCATCGCCGCCGACCTGGCCGCGACGCCCATCCATGTCGAGGCGATCCGCTCGCGCTACGCCATCGTCATGGCCGACATCGACCGGCCCCACGCCCCGGTCGGCATGCAGGGCTTCTCGCTCGGCTTCTGAGGTCCAACCCGCAGGTTCCAGGGGCCGGGCCTCGGCCCGCCCCCGAACCCCGGATAGCCGTTCAGGCCGACCCGGCCACGATCCGGGCCAGCGCTTCTCCCGCCTGGAGATAGGCGCCGGGCGCCGCCGTCAGCGAGATGACGCCCGCAACGGGCGCCGTCACCAGCGTCTCCATCTTCATCGCCTCCATCACCGCGACGACCTGACCCGCCGCGACCGTGGCGCCGTCCGCGACGCGCCAGCCCTGGAGCGTGCCCGCGACGGGCGCCGCGAGGAGCCCGGGATCGGCCGCCGGCTCGGCGTCCGCCGCCGCCGCTCCGCCGGGCGAGCCGAGGCCGGCCAGGAACGCGGCGGGAAGCCCGATCCGATGCCGCCGCCCGTCGATCTCGACGGGCAGGCGCAGCATGGGGACCGCATCCACCGGCGCGGGCCGCGCGGCGACCGCCAGGTCAGTGGCGAAATCCGTCTCGATCCAGCGCGTGTGGACCCGGAAGTCCTCGCCCGAAAAGTCCGCCGCCTCCAGCACCGCGCGGTGGAAGGGCAGGACGGTGGCGACGCCTTCCACGGTGAATTCGGCGAGGGCGCGGCGGGCTCGGGCGATCGCGACCGCGCGCGTCGGCCCGGTGACGACGAGCTTGGCCATCATGGAATCGAAATGGCCGGGGATCGACGAGCCCGACACGACGCCGGCATCGACGCGCACGCCCGGCCCCGCCGGCGGCTCGAAGCGGAGGATCGTGCCCGGCGTCGGCAGGAAGCCGCGGCCGGGATCCTCGGCATTGATGCGGAACTCGATCGAATGGCCGCGCGGCTCGGGCGTCTCGGTGATCCGAAGACGCTCGCCGTCGGCGATGCGCAGCTGCTCCACCACGAGGTCGAGCCCGGTGGTCTCCTCCGTCACGGGATGCTCCACCTGGAGCCGCGTGTTGACCTCGAGAAACGAGATCGTGCCGTCCAGTCCCAACAGGAACTCGACCGTTCCTGCGCCGACATAGCCGGCTTCCGCGCAGACCGCGCGGGCGCCCTCGTGGATGCGGGCGCGCTGCTCGTCGGTGAGGAAGGGCGCGGGCGCCTCCTCCACCAGCTTCTGGTTGCGGCGCTGGAGCGAACAGTCGCGGGTGCCGACGACGAGCACCGTCCCGTGCCGGTCGGCCAGAATCTGCGCCTCCACATGGCGCGGCCGGTCGAGGAAGCGCTCCACGAAGCATTCGCCGCGCCCGAAGGCGCTTTCCGCCTCGCGCGTCGCGGAGGCGAAGAGTTCCTCGACCTCCTCCAGCTTCCAGGCGACCTTCATGCCGCGCCCGCCGCCGCCGAAGGCCGCCTTGATGGCGATCGGCAAGCCGTGAGCCTCGGCGAAGGCCAGAGCCGCAGCCGCGCTTTCCACCGGTCCGCTCGACCCTGGCACCAGCGGCGCGCCGACGCGGGCCGCGATCTCGCGGGCGCGCGTCTTGTCGCCGAGCGCCTCGATCACGTCGGCGTCGGGGCCGATCCAGACAAGGCCCGCCTCCACGACGGCGCGGGCGAACTCGGGCCGCTCCGAGAGGAAGCCGTAGCCGGGATGGACGGCATCCGCGCCTGAGGCCTTCGCGACGTCGAGGAGCTTCTCGATATGGAGATAGGTCTCGGCCGGTGTGTTTCCTTCCAGCCCATAGGCCTCGTCGGCCAAGCGCACGAAGGGCGCGTCCGCGTCGCAGTCGGCATAGACGGCGACGGAGCCGACGCCATGGTCGCGGCAGGCGCGGGCGATGCGCAGCGCGATCTCGCCGCGGTTGGCGATCAGGACTTTTCTCATGGGCGACCTTCGGGGCGTTCGGGTTCGATCTCGGCGAAGGGCCGGATCACGTTGAAGCGGATGCGCGCGCCGACCGGGATCTGGGCGGCGAGGTCGAGATGGTGCTCGGCCAGCGTCGCGATCACGGGATAGCCGCCGGTGAGTGGATGGTCGGCGAGGAACAGGACGGGCTGGCCGTTGTGCGGCACCTGGATCGCGCCGTTGGCCGTGCCCTCGCTCGGCAGCTCGGCCTTGGGGTCGAGCCGCTCCAGAGGCACCGCGCCTTCGATGCGCAGGCCGACGCGGTTGGACAGCGGCGTCACCGTCCACTCCTGTGCGGCGAGCGTGTCGATGCCGGCGCGCGTGAACCATTGCGTGCGCGGCCCCATCACGACATCCAGCACCACCGTCTCGCCGGGCGCCGGGAGGCCTGGCGGAGGGGCTTCCGCCTCCCCCACCGCAGCCCCGCCGGAGCGCGGCAGGATGCCGAGTGTCGCCCCGGTCTCCACCGGCGGCGTCCCCAGGCGGGCCAGCGAGTCCACGGAGGCCGAACCCAGGACGGCTTCCACGCCGAAGCCGCCGCGCGCTGCGAGATAGCTTCGCAGGCCCCGCTTCGGCGCCCGGAGCGTCACGCGGTCGCCGGCCTCCAGCGAGACGGGACGATAGGCCTCGGCCACCTGCCGCCCACCGGCCCCATCACGGATGTCGAGGGCGGCGTCCGTGCCGGCGATCGCGACGACGGCCGGCCCGTCCGCCTCGAAGGCGAAGCCGCCGCCGACGATCTCCAGCGCGGGCGTGCCCGGCGCATTGCCGACGAGGCGGTTGGCGGCGTGGAGCGCCGCGCGGTCGAGCGCGCCCGAGGCCGAGACGCCCTGCGCCGCCTGCCCCGGGCGCCCCTCGTCCTGAAACAGGGGCGGCATCGGCGCGGCTGTGACGCGCAGGCTCGTGCCGGCAGCGGAGGCGGCCTGGGGAGCGGCCGTGCCCCGCGCGGCCTCCGTCGCGGCGATCGCGTCGAAGGCGGCCCGATCGGCGAGCCTCGTGAAGCGCACGCGCGTGCCCGGCTGGAACAGGGTCGAGGGGTCGCGCGCGAGGTCGAACATCCGGAGCGGCGTGGTGCCGATCAACTGCCAGCCGCCGGGCCCCTCCTGCGGATAGACGCCGGCGAAGGAGCCGGCGAGCGCCACCGTGCCGGCGGGGATGCGGGTGCGCGGGCTCTGCCGCCGCGCCACGTGCAGCGCCGGATCGCCGCCGACGAGATAGCCGAAGCCCGGCGCGAAGCCCGTGAAGGCGACGGTGAACTCGGATGCGACGTGCCGGGCGATCACCTCGTCCGGCGACAGGCCGGTCAGCCTTGCGACGTCCTCGAGATCCTCGCCGTCGTAGAGGGTCGGGATCTCGACCAGCCGGTCCGACCCCTTCGCTTTCGCCGAGATGTCGCGGCGCCGCAGGTCGGCCGCGAAGTCCGCGGGATCGGGAAGGGTTCCCGGCCGGAAGCGCACGAGCAGCGTGCGCGCGGCCGGGACGATCTCCTCGACGGCCGCGATCGGCTCGGCCTCCAGCGAGGCGAACAGCGCCAGCGTCTCGTCGAGATCGGCAAGCTCCACCAGACATGAGCGCAGGCCGACGGGAAGGATGCGCATGGAAGGAGCCTCAGACGTGGTAGGCGGCGTCGGGAGCGTCGGTGACGAACATATGGCCCGGCGCGTGGGTGACGGCGAAGGGAACCCGCGAGGCCATGACCGCCGCCTGGGGCGTCACGCCGCAGGCCCAGAAGACGGGGATCTCGCCGGGCTCGATGCGCACGGCATCGCCGAAGTCGGGCTTGGCGAGGTCCGCGATGCCGAGGCTCTGCGGATCGCCGACATGGACCGGGGCGCCGTGGACGGCGGGGAAGCGGCCGCTGATCAGCGCCGCGTCCGCCACGCGGGCCGCCGGGATCGGTCGCATGGAGACGACCAGCGGGCCGGACAGGCGCCCGGCCGGGCGGCAGGGACGGTTGGTCAGGTACATCGGCACGTTGGAGCCGTCGGCGATATGGCGCACCTCGATGCCGGCCTCCTCCAGCGGCGCCTCGAAGGTGAAGGAGCAGCCGATCAGGAAGGTGACGAGGTCGCCAGCCTGCGCATAGGCGGCCGAGGCGTCCGCTACTTCCTCGGCCAGCTTGCCGTCGCGCCAGATGCGGTAGAGCGGGATGTCGCGCGCGACGTCGGCACCTTCCGCCAGCACCGTCTCGCGGGAGCCTTCCTCCAGGACGTCGAGCACCGGGCAGCTCTTCGGATTGCGCTGGGCATAGAGCAGGAAGTCGAAGGCCCAGTCGCGCGGCAGGGCGATCATGTTGGCCTGGGTCAGGCCCGGCGCCACGCCGGCCGTCGGCTGGACGAGACCGGCGCGATAGCGCGCGCGGGCGGCGCGCCCTGCCTCGCGGAGGGCTTCGAGCTGGGAGCGTGCGGTCATGGCTTGTCTCCTCAGGCCGCCACGAAGGGGCGGATGGCGATGCCGTCCGCTTCGAGCCGCTCGCGCACCGCCTTGGCGATCGACACCGCGCCGGGGCTGTCGCCGTGGACGCAGATGGAATCGGCCTTGAGGCGCACGATCGAGCCGTCGACGGCCTCGATCTCGCCGGTGGCGGCGAGGCGCGCCATGCGCTCCGCCACCAGCGCCGGGTCGTGGATCACCGCGCCCGTCTCGCGGCGCGAGACCAAGGTGCCTTCCGGCGTATAGGCGCGGTCGGCGAAGGCTTCCGAAACTGTCTTGAGCCCGGCGTCTTCGGCAAGCTGCACCAGCGGCGCGTTGGCGAGGCACATCAGGACCAGCGACGGGTCGGCGGCAAGAATCGCCTCAACCACGTCGCGCCCCTGACGGGGGTCGGAGGCGATCGTGTTGTAGAGCGCGCCATGCGGCTTGACGTAGGTGACGCGGGTGCCGGCGACGGCCGCCAGCCCCTTCAGCGCCCCGATCTGGTAGATCACGTCGGCCCTGAGATCCTCCGAGGCGACGTCCATGGCGCGCCGGCCGAAGCCGCCGCGGTCGGGATAGGAGACATGGGCGCCGATGGCGACGCCGCGCGCGGCGGCGCCTTTCAAGGTGCGCAGGATGCCGGCGGGGTCGCCGGCATGGAACCCGCAGGCGACGTTGGCGGAGGAGACGAGGCCGAGCATGGTCTCGTCCTCGCCCATTTCCCAAGCGCCGTAGCTTTCGCCGAGATCGCTGTTGAGATCGATGGTGGCGGACATGGGGGCGCTCCCGAGATCACATGTTGAGGAAGGCGAAGATCGGGCCGATCGACTTGTAGCCCATCCACCAGGTCAGGGCGCAGGTGAGAACGCCGAGCACCGTCAGCCACAGGGGATGGCGGTAGCCGGGCATCAGGTCCGGCCGCGCCCAGGCGGCGTAGATGAAGATGGTGAGACCGATCGGCAGGATCAGGCCGTTGAAGCCGCCGACGAAGATCAGGAGCGCGGCCGGCGCCGTGCCGATGAAGACGTAGATCAGGAGCGAGACCGCGATGAAGACAACCGTGGACCAGGCGCGGCCGCGCTCGGTGATCTTCGGGTTGAACGTGTTGAAGAAGGTGACCGACGTGTAGGCCGCGCCGATGACGCTGGTGATCGCCGCCGCCCAGAAGATCAGCCCGAAGAGACGCAGGCCGAACTCGCCCGCCGCGGCCTGGAAGGCCTGCGCCGCCGGATTGGCCGCCCGGCCCGAGAGGTCCAGCGTCACGCCGCTCGTCACGACGCCGAGGACCGCCAGGAAGAGGACGAAGCGCATGACGCCGGTGACCGCGATGCCCGACAGGGCGGCGCGGGTCACGGGTCCGAGGTTCTCGACGCCGACCGTTCCCTTGTCGAGCAGGCGGTGCGCA
The DNA here is from genome assembly GCF_029813115.1 of Aureimonas sp. SK2. Lineage (GTDB taxonomy): Bacteria > Pseudomonadota > Alphaproteobacteria > Rhizobiales > Rhizobiaceae > Aureimonas. Next base: position 90,328 of record NZ_JAPZDS010000013.1, read on the forward strand.
CCGGCATAGGTGATGTAGCCGCCGACCGTGCCGCCGACGATGGTGGTGATGGTGGCGAAGTTGATCTGGTCGGGCCAGACCGTCTGACGCAGCGCCTCGCCCACCGGCGGGCTGGAGGTGAAGGCGACGAAGAGGGTCAGCGCGATCATCAGGATGCCGAGCACCACGATGATGCGGTCCACCGCGACGCCCGCGCGCTTGGACGAGAAGATGCCGATGGCGACCAGCGCCGACAGGGCGCCGCCGATCTTCGGGTCGAGCCCCAGAAGGGCGTTGAGGCCGAGGCCCGATCCCGCGATGTTGCCGATGTTGAAGATCAGGCCGCCGAAGATGACGAGCGCGGCGAGAAAATAGCCGGCGCCGGGAATGGCGGCGTTGGCGACGTCCGAGGCGCGCATGCGCGTCACGGCGACGATGCGCCAGATGTTGAGCTGCACCACGAAGTCGATCAGCACCGAGGCGAGGATGCCGAAGGCGAAGGCCGCGCCCATCTGCGCCGTGAAGGTCGCGGTCTGGGTGATGAAGCCGGGGCCGATCGCCGAGGTCGCCATCAGGAAGACGGCGGCGATCAGCGAAGACCGGCGCGAGGCGGCGGCCTCGACGAGGGAGGGCGCTGCCGTCGCAGGCCCGCGTTCGGGGGTGGCTGGGTTCATCATCATGCTCCGGTGATGGCGCCGCGCGCCCGACGATTAAGGCCGAATTGCGAACGCAGCTTGTTCCGATTGAACGACAGCGTCAATATTGTTCAACGATTTTTGCAATCCTGTTCTGCAATCTGTGCAAGGGCTCAGCAGGCTGCTCGCTTCGAAGGCGCCCTCGTGCCGCAGCTGCGCGCATTCGCGGGGGGATGCGCGCAGCCCTGCGGCGCATCCGGCTTGATGTCGCCCGCAGCTTGGCCGATGGTCCGCGCGATTCGGACCGATGCGGGGACAGGGCATGCGCAAGCGAGCGAGACGGACGACCCGTGCCCGACGGACGATCGGCGCGCGTCCGTGACCCCCGCCCCGCCTCCGGCGCTGACGGCGCGCGTCGCGGAAGACCTGCGCGACCGGATCATCGCGGGCGAGCTCCTGCCGGGTCAACGCCTGTCGGAAAGCGCGTTGGCCGAGGATCTCGACGTGTCGCGCAACACGCTGCGCGAGGCGTTCCGCCTCCTCACCAAGGAGGGGCTCCTGCGCCACGAGCCCAACCGGGGCGTCTTCGTCACCGTGCCCGACCATGCCGCCGTGATCGACATCTACCGGGTGCGCCGCCTCGTGGAGTGCCGGGCGCTGGCGGAAGCGCAAGCCGGCCATCCCGCGATTGCCCGCATGCGTGCGGCGGTTGCCGACGCGCTCGCCGGGCGCGAGGCGGGGGACTGGCGGGCGGTCGGCAGTGCCAACATGGCGTTCCACGCGGCGATCGTGGACCTTGCCGACAGCGCGCGGCTCGCCGCCTTCCATGCGCAGGTCGCCGCCGAGCTGCGCCTCGCCTTCGGGCTGCTCGACGCGCCGGAAGCCCTCCACGCCCCCTTCATCGACGACAACCTGGAGATCGTGGAAGCGCTGGAGGCCGGACGGCCGGACGAGGCCGCGCGGCTCCTGGACGCGTATCTCGCGCGCGCCGAGCGCATCATCCTCGGCGCCCTGTCGCGCAAGGGCGCCTGATCGGCGGCTCCGGCGTTTCGAAGGAGCCTAAGCACTTTCCGCCATCCTGCCTGCGCTCCCCCGCCGCACCGGGGGAACCGCCCTCGCGGCTCCGCGTCCCCTCCCCCATGGGCCGTCACGGCCCGTGGCTCGATTCGAGGAGACCGACCATGAGCGATCCAGGCCTTTCCCGCCGCGCGGTTCTGGGCGGCGCCGTGCTGGGCGCCGGCGCGATGCTGGCCGCGCCGGCCGGCGCGCAGGAGAGCGGGGGCACGAATGCCGCGGACGGCGGCGCCCCCAAGCTCAGCGACCCGCGCACCCGCTACACGAGCGACCCGTTCCCCGAGCAGAAGCAGCCCTGGCCCGGCCTCCAGTCGCAGATGACGCCGGTGCCCGACTGCGGCGAGACCAGCTATCGCGGCTCGGGCCGGCTCGACGGGCGGCGCGCATTGATCACCGGCGGCGATTCCGGCATTGGGCGCGCGGCCGCGATCGCCTTTGCCCGCGAGGGCGCCGACGTCGCGATCAACTACCACCCGGACGAGGAGCCGGACGCGCAGGACGTGGCGAAGCTGATCCGCGATGCGGGCCGCAAGGCGGTGCTGCTGCCGGCCGACATCCGCACGCTGGAAGCCTGCGAGAGCGTGGTCGCCCAGGCGATCGCCGAACTCGGCGGCCTCGACCTCCTCGTCAACAACGCCGCCTACCAGCAGAGCCGGCAAGACATCCTCGAGATCTCCGACGAACAGTTCGTGCGGACCTACGAGACCAACGTCTTCCACACGTTCCGCTTCTCCAAGGCGGCGATCCCGAGCCTGCCGCCGGGCGGCGTGATCATCAACACCGTGTCGGTGAATTCCTACGACCCCGGCGAGGAGCTGATCGACTACGCCTCGACCAAGGCGGCGATCCTGAACCTCACCAAAGGCATGGCCAAGCAGCTCGCGAAAAAGGGCATCCGCGTCAACGCGGTGGCGCCCGGCCCGGTCTGGACGCCGCTTCAGGTCGCGGGCGGGCAGATCGAAGGCACGATGGGCGAGTTCGGCCAGGACACGCCGCTCGGCCGCGCAGGCCAGCCGGCCGAACTCGCCTCGCTCTACGTGGCGCTCGCCGAGGACGGCACGAGCTTCTCCACCGGCACCGCCGTCGGCGCCCACGGCGGCGAAGGCAATCCCTGAACGCCTTCGGGGGCAAGCGGCGCGGCGGCTCAGCCCCGCCCGCCGGCCGGCGGCCAGCGCAAGGCGTCGATCAGGGCGCGAAGGGCGAGAGGAACCTGGCGGCTGGGATAGTACAGCCGGCAGCCCTCGTAGGTCGGGCACCAGTCGGCCAGCACCTGGACGAGGCGCCCGTCCGCGATCTCGGCGGCGACGTCGTGCTCCATCACGTAGCCGAGCCCGGCGCCTGCCCGCACGGCGGCGGCGGCGATCACCTCGTCGTTGACGATGAGCTGACCGCCGACCCGTGCATTGACCGCCTGGCCGTCCTGCTCGAACTCCCAGGGCAGGAGCCCGCCGCCTCCGATCAGGCGGTAGTTGATGCAGACATGGTCCTTCAGGTCGGCCGGCGTCTCGGGTCGAGGGTGGCGGGCAAAGTAGCCGGGCGTCGCCACGATCGCGCTGCGCAGGTCCGGCCCGACCGGCACGGCCACCATGTCGCGCTCGACGCTTTCGCCCAGCCGAATCCCCGCGTCGAATCCGCCCGCCACGAGATCCACCAGCCGGTCGTCCACCGCCACCTCGACCGCGATGTCGGGATGGTCGAGAAGGAAGCGCGACAGGCGAGGGGCGAGGATCGTGCGCGCGGCATAGCTGAAGGTCGTCAGCCGCAGGGTACCGGACGGCGCATCCCGCCAGTCCGCGAGATCGGCGAGCCCCGCCTCCACCGCCTCCAGCGCCGGCCCCAGCGACAGGAGCAGCCGCTCGCCGGCCGCCGTCGGCGCGACGCTGCGCGTCGTGCGGGCGAGGAGCCGGACCCCGAGCCGCGCTTCGAGGCTGCGCATCGTGTGGCTGAGAGCGGAGGGGGACAGGCCGAGTTCGGCGCCCGCCCGGGTGAAGCTACGCGCGCGGGCGATGGAGGCAAACATCGAGAGATCGTCGAGGTCGCCGCGCCGCATTGATGAACGATCCTCACAAGCCCTTCCGGTCATCCGAGCCTAATCGCCGGGATCCGACGCGGCTATCTGTTTCGCGATCCTGAAGGGAGAAACAGCAATGGACCTCACCCATTTTCGCGCTCTCGGCCGCTCCGGCCTTCTGGTCAGCCCGCTCGCGCTCGGCACCATGACCTTCGGCGCCGGCCGCTGGGGCGCGGGCGAGGCGGACGCTCGCGCGATCTTCGACGCCTATGTCGACCTCGGCGGCAACTTCGCGGACACGGCCGACATCTATTCCGGCGGAGAGAGCGAGGCGATGCTCGGGCGCTTTCTCGCCGAGCGGTCCCTGCGCGACCGGATGGTGGTCGCCACCAAGTCGGGCTTTCCGCGCGGCGACGGCTCGCCGCTCTCGGCCGGCAACGGCGCGCGCAACATCCGCCGTGCGCTGGAGGGCTCGCTGAAGCGCCTGCGGACCGACTATGTCGACCTCTACTGGACGCATGTCTGGGACCGCACGACGCCGCCGGAGGAGGTGCTGCGGGCGCTGACCGACGCGATACGGCGCGGCGACATCCTCCACTACGGCTTCTCCAACGCACCGGCCTGGTATGTCGCGGAGATCGCGACGCTGGCCCGCGCGCATGGCCTGCCGCAGCCGATCGGGCTGCAATACGCCTACTCGCTGGTGGACCGGGGCGTCGAGCTCGACCTCGTGCCGGCCGGCCGCGCGCTCGGCCTGGGGCTCGTCGCCTGGAGCCCGCTCGCCGCAGGCCTCCTGACCGGAAAATACGGCCGCGAGAAGCTGGCCTCGCCCGGCCCCGGGGTGGGCATGCCGAACCGCGCAGGGGCGGAGGCGCGCGGCGGCAACCGGCTGGACGGCGACAATCCCTATGGCGGCATGCTGTTCACGGAGCGCAACTTCGAGGTGGTCGATGCCCTGCGCGCCGTCGCGGAAGAAGTCGGCCGCCCGATGGCGGAAGTGGCGCTCGCCTGGGTGACGGGACGGCCGGGCGTGTCGTCCGTCCTGATCGGGGCGAGCCGCCCAGAGCAGGTGCGGGCCAACGTCGCCTCGCTCGGCCTGGCCCTCTCGCAGGAGCAGCGCGCCCGACTCGACGCGGCCGGTGCGCTGCCCCTGCTCAACCCCTACTTCATCTTCGACCTGCCGCGCGAAACCATCTTCGGCGGCCACAAGGTCGCGCCCTGGGGCTAGGCCGAGCGCTCGGCACGGCGCCCGAGACCCAGCATGACGCCGGCGCCCAGCACCACGGCGGATGCGGCATAGACGATGACGCCGTGCGGGCCGACGCCGTCGATCAGGAGGCCGCCGATCACCGCGCCGCTCGCGATCGCGACCTGGAAGGAGGAGGCGAGGAGCGCGCCCGAGCTTTCGGCGAGGTCGGGCGCGGCCCGCGCGTTCCAGATGGAGACGGAGACCGGGAAGCCGCCGAAGGCGAAGCCCCAGACGGCCACCGCCGCGAAGGCGACGGCCGGCGTGCCGCCGAAGAGGACCAGCACGACCGCCGCCGCGCCGATGAGAAGCGCCGCGCTGCCGCCCGCCCAGGCCGGGCTGCGCGCCGCGATCAGGCCGGCGGCGGGGTTGCCGAGGAAGCCGCCGACGCCGAAGGCGAGAAGCGCCATCGAGATGGTCGCCACGTCGAGGCGCGGCACCTCCTCCAGGAAGGGCCGGATGAAGGTAAAGCCGGCGAAATGGCCGGACACGACGATGATCACCGTGGCGAAGCCGATCAGCACCCTGCGCCGCGACAGGGCGGCCCGGAAGGCGGCAAGGCCCGGCGCGCCGGCCGAGGGCAGGCTCGGCAGGACGGCAAGCTGGACCAGGAGCGAGGCGGCGCCGAGGCCGGCGGCGGCGAGGAACGTCGCCCGCCACCCCCAGAGCGCGCCGAGCGCGGCACCGAGCGGCGCGGCCACGACGGTCGCCGCCGACACGCCCATGATGATGATCGACATGGCGCGCGGCACGTCGGCAGGCGGCGCGAGGCGAAGCGCCAGCGCCGTCATCATGGCCCAGAAGCCCCCGAGCGCGAAGCCGAGAAGCGCGCGGGCGACAAGCAGGACCGCGACGCTGTTCGCGAAGGCCGTGAGCACGCTGGAGACCACCAGCATCGCCATCAGCGCCCAGACGATGATCCGCCGGTCGAGCCGGCCGGAACCGAGCACCAGGAGCGGTCCGGCGAAGGCGGCGACCACGGCCGTCGCGGTGATCGCCTGGCCGACCGCGCCGTGGGACACGCCGAGATCGGCGGCCATCGGCGTCAGGAGGCTCACGGGAAGGAACTCGGCCGTGACCAGGCCGAAGACCCCGAAGGAGAGGGAGAAGACCGCGGGCCAGGCGGCGCGCGATTCGGGCACGGTCGGCACGGCGCCGAGGCCGGCAGGAGTGGCGATGTCGGACATGGTGATCGTCCCGTCATGATGCGGTGCGAAAAGGATGGCGCGAACCTAGCCTCGCCTCTCTGGCGTTTCCATGCTAGAAAATCCACCATGCTTGACCGTTCGTCCAAAGCTCCGGAATTCGACGGCTCCGATGCCCTCACCGACATGCTGCGCGGGCTGCGGCTCGACGGGGTGGAATACGGGCGCTGCCGCCTGTCGGGGGACTGGAGCTTCCACTATCCCGCGCAGGGCCAGGCGCATTTCCATTCCGTGGCGGGGCAAGGCTGCTGGCTGCAGAGCCCGGACGGCGCCTGGAGCGAGCTGACGGCGGGCGACGCGGTTCTCGTGCCGCGCGGCGCCGCCCATACGCTGGCGAGCCGGCCCGGCGTTCCGCCCCGCCCCTTTCCCCGGCGCGAATGCCTGTCGATCTGCGACAGCGTCTACGCCTACGAGGAGGCCGCCGAAGGGACGCCCGGCGTCTGCGTCCTCTTCTGCGGCACGATGCGCTTCAATCTCGACGGGCTGCATCCGCTCCTGAGGATGATGCCGGACCTGATGCGGGCGCAGGAACTGATGCAGGCGGAACCCGCGATCCCGCATCTCCTGGATGCGATGATCGCCGAATGCAGCCTCAACCGTGTGGGCGCCAGCGGCATCCTCGCGCGGCTCGCCGACGTCATGGCGGCGCAGATCATCCGCGCCTGGGTGGAGCACGGCTGCGGCAACTCGGCCGGATGGATCGCGGCCGTGCGCGACGCGAAGGTCGGCCGCGTGCTCGCGGCCATCCACGCCGAGCCCGCCCGCGACTGGACGGTGGCGGAGATGGCCGCGCTCATGGGCGTGTCCCGGTCGGGTTTCGCCGCCAAGTTCACCGCCATCGTCGGCACGACGCCGGCGCATTACGTGACCGAAGTGCGCATGCATCAGGCGCGGCAGTGGATCCTCAGGGACCGGATGCGCATCTCGGAAGCCGGCCGGCGCCTCGGCTACGAATCCGAGGCCGCCTTCAGCCGGGCCTTCAAGCGGGTGATCGGCGCCGCGCCCGGCCGTGTGCGCGCCGACGCCCCCCGGACCCTGGAGGCCTGATCGGTCAGGCGGGCGCCCGGCGCCAGCCGGCGGCCAGAAGTCCCGCGCCGATCATCAAGGAACCGCCGACGCGGTTGACCGCCCGCTGCACGCCCGGCCGGCGGATCGACCGGCGTGCCATGGACGCAAGCAGCGCGTAGAGCGCGGCGTTCACTGTCGCCAGCACCAGGAAGGTCACTTCGAAGATCACCATCTGACCGAGGATCGGGCGGGACAGGTCGAGGAACTGGGGCAGGAAGGCGACGAAGAAGAGGATGCTCTTCGGATTGAGCGCCGTGACGACATAGGTGTGGAGGAAGATGCGCAGCGGCCGCTCCGCCGGCACGTCGACCGCCTCCGCAGCGGCGGGACGAACGGGCGCGCGCCAGAGCTTGACGCCGAGATAGACGAGATAGGCCGCGCCGATCCATTTCAGCGCCGTGAACAAGGCCGCCGATGTCGCGAGCAGCGCGCCGAGCCCGAGCATGGAGGCGGTCATGGCGGTGAAGTCGCCGAGCGCGACGCCCGCCACGGTCGATCCCGCCGCGCGCCGCCCGTGACCAAGCGCATAGGAGATCACGAGGAGGATCGTCGGGCCGGGAATGGCTAGGAGAACCGCCGAGGCAGCGACAAAGGCGAGCCAGTGTTCGAGCGACATGCGAAGGCCTCCGGTTGGAGACCGGAGCAATCCATGGCCAAGATCAAAGCGCAAATCCTTCGGCGGCAAAATGTCGCCGCCGGGCTCCTCTCGCTCAGACCGGGGGCCAGGTCCGCAGGGTCATGGACACGACGCGGCGCAGGTCGCCGGCGCTGGCGCCGCTCGCCGCCTGGACCGCGAGCCCTTGGGCCACCGACATGACGTAGCGAGCAAGATCGGCCGGGTCGGCCTCGGGGGGTAGATCGCCCGCCTCCTTCCACTCCGCCATGCGACGGCCGAGGGCCGCCTCGCTTTCGGACCGGCGGGCGCAGAGTTCCTTGCGGATCGATTCGCTCGCCTCGCTGCAGACCAGCGCGCCCTGCACCATCAGGCAGCCCTTGGGCGAACCCTCCTCCTCGCCGACGCCGGCAAAGGCGAGCAGCATGCGCTCCACCGCGCGGCGCGAGGTCGGCTCGTTCAGAGCATTGCAGGACAGGTCCGAGCGGCGCGCGGCATAACGGTCGAGCGCCTTGAGGAACAGCTCCTCCTTGTTGCCGAACACCGAATAGAGGCTGGGCTTGGCGATGCCCATGGCCTCCGTCAGGTCGGACAGGGACGTGCCCTCGTAGCCCTGCCGCCAGAACACCTCGAGCGCCGAGTCGAGGGCCTGATCGGCGTCGAACTCACGCGGGCGACCGACACCCATCACGTTCTCCTTCGTAGGCGTGCCCGAAGCGGAACTGCCCCGGGACGAGTTTTTATACCTGTCGGTAAAATAGTCCGTTGACAGCCGGAAACCAAGCCCCTAACTCATTCCATACCGATCGGTAATGAACAGGCTCCGATGGGTGTCCGACGTACCATACGAGGGCCGGTTCAGGGCCGCGAGCGTCGAAGCGCCTTCGACGGAAAGCCAGCGAAAGGATTTTGCCCATGTCCCTGTGCCTCTCCGCCAACGCCTCCCCCGAATTCGAAGCCGCCGCGCCGGTGCGCGCCGGGGTCTTCGAGCGCGTCCTCCGCCTCCTGTCCACCCCTCTCGCCCCGGCCGAGGGCGACCTGATGCCCGCCCCGACACGGGCGGACGTCCTGCGCATGGCGCCCGCCAAGGCCTCGATCCGGCGCACCTCCCCGCCGCAGGACGAGATCAACACCTTGCTGCTCTAGCGACCCGCCCCGTTTCGGAGACGATCCCCATGCCCACACTCCAGACCCTTCTCAACTGGATCGCCGCCCTGATGGCCGGGGCGGTGACGGCCGCCTTCGCCTTCACGTTTCTCGGCCTCGGCGTCCTGACCTGATCGCCGCCCGCGGGCGGCGCCTCTGTTGACGCCTGCGCATATCGGCGGGAACGGGCCTAATCCCCCACCATTGCCTCCCCATGTCCTGATGGAGCGTGGCCATGGCCGAAGAGCCCTACAATCCCAACCCGCCGTCCCACGAGGTGCCGAAGGGCCGGATCGCCCCGCGCAACGCCAAGGCGATCCTGGTCCTTCTGGCGCTCGTCGTGGTGGCGGTGCTGGCCGGCCTCTTCACCTCGACGGGAAGCGAGGACGCCGACACCGACCGCCAGCGCGGCGGCGAGGTCGGCCGCCTTCCCACTCAGTAAGAGCAGTTTCTCTACCGGCTTGACCCGTTGCGAAGCGGCGTGGAAGACCTGTCGCCCGGTCCTCATGGGAACAGCGGGAGGCACGATGCCGGACGACGTGAACACAGCCAGCCGTGCCGACCTGGCGGGAATGATCGACCACACGATCCTGAAGGCCGACGCGACGCGCGCCGACGTCGCGCGCCATTGCGACGAGGCCCTGGCGCACGGCTTCGCCTCCGTCTGCATCAACGGCGTGCATGCGGCCTTCGTGGCGGATCGCCTCCGGGGATCGCGGGTGAAGACCTGCGCGGTGCTCGGCTTCCCGCTCGGTGCCTCCGGGGCCGGGGCGAAGGCGGCGGAGGCCGCCTGGCTGATCCGGCAAGGGGCGGACGAGCTCGACATGGTGCTCGACATTGGAGCGGTGGTCGAAGGCGAGTTCGAGCGGGCGCGGGCCGACATCGCGGCCGTGCGCGACGCCTCTGCGGGCCGCGTCCTCAAGGTGATCCTGGAAACCTGCCTCCTCGACGAGGCGCGGATCGTCGCCGCCTGCCGCATCGCGGCCGAAGCCGGAGCCGATTTCGTGAAGACCTCGACCGGCTTCTCCAGCGGCGGGGCGAGCGTCGAGACCGTGGCCCTGATGCGGCGCACGGTCGGCCCGACGCTCGGCGTCAAGGCATCGGGCGGCATCCGGACGGCGGAGAGCGCGCGGGCCATGGTAGCGGCGGGCGCGACGCGCATCGGCGCGAGCGCCAGCGTCGCGATCGTCTCGGCCGGCGGCCCGACCGCGCCCGGCGGCTACTGACGGACCCGCTCGCCGCCGATCCAGACGCCCTTGAGGTCGAGCGCCGCGTCGAGCCAGACCATGTCGGCGCGCGAGCCCGCCCCGAGCCGGCCATTGGTGGCCGACAGGCCGAGGAAGGCCGCCGCATGCGTGGAGCAGAGGCGCAGGGCCTCCTCCAGCGGAAGCCCGAGCGGGCCGGCGAGATAGCGCAGGGCGCCGATCATCGACAGGTCGGAGCCAGCCAGCGTGCCGTCGGCGAGCGTCAGCCGCCCGTTCTCGCGCCGGGCGGTGCGCCCGTTCAGCTCGAACACGTCGGCGTCGGAGCCGACGGTGGGCATGGCGTCGGTGACGGCGATCATCCGGCACGAGCCGCGCTTGGCCCGGAGCGCCGCGCCGAGCGCCGCGGGGTGGACATGGTGACCGTCCGGAATGAAACCGCACCAGACATCCGGACTGTCCAACGCCGCGCCCACCAGACCCGGCTCGCGGTTGCCGAGCTGGCTCATGGCGTTGAAGAGATGGGTGACACAGGAGGCGCCGGCCGCGAAGGCGGCGGCCGCGCGCTCGCAGCTCGTGTCGGTGTGGCCGAGCGAGACTCGGATGCCGGCGGCGGCAAGAGCGGCGATCTGCTCGTCCGAGACGCTTTCGGGCGCGACGGTGAGAAGGAGTGGGCGCACGCGCGTCTCGCACAGGGCCTGGAGGTCCGCCGCCTCCATCCGCCGGATCAGCGCGGGATCGTGCGCGCCCTTGCGCGCAACCGACAGGAACGGCCCTTCCACGTGAATCCCGAGACATCCCGGCACCTCTTGTGCCAGGGCCTCCTCGGCGGCCCGGATGGCGGCGAAGGTGACGGCCGGCCGGTCGGTGATCACGGTCGGCAGGAGCGCCGTCGAGCCGAAGCGGGCATGGGCGGCTGTGATCGCGCGGATGCCCTCGACGCTCGGCGCGTCGTTGAAGAGGACGCCGCCGCCGCCGTTCACCTGGATATCGACGAAGCCGGGCGCCAAGAGCCCGCCGTCGAGGCGTTCCACCCCCATGTCCGGGCCGAGTTCCGCCTCGGGCAGGAGGGCCGCGACTCTTTCGCCCTCCACCACGAGGGCGAGGCCGGAGCGGCGGGTCTCGCCGTCGAAGATGTCGGCGCCGACAAAGGCGGTTGTCATCACAGGGTCTCCGTCACCTTCTTGAGACCGCGCGGCACGTCGGGATCGAGGCCCCGCGCCCGGGCGACGCTCTCCACGAAGCGGTAGAAGGACACCAGCATCGACAAGGGCTCGGTTAGTGGATGGCCGGTCGGGGCGTGGGGCAGCCGCGTGCCGTGGCCGGCATCGCCGACGGTGAAGAGCGCGGCGCCCGAGTTTGAAACCCGCGCCGCGATCTCCGACAGGCCCGGCCGCGCCGCGTCGTCCGGCACGAAGGCGAGGACGGGAAAGCCCTCCTCCACCAGGGAGACCGGCCCGTGCAGCACCTCGGCGCCGGAATAGGCCTCGGCATGGAGCATGGAGGTTTCCTTCAGCTTTAGCGCCGCTTCGCTCGCGACCGCAAAGCCGGGGCCGCGCCCGAGCGCATAAAGCGAGCGCGCATTCGCCGCCATGTCGAGCGCGGGCGACCAGTCGGCCTCCAGCGCCGCGTCGAGCTTGTCCGGCAGGGCGGCGAGTGCCGCCTTCAGTCCCGCGTCGTCGCGCCAGGCGGCCAGCACCGCAAGGCCCGCGACCACGGAGGTGGCGAAGCTCTTGGTGGCCGCGACGCTGCGCTCGGGGCCAGCCTTCAGCGGCAGCTGCCAGTGGGCGGCTTCGAGAAGCGGCGAGCCTTCGACGTTTCCGATCGCGATCGTCTCGGCGCCGCCGGCGCGCGCGGCCGAGAGAAGCGCCACGATGTCGGGGCTCCGGCCCGACTGCGAGATGGCGAGCGCTGCCTGGCCTTCGAGGTGGAGGCGGGTCCCGTAGACCGAGACGACGGAAGGCCCCAGCGAGGCGACGGGGCGGCCGGTCAGGATCTCGCCGGCATACTTGAAATAGGTCGCCGCATGGTCGGAGGAGCCTCGCGCCACCGTGACGGTGACGGCGGGCGACAGTTCGCGCAGGCGTCGGCCGACGGCCTCCACGGCTTGCGCCGAACCATCGAGGAAGCGGCGGACCGCCTGCGGGATCTCGGCGATCTCCTGCGCCATGAGGCTGGATGGTGTCATCGTGTTCCTTCGCCCGACAGGCTGAGTTCGGCGACGAAGTCGTAGGCGTCGCCGCGATAGTGGGACCGCGTGAATTCGACCGGGCGCCCCTGCGCGTCGAAGGACACGCGGATGATGGACAAGGCGGCCGTGCCCGGCGCGACGTCGAGGAGGGCCGCCTCCTCGCCCGAAAGATTGGCCGCGCCGATGCGCTGGAGCGCGCGCACGGGATGGCGCCCGGCCGCGTCCATGGCGGCATAGAGCGAGGCGCCGACAAGGTCCGGATCGGGCAGGATCGTGGCGGGCACGCAGGCCCGCTCGACGGCGAGCGGCGCGCCGTCGGCCCGGCGCAGGCGGTGGAGGCGGCAGACGAGGTCGCCGGGCGACAGGGCGAGGTGCATCGCCTCGGCCGGCGTCACGCGCTCGATGCTGCGCAGGAGCCAGTCCGAGGTCGTGCGCTTGCCGCGCGTCGCCATGTCCTCGGAAAAGGAGGTGAGATGCGAGAGGCCCTGCTGGAGCTTCCGCCTGCCGCTCGAGACGAAGGTGCCCGAGCCCTGCCTCTGCTCGACGACACCTTCGCCGACGAGCCCGGTCAACGCCTTGCGCACCGTCACGCGAGAGACACCGAGACCTTCGGCCAGGTCGCGTTCGGAGGGCAGAGCGTCGGCGGGCTTCAGCTCGCCCGCGTCCACCGCCGCGCGGATCAGCGCCTGAAGCCGCAGATACAGCGGCCCCTGGCCTTCGGGCAGCACGCCGGCTTTGAGGAGTGCGCTCATGCGGCGTCTCGCGCCCCGTCGCGGACGGATCGGGCGAGATCGATGCCGCCCTCCATCGCGTCGCCCGCGGGCTCGACCAGGAGGGCCCTGAGATCGGCGGCAAGATGCAGGCGGTAGCGCGGCGCCTGGCCGCCGAGAAGGCAGAGCTTCGGCGCGCCGAGCGCCAGCATCCGCCGCAGCATCGGCTCGATGTCCGCCACCGCGTCCGCGATCAGTTGGAGTGCGGTCGGGTCGTCGGCCTCCGCATGGTCCCAGACCAGCGGGGCGAGGCTGCCGAAGTCCCGCGGCAGGCTGGCGCCCGCGAACTCCGCGATGGCGCCGGCCGAGAAGCCGAAGCGCTGCAGGACAGCGTCGCAGAAGGGCGTTCGCGGCTTGGCGCCGTCGAGCGCGAAAAGGGATGCGGCCAGCGCGCGGCGGCCGAGATCGGCGCCGCTGCCCTGGTCCGACACGAGCATGCCCCATCCGCCAAGAAGGGTGAAGGCGCCTCCGGCGCGTACGCAATAGGCGGTGCCGGTGCCCAGGATCGAGATCCCGCCCTCGGCCCCGGCAAAGGCGCCGCGACAGGCGGTGACGGCATCTGTCTCCAGACCGAACCGCGCAAAGGGCAGGGATCGCGCATGAAGAGCCTCGGCGACGGAGGGCACGTTCGCGCCGGCCAGCCCGAGGCCGACATGGCAGCGCGCGAGGTGCCCGGCGCCGAGGCCGCCCTCTGCCAGCGCGCGCTCGGTGGTGGCGACGATGGTGGCGAGCGCGGCGTCGAGTCCGGCGAAGACGTTTGCGGTGCCGCCCTGCGCTTCGCCGACCAGCGTCCCGTTGAGACGGCGCACACGCACACGGCAGTTCGTGCCGCCGCCATCGACCCCCACGAGCAACTCGTCGGACATGCATCGCCCCTGTTGCGACCAAAACAATACCAATCGAGCTATAGGCCAGCTTGCGCAGAGCCGCCAGAACTTTCTTCGCGGCTCGACATACGCCCGGTCGACCAAAGAATGCCCGCAGAAGTCACGATCGCGCGCTAGTACCTGCGCCTGACCTGCTGGAAAATTTCGCACCTGCGAAGGACGTCGGAAAATTTCGCAGCCGCTTCTGGACAAATGGTTTTACGTTGGTACGATCCCGCCAACAAAAGACAGGGAGGGGTCGGCTCAACCGAACCCCATGATTCGCGCAGCGGGACGACCACACGAACGCAGCCTTCGGTTGCGGACGAACGCTGTCCTTATGCGCGTCGCGCCCAAGCCGCTGAGCGGCCCCTCCCCGTCCACGCGCCGTGTCGTCCTTCGCTTGGTCGGGGGGCGGCATCGAAGAGGAGATCGACCTTGGCGACTGGTCTTCGCCGCACCGAAGAGAGCGACCCCGCCTCCGTGGGGATCGACGCCTGCGGCCCGGACGAGGTGCTGGGGCGCCTCCTGGCCGGTCAGGTGCGGGCGCTCGCCGCGGTCGAGGCCGCTCTGCCCGCCATCGCGCGGGGGGTGGATCTGGCGGCCACCGCGCTCGAGCGCGGCGGGCGCCTCGTCTATCTCGCGGCCGGAAGCCCGGCCCTGATCGCGCTCGCCGACGCCCTGGAGATCCCCCAGACCTATGGCGAGCCGGCCCAGCGCTTCGTCGCCATTCTCGCCGGCGGGCTCGACATCGTCCGGGAGTTCACCGGCGGCCCGGAGGACGTGGCGGAGGCCGGCCGGCGCGATGTCCTGGCCGCGAGGGTCGGTCCCGACGACTGCGTCCTGGCCGTCTCGGCCAGCGGCTCGACACCCTTCGTGGCGGCGGGCCTCGAAGCCGCGCGCGAGGCGGGTGCGGCGACGATCGCCATCGCCAACAACGCGGGCGCGCCGATCCTCGATAGTGCCGACGTCGCGATCCTTCTCGACACCGGGCCGGAGGTGGTCGCCGGCTCGACGCGCATGGGCGCGGGAACGGCGCAGAAGGCCGTCCTCAACATGATCTCGACGGCGCTCGCGGTCCGGCGCGGGCATGTCCACGACGGGCACATGGTGAGCCTTCGCGCCGACAACGCCAAGCTGCACGCGCGCGCGGCCCGAATGGTGGCCGACAGCGCCGGCACAAACGCGGAACTCGCCGAGCAAGCGCTTCTTGCCAGCGGCGGCGAGGTGAAGCCCGCCGTGCTTCTGGCGGCCGGCGCCTCCGACCTTTCCGACGCGCGGGCGCGCCTTGCCCGCGCCGACGGCTTCCTCCGCCGGGCTCTCGCCGAGCTCGGCCGATAACGAGACCCGGCGCATCCGGGCATGCAACAGGAGACGGTCATGACGACGAACATCCTCAAGGCCTCGGTGGCGCTCGGCGTCCTGGTCGCCCTTTCGGCGCCAGCGCTGGCGCAGACCACGCTCACCATCGAGAGCTGGCGCAACGACGACCTCGCCACCTGGCAGGAGAAGATCATTCCGGCCTTCGAGGCGCAGCATCCCGACATCAAGGTGACCTTCGCCCCGACGGCGCCGACCGAGTACAATTCGGCACTGGCCGCCAAGCTCGACGCGGGCTCGGCCGGCGACCTCGTCGCCTGCCGCCCGTTCGACGCCTCGCTCGGCCTGTTCGAAAAGAAGCAGCTCGCCGATCTCACCAGCCTTCCGGGCATGGAGAACTTCACGCCGGCTGCGCGCACCGCCTGGTCCACCGACGACGGCTCGCAGACCTTCTGCGTGCCCATGGCCGCCGTGCTGCATGGCTTCATGTACAACAAGACGGCCTTCGAGGAACTGGGCGTCCAGCCGCCCAAGACCGAGGCCGAGTTCTTCGCGCTCCTCGACAAGATCAAGGAGAACGGCACCTACGTCCCGCTCGCCATGGGCACCAAGGACCAGTGGGAAGCCGCCACCATGGGCTACCAGAACATCGGCCCGAACTACTGGAAGGGCGAGGAAGGCCGCAAGGCGCTCGTGGCCGGCACCCAGAAGCTGACCGACCCGGACTGGGTGAAGCCCTTCGAGACGCTGGCCAAGTGGGGCCCCTACATGGGCGACGGCTTCCAGGCGCAGACCTATCCCGACAGCCAGAACCTCTTCACGCTGGGGCGCGCCGCGATCTATCCGGCCGGCTCTTGGGAGATCGCGACCTTCGAGGCGCAGGCCGACTTCGAGATCGGCGCCTTCCTGCCGCCGGTCCAGAACGCGGGCGACACCTGCTACGTGTCGGACCATCCCGACATCGCGCTCGGCCTCAACGCCGCCTCGCCGAACGCGGAAGCCGCCAAGACCTTCCTGACCTGGGTCGCCAGCCCCGAGTTCGCGACGATCTACGCCAATGCGGCGCCCGGCTTCTTCCCGCTGATCGACAAGCCGGTGGCGCTGGAGAACGCGCTCGCCAAGGAGATCGTCGGCTGGCGGGATCAGTGCCAGTCCACGATCCGCTCCACCTACCAGATCCTGTCGCGCGGCACGCCCAACCTCGAGAACGAGACCTGGACGGCGTCGGCCAACGTGATCAACGGCACCGAGACGCCGGCGCAGGCGGCGGAGAAGCTGCAGAAGGGCCTCGACAGCTGGTACAAGCCGGCCGCGAACTGACCACCGTCCGGCAAGTCCTTGGAGGCGGCGTCCCCCGCCGCCTCCATCCCGCCCAGCCAGCCTTGAGGCGCCCCCGATGACGCAGAGACCCGAGGCGCAGGCGCCGAAAGCCCGGCCGCGCTGGCATATCGCCGTGTTCCTCGCACCGGCCCTCCTCGTCTACACCGTGGTCATGCTCGTGCCGCTGATGCAGACGCTGCTGCTCGCGCTGGAGAACGTGCGGGACGGGACCCGCGTCTTCGTCGGGCTCGATAACTTCCGCACCCTGTTCGGCGACCCGCGTTTCTCCGAAGGGTTCTGGAACGCGCTTCGAAACAACGTCTATTTCTTCGTCCTCCATATGCTGATCCAGAACCCGATCGGCATCGCGCTGGCGGCCCTTCTCTCGGTGCCGCGCCTATCGGGCGTCGCGCTCTACCGCACGGCCCTCTTCCTGCCGACGATCCTCTCCTTCGTGATCGTCGGCTTCCTGTGGAAGCTCCTCCTCTCGCCGCTCTGGGGCGTCGCGCCCAATCTTCTCGGCGCCGTCGGCCTGAAGTCGCTTTTCGCGCCCTGGCTCGGCCAGGAAGCCTATGCGCTGACCACCGTCTCGCTGGTCTCGATCTGGCAGTTCGTCGGCATTCCGATGATGCTGATCTACGCCGCGCTGATCACCATCCCCCGCGAGGTGATCGAGGCGGCCGAATGCGACGGAATCACCGGCTTCAAGCAGTTCTTCAAGATCAAGCTGCCGCTGATCCTGCCGACCATCGGCCTCGTCGGCGTGCTCACGTTCGTGGGCAACTTCAACGCCTTCGACCTCGTCTACGCCATGCAGGGAGCGCTGGCCGGCCCGAACTTCTCGACCGACATCCTCGGCACCTATCTCTACCGCACCTTCTTCGGCTTCCAGCTCCAGGCGGGAGACCGCTACATGGGCGCGGCGGTGGCCACCGCGATGTTCCTGATCATCCTCGTCGGCGTCTGCTTCTATCTCTTCGTCATCCAGCGGCGCATGCGCCGCTACCAGATGTGAGGCGGGCGCGATGACGACCAAGCCCCCTGCCCAGCGCCTGCGCCTTGCGCTGGTGCATCTCGCCCTCCTCTTCTACTGCCTGATCTCGGTCCTGCCGGTCCTCGTCGTCGTCATGAACTCGTTCAAGACGCGCCGCGCGATCTTCAACGCGCCGCTGGAGCCGCCGCTGCCCACCACGGCGAGCCTTGCCGGCTACCGCACCGTGATCGCGCAGGGCGACTTCCTCCTCTACTTCCAGAACAGCCTGATCGTCACGATCGGCTCGCTCTTCTTCGTGCTCCTGTTCGGCGCCATGGCGGCCTTCGCGCTTTCGGAATACCGCTTCCGCCTCAACACCTTCCTCGGCCTCTTCCTGGCGCTCGGCATCATGGTGCCCATCCGGCTCGGCACCGTCGCGATCCTGCAGATGATGGTGGCGGCCGGGCTCGTGAACACGCTGACGGCGCTGATCCTCGTCTATACCGCGCAAGGGCTGCCGCTCGCCGTCTTCATACTGTCGGAGTTCATGCGGGGCGTCTCGGACGACCTGAAGAACGCGGGACGCATCGACGGCCTGTCGGAATACCGGATCTTCTTCGTCCTGGTGCTGCCGCTCGTCCGCCCCGCGCTCGCCACCGTCGCGGTCTTCACCATGATCCCGATCTGGAACGACCTCTGGTTCCCGCTGATCCTGGCGCCCGGCGAGAGCACCAAGACGGTGACGCTCGGCGCGCAGATCTTCCTCGGGCAGTTCGTCACCAACTGGGAGGCCGTGCTCGCCGCCTTGTCGCTGGCGATCCTGCCGATCCTCGTCCTCTACCTCGTCTTCTCCCGCCAGCTCATCGCCGGCATCACCGCCGGAGCCGTGAAATGACCGCGCCGATCCGCACCTTCGTCATGGGCCTCGGCCAGATGGGCCGCAGCCATGCCCTCGCCTACCACGCCGATCCCGGCTTCGAGATCGTCGGGCTCGCCAACCGCTCGCCCGTCGAGCTGCCGGAGGAGCTTCGAGCCTATCCGATGCTCGCCGACTTCGAGGCGGGCCTGGCGCAGAAGCCTGATCTCGTCTCGATCAACACCTATACCGACAGCCACGCGGAGCTCGCGATCCGGGCGATGGAAGCGGGCGCGCACGTCTTCGTCGAGAAGCCGCTGGCCGGCACGGTGGCCGATGCGCAACGCGTCGTCGATGCCGCCAAGCGGACAGGCCGCAAGCTCGTCGTCGGCTACATCCTGCGCCATCACCCCTCGTGGATCGAGTTCATCGCGCGCGCCCGCCGGCTCGGGGGCCCTTACGTCTTCCGCATGAACCTCAACCAGCAGTCGGCGGGCGCGGCGTGGGAAATCCACAAGCGGCTGATGGAGACGACCTCGCCGGTGGTGGACTGCGGCGTCCACTATCTCGACGTCATGCTCCAGATCACCGACGCGGCGCCCGTCGAGGTGCGCGGCATGGGCCTGCGCCTGTCAGACGAGATCGCCGAGACACAAGTCAACTACGGCCATCTCCAGGTGCTCTTCGCCGACGGTTCGCTCGGATGGTACGAGGCGGGCTGGGGGCCGATGATCTCGGAGACCGCCTTCTTCGTGAAGGACGTGATGAGCCCGAAGGGCTCGGTCTCCATCGTCATGGATGAGGGGGCGAAGTCCGCCGACATCGACACCCACACCAAGACGGCGCGCCTACGCATCCACTACGCGGCGCGCGGGGCCGATGGCGGCTTCGCGAGGCCGGACGAGATGGTCTCCATGGCGGGCGAGCCCGGCCACCAGGCGCTTTGCGACGCCGAGCAGCGCTTCGTGCTCAAAGCCATCCGCGAGGACATGGATCTCACGCGGCACATGGACGACGCGGTGCGCTCGCTCGCCGTGGTGCTGGCGGCCGACCGGTCCATGCGCGAAGGAAAGGCCGTCCGCCTGTGAACCCCCCCTCCCATTCGCTCAAGCTGTCCGACATCGTGAAGACCTTCGGCCCGGTCGAGGTGCTGAAGGGGGTCGATCTCGAGGTGAGGACCGGCGAGTTCGTCGTCTTCGTCGGCCCGTCGGGCTGCGGCAAGTCCACGCTCATGCGCATCATCGCGGGGCTGGAGACGCAGACCTCGGGAACCGTCGAGATCGGCGGACGCAACGTCGACGCCACGGTGCCCGCCAAGCGCGGCATCGCCATGGTGTTCCAGTCCTATGCCCTCTACCCGCACCTCACCGTCGCGGGCAACATGACGCTCGCCCTCAAGGAGGACGGCGTACCGAAGCTCGAGCGCGAGGCGCGCGTCGAGAAGGCGGCGGGGCTCCTCCAACTCACGCCGCTTCTCAAGCGCCGCCCGGCGGAGCTTTCCGGCGGCCAACGCCAGCGCGTCGCCATCGGGCGCGCCATCGTGCGCGAGCCGACGCTCTTCCTCTTCGACGAGCCGCTTTCGAACCTTGACGCCGCCCTGCGGGTCGCGACGCGCCTGGAAATCGCCAAGCTGCACCGGACGCTCGGTGCCACCATGATCTACGTCACCCACGACCAGGTCGAGGCCATGACGCTGGCCGATCGGATCGTGGTGCTGAACGGGGGCACGGTGCAGCAGGTCGGCCGGCCAATCGATCTCTACAACCGGCCCGACAATCTCTTCGTCGCCGGCTTCATCGGCTCGCCGAAGATGAACTTCCTGACCGGACGCTTCGCCGAGGAGGCGGGCGCCGCGACGCTCGGGATCCGCCCCGAGCATCTCCGGGTCGACCCTGCGGGTCCCTGGGCCGGCACGGTGCGCCATGCCGAGCACCTCGGCTCCGATACCTATCTCTACGTCGTCCTGGAGGGGGGGCAGGAGGTGACGGTGCGCATTCCCGAGGAAACCCCGATCGGGGTGGACGAGGCGGTGCGCCTTTCTCCCCTGCCCGGCCGCATCCATCGCTTCGACGCCGGCGGCCTCGCGATCCGCGACGCATGATCGCGTGCTTCGACATCGGCGGCTCGGCGATCCGGGGCGCCGTCGCGCGCGCGGTGTCCGACATCCGGCCGGTCGGCAGCGTCCCGACGCCGGTCCACGATTTCGACGCCTTCGCGGAGGCCGTCGCGGAGCTCCTCGCCCGGTGCGGGA
Source organism: Aureimonas sp. SK2 (assembly GCF_029813115.1). GTDB lineage: Bacteria > Pseudomonadota > Alphaproteobacteria > Rhizobiales > Rhizobiaceae > Aureimonas. The sequence continues at coordinate 111,054 of NZ_JAPZDS010000013.1, forward strand.
TCGCCCCCGGCGCGCCGATGGCGCTGTCCATCACCGGCGTCGTCGATCCCGCGAGCGAAACGATCAAGGTCGCCAACATTCCTGGCCTCGACGGGCGCCGGCTCGGACCCGACCTCGCGACAAGGCTCGGCCGCCCCGTCCTCGTCGCCAACGACGCGGATTGCTTCGCGCTGGCCGAGGCCGTGGCGGGCGCCGGCGCCGGGCGCCGCATCGTCTTCGGAGCGATTCTCGGCACCGGCGTCGGCGGCGGCCTCGTCGTCGACGGGCGGCTGGTGCGAGGGGCCGGCGGGTTTGCCGGCGAATGGGGCCATGGCCCGATCCTGGCGACCCGCGTCGGCACGCCGCCTGCCGACCTTCCACGCCTGCCCTGCGGCTGCGGACAGGCGGGCTGCGTCGACACGCTGGGCGGCGCGCGGGGACTGGAGCGGTTGCACCGCCACCTTCACGGGGACAGCCGCACGAGCCGCGAGATCACGGCTGCCTGGATCGCCGGCGCCTCCGACGCCGCCCGCACGATCGACGTCTGGACCGACCTCGTCGCCGATCCGCTCGCCCTTGTCGTCAACGTCGTCGGCGCCGACATCGTGCCGGTCGGCGGGGGCCTCGCCACCGTGCGACCGCTGGTGGAGCGGCTCGATGCCGCCGTGCGCGCCCGCATCCTGCGGGACACCGACGCGGCGATCGTCGTGCCCGCCGCCTGCCGCTACGAGCCCGGCCTTCTCGGCGCGGCAATCCTGGCGCTTCGGGAGACCGGCGATGCGCGTGCGGCTTGAGGTCTGCGTCGGCGATCCGGACAGCCTCTTCGCCGCGATCGAAGGCGGCGCCGACCGGATTGAACTCTGCTCCGCCCTGGAGCTCGGCGGCCTGACGCCGACGCCGGGCCTGATGGCGCTCGCGGCGGAGGCCCCCGTTCCCGTCTATGCCCTGATCCGGCCGCGCAGCGGAGGGTTCGTGTATTCCGTGCGCGAGCGCGCCGCCATGCGGGCCGACATCGCCGCCGCGCGGGCGGCGGGCCTTGCCGGCGTCGTTCTCGGTGCCTCGACCGCCGACGGCGGGCTCGACGCGCAAGCGCTCGCCGAGCTGACGGACGCGAGCGCCGGCCTCGGCACCACGCTTCACCGCGCCTTCGACCTCGTGCCGGACATCGCGGAAGCGGTGGAGCTGGCCGTCGCGCTCGGCTTCGAACGCATCCTGACCTCCGGCCGCGCGCCCCACGCCATCGGGGGCCTTTCCGATCTCGCGCGTGCCCATACGGTCGCGGCCGGACGCATCGCCATCATGGCCGGTTCGGGCCTCACGCCGGACAATGTCGGTGTCCTTCTCGAGAAGGTACCGTTGCGGGAGATTCACGGCAGCTGCTCGCAGACCGTTTCTCCGCCCTCACCCGAGCTTGCCGCGCTGGGCTTCGCGGCAGGCCCCGTGCGTCGCACCAGCGCCGAAGAGGTCCGCCGCATGCGCAAGGTCCTGGGAGCCCTATCGGCATAGGCTCGACTTGCGGCATCCCCCCCCTCGAGAACGTCGCCCCGCCCGCGTCGCCTCACCGCCAGCCCGTCGGCAACCCGACGAGCCCCTACCCAACCGAACTTGGGCGTATTCACAAGTGTAGAAGAGCCGAGACGATGCGTCGGCAAAACCCTCAAGGGGCCGCCTCAGATCTACTCATCTTGTCTCTTGGCTATCGGGCTTCCCGAACGAATTCGGGGAATTGGTGCCCAGGAAAGGACTCGAACCTTCACGCCTCGCGGCACACGGACCTGAACCGTGCGCGTCTACCAATTCCGCCACCTGGGCACTGCGGTGTCATTAGATTTCCGGACGCGGGGTGTCAATCGGGGATGGGAGAAATGTTCGGGGTCCGGATCGGTATCTCGGCCGGCGCGGCGGGGGGCGGGCTTTTCGGCTCGGGCGATTGCCGGTAAAGCGTCGGGCCACAGATGTTGCGGGTGCGCGCCACGGCGCGCCAGGGCCGGACGGGGATTGCCAGATGAAGGTCGACACCAGGAAGCAGGTTACGGTGTTCGGAGGGTCGGGGTTCCTCGGCCGCTACGTGGTGCACGCCCTGGCCCAGCGCGGACACCGCATCCGCGTCGCCTGCCGTCGGCCCGACCTCGCCTATCACCTGCAGATCGCCGGACGCCTCGGGCAGATCCAGGCGATCCAGGCGAACCTGCGCCATCCCTGGTCGGTGGAGCGCGCGCTGGAAGGGTCCGACCACGCGGTCAACCTCGTCGGCGTCCTCAGCGAGAGCGGCCCGCAGACCTTCTCCGCGCTTCAGGCGCAAGGCGCCGGGCACGTGGCCGAGGCGGCGGCCAAGGCCGGGATCGGCCTCGTCCAGATGTCGGCGATCGGGGCCGATGCCCACTCGCCTTCGCGCTATGCCCGCTCCAAGGCGGAAGGCGAGGCGCGTGTTCTAGCCGCGGTGCCCGATGCCGTGATCCTGCGCCCCTCCATCGTGTTCGGCGCAGAGGACCAGTTCTTCAACCGCTTCGCCAACATGGCGCGACTGTCGCCGGTCCTGCCGCTGATCGGCGGCGGCGAGACGCTGTTCCAGCCGGTCTTCGTCAACGACGTGGCGCTCGCGGTCGCGGCGGCGGTCGACGGCGAGGTGCCGGGCGGGCGCGTCTACGAGCTCGGCGGTCCGGAAGCCATGAGCTTCCGCGCCATGATGGAGGAGATGCTGGACGTGATCGAGCGGCGCCGCCGCTTCCTGTCGATCCCTGTCGGCCTGGCCTCCTCGCTGGCCGGCTGGATGAAGGCCCTGCCCGGCGCGCCGCTGACGCCCGATCAGGTGGCGCAGCTCCAGATCGACAACGTCGTCTCCGAGGCCGCCAAGGCGGAGGGGCGCACCTTCGAGGCCTTCGGCATCGCGCCGCGCACGCTCCAGGCAGTGCTGCCGACCTATCTCGTGCGCTTCCGCCCGCAGGGCCAGTTCACCAAGCCGCAGCCGCACGATGACCGTCCGGCCGAGGATGAGGGTCTGCCGGGCGACGACGGCCACGCCAAGGCCTGAGGCGGCCCGCGCGCATCCGTCCTGAGATGGGAAAAAAGGGGCGCTCGACGGCGCCCCTTTTCGTTTTTCGTCGCGGCGCCGCCCGCTCAGCGATAGGCGAGCAGAAGGCCGATGCCGATCGCGCCAACCACGATGCGCCACCAGGCGAAGGGCGCGAAACCGTATTTCGAGACGAAGCCGAGAAGCGATCGGACCACGACCAGCGCCGACAGGAAGGCCATCACGAAGCCGACCCCGATCACCACGGCGTCGTCGGCCGACAGGAGCGACCAGTTCTTGTAAAGGTCGTAGGCGAAGGCGCCGGCCATCGTGGGCATGGCGAGGAAGAACGAGAATTCGGCCGCCGACCGCTTGTCGGTGCCGAGGAGGAGAGCCCCGGCGATGGTCGCGCCCGAGCGCGAGGTGCCGGGAATCATCGCCAGGCACTGGATCAGCCCGATCTTGAAGCACAGGGACGGCGGATAGTCCTGGATGTCGTGATAGCGCGGCTTCAGCGACATGCGGTCGATCGCGAGCAGGATCAGGCCGCCGACCAGAAGCGCGACGCAGATCACCATCGGCGTCTCGAACAGGACGCCCTTGATGAAGTCGTGCGCCAGAGCGCCGATCACGGCCGCCGGCAGGAAGGCGAGGAGGATGCCGGCGACGAAGCGCCGGCTCTTCGGGTCCGACGGCAGGGTGACGAGAAGGTGCCAGAGCTTGCCGAAATAGACCGACAGCACGGCCAGCACCGCGCCGAGCTGGATCAGAACCTCGAACGTATTGCCCGTGGACTGGAACCCGATGAGGTGCCCGACGAGAATCAGGTGGCCCGTCGACGAGACCGGGATGAACTCGGTCAGTCCTTCGATCAGACCGAGCAGAAAGGCGTCGAAGAGCTGCAAACTGTCCATCGGGAATCCCGCGTCGTGACGTGTCGACCGGGCATGGCGCGCCGGTCGCCGCGGGGTCAAGTGCCCTGCCGCACCGCATCATCGGATTTCAAGCTTTCGCCGAACCGGCGCGCCCGGTTTCGGACGACCGATGCGCGGTGGCGAACGGGCGCCCCGTCGCGGCGTCGGCCCGAATGGCCGTGTCGGCTCGTCCCGGCGCCTTTCCGCTTGCTGTCCGCGCCGATCGGCTTATGTCAGCCCGGACGCGGGTCGTTCGTTCGCGTTCACGATCCGCCAACCATCTGGCCTTAAGGTCGGCTCAACCTTTGTTCACGGCGGCCGGGCCTCCCCACCATCGAGAGTGCAAGTTTCTTCCCTCCATGCTCATCCTGCACCACCATCCCATGTCCGCCGCCTCCCGTTTCGTGCGGCTGGTCCTCGGGGAGTACGGCGAGCGGGCCGAGCTGGTGGAGGAGCGCCCGTGGGAGCGACGCCCCGAGTTCCTGGCGCTCAATCCCGCCGCGACGCTGCCGATCCTGGTCGAGGAGCGGGGCGTGCCGGTCGTCGGCGGCACCGTGGTGGCCGAGTATCTCGACGAGACGCGGGGCGCATTCCAGCGCGAGAAGCGGCTCCTGGCCGAGAAGCCGATCGAGCGCGCGGAGATCCGCCGCCTCGTGGAATGGTTCCTCGGCAAGATGGACGCGGAAGTGACGCGCTATCTCGTGCGCGAGCGCGTGTTCAAGCGCGAGATGCGCTCCAACGAGGGCGGCGGCCCGCCCGACGCCTCGGCGATCCGCGCGGCGCGAGCCAACCTGAAGAACCACATGCGCTACATCGGCTGGCTGGCCGAGAGCCGCAACTGGCTGTCGGGCTCGCGCCTGTCCTATGCCGACTTCGCGGCGGCCGCCGCCGTGTCCATCCTCGACTATCTCGGCGAGGTCGCCTGGGACGAGGAGCCGGCGGCCAAGGAATGGTACATGCGCATGAAGTCGCGCCCCTCGTTCCGGCCGTTCCTGGCCGAGCGGGTGCGGGGCGTACCGCCCGTCGCCCATTACGCCGAGCTCGACTTCTAAGAGGCTGTTTCGAAAGTTGGCCGGGTCGGCTAAGGCTCTGCCATGGCCGACGCCTTGTCTCCCCCTGCCCTGCGCCGCTTCCTGGAAACGGACGCGCGCCGCCTCGGCTTCGACCAGGTGGGTGTCGCGCCGGCCACGGGCAACGCGCTGGCGGGCGAGCGTCTCGACGCCTTCGTCGCCGCCGGGCACCACGGCACTATGGACTGGCTGCCCGAGACGGCCGAGCGCCGCCGCTCGGTCCAGGCCCTCTGGCCCGAGGCGCGCTCGGTGATCGTGCTCGGCCTCAACTACGGCCCCGACGAGGATCCGCTCGGCCTTCTCGACCGGCCCGATCGCGGCGCGATCTCCGTCTATGCCCGGCACCGCGACTATCACGACGTCGTCAAGGGCAAGCTCAAGGAACTGGCCGGGCGCCTCGTCGCGCGCAGCCGGCCACGCAAGGACGGGAGCCTCCACGACGCCAAGGTCTTCGTGGACACCGCGCCCCTGATGGAGAAGCCGCTGGCGCAGGCTGCCGGTCTCGGCTGGCAGGGCAAGCACACCAATCTCGTCAGCCGCCATTTCGGCTCCTGGCTGTTTCTCGGCTCCATCGTCACCACCATCGCCCTGGAGCCGGACGAGGCCGCAGGCGACCGATGCGGCTCCTGCCGCGCCTGCCAGGACGCCTGCCCGACCGGCGCCTTTCCAGAGCCCTACCGGATCGACGCCCGTCGCTGCATCTCCTATCTCACCATCGAGACCCGAGCGCCCGTGCCCCGCGAGTTGCGCCCGTTGATCGGCAACCGGATCTACGGCTGCGACGACTGCCTCGCCGTCTGCCCCTGGAACAAGTTCGCGAGCACGGCCCGCGAGGCCAAGCTCCGGGCGCGCGACGACCTGCGCGCCCCGAAACTCGCCGACCTCCTAGAGCTCGACGATCCCGCCTTCCGCGCGCTCTTCTCCGGCTCCCCGGTCAAGCGGATCGGCCGCGACAAGTTCGTCGCCAATTGCCTGATCGCCGCGGGCAACTCGGGCGACCCCGCGTTTCTTGACGCCCTCCGCCGCCACCTGGGGGACGCCGCGCCCTCCGTTCGCGCCATGGCGGTCTGGGCGCTGGCGCGACTGGCGCCGGGCGAGGCCCGCGCGCGGCGCGCGGCGGCCCTCGAGACCGAAACCGATGACGACGTCAGGAGCGAATGGCATGCGATCGAGGACTGAATCCGTGTCCGGCTTCGACGGGGCCGCATCGCTGCGCCGTTCGCTCGCCGCCCTTGGCCGAGCTGATCTCAGGGCAAGCGTGGCGGAGGCGACCGGCGCCTCTGCGCAGGGCGCGTCCGCCGTCGGTGCGCTGGCCGTCGGGGCCTTCGCTCTGGGGGCCTTCGCGGTCGGGGCGCTGTCGATCGGCGCCCTTGCCGTCGGGCGGGCGCGCATCCGAACCCTGCGGATCGACGAACTCGAGATCGGCCGCATCCGCCTGCGCGACGGGGGCGAGATCTGATGCCGGCCACCGCTGCGCCGCGCTTCTTCGTCTTCGGCGGCGGATATTCGGCCGCCGCCTTTCTGCGCACGAGGGACCCCGGCGAGATCGCAGGCGTCACCACGCGCTCGGCCGAGAAGGCCGAGGCACTGGCCGCCCGGGGCTGGCTGCCGTTCCTGTTCGACGGGACGGGGGCGGGCGAGGCGATCGCGTCGGCGCTTGCAGGCACCACCCATTGCCTGGTTTCGATCGCGCCCGGCGAAGCCGGCGATCCCGTGCTCCGCCATTTCGCCGATACGCTTCTGCGCAGGGCGCCTGCCCTCCGCTGGATCGGCTATCTCTCGACTGTCGGCGTCTACGGCGATCACGACGGCGCCTGGGTGGACGAGACGACCCCGCTCGCGCCGATCTCCAAACGCTCGCGCGAGCGATGCGAGGCCGAGCGCGCCTGGGACGATCTGGCGGCGCGCCGGGGGGTGCCGCTCGCCATCCTGCGCCTTTCGGGCATTTACGGTCCCGGCCGTAGCCCCTTCGACAAGCTGCGGGCCGGCACGGCGCGCCGCCTCGTCAAGCCCGGCCAGGTGTTCAACCGCATCCATGTGGACGACATCGCTGGCGCGCTGACCCACCTCGCGTCGCACGACCTCGGCGGCGTCTTCAACGTGACGGACGACGAACCGGCGCCGCCGCAGGACGTGGTGGCGCATGCCGCAGCGCTTGCAGGCCTGCCGCCTCCGCCGGACATCGATTTCGCCACCGCCGACCTCACGCCCATGGCGCGCTCCTTCTATGGCGAGAACAAGCGCGTTTCGAACGCACGGCTGAAGCGATCTGGCTACACGATGCTGTTCCCGACCTATCGCGAGGGCTTGGGCGCGCTCAAAGGGCTTTGAGCGGGCGACCGGTCACGTCGAAAGGCCAGAATATTTCGTTCTGTTACGCTTCGTGATGGAACCGCCACGTTTTGGCCGCTTCCCGCCCGCACCTCTCGCGCGTCGAACGGCGGGGGCCACGAGGGGAATTCATCAACGAATTCAAATATCTCGGTCCGCGTCCGTATAAAACGGTAGAAGGACCGGACGATTGATCGCACGAACCCTGACGGCGGTTGCCCTAGTGGGCGCCGCATGCCTGACCTCCCTTCCCGCGGAGGCGGCCGGCGGCAAGACCACCTGCGGCGGTGCCTCATGGTACGCCCTCACCTCGCGCACCGCCTCGGGCGAGCGCATGAACCCGATGGCCCTGACCGCCGCGCACAAGACGCTGCCGCTCGGGAGCAAGGTCAAGGTCACCAACCTGCGCAACCAGCGGTCCGTGGTGGTGCGGATCAACGACCGGGGACCCTTCGTGAAGGGACGCCTGATCGACCTGTCCAAGGGCGCGGCGCAGCGCCTCGGCTTCATCGACGCCGGCCACACCCGCGTCCAGATCGAGCCCGCGGACGGCTCGGGCACGCGAAGCTGCGCCTGAGGCCGCGGTCTCCTACGCAAGAGCCCTCCGGACGGCCGCCCCGCGCAGCCGTCCAGAAGGCCCCTCGCCTTGCCACCCCGGCCGCGATCCTGTAGGGACAATCCCGGACGCGAAACGCAAACCTCGCGCCCGCCGCCCCTGGCGGTCCGCACCCGTAGCTCAGCTGGATAGAGTGCTGCCCTCCGAAGGCACGTGTCAACCCGGCGGGTGTGAAAGGTGAGGAAGAAAGAGTATTTGAATACAACGGTTTACAAGGGATGCGCGTGGGGACTTAACACTCACACAAAACCTGCGTAAGCACCGCGTAAGCAGTATGCACCCGTAGCTCAGCTGGATAGAGCGTCGCCCTCCGAAGGCGAAGGCCACAGGTTCGAATCCTGTCGGGTGCGCCAACCTCCTTGAGGGTTGGCCTTGCTCTGATAGTCCGCGTTAATCGGCAACCTCGTGATCGTTACGATCAAAAAGTCGGCGGGCGAGCCAGCGGGACCATCGGTGAGCCTTTGGCGGGGACGGTGCTTGGGAGCGCCGCCGAGCGATCAAAAGGCCGAGGAGCCCTTGCGATAGCGGAAGCCCCGCGTCGTCCGCTGAGAGAACGTGAAACCCGCCCATTCGAGATCTTCACCGAGGAAGTCGTCGTCGGCCAGCATGTAGCGTGCGCCACCTTCCAAGAGCTGGACGAGATATTGGCGATTGACCACGCGGGCGAGGTCAGGCGGGACGGCCCCGATGCTGAAGCCTGATGGTCCGCCGGCAACGATAAACGCGCCCCAGTATCGATCCAGGGCGAGCCACCAGGTCCGCAGCGACTTGAACATCGCACCAAAGATGGAGTCATTCCCAGGGTGCGAGACGCAAACCATAGGGTTCGTGGACGATCGAAGTCCGATTGGCGTTTGGCAGACTATGACATTGATTACGCTAGCGTCTGCGGGAAGCATCGTTTCCATCGCTCCGGCGCGGAACAGCTCATGCGCGGCGCCGGAATCGGCCGCGATCCATGCGTGCATGTCACGCTCTTCGTCCGTCAACTCGTCTTCCAGCTCTCCCGCCAGAAAGCGGGCGCGCTGCGCTTCAATGAACCGCAATGTTTCGAGATTTCGGAGTTGAAGATGTCGCGCGAAGCCATAGAGCGGTAGACGATCAGTTTCGTCGAGGCCGGCACAGTTTCCGCCGCCGATCTTCAGCCAAGTTGGGCTCTTGGAAAACGGCGTTTCGATTATTTTGTTCAGATCGCTTTCGATCGATGCCGGTGCACCATTATTATCATAGTCGTGGAGGCGCTCCTCATAGCCGATGCCCTCGATCGACTTGCGGTCTGCGACCACGACATTGCGATGGCGCTCAAGCGCCATGACCTTGTTCTCGTCGTCGGCACATGCGAAGCGACGCATATAGAACTGCGGTACATAATGATGCTTCTTCGGCTCATTCGCGGCCACAGTCAGTCGCCCTTCTGCGCTGTTGAACCGGGCGCCGCGCAACCCGCATCGAGGGATCCGGCCGGAAAGAATGGCGCGAGCGCCGCGCTCAGCACTACCGCCCGACCTTCGCCCTCCACGATCAAGGTATACACGCGCTCCTCATTCAGCGCGCCTTCTTCAAATTCCGTGTGCAGCCGGTGAGCCATCGCGGCGCAGGCTCGATCGAGGGTCTCGCGTGCCGAGTCACTCAACCCGTCCGGCGAGGACGAATCGCTGCGCGCAAGCTCGGACGGGACCAAGCCGAGCGTTTTGACCTTTGTGCCGGCATCCGAGCTTTCAAATTCCCTGAGGCTGGCTTGGAGTAATGAAAAAACTCGTTGTCGCTCCTCCTCGATGAGGTCTGTGAAGGCCGCCGATCGCGCGGACAGTGGAAGGTTCAAGAAAGTCTGGATACGACCGAAGAGCCGCCCCACGGCTTGGGCTCGCTCACGCGCCTCGATCTTGTTCAGCAATGTGCTGACGCGGTTGGCTGCGCGACCTTCGATCAGTTCGCGCCTCAGGTCATCGTTCGGGCTGGTGGATAGCTGCGGCGCTGGAGGCGGAGCGACCACGACGGTCTCCACCAGATCGACCGGCGCAGCCGTCGCCAGCGGATCGATGTCGAAGACCTTCGCCGTGCTCTCGACAAGGTCGGTCGGGCCGAAAACCATGCCATAGTCGAACGCCGAGAAGAGCGAGATCCGGCCATAGACGACCTTCGCATCAGCATCGACCCCGACGACGATACGGTGGCCGAACTCGAACGGCGAGGGTTGGGAATATGAGGGTGCATCGAACTCCCACCAGACGGGAAGCACACTTTCCCCGAAGTAGCTGCTCGTGATGAACGGTTTCAGGGCCTCGACTCGGGCCAGATCGGGAAATGCATGAGCCAAGAACGTCTGGCCCACATAGCCGATCGCGCGGAATGATTCTGGACCACCGAGTTTGATCTGAACGCGCGATGTGCCGGGGAAATAGGCCGTCGGTGCGCTTGGCTTGCCGAATTCCACCTTCATTCCTTTGGCCCGCTGGCGTTCGGCCCAAGCCTCGGCGTCAGCGAGTGATGAGAATGCGAGGGCGTGTTCGCCCGGCTCGATCGTCTCGGGACCGTCGAAGCTGACATCACCATCGGCCAGCTTGAGTGTCCGGCCGCTGGCCAGTTCGGTCATGCGAGCCGGGCGGACCTTCCGCGTCCGATCATGAATGACACCGAGCGCGGCGTTAAAATATTCCAACTGCTCGGTGAGCAGCGCCGCCAGAGGGGAATAGCCATTGTTGTGCGCCGTGCAGTAAATGCCCCGGTTCGTGCGGCGTCCACCGAGCGCAGCCGGGAAGATATGTTCGGCCGAGCCAGCCTTTTCTCCACAAACCAAACAGGTTTTGGCCAAATACCCCTCCCTTGACGGCTCATCCCAGTTGAATCGACCTTTACAATTATCCTCTTGGTCAGAGATCAGAGCGCGCTCAACCACTTTCAAACAGAATTCTCGGGAGGGGAAGGTCTTCCCCTGCGGCCGAGCCTCGGTCTCGGCCGACCCCTTCCAGCGGGGAGGCTCCCCGCAACGCCCCCATAGAGAGTGAGAGTGCGGACGGGATTTCCGTGACGGGTTGATGGCTGGAGAGAAGGTCTCCGGCGCCCGTCGCGGAGAACCGCGATGTTCAGGAAAAATCACAGCGCGTGCGCCGGCTCCGACCGGGCGAGCCTCTACGACGAAATCACCGACAAGATCATCGCCGAGCTGGAGGCCGGCCGGGCGCCCTGGGTCCAGCCATGGGGATCGGCTTCGGTCAAGGCGCCGCTCGCCATGCCGAAGAACGCCGCGACCGGGCGGCATTATTCGGGGATCAACGTGCTGATCCTATGGGGCGCGGTGATCCAGCACGGCTTCCCTGGCCAGAGCTGGCTCACCTTCCGCCAGGCGCTGTCGCTGGGCGGCAATGTCCGCAAGGGCGAACGGGGCACCACCGTCGTCTACGCCGACCGCTTCACGCCCGAAGACGAGAAGCGCCGCGCCCACGAAGCCGGCGAGGAAGCCACCGCGATCCCGTTCCTCAAGCGCTTCACGGTCTTCAACGCGGCGCAATGCGACGGCTTGCCGGAGGACATCGCCGTCGTCGCTCCACCGCCCCCTCCCGGCCTCATCGAGCCGCAGGTCGAGGCGCTGATCCAGGCGACGGGCATCGACTTTCGCATCGGAGGCGACCGCGCCTTCTATGCCCCGGCGCTCGACTACGTGCAGGTGCCGCCGCCCCAGGCCTATTTCGAGCCGATCAACTGGCACCGCACGGCCCTGCACGAGCTGGGGCACGCCACGGGCCACGCGTCCCGGTTGGCGCGTGACCTCACCGGCGGCTTCGGCACGAAGAAATATGCCTTCGAGGAGCTGGTGGCCGAGATCAACGCGGCTTTCTGCTGCGCCTCGCTCGGCATCGCACCGACCGTCCGCCATGCCGACTACATCGGCTCCTGGCTGGAGGTGCTGCGCGAGAACAATCACGCCATCGTCCGCGCCGCCTCCCAGGCCAGCAAGGCGGCCGATTGGCTGCTCGGCTTCCTGCCGGACGCCGATGTCGGCATGGCCGATGACGAACGCCAGGCCGCGTGACGATCCTGAAAACCGGAAAGGCGCAGAAGCGGGTTTCCGGCTTCACGCCTTTCCACCTCCGTGGCGCTGCCCTCCTGAGAGTGAGAGGGCGGCGCTTCGCTTCGTGACGGGTCAGGGTCGAGAGAGAGGCTCTCGGCGCCCGTCGCGGAGTAACGAACATGGCGACTGCCATTCAGAAGATCACCCTGTCGTCGGCGCGCGACATCCCCTTCAACAAGCTGGTGCTGAGCCAGGCCAACGTCCGGCGCGTCAAGGCCGGTGTCTCGATCGAGGAACTGGCCGAGTCGATCACGCGGCGCGGTCTCATCCAATCCCTGCATGTTCGTCCGGTCCTCGATGCCGATGGCGCCGAGACCGGCATGTTCGAGGTGCCCGCCGGCGGCCGTCGCTATCGCGCGCTCGAGCTGCTGGTGAAGCAGAAGCGCCTGGCCAAGACCGCGCCGGTCCCCTGCGTCGTGGGCGACGCCAACAGCGGCATCCTGATCGACGAGGTGTCGCTGGTCGAGAATATGGAACGCGCGCCGCTCCACCCGCTCGACCAGTTCCGCGCTTTCCAGGCCATGCGCGACAAGGGCATGACCGAGGAAGCCATCGCCGCCGCCTTCTTCGTCGGCATCAATGTCGTGAAGCAGCGCCTGCGCCTCGCCTCCGTCTCGCCGACTTTGCTCGAGATCTATGCCGAGGATGGCATGACGCTCGAACAGCTCATGGCCTTCACCGTCAGCTCGGACCATGCCCGTCAGGAACAGGTCTGGGAGGCAGTTAAGGATAGCTGGCAGAAGGAGCCCTATCAGATCCGCCGGATGCTGACCGAGACCTCGGTACGCGCCTCCGACAAAAGGGCCGTCTTCATCGGCGTCGAGGCTTATGAGGCGGCCGGCGGCATCGTGCTGCGCGACTTGTTCCAGTCGGACGATGGCGGATGGCTGCAAGATCCGGCCCTGCTCGACCGCCTGGTGGCCGAGAAGCTGAAGATCGTTGCCGACGAGATCGCGAGCGAAGGCTGGAAATGGGTCGAGGCCGCCTTGAGCTTTCCCTACGGCCACCAGCATGGGCTTCGCGAACTGGCTGGCGTCACGGTCGGCCTGATCGAGGAGGAGAGCGCCACCCGAGAAGCGCTGCGCGACGAATACGACCGGCTCGAAGCCGAATATGCCGAAGCCGACGAGTTGCCGGACGAGATCGACGCACGTCTCGGCGAGATCGAACAGGCCCTCGACGCCTTCGAGCAGCGCCCGACGATCTACGATCCGGCCGACATCGCCGTCGCCGGCGTCTTCATCAGCCTCGATGCCGACGGCTCGCTGTCGGTGGATCGCGGCTATGTCCGTCCCGATGATGAACGTCCCGTCGAGACCGAAGGCAAAGATGCGCAGGAGGTTGACGGTGAAGCTGGCCAGCAGGCCGCGCCCGCCGTTCAACGCGCCGTCATCACCATCGGCGGCCAGCCCGCGGAGCCGGAGGACGATGAGGAGGACGGCATCAAGCCGTTGCCCGAGCGCCTCGTCATCGAGCTGACCGCGCATCGCACCCTCGCTCTGCGCAACGCGGTTGCGGAACATCCCGACGTCGCCATGACCATGCTGCTGCACAAGCTGGTCAGCGACACCTTCCGGCGCACCGCACCGGCCGGCTGCCTCGAGGCCCGCGTCAATCATATCTTCTTCTCGGCACAGTCCGAGGAGTTGAAGGACAGCACGCCCGCGCGCGAGGTCGCCGAGCGACACGAGCGTTGGGGCGATCACGTTCCCGACGACGACCAGGCCCTGTGGGACTGGCTCTCCCTGCTCGACCCCGGCACGCGCCTCGATCTGCTCGCCCATTGCGTCAGCTACGGCGTGAACGCCCTGTTCGAGCGGCCCAATCCCTACAGCGGATCGGGCGTCAGCCAGCATGGGCTGGACGTGCGCCTCTCGCAGGCCGACCGGCTAGCGCGAGCCACCGGCCTCGACATGGTGACGGCGGGCTGGAAGCCGACCGTCGGCAATTACCTCGGCCGCGTCACCAAACCGCGCATCCTCGAGGCCGTCCGAGAGGGCGCGGGCGATCGGGCCGCCCAGCTCATCGACCATCTGAAGAAGGGCGACATGGCCAAGGAGGCCGAACGCCTGCTGGCCGATACCGGCTGGCTGCCCGAGCCCCTGCGCCAGGTCGACCACGATGACCCGGTGACGGACGGCGAAGGCGACGAGATGCTCCCGGCCTTCCTCGACGAGGAGGAGGAACCCTCCGACGACGAGGACGAAGCCTCGCACGCTATTGCCTCCGAATAGCGCACCGGCGCGGGGCGGCTCCGTCCGTCCCGCGCCCTTCTCGCTCCCTCTTCCATCAGCCCGGCCCCAGAGGCCGACAGTCTGCGCGGCTGTGCCGCGCGGGCTGGGCATTTTCGTTTCAGGAGCCTGTTATGGCCGACTATTTCACCCATTTCTCGTGCCTGCTCAACGTCGGCACGCCCGAGAACGCCGCCCGCGCGCTCGACCTCTACAATCACCTGTCCGCGGACGGCGCATCGGAGGAACCGCCCTCCGAAGGCTTCCTCCTCTCAATCCAGCCCGAGCACGGCGGAACCCAGCTCTGGATGCGCGACGACGTGACCGGCGATCCCGAACGGCTGATCCAGTTCGTGAAGCGCTGCGCCGCCGAATTCGGCCTGACCGGCCGCTGGGGTTTTCAATATGCCAACACCTGCTCGAAGCCCCGGCTCGATGGCTTCGGCGGCGGCGCGCATGTCGTCGATCTCACCACCGGCGAGACCGTGGACTGGATCTACACCGATGGTTGGCTCGACCAGACCATCTCCGGCGAGGGAGGTCCGTTATGAGCATCCCCTCCCATGCCCGAAGCAATTTCCAGACCCTGCTGCGCGCGGCGACCGACGGCAACCTCGCCCTGATGGAATGCCTCGACGCCGTGACGGGAAGCCCACGCTACGTCCTCTGCGCCGTAGGGCGGGACAACGGCGATTACGTGTTCACGCCATTCGGCCATCTCGCCGACGGCAATCCCTACGACGCCTATCTGCCGCCCGATCCCGACGATCCCGAAGGCTTCGTGCAGCCCGAGACGGGAGAGGCGCCATGATGGACATCGACGCCATCTTCGCTGCGGACAGCGAGCGTCCGCCGCATGAGCGGTCTCTGCCCTGGCCGGAGACCAGGGACGACATCACCGTCGTCATCGAGCCCAAGCCCCATTGGGCCAGCGACATGCGGGCGTTCCGATCCGATGTCCGCGAATATTGCGCCTACGCCGATTGGACCGCGAACGGCGGGCGAGCCAGGTTTTTCGGCCACGTTGACACCTGCGGCGGCGACCTGATCCGCAAGGCGCGTGCGCTCGTGGCTTGCGAGATCGCGGAAGGACATTGGAGCTGATTCATCGAAAAGCGCCCCGCGCGGCCGGGGCGCTTTTCTCATGCTGGCCACGGCCGACCCCATGAGAGGCAGAGGGCGACCGGGACGGGTTTGAGCCGGTGCGGTCGAGAGAGAGCGCTGCGCGGGCTCGATCCTGTCCCGCTCTCCCGAGGCTTGTCCCATGAACCTGATGTCCACACCGGCGGCTGCCGCATCCCTTCCGCTCGGCCGCAATCTGGAACCGTCAGCCGCCATTTTCACGGCGGCGGGCCTGCTGCTGCCCCATCTCGAACGCGGCGAGCGTGTCGATGCCGCGACCCTGCGCTCCGCGATGGAGGCCGCCTTCGGCGCGTCCGACGCGACCGGCGCCTGGGACTGGAAGAGCGCCTATGACGCCTGCGAGGCCGCCACCGTCCTGTTCCTGTGCAAATACGGAAAGGCGCTTTTCCGTAAAGCCGGGACTCCGGTGTTGCGGCTTTCTGCCCTGACCAAGATCGCCGCGCTGCTGCCGACGCATACGAAGCGTTCCACGGAGAGTCAGACCTTCCAGCAATTCTCGACACCGATCCCGCTCGGCCTGGTCGCGGCCCACGCCGCCGCCATCACCCCAGCCGACCGGGTGCTGGAACCCTCGGCGGGCACCGGGCTGCTCGCCATTCTCGCCGAGATCGCCGGTGGCGCGCTCGTCCTCAACGAGCTGGCTGAAACCCGCGCCGATCTGCTCTCCATCCTCTTTCCGGCGGTTTCCGTGACCCGCTTCGACGCGGCCCAGATCGACGACCATCTCGACCCGACCGTCACGCCCAGCGTCGCGCTCATGAACCCGCCATTCTCCGCGATGGCGAATATCGAGGGTCGCATGGCCGATACCGCGTTCCGCCACATCGCCTCGACGCTGGCGCGCCTTGCTCCCGGCGGCCGCCTGGTGGCGATCACCGGCGCAAGTTTCGCGCCCGACAATCCGGCCTGGACCTCGGCCTATGCTCGCCTGCAGGAACGCGGGCGCATCGTCTTCTCCGCCGCCATCGACGGCGCGGTCTATGCCAGGCATGGTACGACCATCGACACACGGCTGACCGTCATCGACAAGCTGCCCGCCGACGATCCGGCCGAGTTCCCGGCCACATCCGGCGTTGCACCGGACGTCGCCACGTTGATGGCCTGGCTCGACGATCAGCTGCCGGAACGGCTCGCCGTCGATCCGTCCGTCGCGATTCCCAGGGCCTCCACGCCCGCGCCTCGCAGCGTACGCGGCTATCTGAACCGCGTCGCCAAGACCGCGCCGGTCACGCCGATGGCCGAACCGGAGGGCCTGCCGCTCGCCTATGAGACTCCAGACGAGCTGGCCGGCGAAGACGCTCGCCTGTCCGACGCCATCTACGAGGAATACGCACTTCAGGCGATCCGTATCGCCGGGTCTCAGGTCCATCCGACCAAGCTGGTCCAGTCGGCGGCGATGGCCTCTGTAACGCCGCCCAAGCCGAGCTATCGGCCGCGCCTGCCGGCCAACATCCATGACCTCCTGTCCGACGCCCAGCTCGAGACCGTCATCTATGCCGGCGAGGCGCACGCCGATCATCTTGCCGGATCATGGACGGTGGACGCCACCTTCGATGTCGTCACCGCCGCGCGCGACGAGGCGACGAACGCCGTGCGCTTCCGGCGCGGCTTCATGATCGGCGATGGCACCGGCGTCGGGAAAGGCCGCCAGTCCGCCGCGATCATTCTCGACAACTGGCTCCAGGGCCGCCGGAAGGCGGTGTGGATCAGCAAATCCGACAAGCTGATCGAGGATGCGCAGCGCGACTGGTCGGCTCTCGGCATGGAGCGCCTTCTGGTCACCCCGCTCTCGCGTTTCCCGCAGGGCAAGCCGGTCACGCTGCCCGAGGGCATCCTATTTACGACCTATGCCACGCTACGGTCCGATGACCGTGGAGAACGGGTTTCACGGGTCCGGCAGATCGTCGAATGGTTGGGCTCCGACTTCGATGGAGCCATCATTTTCGACGAGGCGCACGCGATGCAGAACGCCGGCGGCGGCAAGGGAGAACGGGGCGACGTAGCCGCCTCGCAGCAGGGGCGCGCCGGCTTGCGTCTCCAGCACGCGTTGCCGAACGCCCGCGTGGTCTATGTCTCGGCGACCGGCGCCACCGCGGTCCACAATCTCGCCTATGCCCAGCGGCTCGGTCTCTGGGGCGGCGAGGATTTTCCGTTCGGCACCCGTGCCGAGTTCGTCGAGGCGATCGAGGCCGGCGGCGTCGCGGCCATGGAGGTGCTGGCCCGCGACCTGCGCGCCCTCGGTCTTTACACGGCGCGCTCGCTCTCCTTCGACGGCGTGGAATATGAGCTGGTCGAGCACGCGCTGACGCCCGAGCAGGCCCGCATCTATGACGCCTATGCTGGGGCTTTCGCCATCATCCATAACCATCTCGATGCGGCGATGGAGGCGGCCAATATCACCGGCGCGTCCGGCACGCTCAACCGCCAGGCCAAGTCCGCCGCGCGCTCGGCCTTCGAGTCGGCCAAGCAGCGTTTCTTCGGCCATCTGCTCACCAGCATGAAGACGCCGACGCTGGTCCGGTCGATCACCAGCGATCTGGAAGCCGGCCATGCCGCTGTCGTCCAGATCGTCTCGACCGGCGAAGCGCTGATGGAACGCAGGTTGGCCGAACTGCCGACCGAAGAATGGAACGACGTGCGCGTCGACATCACGCCCCGCGAATATGTCCTCGACTATCTCGCCCATTCCTTCCCGGTGCAGCTCTACGAACCCTTCACCGACAGCGAGGGCAATCTGTCGTCGCGGCCGGTCTATCGGGACGGCCAACCCGTCGAGAGCCGCGAGGCCGTCGCGCGCCGCGATGAACTGATCGCGCAGCTCGCCTGCCTGCCGCCCGTTCCCGGCGCCCTCGATCAGATCGTCCAGCACTTCGGCTCCGACCTGGTGGCGGAGGTGACTGGCCGCTCGCGGCGCGTCGTCCGCAAGGGTGATCGCCTCGTCGTCGAGAACCGGGCCGCCGCCGCCAATCTCGCCGAGACCCAGGCGTTCATGGATGGCGCCAAGCGCATCCTGATCTTCTCGGACGCGGGCGGCACGGGACGCAGCTACCACGCCGAGCTTTCGGCGCGGAACACGCGGCTGCGCGTCCACTATCTGCTCGAGCCGGGCTGGAAGGCGGACGCCGCCATTCAGGGCCTCGGCCGCACGCACCGGACCAATCAGGCGCAGCCGCCATTGTTTCGCCCGATCGCCACGGATGTGAAGGCTGAGAAGCGCTTCCTCTCGACCATCGCGCGCCGCCTCGACACGCTGGGCGCGATCACCCGTGGCCAGCGCCAGACCGGCGGCCAGGGCCTGTTCCGGCCCGAGGACAATCTGGAGAGCACCTATGCCCGCGATGCGCTCCGCCAGCTCTATCTCCTGCTGGTGCGTGGCAAAGTCGAAGGCTGCTCGCTCGACCGCTTCGAATCCGCCACCGGGCTGAAGCTGACAGACCCGAACGGCATCAAGGACGAGTTGCCGCCGATCACCACCTTCCTCAACCGGCTGCTGGCGCTGACCATCGAACTTCAGGGCATCCTGTTCACCGCATTCGAGCAGTTGCTGAACGCGAAGATCGAGGGCGCCATAGCCGCCGGCATCTACGATGTCGGGCTGGAGACGCTCACGGCGGAAGGCTTCACCGTCACCGACCGCCAGACGATCTACACCCATCCGGGAACCGGTGCGGAAACCCGGTTGCTCACCATCGCGCAGCGGATGCGCAATCGCCCGGTCTCGCTGGACGATGCCCTCGGTCAGCTCGACGATCCGCGTGCGAAGCTGCTGGTCAACGAGCGCTCAGGCCGGGCCGCCGTCCAGATCCCGACCACCTCCATCATGCTGGACGATGGCGAGATCGAGCGGCGCGTCCGGCTGGTCCGGCCAATGGAGGCGCATAACATCCCGGTGAAGTTGATGGGCGAGACCCGTTGGATCGAGGCCGACCGGCACGCCTTCGCCGCAGCCTGGAACGCCGAGGTCACGCAGGTGCCGGAGTTTTCCGACAGCACGATCCATGTTGTCACCGGCCTTTTGTTGCCGATCTGGAAGCGGCTGCCGAACGAGTCCACCCGCGTGTATCGGCTCCAGACCGATGAGGGTGAGCGGATCGTCGGCCGCAAGGTCTCGCCCGCATGGGCAGCCAACGCCACCGCGACCGACGCGGCCACGCTCGAGCCATCCGACGCATTCGTGGCGCTGATGGATGGCCGCACCATCCTCGATCTCGCCGAAGGGCTTCAGCTTCGCCGCGCCCGCGTCATGGGCGCCGACCGCATCGAGTTGTCGGGCTTCACCGACGCGATGCGCGAACGGCTCACCGCCTATGGCCTCTTCCACGAGATCATTTCCTGGAAGTTGCGCATGTTCGTGCCGACGGACGTTGCCGGCCCGGCTGTGCTGGAACGCGTGCTCGGCCGCTATCCGGTACAACGCATCAGCGAGCGGGAGGCAGCGTGATGGCGCGTCAGAACGCTGCCGATCTCGCGCACCGTCTCGGCCGTCAGGCCGAGGCGGTGTGCCGCCACTATCTATCGAGCGGCCGCCGCGAGGGCCGCTACTGGCTCGTGGGCGATGCCCGCAACACGCCCGGCCGCTCCATGTATGTGCGCCTGAACGATTCCCCCAAAGGTCTCGCAGGCAAATGGACCGACGCCGCGACCGGCGAGCATGGCGATCTCCTTGATGTCATCCGTGAGAGCTGCGGCCTGGTCGATTTCAAGGAGGTTGCCGAGGAAGCGCGGACCTTCCTCAGCATGCCGCCGCCGGAGCGGGAACCTTGCCCGCAGCATCGGCAGAGCCCGGCGCCACACGGCTCGCCTGAGGCTGCCCGCCGTCTCGTCGGCATGTCGCAGCCGATCTACCGCACGCTCGCACAGGCGTATCTGCGGGAACGCGGCATTACGGATTTACGCGGAACCGGAAACCTGCGCTTCCATCCGCGCTGCTATTATCGCCCCGACGAGCATTCGCCGACCGAGACCTGGCCAGCGATGATCGCGGCCGTCACCGATCTCGACGGCAGGATCACCGGGGCGCATCGCACCTGGCTCGATCCACGCCGCCGCGACAAGGCGCCGGTCGACAGACCACGGCGGGCGATGGGCGATCTTCTCGGCAACGCGGTCCGCTTCGGCATCGGCAGCGAGGTGATGGCGGCGGGCGAAGGCATCGAGACTGTGCTGTCGCTTCGGCAAGTCATCCCCGACATGCCGATGCTGGCGGCGCTCTCAGCCGCCCATCTCGCCGCCATCCTGTTCCCCGACACGCTGCGGCGACTCTACATCGTCCGCGACAACGATCCGGCCGGTGACGGGGCGCGCGATTGCCTGGTCGAACGGGCGAACGGGGCCGGGATCGAGGCGATCGTGATCTCGCCTGAGCTTGGCGACTTCAACGAGGATCTCCGCACCCTCGGCATGGATGCGCTCCGCATGGAAGCCCGATTGCAGGTCGCGCCGCAGGACGTCGCCCGCTTCATGGCGTTGGCGGCATAGCCGGTAGAGGGACAGGTGTGATGCGGGTCATCGTGCCCGCAGGATGCACCAACCGTCGGAGAGGACCGCGCCTCGGCCTTCGAGAGGGCGATCGGCCCACAAGCCGGGCAGCCGGGCAATGGCGGCGGCCGACTATTTTCCGGCGCGGCCTGAAGGCCGCTTTCCATCGCCAGACAAAATAGTCGGCCTTAGCCATCGAGCCCTGCGCTCGCGCTCCGGGTGCCCGGCCGTCCGGCCCGTGGGCTTCGTCGCCATGAAGGCCGCGACGGTCGCGGTCCAACCGACGGAGCATCCCATGAGCGAGCACGACGACTACGAACCGCACCACGAATCCTCACCAACCGACCATGCGCTCAACGAACTTCAGCTCCACGGCTACCGTCCCTTTGTGGACGAACCCGACCAGCGGCTTCTGCCCGACGGCAATCAGGTCGCGGGGGCCGTGGCCGACATCTTCGACGCCCTGATCGGCACCTTGGAGGACACTCGCCTCGAGCCCGACCTCGACGATCTCCTCTGGTCGACCGTGAACGTCTTCCACCGCGCCACCGACAGGATCGGCCGGGAACTGGACGACAACGAGCAGGCCCAGAAGCGCGGGCAGCGGGAACAGGATGGCAGCGAGGTGAAGTCGGTCGAACTCGAGCGCCTGATCGCCGAGGGCAGGACGCTCATCGAGCGCCAGAACGCATTCGAGCTGATGCGCGACCAGGCCGCCGAGCACTACGAACGCCATGTCGGCAAGGCCTGGCTCCCGCGCAGCGGATCGCGGGTCAACCATCGCAATCTCACCTCAGCGATGATCGACAGCCGCGATTTTCTCATGGCGAAGAAGCGCGCCGAGCAGGAGGTGCTCCTTCCGCCCGGCCCGAAGATCGTCGTCACCGGCGGGCTCGATTTCGACAACCACCGGTTGATCTGGGCCAAGCTCGACCAGGTCCACGAGAAGCACCCCGACATGGTCCTGATCCACGGCAAGTCGCCGAAAGGCGCCGAGAAGATCGCATCCCTCTGGGCGAAGAACCGCAACGTGCCGCAGATCGGCTTCGCGCCCGACTGGACGAAACACGGCCGGGCGGCGCCCTTCAAACGCAACGACGAAATGCTTCAGATCGTGCCGAAGGGCGTGATGCATTTCCCCGGCACCGGCATCAACGACAACCTCGCCGACAAGGCCAAGAAGCTCGGTATCCCGGTCTGGAAGTTTGGCGGCGCCTGAGCGCCGCCTACCCACCGGCACCTGATCACTCTCGCACTTGCAAGGGCGTCGATATAGAAACCGCAGGCTAGGCCGCGAACGGTAAATGGAACCGTCTCAGAGTATTGGCCTCTGGATCAACAAGGGGCGGACTGCGGTATGGGCACGTCGATCGAGTTGAAGGTGGGCGGCGTCTCTTTAGATTACGCAAAAAATAATATGGGCAATGACTACGGGTATCTCTTTCAGGAGCCTGATCTCGCCCGCCGGCCGTGTGATGGCATCGATTACGACTACTATCGCGACCATCCTGAGAAGGAGGGCGATCTGGCGGAAAGCGAGCTCACGTTCGTGCGCCCGTTAGCCCGGGTCATCCCGAGGCTTGATGTCCTTGGCTGCACGTTGGAGGGGGCTCGAGCGGAATACGAGGCCGTTATGGCGGACGCAAGGTCGCTCTCCGAGTCCCAGGCCCAGCATCTAACTTTCGAAGAGTTCTGTGCACTCGCCAACTTGTTCCCCCTGGCCAGTCTCGCCCACGAATACGTTGAAGACGACACGATCGCGCAAGGACGCTTCGCCGCGCACGCCGCACTCTTTGCCCGCGCACCTTGGACCGAAAACGCAGATATGTATTGGTCCGAAGCCAGCTTTCTCTCGGCTAGGCTATGCATCCTCAGCGCGCCGTCAATGTTGCGGATTTTCGCCCTGAGCCCCGACAATTCGGACGCCGAAGTGACTTGGCAATTCGGCAATATCGTGAACGCGGGCTGGGTCGAACGCAGTTTCTTTGCGGCCGGCGCACAGCGAACTCATGCGATTCTGGTTGCAACCGAAGGCGCATCGGATGCGCGTATTCTGCGTCGAGCGCTCGACCTTCTGCGGCCCGACGTCGCCGACTTCTTCCGCTTCATCGACGGCGAGGAACGGCATCATTTCTGGGGCACTGGCAACCTCGTCAAATTCGCCGAAGGCCTCGTGCGGATCGATATCCAGAACCCAGTGCTGTTCCTGCTCGATAATGATGCGGAGGGAGTCGACGCTTACCGTAAGCTCCAAGAATTGAAGATGCCGGGAAATTTGCGCTCGATGGTTCTGCCGCAAATCGAGGCACTACGGCGGTTCCCAGCACTCGGCCCCGAGGGTCTCAATGACTGCGACATCAATGGGCGAGCGGCCGCCATGGAATGTTACCTTGACCTCAATTTGCCCGACTACCCGCCAGCTCGGGTGATCTGGAGCAATTACAAGCGAGATATCGACGCTTGGCACGGTGCACTCGAGCACAAGGAATCCTACGACCACCACTTCATGAGGCAGAACGCCGACACGCTGGCATCAGGAGCATATGATACATCCAAGCTGACCCAGGTTCTCGATGCTTTGATCGCCGAGGTCTCGCAATTTGGCGGCAGTTCCTGCTGAGCGCTTGCCGCACCCGCTCCTCGCTCTCGTTGAAGGGCAACACCATTCGATATCAGGCCCATGCACGGGGCAATGATCGGATCAGATGGGGGCCAACTTGGCCCGCGTCTTCATGGCACTTTGTCAAGCTCTCGAAGCCATCAACTGGCGCCTGATCCCGCGCACCATCCCGCTTCAAGACGCTGATCCTTGGTCCAACCGATGGCCTGAAGCCATCAACCCGTAAAGGGTCGGACTACGCATGCGCGTGCCGCCGCTCCGGCTTCGCCTCACGCGGTGATTGCGGCCAACGGCCAGACTCTTCGGGCGCCTGTCAGCGGGGGATGGACCTCCGCTCAAGCAGGAGCCAGGCCGATGTCCTTCCAAACCGCTCACGCCTTCGCCTTCAGCCTCGCCGCCACCCTGATGACCGCCATCGTCATCTTCCGCGCCGGCGATGGTACGCTCTCCGTCACCCCCGCGACCGAATACGACGGTGACGAAACCGCCATCGTCGGCGAAATCGACCCATTCGCCTCATGAGAGGCGAACAGGGTCGCACAAACGACGGATGCTGCGCGCCTCCGCTCCCACAGCGACGCGATCTCTGCTAATCTCGCTGTTGCGCCGCGGTGGTGGTGGAGGCGCATCTGTCTGACACTTGCGGAGACACCACCATGATCTTCATCGGTATCCTGCTCAGCATAGCCGCCATCGGGTTCCTCTGCTGGCTGCTCTTCACGCTCGCCGTGTTCGCGCTTCCGTTCTTCGCAGGCGTGACTGCGGGCACATGGGCCTATGGCACGGGCGCGGGATGGCTCGGCGCGATCCTCGTCGGCTTTGCGGCAGCCGGGCTGACCTTCGGCATCGGCCAACTCCTGCTCGCCACCGTCCGTCCGACCTGGGCGCGCCTGCTTGTCGCCGCCGCGTTCGTCGCCCCGGCCGTGGTCGCTGGCTTCCATGCCACCCATGGCATCGTGAAGCACACCATGCCATCCGAAGGCTGGCAGCTCGCCTTCTCGATTGTCGGGGCCATTGCGGTCGGCATCGTCGCCTTCGCCCGCATCACCGGAATGGCGGCGTCCGGCCCTTCGGCCGGGAACCTATCCCAAGCCTGACACTGCGACGTCCGCTCGCCGGACTAGACTGCGATTTTACACGGCCGTTCACGTCATCAGGTCGGCCCGTCAGGGAGAGAAGAGACGGAGCCTCCTCCGTGCCCTCCCGCTGCGGTGGGATGGAGCGCATTGAGCGGCGGCAACCGTGTCGCACCCGCGGGGCTCCCGGTGTCGAGACGTCCGGTCAAGGCTGGCGAGACAGGGAAATGCGCATCCACGGCCCCGGGCCGGGCGAGCCTCCGCCTGTGATCGCCGGTCAGGTTTCTTTACCAGGATTGAAGGCCGCCACCGCCTCCGTCATCCGTCCGTCCGTGCCCGCTCCAAAACGGCCTCTTCAATGGCCTGATCTGGCCGAAGGACGGCTTCGCCTCGAGCGCCTATGCCACAACGGCTGGTCCCGACTTTCCTCCCCTGCCGGCTACGCCGTCATTCCTCGCGAAACAACAAAGTCGCGCCTGCGCCATCCTCCGCTGCGCTGCGGTCGCAAGCGATGTGGCGGCGCTCGCCTCCGGCCGGTCGATCGCCATCGAGGCCGCAATGGTGCGGGCTGGAAACGGAAAACGGAGACTTATCATGGCGACCATCGGCACCTTCAAGAAGACCGGCTCGAACGAGTTCACCGGCGAAATCGTCACCCTCAACCTCCAGTCCAAGGGCGTGCGCATCATCCCTGACCAGCGCGCCAACGGCGAGAACGCCCCCAGCCACCGGGTTCTGGTCGGCCGCGCCGAGATCGGCGCCGCCTGGTCCAAGCGCTCCAACGAGGGCCGCGACTATCTGGGCCTCAAGCTCGACGATCCGAGCTTCACCGCTCCCATCTACGCCAACCTCTTCGATGACGAGGACGGCGAGGGTTACTCGCTAATCTGGTCCCGCCCCAACGGTCGCCGCGGCGACTGAGGCGGCACGCTAAGGCCCCGGCCGAAAGGCCGGGGCCGCCATCCCGCTCAAGTCGCGATAGGGGCGCTGGTGCATACCCGGATGGTCTCCCCGAGACCAAAGACGCACCGCATGGCTTTACCGGCGAGCCGGACATCAGAACTTTGCTGTTACCGGCAAAATCTGTGCGATCAGGCGAATCAGCCGGGTCAAACCATGGCAACACCGGCCTCAACTCGGGCCTTCAAGCTGGTTGAGAGAGGCAGATGCGACTAAAATAGCCGTAGTTCTGGAGCGCGTATCGGTTGCGATGGGAGGTGATCATGCATGATCACCGCCCGACAATCCCGGGCCGCACGCGCGTTGCTGGGTTGGACGCAGGAGACGCTCGCTGACAAGGCCCGCATATCGCTGACAGCACTCAAGCGCCTCGAATCCGAAAGCGGACTCGATGTGTATGAGACGACACGCGATCAGGCACGCAGGGCCTTGGAAGCCGCCGGCATCGTCTTCCTGTCGACTGACCGAGGGCATGGGGTGTTGCTGGTCGATGATCATCGGAACAAGCCGAACCGGTCTATGGGCTCGCGCTGACCTGTGGGCAGCAAAGCCGGCCCTCGGTCGCATTGCCTCCATTTCGGACCAAACCTCGTTAAGAGATGGGCGTCGCTTACCCACCGAGTCTGCCCCATGATCGAACCATTCGAGGACATCGCACCGTCCAGTCGAGAGCTCACCGACTACGACAGATCGCATGTCAAACTCTACGTCCGCTTGCTGGATGCGGCTGCCGAGGGTGCGCGATGGGAAGAAGCCGTGCAGGTGCTGTTCGGGCTTGATCCCGTTCGCGAACCTGAACGCTGCCGGCATATCTACGATAGCCATCTCGATCGCGCCCGCTGGATGACACATACCGGCTATCGGCACCTTCTTCGTCAGGCCCACGGCTGACAGTCGGCGAAGAGCGTGATGCCGTTTCGACATCACGCGATGCTCTCGCTCAGGCTTCCGACCCTCACCCCGTGTCGCGAACAATGGGCTCTCGACTTGCGCGCACCACGCGGGGAGTTGATGCGATGAGGCCCGATACATCAGACTGGCGTAACGACAGCAGCTACGAATTCTTCGATTTCCTGCCGATCGAAGGGCTGGCCTGGGAATGCCTTCGCAGAAGCAGTCCTTATCAGGACCATTACGCTAGCCTGGTCAACGCCGGCGCCGAAACCCTGCCGCTGCCTCACGAAGCGCAGCAGCGCTGGGGGCTGCGATTTCCCCGCAACGCCAAACCTTTCCGCGGCGGAGCAACTGGTGGTGTGGTCGCCATCGAACGATCCAACCGTCGTCTTCCTGACGCACCGGCCAAACTTCCTGCCCTCCGCCCCGAATGTGCTCGCCGACAGGTTCGGCGCGAAGCGTGACGGCCCCGAGGGATCGTACTCCACCCTTCCCCACTACGATCTCCAGGTCCTCTTTCTTCCCGGGACATCCCCAAACGATCAACTCGCGGCGGTCATTCCGATCGATGATGACCTTCTCGATCGCATAGATGCGCTCGCACGCCTGTCGCGCGCCTGGCTCAAACGCCCGCCGTTGCGCGACACCCGCATGACCCGCGATCAGCGCCGCCGCTTCCGTTTGAGGATTCGCGCCGCCGACGGCCGCATGGACGGCGCCACCTATCGCGAAATCGCCATAGCGATTTACGGCGCGGCGCGCGTCGAAACCGATCCCTGGAAGACATCACCGCTGCGTGACGCCGTTATCGCCTTCGTCGAAGCCGGAAAGGCTCTCATCGACGGCGGCTATCGGCAACTGCTCAGGCATCGCCGCCGCACCTAGTTACATTGGCCTGTGATTTTCCAGCAAAAGTCAGAATCCTGCACCACAGTCATGGCAGACCACGTTTGAGATTTGGTCGGCGACCGTCAGATGGTAAGTCAATTGCAGGCCGTTCTTGTACAAGAATGTTCCACAGCCGAAGCAGCGCGTCTGCATTGTCCCGGTCCCGCACCGAGAGCATTTATAATACCACTTTCGGTTTCCTCTATCGGTCCGATCCGGCGTAACGTCAGCCGGTTCGTGAGCCTCGCCGCAGTTGATACAGAAACTGGCGTTGGATCGACAAATTTCGATAGGCCCTGCCCATCGGTCATCACTCCCGCCGACGCTTCCACTGTCCAGTTCCCCAGCCTCCGGCTCCGGGAACACTTCCTGAAGTTCCAGAGCGATCAGGCGTCGAAGATTGGTTAACGACGCCGCGCCGGAGACTGGGTCGGCGGCAAGCTGGATGCTGCCGTGAGCGCGGCTCGTCGGGTGTTCCTGCCCATAGTCGCAGTCCCGGCCCCAGACGAGCGGAGAAGTCCTGTGTGCAATTGCCGCCTTGGCAGGTTGTAGGATGAAGACGCGGTCACCGTCCTGTCCATAGTCCTTGATATCAACCAGCAGCCTGAGCATCGCAGGGAGTTCTGCCTGCTTCCACCGCGTGCGAAACTTGGCATCCATGACCAGGCCGGAGTGCTGCCGTGTCAGGTTTCGGAAGATCGAGCGTTGATGACCCCGCCCCGGTTCATCAACGCCGCCCCGTGAGGGGAAGTCGGGGCCAATGGTGAAACGCAGGCGAAAGTCGGGGCGACGCCCGTTGGCTAGTACGGGCTCCGCATCAAGGCGAGCAGTCATGCTTGGATGGGCTCGCGTGAAACTGAGCGAGAAGCCGGTGCCATCGAGCTTTCCAGCCCGAGACACGGACGTGACCACATGTTCCACCCAGTCGCCTTGTGGCACAAAGCCGAAATCCTGCACCAGTACGGCGATGATCTTGATCAGGCACCAGCGCTCGTAGAGTGCGCTGGCATGCAGGGTGTTGATGCGCCCGAGCTTGTCGAGCGTATCTCCGCTAAGGCCTGTGCACTGCTCCATTGCAGAAACTTTATGAAAGGCTGCCAGCGCCGCAGCGTAAATGGGGGGCTGAACGAAGCGCATGCCCATTGGGAACATCGAACTGGGAACGACCTTGAGATGGCTCCACCCCGCGTCCTGACGGTCTAGGGAATTTGCGATGATGTTGAGATCGGACGAGACGGCTGTGCCACTTTGAACGCGTTCAGCAAATTGGGCGGCGCGCGCGAGCGCCGTGCGCGCCTCCGAGCGATATTCTTCGCGTTCTTTGCCGACTATAGGCCGATGCCAACCATTGCGCTCGTACCGGGAGCGCGTGGTTTCACGACGCCCAAGAACTGGCGAGTGAGGTTGAACATTTGAAATTTGCGTGAAGGTCGCTCGGCGGCCCACCTTGCCATTTCCCGTCCGAAAAGTAGTGATGTCGGCCTTGCCGGTTAGGGTCAGTTCAAGATCCTTATCGAAGCTGTGAGCGGCCCTCACAAGGTCATGAAGCGCATCGGGGAGCCGGGCCACGCTGAAGTTTATGCCTTCGCGCTCGTCATAACGGGCATCGCGGTCAGGGTTCCGATAAAAGAACTCCTTGGCGCCGAACTCCTTTCCGACCGTGAAACGGTATTTCCGCTCCCCCGGTCCAGGCGGGATCGAAGATTCAACCCAGCCGACAATGGCATCTAAGCGTCTACGGATATCGGAAAGCTGGTTGTCGAAAATCTCCTGATCGACCTCGATCCTCTCAATGGCCAGCAGATCAGCCGCCCGCGCCTTTTCGCGTGCCGCTCTGGCAGCGAGGTGCGCTTGGTGGCGGTCTGACGAACGAGCAACCGATCGTGCGAGGCGCCGGCAATGCTCGACCATGCTGCGGAGATAGCGATTCTCCGGCACATCCGCGCTCTCCTGTGCGGCACGGCCCGGATAAGTGCGAGCCCCGGGCCGCCGCATCGCGGCACGAAAGGTTTCTGAATTGGGGCGCACCCGTGCCGCGGGTGCCGACGCAGTCACCTCGCGGATTTCGCGGGCTGGATGTTCTAGCACGCGTCCGGCGGTATCAGCGAACGCTCTGAGTGCATCAACCAGGTCGCGACTGTAATCGGAACCTACCTCGCCCAAGGCGCCGGTCGGTCGCCCAATCGCAAGCCAGACCAACTCGTCTCTAAAGTCGTCGAGATATTCCTGGGCGTGTGCACGATCGAGTTCCAAAG